>NZ_SWFL01000002.1:0-976729 GCF_005144805.1 Bacillus sp. S2(2019)
AGGTTACCCACGTGTTACTCACCCGTCCGCCGCTAACATCCGGGAGCAAGCTCCCTTCTGTCCGCTCGACTTGCATGTATTAGGCACGCCGCCAGCGTTCGTCCTGAGCCAGGATCAAACTCTCCGAGGTATGCAGGATGCATATCACACATGCGTTGCTACACGATGTAGCGAACTTAGCATGTGATCATTTCCTGCCTCGTCAGTCCGACTGACTACCTATGAAGTATCATAGGATTTTTTATAAAAACTCGAATTAACAGGTACGTTTTGTCTTGTTTAGTTTTCAAAGATCATCTTCATTTTCGCTCAGAGGCGACTTTATTAATATAACATTCTATCAAGATGAAGTCAACAACTTTTTTCTTGAATGTTATTTCTCAACCGCGCTGTTTCAGCGGCGAATACAAATATAACACCTTTTAAAAGAAGAAACAAGTATTTTTTCTAAATAATTTATTTTTCTTGATCTCTTCCTATATATTCGTACAAAAAGGGCTTAACTCCGTAATTCACTATTGTTGATCCTGTAGGTCTTTAGTATATTTATAATAGATTGAAATTAAATAACCGCAGGGGGAGCTTTGTGCTGAGAGTGAACAATTCGTTGTTCTGACCCTTTGAACCTGTCAGTTAATACTGAAGTAGGAATGTGGAATCACTTGCATACATGCATTGTATTCAAGCCGATATGTTTTTCTATGAATCACATACTCATCCTGACATGGTCTCTCCTTGCACAATTCGTGAAAAGGGGATTTTTTTATGCAGCAATCAAATCAATTAGTACGACTGATGGAGATCGCCATCATGACTTCTCTTGCACTTGTTTTAGATTATTTATCAGGTCTCTTTTTAAGAATGCCAAACGGCGGGTCAATTGCACTGATCATGATTCCTGTCATTCTCATGTCCATTAGATGGGGGGTGTCTGCTGGATTTATCATCGGTGTGTTAATCGCAGGACTGCAGCTGATGAACAATCCTATTATTGCTACACCTGTACAAGGATTTCTCGATTACTTTGTCGCATCTGTTGTGATTTGTTTAAGCGGGCTATTCTCAGGATCAATTAAAAAAGCCATTCAGGATAAAAAGCGAAAGAAACAATTCTTCTATATTATCCTAGCTGTATTTGTCGCCAGTTTTTTCAGGCTGCTGACGTTCTTTATTTCAGGCGTAGTTTTCTTTTCTCAATATGCACCAAAAGGAACACCAGGATGGGTGTATTCATTAGTTTATAACAGCACATATATGATTCCTTCATTTATCATTTGTAGTATTGTTCTTTGTTTACTCATCCCTAGTGCGTCTCGTTTGGTTTTTCCTCGACAAAAATAACCCAGCTGTTTCAGCGGGTTATTTTTTTATGCATAATTTGCTGCTCTATTGAATCTATTAATAGTAGAAAATTTCATACTGGAGGTACGACAATGAATCCTTACTCCATTATGCTGTGCTGTTACATCCTCAGTCTCGCCTACTTTTTGGCCAGTTTCTATGAGGCATTAAAAATAGCAGGTGTGAAAGGAAAAGTAGAGGCTTCTCCTTTTATATCTTATATTTTACTCGCCACCCTTTTTACTTTTTTCTCTCATTATTACTGGAAGCTGACGATATAATCTGTTGAACATGAGCACTTAGTACAGATAGTTCCCATCCATACCCTATTTCTTCATGGTTCTCACCAGCCAGCTCGAACTGGCTGGTGACGGCAAAACTAGGTTGAAGTTTTTGATAAAATTGCTTAGCTGAATTTTGCTCAAATACCCAGAGCAGCATATTCTGATAGCCTTTCTCTATTAAATAATCCACACCTTTTGCAATCAAAGCCATACCCGCTCCTGATTTCTGTTTTCTCTGCAACAAATAGATGGCATAAAGCTCACCATCATATATTGAATATCTCTCATCACGCTGTTTTCCGAAGGAAGCAAAACCAAATACTCCGTCAGCATCCTCTGCGACAAACGTGCCTTCAAGCGACCTGCTTCTCCAGCTCTCTTCCCGCTCCTCTACATTTAAATCATCTAAATACTCTTGTGAAATAATGCCGTGATAAGTCGTTTGCCAGCTCTTCACATGAATTTCGGCAATTTTAGGAATATCATTATGTACTGCATGTCTAACCTTCATCTGAACACCCCTTTTAGCAATTTCCTACTCTATGTTTCATATGATAAGTTGCTATTTTATAAAATTCAATCCCTAATGGATATTCGTTGACATTTTGTCAACACCCCTATATATTGGGTACGACTTCTTCTATTAAAGAGTTGAACTTTATGAAAAGGGTGAGGAAAGAGATGGAATTTAAAACAACTGAGCTTCGGCAGTTTTTAAAAGAACAACTGCAAATACGTTCTCTTTCATTAAGAGAACTGAGTACACAAACAGAAATTGATAAAGCCACACTGTCTAGAATCATGAACGGAAAAAGAAAACCGACTTTGAACCATTTACAGCGGCTTTCAGATGCTCTACACATTTCTTTAGATCATCTATTGATCACGGCTGGATTTTCAATTAAAAACGAAAGAGTTCACGGTGATACGTTCATTCAAGCGGTAGAAGAGATTGAGCGAACGCTGAAAGATCATGATGTCTATGACGGAACGTTCAGCGAGAATGAATTGAAACAGAAGTTAAATGAATATGAGACCTATAGTCAATCAGACGAGGGAAAAGAAACGATCTCAGCAAAGTTTGAAAAAAAGATAGACACGATAAGCGGTGTTGGGCCATTTCTTGATCAATTGAAAAGCATGTACAGCTCGTTCATGAGCGCACGGGGTACTTCTCGAGAATTGATGTTGATGGGAGGCGCATTACTTTACTTCATTATGCCCGTTGATTTAATACCAGATTATATTTTTCCGATCGGCTATATTGATGACGCTGCAGCGGTGCAGGTCGTATTAAACCAGCTGACAAATAGGTCATAGCAGGTGACGGAGACATGAAAAAACAGAACAGCATTGACTTCGCATTATTATTCACTGTCATTTGCTTCTTTGTGATCAGCCTGCTGGCTGTGTATAGCGGATCGGGACAGTATGAAACGCAAGATATGTTTTATTTCGTCAAAAGACAAGTTTTCTGGTATATCGTCGGCTTTGGCCTTATGGCGGCAGTTGCTTACTTTGATTATGAACTGCTTGAGCGGTTATCTTTTCGATTATTTGCAGGTGGTCTCTTCCTCATCATTCTCGTTCATTTTTTTGGCACGAATCAAAATGGCTCCCAAAGATGGATCAGCTTGGGGCCCATGAAAGTGCAACCATCAGAATTTATGAAAATTTTTGTCATTCTTCTGTTAGCGGCTATTTTAAATCGATACAAACATCAGCGCTTTGCGTTTAAAGAAAGCATGATTCCCACAATGAACATCATATGCTGGACCGCTGTTCCTTTTTTCCTGATTTTAATTCAGCCAGATTTGGGAACGGCACTTGTGATCTTGTCTATAGCTTTTACACTGATGCTTGTGTCAGGCATTTCAAGTAAGATGATCGCTGCATTAATCGCTTCTTTTCTCGGGCTTCTTGCATTTTTGACCTACTTGCACAATGAACATTTTGAGCACTTTACAAAAGTGATTAAACCTCATCAGCTTGATCGCATTTATGGGTGGCTCTCCCCAGATGAATTTGATTCGACATATGGGTATCAACTGAAACAAGCAATGCTTGGCATTGGGTCAGGACAATTATCAGGAAGCGGTTATACAAAAGGAAATCAAGTACAAGGGGGAAATATCCCTGAAGCCCACACAGATTTTATATTTGCAGTTATTGGTGAGGAGTTTGGTTTTATCGGCGCCTCCCTATTGATCTGTTTATATCTTATGATGATCTATCGAATGATTCATGTGGCTATGCATGCGAATACCCTTTATGGGCTTTATATATGTGCTGGGGTGGTTGGGCTGATCGTCTTTCAAGTCTTCCAAAACGTTGGGATGACAGTAGGGCTAATGCCTGTGACTGGTCTTGCCCTTCCTTTTATCAGCTATGGGGGCAGTGCGCTTTTAACCAATATGATCGCCATTGGCCTTGTCTTTAGTGTCAATTTGAGGTCCTCATCCTACATGTTTGGACGTAACTGGGATTGAAGGTGATGTCATTGATTCTTTCTCACCTAAAAAAAATCGACTACATTCTTGCTGGGACGATTGTTTGTCTTTGTTTCTTTGGATTACTGATGGTGTACAGTGCGAGTTATCCTTTAGGCGAAATAAAATATGGACAGGGCAGCTACTTCTTCATGAAACAGTGGCAATGGCTTTTGATTGGGTTCTTCTTTTTCATCGCCGCGGCCCTGGTTCCATATCAAGCTTACCGTAAATATATTCGGTGGCTTGTTATGCTGTCATTGTTATGTCTTATCCTTGTCCTGCTTCCTGGAATCGGTGTTGTCAAAAACAATTCACAGCGATGGGTTCAATTGGGCTCTCTGATCATCCAGCCGTCTGAGGCTGTGAAATTAGTGATGATCATCTATTTTGCCTATGTATATGCAAGGAAACAAGCGTACATTACATCCTTTAAAAAAGGAGTACTGCCTCCACTTCTTCTTTTAAGTCTAGCTTTTTTATTGATTTTAAAACAGCCAGATTTAGGTACAGCAGTTTCTATTTTATTGAGCTGCGGTATCGTCTTATTATGTGCTGGACTTAAAACACGCCACCTCATTCTACTAGGTTCGACGGCTGCGGCAGGGATCACTTTTTTTGCTGTGACCGCTCCTTATCGCTTGAAACGAATCACTTCTTTTCGTGATCCTTTCATGTATGAGGATGGAGATGGTTATCAGCTGATCCATTCTTATCTTGCCATGAATTCAGGAGGGCTTACCGGGAATGGTTTAGGCGGAAGCATTCAAAAACTAGGATTTCTTCCTGAAGCCCATACTGATTTTATTATGGCCATCATCAGTGAAGAGCTGGGAATCATGGGGCTGTCGTTTGTGTTGGGTGCCTACCTACTCATCATGTATCGCGCCGTTCGAATCGTTCAAGATTTACAAGATCCATTTGGAAAGCTATTAACGATCGGGCTTACTTTTCAAATCATGATTCAAGCAGGCTTTAATCTAGGAGCTGTCTTCGGGCTTCTCCCCATTACAGGCATACCCCTTCCCTTTATTAGCTACG
Source organism: Bacillus sp. S2(2019) (assembly GCF_005144805.1). Classification (NCBI taxonomy): domain Bacteria; kingdom Bacillati; phylum Bacillota; class Bacilli; order Caryophanales; family Bacillaceae; genus Bacillus; species Bacillus sp. S2(2019). The sequence goes on from NZ_SWFL01000002.1 coordinate 5,156, forward strand.
GCGGGTCTTCATTGGTGTTCATGATGATATCCGCAGGCATTCTTGTGAATCTTTCTTCATCTATCAAAAGACACCGGCATGTACCCCAAGTAAAATAGACACCCTCTATCAGAAGGTGTCTTTTGATTTTATTCTTCTATTTGACGTTCAGCGATTTCTTTTTTTCTTGGCTGTTTGATTTCATTCGTCAGTTCTTGGATGCTTTGTTTCACATTGCCTTTGCCAGAGAAATTCTCAATAATTTCTTTAACATCAATTCCAGAAGAAGCTTTCAGACTTTCTTGAAGACTGGACATAAGGTTTGTCGCATAGCTGGTCACTTTGTTGGCGCCGCTGCCTTCCCCGTTACCACCTGTATCAACAACTGTAATTTTATCAATGTTAGAAAGTGGAGCAGATACTTGTTTCGCATATTCAGGTAGCATTTTCACAATCATATCAAGAATCGCCGCTTGACCATACTGTTCGAATGCTTCTGCAATTTTCTCTTTCGCTTCTGCTTCCGCAAGTCCTTTCAACCTAATGACTTCTGCTTCTGTTTCCCCTTTTGCACGATCGGCTTCCGCTTTGGCAAGCCCGTCAATCCGAACTTTCTCTGCTTCTGCTTTTGCCATTGCTTCAATGCTGTATTTCTTCGCATCTGCTTCTGCAAGACGCTTCGCTTTTTCCGCCGCAGCCGACTGCTCAACAGCATAACGGTCCGCATCTGCTTTCTTTTTCACTTCAGAATCGTATTGACGCTCACGACGCTGGATCTCTTTTTCTTCTAATTCAATTTGCTTCTGACGTTCAATGATTTTGACTTGCATTTCTTGTTCAGTTACATGCTGACGATTACGAGCTGTTTCAAGATCGTACGCTTGGTCGGCGCTTGCTTTTGCTGTATCTTGTTCACGTCTGAATTCTGCTCTTTTCAGCTCATTGATTTTTTCTGCTTCAGCGATTTCAGTGGCACGCTCAAGCTCAGATTTCTTCGCATCTTTATCTGCTTCTGCACGTTTGATACGTGTTTCTTTATCTGCTTCTGCTGTTGCAATATCTGCATCGCGTTTCACTTGAGCAATTCTAGGTTTACCTAGTGATTCTAAATAGCCATTTTTATCACGGACATCTTTGATTGTAAACGATACAATGACAAGACCCATTTTCGCTAGATCTTGAGAAGCGACACGCTGTACTTCTTGAGAAAATTTCTCTCTGTTTTTATAAATCTCTTCAACTGTCATTGACCCTAAAATGGAGCGAAGGTGTCCTTCTAGTACTTCTCTTGCTTCATTTTCACGATCTTCTTTTGTTTTCCCTAAAAACTGCTCTGCCGCAGTGGCGATTTCTTCAATTGATCCGCCAATTTTAATGATCGCCGTTCCATCGGCCATGACTGGTACACCTTGTTCAGTATAGACTTCAGGCGTTGAAACATCTAGCTTGCTAGATAGTAAGCTGAGCGGCTCTGCTTGTTGAAAAACAGGGAGTACAAAGGTACCTCCACCTCTTACAATCTTAATCTTGTTTCCACCTTCATCCACGTGGACATTTTTACTTCCGAGGTAACTTCCTGTGACGATTAATGCTTCATCTGGACCAGCTGTCCGGTATTTCGAAACAAATACACCAATAAGTGCAATGAGAATCACAAGCACAATTCCAATAATAATTAATATGGTTGTTCCTGGCATAGCATTCCCTCCTAGATTTCTTCATTTGGTATAACAGATAACACGCCTTTGTTCACTTCGACGACCAGCACCCGGGTTCCATATGGAATCTCCTCTTCGTCGAAACTGACGGCAGGCTTTGAGATTTTCCCGCTGTTACTAATTAACAGCACTTCTCCAAACCCATCTTTTGGTACAGATACAATGATCTCCCCAGTTCTTCCTTTTAGGTCGGCCTCCGTATATGAAAGAGATTCTTCAGCAGAGGAAAGCGGGACTAAGACAAATACATTTAAACAAGTAACGAGAACCACTGCGAGAATGGTAGATAATACTGCGCCAAGTCCACTTCCTACAATTGCTGTTTTTTCAGAGATAAATCCTCCAGCCGAGAAAAAGGTAAGAAATGCGAGGATCAATGTTGGTTGAAGGAACGGGACAGGAATCGCTTCAAACAATCCATCAAATACATCGCCAAAAAAGACGAAAACAAGCGTCAGGATTCCTGATACCATCAATATGTATAAGTACAGCGTCTGAAGAGGCAGCCCAAACACATCCATCTTCCTCACCCTTTCTTTATGAAATGAGCAGCCTTTCATTCATTTAGACCATGCTCACATCCAAGTGTATTCCTTCTAACAGGTAATACGAACCACTTTTGTAAAGGTTTCAAATTTCCTCACAATTCTTCAAAGGAATTCAACGATAGCTCAAGAATGATTGTCATGTACCAGTATGTTAAAATTTGATCTTGAGGTGATGAAAATGAGTTTATTACATGATGCAAGACAAGAATTGTGGCAAGAGCTGCAAGGTTTGAACGAAGAACAATTGAATCAAAAATTATCTGATGATACTTGGAGTATTCAAGAGGTGGCAGATCATTTAAAGAAGATGGACCTAGTTGCAGCAAAACATCTAGCTGCCGAGGGGAAAAAAGCACCGATTAAAGAATATGAGCCAAAGCCGGTGGAAATGGCAGAGGATCGTTCAAGAAAAGCCACTGCGCCTAGTATTGTTGAGCCAGAGCGCAAGCATGTGACACCTACACATTTAAAAGATGAGCTTGATACAGCTCGTGAGAAATTAAATCAAATTTTATCAACGTTTACAGAGGAAGATTTCAAACGCGTGATTGCACATCCTGTGTTTGAAGAACTTTCATTAAAGCAATACCTTGATTTTATCGGCGCACATGAAAAGCGCCATATTCATCAAATTAAAGAAATTAAAGAACAGCTATAAGATGTAAAAAAGACTCCCTTTTGGGAGCCTTTTTTCATTGTTACACTGTTTTAGGTGTTAAATCAAAGCAGCGAGCGTAAATCCAGTTGTATGCTTTTTCGTTCAGGTCTCTTGGATTTCCAACTGTTTGCGGATCTTTCATTGCTTCTTTAGATAAGCGATCGATCATATCTTTTGGTACACCTTGTTCTTCTAATGAAGGAACTTCTAGGTCTTCCACTAAATCATACATCCAATTCACTGCTGCTTTTGCGGCTTCCTCTGTTATCATTCTGCTTGTATCAATTCCGAATGCTTGCGCAATTCGAGCGAACTTCTCTGGGTACCCTTTCCAGTTATATTCCATGACAGGTCCCATCATTGCCGCTACACATTGGCCATGTGCGACAGGAATAATACCCCCAAGCGTTTGGCTCATCGCATGGGCTGCGCCAGCTGATTCACTGCCATAGGAAAGTCCGGCAAGCATCGCGGCTTGTGCCATGCCATATCTTGCTTCCAAATCCTCTCCATCGGCAAAGGCACGGCGAATATAATGAGCAGCATATTCAATGGCCATGAGCGCTACCGCATCTGTAATTGGCTGAGCAAACTTCATCGTATAGCATTCGATCGCGTGCGCAAGCGCATCGATACCCGTCATTGCCGTCACATGCGGCGGCATAGATACATGAAGCTCAGGATCAATCACTGTTAGGTGAGCTGCAATGAGCGGTCCACCTGTGTTGAATTTAAATTCCCTTTCTTCGTCAGTGATCACTGCCCACTGCGTGACCTCTGAACCTGTACCAGCCGTTGTCGGAATTGTGGTTAACGGAGGGATTCTATTTTCAAGCGGTTTTTTCCCCTCAGCCGCTTCGTAATCAAGAACTGATCCTTCATGAGTCGCTTCCACACCGATAGCCTTCGCTGTATCCATTGAGCTTCCGCCACCTACTGCGACTAAACCATTACAACCTTCTTTTTCATATAACGCAGATCCTTCATTCACTAAACGGACTGGCGGGTTTGGTTCTACTTTATTAAATAGAACCACATCAATTTGCGCTTCTTTTAATGAAGCAATCACTGGATCTACAACACCTGCTTGATAAATACCAGGATCTGTGACAAGCAATACCTTTGAAACGCCGTATGCTTTTACTTCTTCCCCAACATGTTTCACTGCCCCAATGCCATGCTTGATGACAGTCGGAATTTCAAACGTATGGAATTTTTGCATGCTTTCAATTTTCATATTTAAAGTCATATAGAATCTCCTCCAGATAAGTGATATTTATTTAAACCAATGAACCGCTTCTGGTTTTGTATTTCGATATAAATGTTTTAGTTCCGTATATTCTTCAAGGCCCGTACGTCCTAATTCACGTCCAAGACCTGATTGTTTATATCCGCCCCACGGTGCTTGGGCAAAATAAGGATGGAAGTCGTTGATCCATACCGTGCCTAATCTTAATTGACGAGCCACTCGTTCGGCTTTGCCAATATCAGAAGACCACACCGCTCCTGCTAAACCATAAATCGTGTCATTTGCCAGCTCGATGACTTCTTCCTCTGATCGGAAGGTTTCGACAGTGAGGACTGGTCCAAACACTTCTTCCTGTACAATTCGCATCTCTGATGTACAGCCTGAGAAAATCGTCGGCAAGTAGAAGAATCCTTTTTGAAGCTCCTCTGCATCAGGTCGTTTCCCACCTGTCTCTAAGGTTGCTCCTTCGTCTAAACCGATGCTGACGTATTTTTCTACTTTTTCTCGATGCTCAGCTGAGATGAGCGGTCCGCTCTGGGTTCCTTCATCAAAGCCGTTGCCTAGCTTGATTTTTTTCGTACGCTTCACCAGTTCTTCTAAAAATTCATCATGAATAGATTCTTCCACTAACAAGCGTGAACCTGCTGAACACACTTGCCCTGCATGGAAAAACACAGCATTCATTGCCTGGTCAACCGCTACGTCTAAATCAGCATCTTGAAAGACGATATTCGGGTTTTTCCCGCCGAGCTCAAGGGCGATTTTCTTCACATTCCCGCTGGCTCCCTGCATGATTTTCTTCCCTGTTTCAATACCGCCTGTGAATGAAATTAAATCGACTTGGTCATTGACAGCCAGCTCATCTCCAACAGTTGCTCCAGGTCCAAGCACTAAGTTGGCAACGCCTGCTGGAACGCCCGCTTCTTCCATAAGTTTGAAAACTTTGATCGTGGTTAATGGTGTAATTTCACTTGGCTTTAGTACGATTGTATTTCCAGCTGCAAGGGCAGGAGCGATTTTCCAGCTCGCTTGAAGCAATGGATAGTTCCAAGGAGTGATTTGACCGCATACACCGACAGGTTCTCGGACTAATTCACTTTTTGAATTTGGAATAGGCGATGCAATGATTTCCCCGCCATCCTTATCAGCAAGACCTGCATAATATTGAAATACATTCGCAATATCGTCCATATCTGCTTTGCTTTCCTCTAATGTTTTACCCGTATCAAGTGATTCTAATTTGGCTAATTCATCAAGGTCTCGTCTAATCAATTCCGCAATTTTAAACACAATATTTCCTCTTTCAAGTCCAGGCATGTTTGCCCAATCACCTTGATCGAAGGTTTTTCTTGCTGCCTTAATGGCTAACTGCGCGTCATTTCTTGATCCTTCACTGACTGTCGCGATCACTTCTTGATTAAATGGATTGATGATATCTCTTGTGTCGCCACTCTTAGCGCCAACCCATTGTCCATCGATAAATAGTGTTTGACTCATAGAAGGAACCTCCTCTGATTCTCTTTGGTAAGTTTGTTAAATAAAAATTTAACGTTTTGAACATAATTAACTTAACATGTTCAAATTTTTCTGTCAAAGGGTGGATATGCTTCTTTTATTTTGACATTTTGCATTCTTTCGTTAACATATAGTCCATAAAGATTTTTTTGAACGTATTGAATTCACTTAATAGAAAGCAGGGACAAGATGAAAAAGCAGGAACAGCCACAAGCAGAAGACCGCATTTTAGCTGCTAAAGATCTCGTCATTGATTCCATCGCTGAAACAATGGATCTCTATGGCATTACTAGAAGTGCGGGTATTTTATATGGGACGATGTATTTAAATGAGGAAATGACGCTGGATGAAATGCGTGAAGAGATGCAAATGAGTAAGCCTAGTATGAGTACAGGTGTGAAAAAACTCCAAGACATGAATATTGTCAAAAAGACCTTTCACCGTGGCCGAAGAAAACACAGCTTTGTTGCTGAGAAAGACTTTTTTAAGTTTTTCATGAACTTCTTCCCGCAAAAATGGGAACGTGAGGTTGAGGTCAATCTAGCAGCGATTGAAGAAGCGCAAGAACGCCTTCAAGATGTAGCTCATGATGATCAGGCGGAGGAACATGAAAGAGAGGAAGCGAAACAGCTCATTGAACAGCTTGAAAGCTCAAAAGCCTATTATGACTGGCTTAGACGATTAGCCCACTCGGTTCATTCGGGAGACATCTTTGACTATATTCCAATTGTTCAGAAAGAAAAATAGCCGGGGTGTTTGTGTTTTACAGCTTGAATTTTACAGGAGGATTGATTATAATAAGTTATGTCGTAATACTTCGGGGCATTAGCTCAGCTGGGAGAGCGCTACGCTGGCAGCGTAGAGGTCAGCGGTTCGATCCCGCTATGCTCCATTATCAAAAGCCTATCCAATGATGGATAGGCTTTTTCATTTGATTTTACTCATAAAAGCTTATTTGTCTGGTTCTTGAATTTGATAACCAAAGACTCCTTTTATTTCAACATCCCCACAGCCTTCTTTTTTGGTCAGTTTAATACCATGGGGTCTATAAATGTAGCGCCCACTTGATAAAATTCGGTCTGTTGCACTTAGATCATATTGGTTACCTGTATACTCTTTGACTGATGAAGGAAAATCCGTTCCTGATAAGGATGTTCTGTAGAGTGTCACCTCTAAAGTACAACCCTCTGCATTTAGTATAGAAAATTGGTAGCCATAAGTAGATGGATATTGTTCAGGATTATTTTGACCTCCTGGTACCCACAAATCTTTTTCCTGTTCCGTCATGATGAAATCAACTTCTACTTCTCGATAAACGGTCTTAGCTGCAACCTTTTCCATATTAAAATGGAACATGACAATGAAACAAAGAGACATCATTACACTTATCCGCTTCATACAACCCCTCCATTCATTTTCATCATTATACAACAAATAACACCAAAAATGGTTTTATTTTACTTTTTTATAATAAATAAGGGTTGATCCATTCCATATGTGTTAACTTTCTATGACCTTTCTTAATGTTTCTTTGGTCTTTGGACCATATATGCCATCTGGGGTTAACCCATGCATCATTTGAAATCGAGACACTGCATTCGCAGTCTTGGGTCCGTAGTACCCATCGATTCCATTATTGATCGCTCCCTTATCAGGATAAAAATAAATCGATGCTAGGGCTTGTTGTACGGCTTTTACAGCTGACCCTTTTGTAAGAGGCTTCGTCACTTTTAAAATACCTGCGGGCAAACTGTATGTTTTTTTGACCTTGTTGATTTTAGATGTTGATCTCGTTGATATGGTTTTGATAGATGTTTCTTTCACAGGTTTAGCTGTTGTCATTTGACTTGATGCTGATGCAATACCAGCCTTGAAGCCATCCCAACGATTTAACAGCTTACGCGGACACTCTTTCCCGCTCCAATGCTTATGTGGCACCACGTTTGATAAAGGAATTCCTAAATCCCCCATCAGTTTCCGAATAAGCCATTGGGCGTTTTTAACAGCCTGTTCAAAATTAGCGCCTGCATTTTCACAAATCTCAATTCCAATTGATTTCATATTGCCAGTTCCTCTACCATCTCCTGCGTGCCAGCCATTTTCGTTTAAAGGTAAATGCTGATAAATGACCTGATCATCGACCGTGTAGTGCCAGCTAACCCCGGTACTTGCCCGAGCAACAAATGCTGCATGATTTGCCGCATCAGCCCCCCGTCCAGTGTTCGATGTATTATGCACCGTAATATAGAGCGGCTTCATCCTGTTTCCTGGTCTGTTGCGATTCTGTTTTGGGATGAGTGCTTGAATGATCTTCACCATATTGTTTCTCCTTTAAGAATTATTTTGTTAACCCTCTTTGTTTCAGGGCATCTTTTTGCAATTGACCTTTATAGGTCACATAATTATTTTTAAACCAAGCGATCATGGCAGTGACCATAGTGAAAATTGTGGAACCTGCCACATATAGTGCCTCTCCTACGGTTTGCACTTGCTCCTCGCTAATCGGCAGCACTGTTTGTCCAAACATGACAAGCGTTTGGTTGATAAGCGCAATAAAAAGAAGCACTGTGCGAATCACAGTGCCTTTGTCGAATGTTTTCATGATGTTTTCCTCCTATTTTAAATTCCGTTCAATTTTATCGAGCTTGTCGATCACGACGTCATACTTCTCACTAAACTTTGCTAACACATCATTTTGCGCCTCGATTTGCTCATTGAGTTTGTTTTCTCGTTCTTTTGTTGTGTTGAGAACATAAAACAGAATCCAGCAAAAAAGAACGGCGAATGGGCCTTGTGTCATTAAGTTTTGAACGACATCTACTTCCATTTGAATCACCTTCTTTCCGGCAAAAAAATAAAGCCATTAGGCTTTGTATATTTCTCCAGTTATATTTTGATAGTCTTCTGCCGAGATCCAGCCAATGCTTACATAAAATGCAATGTCCTCTGGGCCGTAACACTGCCAGTCCCAGAATTGTTTGATATCCGCTACAGTTGGAAACATCAATCTGAAGCACCTACTTTTTGCATAGCTAATAGCTGCGTTAATTGTTTTGATAACAAAGCATTTTGTTTCTTTAAAAGTTCTATATCACTTGGCGGGAGAGGGGCCGGTTTTAAGCTGTCTTTATACTCTTGGGTCGCTGATTCATACCATTGTTGTTTTTTCACATCAAATGCAGCCTTATAAAAAGAAGGATTATTGGGTGGTGCAATTGTTGTGCATTGCTCTGGAATAATATAATTTCCATCATCATCCCTTTCGAACACTTCGATAGGTCTGATCAATTCATTTTGCTGATTGTATTCATAGGCTTCTATCATTTGTATCACTTCCTTAATTTAATGGAACAACCATGTCTAAATAGTAGCCAGTTACTGCACTGTTATTCACTGCATGTAAACCAGTTAGTTTTAGCTCTCCTGTATTATAGATATATAATTTACTATGACCCGTTGTACCTGATACGGGAACTGATACTACTATGCCTTTATCGGGTAATCCTGTATTTGGAATACTTCCACAGATCACTTCTCTATTTGCTATTAGGTGACCCCTCAACAATAATAAGTTCCCCCATTTAACATATTGGATCGCTCTGTCTCCAATAGAGGAACCATTGACTAGTGTGACATCTAGCCACTTGACACTTTCAAAATCAGCATCAGTCACTAATTTTTTCCAACCTTTAAAGACACCATCTGTATGAACAGTACCAAACCAATGAGTGTTGTCATAACTTCTAATGACATGAATAGTCTTTCTACCATTTACCGTTTCTAAGATATCAATATTAAACCAAGAAGAATCATTATCGACAGGCATATTTACAACATTAGATCCTACTGCAAAGTAAAAGCCGGATGGCAGCGTTAAAATATCAGTTCCTATTGACATGGAAAGTCTTAATCCCTTTGAATTTAATAGGTTATGGTCATTAAGACGTTTCCAACCGCTCCACTCTTGTTGTGTACCCGTTACATCAGTTGTTGAACGGTTAATATAGACATCTCCTGTATTGTTTGCACCGATGACCCATCCATAGGTATTTTCACTAAAAACAGACAACGCCCTCATTGAACTTCTTGTCGGAAGATCTGGATGTGCTTCATGAATGTACCATGAATGAACTCCCGGCAATTTTATCAGCTTATCTAAAATACTAGGATCATCTGCATTAATTCTTTCAAAAGCTTTTCCATCGTCAGCAGTAATTTTAGACAATTGTCCTGCATTCCATTTGTTTTTTTCATTTTGAGTCGGCATTTGCATCCAGTTGATTCCGATGTCATTCACATGATAGGAAAAACAAAATGAGTTGCCTGATGTATCAATTGCAATTCCTACGCCAATATTATTTTGACCTACAAACTGAAAGCCTCTTAGTGCAGCATTGCCTATAGCTGGGGAATCGACTACTCCAGAACCACCTGGCGCATAAAATGAGCAAGCCCCTAGCGCTTTAATTCCCTCATAGATACTGCCACCAGCAGGAATATTGATCAATTGGGACCCGTTATCATTTGTCAGTTTATATAGCTGAGATTCGTTCCATTTTTTCTTTTCTGAACCAGATACGTGACGAATTGGATCTCTCGTATGAAGGTTGAATTGTTCTAGTAGTTCCTGATCATTTTCAATTAAAATTTTCACTAAATCGTTAAAGAGATCTGCATGAGCTTTATCGCTCGTCTTAAAAGGTTGAGGTGTTTTTATGATCTTATTCTCCTTCCAAAAAACATTACGAATTAGGTGATGTTATGATAAAAATCAGTTATTTCACTTCGTTCTTAGATTTGGAACCAAACGTGATGAATTCATTAGGATTCAAGTCATTAGAACAATATTAAGTACATATTTTTTAAATATCCTGATTTTTATAATATTAATTTGTCACGTCTGCCCTTACCTATGATTGACGCCACTCCAATAAAGTGGATCGATTGCATGGGTCTATTCCCTTCCTTTATTGTAAAAACAACAGAGTCAAACTCATTCTTTCTTCCTGCAATTTGACCCAATAATTTTAACAACATGTATTGTGCATTGCGTTTCTGTTCTCGTTCCTTTGTTGTATTGAACACATAAAATAGAATCTAGTAAAAGTGAACGTCATTAAGTTTTGAACGACAGCTTCCACCGATTTGCACACACACTTTATTTTTCAAATAATCCTATCTTAGCTGTGACAAAGTAACATAAGCCCTATTTACTGTAATAGTTCTTCCAGTGTTTTTGGGTGTAATATAAAATGTTAACTTATCCCCCGCTTTAAACTTTTGTTGAAGGTACAATACACATATACTTGATGAGATAACAGGATTCCAATTACCTAATCGTTGAAATTCTGTACCATTCACATAACATGACAAAATGCTATCTGATCCAACAGGAATGTTATTGCTATTAAGATAAAGCCTAATTAAATACAGACCATTATTTTTCAGTGTAATTTCAGCTCGCGAACGATTATACTCTCCTAAATCGTCTGATCTTGTATCACCAAAATTAAGTTTTGTTGGAACATTTTCAACGGCTGATACAGAAGAATTATCGAGATCATACGTATCAACAAAAGAAGTATTATCCATATCCTCCTTTGTTAAAACACGTTTCCAGCCTTGCCACCCCAAATTTAAATCAAGATAATTTGTATACATGTAATTGTTATAATCTATTGCTATGACCCATCCAAATGTACCTTTTCCATTACTATCTTGAGAAGTAAAATGATACATACCACGACATGATCTTGTAGTTGGGCTGTTTAATGCTTTACCTGTGGCATAAAATGTACCATGCTTCGGGCCTAAAGAAACAACCTTTTCAAGTAAATCTTCACCATCTGAAACAGATAGAATCACCCCTCCATTATCTGAAGTAATCTTAGACAATTGCCCATCATTCCATTTATTTCTTTCAGCATTTGACGGGAGCTTTGTCCAGTTAATAGTAGTATCTGCAGCATTATAGTAAAAACTATAAGCATTACCAGTAATATCTACAGCAAAGCCAGTACCAATGTTATCTTGGCCTACTGTCTGTAATCCTCTCAATGAAAGATTTGATGGGGAATCTTCGACTCCAGAAGCTGCATAAAAAGTACACGTTCCTTTTCCTTTTATCATATCAAAAATCCTAGCATCAGCTCGCACATTAATTAAATGACTTCCATTATCCGCTGTAATTTTATAGCCCTGAGAATCGTTCCATTTTTTCTTTTCTGCTTCAGATGCATGTGGATTTATATCTTTCATATGTTGATTGATTGACTCTAATAGACCCACATCATTGTCAAGAAAAGCCTCAACCATGTCATTAAATAGATCAGCATGGGCTTTATCAGTTGTTTTAAAAGTACGTGGTGTCTTAATCTCCATGATCATTCTCCTTTCAAATCTATTATCACTATACGCTTCCTTCCACTATATAATGTTATCTAATCACTCTGTGAATCATCACATTTCTGCTTTTTTGTATTAGCTGCTGTATTCTCGCATCATTTGTATGTTTTAAGAACTGCTCTAATATCGTTCTCAAGTAGTGCTTTGAACATGTCATTGAAAAATCAGGTATGGTCCTTTTATTTCTATTCAGTTTTCACTCTTGATGCTTGTTTTATTTCTTGCAACTGCTCTAAAGTGAGCATCCTTTGCTCGTATCCTGCATTTAGATCTTCCATCGAACAATCACCTAATTCAACTGCTTCTTTAACTAATTCAGGTGTCACCCATTGGAAATATAATGCCATAACCCAATAATTCATGTTTCACTCCCTCCTTTAATGAAGAGGATCTCATTTTTCAGCGCCTTTAGTTCATTTGTTAAAAGATCACATTGGTGTTCAAGCTGTTTTCTCACTAGCTTTTCTTTGGCTACTTCTTGTGCTAGATAATCTAGTGGAAGAGGTGGTTCATACCTCGGGTTGGCTTGGGATTCCTCCCACCATTTTTTCAACTCTTCTACCGTTGGCTTTGGCACATCTAGATGCCACTCGTTTAAATACGAACCATCGCCATCATTTCTTAGTTCAAAATCTTTTTGCGGGTCCGCATCGGGGTATTTATACTTAATGGCTTCATATAAAATCATCTGAATCCTCCTACACTCTCGGGAAATTGCGGCCGCCTAATTCCGTAATATCGAAATAGTTGTACCAACCTGAATTATCAGATATATAACGATCAGAATTTCCCGCATAGCCTATATACATGTAAATTTCAACGTAATCTCCTTTATTAGCTGGAACATTCGCAGCCCCATATAAACCTATATCAAGTTTTGCCGTTTCAGAGGGTGTGGCAGGGAGATGTCTATAATGAGATATATTTTTATAATTTTTACCATTTAAAAAAATAGACAGCTCAAAATTTGCATACATTTGAACCGTCTCAATATAGACTCCAGCGTTTACTAGATACATTCCGTTTTCCGGACAAATAAAACGACTATTTTTTATATCAAAATTATTGTGACTATCTTTGATTTTTCGATTAAAAAGGATTTTTTGTCGCTCAGCATTATTAAGCAACTGCTTACCAGTTGTACCAATGTTCGTATGAAGAAAACCAGAGATTTTGTGCCACTCTGTCCACCCTGAGGCTATATACCATTGTCTAAACCAAATACCAGTACTAGTAAAATAACTAGTTGTTTCATTACCGTTGCCATAATAATATTGTATAAAACGATACTCATTTATTTTTTCGTTCTTCACAAAACCTAATTTTGTAGGATATCCGGTATCATTCGCTATAGCCATCAACGTAATCCCATTTGGATATTGCTCACCGCTGACTGATGCATCTTGAATGGCTTGATCGCCTGTTAAAATGAACAAGCTTTCATTTGTGATTCCTTCTATTTGTCTACTGAGCGCATTGTCATTCTCCACAAGTGTATCGACCATCCGGTTAAATAAGTTGGCATGGGCTTTGTCAGAGGTTTCAAACGGTAAAGGTGATTTTATGTCCACTTCTTTTCCCCTCCATTAATAAATATCATCAATCTCAAAAACAAATTCGATGTCGCCATCTTTTTGTTTATCTGTCATGGTGCGGATGGCAGTGAATTTGCCGGCTTCGTCGACAAGGGCTAGTTCATTGATGACTTCGCCTGCGAGTTCTCCTTCAGCGATGGTGCAGGTGTAGCGGATTTTTGCCGGTTCCATGAAGGTAAATGAATCAATATTTTTTTGAACCAGTTCTTTTTTGAGTGCTTGTTCGGTTCCGTCAAGAGAGATCGGTTTTCCATCCTTTGTTCCTCCATTGCCGAACGCCATTTTGACGACTTTTGTGAGTTTTGTTCCTTCTGCTCGTGCCTTTGCCATTTGTTGACGTGCATATAGTGTGGTTACGGTTAATTGATCAGCCATTGTGATCCTCCTTATAAGTCTATTTTTTTAGAAGTTGCTGCCAGCATTTTTGATCCATCAAGCGGAACGGATCCATCGAGAATCCAGTAATGCTCCTTGATCAGTAAACTGCCGCCTTGTTCATTTTGAACATGTACTGGTAAGCGGAACGTCATCCTCTTTTTCGCGTGATGTGAAAGCTGGTTCTTTGCACGCAAAGTCAGCGTAGCTGCTTGCTTCGTTTCATACGATGCTCCAGTCATGACATAATTCAGACGATATGCTGTTTCTTTCTCTTGTTGAAGCGGCATTCTCATCTTTAATGAATGCCGAAAACGAGCTGGGACCTCCGTAGTACCTCGTATCCCGCTAAGATAGAACGTTCCATTTAATACGAATTCACCATTGAGTAAAATTGGAATATGATCGAAAAAGCCCACTCTGCTTCGCAGTGTGAGCCGCTGGTGATGATCATTTGTTTCATGAACATCGGTATGATGACTGGCGGTGAACGTATACGCCAAATGTGCTGGCTTTAACGTTTCGAGTATTTCGACGATATATCTTGTGTTTTGCAGGTCATCCAGGTTGACACGCAATGCAAAATGATAACGGTTGACTGTAAGACGGATGATCGCACTTGGATTTTTAAGAAATCGATTCACTGATTTCTCTAATGAAAGATACGTAATTGGTGGAATGTTCGACATCATATTGAGTAATCGTGCCCTGCGCAGCTCAATTGAATCATCTGACTCTCGCTGCACCTTGAGCATTCTTTCCCACCGATTCAATCCCCACGTCGCTGTTAAGGGGAAGAACTGATCCGTTACATCAAAAATGGATTCGTCCAATTGTTCAAACTCTGGCGCCTCCGTTTTTAGTAAATGATCCACATCATAAATCTCTGTGAAATAAGGCGGCAAGTAGTTTTTCATTTCATCAAGTTTGCTCAATAACCTTCACCTGCCTCAGACGTGGTATCTCAATGTCCTGTAATACTAAGTTTTTTGACTCCCCATTCAATAAGACATTTGCATAATCGGACACGCTCTCTGAATGGTACAAGATATCATTTAAGGCGGACATTCGAATCGTACTTTTTTCAAATGCGATTGATTTTAACAGTGCTTTGACCTTTTCTTCTATTTCTTTTTGCGCACCTTCAAGCGTCCAGTCCATCTGAAGTTCGACGGACACTTCTATGTCAATATCTAGCCACTTGGCGCTTTCAACAGTTGCTTTTGAACCAATAGGAGCTTGTCCTTCTCCTTCTCCCGGGACAGGGTCGATATACTCCTGGACCCTTTCGACAAGAAGATCAGATGCTACATCTAGATTGCCGTCTGTGATGACAATTTTGACCGTTCCCTCTCCATTCCATAGCGGGAACACTTTCGCTCTGCCAACACCAACCACTTCCTCGGCCCACTTTTTGTAATGGGCTCTGTTAGCACTGACAGCCTCTCGCCTTGCGCGTATTAAATACCGATCGTATAATGACGCATCATCTTCTTCCTCTTGCCCTGGTATCACCAATTCCTTCATGATCATCGACTCTAGACCTGAAATGGTATCAAGCGATAGCAGCGGCTGACCTGTTAATTGCCCATTGCCGGCTGTACCAGTTGTCTCACATTCTAGTGTACCGTCCTTTGAAAATTGAAAATATACGTCTTCAATAAAGAATCTTGATCCTACTGGAATGTTTACGTTCTCTGGTTGAATGGTTACGGACCACACCGCTGTGGTAGCTGGCTTTCGTTCAATCCCTACTTCTGCCGCTCGGCGATCTAAAAATTCCCCCTGTGCTGTATCAGCAAAGACAAGCTCAAACACTTGATCAAGCCAAATATACGACTGAGCGAGTTCAGCAGCAGCAGGCGCCAAGGCATTCCAAATGACGCTGTTTTCTCTTTTATCTATGTCATCTGGCAGCCTGTCCAGCATTCTTTCCATCAACGCCTCATACGTTTGCTCCTCAAACATCTCCCTCCATCACCTCCTCTATTTCTAATGTGCCTTCATCTGTGACAATGGTTAGTTTGACTTGAAAGGCATCATTTTGCTTCGTGACCTCTATCTCTTCAATATGATCAATCCGCTCATCAACGACCAATGCTTCTTCAAGCAATCTTGGAATCTCCATTTCTTTGTATTCATCAGTTGCTTCAGTATCAGTCAATAGCTCCTGAATTTCAGTGCCAATATCGTGACTGTAAATGGGATGTGCATAGCGCTCTGTTCGCAATGTCATATAAATAAATTGACGGATCGATTCAATGCCTGTAATGGCTTCATTTGTCAGCCTGCCATTTTCAAAATCTATGCGATACGTCGTCGAGGTTTCTACCTCTTCATCTTCCTCTGTTTCCTCGATTTCTTCCTCTGGTGAAAGTGCCACGTTCATCACCTCCCTTACAATTTGTCGATGATGTAAAAGGACTGCCCTCCTGCCATTGCGAGTACCATAATGCTGTCTCCCCTTTTCAACTCATCATCCTCACCCTTATTTAAGCGTTTAGGCCAAATAAGCAGTTCTTCTGGAATGATCAGCTTACTATTTTCATTTAATCGGATGTGAAGAGGCGAAGCCATTGTGACCTCTCCAATCACCAGATCAATTGGAGAAGCTGCATCTACTGCATTGACAGCGAGTCGTTTAATTGCTTCACTTAATCTCATGCTTGATCACCCTTTGGCATGGAATTTTTCTCAACGACGTCAATTGTCATGGTGTGCTTCACTCCATTGAATTCATGCTTGTCTTGATCGATCCAGTAGGTTTTTTTGATGTTGATTTCAGGGATTTTCAAATAGATTGGCAGACCGCTTTGCAGTTCAGGGATTCCGAGTGCTTGTATGCTTTTCACTTCTTGTTTGACGCCTTTTTTTTCAGCTAGGCGTACTTTCGCTCTTTTTTGAAGCTGCGGCTGGTTGATTTGACCTGTGACCGTCTCCACATGCTGTAAAATGCCGTACTGACTCTGACCCGCTTTGTCCTGTTCGATCACCACAATATCTGATTTGCTACCTTTTTTCTTATTCTTCCCCTGTTCGTCTACAGACGTGCGCATCTTCACACGTGTTGCTGTCTCTTCAATGGAGGTGCTGTACTGATAACCGATGAGGTTGACGCCTGATTCAATGACCCACACGTCCTCTGGATCGGGCCAAGCTCTCAGCCCCATCTTGCCTTTAGCAGAATAAATTTGATAATTTCTACCGGTTTGCCGCTTCGTTTCCTTCAATGCTTTTAAAATGATGTCATATAAACTCGTGTCATTTTTAAAAACGAGAGACTTCATGATATGTCCTGTATTTGCGATGGATGTCATAGGAATTTGAAAGTCTGCCCCGATCCGCCTCAAAATTTGATCTGCCCGTTGATTTGAAAAAACATATACATCTTGGTTTTTCACTAAATATTGGAGCATATCGTATGCGGTAAAGGTCAGCTTTCCTTCAACAGGCGTCCTAGAAAACACGATGCCTCTGAACAGCTCTTTTCCTTTCCATTTAAAAAGAACCGTGTCTCCTTCTGAGACACGGTAATATGTTTGACTGCCTTGCTTTGTGATAATATTCGCCTGAATAGAGCGAGGGGCCTGATACCTTTGCCCCTGAAGTGTCACACTCTCTGTGACAAGCTCATACATCGTGCCGCTTCTGATGGCAAAAAGCTCAATCAATGTCAGCCCCCCTATTGTGGTATTTTCAATTTTTGTCCTGGAAAAATCCAATATCCCGGCTGTTTAATATTGAGTTTACTTCGTTTGATCATCGCTGCTTTATTGGCATTCCAAATACGCCGCCATTTTGTACTATCGCCATAAAAACGGCCTGAAATGGCCCACAGAGTATCTCCCTTTTTGACAGTGTACAATTTTGGTGGTGTTTTTGAGGGTCTTTTCTTTTTGGTTTGTTTTGCTTTTTTCTTTCGTTTGATTTTCCTAGGCGATGCGGTTTTATATTCCTTTAACTCGATCGTAAATTCACGATCCCCTATGTCATAAGACCCTTCCTTGTGTGTGAAGCTCTCAATGCTGCACGTCATATTGATTTTAGTCCCTGTCACAATCAGTCGCACAGACTTCTTTGAACGCATCATTCGTTCAATTTTCGCTATTGCATTCTCTGGTGATGGAATGCTTTTATATTCAGCAATTGGCGAATATTTCTTAGGAAATAATGAGGTGAATGATACTTGTTTAGCCGATGGTACATCAATAAAAGTCAGTTCCCCAAAGGAGGAGACCTTCACTGTTTCATTTTGTACATTATTTGTGATCTCAAGTTCGGATGGAAGCACAGGGAATCGCAACTTCTCCTTGCCTTGGGAAATCCACAATTGATACACTGATTTACCCATCGATCACGACCCCTTTCGTTCCTGTCTGAAGCTCTACTTCCAATTCGTCTACAAGCATTTGTCTAATTTTTTCGACCAGCGATTGCTGATCCTGTCCATTATGGAAATGCTGATCACCATTAAACTGGATGGTGATTTGTTTATTGCCTGACGTTGTTGCATTCCCAGCTGGCTGTGCTGAGGTGACTTGCTGCATCTGTGATTCTGGTAAAGGAGCAGATGCATTTGATGGATCATAGACTTGCATCCCAAGTGCCTTGGCTGCCTGCGTCAATAAATATCTCCCGCGAATACCTCTTTCTTCTGGAATAATCCACTCGCGTTTGTTTCCTTCACCGACTCTAGCTACCTGCTCCTGAGTAATCAGTCCGCCATTGGCGTAGCCTTTATAAGGACCGCCTCTTTTCATACTCCGTAATCCCGGTGTATTGAAGACTGTTCCATATCTGCCCTTAATGTAGTTAATGGCTGCTACGGCATTATGAATTGGGTTCCAAATATCATTCATGCCCTTGCCTTTATTGGAATGGAAGGTCGGTCCAATGGTTTGCATTAACCCTTTAGAAGGCGTTCCCTTCTTGGCGTTGGAATCCCACAAGTTGATGGCTTTCGGGTTACCATTTGATTCGTGCTGAGCGATTGTCATAAGACCTGGAAGCCAGCTCATCGATGTGCCAGTCGCCATCAGAGCTGCCATGAGCCATTGCTGAACACTAAGACCTGAAGCACCCATACCGCTGAACGCTCCGATTAATGAACCCGCTTGATTTTCAGCAAACTTTTTCACATCAACTGAATCGAGCCCTTTGACGACACCAATCGATGCGAATTTCCCTAGACTCATCATGACACGTGAAGGAGAATGAATGTCTAGTTCTTCTCTAAACGCCTGTTCCACTTTCTTCGCCATTTCTTTGGCAGCTTGTGTGACTTCACTTGCTTTTGAACGCATGCCGCTATTGAAGGCGTCGATCATTCCTGAACCCCATCCTGGTGATTCTTGTTTGGCTTGCAGGAATGGTTGTTTGACGTGTTGGTCTACGTATTGGCTTGTGCCAATTGATGTGGCATTTTGACCTGTTGCAAAGCCACTAACAGTTCCAGAACCCCAAGTTGGTGATGCTGTCATCACTTGTTGGTATGGTGCTTTTACACGACTTTGCAAAAAGCTATCAGTTCCTGTTGGTGTCATTTGCTGGCCAGTAGCAAATGCCGATACCGTTTGTTGTCCGTACTTTCCTGAATCTGATGTCATTTGATTAAATGGCTGCTGAATGTTTTTTTGCTTCCATTGATCAAGTGAAACCACCTTTTGATTCAGCCCTTGTTCAAAATCATGATTAAATTGCTCACCTATGCTGGCAGATTGGATGTTTCCATTCATTGAAACCGTTCCACCAATTGAACCGGCAGAAGCAGTTGGAGCTGCTGGAGCATTTGGCGTTATTGGAGCTGGAGAGCTAGAAACTGGACTTGCTGCTCCGCTGCTGCTTGGCACAACAGACATTCCAAGATGAGAAGCAGCTTGTGCAAGCAACATCTTCCCACGGCCCCGGTTATTTTGAGTTGGAATGACAAATTCGTTACCCGCTTCACCAATCCATGATAAGGTAGGCTGGGTGATATAGCCGCCTGTTGCATTATTATCAGGTTTTTTCTTTCCAACGATCCAATTTATTACAACATCTACAATACCGCCTGCTTTTTCAAAAATCTTTTGAACCCAACCAAATGCTGCAGAAAAACCATCACTTATGGCACCAGCCACTTTTACGATCGGTGTCTGAATATTATCTTTAAACCATTTGGATAATCCATCCCATATATCTGTCACCACTTTATACGCTTCTTCAAACTTCTTCCCAATGCTATCTTTGATGGTTCCAACCGTTTCTACAAGCGGATTCCATACATTGTTCATAAACCAAGAGGATACTACTCCAAAAATTGATTGAATGGTTTTCCATGCATTTGATAATGCTGTCCAAATCCCAGTAGCGACTGTGACAACTGTGCTGCTTAGCGGTGTCCACACATTCTCAATAAACCAGCCTGCTACTGCACTGAATGTTTCTTGTATCCACGTCCATGCATTGACTAGACTTGACCAGATCGTGGTTGCTACCGTAACGACTGTGTCGCTTAGCGGTGTCCAAACGTTTTCAATAAACCAG
Source organism: Bacillus sp. S2(2019) (assembly GCF_005144805.1). Taxonomy (NCBI): domain Bacteria; kingdom Bacillati; phylum Bacillota; class Bacilli; order Caryophanales; family Bacillaceae; genus Bacillus; species Bacillus sp. S2(2019). Next base: position 25,723 of record NZ_SWFL01000002.1, read on the forward strand.
CCCGCAACTGCACTGAATGTTTCTTGTATCCATGTCCATGCATTGACTAGATTTGACCAGATCGTGGTTGCTACCGTAATAACTGTATCGCTTAACGGTGTCCACACATTTTCGATAAACCAGCCCGCAACTGCACTGAATGTTTCTTGTATCCATGTCCATGCATTGACTAGACTTGACCAGATTGTGGTTGCTACTGTGCCAACCGTGCTGCTTAATGGTGTCCACACATTTTCGATAAACCAGTCCGCAACTGTAGACCACACTTCAACAATTTGATCTTTGATTTCAATGGCTTTTTGGCCAATCTTCTCAAATCCACCGCCATCAAACCATTTTCCAATTGTTTCACCGATAGATTCTCCACCCATACTTCCAGCGATGCCGCCTACTAGGCCGCCGATGGCTGTACCTACCCCTGGAACTACACTGCCAATAGCAGCACCTGCTGCAGCACCTGCCATTCCACCGGCGATTCCTCCTCCAGTCGCACCGATCTTTTCACCAGCATTCTCTTTTTTCATACCAATTAGATTTGTTGCACTAAGTACACTGCCTAGAATAGGTACTTTCTTTAATAATTTACCGCTCCCTTTACCGATATTTTTCAACGCATCCCCTAATTTACTTGGAGGTCTTCTATTCATTTCGGTTCTTGTTGTGGCATTTGGATTTCTAGGTTGTCTTGGTGATTGACCATTTCTATTTTTAGTTTTAGTAGATCCTCCCCTGCTTAAACCTCTTGCACAACAGGGACAACAACTATTGCGAAACAAACCTTTACCACCTCGCGGCTTAGATTTCTTATTGGGAGCTGAATTTGATGGTGTGGATGTTGGCGCTGTTGTTGGCGCTGTTGTTGGCGCTGGAGTGCTACTTCCATTCGATTGATCACCTGCACCAAAGAGACGATCTAATACATTGGTCACCAATTCATCTAGTTTTTTTTCAGGATTGAATTTAATCTTCTCTTTTATTCTTCCGATCACATCTTGCTTGTACTCTTCCATTTTATTTTCAACCCAAGGAAGTGCCTTTTCGTCCCAAAACTTTCTAGGACTTAATTTTTCTTTCACCTTGTCTGCAACATCACCTGCATATTTTTGAATTTCATTTAACCCTTTATTAGCAAGGCTCTGGAGCCAATCCTGTTTAGGTTCATCCGTTTTAACTGGCGGACTAACAGCCTCAGGTTCTTTTTTTATATTTTGTTCTTTCACAACTGACTCTGCCTGATCTCGTTTTTTCAACTTACTCTTTGCATTGTCTTGAACAGATACTCTGATCTCATGTTTAGCCATTGTCAAGCTTTTGAGTGTCTTTTTGATTCGTTGAATGGCAGTGGTGGCTTGGTCAACCATGTTTAATCTCATATAGTACGTTCTGTTCATGAGCTGAAGGATTGATTTTTTGATTGATGACATTTTTCCTGACAACTGATCATTCAGTTTGAACGTCAGCAGCATTGGACTTGCTTGTGATTGTTTCAATCGATCTATACTGGATTTAATGACATCTAGTCCTTTTGTTTGAATCGATATGACCATCTGTTTCGGTATCATGTTCAGCTGGTTTGTTAATGATTTGAGATCACGATAGATTCCTTGATCTAGCTTCATGGATAATACAGAAAACCTTCTCATCGATAAATTGAGGTTCCTTAGCTTCTTTTCATCCATTTCCAGGCTTATTTTCACCGGTTTTCTAAATGGTTTGAGCTGCTTCTCAAACGTTTGAAATCGTTTTTGAATGCGCAACAGCTTCTTTGATACTTTGTCTTCTAATTCAAATCGTGCAGTGAGCTTCGCCAGTTTATTTCCCTCCTTTCTTTGCTTCTTTTTCTAGCATATCGAGCTTGTAGCTGATGAGTCCGAATAAGAATGCCTTAAATTGTCTTGGTGCTTCGTATAAATCGAGAAGTTCTGATGGGGAATAGTGAAGCTCATGCATGGCGTAATATAAAAACACTGCTTCCTTATCCCCATCTTTTATTAGTTTTTTGCTGCGTCTTCTAAATCTTCAATTTCGTCTTCAAATCCGTTGATTTCAATGGCTTTGTTTAACCAGTTTGCGTATTCACCACCGACAGATAAAACACGTTTTGCAACTTCAACTGGATCTTGTGTGCTGTAGGCTTCTCTTAATTCCTTTGAGCGGAAATCTGGATAAATCGTCGATTCAATGGCAATCCGTGCGTAGAAGCGCTGGCTGTCTAAGTCTTTCACACGGCCTCTGCCTTTGACATTTTTGAACGTGGTGTTTTCTTTTTCCAGTTCATCAATACGTTCCGTGGTAATCGCTTTGAAGACAAAAGGAATGACATTCCCTTTTTTATCAACAAAACGCTTAGAAATTGGCACTTTGACCTCTTCCGCTTCTACTGTTTGTCCTGGCATAAAAAATGAAAGATCAAATGTTTGTTTTTCGCTCATGTTTAAAAACTCCCTTTTGTTTGTTTTTTGAATACAAAAAAGCACATCCATTTTTGAATGTGCTTTCCAATCTTTTCATGTATAATATAACTCGTACAATTGAACGGCTTGCTCAAGGGTGTCTGGCTCATCCCCGATAGGAAGGGGGTGATGCTCATGTCAACGTTCCAAGCGATTTCCCTAATGCTTTTATTCGGGATGTTTATCCTTGCTTTGTTGACGTATATAAACAAAAAATAGACTCCCCTTGAGCTTTGGTAGGTGAAAGGGAAAGTCTATCCTTAAAACTATCTAATTGATAAGCCAGCCCCTTGAAGGGCCTCATTGTACATTGCCGGGATGTTAGCGCATCCTGGCTTCTTTTTATTGTATGCAAATCGCTTTGCATGTAAACATCATTTTGTGTGTTATTGAATGCCATGTGCATTACAAATGCATTCATTTTTCATTACATCTGCATTATAGCATATTTGGTTTTTATTTAGCTAATTAATTAGCTAATTTCCTCCACATTTCTTAGAAAGAATTCTTCAGCTTTTCAGGCAGATCAAAGTCTTCAAATGTAAATGGAACTTCTTCTTCAAGTGCCTCTGAATCGACATCTAGTCCAGCAATTTTAGCTGAATCAAAGTTGACATCGAATAATGTCACACGCTCTGTGCCTCGGCCTGATGATTTATCATCAATTACCGCTTGAAGAGTGAAGTAAGGATCTTCCCCTTTTTTCACATAGTTGAGCATAAGTTGAACGAAACGTGACGTGACTTTATAGAATGTTGCCGTTCCTGTTCCGTTTGCCCCTGTTGTTTTATGACCAGTCATTCGGCGGCCCATCACATTCACTTCTGATTTATTTTTCTCCACGTTTGCTTCAAACGTTTTGATAAAGGCAAGCTCCTCACCTTCTAAGAAAAGACGACCTTCTTTACCTGAGATTGTATTTTGCGCTTTAAAAGCCATCTTACTTCACCTCCACATTGAAATAGAATTTTTCTGCTGCGTCTACTGGCTGTACTGCTAAATCGATGATAAATCCATCACGATCTTCATTGAGGCCAATGACGATATCTGTTTCTGAGTTAAAGCCTGTAATGCCGCTTCCATCTTGAAGTTGTGTGAGATACTGTGTAATCAGTGTTTTCACAAGCTGCACACCGTCGTCTGATGCTGGAATGTCATTGCCATTGGCTTTGCGTAATTTAATCAAATTTTTCAGTTCAAATGTTAAATCATTGTTGATTGCATCTAGCACACGGATGATTTTGTTTTTCGCCATTTGCTGGTTCTTTTCAACCGTGAAGCTTGTCAAAGAGTTAATATCTTTTTCAACGCTCACCGTGCGGTCTCTTGCATCGAAAGTGAAAAGAAACTCTCCTTGTGATAAACGGTATTCTACTTGATCATTATCAAGACGCTCTAATGTATCGACTGCGCCTTCGTATTCAACAAAGGTCAGTGACTGATTAAAATTCGCTCCTGCACTTGCTCCTGCGACCCAAGCTGTTGTTTGAGCAGGCGTGAGTTCTGTTCCGTCTTCTAAAACAACACCGCTTGTGACATTGATGATACCTTCTTGATCAGCTGCATAGTTAGCCACAACACCTTGTACCTTACGTCCTTGCTTATCACGTAAACGCTCAATAAATGACGCGAATGTCGCTTTTAATTGCTCACTATTATCGACTGGTAGTGCAATGACATCAAAGTATTCCGTTTCAGCTGCTTCTAGGAAAGCTGTATAATCTGCGACACTTGCCACACCGTTTTTCCCGCCGCTTAAAGCCGCTCCAGCAGTAATGACCGCTTCGCCTTCACCAGAAAATTGAACGTATTTGTTTTTCACAAGATCTTTGACATCTTTGACCACCTGTTTATCGACAATATCTGTTCCAAGATAGGTGATGACGTCACGTTTTGTGCTGTCGAGTACATTTTCTGCCACTTGAATGGTAATCTCATTTCCTTTTTGACCACCATAATTGGCTGTGACCACAAAGTTTTCTGCGATTTCCGCTTTGGCTGGCTCTCCTTCGTTTAGACGGTAAAGCAAGACCGTTTGCGCTTTTTTCTTCGCTTCACGGAAAAGAAGAAGTGACTTATCATCAATGTTAAGCCCGACCTTTTTATTTAAGTCTTCCATATCGGAAACGGAAATAAAAGTTTTTGGTTCTCCCCAGCTCATGACAAGAGGAAGTGCAACTGTTCCTCGCTCGCCTAAAGTAATTCGCTGCTCTGCTGTTGTTTTAAAATTAAAGTAAATGCCAGGACGCTTTTTCTCTGTACCTGGTGTAAAAGTGCCTCCGTTCATCCTTTAAACCTCCTTGGACAAAAAAGCATCGATGTGCTTCTTTGCTTCTGTTTTTGTAATTGGTTGATGTTTGATATAAAAAAGAGCACCTTCAAGGATTTCTGGTTTTACCCCAAAAAGATCCTTGCTGTGCTCTTTTAAGGCTTCAAATGAAAAGCCAAATTCTTTTTCTTCGCCCGCTGTTTGGTCGAGCTGTGTTTTTTTAGTCTTGCTCACGTTTGATCACCCCATCTGAAAAATTGATATCTTCTAGGCTTGGCTGTTTATCTCGGTTGTACCAATAGCTGCTATCCCACGTCAGGACAATCGCTGCTACACCTTGATCTATGATTCTTGTTTCCACTCTTTTTATGCGGACATAATCATCCAGCACCTCTCCATCTTCACTGATCATCTGAATGATTTGACGATCAGCAAGCAATGCATCGACGACTGTTTCCGCCGCATCATGCGCTTTTTCTGTATCCATATGAAACACTTTCACTTGCAGCGAATAAGATTTCATAAAAGTAGACACTGTATCTGGACCACTAATGACAGTCACTGGCGGCACATAAACAGATGGCACTTGGAAACGCTCTGGCAGAAGACGATCATACATTTTCACAGGAAAGTGTGTGTATATATAATGCATGATTGCCCCGACTTCTTGATTCATTCCATCACCTCCCAAAATGTCGATCGATCCAGCTTTGAAGCTTTCGATCCAGCGAGTGTTCAAACATTTGTTCATAGAGCATGACGGCATGATCCCAGTACCCATTTCCTTCAATCCATTGAGATGAAAGCATCATGCCAGTACTGGCATTCGGATCATATTCAAAGCGGCTGCCGTTCCATCTGCCAGGCACCCATCTTCGTTCTCCATTTGAAGAAATGGCATGTCCATCATTCACGTAAGAGGCATAATCAAGCTGTGTCCCTACTTCTAGCGTGAGCCCGCCTCGGGAAGTGAGAAAGTGATTCTCCTTGTCACCTTTTTGAAAGGAATTGAGGAGACGGCCTGTATCAACAGCCTTTTCTTTGATGATTTCATCTTGAATGATGTCTAAAAACTGTAAGCCCATTTCCTGTAACCACTCTTGATATTGCGCCGTTAAGCCGCCACTATTTGCCTGTTGGAGCTGGGATAGCAGCCGGTCAAGTCCATCAATTTTCATAGGTTTTCCTTTCTGACGGCCATCACTTCCATGTGATGATTTTTCACTCTTTTTGGCTGCTGCAACTTAAGTGAGATGCCGTTCCACACCATTTTGTCATGCAAACGAATGTCGCTTGCTAAAGGGAAATGGACGAGATAGGACTGATAGATGACTGTATTCGGTTCTTCTTGCACGAGTGACTGGCTTTTTTCTACAACATAGCAAGCCACATCTCTCATACTTGGTGTATCAGGATAAGTGAGGTCCGTCTGCAGATCTCCTGCTGGTATACCAAATTTGCCGCGGACTGCCCCCTCATTCTCTAAGTGAAAAAGATCACAGCGATCCGTTAATAGAGAATCATAACTCATAATGATCTCACCTTTAAATTGGCGCTGCCGCCAGTTAATGAAGGTTCAATATAATCAACAAGAAGGGCATACACATAAGGTCTGCCTTTCACTTTGTCCGCTGCCTTTGCATATGAATAATCACCCATTTTTTCTGAAGTCAAGCCTTTCATCATGGATTCGTCATCATTCAGCATGGCAAAATACTGGGCCATTTTTAATAAGGCGATCCTTGCTTTTTCAGGAATGGGCTGATATTTTTCATGTGTAAAATCGTGCCCGACCATTTGAAATACCGCTGCTTCTGCTTCAATAATATCTGCCGCTAGTCTCTCTACAGAACGATTTTTCACGCGATCAAATACAGAATAGGCTTGTAGTTCCTCAGCAGAAATGATCATAGCCTGCTGTCACCTACTCTTTCACTTTCATGACTTTGGCTACAGCATCCTCTTCCTCAAATTTGCTGTCGAGCTTCGCTGTCAGAACAATGATAAACTTACGGCTGCGAATATCTTTTTCTACTTCAATACGAATATTGCGAGAAAATCCTACGATAATATTTTTCGGATGTGTCAGTAAAATATCTGATACGTCTGTTCCTTCTTCATCATATGGCTGCATATTGGCAAGACCTTTGACCGGAACACCGAATGCAGAAGAAAGTCCGCCTTGAATCGCCGCATCTCCGAGACCTGTCTGACGGTTTGCTACTTGGTCTTTCCACTCGACCTCTAAACTTGGGGATGTATAAAAACGGAAATCCTGAGGTACACGTAAATATTTTGACGGCATCGCTTTGTAGGCTTGTTTGAACATTTGACGGCTAATTTCCGCTCCATTCGCATCGACAATATGAGAAACTGCCTGTTTTCGTACGCCATCCATTTGAGCTAAAAATGGATCTTGTGATGTTGTATCACCGTTGACGATCAATTCTTCAATATCGACTGCCGCTCGTTCCGCCAGCATTTGCATAATGGTCTGCTGAATCCCGTCTTTTTCAATGTTGTTTTCAATGCTGTCGTACGTCATATGAATCTCAGCAATGACTTCTTTTGCATTGAGCTGAACAGTGCTTGTCGCTGGGACAACACGGTCTTTTGCATCAAGCGCTTTGCCTTCTTCTGCTGGGCGTAAAATGCGCTGACCGAAGCCGATTTTTTCGATTTTTTGTGAATCACTTTCCATTGGAATGATACGTGCATCATTTAAAACGGTTGGTGTATTTTGCATCATTCTAATGAATGTGTTGGATTGGGCTGCGTTCATGAGACCGCCTGTTTTTAAGCTGGCAAGTGTCATTTCAGCCTTGCGAATCAACTCTTGATTTCTCACACTTTTTCCTCCTTATTTAGGCTTATAGTAAGCCATCCCATATGGGCTTTGTCATATCATTTTGTGTATCGTGATTTGTTTGTTTAGAAATGCCCCGCGCTTTTTCAAGCATGTGTATCCGCTCTGAAATAGGCAGTAGCTGTTGCTGAAGCACTTCCTGAATCGCTGCTTTTTCTCTGCCTGCTGATTTCTCTAAGGAAGAGAGCTGATGACGAATTGGCGCAACCACTTGCTCCAGCACTTTTTGTACAGGTTCTTCTTCACCTGTTTGATCTGTCCCTTGTTTATCCGCTTGTTGTAAAACGTTGTCGATGGCCATTTTTGCTTTTTCTAGTTCGCGTACTTGATCAGTCGTTAATCCGGCATCTTGCTTTTGAACGGATGCTGGTCTTTCGCCAATCGTTTGGAGGACATCATTTGTTTTCAACACATCCTGCACAATTGGAATCAATTGTTCAAGTGCCGCTCTTACGCTAGACTCATCACCATCACTTGACTGCAACGTTTCCAGCAGATGATCTAAAACGCTCCAAAATTGTTGTGGCATATTTGCACCTTCCTCTTTCAAAAAGAAATTTTTCAGCAAAGAAAAAAGCCCTCTCTCGTTCGTTTCTTGAGATAGGAGCTGATCGTGTTCCTCTATTGCGATGATGTCTGCTGTTCCAGCCATTGAGTAGCCTGTAATGTGGCCTTGCTGAATTTGGTCCCAAATATCTTGTGATGCTTTTGTCACAAGTACCCAAGATCCTTTTTGAATCAGCTCTCCGCCTACTTCAAAATCCGCTGGGGCAATGTATGATTCGACGACTTCGCCAACACCATCTTGAAAATCATGCTGTTTATCAATGTGACGGGCATCTTTCATAAAACCGTGTGCTGCTCTTTCAATTTCTTTGGCCGACATAAAGTCTTGATGTGCATCAGGTGTATTCGGTTCATACACGACGCCATATACGAGGCGATGCGCATCATCTGCCTTCGTCAGGACACTGACTTCTTTTTGAAAGTCAGGCTGCTTTTTCTTTGCTTTCATCAAGAAAAATTTCTTTTGGTTGGCGGCCTTGTCCACATAGGAAACATGTGTAATTTTTGCGTTTTTTAATTCCCTTGGCATATGTTCACCCCCTTTCAAAAAAGCTCACGTCCTTTTATTTCTCCAGCTGGTTTGACTCTGATGGAGACAGCCCATCAGCTGTTTTTATGCGGCTTTCTAAAGGTCGGTGGTAGAATTCTTCCGGCCATTCCTCTAACGTCTTACCAAGAATACGCCCCGCAAGATCTCGTAAATCATTTGGCGATACTGCCCCAGCCTGAATAAATGGTGTCAGAACCTTCGCTATCTCTAATGGATCTCTAAAGTCAGGACCATTTAATAGAAAGCGGACATGCCATATATCTAAATCCGGGAGAAAAAGAGTATTGAGCTTCCCTGTAATAAGATGCCGCTCTGGCTGAAACACTTGCTCCTCCGTTGTTTTTCGCGCGGTATCTGCCGTGGCCTTGTTATAATCTTGTGACTCTCCTGTGTAAATAGGCGGCAGACGAAAAGCGGAGCGGATTTTGTTTCTCGTCTTTTCATCGTATTCTAAAAAGAGCGCATCCTCTTGCAGGATTTCCGCCAAGGATTTAAAGTTCACTTTGACATTTGATACATCTTCTTCACCTGTTAATCCTTTTTCTGTCGGAAGTCCTTCTACTTCAAGCAATAAAAACTTATGCGCATGATCAGACCCTTCAATATCATCCATATAATCTTGTAGCTGCTGATAAGAAGTCTCTGACAGCATGCCGTTTTCAACAATGATGGCACCAGGTACATGCCGTCCTTGCTTAAAATAAAGATAATTCAGCTCTTCTGCTTTTCGTGCGCCATACATATTGACGATGTTGCCAATCCAGCGGGGAATCCCATACGTCCCACTGCCAATTTTAAAATGAATGACTTCTGTTGCTTGAAGTGGTTCTGGTGTAGCATCATCGTACTTGCCTGTTTCATAATTTAATATGCGCGGATCACCATACTCCTTGAAAAAGACTTTCTTCTCATTGATGACCTGCACATATTTTCGGAATCGTTTCTTGCGATTCATCGTCTTTAATTCGCCGTTTTCTGTGTAGCGGAATTCGACGTCGACTGGCTCACTCAGCTTGCAAATGCGAATATGGAGTGCATCCAAATACTCGATTCCTGCCGGCTTTCCTTGTCCATCCCGCAGCACCTCTAAAAAGCCATTTCCTGTTTTCTCCCGGTCTTCTAGGACATAACCAAGAATCACGTCAGCAGACTCATCATAGTTCATGTATTTCGTAAACTCTTCGAGTCTTGTCCATTCCTTCTCGGCTGTCTTCTTTTTGACCGGTTTCACATCTTCCGCATTAAAATCAAAGGCGTATTCCACCCCAAATCCAAAACCTAAAATGTTTGTTCGATACGCATCTATACATTGCTGAAGAATCGTTGAGTATTCTGCCATGCTTTTTAATTCATTGATATGGTAGGGCGGGGGGACAATGTCATCTTTTTCGTATGAAAATTCATCCTCATACATTTGTTTTGTATGATCAGACATGTTGGCCTTCATAATCGTTGCTTTTAATTGTTTCATTGTATGGACCTCCTCTCTCGGTTTGGACGGACACGCTCTGAAGCAGTCTGTTTCAAATCGGTCACCTCATAATCATCTAGCGCATACCAAATGGCAGATAATGTGTGTGGATCGATTTGAAATTCATCTTCCTCTAAGCGGCCGTTCTTATCTGCCTTATAGGTTAGTGATTGAAGTTCATAGATGGTATAAGGGCAAGCATCGGAACAAATGATTTTCTTAAATCGTTTGATTTTCTTTGTATATTGCAAACGTGACCCTTGGAACTTATGCGCAGCGACCATTTGAAATCCGCGTTGCCGAAAATAGTGAATCGTTTTAGGCTCTGCTGCATCTGCCTTAATCAGTTCCTTTGATTCAACAAATTCTTTCAAATCAACAGCTGTTTCATCATCCGTTTTCCCGCGGTCGTAATATTCCCAATAAATATATAAGTACTTTTTTTCATGATCGACAGCTAACCGAATGAGCGCATTGTAGGATTCGACAAATCCAAAATCCATCCCCGCCCGTTTCAGCGGTCTTTCAATTTGCCCGATCGCTTCTAATACGTCAGCATGCTGTCTGACCTCAAATTGCGGAAACACTTTTGTGCCATTGATACCGAAGTATCCCTTCCTTGCAATTCGATAAAGATCTGGATCGTATTCTTTCAGCTCATCCAGCTGCTTGACATAGCTTTTAGGAAGAAATAGATTGTCTTCTGCTGTTGAGTGGTGATAGTACGTATCTTTTATCACGATGGTTCGCTGTTTGTATAAGGTTTCGTCATCAAGGACAAATCGTTTCAGCTGTTCATCTCGAAAGAAATGTCTGTACGTCCAATTATCCTGACCAACGGGATTCGTCGATAACATCATATAAAGAGGTAAAACTGGATGTCTCAGCCTTCCAAGCAGTTCTTTAAACCCTTCATATGAAACCTCGGAACACTCCTCAATCCAAATAATTGAGATGTTGTTGATCGACTTCAATTTCTCAGGCTTGTCCAGTCCTTTAAATAAAATGCTGCTCCCATTGCGAAAAGTGAGAGCAAGCGGTGAACTGCGGCACTTTACTAGATGATCGATGCCAAGATCGCTGACGATTTCTTGTAAAAGAGAGTAGGTCGACTCCCGGTGCGTATCATACACTTCTCGAATGACAAGTGCTGTCCGTTTTTCCTCAAGCAGTTTTAAAATCAGCTTTAAAGCAATGTGATAGCTTTTGGAGGAGCCATAACCGCCTACTAAAAACTGAAACTTTTGATTCCAATCGAACAAAAAGTGTTCAAAGTGAGGATTGACTTCTTTTTCAATCAACGGCGTCATGAATCGTCCTCTTTTCTTTTGATCATGATATGAAGATCTTCTTCTTTTTCCTCACGAACTGCTTTTTTTGTTTTTTCGATTGTCAGCTCAATTTGCTTCAGCTTTAATCTTCGTTCATCTTTTGCGTGAGCGAGCTCTTCAAACTGTTTAATCAGCCGTCTTAGCTCTCCCATTGCACGAGATTGGGCATTTAAAAAAGTAGCATGCCGATCCCATGAAAATTGAAACGAAAATTCCTCTGCCGTGATCTCTGGCTCTGGATGAATGCCTTCGCCTGTTTCTTCCTCTAATGAAGAAGGCAAGTACGTCGCCTTTTTCAGTTCTTTGATCATGTCATCTTGATCTGCTACATGCATGATGCGCTGCGCTCGAATAATGGCTGCGTATTGAATTTGAATTTGATCCCAGATGATATCAAGAGATGTGCGCCCATCCATTTTTTCCATGATTTCAATCGTTTCATCTGAAAGAAATTGATGAAAGATCGAGTGCGCCTGCTTTGACGGTGTTTTTTGTCTTTGCCAGCCGTATCGTCTTTTCCATGATTTAACGGTATGGATGGAGACGTTGTAATGATCGGCTAGTTGCTGGTACGTCATCCCTTTCATATAATCCTGCTTAGCCTCTATCCGTTTATCTTTCATTTACATTCACCTGCCGCCTCCTTTTAGTTCGAATGATTCCCTGATGAGAAATCATTTGTGCCGGGCTAGCAAACATTCGTTTGGTCTTTCTAACTATAGGTGGCAACTGTAAGACAAGCTTTTGAAGATTGATGTGATGAAAGAAAAAACGCCTATTCAGCAGCTCTGAATAGGCGTTCTTGTACTTTTTTGGACATTTTGGTCCGAGCTCTTTCCATATGTTTTTGGACTGTTCCTTTTTTTACATCTAGCATGATCGCAATCTCGCTAAATGACAGACCCTGCGTTGTGTGCATAAAAAATACGTCCTTCTCTCGATCTGTCAAAACGGATAAGGCTTCGTCAATTCGCCTTTTGTCCCACTCACTTACCTCTCTTTCTTTCTCTTGAATGAGGGTGTATTCATGTGATAAAGCCTCTAATACCTCTTGATTAGCAAGAATGGTGCGCTGATACACAGACCGTCTATCTAATCCTCTGCGTGCGCCTGGCTCTCTACCGATTTGAAGCCATTCCACCACGTATTCTAAATCACTGACCATACTGGCGATCATTTTTTGATCATGTTTGTCCTGATCTGACATCTGTTTCTCTTCTTTGTCTTTCAATTGTTCATATCGTTTTCTGGCATCTTTTAAACTTCTTTTATATTCAATCAGTAAATCTTGCATCTATGCTCTCTCCCTTTTTTAAGAAAATAAAAAACGGACACCAATCAGCCCCTTTTTATAGGGTCTTGATCAGTGTCCGCAGGCTTTCCGTCTTGGACTTATTCAGTTGTTCTTGTTCATCAGACTAGCTGATTTTAAAACCAATCTCATGATCGACTCTTGCAAAATGTCCTTTTGCTGTTTGAATAATCGTTTTTCCATGCTCAGGTACATCCATCATATAAGCCGTTCCTACGTTTCCATCTAACACAATGACTTGAATCTTTCCTTTTTCCATTTCACCGACAAATGTCTGGTTTTCTTGAATCATGAGTTGTTTTGGCTCGTTCATATGCTTGTCTCCTTATTTGGTGGTGAGGATCTCATATCATCACCCATCGTATTTAAAATGATTTCCATTCGAGGACGCATGCTATAAAACTGTGAAACTCTTAATTCTACAATCTGTAAAGAGGCGTCATCGGTAACGGCATGAAGTGCTTCTTGTATATACTGCAAATTTGGTTGAAGAATGCAGATGTGTACCGGGCGTATCAAGCCTTTTTCTGCAGATGTACGCGTGTCTTGGCTGTTCGCTAGATCAATGGGCATATTGTAAAATGAGCGAATGTCGAGTGATAATGCGCCTTTTATTTTGCTTGTGCATTGCGCTTTAGCGGCTGTTTGAATTCTGTTTATCAATGTCTCTTTTGTACATAAATGTTCTTTTTCAATGATAAAATGAAGGACCATGCTACGATCTCCCGTCATCCTTCGCCCACTGCCGAATGTCTTGTTCGTTTTGACCCGCATTGAGCAAACATTTCAGGAATGTCATGATTTGCTTCAATCGATTCATGTCGCATTCATCCTTTCCTTCTTCTTGTCATCAACGGCTTTTTCTGCCATGAGGGTCATGTATGTGCGTTTTTCTTCTGCCGTGGGGAAAGCAAAAATCGGCTCTTTTTGATGAAAAGTGATCCAGCCGCCAGCTTGTACTAGGCAATGCTGGGCTTCTTTTCGGGCATCAAATGTCATCTGATGTCTCATCATCATCAAATCCTTTCTCACGGTCCTCGTCCTCTAATCGATAACCATTTCGGGACATTTCATATGGCCAGTAACGTTTTGGATAGCCGAAATCATTCATTTGTGTCACCATCGGATGTTCGATATTCATTCTGTTTGTCTCCCCTTTTTAAGAACGGTCTTCCTCAAGACTATTACTCTTTTTGTGTAACTTTTGACCAAAAAAAAGCTCTTGAACACCGATATTTAGCAAATCTGCAATATGCTTGGCTATTTCTAAGCTGGGCTTTGTTCGGCCCATTTCTATATTTGCATAGCCACTCGTGTACTTATATCCAAGTTTTTTCGCCATATACGTTTGTGTTTTTCCTTGTAATATTCGTTCTTCTCGTAAATTTTCAAGTTTCATGTTTCCACCTCTTACTCATTATGTGTAAGTTATATTCATTATGATAATATACACAAAACGAGTAAGTCAATCATATTTTTATTCTTTTTGTGTATTTATTTATCTTTTCCGTGTAATTCATGATAAAATTTACACATAATATGAAAAAAGGTGTTTCCGATGGATAATTTGACTGGAAAGATTCTAACTGAATTAAGAGAGAAACATGGATGGAGTAAGTCTACCGTTGCCAAAAAACTCGGATTAAAGGCGATGTCGACCTATGCTAACTGGGAGTATGGATTGAGAAAGCCAGATGGTGAAATGATTGTGAAAATCGCCGAGTTATACGGGGTCTCAACAGATTATCTTCTCACAGGTAAAGACAAAAACGCCTCTGATGACGATCTTGCAGATGATCCTGATTTGCAAATTGCGTTTAAAGCTGCCTCCGATTTTTCTGAAGAAGCACGAAGACAAACCATCGACTTTATTAACTACATTAGAGAGAAAGAAAAACAAAAAGGCCGTCAGCCAAAACAGACAGACGACAAATAAAAGATCTCTTTTCATAAAGCATCACATAGCTGGGTAGATACCCAGCTTTTTTTATGTCTCTTTTTCCCCCTAAAAAAGAATGACATATGAATAAAAAATCATGTTTTTTGGGATAAAATCGTCTTCCCCTACATAATATGTGACAATTTTCACCAAAAATACTCATTTTTCCACTTATTTTGATTGACATATAATTCTATTATTATTAATATATGTATATACCAAAAAAAGGAGTGTTACCGATGAAAAAATTAATGAAAGCTTGTACATTGTCTTTAGCTGCTTTAGGTGCTCTTACGTTCTTCCAAACAGAAGGTGCTCATGCAGCTGCACAGCCTAAAGAACCAGTTATAGCAAAAGCTCCTATTATGAATAAAGTGATTACGGTGAACCGCACACTTACTGTAGGTTCTTCAATCGCTGTTTCACTTCCAGCAAGTCAAATTTCTGTCTCAGGCGCAACGTATGCCATTCAATTAGACCAAACTGCTCCAAACTTCACATGGATCCGTGCTGTACAACGCGGTTCTGTTACAGTGTCTTACTATAATTCACTAGGGGAGCTTGTTATTAACTATATTACTGTTCGTTAAGCGATTTTTTTCATATGAAAAGGCGATGACTATATGTTCATCGCCTTTTTGTGTTTTTTGTGTTTTTACTTAGGATGCTTACCAGTGCTTGCCAATCTCTATCTATTATGTTAACTTTTAATAAAAATAAGTTTACATATTGAGAGGGGCTTATGATGGGAAAAATAACGTCTTTGTCTTGGGAAACGATCGTGAAGAAAGCCATCAATGATGAACCAATTACGATGGAAGAAGGTCTAAAAATTCTTGAAGCAGACGACGCAGAGTTGCTGCCTATTATGCATGCTGCTTATCAGGTGAGATTTCATTTTTTTCAAAAAAAGGTGAAATTAAATATGATCTTTAACGCCAAAAGCGGATATTGTCCTGAAAACTGCGGGTATTGTTCACAATCGGTGATTTCAACAGCTCTGCTTGAGAGATATACAATGCTTGACCAAAAAACCATTGTGGCAGGTGCGCGTGAGGCGTTAAAAAGAAAAGCAGGGACTTATTGTATCGTAGCAAGCGGGAGAGCACCTTCGCACCGTGAATTAGATGAAGTCACCGCAGCAGTAAAGGAAATTACTGAGACGATGCCTTTGAAGGTGTGTGCATGCCTTGGGTTATTAAATGAAGAAAAAGCGAAACGGCTGAAGGAAGCGGGTGTTCATCGGTATAATCATAATCTCAATACACATCAAGATCATCATGCTCAAATTACAACGACCCATACGTATGATGACCGCGTATCGACCATTGAGAAGGTCAAACAGTCAGGGATGTCACCATGTTCAGGGGTTATTATTGGAATGGGCGAAACCAATCAACAAATTGTCGAAATGGCTTTTGCGCTTAGAGCCCTTGATGCGGATTCGATTCCCGTCAACTTTCTCCATGCAATTGAAGGAACGCCTCTTGAACATCAAGAACGTACACATCCAATCAAAGCGTTGAAGGTTTTGGCACTGATGCGATTTATCAACCCGGCTAAGGAAATTCGAGTATCTGGGGGAAGAGAGTTTAATTTACGAACGCTTCAGCCTCTCGCATTATATGCAGCGAACTCTATTTTTGTAGGCGATTATTTAACGACAAAAGGACAGCAAGTTCAAACCGATCATCACATCATTGAAGATTTAGGTTTTGAAATAGAAGAATGTGCGCTTTAAAAAAAGTCTGCCGATGAATCGGCAGACTTTTGACGTTGAGATTAGAATCTTTTATGGAAATCGACAGTACCGCTTCCTTCTTCGCGGTCAAAGCTGCCAACAAAAGTCCAGTTAATATAGCCGCCGTCACCATTGTTGACAAACGTACCATCTTCAAATACCCAAATACCAAACGTAATGCCGTCATATTCAACACTATCATAATAGACAACATTGTTCAGTCCGCTAAAATCATGATCTTGGCTTAAGTTTTGAACAACTACGTTGTAATTTTGACCTGCTTCATAGAATGCACTGTATGCCGCATTTTTTACAAATCCATCACGATTTTGAGATGATTTTACTGCTTGTTCAATTTTATCGGCAATGGCTACTGGATCAATCGAGACACTTCCATCGACACCTGTTGTCGTAGCAGCTTCAGCCTTTTGACCAAAAGTCGTAAGAGATAAAGGGACAGCAACCATTGACATAGCAATCACAGAGCTAACAAAAAATTTACTTGTTTTCCTCATTATTTCTAACTCCTCCTTTAATTGGTATGTTTATGTACTACCCTTTTCTTTTTCACTTAAACACTAATTTAAGAAAAAACTTCTTTTTCTACCAATTAAGAGGCTGTTTTTACTGTTTAAAAGGGCAAAACAACAAAAAAACTACTCTTTTAAAAGAGTAGTTTTCCATCATTACATAAACAGGATAAATAAAATCAGACCTAGGATGATTCGGTAGATCGCAAAAGGCACAAGTTTGATTTTATTAATCAGTTTTAGGAAGAATCGAACAACAAAGAGAGCCACAATAAACGCACTCACAAAGCCCACAATAAAGAATGGAAGCATGTCTGTTGTTAAATATTCGGCATTTTTAACAAGTGTTAAGAGGCTTGCTCCCGCCATAATCGGCATGGCCATAATAAACGTAAAGTCAGCTGCCGCTCGGTGATTCAGTCCAAGAATAACACCACCTGCTATTGTAGAACCTGAACGCGAGAAGCCTGGCCATAGTGCTAAACATTGAAATAGCCCGATATACAGCGCTTGTCTGTACGTCATATTATCCACAGAGCTTGTTTCTGTTTTACGTTTATTGATCCAATCAGCGACAAGCATCAGCACAGCCCCTAAAATCAAACCGACAGCGACCGTTCTCACATCAAACAAATATTTATCAATATAATCTTCAAATAAGAATCCTAAAATGACGGCTGGGACGAGTCCAACAGCAATTTGAGCAATGGTCAGCTTATGTCCGCTGCGTTTTTGTTCTTCTGTGATATTTTTCTTTAAGCCTAATAAGTTCAAAATACGATCTTTGAACACGATCATGACAGCTAAAATAGAACCTAACTGAATCACGACTTTAAATGTGTTTGCAGCCTCTGGCGTAATGATGTCTTTTGATTTTAGCCAAAGATCATCAACAATGATCATATGCCCTGTAGACGAGACAGGTGCATACTCTGTTAATCCCTCGACAATTCCTAAAACCAGTGCCACGAATAAATCCCATAGATTCATGATTTTCTTTCCTTTCAATTCTGATCTTTTGAAGGCAAACATCTATGTCCACATAAAGACAAGCTTTCTTTTTCGAAAGCTCGTCTTTATGATACTATATTTTTTTCTAAAAAAGATTATGACATCAAACCTTTTCTTCTTTATACAAATTGGATCGCATTTTGAACCAATCAAACAGGTGGGTCGTGATCACTTTCAGAACGGCATACGTCGGAATCGCAACAATGATGCCGACGACGCTGAACAATTTACCTGCTGTTAATAGAACAAAAATAATCGTAATCGGATGGATATGAAGGTTTTTCCCCATGACCTGAGGAGAAATGAATTTCCCTTCAATAAGTTGAACCACTGTCCAGACAATGATGAGTTTTAAAAGCATCACTGGTGATGTCACAAGCGCAATCACAATCGCTGGTGTAATCGCAATGGTTGGACCAAGGTATGGCACTACACTTGTACATGCCGCAATAATCGCCAGCAGCAGCGCATAGTCAAGTCCAATAATCATATAGCCAATTAAAAGAAGAATACCGATACAGAAGCTGACAATGATCTGCCCGCGTATATAAGAACTTAGACGATGGTTCATTTCGTGAAGCACGATATGAGTATGGTCTCTAAACTTATTCGGGATAAATTTCAAGAAATAGTCAGGCAGTTTTTTGCCGTCTTTTAATAGATAAAACAGAATGAACGGAACCGTCACGATCGAGATGATAATTTCAGTAAGCGCCCCTAAGAAAGTGCCGACTCCAGTAAAAGTACTTTCCAAAATCTTCGTCGCTTGACTTGACGCTTTACTCACCAATTCAGAGACGTTAAAGTTCATCGTTTTCTGCACTTGACTAATAAAGTTGCTTCCAGTTAATTGTCTAATCTGTTCTTCTACCGTATCAACGTATTTTGGCAGATTATGAAACAGACTCATCGTTTGTGCTTGTAAAAAAGGAATAATAGATACAATGGTCACTGTAATGATCCCAATAATGACGATATATAAAAGCAAAATCGAAAAGATCCGTTTGA
The DNA here is from genome assembly GCF_005144805.1 of Bacillus sp. S2(2019). Classification (NCBI taxonomy): domain Bacteria; kingdom Bacillati; phylum Bacillota; class Bacilli; order Caryophanales; family Bacillaceae; genus Bacillus; species Bacillus sp. S2(2019). Next base: position 44,771 of record NZ_SWFL01000002.1, read on the forward strand.
CCTTAAATCTCTCTAATAAATTCACAATTGGATTTAATAAATAATACACAACCCCCGTTAAAATAATCGGTAAGGCAATGGTTTTGATGAGTACAATGAGCGGTGTGAAAATAAAAGATGCTTTCATGAAAACAAGGATATTCAACCCTATTAATAGCAGGATGAGTAAAAAGAGAACAAACTTGTTATCAAGAAAAAATTTTCTAAATCGACTGCTCCACATTTGCATAGAATTCATATCTTTCCTCCAAACACGGGCTATTTTATTAGTAAATTGTACACTACTTGATCATCATTTTGTGATCATTGTTTTAGCTTTTTTTCACGTTTCGCAATGGACATGGCCCATCCAATCAAAATCGGTTGTCCGATTAACCTCATCCATAACAAGGCTTGTTCTGTGCTCTCTTGCCCTGGAAATGGAATCCCTTCTCTCGCAGCAAATAGGTTCGCAGGGAAAATGAGCACCAGATAGACAGCGATCATTTTTGCTGCCACAATCCTTACGTTTGGAAGAAGTAGTAATACGGCCAGCAGCCATTCCAAGCATGCGGTGGCATAAATGATGCCATAGGGAAATGGCCATCCAGACATCATGCGGGCAAAGCCGCTTGGCTCTATCACATGAAAAACACCGGCTGCTATAAATAAAAGCGCGAATGCGTATGTACTTCCTATATGTAGGATGCGCTTCATGTTCGTTTCCTCCTCCCTCCTTCTCAAGTATTACCCGAATGAAGGAGGAAACTATCCACTTTTCGTACATTTATATTCTTTATGTAAGACGCATCAGCTAAGGTAAAGGTTTCATCCGCTTTTCAATAAAAAAGAAGATTCTTTCATACAAACGCTTTCAAAGCATGTATAATCAGAGAAAAGCAGAAGGAGGGAATGTGATGATTCGATTTGCTGTCATCGGAACGAATTGGATTACAGATCGATTCTTACAGGCTGGTGAAGGAGTGGCGGATTTTACATGTACGGCCGTCTATTCTCGGTCTGCTGAAAAAGGACAGGCATTTGCAGACAAGTATGGCATTGATACCGTCTTTACTAATTTACAACAAATGGCGGCAAGTGATGCGTTTGATGCTGTGTATATCGCAAGTCCAAACGCCCTTCACAAAGAGCAAGCGATGCTGATGATGGCGCATCAAAAACATGTATTATGTGAAAAACCATTGGCCTCTCACCGGAAAGAGGCTGAAGAAATGATTGCTGCTGCGAAAAAATATCAGGTGTGCTTAATGGAAGCGATGAAGACCACATTTCTGCCGAATTTTCTTCAAATCAAACAGCATCTTGATCAACTAGGCCCCATTCGGCAAGTGATCGCTCATTACTGTAAATATTCCTCAAGATACGATGCCTACCGAAACGGTGAGATTCCAAATGCTTTTAAGCCGGAATTATCCAATGGCTCCTTAATGGACATCGGCGTGTATCTTGTCTTTCCCATCATTTATTTATTCGGGCTGCCACATCAAATCACCGCGAGAGGCTATACACTTTCTTCTGGAGTAGATGGGAGCGGTTCATTACTTTTACAATATGAAGGACATCAAGCACTTCTTTTCCATTCAAAAATCTCAACATCTCATGTATCTGCTGAAATTCAAGGGGAGGATGCCACGATGGTGATTGATCAATTCCATCGCCCTTCTCGTATCATCATCCATGATCGGAATGGACAGCAAACCGATATTTCTATCAAAGATGATCAACCGGCTATGTATTATGAAATCGATCACTTCATTCAATGCATCAAGCAAAAAAAGGGACAGTCTCCAATCAATACATTTGCCTTATCCGTTCAAACCATGTCCGTCATGGACGAGGCGAGAAGACAAATGGGCATTATCTATCCAGCCGACAGACAAATGTAATGAGACATTGAATGAACAAAGGGCGTTTTACAGCCCTTTGTTTGTTCGTGTTAAACTAGTTTGCCGCTAATACATCGGCAAATGCTTTCACATATGGCGGAAGGTCCGGCGGGCGTCTGCTTGATACAATATGACCATCTGTCACAACGGCTTCATCAAACCATTCCGCTCCAGCATTCGTCATATCATCTTTAATACCAGGTGTACTCGTTACTTTTTTACCTTTCAGGATACCAGCTGAAATGAGCACCCATCCGGCATGACAGATTTGTCCGATCGGTTTGCCCTTTGCATCAAACGTACGAACGATGTCTAATACTTCTGGATATCGGCGCAGTTTATCCGGCGCCCATCCTCCAGGAACGAGAACCGCATCATAATCATCTGCTTGAATGGAATAGAAGTCTGCATCTGATACAGCTGGCACTCCGTACTTCCCGATATATTCATGATTTGCTTTTTCGCCTACGAGATGGACAGTTGCCCCCTCTTCTCTTAATCGCAAAACGGGATACCATAGCTCTAAATCTTCAAAATCATCACTGACTAACGCAATGACCTTCTTATTTGATAAACGCATAACATCTCTCCTTTTCTTCGGATTTCCTCTATTGTACGAGATCATCTCTTAAAAAGAAAAGCGGTTCCCCTTGAGGAGAACCACTTTCTATTATTCACTGATCTTGAATTTTTTAATTAAGTCACGCAATTCTTCCGCCATTTGGGAAAGCGTCGTCGAAGAAGAACTAATCTCTTCCATTGATGCCAGCTGTTCTTCTGCTGATGCCGCGATATCTTGAATACTTGCTGAACTCTCTCTCGATACATCTGCAATTTCATTCACTGCTTTAGAAATTTGCTCAGATCCTTTTGAAAGCTCACGAACTGTCGTATTCATTTCATTGATTCTTGTCGCAATTTCTGCCGTTTGCTGATTGATTTGTGAGAAGCTTTCTTTTGTTTGGTCTGTAATTGATAGACCATTTTTTACTTCTTCATTCACAGATTTGAACATATTTTGAGACGTTTCAATTTCAGAGACAATTTCTTTGACGAGTTTTTCAATCTCTTTTGCAGAATCTGATGATTGAACCGCCAGCTTACGGACTTCTTCTGCTACAACCGAGAAGCCTCTGCCTGACTCGCCCGCACGTGCTGCTTCAATGGCTGCATTCAGAGCCAGTAAATTCGTTTGATCTGCTATACCGTTAATGACACCTAAAATGTTGGTGATATCTTTTGATTTATGCTCTAATCCGTTGATCACACTTTCAGCTTCTTTCACTGAATGATCAATCGTTTTCATTTGGCCAACTGTCTGTTCAACAAGCTGTCCGCCTGTTTCTGCGACTTTTTTTGATTGAACCGATGATTCTGTAATGACATCAGATGTTTGTGCAACTTCATTTAGCCCTTCGTTCATTTGTTTCAAGTGGGCTGCACTTTGTTCCACCATTTCACTTTGATTTTCGTTTCCGTTCGAGAATGTTTCAATGGATGATGTAATATGTTCGGTTGCTTTTGTCGTTTGACCTGCACTTGCCGTCAGTTCTTCCGACGATGACGCCACGTTTTCAACAGATGTCTGTACAGCTTGGATCACATCTCTGAGTGACTCACTCATTTCATTAAAACTTGTACCGAGCTGACCAATCTCATCCTTTGACCGGACATCAATTTTCTCTGTTAAATCTCCTTCGCTAATCTTCTTAGAAGAGGAGACAAGCATGGAAAGTGGTTTTGTAATAGAACGGATGATAAAGAAGATGAGAATACCGCCAATGATGAGCGCACCAGCTAATATAATGGCCGCCATGTTGAAGACTGGCTGCGCCGCTTCTTCTACTTCACTGACAAACATTGTACCGGCAATTTTCCAACCAGTCGCTTTGTTTGTTGTGAACTCCATTTGCTTTTCTTTCCCTTCAAACATATAACTCATTGAACCTTTGTCTTGTGTATAAAGCTTGTCTACCCAATCACCTGTTAATTTTGTTCCTGCTTTTTTCGTTGGATGTGCCACGTATGTTCGATCTGGGCTTCCGATAAAAGCATGACCTTCTTTACCAATATTGATACTATTAGACTCTTTTACTAGATTCGCAATGTCCAGGTTCATGGCAATAACACCAGAACCGTCCTCTAGTTTTTTAGAAATCGTCACAACAAGTGTACCAGTTGATGCGGTTGGGTATGGAGCGGAAACAGACAGCTCACCGTTTTTCGCCCAGCCATCTTTGTACCAATCCCGCTCAGTTGCGACATAATCAGCAGGCATTTTTTGATTTGGATATCTTGAGAACACTTTTCCATCACTTGAAGCAACAAAGATGCCTTCTGTGTCATCATTCATGCTCATGAATTGCTCAAAGCGCCCTTGAATATCAGTCGTTCCTTTTTGCCCCAGCTTTTTCTTCGTAATCCATTTGCTAAAGAAATCGGCTGCGTCTGTTTTTACTTTCACAACCTTCGTAATGTTTTTGTCCAGCTGTTCTACATTTTCCTTTGCACTTTGCATGATTTGATCATTTAAAGAGGTGCTCGCCGTATGATATGAAGAGAATGCCAATACGATAATTGGGCATAAAAGAATAAATAAGAAAGAGAAAACGAGCTTTTTTGATATAGATGGTTTTTTGAAATACTGTATGAAATTCATAAAAAAGAAAACTCCTTTTAGTAAGATAGTATATATATCGGAAGTACTACTAGGTTCTTTACTTTTTTAATTTATTAAAGTCTAGATAAGTCCAAAATACCCAAATTATGTGCAAAAAACGGAAAAACACCTGACGTCAAAACGTCAGGTGTTCCAAATTATTGACAAAGGGCTAAAATGAATTTGATTTTAGCCCTTTTCTTCTTTTCAGCGTGATAGAAAACCTTTCCAGCCCTAGGAAGGACGAGTACTGGCGCGGAGCGAATTTGAATTCGTGAGCACCAGCACGCAGGACTGACACCGAATGCGAGGGTTTGTCTACACGCTGAAACACCTGACGCCAAAACGTCAGGTGTTCCACTATGACTCTTATATTTTAAATTGTTTGATGAGCTCTCTCAGTTCTTCTGCCATTTGGGATAAAGTGGCGGAAGATGAGCTGATCTCTTCCATTGATGCCAGCTGTTCTTCTGCTGAAGCCGCAATATCTTGGAAACCTGCGGAACTTTCACGTGAAAGCTCTTTGATTTGATTGACTGCTTGTGAAATATCGTTTGAGCCATGAGAAAGTTCTTGGGCTGATCCATTCATTTGTTTCATTTGTTCTGTCATTTCTGATGTCTTATGGGTGATTTTCTCAAAACTCACTTTCGTTTCATCTGTAATGTTTAATCCAGATTGAACTTCACCTGCTACTTGTCTAAACATCTTCTGCGACTTTTCAATTTCATCTACGATTTCGTTCGTCAGACTTTCAATTTCTTTTGAAGAGCTGCCTGATTGCTCTGCAAGCTTGCGAACTTCTTCAGCGACCACAGAGAAGCCTCTTCCTGCCTCACCTGCACGTGCGGCTTCTATCGCTGCATTTAAAGCAAGGAGGTTCGTCTGATCTGCAATGCCGTTGATAACTCCAAGAATGCTTGTAATGTCCTTAGATTTCTGTTCTAGCCCTGCAATCACAAGCTCCGCTTCTTTCACTGCTTGTTCAATCGTTTGCATTTGACCTGCTGTTTTTTGAACGAGCTCTCCACCAGCCTGAGCGGTTTTGCTAGACTCGATAGATGATTCCATCATATGAGAAGTCGTGTTGACCATATGTGATAAGCTTCGATCCATGTCGTTTAACTGGACAGAGCTTTTTTCGATCATCTCATTTTGATGTTCATTGCTGTTTGAAAACTGTTCAATAGATGAGGTAATATGCTCAGTTGCTTGGGCTGTCTGTCCTGCACTAGCTGTTAATTCTTCAGATGAGGCAGCCACATTTTCAATTGAATTCTGGACGGCTTGAATGACTTGTTTCAGCTTTGCCGACATATCGTTAAAGCTCTGTGCAAGCTTGCCGATTTCATCGTGTGTGCGCACCTCGATATGCTGGGTGAGATCCCCCTGACTGATTTTCTCAGCAGATTCAGAGAGCTCTATGAGTGGTTTTCGAATCGATTTAATAATAAAATAAATCGCGATTCCACCGATGACAATCGCAGCAGCTAGGATGATCATGGTTAAGTCAAGCACTGGCTGTGCGGCTTCCTTCACTTCGTTGACATACATTGTTCCCGCAAGCTTCCAGCCTGTCGCTTCATTTGTGTCATAAAACATTTGCTTCGGCTGTCCGTTAAATTCATATTCGAAACTTCCTTTTTTATTGTGATACATCTTTTCGATGAAATCGCCTGTCAGTTTCGTCCCGGCCTTTTCCGTTTTATGAGCAATGTAACGTTGGTCTGAGGTAGCGACAAACGCATAACCTTCTTGACCAATTTTGATGCTGTTTGTATCTTTCACAATCGTGTTCAATCGTACATTTATACCAATGACACCAGAACCATCTGCTAACTGTTCTGATATTGTGATGAGCAGGTCATCTGATGACTTGTCTGTAAAAGGATCTGAAATGATGAGTTTGTCATCTCCCATTGATTGTTGAAACCATGGTTCATTTTTTGCGCTTTTGGCACTGCCTTTATGAATCTCGGAATATTCAGTTAGTTTACCATTCTGATCTGCAACAAATACTTCTACGACATCGTCGTCTGTTTCCGATAGTTGCTCTAATTTCACCTTAAGTAAATCCTTATTTTTAGAGGCCAGTTCCTTTTTTTTCACCGATTTAGATAAATATGAAACAATATCAATTTTAGGCTGTACATCTTTATTGATCAATTCATTTAATTGATTCACACCATTTGCAGCGCTAGACATAATCTCATCATTGAGAGACTTAGACGCCACTTCATAGGAAAATGCGGCCAACACAAGAATGGGCACTAGGAGAATCGCTAAGAATGCAGTAATTAATTTCTTTGACATCGTAAAGTGCTTAAAAAAGTTGATTTTTTTCATGACTCTACTCCTTTTGGTTTATGATTTGGGATCATCCCCCTCTATTTTTAGGTAATACGGATTATTTTTCAAGGTGTAATGCTCGAAAACTCACCAAAATAAGCATATTTACCTATTTCTTTCGTTATGTTCAGTTCAAAAAAGAACCCCCTAGCTGGAGGTTCTTTTCATTTTGTTTATTCAACTTTAAATTTGCTAATCAAATCACGTAATTCTTCTGCCATTGAAGAAAGGGTGGCAGAGGATGAGCTGATCTCTTCCATTGATGCCAGCTGTTCTTCAGCTGAAGCGGCAATGTCTTGAATATTGGCGGAGCTTTCACGTGATACGTCTGCAATCTCACGGACAGCCTCAGAAACATGTGCAGATCCTTTTGACAGCTGGACAACTGTTCGATTCATTGTTTGGAGCTGATCTGAGATTTCTTTGGTCATGTCGAAAATATTGTGGAAGCTGACTTTCGTTTGTTCAGTAAAGCTTAAGCCTGATTGAACTTCTTGATTTACTGCTGTGAATACTTCTTGTGATACATCAATATCTTGAACGATTTCTTTGATTAAGTTTTCAATTTCTTTCGCTGAGTTGGCAGATTGAACAGCAAGTTTTCTTACTTCTTCTGCTACAACGGAGAAGCCTCGACCAGATTCGCCAGCTCTTGCTGCCTCAATCGCTGCATTCAGCGCAAGTAAATTCGTTTGATCTGCGATGCCATTAATGACACCAAGAATCTGGGTGATATCTTTTGATTTGCTTTCCAGCGCACTGATGACATTCTCTGCTTTTTTCACTGATTGATCAATCACGTTCATTTGAGAAGCGGTTTTTTCCACTAGCTGTCCGCCTTCTCCTGCAATCTCTGTTGATTTGATGGATGAAGCGGTAATCGATTCAGCCGACTCATTCATGTGCTGAAGGCCTCTGTTCATTTCTTCTAACTCTTCTGAGCTTGATTCCACTTTATCATTCTGGCTTTCGTTACCAGTAGAGAATTGTTCAATGGCTAATGTAATATGCTCTGTTGCTTTACTTGTTTGTCCTGCGCTTGCGGTCAGTTCTTCTGATGAAGAAGCGACATTTTCAACAGAGGTTTGGACGGCGCCAATGAGGGATCTTAATGAGTCAATCATCGTATTAAAGCCTTTACCAACTTGTCCTATTTCATCATCTGATTGAATCTGAAGTTTATCACGTAAATCACCATCGCTGACCTTTTTCGAGAAACGGGCAAGATTGGATAATCTACTTGAAATAGAGCGGACAATAAAGAAGATGAGGGTTCCTGCTACGATCAGTGTCACACTGAACACAATAATGGCAGTATTGAAAACGGGTTTAGCTGCATCCTCTACTTCTGATACGAGCATCGTGCCGCCGATTTTCCAGCCGGTTAGTTCATTGGTGACATACGCCACCTTTTTATCTGTTCCATTGAGTGTATAGCTGCCGTTTCCTTGTTTGTTTTTAAAAATAATGTTCGCCAAATTCTCATTGACTTTGCTTCCTGGCTTTTGGGTTGGATCTGCTAGCACGGTTTTATCCTTCTCCATGATGAAAGCATATCCTTTTTGACCTATTTTAATTTCTTTTAGCTTTTGAATGAGGCTGTCAATTTCCATATCAAGACCAATTACCCCTGAGCCATCTTTCGTTTTTTGGGCAATGGTGATGACCATTTTACCTGTAGATGCTGCGACGTATGGCTTCGTGATGACTTGTTTACCATCAGCACTCATGGCCTCTTGATACCACGGACGCTCTCTCGGATCATAGCCTTCAGGCATTTTTTGAACTGGGTATTGCATGAACAAGCCCTTTTCTGAACCTGCATAAATGGCTGAGACATCTTTTTCATTAATTTTTCCGTATTGCTGCAATTCTTTAATGGTAGCTTTTCTATTTTTTTCTTGAAGATTAACCGCTTTGAGATCATCTGTAAACAGAGTCACAGCCTCTGCCTTGTTCCCAATATTCTCATCGATTAAGGTATCAAATGCATTGACCTGACTCATCGCACTGCCCATAATCTGTTTGTCTAACTCTGTTTTTGATGTAAAAAATGCACTGATTGTGAGTGCGACGGTTGGCAGTATGAGGACTACCAAAAAGGCAATAACTAATTTTTTAGAAATGGATGGTTTTTTGAACCATTGGATCATTTTTCCCATTTTCTCTTTCCCCCTTTACTTCTCTAAAGTTATTATCGGATGAAAGGTTTATTTTTAGAGGGCTGGAAATGACGTTTAAAAATAAAAAAAATACCCAGACAATTCTGGATATTTTTTCATCGTTTTTTAATCAATTTTAAATTGACTTGTCAGCTCTTTTAGCTCCTCAGCCATATTGGCAAGTGTGACAGAAGAGGACGAAATTTCTTCCATAGATGCCAATTGTTCTTCAGCAGATGCCGCAATATCTTGAATGTTCGCCGCACTTTCTCTTGAAACTTGACGCATTTCCTGCATAGCTTGTGACACAAGTTTTGATCCGCTTGATAGGTCAACCGCTGTATCATTTAATTGAGTGAGCTTTTTCGACATACCTTCTGCCGCCTCATAGATGTTTTGGAAGCTTTCTTTTGCTTCTTCTGTCATCCCAAGTCCTGCATTTACTTCTCGGTTAACAGCTTTGAACATCTCTTGAGATTTGGAAATTTCCAACACAATTTCTTGGATCAGCTTTTCAATTTCTTTCGCTGAATCTGCGGATTGGACCGCTAGTTTTCTGACTTCCTCTGCTACGACAGAGAAGCCGCGCCCTGATTCACCTGCTCTTGCTGCTTCAATGGCTGCATTGAGTGCAAGTAAATTCGTTTGATCTGCGATGCCATTAATGACATTTAAAATGCTCGTAATATCTTTAGACTTGTATTCTAATTCTTTCATGACTTGTTCTGCTTCTTGTACAGATGTGTCGATATGTTTCATTTGATTCGCTGTGCTTTCAACGATACGTCCGCCTTGTCCAGCCGCTTCTGTCGATTGAATGGAGACAGCAGTCACTTCTGATGAAGTTTGTGACATACCTTGTAATCCTTCATTCATTGCGACAAGCTGATTCGTGCTAGATTCGACTTTCTCATTTTGTGCTTCATTCCCATTTGAGAATTGTTCAATCGACATGGTGATATGCTCTGTCGCCTGACTTGTTTGGCTGGCACTAGCAGTCAGCTCTTCTGAAGCTGAAGCCACATTGTCGACAGATTGCTGGACCGCTCGAATAACTTCACGCAAAGATTCACTCATCTTACTAAAGCTTCTTGTGAGGTCTCCTATTTCATCCTTCGATTTGGTTTCGAGGGTTTCCGTTAGATCCCCTTCACTCACCTTTTCTGAGAAATCAACAAGCCTTCTAAGTCCAATTGTGATGGAGCGAACGATAAAGAAGATAGCGATACCGCCAAGGATAAAAGAAGAAATTAAAAGAATAATGGCAGAATTCCAAACTGGCTGTGCTGCTTCTTCTGTTTCTGATACAAACATCGTTCCAGCAATTTTCCAACCTGTTAAATCATTTGTCACAAAAACGAGGCGTTTTTGCTCTCCTTTATTCTCATAAGTTGATGTTCCTTCTTTGCCGCTGTAAAGGATTGATGAAATATTTTCTGTAACTGCAGAGCCTGATTTTTCTTCTGGGTGAGCTACAATCTGCTTGTTTTTATTTGCAATAATTGGATATCCTTCTCGTCCAATTTTAATATCTTTGATTTTATCGACGATATCTTGAACATCAATATCAATCCCAATGGCTCCCGACCCGTCCTTCAGACGCTGAGCGATTGTGACAACCATGCCGTTTGTTGTGGCAGAGATGTATGGATTGGTGACCACAGGTTCGCCTTTTTCGTCCTGCATCGCCGCTTTATACCAATCACGAGTTGTTGGATCATAGCCTTTTGGCATGTCCACTTTAGGGAACTGAATAAAATCACGATTTTTACTTGCTGCATAAAATCCAACTACATCATCTTCATTGATTTTACTGTATATCTCAAAATGCTCATACAGTTCGTCCTGGTTTTTCTTTTTAAAGTCTGCAGCACTGGATGTTTCGGTAAACAGTTTGACTGCGTTCTCCTTATTCAAGAGCTTTTGCTCGATCATGTCATTCAGCTCATTGACTCTTGCGTTGGCTCCGTACATGATTTCATGATCTAATTCTTCTTTGGCAATCTGATATGAAATCGTACTGAGTGTAATGATAGGCAAGACGAGAACAAGTGTGAATGAAATAATCAGCCTTTTAGAAATCGATGGTTTTTTCAACCATTTTATGATACTTTTCATGTTTTTCCTCCTTTTAAACGTTATGTTTTATATCGGACAGCTTCATATTATTTTCATGTTTTTCAAATAAAAAGGATGCCTTTTTGTTTATTTTCACAAATTGATTCCTTGCCCAAGCATCCCGCATACGCTAATACAAAAGGGGGCGCTTTTCATATGATTATCCTTTCAGGACAGCCAGTGACAAATGAGCAGCTGGCATCGTTTCAGCTAGAAGGACAAAAGCGGATCATTTTGATGCAATTACAAGCCTCAAATGATACGTTCCGTTATAGGCAGGCATCTGATTTGTTATTTGAGGTGACTTTACGATCGAATATCATGAATGCGGCAAGAGATTTGAACAAGAGCGGTGCCTCATTTGCTATCTTTCAAAGGTCCCGTGCGAATGACGCCTATTGGCGTGTATCAGAGGCCGGAGCGTTAGAACTGCGCTATCAAGTCGAGCCATCTACGGGGATTAAAGACATCTTTGAAAATGGCTCAAAATATGCCTTTGAATGTGCCACAGCGATTGTCATTGTGTTTTATATGGGAGTCCTGCAAACGGTAGGAGACGAGAAGTTCAATCGAAGACTTAGAAGTTTAACGCTGTATGACTGGCACTATGATACATTATCCATTTATACAGAGCGCGGAAATGATTTTATTTATGGGGATTGCCTATATTTCGAGAATCCAGAGTTTAGCTATCAACAGTCTCAATGGCGCGGAGAAAATGTGATTTACTTAGGGGAAGATCAATATTATGGGCATGGGCTTGGGATCTTAACAGCTGCAGAGATTATCGATAAATTAAATGCCAGAAGACGGCCAGGGGCTGTTCAGTCCGCTTATTTACTGCCGCAGACTACTAGGATGGATGTTATTTATCTCAGGCAAATGTTTGGTAGCTAAAAAGGGCCTCTTGTCTATAGGTTATGACAAGGGGCCTTTGTATGCCTTGCGTTTGCGGTAATCATGGAGCGTGCCAAGCATTGTGTTTGCTAGGATTTCCATTTCTTCTAGATCGTTTCTTGTGACTGGAGGGTCGTGCTGATTCCATTTGACATAACGAACGAAATAGTAATGACGAATGGGGGTAAGGACGGCAGGGGAGTGCGGAAAATCATCAAATAGAAATTCAATTTGTCCTTTTTTCCGATATGAATGTTTTAAGATTTCCATCCTGTCACACCACCCATTATCAAATTATTTCTGCGTGAGTTCATGCATGATCTCTTCAACGGTTAAAATCGAGAGAATGCGGCCAACCCCCTGACCTGCCCAAAGAGCCATTTGTTCTCGGTTTCCTGCAGCAGCTGCCGCTTTTCGCATCGGTGTTGTCCATACATGCTGTATGGGATAGGGGAGAACCCGGTCTTCATTTCGTCTTTCTTCCTCCATCCACTGATTGACAATGCCTCTGGCTTTTTTTCCAGAGAAAAGCCGTGTCATCGCTGTTTCACTGCCTTCTGCCTGTAACAGCGCCTTTTTGTAAACATCTGCCGCAGCACTTTCTTGACTCGCTAAAAATCGTGTCCCTATTTGAACCGCATCCGCTCCAAGTGCTAGTGCTGCTTTCATAGTGGTCCGGTCTGTGATCCCTCCAGCGGCGATCAATGGGATATGACAGACGGATCTGACATCACTGATCAGGCAGAAAAGTCCCTGCAGAGCATCTCCCTTTGAAGGTAAGAAGGTGCCTCGGTGCCCTCCTGCTTCACTTCCCTGCAGGACAACGGCATCCATTCCTTTTTCTTCTAAAAGTAGTGCTTCTTCTTTTGTTGTAGCTGTTCCGATGAGAAAGATCCCCTTTTGTTTCAGGTGATGAATTGTTTGTTCGTTTGGACAGGCAAATGTAAACGACACAGCTGGGACTTCTTCTTCTTGAAGAATCTTGATTTTTTGTTCATAGTCCTTCCATAATTCTTCTTCTCTAGGGATCATCTGTGCTTCTTGTATGACAGGCAGCCGGTCTGTCCAAAATGATACATCTTCTGTTTTCGTTTCTGAAATGGGTTCAGGGACAAACACATTCACTTGAAATGGACGAGATGTCAGCTGTTTGACCTGTCTGATTTGCTGCCTCATCTTTTCTGGCTGTACATAACCACTTGCTAAGCTACCGAGACCGCCATATTGTGAAACAGCGGCGACAAGCTGCGACGTCACCGCTCCTCCTGCCATTGGTGCTTGGATGATGCCATGTTCAATTTGAAGTAACGCTGTGAATTCTCCCATCTTCTCCCCGCTCCTTACTCGTTAGTTGACACCTGTATATAAAAGTGACGATGTCTCGGTCCGTCAAACTCACAAAAATAGATTCCCTGCCACGTTCCAAGCACAAGATCACCATGATGGACAAGAACGTGCTGAGATGCCCCCACATAACTAGCTTTCATGTGTGCTGCTGTGTTGCCTTCCATATGACGATCTTTTGGATGTTCCCACGGAAAGACTTCGTCAAGCCGGCGCAGCATATCTCGTTTGACGTCTGGGTCGGCATTTTCATTAATGGTGATTCCAGCCGTCGTATGTGGACAATAGACCATAACCGTTCCGTTTTGAATCCCAGTTTCCCGGACATATTGCTGAACTTCATGGGTAATGTCTATCATGTCATCGTGTTTGTCTGTTTGTACGTTGATTTTTTTCATTTCTCTGCTCCTTTTGATCATGTCTATAAAACCATACCCTTTTTATGTGAAACCAATCACTGCCGGTTGGCAGAAACAAATCTTCTTACCTAAAGTTTACCAAGCAAAAAAACCTCGTCAATAGCTCCGAGGTTTTTAGGAAAAGTGAACCTTTTTTACTTCTATGGTTCGAATATGATGATCTTCTGCATCGACAATTTTAAATTCACAGCCTTCTGCTTCAATGATATCTCCAATGTCAAAATCAATTTTATGCGTCATCATCCACCCTGCAATTGTATCAACATCATCATTTTCAATCGCTAAATCCAATAAATCATTTACTTCATCGATCAAGGCTTTCCCATCCATCACATAATGAAAGTCACCTTTTTTCACAATATGAGGGGTTTCATCTTGATCATATTCGTCCCGAATCTCCCCCACAATTTCTTCTAATATGTCTTCAACTGTGACGAGACCTGCTGTTCCGCCGTATTCATCTACAAGCACCGACATATGAATCCGTTCCTTTTGCATCAAAATCAGCAGTTCTTGAACCGGTGTACTTTCAATGACACGAATAACAGGGCGCATTAAGTCTTCAATGGACACCTCTTGATTGAGAAAACTTGCTTTAAATACGTCTTTGCTATTGATCACACCAATGACATGATCTTTATCTTCTTTAATGACAGGATAACGTGTATACCTTTCGTTCAGCATATAATGCGTCACGTCTTCCAAGCTCTGTTCAATTTCAATGGCAGAGATTTCTGTGCGCGGGATCATGATCTCTCTCGCCACTCGGTTATCAAATTCAAATATTTTATTGACATATTTGTATTCAGATTGGTTGATCTCGCCCTTTTCGTAGCTTTCAGACAGGATGAGACGCAATTCTTCCTCACTGATCGCCACTTCATGTTCTTTGACAGAATGAAAACCAAATAATTTCACAATGCCTCGTGCAGCCCCATTTAATGCTTTAATAAACGGATACATGACTTTATAGAAAAAAATAAGAGGTTTTGCCGTCACAAGACTGACGGCTTCTGCCTTTTGAATGGCAATCGTTTTGGGAGCAAGTTCCCCAACGACAACATGCAAAAACGTAATGATCACAAAGGCAATGATAAACGATATGATGTCTGTCAAAGCGGAATGAAGCCCTGCCTTTTCAAAAAGCGGATGCAGGAAATGTTCCACTGTCGGCTCCCCTAACCACCCTAAGCCTAATGCCGTGATGGTAATACCAAGCTGACAGGCAGATAAATATTCATCAAGGTTGGTTGTCAGTTTCTGAACATGAATGGCTCTCTTATCACCGCTTTCAATCAGCTGATTGATTTTTGAGCCTCTAATTTTCACAATCGCAAATTCAGTGACAACAAAAAATGCTGTCGCAGCAATGAGTAATAGGACTAAAAATACGTTTAAAATATACAAAAAAACCCTTACCTAACACGGGTAAGGGCTCACCTCCTCTGGCGTCAATTAATCATTACGGCCATTTAGGAAGATCATTACAAAACGGAGCAATTCAAACAGGGAGACAAGGGCCGCTGCTACGTACGTAAGAGCTGCGGCATTTAACACCTTGTTCACGCCTCTTTCTTCACTGCTTCTAATGATTCCTTCTGAAACAATGATATTCTTTGCACGAGAACTTGCGTTAAACTCAACAGGCAATGTCACTAGCTGAAAGAACACAGCAGCTGAGAACAAAACGATCCCAAGCCCGATTAAGTTAAGGCTGCCGAGCAATAATCCACCTAGGAAAAGAAGCGGGGCAACACCAGATGCAAAGTTCACGACAGGGAAAATCTTATGTCTCAAGACAAGCGCACCATAGGATTCCTGATGCTGCAAGGCATGTCCAACCTCGTGTGATGCGACTGAAATGGCCGAAATGGAATGGCCATAATACACTGGTTCAGATAAACGAACCACACGCTGCGTCGGGTCGTAATGATCAGTCAAAGTTCCTCTTACCGGTTCAACGGGTACGTCGTATAACCCGTTGCGATCTAAAATATATCGAGCGGTTTCAGCACCTGTTTTCATACTGGCAGCTTCAACCTTTGAATACTTTTCAAAATTATTCTTTACTTTAAATTGTGCCCAAAAAGACAATCCCAATGCGGCAAATGTTAAAAAATAAAAAAACAGCATGCTCATCAGCTTCCTTTTTATTTTATATATTTATTTACAATTTTAATGACTTTTATGTAACGTGTACAGCAAAAAGCACTAGGTCTTTTTAAGGGGAATCACTACACCAATGAAAAAGAAGAACATTCCGATGCATGCTGTATAAAATGTCACCGTTCCATATAGGTCTTGAAAAAAACGAAGCCACGAGAAATCATTCATGAAATGGTTCACCGCATTTAAATCAAACACGAGTAAAATCACCGCAGATGATAAAAAGTGGGCGCCGATAAAAAGAAGTACGGTCTTTTGAACAAACGACATTCGCATTCCCTCCTTCTTCTCTCTTATTTTAAGATATGGGTTCTATTTCAATACATGACGATGATGAAAAATTGTTTCCTAATCGGGCATACTGACATTAGCAGTCTCCCTGAAAGGACGAGTTCGATGAAATCAAACCGTATCTTCATTGCCTGGCTAAGATGGCCTCTTTATGTTCGCATTGCGATCATCATCTGTTTCTTGCTTCTCTTTTTTGGACAATTAATCGTCATACTTGAACCAAAGCAGTATCATACGATCTTTGATGGGATCTGGTGGGCTCTCATTACAGTCGCGACGGTAGGCTATGGTGATTTTGTGCCGCAAACCATACCCGGACAAATCGCAGGTATGGCGCTGATTCTGATCGGGGCAAGCTTTGTAACGGCTTATTTTGCCACGCTTGCTGCCGCTGTATTTAGCAAACAGCACCATTATGTAGAGGGGAAGGTGGCTTTCAAGGGGAAGGGACATCTCATCATTGTCGGCTGGAATGAGAAAACGAACAAACTGCTTCAATCGTTTCAAACCATTGATCCCGCCATGCCGATTGTACTCATTGATGATTCCTTAAAGGAAGGACCTCTTTTAGAGAATGTCCATTTTATTAAAGGCCATGGTACAGAGGATGCCACACTTCGCAGAGCAAATATTATGAGTGCTGATACATTGATGATTACCGCCGACCAGCATGAAAATGAAGTGACGGCTGATATGCAGAGTGTCTTAACCTTGCTTGCGGCAAAAGGATTAAATCCTTCGTTATATTGTTTAATTGAAATTTTAACCGATCGCTATGTGAAAAATGCTGAGCGGGCTGGAGCCAATCAAGTCATCCATACTTCTGATGCCGTGAATCATTTAATGGTGGAGCATTTTCTTTTAAAAGAACAGCTCATGGCGTTAAAAATCAAAAGAAACATGACCCTCCATAAACAGATCACCATCATTCCAGTACCGGCTTCATTAGCTGGAGAGACATTCTTAACGGCACTTCATCACTTTCTAGAGCACCATGTCATCATTGTAGGCGTACAAAAAAAAGAAGGACCCATGATGAATCCTCCTTTTGGATATGAGCTTCATCCAGAGGATGAGCTGATCAGCTTTTAAAGCAGTGCATCTTCTAATTCTTTGACGAGTGAAAAGCCAATTTCGGCATAAGCCTTTGACACATCTCCGTCTTTCTCTTTCGGTTCTTGGAATTGGTTAAAAGATGCCCCTACATTTCCAACCATCGCATGGTCATCTAATTTATCTTGATAGACATGCTTTAAGAGAAATGGATGTCCCATTTTCACCACAACGCCTGGCTGATCCAGCTGTCCTTTCTCGGCTGTAAACGGAACTCTGAGAAAGGTATAGCCGTCACGGTTGTCAATTTTATAATCAAAATATCCATGATCATAATCCCAATTCCCATTAATGACATATCCGAGCGGCTTCATGTTTTCTTCTAAATGGTACAGTGAAAAGCTTTCACCAGTTAGCCTAGATGGTACATGAATCATACAGAACCCTCCTTTTTGTATAGGGTTCGTTAAAGAGAGGAATTCATACATTTGCCTTTCGTGATTTGCACATTGTTTGTAAATGCGGCATCAAATAAGGCCTGGCTGGATGATGCATTTGTCTCGTTCGCACTGCCCGCTCCTGATGTTTCTTTCGTAGCACTCATTGGACAAATCCGCCCAACATTCCCAAAATTAACGATGGCCTGCCCGGAAATGTCATGGATATAAATATGATTTGTTCTCATCGCTTCATCAACCTCCTCCATTGATTATTCTATGTACAGAGCTTAGGGAGGCTTGCACTGACACCATGAGAACATAAAAAAAGGCACACCTTATGAAAAGATGTGCCTTTTATTCTTATGATTGTTTGAGACGGCTCTCAAGTTCTGCCTTTTTCTCTTCGAAGCCCGGTTTTCCTAATAAAGCAAACATGTTCACTTTATACGCTTCTACTCCAGGTTGGTCGAATGGATTGACGCCTAGTAAATACCCAGACATCGCACATGCTTTTTCGAAGAAGTACACGAGATATCCGAATGTATAAGCATCCATTTCAGGAATCGTCACAATCAGGTTCGGTACTTTCCCATCAGTATGAGCAAGCATTGTGCCTTCAAATGCTTTTTTATTGACGAAATCAACCGTTTTTCCTGCAAGATAGTTTAACCCATCAAGGTCTTGTTCTTCTGCTTCGATGACAAGTTCATGTCGTGGCTTGTCTACATTCACGATGGTTTCAAACAAGTCTCTTCTTCCTTCTTGTACATATTGACCAAGTGAATGAAGATCCGTTGAGAAGTTGGCAGATGAAGGATAGATTCCTTTTTCATCTTTCCCCTCACTTTCACCGAATAACTGCTTCCACCATTCTGCAAAGTATTGTAATCCTGGCTCATAGTTAATCAGCATTTCAATTGTCCGTCCTTTATTGTAAAGAACATTACGAACAACCGCATATTGATAAGCCGCATTTTCTGAGAGCTCAGATGAAGCGAAGTCTTCACTTGCTTTCGCAGCACCTTCCATCATTTGATCAATGTCTGCACCGCTTACAGCGATTGGCAATAGACCAACTGCTGTTAAGACGGAATAGCGTCCGCCGACGTCATCAGGGATGATAAATGATTCATAGCCTTCTTCAGTTGCTAATGTTTTGAGTGCCCCGCGTGCCTTGTCAGTTGTCGCATAGATGCGTTTTTTCGCTTCTTCAGCACCATATTTTTCGATAAGGAGCTTTTTAAAGATACGGAACGCAATGGCTGGCTCTGTTGTTGTACCAGATTTTGAAATCACGTTAATGGAGAAATCGGCATCTTCTAGCAGATCCATTACATCTGTTAAATAAGAAGAACTGATGTTGTTTCCAATAAAGATGATTTGCGGTGTTTTGCGTTTGCCTTTTGGCAAAGTATTATAGAAAGAATGGTTTAAAAACTCAATGGCCGCACGTGCCCCAAGATAAGATCCACCAATTCCAACAACGAGTAATACATCAGAATCAGATTTAATCTTTTCAGCACTTTTTTGAATGCGGGCAAATTCTTCGCGATCATATTGCTTCGGTAAGTCAACCCAGCCTAAATAATCACTGCCAGCACCCGTTTGTTCATGAATATTATGATGGGCCACCTTCACAAAATCTTTTAAATATGTAAGCTCATGTTCTTGAAAGAAAGGTAACGCTTTCGAGTAGTCAAATTGAATATGTGTCATCGCTTGTAAGCCCTCCATTACGTTAGTTCTGTCCCTTTCACTTTAGCGGAACTAGCTATTGAAATCAAGTGATCGTCATTGATGCAGCAAAAAGCCGCTCCTCATGAAGAGAAGCGGCCATCCAAATTATAGAGAAGCTTTCAAAATCGCTAAAATGTCATCACGGCCAAGTTTCATAAAGTTACCAAAACCACCATATTCCATTTCTTTTGCTGCGATGTCAGCAATTTTGTCCAGTTGATCTTCACCAATATCATAATCCGCTAAACGGCTCGGTGCACCGAGGCTTGTCCAGAAGGCTGACAGCTTGTCGATTCCTTCTAATGCGATGTCACGATCCGATTTTCCTTCTGTCTCAATGTCAAACATGTTCAACATGAGGTTTTTAAAACGTTCGACATTATGATCAAGTGTATGACGCATCCAGTTTGGGAAGAGGATCGCAAGTCCACCCGCATGCGGAATGTCATAAACAGCTGATACTGCATGCTCAATCGTATGTGATGCCCAGTCGCCAAAATAGCCCATTTGCAGCGTGCCATTTAAAGCAATCGTTCCTGCATAAAGGATGGTTTCACGGTGCTCATAGTTTTGTAAGTCTTCAAGTAGCTTTGGCGCTGTCTCGATGACTGTTTGAAGAACAGCAAAACACATCCGATCTTGTAAAGGCGTGTTTTTGACATTATGGAAATATTGTTCAAATACATGGCTCATCATATCAACCATGCCATACACCGTTTGATTCTCTGGCACAGAATATGTGTGCTCAGGATCTAAAATTGAAAAAGCAGGGTGCGTGACTGAACTGCCCCACACGTACTTTTCATTTGTTTCCCAGTTCGTGATCACAGAATCCGGGTTCATTTCTGAGCCTGTCGCTGCAAGTGTCAATACTGTGCCAAATGGCAGTGCTTTTTGAGCGGTCGTTTTCTTTGAAATAATATCCCAAACATTCCCGTCATATTCAGCTCCAGCTGCAATGGCTTTTGTACAGTCGATGACACTTCCCCCACCAACTGCTAATAAGAAATCAATGTTCTCATTTTGGCAAATGTCGATCCCTTTTTGCACTGTAGTGAGGCGAGGGTTCGGTTCAACTCCTGACAGTTCAAATACGTCAGCCTCTGCTTCATTTAAAGTGCTGATGACCTTATCATAAAGACCATTTTTCTTAATACTGCCTCCACCATATACAAGAAGCACTCGCTTTCCATAACGAGCGAGTTCGCTTTTTAGTCCGTCTAGTTGTCCTTTTCCAAACATTAATTTCGTTGGATTATAGTAAATAAAGTTCTCCATCTGTTCTACATCTCCTTAAAACATATATATCCAAAAACATGAAAGACTACTGTAACATATGTACATGCAGAACTCAAAAAAGATAACTGCTTAAAAGCAGCTATCTTTTCCATGTTCGATTATAAAGAAGCGTTTAGAATAGCTAGAACATCTTCCTTGTTCAGCTTTTTAAATTGGCCAAATTCACCACGTGCCATTGCACGGTCTGCAATCAGATCAATTTTCTCATCGTTGATGTCATAGTCAGCTAAACGGTTTGGTGCTCCTAAACTTGTCCAGAAAGCAGAAAGTTTTTCGATTCCTTCTAAGCCAACTTCTTCGTCTGTTTTGCCCGCAGGGTCTACATCGAATACACGCACTGCTAATTGTTTGAAGCGACCTGGGTTTTCTTGAATGACATGTTTCATCCAGTTCGGGAACAAGATCGCAAGTCCGCCTGCATGAGGGATGTCATACACCGCGGATACCGCATGCTCAATATTGTGAGATGCCCAGTCTCCGCGTGCGCCCATTGAAAGCATTCCATTCAGTGCAATGGTGCCTGTGAATAAAATCGTTTCACGAAGCTCATAGTTTTCCAAATCATTGATCAGCTTTGGTGCTGTTTCAATGACTGTACGAAGAAGTCCTTCACACATACGATCTTGGTAAGGTGTATTCTCCGTGTGATGGAAATATTGTTCAAACACGTGAGACATCATGTCGACCATGCCATAAATCGTATGGTTTTTTGGCACAGTAAATGTATTGACTGGGTCAAGAATAGAGAATTTAGGGAAGACAGCTGGACTGCCCCATCCGTATTTCTCATTTGTTTCCCAGTTTGTGATGACGGAGCCAGAGTTCATTTCAGAACCTGTCGCGGCAAGTGTTAATACTGTACCAAATGGGATGGCTTCCATTGGGACATGCTTACGAGTGACGATATCCCAAGCATCTCCATCGTATTTCGCACCAGCTGCGATCGCTTTGGTTGCGTCAATGACACTACCGCCGCCGACTGCCAAAATAAAATCAATTTGGTTCTCTTTGCAAAGCTCAACCCCTTTTCTAACTGTTGTTAAGCGCGGGTTTGGCTCAACACCAGCAAGCTCAGTGATTGCAGCTCCTGATTCTTTTAAAATGCTGACAACTTGGTCATAAAGGCCATTTCGTTTAATGCTGCCTCCACCATATACAAGCAATACGTTTTTTCCGTAGTGTTTTAGTTCATCTGAAAGGGCTGATACTTCTCCCTTTCCAAAAATTAATTTCGTTGGGTTCCAATAAGTAAATCGATCCATGTGATCTCCTCCTCGCGCTACATTATGCGCCTCTTTCATTCCAAAAGTAAAGTAATTTGCTTTCATCCATTTTCTTACGCATAGTTTGGCTAAAAATCTGCAAAATATAAATGTATTGATACTGTAGCGAAAGGAGGAATCACGATGAGTGCTATTCAGCGTATTGCCCTCGTGCTCACGATTATCGGTGCTATTAACTGGGGACTAATCGGCTTTTTTCAATTTGACTTAGTAGCAGCGATCTTTGGCGGTCAAGGTGCTGCATTATCACGTATTATTTATGGTCTTGTTGGAATTGCAGGTCTTGTCAATCTTGGTCTGTTGTTCAAACCTAGTGAAGAAGCTGTCCGCCGTGACGAGCCAAATCCAGAGGTCCGCTAATGAAAAAGACATAAAAAAAGACTGCCTATGAGGCAGCCTAAGGCACCGTTTGAAGCGGTGCTTTTTTTATTTCTTGATAAGGTCTTTACGGTTTGATTGCTCAATCCACTCTTCAAGTTTATCTTTCAGTGTATTGAAACCTTGTGGTGCAGCAGCTTCTTCTTTCACTTGCTGTGGTCTTTGTTTCTTTGGTTTGCTTTCTTTTCTTTCAGGTGCTTCTTGCGTTGCACGGATAGAAAGGCTGATTTTACCAGCATTTTCATCAACAGAAAGAACTTTCACTTGTACTTCGTCACCAATTGAAAGGTGCTCGTTGATGTCTTTTACAAAACCGTGAGTTACTTCAGAAATGTGCACAAGTCCTTGAGTTTCTTCATCTAATGCAACAAACGCACCATACGCTTGTAATCCTGTTACTTTACCAGTGTAAACACTGCCTACTTCAAACTTTGTCGCCATGATAACAACTCCTAAATAAATGTTTTAATATTCGTTTATACGCAATTAAAAACTATATCACAGAACGCTCTTTTACGCAAAATATTTTTTAATTGGGTTTAGATCCGTTCAAAAGGGGGAATACCTGAAAACAAGAATGCTTTCTAGTATTCCCCCCTAATTTGAGAGGCATGAGTCCAGATGGATTGATGCCTTTTTTTATTTTAAGATAGCAGGTGCCTCTTCTTGCACTTGTCTATTCTGCAAAAAACGCTGGATTCTTGAAAGTGATTCCTGCAAGTGATCGAGTGATGATGCATATGAACAGCGAATATGTCCTTCACCACTTGGACCGAATACATTTCCAGGGACAACCGCTACTTTCTCGCTAAGCAGCAGCTCCTCGGCAAATTGTTCTGAAGTCATGCCTGTGCTTTTAATGGACGGGAAAGCGTAAAACGCTCCGTTTGGCTGGTGGCAAGTGAGTCCAAGTTCATTGAGAGAGCCGACAAACAAATTACGGCGCCTTCTGTAGCTTTTCTTCATTTTCTCCACATCTTCAAGTCCATTTTTTAATGCTTCTTCTGCGGCATATTGTGCCATAGCTGGTGCACACATCATAGAATATTGATGTATTTTCAGCATGGCATCACGGAGGACTGGCGGTGCTGCCACATAGCCTAAGCGCCACCCCGTCATAGCAAACCCTTTGGAAAAGCCTGAAATCAAAATCGTTCTTTCCTTCATATCTTGAATCGCCGCTACGCTCGTAAAAGCTTCATCGTACGTCAGCTCTGCATAAATCTCATCTGTGATGATTAAAAGATCATGCTCCTTTGCAAACTGAGCAATATCTTCAAGCTCTTCTTTCGAGTAAACAGACCCTGTTGGGTTTGATGGAGAGCATAGCAAGATGGCTTTTGTTTTCGGCGTCAGCTTCGTACGAAGATCAGCAGAATCGGCTTTAAAATCTTTTTCAGCCGATGTACTTAAATAAACCGGTACACCGCCCGCAAGTGTCGTAAGAGCCCCATATGCGACGAAACAAGGCTCTGGGATGATCACTTCGTCCCCGCTGTTTAAAATGGCGCGAAAGGCCAAATCAAGCGCCTGGCTACCACCAACCGTAATAATGAGTTCTTCTTCAGGACTGTACTCAATGTGAAACCGCTTATATAAATAATGACTCAATTCTTTTCGCAAAGAGAGCAGCCCAGCATTTGCTGTATAAGAGGTCAGTCCTTGCTCTAAAGACATAATACTGGCTTCTCTCACATTCCAAGCTGTCACGAAATCCGGTTCGCCGACCCCGAGGGAGATAACCCCTTCCATTGTGGCTGCCAAATCAAAGAATTTCCGAATACCTGACGGCTGAATGCTTTGTACCGTTTCAGATAAATAAGACTTTTTCATTTAAGGAGACACCACGATTCTTTTGTCATCGTCCCCTGTTTCAAAGACTTTCCCATCATGCTTATATCTTTTCAAAATAAAGTGGGTAGTGGTTGAAACAACAGAATCAAGTGTCGATAATTTTTCAGATACGAAGCGGGCGATATCAGACATGGATCTTCCTCTGATCACAACAGATAAATCATACACGCCTGACATTAAATACACGGACTCCACTTCTTGGAACCTGTAAATGCGTTCAGCAATTTCATCAAAACCGACGCCTCTTTTTGGGGTCACTTTCACATCAATCATCGCTGTAACGCCTTCGTGTCCGTCTACTTTTCGCCAGTCAATCATGGTCGAATAATCAATAATGACTTTTTGATCTTCCAGCTTTTGAATAATGGCTTCTGCTTCTTCTGATGTCACACCTGCCATTTTTGCAATTGTATTTAAATCGGCGCGGCTGTTTTCATCTAAAATCTCTAATATTTCAGTTTCTTTTTCGGTTAGTTTCATTGATTTCACACCTCTGATTGTAAAAAGCTAGTTTTAAAAAATCTTCTGAACATTATAGCACGTTTTTCCCATTATGCTAAGCAGGGAAAAGATTCTAATCGTAGCTTAAAATCCACTTTTTAGGGTACAATACAGTCACCTAACAGAGAGTGAGTATCAAATATCGGAGTTGATGAGTGTGGACATTGTACAGCCATCCTATATGAAAAGTAAATTCGGTTTAGATATCTATTACGAACACTATCCAAATGAAGGTAAGAAGACATTGATTTTGATTCACGGCCTTTTCTCATCTACCTTCAGCTATCGAAAGCTCATCCCGCTTCTGAAACAAGACTTCAATTTAATTGCGATTGATCTGCCTCCATTCGGGCAGTCCGAAAAATCGAATACGTTCATTTACAGCTATCGCAACATGGCAAAAATCATCATTGAACTAGCTGGTTATTTGCAGATTCAGCATGCGATCCTCGTGGGGCATTCCATGGGGGGACAAATTGCTTTATATGCTGCCTCTGAGCGTCCCGACCTATTTGAAAAAGCTGTTCTTTTATGCAGTTCAGGGTATATGAATAAGTCCAAAAAGTCGCTTGTTTACAGCACATATATTCCTTATTTTTATCTCTATTTAAAAAGAAAGTTGTTCAAGCAAGGTATTATGAAAAATTTAACCGCTGTTGTGCATGATCATTCGATTATTGATCAAGAGATGGTGGACGGATATTTAAAGCCTTTTTCAGATGACCAAATTTTCAGAGGTATTTTTCGTTTGATTCGGCATAGGGAAGGCGATTTAGCGTCAGATGTCTTAAAGAAAATGGAGACACCTGTCCTGCTGATTTGGGGGGAGGAAGACCGGATCGTTCCTATTCAAATTGGCGAAAGACTGCACAAGGATCTGCCGCATTCAACCTTTCACGCATTAAAAAAAACCGGGCACCTCATCCCTGAGGAAAATCCGGTCTTTGTGTCTGATCAAATTGGTCATTTCAGCCTGTCTTAAAACGAACAGGAGCTACTTTCTCTTATGATAAAAAGCTGATTTGCGATATGCTGGCAGCTTTCCATCGGAAGAAGCTGATCAAATGAGTGATGGTAAATGGCTTGAATGTCTTTCGCGAAAGATAACGGGTCTTCTGCGTCGTATAAGGCACTGATGACGTCAGCAGGCTCCGTTTCGTAAAAGTCCTCTCCATACTGAAAAGGGTCCCATGCCTTAATGATTTGAATCATCTCTTCTACAGCTTGACTATCTTTCATGGGGATCACCGCTTATAATAAATTTTGTGATGTTTATTTTAGCACAACCAAGAATGGTTGAAAAACGGCTAGAGGTGGGTTTCATGAATTTCGACGAACAGATCATACGTAAAGGTTCAAAATCAGTCAAATGGGATCAAGCAGAGTCTTTATTCCTGACAACAGATGCGCTGCCAATGTGGGTAGCAGATATGGATTTTAAAGCGCCCCAAGTCGTGCTTGATGCTTTAAAAGAACGATTAGATCACGGCGTATTCGGCTATGCATTTCAGGATCAGGATACGCAGCAAGCAGTAGCTGACTGGGTCAAAAGAAGACACGGTTGGACGATACAAACAGATGCCGTCACCTTCACACCAGGTATCGTGACAGCACTTAGTTTTGCGGTACAAGCCTTTACAGCTCCGAATGATGAAGTGGTCATTCAGTCACCGGTGTATACGCCCTTCTATCAAATGATTGAAAGAAACGGACGTATCGTCTCAACCAACCCTTTAAAAATAGAAAACAACCGTTACATGATGGATTTTGATGATTTAGAGAAGAAATTAAGCAGGCCAGAAGCAAAGCTGATGTTTCTTTGTCATCCGCATAATCCTTCAGGGAGAGCTTGGTCAAAAGAGGAATTAAAGCGTGTAGGAGATTTATGTGTACAGTACGGTGTCACCGTCGTGTCAGATGAAATTCATTCCGATCTGATGCTTTACGGGCAGCCGCATGTGCCTTTTGCCAGCCTTTCTGATGAGATAGCTAACATCACGGTAACGTGTATTGCACCGAGTAAAACATTTAATTTAGCTGGTCTTCAGGCATCTGCCATTATCATTTCTGATGAAGAAAAAAGAACTCTTTTCACCAATGAAGTGCAAAGAAATGGATTGTCTAAACTGAATGCCTTTGCGATTCCTGCCATGGAGGCGGCCTATCGCCACGGAGATGAGTGGCTTGATTCACTTGTTCTTTATCTCGAAAATAATATGAAGATCGCAATGGATTATATTGATGATTATCTGCCGAGCATGCGTTATATGAAACCAGATGCTTCTTATCTATTGTGGCTGGATATTCGTGATTATGAGCTCACTCAAGCAGAATTGAAACGTAATCTGCTGAAAAAAGGCAAGGTCATACTAGAGCTCGGAAACGTATATGGGCACGAAGGAGACGGCTTTATTCGAATGAATCTAGGCTGTCCTGCCGGAACAGTGAAAGAAGGTCTGAAGCGCCTTCACCAAGCATTCACTCAATCATCCGAATAAAACCATTTCTATCAAAAGAACATCCTAACGGGTGTTCTTTTTAAAGAAAAAAACCCTCCTATTATCATATCTACTTTGTACATGAAATGATATAATGAGAGGAATTACAATTATTTACGAGGAGAGCATTTAAATGGAAATGTTCAAGGATTTTCTGCTCCATGTATCTTTTATTCTATTTCCAATCTTTTTATATCATGCACTATGGCTAAGCCGGACCCCTGCTCATTTCCCTAAAACGAATAAACTGCTCATCACCATATTTGCATCCATTTCATCAGCACTATGTATTATGTATCCAGTTGGTTCGATTTTAGATTTGCAGACTGGGCTTCAATCGATTCCCCTTGTACTGGCTATTTTATACGGGGGATATACCGCCGGAATCGTCGCTATCTTAGTTAGTTCAACCGTAAAGTTCGTGATGTATGGCTCTTTTTTATGGATTGGATTGATTGTTGTACCGATTTACTTTTTCATTCCTTTCCTGCTTTACCGGAAATGGCGCCAATATTCTAAGCAGAGAAAGCTGTTATACGGAGTCATGATTGCGTTATCAAAAGGGATGTTTATTTACATTGGACTGCTTGTGGTCAGCTTAATAGAGTACAGCCCTGCATTCATTATGCAGCAAAAGCTGCTTGAATTATTTTTCTCAACTCTTTACTACATATTCTTTCTTGTGCTGAGTATTTATTCCATTGAGTTTGTGAAAGAGAATGCGCAAATGAGAACACAGCTTGTCCAATCAGAGAAACTGACGATTGTGAGTGAACTTGCAGCAAGTGTCGCCCATGAAGTCCGCAATCCACTGACGGTGGTGAGAGGATTTATCCAACTGCTCTTTTCAAGTGACAATACGAAAGAGCCGTCAACCAATAAAGATTATAAAAATCTCGTTTTATCTGAACTTGACCGTGCGCAGGATATTATTACGAGCTATCTTGATATTGCGAAACAAAATTATTATCAAATTGAGTCTCTCAATTTATCTAAATTACTTGAAGAGTGTGCGTCGCTGATGACATCCTATGCGAATTTTAAGTCGGTCACGATTCATCAATCGATTGAACCAGACTTATACATCCAAGGTGATGAAACGAAAATCAAACAAGTCATGATTAATTTAATCAAAAATGCAATTGAAGCAGCGCCCGAACACGAAGGTAAAATCGAACTGTTTGCTTCAAAAGAAAATCATCGAATCTGCCTTTATTTCGTTGATAACGGTGTAGGCATGTCAGAAAGCCAAATGAAAAAGCTTGGTGAACCCTATTACACATTGAAAAATAAAGGAACAGGGCTTGGGCTGACAGTAACATTTTCCATCATTGAAAATCATCATGGAACCATTCGTTTCAAAAGCTCATTGCAGTCTGGTACAACAGTCACCGTGAAGTTTCCTGAAGATACAAGAAGAAAATGATCAATCCATTTTTTTTGTCCTTTTTTCATCGATCTGCTCCTGCTTCTTAGAAGCACGAACGATCAGACGAAAGCAAATAAATGCAGCAGCAAAGAAAAGCACCGTCGTGATTGCCGCAGGGATATACTCCCTTTTATCTTCAGGAAAATACAGTAGAAAGAATATGATGAACGACATGATTCGCTCTTCCCCCTTTTGCTCGTTTACTTCACTATATTGGCTAAAAGAAAGGAAATACCTTCTTATGCGAAGGAAATGGAGGAATTTCATATGACAGACATTCAGATTGGACAAATCGTGAAAGGTTTTTACAAAACAGGTGTTTACATTGGGGAAGTGACAGCCGTTAAACCATCTACTTATCTCGTTCAAGTAAAAGCGGTTTTAACACACCCCACTCAAGGTGACCTGCATCATCCAAAAGAAGCGGACGTACCTTTTTTTCAGGAAAGACGGGCTTTGGCCTTTAGGGAACAGACGAATATCCCTCATCATATGGTCAAGCCTTATGATGGCGACATACCTGATTATCAAGTATCGCTGAAAGACGCCGTAGACAAATTGAAAAAAGGGCTCAGTGCGGATGATTCCAAGTGGGCTGAAAAATCAAGAGCGTGCCTCTCTTCTCTTGAAAAAGATTATTTTCCAGAAGACGCCCGCTAATCTGCCGAATCAAAAAAGTGAGAGAAGTCAATGAGTTCACCAATTTTGGTTGTTTGCGGATTTTCCACATAGGATCGATCTTTTTCAAAAAGGGTGAACAGCTGATAAGTGGTCATGGCATCATCGAGTGCTTTATGATGCTTACCAGCTCCTTCACTGCCGTACTCCTTAGCTGCTTTCCGAAGTCCTGTGAGTGTTCTATCCCCAAAAAAGGTTTTATATTCAAAAGCCAGATCCCTTTGATTCCCCTTAAAAGGAAAACCAATATGATTGAGCATACAGTTTTGCTTCAGTACCTTCATGTCCATATTTCCCCATGTGATAATCTCACAGTCTTCTCCCCCATCGAGTGACACGAGCTTCTCGATAAACGCCTCAAAAGAAATCCCGCTTTCTACATCCTGCTGCGTAATGCCAAGGAACGATTTACAGCGCTTTGTCAGCTTCGGGAACTTTTTCGGTTTGACATAGCTTGAGAATGTGTCTATGATCGTTTCATTTGATGCTTTGACGACACCGGCTTCAATGATTTCCGGGAAAAAATTTTGCGGATGATATTTCCCATCAGGCATCGTAAATTCAAAATCGACCACAAGCAGCGTCTTCTGTTCCATCAGTCTCACCCCACTTTCTCGTCTGTTTTCCATCCTGCTACTATTATATTAAGACGGACTTTGAAATCACTTCATTTTCGTGAAAATAATGCAGATTCACTATGCCCAACCTATTCATCAGATGAAAGATCGTTTATTTTCCTTTATAATTATTAAGGAACACGAAATAAATAAAGAAGGTGGTCTTTATCACAAACAGGAAGAAAAACTTGTACATCATGTGGTTTGTGAACTTTTTTGTATCTGCCAGCATTACAATGATCGTCCCTTTTTTATCACTTTACATAGAGTCTCTTGATAGCAGTTATTCGAATGAATTTGTTCAAAGATGGAGCGGCTATGTCTTTGGGGTTACGTTTTTAACAGCCTTTCTCATTTCTCCAATTTGGGGACGGATTGGTGACCGGCATGGCTATAAAAAGATTTTGCTCATTAACGGTATTGGGATTGCAACAAGCATTTTATTAATGGGGCTTGTTCAAACCGTTTATCAACTATTTGCGTTAAGGCTTTTCATGGGGCTTGTGACAGGCTTTATTTCGACTTCGATGGCACTGATTTCTGCACAGACCGAAAAGGCAACAGCCGGTAAGACCCTCGGTACGATGCAGATGAGTAATGTCGCCGGAGGGTTATTCGGTCCATTAATGGGTGGATTTATGGCAGACAGTGTCGGATTCATTTATACATTTTTCTTAACAGCTGCTGTCATATATGTGTCAGCGATTGTCATTATCTTCGGTGTGAAAGAACAGCCGATCCGTTCAAAAGAAGCAAAACGGGTTTCTTACTCACGGAAGGACGTCCTTGTCCATATTTTCAAACAGCCTTTACTTGTCGTCACCATGCTTCTCACATTTATTACGCAAGTCGGGAACTTTAGTATTCAGCCGCTTTTAGCCTTGTACATTCATGATTTACACGGCCCCGTCAATCTTGCCTTTTATGCAGGGCTGGCGTTTTCTGCAACGGGGCTTGGCAATTTGCTGTTTACACGGAAATGGGGAGACCTTGGAGATCGTATTGGTCACGATAAGGTGCTGCTCGCCCTTCTCATCCTCTCCTCCATTTTATTTATCCCGCAAGCGATGGCAGATTCCTACGGGATGTTAGTCATCTTCCGTTTCTTATACGGGATGGCACTAGGCGGCATCATTCCTTGTACGACTGCCTATATTCGCATCAAAGCGCCTGCCTCTATGCAAGGGGAAGTGCTTGGTTACAATGTCAGCTTCCGCTTTCTTGGAAATGTCGTCGGACCCGTTATAGGCGGCATTGTGGCGAGTCATTACGGAATTCCAGCTGTCTTTTATGTCACCGCCGGCATTTTCCTTTTCGGGGCATTATTTTTATGGGCGGTCCGCTCACAATCAAAGTCAAAAGAGAGGAGTGTCTGATCCATCATCAGATACTCTTTTCTTCTGTCTAAATGCCTTGTTTACTAGACTTCACGTCTATTCTTTTCTAAAAATAACCTTCTCGTAATCGCAAAAGAATGGTACGATATGGCTAGAAATCCGAAGAAAGTGAGTGACCTCATGTTTCGTGCAATCATTGGATGGTTATTACTTGCTGCCCTCATTCCATTATTTGTTCTGACTTTTTATCTATCAAAGGAAGAAGCCGCAAGTGTAAAACCTGTTAACGAAGTGCTTGATCAAAAAATCAAGCTGGAAAAGGTAGACTTTTCCCAAAACAGTTATATGTATGATCGAGATGGTTCTCTTATCTCTGAGATCGTATCAAACGATGAGAACCGTGTTTTCGTGAAGTACGATAAAATTCCTGATTCCGTCAAGGAGCTGTTCCTCCGATCAGAGGACCGCAACTTTTATGACCATAAAGGCATTGACTTTATGGGCGTGATTCGTGCCCTTGCCGCAAATGTGAAAAACCATGGCATTAGCCAAGGCGCTAGCACCATCACACAACAGTTATCCCGTAATTTATATTTAAGTCATGAACGTTCATTCAGCCGAAAGTTTACAGAACTGCTCTATTCCTATGAGCTCGAGCGAAAATTCACAAAAGAGGAAATACTCGAAAGCTATTTAAATACGATTTATTTCAGTAACGGGGTTTACGGTGTCGGTTCTGCGGCTAATTACTATTTTGATAAGCCGCTTAGTTCTTTGACACTTGCACAGATGGCATTTATTTCTGCGATTCCTAACAACCCTACGCTGTATGACCCATTGAAAAAATTCAAACATACAAAGAAACGCCAGGAACGGCTGCTTGGTATTTTAGAAAAAGATGGTGTCATTACGAAGAAGCAATTCAAAAAAGCAGTGAAAGAAAAAATCAGCTTGTCCTTAAGTGAAAAGAAAAATCTTTACCCTGACTATGTGACCTACGCCAATGAAGAATTTACCGATCTGGTGTCTGATCAGGAAGGCTTTACAAAACGATTGAAAAAAGCCAAAACAGCTGGCGCAAAAAAGGCAATTCAAAAAGAATTATCAGAAAAGGTCAGTGCATTGCTTCAAGATGGTGTGAAGATTTATACAGCACTAGACCCTTCCTTACAACAAAGAGCGGTTTATCAGCTCAATGCACAATTGCCTTATCAAGGTGTGGAAGGCGGTTCAGCAGTCATTAACCACCAAACCCATCAAATCGTCGCACTTGCTGGCGGGAAGAATTATAAAAAGTTTGATTTCAACTACGCCTATCAAGCGCAAAGACAACCAGGTTCCGCAATTAAGCCGCTGTTAGATTATGGCCCTTATATTGATCAAACCGGTGCCACGGCATCAAGTAAAATCAGTGCCGGCAAGTTTTGCAGTAGCGGATATTGCCCGCAAAACTATAATCATAAAACGTATGGAACTGTAACACTTGAAACAGCCTTTAAGAACTCTTACAATACACCAGCGATTCGTATGCTTGATACAGTCGGTGTCAAAAAAGGCTTCAGCTATTTAGAAAAGTTCTCATTCGAACATATTGTCGCAGATGATTACCGCCTCCCTTCTGCACTTGGAGGATTTACAAAAGGCTTCTCGCCGCTAGAAATAACCGATGCATATACCGTGTTTGGCAATCAAGGTGCCTATACGCGAAATCACTCCATTACAAAGGTCACAGACTTAAACGGCAAAACCCTTTACAAGTGGAAAGAGTCGCCGAAGCAAATCTATTCTCAGCGTACAAATGAAACAATGCGCAAGCTACTTGCCTCTGTTGTGAAAAGTGGAACAGGGAAAAAGGCGAATTTCAATTCTCCTTACATTGGGGGAAAAACAGGCACATCCAATGACTACAAAGACATTTGGTTTGTTGGCCTGACAGATCAATACACAATGGGTGTATGGGTAGGAAGAGATAGAGGAACCGTTGAATCTATTTATAGTTCAAGTCCGCACTTACGTATTTGGAAACAAACTATGCAATACGCTAGATAAACAGGAGGTTTGATTGCGATGCATTCAACACAACCCTCTCACTTCATTTTATTTGACGGTGTCTGCAACGTGTGCAGTGGTGCTGTTCAGTTTATCATCAAGCGCGACCCGAATGAGCGGATGATGTTTGCTTCTTTACAATCAGATACAGGGCAGCGTATTTTAAAAGAAAACGGCTTGCCTTTAGATGAGTTCAATTCATTCATTTATATTGAAAATGGGACCCTTTATATGAAGTCAACAGGCATCTTAAAAGCGGCGCGCCATTTAAAAGGGATATACAGATGGAGCTATTTACTCCTCGCGATCCCTCGACCAATCCGTGACTGGTTTTATCAACTCATTGCAAAGAATCGCTACAAATGGTTTGGTCAAAAAACATCCTGTATGATGCCTACACCTGATATTCAGAAGCGGTTTCTTCCATAAAAAAAGCATCCTCCATCATCGGAGGATGCTTTCTTTCGTCTGATTAAGCTGGCAGACTCGCCATCACACTGTTATAAAGCTTAATAAATAAGTACAAAATGCCGATCAAAAACGTGGCCCAAAACAGCAGATTAAACATCATAAACCCAATTAAATTCAGCATGGAAAGTGATTGATAAATGCGTACCACAACCCAGATAAAATAGACGAGACTTGCTAAAACAAAAAGCCCAACAAGCAAAATGAGCTGCTGCGTCAATAGAAATGCAAGTAAGCTGGCAAACAAATAGACAACCGATGCAATCCGAATTTTCTTTAAGTTCTCCCCTTCAGGGTCCTTTGCAAAAAAGAGCAGCGCCAACTCTAACACCGTATCTGCAATGAGTTTTAAAGCAGATAAAATCATAAAATAAACAAGTGCAAATGCGGCAAATAAAGCAAGACGAATGCCCTGTTCAGAGAAAAATTCCAGCATTCCTTTTAAAATCCCTGCTTGGGTCAAGAAGTCAGTCGTGATACCTACTGTAAAAATAGAAAAGGCAGAGCTGAATAGCAAAATTGAAATCAGCGGAAAATATCCAGTCAAATATGTATTTTTCATAAATAGATCCTTTCTCATAAGCTCATTTTTATTATGGCTCACTTAAAACGGATTGACAAGATGCTTTCCAAGTAAACTGGAATCTAAATCAAATTTGTGATTTTGCACGTACATTCCTTCACAAACTTACATTTTCCCGTTAAAGTATTACTATTACGAAAAAATTGCGCGTTAGGGGTATACTCGTGAAAAAAACTTTAAGACTGCAAACACGGCTGACGATCTTTGTCTGTATTGTTGTCCTGATCTCCCTCTGTATCACATTCTTTACGATCTGGTCAGAAACAGCCAAAAATATTCATCAGCAGGAACGTGATATCGCCCTCTCCACTGCCAAAATGGTCGCAGAGGCTCCGATCACAGCAAAATCATTGGAAAAAGATCAATCATATACAGCACTGCGAAAATATACAACAAGTGTTCAGCGTATTACCAAAACCGAATTCGTTGTCGTCATGGATATGAACGGTATCCGCAAAACACATCCGAATCCGCAAAAGATTGGGAAGCGGTTTGCTGGCGGTGATGAAAAACCGGCATTACAGGGTAAAGAACATATTAGTACCGCATCTGGAACACTTGGCAAGTCCATGCGTGCCTTTGTTCCTGTTTATAACCAAGATGGCAAGCAGCTCGGGGCTGTGGCAGTTGGGATTACATTAAAGGAAATTGATTTAATTATTCATCAAAGCCTGCTCCCGCTCTACTTTGTCACATCGCTAAGCCTTTTATCTGGCATTATCGGTGCACTCATTGTGGCACGTAAAGTAAAGAAGATTATGTTTGGACTAGAGCCAGATGAAATTGCCACATTATTAAAAGAACGAAGCGCTATGCTAGAATCAACAAAAGAAGGCATTCTTGCCGTCGATCAGCACGGTAAAATCAAGCTGGCAAATGCAGAAGCTAAACGTCTTTTTCATAATATGGGCATTATGGTTGACCCTAGAGAACAAGATGTACAGGCCCTTCTTCCTTCAAGCGGCTTAAAGCAAGTAATCGAAACACGGAAACCGCTGCTTGATCGCGATGTCAGAATGAACGGACTGGAGCTGGTCTTTAATGAGGTGCCGATTACGGTAAAAGGGGAAATTGTCGGAGCGATCGCAACCTTCCGTGACAAAACAGAAGTCAAACACCTGGCTGAGCAGCTGAGCGGGGTGAAGATGTATGCCAATGCACTTCGTGCCCAGTCACACGAATTTATGAACAAGCTCCATGTCATTTTAGGATTGGTCCAGCTAAAGAACTATGATGACCTTGGCACCTATATTAAAGATATTGCAATTTATCAGCAGACAGAAACAAATGAAATCATCAACCATGTGAAAAACTCAGTCTTAGCCGGGTTTTTACTAGGAAAACAAAGCTATATCAGAGAACAAGGCGCAGCTTTAGAAGTCAATTGCAGTACACAGGTACCAAACTCGGAGGACCCAGCAGTCACACATGACCTTATTACGGTCATCGGTAATCTGTTAAATAACGCACTCGATGCCGTTTCCCATACAGAGAACAAAAATATCTCCATCTCATTCAGATATGTCCAAGAGCAGCTTCATATTGAAATTACAGACACAGGTGTCGGTCTGACAAAAGAAGAACAGGACATCATGTTTGATCAGGGCTTTTCAACAAAAGGAGAAGACAGAGGATTTGGCCTTTACTTTGTTGACCAAAGCATCAAAAAACTGAACGGACATATGATCGTCACAAGCGAAAAAGGAGAAGGAACGACCTTTAGTCTCCGTATTCCATATAAACAAAAGGAGGATTCACATGATTAATGTGTTGATCGTAGAAGATGACCCAATGGTCGGGGAGCTGAATAAACGCTACTTGACCCAAATAGAAGGTTTTGAATTAAAAGGGATTGCCACCTCATTTCAGAAGGCACTAGACATCTTAAAATCAGAAATCATTCACCTTGTATTGCTTGATATTTATATGCCTGGACAAAATGGGCTCGCCCTATTATCAGAAATTCGTGAGCAAAATCATTCCGTTGACGTCATCGTCATTTCAGCTGCAAATGAAGTGGATGTCGTACAGCAAACGATGCGAAACGGAGCTGTCGACTATTTAATCAAACCTTTTGAGTTCGAACGCTTCCAATCAGCACTGGCAGAATATAAAAGAAAACATGCCCTATACCAAACGATGAACAGCATCTCTCAAAATGATTTAGACGCGAAGCTTTTTCATAAAAAAGCAGAGGCGGAAAAAGTCCTGCTGCCAAAAGGCTTAACGAAGAGCACACTCAAACTCATCTGGACAAGCATTCAATCATTCGGTCAGCAGGCTTTCACGACCGAAGACCTAGCCAATCATACAGAAATCTCCCAAGTTTCGATTAGAAAATACTTGAAATTTCTTGAGGATATCGAAGTGGTTGATGTGGAGATGGCATACGGGACAATCGGCCGCCCTGTTTTCCAATATAAACTGAATACAAGCAACATGAATTTGATACAGCAATATCTTTAATTTGACACATCTGACCTTTCACAAAGGCCAGATGTTTTTTTATGGCATACGATGTCACAAACCCCTTGATATCAGCGGTTTCACTGTAGTAGAGCACATCATAAAAGCGGCATTATATCATATTTCAGCACATAAAAAGACATCGAATTTAGCCTTTTAACATTTTTTTAAAAATAAAACAAATTTCTATTTATTTATTCGATGGGAAATGATAAATTATGATTGATTAGTTCAACGAGATATAAGTCTGATGTCTTACATCTTCTCTCCTGTTTCCATCAATTTTAAAAGAATGCAGGATAAAATACCCTTTTCAGAAGGATAGGAGAAGGCAAGAGTCGGTCTTTTTTCGCGAGACTTTTCTGAAACTTTTAAATTTTATAGGGGGTTATGTTTTGAAGAAGCGCAAAATTGGACTTGCATTGTCCTTAGTCGTAGCAGCAGGAACCATCCTTGGAGCATGCGGCAACTCTGGCTCAAACAGCGGTGAAAACAAAAAAGATAAAGATCAATTCACTGTTGCAATGGTAACTGATGTCGGTGGTGTCGATGACAAATCGTTTAACCAATCTGCTTGGGAAGGTTTACAAGCATTTGGGAAAGACAACAATTTAACAAAAGGTAAAAACGGCTTTGATTACTTACAATCTAAATCAGACGCTGACTATACAACAAACTTAAACACACTTGCTCGTGAGAAATTTGATTTGATTTACGGAATTGGTTTCTTAATGCAAGATTCTATTACTGAAATTGCGAATCAACGTAAGAAAAACCACTTTGCCATCGTTGATGCAGTTGTAAAAAAAGACAACGTAGCAAGCATTACATTTAACGAAAACGAAGGTTCATTCCTTGTAGGTGTTGCAGCGGCTCTTTCTACAAAATCAAACAAAATTGGTTTTGTTGGCGGCGTTGATTCTGAATTAATCAGAAAATTCGAAGTTGGTTTCCGTGCAGGCGTTGAAGCAGCTAATCCAAAAGCAAAAGTTGAAGTGAAATATGCTGGGGCATTCGATAAAGCAGACATCGGTAAAGCAACAGCTGAAAGTATGTACAAATCTGGCGTTGACGTCATTTACCACGCAGCAGGCGGAACTGGAACTGGTGTCTTCACAGAAGCGAAAAACCTGAAAAAAGCTGATCCTGACCGCAAAGTGTGGGTCATTGGTGTTGATAAAGACCAGTATGATGAAGGTAAAGTACCTGGAACAAAACAAAGTGTCACTCTTACTTCTATGATTAAGAAAGTAGACACAGCGGTACAAGACTTAACAACAAAAGCAAAAGAAGGTAAATTCCCTGGTGGCGAAGTGATCACTTACGGTCTGAAAGAAGGCGGCGTTGACATCTCTCCATCTCAAGAGAATCTTGATAAAGATGTATTGAAGAAAGTCGAAGAATGGAAACAAAAAATCATCAAGGGTGAAGTGAAAATCCCTGCAACACGTGATGAACTAAAAGATTTTAAAGCTTAATTTGTGCATCGGGATAAGCGCGCCTTATCCCCTTGCCTCTCCTTTACCTCCTCTTTATTCGTAAAAGGTGGTAAAAGAAAAGCTGCAGCCTTGTTTTGCAGCTTTTCTTTTGCTAGTTTTTATCTTCATCAGCACCCTAAAAAAGGAGCGGTTAAACCTGTGGATTATGTCATTGAAATGTTGAATATACGCAAAGAATTCCCTGGCATTGTAGCAAATGATAACATTACGCTGCAGCTAAAAAAGGGCGAAATTCATGCGCTGCTTGGTGAAAACGGCGCTGGAAAATCAACGCTCATGAACGTGCTTTTCGGACTGTATCAGCCTGAAAAAGGTGAAATCAAGGTACACGGAAAACCGGTTACAATCTCTAGTCCAAATGATGCAAGTGATTTAGGCATTGGAATGGTCCATCAGCATTTTATGCTAGTTGATACATTTACTGTGGCTGAAAACATCATTTTAGGAAAAGAGCCAAAGAAATTTGGAAAGATTGACAAAGAACAAGCCATTCAGCAAGTGCAGGAACTTTCTGACCGTTATGGACTGAAAATAGACCCTGCCGCTAAAGTATCTGACATCTCAGTCGGTATGCAGCAGCGAGCAGAAATCTTAAAAACACTATACCGCGGCGCTGACATCTTGATCTTCGACGAACCAACAGCCGTCTTAACACCTCAAGAAATAAAAGAACTCATACAAATTATGAAAAACTTAATTAATGAAGGCAAATCCATTATATTAATTACCCACAAGCTAAAAGAAATTATGGATGCCTGTCATCGCGTGACCATTATCCGAAAAGGGCAAGGTATTCGTACACTTGATGTGGAACACACAAACAAAGACGAGCTTGCCAGTTTAATGGTCGGCCGCGAAGTCTCATTTAAAACAGACAAAAAAGCAGCCTCCCCTGCTGAAGAAGTCTTGCAAATTCAAGATCTCACTGTCAAAGATGCGCGAGGAATTGAAGCCGTGAAACAACTCAATTTATCAGTGAAAGCTGGTGAGATTGTCGGAATTGCGGGTGTAGACGGAAATGGTCAATCTGAATTAATTGAAGCCATTACAGGTCTGAAAAAATCCGAATCTGGCACGATCATGCTAAACGGGAAAGCCATTCAAAATCTCCCGCCTCGTAAGGTCACAGAATCTGGTATCGGACATATTCCTCAAGACCGTCATAAGCACGGACTTGTCCTTGACTTTTCAATTGGAGAAAATATTTCCTTACAAACGTATTATCAGCGTCCATATTCGAAGTTTGGCTTGATGAATATGAAAAATATTTATCAAAAAGCAAAACGAATCATTGCTGAATACGACGTACGGACACCTAGTGAATATACAGAAGCACGTGCGCTATCAGGCGGTAACCAGCAAAAAGCCATTATTGGCCGTGAAGTTGACCGAAATCCTGATTTATTAATTGCCGCACAACCGACACGTGGACTTGATGTCGGAGCCATTGAGTTTGTTCATAAACGTCTGATTGAACAAAGGGATTCAGGCAAAGCTGTTCTGCTCATATCCTTTGAGCTTGATGAAATTATCAATGTCAGTGATAAGATTGCTGTTATTTTCGAAGGCAGCATTATTGCCATTGTTGATCCAAAAGAAACAACAGAGCAAGAACTTGGTCTGTTAATGGCTGGAAGTACGCAACAGGAAGTGGGGAAAGAAGCAAATGTCTAATCGCTTAACAAATCTGCTGATTCCGCTTATAGCCATTGTACTTGGTCTTTTCGTTGGGGCCATCATTATGCTGGCAAGCGGTTATAGTGTCATCGAAGGTTATAGCGCCCTTTGGAATGGCGTATTCGGTGAAACATATTATATGGGAGAAACCATCCGACAAGTCACTCCTTATATTTTATCAGGACTTGCTGTTGCCTTTGCATTTCGGACAGGCCTATTTAATATCGGGGTAGAAGGTCAAATGCTGATTGGCTGGGTAGCTGCTGTATGGATCGGCACAACTGTCCATGCACCTATGTATATCCATCTGCCTCTTGCACTGATCACAGCAGCTGCTGCTGGTGCATTATGGGGCTTTATTCCCGGATTTTTAAAAGCTCGTTTTTACGTACATGAAGTCATTGTCACCATCATGATGAACTACATTGCCCTTCATGTCACAAATTATTTAATCTCAAATGTCTTAACAAACAATAAAGATAAAACAGAAAAAATTGATGCAACAGCTTCCCTTCGATCTGGTTTTTTTGAGCAGATCACTGATTTCTCTAGAATGCATAATGGGATTTTTGTTGCCATTATTGCGGCTGTTGTCATGTGGGTTATTATCCAGAAAACCTCTAAAGGGTTTGAATTACGCGCAGTTGGGATGAACCAGCAGGCCTCTCATTATGCTGGGATGAACGTTCGACGCAACATCATTTATGCGATGCTCATTTCTGGTGCCTTTGCAGGTCTTGCAGGTGCGATGGAAGGACTCGGAACATTTGAATATGCTTCGATTAAAGGATCATTCACTGGCGTTGGTTTTGACGGAATCGCTGTTGCCTTATTAGGCGGAAACACAGCTATTGGTGTCGTCTTAGCGGCATTATTGCTTGGTGGATTGAAAGTCGGTGCTTTAAACATGCCGCTTGAATCTGGCGTACCGACTGAGGTCGTTGATATTGTGATTGCGATCATTATTCTTTTCGTTGCCTCAAGCTATATCATCCGTCTTGTCATTCAACAATTGAAGAAAAAGGGGGGAAAATAAGTGGGATTTCTGCAAATTCTTGAAATCATCGTCCCGGCTACACTTGTATATGCTGCACCACTTATTTTAACCGCTCTTGGAGGCGTCTTTTCAGAAAGATCAGGTGTCGTCAATATCGGTCTTGAAGGTTTGATGGTCGTCGGAGCATTTTCTAGTATTATTTTTAACTTAATGTTTGCTGATACGTTTGGTGCCTTGACCCCGTGGCTCGGTCTACTTGTTGGTATGGCCATTGGCGGCGTGTTCTCACTCATTCACGCTGTGGCCACTATTACGTTCAGAGCAGATCAAACGGTCAGTGGTGTTGCGATTAACATGCTTGCCCTTGGTGCTACGCTGTTTGTTGTCAAACTGATTTATGGCAAA
Organism: Bacillus sp. S2(2019); assembly: GCF_005144805.1. Taxonomy (NCBI): domain Bacteria; kingdom Bacillati; phylum Bacillota; class Bacilli; order Caryophanales; family Bacillaceae; genus Bacillus; species Bacillus sp. S2(2019). The sequence goes on from NZ_SWFL01000002.1 coordinate 86,310, forward strand.
GCACAAACGGATAAAATTACAGAACCTTTCTATAAAGGAGATATTCCCCTTTTAAGTGACATTCCGATCATTGGTGATATTTTCTTTAAAGATGTGTATTATACGTCCATTCTCGCATTAGTTCTTGCGGTTGTCGCTTGGTTTGTTTTATTTAAAATGCCGTTTGGCTTGCGACTTCGTGCAGTCGGAGAGCATCCAATGGCAGCTGATACAATGGGAATCAAGGTATACCGAATGCGCTATATCGGCGTCTTCATTAGTGGTCTATTTGGCGGTCTTGGCGGAGCTGTGTATGCATCGACCATCGCTCTTGATTTCTCACACGCCACCATTACAGGACAAGGCTTCATTGCGTTAGCCGCCCTTGTTTTCGGGAAATGGCACCCATTTGGCGCTATGGGCGCTGCTTTATTCTTTGGATTTGCACAAAGCTTAAGCATCATTGGCTCTCTGCTTCCGCTGTTTCAAGATATCCCGAACGTGTACATGCTCATTGCACCATATGTGCTGACGATCCTAGCTCTTACTGGCTTCATTGGACGAGCAGACGCTCCAAAAGCACTTGGTACTCCTTATTTAAAAGGAAAACGATAAATAAATACCATGTATGAGCACTCCCCTGAAGGACAAACTATCTTCAGGGGATTTTTGTATGATAAAAACGACAAAACCCCTGTTTATTTTACTTTTATTACACTTAATTTAGTTTAATAAATAGATGAGTGTCACAGAATCTTCTACAATTGAGACAAATAGCATTTGGGGGTGTTTATGTGGCTAATACACAACAATTGAAATCGATTACAAACGATTCTGACAATAATAAAAGCGTTTTCCGAAAAATTCTTTCTTGGAAAATTGGTGTTATTGATCTACCTGTGTATATAGTACTTGCAGCGATTATTTTAACTGCCGCTTATTTTAATAAAATTCCAGCAAATATGCTTGGTGGTTTCGCTGTTATTATGATTTTGGGGATTTTCCTAGGAGATGTAGGACAACGTATTCCAATCTTAAAAGATATTGGTGGACCGGCGATTCTTTCTTTATTCGTACCATCGTTCCTGGTCTTTTTTCATGTTCTGAATCCAAACTCGTTGGAAGCGGTTACGTCTCTGATGAAAACGTCGAACTTCCTATACTTCTATATATCTGCTCTTGTAGTAGGTAGTATTCTTGGGATGCAACGAACTGTTTTAGTACAAGGCCTTATTCGTATGTTTGTTCCTCTTGTTGCAGGTACAATTACAGCTGTAGCTGCTGGAATTCTAGTGGGTCTTCTAGTTGGTTACACACCACATCATTCGTTCTTCTTTATCATTGTACCGATTATTGCCGGTGGTGTCGGTGAAGGGATATTGCCATTATCAATTGCTTATTCGCAAATTCTTGGTGTATCAGCAGAGTCATTAATTTCTCAATTGATTCCGGCTGCTGTCATTGGGAACGTCATTGCCATCATTTGTGCTGGCGCAATGAAAAAGCTTGGTGAAAAACGTCCTGAACTAAACGGGAACGGAAGACTTGTTAAATCAAAAGAAGCAAATGAAATCTTTGAACAGCCTGACATGGATACTAAAGTTGACTTCAGCTTAATGGGTGCAGGTGTACTTGTTGCTTGTACAACCTTTATCTTTGGCGGCTTATTAGAAAGTTTTGTTCATATTCCAGGTCCAATCTTAATGATTGTTCTTGCTGCATTAATCAAATACTTAAACGTGATGCCTCAGCATTTGCAAAACGGCTCACAGCAGTTCTACAAGTTTGTATCGAAAAGCTTTACATGGCCTCTAATGGTTGGTTTAGGAATTCTATACATTCCACTTGATGATGTGGCCACTGTTATTTCGATTCCTTTCGTATGTGTATGTATTGCTGTTGTTCTAGGCATGGTTGGTTCTGGTTACTTTGTTGGTAAATTCATGAACATGTATCCAGTTGAATCTGCAATTGTGACTGGCTGTCACAGTGGATTAGGCGGTACTGGTGACGTTGCAATTCTTTCAGCTTCTGGAAGAATGGGCCTTATGCCTTTCGCTCAAGTCTCTACACGTCTTGGCGGAGCAGCAACCGTTATTTGCGCAACAATCTTACTCAGAATGTTTACTTAAAAAAGAAACAAAAAGCATGTCCCTTTCATAAGGGACATGCTTTTTTTATATTTCTTTTCTCCCATACATCCTCATTCATCAGCTAATACAATTCGTATATACTCCCGAGGCTGAAAAGGATACTGTTTCGCCTGCGGATAGGTCATATGGAGGAGATGTTCAGAAAATAGCGGCCATTCACTCCCGGCCTGCCACCTTTTTTGATCATTTCGTTCAATCAAGAATGCTCCTCCTAAAATCGTGCAGAATATGCTTAAGCTGATGGCGATCTTTCGTTTCATTTGATCAGCTCCTTTAAGAAAAGCATGTACGAAATACAAAACAATATACAACGAGTTTCATTTTTGATAAAATATTTTTTGTGGTCAAAAGAACTCAAAACAATTTCGATTTGCCGTAAATCAGTTCAAACCAATGCACTATGTCTGTATTTACGCTATAATTTTAGTTACCAGTTCTTTAGAACGTGAATTTATATTGATCAAAGGAGGTTCATTTTCTTGCAGCTTATTCACTTCGCCATCCTATCACCTTTTTTACTTGCCTTTGTCGTCCCTTTTCTCTTTAAATACGTAAGGCGTATACATACAGGATGGTTTGTTCTCATCTTGCCTATTCTTTTATTTACCTATTTCATCCAAATGCTTCAGATCACCTCGAATGGACGAACGTTGTTCTCACAAGCTGAATGGATTCCCTCTCTAGGGATGAATTTCACTGTGTATGTAGATGGTCTCAGCCTGTTATTTGCTTTACTCATCACAGGTATTGGTGCACTTGTGGTACTGTACAGTATTTTCTACTTATCAAAGGAAAAAGAACAGCTTGGCTCTTTCTATACGTATTTATTAATGTTTATGACCGCTATGCTCGGTGTTGTCCTCTCTGACAACATGGTCGTACTTTATTTGTTCTGGGAGCTAACAAGTATCTCTTCCTTCCTCTTAATTGGGTATTGGTATAAGCGTGAGCGTTCTCGTTACGGAGCAACCAAATCACTGCTTATTACTGTGTTTGGCGGATTAGCTATGCTTGGTGGCTTCATCCTCATTTACCTGATCACTGATTCATTCAGTATTCGCGAAGCAGTCAATCAGCTTCAGCTCATTATGGCATCACCTTATTTCATCCCTGCGATGGTTCTCATTTTACTAGGAGCCTTCACGAAATCAGCGCAGTTCCCATTTTATATTTGGCTGCCTGATGCTATGGAAGCACCAACCCCTGTAAGCAGTTATCTACATTCTGCTACTATGGTCAAAGCCGGTATTTATCTGGTTGCCCGCTTTAGTCCGATTTTTGCTATATCAGAGGTGTGGTTTTGGACCATTTCGATTGTCGGACTTATCACACTATTCTGGGGATCTTTCCACGCCGTTCGGCAAAATGATTTGAAAGCCATTCTGGCCTTCTCGACAGTGAGTCAACTCGGTATGATTATGCTCATGCTAGGAGTAGGCGCAGCTGCCATTCATGAAAACAACCCTGCCTTTTTTGGCGCAGCCGTTCTTGCTGCTATTTTTCATCTCATTAACCACGCAACCTTTAAAGGTAGTCTCTTTATGGCAGCAGGGATTATCGATCACGAAACAGGTACACGTGATATTCGCAAATTAGGTGGATTAATGACCATCATGCCAATTACCTTTACGATTACGTTAATTGGTACATTCTCGATGGCTGGACTCCCGCCTTTTAATGGGTTTTTAAGTAAAGAGCTATTTTTCACAAGTATGATCCGGATTTCTGAGATCAGCTTTACGGATGTGTCAACATGGGGGGCTATCTTCCCTGCTATCGCTTGGCTCGCTAGTGTGTTTACGTTCATCTATAGTATGATGATCGTCTTCAAAACATTTAGAGGCCGTCTGAATGTCGATCAATTGGAGAAAAAACCGCATGAAGCACCAATTGGTATGCTGATCCCGCCAATTATTTTAGCTGCACTTGTGGTCACGTTCTTCTTTTTCCCTAATATTCTTGCCTATTCAGTCATTGAACCTGCCATGCAAGCGATCATTCCTGAAGCCATTCAAACAGGAAGCCGCTTTGCCGTAAAAATTGAAGCGTGGCATGGATTCCAGCCAGAGCTTTACATGACAATTGGTGTAGTTGCGCTCGGTACCATTGGCTATTTAACGCTGTCAAAATGGCGCCCAATGTACAACATATTTAAGGAAAAATGGTCATTTAACGCTTTATATGATCGTTCACTTATAGGTGTAGAAAAAGGGGCTTACCGCCTAACAAACAGTTATATGACAGGATTCCTTCGTGACTATCTTGTCTATGTATTTGGGTTTATGATTATCGTGCTTGGCAGCGTGATGTTCTACAAGCAAGCCTTCTCATTTCAAACTGAGCACGCTGCATCAATCGGCACGTACGAAGCCATCCTTTCACTTGTGATGGTCGCAGCGACAGTCACGACTGTATTTGCTCGTTCACGCTTAACAGCTATTATTGCGCTAGGTGTTATGGGCTACACGCTGTCATTGTTCTTCGTGATTTTCAGAGCACCTGACCTTGCGCTGACACAGCTCATTATTGAAACCATTTCTGTCGCGCTGTTTTTACTTTGCTTCTATCATTTGCCAAAGCTGAGTCTGAAGCAAAAAACACGAAGGTTTAAATTAACAAATTTGATCATCTCATTAGGTGTTGGAGTCGTTGTCACCTGTCTTGCTTTCGCTTCAACAAGCCAGCAGTCTCTTGACACGATTTCAACGTACTTCATTGAAAACAGCTACAAACTGGCTGGCGGAGACAATATTGTCAATGTCATTCTTGTCGATTTCAGGGGCTTTGATACACTCTTTGAGATTACAGTGCTGGCCATTGCGGCACTCGGTATTTATGGATTATTGAAGGTAAAAGCACAAGGAAAACGGAAGAGAGGCGTACGGCGATGAGAAAGATTGATACGAATGATATGCTCTTACAAGTCACAACTAAAATTACAGCATTCATCATCTTGCTTTTCTCACTTCACCTATTTCTTGCAGGACATAACAATCCTGGCGGAGGATTCATTGGCGGTTTGATGAGTGCTGGTGCTGTCGTCCTTCTGCTTTTAGCCTACGACCTTAAAACAGTCAGACGCATTTTACCATTTGACTTTATTTATGTGGCTGGTGTCGGTTTGCTCGTTGCCATCCTAACAGGTATGGGATCTTTTCTGTTCGGAGCACCTTTCCTATCCCATGCATTTGATTATTTCCAACTGCCGTTTCTAGGGAAAACAGAACTGGCGACAGCGGTCCTGTTTGATATCGGTGTGTATTTAGTTGTTGTTGGTGTCACCATGACCATTATTCAAACGATTGGAGAGAAGGAATAATGGAATTTCTAATGTCTATTATCGTCGGAATCATTTTTATGGCAGCGACCTATTTAATGCTTTCAAAAAGCCTTCTGCGGGTCATCGTCGGTACTGCCGTTTTAAGTCACGGCGTCCATTTGCTTCTATTAACAATGGGCGGCTTAAAAAAGGGAGCACCTCCTATTTTGAAAGAGGGGCTCACATCCTATGTAGATCCATTGCCACAAGCATTAATTTTAACAGCCATTGTCATTGCTTTTGGTGTAACATCCTTTTTGCTCGTGATGGCCTTCCGTGCCTTCCAAGAGCTGAGAACAGATGACATGGATCAAATGAGAGGAAATGATCAGCATGAATAATCTCGTGATCCTGCCTATATTAATACCATTACTAGCTGCTACATTATTGATCTTTATGAATAAAAACACCATGCTGTCGAGAGGCTTTAGTGTGTTTGCATCTCTTTTAGCCATTATCTGTAATGTCTATTTGGTCCAAACGATTTTCACAAACGGCATACAAACCCTTTATTTGGGCGGCTGGAAAGCACCGTTTGGCATTGCCCTTGTGGCCGATCAGTTTGCTGCGCTTCTTGTGCTGACCGCTTCCATTGTTGGATTTGTCACAGTTCTTTTTTCTTTTCAAACGATTGGGAAAGAAAGAGAGCGGCTGTTCTATTATTCTGGTGTCCAATTCTTGTTAGCTGGCGTCAGCGGTGCCTTTTTAACGGGAGATATTTTCAACCTGTTTGTCTTCTTTGAATTATTGCTGATGGCATCTTATATGCTCATTGTTCTGGGTGGTTCAAAGCCTCAGCTTCGTGAATCACTGAAATACATTGTGTTTAATATTATCTCATCGGCATTATTTATTGTTGGCGTAGCGTGTTTATATGCAGTCACAGGCACACTGAACATGGCTGATTTAAGTGTGAAAATAGCTGAATCTGGGCAAACAGGGTTAATCACCGTGATTGCCATTCTGTTCCTGATCGTATTTGGCTTAAAAGCTGGGGTCTTCCCGCTTTATTTCTGGCTGCCAGGGTCTTATCATGCACCGCCGGCAGCGATTTCAGCTTTGTTTGGCGCACTGCTGACAAAGGTCGGGCTATATGCGATTGCCAGGGTCTTTACGCTCATCTTTATACATGATACAGGTTTTACACATACACTAATGGCTTGGCTGGCCGCTCTAACGGTTATATTCGGTGTCATTGGCTCTATCGCCTATTCTGATGTGCAAAAAATTGTGATTTATAACATTGTCACAGCTGTTGGTGTCATTTTGTTTGGGATTGCGGCCAATACACCGGCATCACTCCAAGGCGCCATTTATTACCTCATTCACGATATGGTGATCAAAGGAGCTCTATTTATGCTTGCAGGGGCACTGTTTGTGTATGCTGGAACCAACCATCTGAAAAAAATGGGTGGGCTGATTCAATCCCAGCCTCTACTCGGCTGGATGTTCTTCATATCGGCTTTATCACTTGCGGGTATTCCTCCGCTAAGTGGATTTGTTGGCAAGCTGAAAATTGTTGAAGGTGGGTTTTCTGCTGGGTACATGACGTTCTCTATCCTTGTTTTACTGTCCAGTCTTCTTGTCCTTTATTCTGTTATGAGGATTTTCATGCTCGCGTTTTGGGGAGAGGAACAGGATATGCGAAGAAGAAAGCCATCCATTAGAGGAATGGTGTATCCTGGGGTACTGCTTGTTATCTTATCGCTTGCGATTGGATTAGGCACAGAATTCATTGCACCTTATATCAATCAAGCTGCGGAAATGCTTTCAACACCAGAAAAATATATTCAAGCTGTGCTGAAGGAGTAGATGAACATGGCCTTTCAAATATTATTAAACGCTCTCCTCGCCTTTACATGGATGTTTATGAATGATACATACAGAGCTGCAGACTTTGTATCAGGCTTTGCACTAGGGATGATCGCCATTTTTATGCTACGGCGATTCTTCCCGCAACGTTTTTACGGCTATGCCCTTTATGCGATTTTCAAGCTCGTCATCATTTTTATCAGAGAGCTGCTTCTTGCCAATTTGAGTGTACTTAAGACGGTGTTATCTCCAAAGCTTAAGATCAAGCCTGGTATTTTCGCCTTTCGTACAGATTTAAAAACAGATTGGGAAATCACCATACTGGCTAATATGATTACATTAACACCTGGTACACTGGTCATCGATATTTCGGATGATCGTTCGATTTTATATATTCATGCGATGGATATTGAAGATGCTGAAAAAGCCATCCACGATATTCGGGTATCATTTGAAAAAGCGATTCAGGAGGTGAGCGGTAAGTAATGGAACTGATCTTGCAAATGTCACTTGGAATTCTTGCGCTGTCTACTTTGCTTTTTGTCATACGGGTCATCAAAGGACCTTCTATCCCTGATCGCGTTAGTGCGCTTGATGCGATAGGAATCAATTTAATTGGGATGACAGCCATCGTGTCTATCTTACTGAAAACCACGACGTTCTTTGAAATTATTTTACTGCTCGGTATTCTTGCCTTTATCGGCACTGTCGCTTTTTCCAAATTCCTTGAGAAAGGGGAAGTGATTGAAAATGATCGTCATCGCTAAAGCGATCGTAATTTTCTTTATTCTGCTTGGCGCCATCCTCTGTTTAATTTCAGCCATTGGTGTCCTTCGCCTGCCGGATGTTTACACACGTATGCATGCTGCATCAAAAGCATCGACACTTGGTGTTGTTCTCATTTTAGTTGGTGTGTTCTTTCATGAATGGTTTCTTGCAGGGATCATCTCTGCGAAAATCCTGCTTGGGATTGTCTTTATCTTTCTGACCGCACCAGTCGGCGCTCATTTGATCGGAAGAGCCGCTTACAACACTGGTGTGAAAATGGACAAACGAAGTGTCCAAGATGATTATGGCGGTTTCCGTAACTTTGTCATTAAACGAAAAGAAGACTCTTATTTATAAATGAAGAACCTGACATTCAGGTCTTGTTCACTTTACCCGCATGTTCATAAAAGGGTATTAAAAAAAGCTTCCGCTGCACCGGGAGCTTTTTTATATGCGATCAATGACAGCGAGTGTACATCTTGACGTACAGATATGACGGTCTCGATCATCTTTTATATCGATTTGGAATACCATTGTACGCCGTCCTACATGTACAGGAACAGCTGTAGCTGTCACCACTCCATCACGTACAGATTTTAAATGATTGGCATTGATTTCAATACCTGAACAAACCTGCTTCGTTAAATCCAAATGAGCAGCAGCACCCATGCTTGCCACTGTTTCTGCTAGAGCAGCTGATGCTCCTCCGTGCAGTAATCCAAATGGCTGTTTTGTTCGGTGATCGACTGGCATTGTCGCCACGCATCGTGACGTATTGCATTCCACAATCTCAATCCCCAGTGCCTCAAGCAGTGTATTTGAACCACTCACATCCATCAAGGCCCTCTCCCTTCACACGTTTACAGGACACTTTCCGATTTTGCAATTAACACCGCTTCTGTTCGAGATCCAACATTCAGCTTATTAAAGATGGAGGTCAAACTGTATTCAATCGAGCGTTTGCTCAAATGAAGCACATCGGCGATCTCTTGGTTTGTGTACCCTTTTTCCACTTCTCTTAAGATTAAGCATTCACGCTCTGTTAACAGCTCATGATCCGTCTGCTGCGCCTGTTCTGGCTTCTCTTGCTGCTGTGAAATTAATTTCTTTAAATAGGATAGCTGAATGACAACTTCTCCTTGCAATGTGCGGTGTATGTATTCAATAATTTTGTCTTTTGTCTCTGTTTTACTTATTGCACCATGCAATCCAGCTCGAATGGCCTCTTCGAAATAATCATCTACTTCATATCCTGTATAAATGATAATTTTCACTTGTTGATTCGTTTCTAGAATTTGTTTGGCAATGTCCATTCCATTGATATCCCCGAGATTTAAATCCATCAAGATCACATCATAGATGGAAAAGTCATGCGTCTTTAAAAAGGCGCCTTCTGCATCAGGACTTAAACAATCGACTGATAGCTGCTGATCTGATTCTAATATGCTTTTTGTCCCTTCCATGACAGCCGGATGATCATCAATGACCAATATCTTCTTCATGTCTTCCTCCCTTTAAATCACTCACTTCCATTTTATATAAAAGACTTGGCAGATGCCAAGTCTTATTCCTTAAGAAATCGTTACAATTCCATTTCAATTTTCACCTTGAGCCCTTTTTCAGGTGCTGTGTGAATTTGAAGCTTTCCATTTAGAGCTTTGACTCGTTCCCTTATGCCAGAAAGACCCATGCTCATCGTGTGCTGATCAAGCTGGCTTGCATCAAATCCGACTCCATCGTCCTCATAATGGAGAACAACTTGATCTTTAATACAAATGAGCATCACTAAGACTTGGCTGGCCTTAGAATGCTTCAACGCATTGGATAACAGCTCCTGCACAATCCGGTAAATATTCAGCTGTGAGTCAATATCAATGTCCAGTTCTTTATCAAAGCGGGTTGTATTCAGCCTAATATGAAATGGCGCTTCCTCTTGAATTTGCGAAGTCAGCTTCGAAATTGCCTTCACTAACCCCAAATCATAGAGGAGCTGCGGCCGAAGTTCATGACATGTTTCTCTCGTGGTTTGAATCACCTTAGACATTTGTTCATTCCAAGAGATCAGCGAATTTTCAATAGATGTTGGGCATTGGTTGTTTTGGAAATTGGTTAAGAACATCTCGGACTGTCTCTTCAGTGAAATCAAATCCTGCAGCACAGAATCATGAAGATCCCTCGCTAAATCTGAGCGCTGCTTTTCTTCCATGGCGAACATGACTTTCTTCAGCCAGGCGGGATTGGCTTCCCGCTGTTTCAAATCCTCAAGATGCTCCATCAATTCTTCAATCTTGACGACATTTTCTAAACTGACACTTGTGTAAAATGCCAATGTTTTCAGCCATGAAATTTCATCGCGGGTCAGCTTAGGTGTCCGTAAATTAGATAAACAGCAAATCACAAACGAGTGACCGCCCCGCTCACCAATTTTCATCATAAACCCTTTATCAAGCCCGATGATTTTACCAACTTCACCTAAAATATCTTGAAATTGGTCCACATACTCTTTCCATAGCTGGCTTTCTTCTATTGATTCATCAATTTCAACAATTTGTCCATCTGCCTTCACTTCAAGCACAAAGGCTTTGTTCACAACAAGTACTTCTAAGATGGTGTATTTTAAATGATACAATACTTGATGAAGTGATGACGCCTCACGAATAAGCTGTGTAAATTTAAATACACTATCCTGATAATTATGCTTCTCTGAAAAACGCTTCAATCGAAAACGGAAATCGATAATTTCTTTAAAGTAGAAGACGGTAAGCATAAGAATGTACGTGATAATCGTAAATTTCACTGTATAGAAATTTGCATTTGGCTTTTGAATAAAATCAAAAAGAACAACCACTAGTATTGTTGGTGTAATTGCTAAAAAACCGTAGTATTTAATCCTTCCCATAAAGAAATCAACATTATATAGCTTATTTGACATAAATTGATAGACTAAGAAAAAAGGAATTAAAAGAACAAACGATGCAACAACATACGGTGAAATAAAATATATACCAAAAAAATAAGGAATGATAAAAAATAGCATGAATGGACTGAATGCTGAGATTAAAATGAGTGCAAATGCTCGAAGTACATTGCTGACTTCATTGTCTTTCAATTTTTTAGCAGCCCTTATAGTGATAATAATCGAAAGGAAAGCCAGAACAAAAAATGAAAGTAAATTGACATATGCTAATAGATCTACTGGTCCTGCTTTATTTTTATAGAATAAAACTAATAAAACGTTAGTCACTGGAACTAGATACAAATAAAAAAGAACTCGACGACGAATAATCTCTGTTCCTAATTCTTTTAAATATTGATACATAAAGTGCATATATAGTGGAGGTACAATATTCATTGTAACGATTACAAGAATACGACTGATAGCCTCACCTTTTCCAGAACCACCAGAACTTACATAACCTATAGACACCGCCAAAAGAAATAAAGCTAAAATATAAGCTGACTCTTTTTGGTTTGCTTTATTCATTTTTAAAATCATAAATATACAAAATAGACAGATGGAATAAAGAATGACTGGTATTAGATAAATAAACAGATTCGCTTGACTCAATAACCTTACATTCTCTAAATCAATTTTATCACCATGTCTATCAACGACTAAACTTTTAACATTAGCTAAAAAACCTCTTTTAACTTCTTCAACTGGTTTTTTATTCCCATTCACTTCAAGTATGATATCGCCTTTCCTAACTCCAGCTAGATAGCTATCTGTAAAATTATCGACATCCACTACCTCAAGTTGACCCTGACTATTTTCCTTAACAGCTGCTCCAACAAAAATATTAAATACGTTGATATAAGAGATGTAAATCACATAGATGAAGCTAAGGATAACTAATATAACTGTTAACTTAGAGTAAAACTTTCTCATAATATTTATCTACTCAAGCAGTTGCCCATATGATTGCTTTAATAACGTCTTCTTTCCGAAATCCGTCAACAATAATACTTGCAGTTTCTTGATCAACGTGAAGCAATGATGCGTTCCCATTAGCGATTTGATTTAATGTTGAAGGATTCTCCACTAAATAACTAACCAATTCCTGAATTTTCATCTTCTCCATCTCCATTTAAAAAAAGTATCAGTTTTTTCTTTTTTGAAGCCTCTAAATGTAGTTTCTTGAATGCTTCTTTAAACTTATTTCTGAGAAGGTTTCTCATAATAAATACATATTGCTGAGCACCAGATTTTTTTAATTTATCCTTTAATTCTTCAGAGCCGGCACTCTTATCCTTTGATTGAAAATAACTGAGCAAGTCAGAACTGGAAGGATTAAATTCATTTTTCAAGTAAACTAGCGGTAATGTTTGCATTCTTTTAAAGTCAATATTATCTTTATTAAAAAGACCTAGATAGTCATTTTCAAGCTGTTCCGCCATTCCTAGGTAATAAGCATATTCTTCTACCTTCTTTTCAAAAGAACCTGTTGCCAAAACAACACCTAACACACAAGGTAATACAAACAGTGACCCTGCTTTTAACTTCATGATATTTAAACAATCCTGCTCATTCTCTGGCTCCAGTGTCATATCTATATGCTGCCCTTGCATTGACTGAATGGAATAAGAATATACATTGTTTAAAAGCTTCGCTCCATGATCAAGCTTTGAAAACACATCAAAACTCAATGCAAAGAGAACATTCGCCGCATTAATCGCAATTCCGCTCTGACATTTCATCCAAGGATACGAATCATTGTCCTGATCTTCAATATCATCTAATATATCGGCAGATAAGATGAGAAGTTCAATCCCTGCTGCCAGTTTTGTAATCGCTTGCTTGTCTTGTCCGCCAAATGCCTCATAATGTTGGTAAGCCAATTGCCCAAAAGGAAATTCATTCTTTATATCTGTAAATTCGAGAAGCAGCTTTTGTAAATCATTTTGCCTGACTGCATGTTGAATAAAATCAGACATTTTCTGCTTGATTTTTGTATTCTCTAGATAGTTTAGCATACTCGATCTTGATCCTCACCCTCTCGCCTCTTATTTTACTAAAAAGAAATAAGCAAATGTCCACTGACATCACTATTTAACAATTATATAATAATATATCCTTTTTTTGTATGTATTTGGATAAAAAAAAGACTTGATGGTTATCAAGTCTTTAAGAAATTTTCACATATTCATATTTGTCGTATTGATCAATGCTTTTGTTAATGTTATGAAGAGAAGCCGTTGTTTCTCTAATTTCGTTTTCAAGTTTCCATAATAGTTGTTTAAGTTCTTCGATTTCATACTTTTCCATCGATTCCACTCTCCTTTTTTGGAAGATCAATGTATTTGTGTATGTTGATTGGGTCATAAGTATTTGATCTGTTACTAACAGTGTAAATGCTATTGAGTATTTTTTCACCGAAAAGTATGCACAAAATGTGTGCGTGATACCGCAAAATTCAATAGGTCTTTTTTCATCATTTTCAGACTTTTCAAATGATACTTTTATCTCAATTTCAAAGGAAATACGTCATTTTTCCGACATGAACAGGCATCATTCGTCACAATTCTCACGATACAGAACATACGATCCCCTCTATTTCCTCGGTTTTTCATGTTATAGGTCAGACGACAGGCTCTACTGTAGACACCGCAATTTTTTGGCGACATTCACCGAAATTGACCGCAAAAGTACCTATTTTTATGATGAATATGCAAAGGTAGAAAGATCATTTTGATTCTTTATTCGGATTTTCTTCATACATTTAGAACAGATATCCGTCCAAATTCACTTCAATGAGAGAAGAGGTGACCATGTGTTTTACTATGTTCCTTATCCGCCTTTGCAGGTTCCCGCAATGGGGAACGCATACCCGCGAACACCTATGACTTTTCCTCCAGTAGATGCTCATGCGTTTCAAAAGGCTGCAAAGGAATCAACCCGTCTCGTGGCTGATGCATCCCTCATTACACAGCAGATTTCCGGTTCGCTTTCGTTTGGACAGCGAATCATGGAAGCTGCTGAACGTGCTGACACCGCAAGTGTGATTCGAATGCTGAAGCAGATTGGGGTGAAAAGCAATATCGATATCCGCTTTAGTCCAGAAGGCATCCGCATCTACTTATCCCTCTCTTCCAGTAGGCTTTTTCTACTTTTACAGTGGGGATAACAAAGAAAAAGGCCGCTCTAGTGGGAGCGGCTTTTCTTAAGATTCAAACATTTTATGACACCATTCAATGGCTTCTATATAACAGCCGTAGGCTTCCTGCTTAGGGAGACTTCCACCTAACATCTCATCATCCCATTCATTTCGTTCAATACGTTTGGCAATCTCTAACACAAGGAAATAGTCATTTTCATAGCCAAGCAGTGCCTCACCTACTTCATCCGAAAGAGGCAGTTCTTTCACAAGTTCAGTAATGTCCGCCCTGACAAGCGTATCAATGAGTGAAAACATACCTGTTAGCATATAAGAAGCGGGATGCTCTCGTTCAGTCCGACTAGCAATGAGTTCACACGTTTTGGCACGAATGAACGACATTTTGATGATTTCCTTTTGGCTTGAGTTGGCTTGGACATTTAGTTCTTTAAATGAAAGGATAAAGATCCATCGCCGTATTTCATTAAACCCAAGCAGGATAATCGCCTGACGAATACTCTTGATTTGATAAAGACGTCTCATGCCGCCAGAATTCAGCATTTTTAATAATTGATATGAAAGAGAAAGATCACTTTCTATAAAATGCGTCACGGTCTGAATATTCGGCTGCTCCTTGCTCAGCTCATTCAATAGCTGATGGTATGCGTGGAAGCTAGTCGATAAGGCTCGTCCCGAAATGACGTGCGGCTCACTAAAGAAATATCCTTGAAACAAATGGAAGCCAGCTTCTAACGCTTCTTCATATTCTTTTCGCGTTTCTACCTTTTCAGCAAGGAATCGAAGTCGATACTTTTTATATGTATGTAAAATGTCTCTTCGTTCTTTACATGTTGTTTTCAGAAAATCAATTTTTAAAATATCAATGCAATAGAGGAGTTCATCGAGTAACTTGTCATGAAAATGTGTTCCGCTCAGAAAGAAATCATCGAGCGCAATCGTGTATCCCCACTTTTTTAATTGCTTACATCTCATAATAAGTGCCGGGGTAATCGGTACATTTTCTAATATTTCGATCACAAGCTGATGTGGATCAAAATAAGTGAGCAGATCAGACGAAAGCAAGCTTTCGGTGAAATTGATGTAGCATCGTTTTCCTTCTGTCAGTGTTTCGATGCCAATGTTTAAAAAACTATTGATAATGAGGTCCGTTGTCGCTTGATCACCATCTTCAGCGCTATATGTATTGGTTTCACTATCTCTATAAAGCAGCTCGTATGATACGACTTGTTCTTTTCTGTTAAAAATAGGCTGCCTTGCAACAAACACCCTCAACTGCTCCATTCCTCCTTTATGCAATGACAAACAAGATGTGCTTTCAGTATACCAAATGATTGCCCATAAGGTTCATTTTGAATCGTCCAACATGAAAAAAAAGAGACCATCTGGCTTGATGATCTCCTTTCCCGGGGTAATCAGCTTTCATAAAGCTCTTTTTTGATTTTATTTTTCACATCATGGATAAACTGCATCTTATTATCCCAGCATTTTTGACTCAAATCGACTGGGTATTCTTCTGGTTTGCTGATTCGTTTGTATTCCTCCCAGAAGAGTCCGAGACTGTCCTGCACATATGCTTGAATCGTTTGGATATCTGGATTATCATACACCAGCTTCCCTTGTTCAAAAATTGGGACATGAAGGTCCTTTGCCACAAAATTTGTCACAAATTTGCTGATAAATGTATGAACTGGATGGAACATTTTCAGCTTATCTTCACTTTGAACATCTTCTTCTTCAAGGGCAATGTAGTCTCCCTCAGAGTGATGATTCAATTGATTGATAATGCGATACACTCGTTTACGGCCTGGTGTTGTCACTTTCTCTGGGTTAGAAGAAATTTTGATCGTGTCATTCATCTGACCGTTTTCTTCAATCGATACAAGCTTATATACAGCACCAAGAGCTGGCTGATCGAATGCGGTAATCAGTTTCGTTCCAACACCCCATACATCAATTTTTGCACCTTGTGCTTTTAAGTTCATAATGGTGTGTTCATCAAGATCGCTTGATGCAATGACTTTTGCGTCATGGAATCCAGCTTCATCCAGCATCGTTCTCGCCTTTTTAGACAAGTAGGCAAGGTCTCCGCTATCAAGTCTGACCCCAATAAAGTTGATCTTGTCTCCGAATTCTTTCGCTACCTTAATCGCATTTGGAATGCCTGATCTGACCGTATCATATGTATCCACTAAAAAGACACAGTCTGTATGTGTTTCGGCATATTTTCTAAATGCAGTATATTCGTCGCGATATGCTTGTACAAGGGCATGGGCATGTGTGCCTGATACGGGAATATTGAAGCGTTTCCCTGCACGGACATTACTTGTTGCCTGAAATCCGCCGATCAGTGCTGCTCTTGCTCCCCACATGGCTGCATCCATTTCATGCGCACGTCTTGTTCCGAATTCTAATGCTGTCTCATCTTCAATGATTCCTTTAATACGAGCCGCCTTTGTTGCAATTAGCGTCTGGAAGTTCACGATGTTGAGCAGCGCCGTTTCAATTAGCTGCGCTTCAACAAGTGTTGCCTCGATGCGCATAATAGGTTCATTCGCAAAGACAATTTCTCCTTCTCGCATTGAATGAAGTGTCCCTGTAAAAGACAATCCGCTTAAGTATTCAATGAAATCGCTTTTATAACCGAGTTCATCTTTTAAATATGCAAGGTCGCTCTCGGTGAAGGAGAAGTCCGATAAATATTCAATCGCTTTCTCTAAACCAGCAAATACAGCGAAGCCGTTGTCAAATGGAAGCTTTCTAAAGAAGAGTTCGAAGACTGCCTTCTTCTCATGAATGCCGTCTCTCCAATACGTTTCTGCCATGTTAATTTGATAAAGATCTGTATGTAGTGATAAACTGTCGTCAATAAACCGATGCTCCAACTTCCATTCTCCTTCCCTTACTTAACCACTTTCGCACCAAGCGTATGCTCAAAGTGAGAAAGTGCCCACTCGTGCCCCGCTTCATTAAAACTCGCCACGGCATTCTCATGAATCACAAGTTCAAAGCCTTTATTGTACGCATCAACAGCTGTATGAAGTACACAAATATCGGTACACACTCCGGCTAGGTGAAGTTCAGTGATGCCACGCTCGCGCAGTTTCATTTCTAATTGAGTGCCTGCAAAAGCAGAGTATCTTGTTTTTTCCATATAATAGACATGTTTTAAATGTGTTGACGTGTGAAATAGTGAACTTAGTTTTCCGTAAAGTTCAATTCCTTCTGTCCCGCGAATATTATGGGGCGGAAATAACTTTGTCTCTGGATGATATGGATCTTGCTCTTCATGATGATCGACGGCAAAAACAACAAAGTGTCCTTCATCAATAAATGAAGAAGTGATCTCTGTGATCTTCGACTCAATCGCCTGTCCAGGCTTTCCGCACGTCAGTTTTCCATCGTCTGCAACAAAATCAACTGTATAATCAATACAAATCAATGCTTTGCCCATCCGCATCTCTCCCATATGCTCTTTTGAATCATTATAGCTTATTCATTTCACTAGGGAAACCTATTCAACAGATTCACGAGAAAAAGCTTTTTGAAAAAGCTCATCTTCTATATAGATGTGCTCTTGATTGATCGCATGCGGCACCTCTATCACAAGCCCAAAAGGTGAATGTGACTCGTGATGGTTGACCACTTTAAAAGAACAACCAGCGGCATTTGCCATTTTGACATATGGAGAATAAGAAGCATATGACAATTCACCATTTAAAAGAACAGTGGCCTCTCGGTTTGCCTTCAATACTTGCTCTACCTCTTGATACGATTTATGTCTCGATACTTGTCCTTTTGTCAGAGCGAGAAGTGCACGTTCTCTTAATGAGCCGAGAAACATTCTTCGTTCATCTGGTTTTGTTTCAGCATGTCCAAATATCCCTTGCTGCAAATAAAAGTCTACGGATTCTTCTTTCATTGCTGTGTTCACTCCTGGTTTCTGAATTTACATTTCTGTGACCCAGTGCACAATTTTTTGTGCGAGTTCACGGGCTTCGTCTATTTCTACTCTTTTATTTAAAGATTGTTCTAGTGCTTGCTCAAGCTGCGTTTTTTCGTCTTCATACGCAATAGAAATACTCCATTCCATATCAGGTACAGCGACAAGCGTTTTATATTCTTTTTTATTTTCATGTAAATATACATTGTAGGTTGTTGGTTGCCCGCTTGTCAGATGCGCTTTTCTTATTTTCATTTGACGTGTTTTCCCCCCTTTTTCTTCTTCCTTCTTCTATCCATTGTACCATAAAAAAAGACAGCTTCTGAAAAGGAGACCCTTTCAAAGCTGGCTATGCGTTAAAGCTCTTATGCTGGCTGATCAGGTTTGAATCCCACACAAATGTGACGTTCGGATTGTTGAAAAATTGAACAAAGTCTCCTGCATTATAGGTGCCTGAACCACCAGCGGAATGATCTACACTTTTTGGCGAAATGGCAAACACATCGCCGAAATGTGCAGAACCGTTTCCTATGACACGGTCAATATGAATGGGTCCAACAATTGCTGGCATCTTTCCACCACCTTTACTACCCTCATCATATGCCTAGCGGAACAATACGTGTCTATCCAACATAAAAAAGACAGCTGATATGTCATATGATCAGCTGTCTTTTATGCATTAAATGATTGAGGCTGGCCAAACAGTGTAAAGTCCCAAAGCATGGTGGCATTCGGATCGCTTGTCAGGGACATATAATCACCTGAATTAAAAGCGCCCGCTCCACCGGTCGAGTGATCTACAGCCAAAGGGGCAATGGCGAGAACGTCACCAAAAGTAGCCGAGCCGTTTCCGCCTAAAGACTCAATATGGATGGGTCCAACAATCGCAGGCATCTTCCTTCTCCTCCCTATTCGCTTATGTGAGTTATGTTATGCAAAAAGGGAAAAGTTGTGCATCTGCCCTAAACGTTTAAATGCTGTTCTTTTCGAGAGCGCTGACGCAGCTGAACCAATCTGACAATATTGAGTGTGATGGCTTTCAGCAGCGCATAGACAGGAACGGCAAAAATCATGCCAAGGATTCCGCCAAAACTTCCTGCCCCAATTAATAGCAAGATAATTGTTAACGGATGTGTGTTGAGACGTTTTCCAATGATCAATGGAGAAATGACGTTTCCATCGATCTGCTGAACAACAAGAATGACAATAACAGTCACAACCGCTTTTCCAGGCGAATCAAGAAAAGCAATGAGCACAGCTGGCGCCGCACCAAGATATGGCCCAAGATATGGAATGACATTTGTCACCGCAATAATGATGCCGAGAATGAGCGCATATTTCACACCAATTAATAAGTATCCGATAAAACAAGCAACTCCGACAAATAAACAAACAACGATTTGCCCTTGTATGTAAGCAGCAAGCGTATCGTTTAATTCTTTAAAAATCTTCAATCCTTCCTTACGGTAAGGCATTGGCAAAAATTGAACGAGCTTGTCCGGAAACTTATGCCCGTCTTTTAGCATGTAAAATAAAATGAATGGAACGGTAATGACAGCGAGGGCAATATTTGCAATCACGCCAAACACCGCCGACATACTGGAAGCAATATTTTCCGGTAAATCTTTTAATGTCGAAACGATCGACTGTTCAAACTTCGAAACAGACACATAATCTTGGTTCATCATCCACGTAAATGTTTTAGAATGCGAGAAATCGTTGATAAATTTCTGCATGTCCGTGACATACCCCGGGAAGCTTTTGACAAGTCCACCCACCTGCGTGACAATGACAGGTCCAGCAGCATTGACAACAAACGTGATAAGCCCGATGAATAGGAGATAAATAATCAGAATGGCGAGCGTCCTAGGTATCTTCTTCGACAAAAATCGAACAATCGGATTAAAGATGAAAAAGAGAATACCTGCCAGTAAAATAGGAACAAACAACGTTGAAGCAAATAAAATGATCGGCTGAAATAAAAATGAAACTTTTGTTGATACATACACAATCAGTAAAACCAGTAATATTTGGAATGTCCAAAAATGAACTTTAGATTTTAACAAAGATGCTCCTCCTGTTACGTATTGACCTTATTAAAAAACTACTATTCAACCCACCTTCTGTCAACTGCTTCTTGTTTTAGAACCATATTTTTTGAAAAAAAAAGAACAATTGGTATATCATGCACTTTTTCCAGATATACATTCTGTAAGCATTGAAAAAAGCAGACACCTGTGCGTCTGCTTGTTACACTCTTTCACTGTGATCAGGCATCACCGACACGATTTGCTGGATCCGCACATAAAACACTGATTTTGCCCCCGCCTCAATCACAATATGATCCGGCATCACTTCCTTCAACTTTCCACGTACTGTATCTTTCACTGTTTGAACAATCAATCTCATACCGACTACTTTCTGCAATGTTTGATAAACATATGGATCAACTAATGAAACAAGCTGTGGTCTTCCTTGTTGTGCCATGCTACCTGCCCCTTTACTTGTGTATTTACCCACAGCGTATGCAATGACCCATGTGAGTGTCACTCAGCAAACCCACAACATTATTACCGTATTTTTACATTTCATATTTTTTTACAATTTTTAGAAGTATAATAGATTGGTGCTGCCAACATCTTAAATTATTTGAAGAGGTGAATGATCTTGAAAAAATTAATCTGTATCGTTGCTGTCATGCTCTTACTATCCTCTGCAAGTTATGCGCACGCAGGCACAATTGGAGATGCACCTGGTACACCAGGGAAGTGGTTTAAAGGAGAAGAACCGGTACAAAAAGACCTGTCAAAACCCCCACTTGTTTTTGTTCATGGCATAAACAGTTCTTCCTCCACATGGTCTGATCGAAACGATATGGCAAAACAAGCTGTTCTGAACGGATACGAAAGCGCGTTCATAGATTTGTATCCAGATCAGGACATGAAAAAGAATGGGAAACTATTAGCAGAAAAGTTAAAAGAAATCTATGAATTTTTCGGCAGAAAACTGATCATAATCGGTCATAGTAAAGGCGGAGTGGATACGCAGGCTGCCCTCGTGTATTACAACGCTCATCCATATGTAGAGAAAGTCATCACACTTGGCTCTCCACACTATGGGACGCCGCTTGCGGATTTAGCCTATAGCAAAGGCGGAAGCTGGCTTGCGCAAATCCTTGGACAAAAGAGCGACGCGCTCTATTCTCTGCAAACCGGGATGATGGCAGCTTTTCGAAGTGAAACCGACCAGCTGGAGACGTTCCCTCATAAGTATGTAACCTATTCTGGTTCAGATTGGGGAACCTTTGGCGGAGTGCTTTATTTAGGCGGCATGTATTTAAAAAGCTTTGGTGCAAACGATGGCGCTGTGACGGTCAGCAGCACAAAGCTAGCATATGCAAACAATATTTTAACAGGAAAATGGGATCACTTTTCGATCAAAAACGGCACAAGCATGTTCCCCGTATTTCAGGCACAGCTGCGTGCAAGTACCGCAAGCGCTGAAAGTGAAGACGAACAAGAGCAAGAACCAGTCTCTTCGGAGCTAAATACAAACGTTTATGTGAAAGGTGGAGAAAGTGAAAAGGATAAAACAGAAGCGTTCTATGTAGAGGAAGGAACGAATGGCCTATCGATTCAGTGGTTAAATGAAAGACAGGAAGCCAATCCGGAAATCGTTGCGCCAAATGGAGATGTCTTAACCAATTTGACGACATCCGAAGCATCATTCCCATATGAAGGCGCCTATTCACACCATGTGCAAATCAATAAACCCGTTCCAGGAAAATGGACGATTCGATCAAATTCAGGAAAAAAGGATCCTTATTTGCTACTTGTATCCTTTGATTCACCATTGAATGAAGAAATCAAAATCGCTGCAGCGAAATCAGGAGATGCATCGACACATTCGAGCAAGCTGATTAAACGATTAAGCAAAACTGTAGAGACCACTTATTTTAAAGATGCCGAGTTGGATCATCCACTGAAAACGAGCTCTTCATCTGCCGTTCAATTGAAAAAAGAAGGTGCTTATTCCGTCACGGTTCATTACACAGGTCTCACTGCGTCAGGGACGTCGGCATTTAACCGTACTGTGATCCGCACATTGTATGTGGATCAGCACGGAACGATTCATGGAGATATTCCATATTAAACAGAGCGTTTCATGGGCTGAAGCGCCTGCTGCACCTTCTCATCCAAATCAGCAATTTTTTTGAGCGCAAGTGATTCATCTATTTGTCTGTAATGATGGTGTCCACCAGGCTCTTCGTCCATTTCATCTGCTTTCTTCACAATTTGCTGGAGTGTGTCCTTATGCAGGTCGCCCTCTGGCAAATATGAATCTGTGTGAAGCAAAATCGCAAGGGCAATCTCTTTGGCTGCTTTTGGTTCCTCGCCGAGCCGTATGAGCAGTTTATGTGCCCGCTCTGCCCCTTTAATGGCATGAATATCATTTCGTCTATATGTCTCGTAATCCCATTCTCCGCCTGCTGTATACCATTCATAGTGGCCGATGTCATGCAAGAGTGCTGCTTTCACAGCAAGATCCGGGTTAATCCCCGCCTGCATCGCCAGTTTGAATGCGTGATAAGCACAAGCAATGGCGTGGGCTTTTCCTGAACGATTTAAATATTTTTGAGCGACTGGATGGGTGTAAACATCCATTAATGTAACCTTTCTCATGGAAACCCCTCCTTATCTATATTTTTAGCATCCTAACATATTCTGAAAAGAAACTCAAATGTTCTGTCATATTTCCGATGAGTCTCAAAATTAGCTTATGCTCGATAAGCTGTCTTTGCTTGTACAATACGAAAAAAGCAGCCGTTATGACTGCTTTTTTTCATACTCACGGGCATCGTATACACAACCGCTAGCTGGGTCATCTGCTAGTAGGTCTAGTAAAATACCGGCCACTTCATCTGGGCTCTTTAGCGTACCTGTTTCATGTAATTGCTGAAACCGCTCAATTTGTTCAAAGTCCTGTTTGGAAGATTTCCGAATCTCTCCCTGCATATCCGTATCAATCGTACCGGGTGAAAAGGAAAACGTGGTGACAGGATATGCTTCGTCCTGCTGTTCCTCATGTAAAGTCCTCATAAACATATCAAGCCCTGCTTTTGAACTGCAATAGGCACTCCATCCTTTGTACGGGTTTTTAGCTGCCCCAGAAGAAAGATGCACGATGGTTTTCTTCCCATCAAGAGATTGTGTCTCCCTCACAAACACATGGCTGAGCAAAACAGGGATGACAAGGTTCAGCGTATAATGCTGATGAAGCGTATCCTCTCCGCCTTGCCCTGCACGTTTGATAGGAGTCACCATTCCTGCATTATTGACAAGCAAGATGTCATCAGCGTCTGCGAGAGTTTGCGAGGACAAGATGCCCTGAAGCCACTTTGCAGCCGATTCCTCATCAGTGAGATCAACCTGTGAATGCGTGAGGTGTGGGTGGGATAGTGGCGACTCACTTCTTGCAGCGGTATACACGTTATCCCCACGTGAAAGTAGCTGTTTGACAAGTGCTAAACCAAATCCTTTTGATCCGCCTGTGACGATTGAAATTCGAATGACAATCTCCTCCCTTGATAACACTATTTTAAATAGTGAATCGGTATCACATCAAGCAATCTGCATAAAGAAAAGCCTGCCCTTTTCAAAAGGCAGGCTATTTCTTTTCCGTCTTCACATTCACTTTTGGAATCAGAATGATCATGACAATGATGCCACAGGCGATCAAGATGCCAAAAATGATTGGCAGAAGCGCCGATCTCTGCTTTTCATGATCATCGCCAGAAGGCGTTGATACAGCCGAATCGCTGAAAGAGATATTCATCTCTTTCATCATACGAGCTGGCGTTTTAGGCGGATTTTCTTTCAGATCACTAAAAATTTGTGGCGAAAGTTGACCACCAGAGGTCTTAGGCGGGTCAGCAAAGTGAATGTCCGTTTTGACTTTAGATGTTGTTTTGCTTTGTTCGTATTTCGTTTGATCCCTCAATATACTCGAATTAATATTGAGGTTCTTTTCTTGATATTCATTCGGCTTGACATTCGTATCCGTATCTTCACCTGTAGCAGCAAAAGCAGCAGGACTGAGGAGAAAAAGGGATATGACACCAAGTGCCATCCCTTTGACGAATAGATTAAGCCTCATGAGTGACATCACGTTCCTCTGTTTTGTCTTTCCATAGCTTCTTCACTAGTGGAATGACCATGAACAATATCGTTAAAATCAGTAGCCCTGTGATGCCCATACCGAAGTTGTCTCCATTTCCATATTGGATAGACAGATACACGTCTGTCACTGGATTTGTAAAATGGAAGTTTGGCATGACCAAATCAATTAACGGTGCAACAAAGAAGAATATAAGCGCCGTTGCTGCCATCCATCCGGCAATTGAACCGAAAAGGAAAGCTGTGCGAATAAAGGCAGAGCATGCCACTAGCAGCAAAATCGTAAAGATGGACCATTGAATGGCTTGGTCATCAGCTAGTTTGTAAATGTTGAGTCCAAACAGGCTGATCATGAGCCCGACTAACAGATTTAAAATACCAAACAGTGCACCTTTGACCAGCATTGGCGCTGACGTATAGTACGAGCTAAAAAAGCCAATCAACAAACTGCTGATCATGACAATAACCAAAATGACTACTGGCGGTACAGTCTGCGTTTTTTCTTCTGGCACATCGCCGCTAATTTTCAGCGGATTGGCTAAATGGTTATACACATAGTTGCTGTTGCCTTGATCGTCTAAAGTGTTGCCTAAAATACCCTTCAAATCTTGTTGAACAAGCTTCGTAGAATTGACATTCTTACTCCAGTTTTCGTTCAACGTATCTGCTTTTTCTTGAACGGTTGTGACACTTTCTTCAATATTATTCGTATAATCCGCCACCCCTTTTTGGCGGTCGGTTAACGAACTCATATTTTCAGAAAGACGAAGCACTTCCTGACCAATTGAATCCTGTGCACTCACAACAATCGAACTGCCCGCAAGGTCTGCCGTATACACCGCATCTCCTTGATCAGCCATTTGTTCAGCTACTGTGTCCGCACTTTCAGAAATGGCATTTAACTCCTGTTCCATGCTTGCCTGCTGAGTCGAAATGTATTCTGCGTAGCCATCTGAGAATTTTTGCATCTCATCAATAAAGGTAGACACATCATCATTTGACGTCAGCATTTGATTTTTGAGTGTATCCCAGTTTTCCGTTTCTTCTTTTTTGATGGAAAGGATGGACTGGATTTCATCTCCTTTTGTGTCTAGTAGAGATGAATTGTTTGTTGGTTGATATAGGTTCCCAAGCATCATCTCTAGCTGAGACAGTTGATTGGAGTATTCCATTAACTTTTTGGTGCTTGTTGAATTTGTTTTAAACTCTTGATCAAATATTTTCGTATTCACAGTGTTGCCAATCGGCGAGTTTACTCGTTTCAGCTCTTGCACTTTGTTTAAAATAGAGGATTCCTGATTTTTGATTTCATTCGGAATGACGTTATATCGATCTTGTAACCTTAGAATCATCTTTTCAAGCTTCTCTACTTTTTTCGTGAGGCTTTCAAGCTCCTTACTCATTTGACTTACTTTGTCTTTCAATTGGTCGTTATGAGCGGCCGCTTTTTCTTGAATCTTCTTTTTCACTTCTTCTAAACGATTAGACAGTGCTTTTAGGTCGTCTTTTGATTGATTCGTGCCGCTGTTATCTGGCTGAACAGCATCCTGACCATTTTCACTCTCTTTATCATCTTCATTAGTAGGAGGTGCAGTCTGATCTTCTAATTGATCGGCTAGATCTTTCATTTCCGATGAAATTTGCGAGAGTTCATTTGTTTCATCATCTAAGTTAATGCCAATCTCTTCTGGGTTCTCGTTATCTTGATCTGATTGCCCGTCATCATCAGGATCAGCTGGCTGCTCGGGTGCGTTGATTAGCTCTTGCCTTTTTGCTTCTAGCTTATTCTGCAAGGCGATGATCTTACTTTTATAGGCCTCTAAGTATTGACCTTCATAATTCTTCAACAGTTCTTCTTGAGACGCCTTCACAAGGTCCGTTAATCCCGACGATTGCTTAGGGATTGCGTCTTCTCTTGCCTTTTGAACAGATTGAATTGCGCTGTCCGTTGTTTTGAGCTGACTTTGGACCCCATTGATGTCGGTTTTGAGTCCGCCCATTTGATCGCTAAAGCTGCGGGCATTTTGGTTTTGGATCTCCGCAAGCTGTTTGAGTCCTTGCTGGATTTGTTTTTTACTTGTCGATTGCGCTTTGATCAAGAGATCCTTTTGTTTGTCTTGATACTGCTGATATTGATCGACTACTTTTACGAAATCCTTTAGCTGGCTTTTCGCTTCTTCTGTTGTACTTAAACCGTCTTTATACTGTTTTTGTGAATCGGCCATCGCATTTTTTAGTTCTTGTATTTGTTTCTTCTGCTGCTGGACGGCATCAGATAGTTTGTTTGAATTTGGCTTATAGAAGTTGTACATCGTGTTTTGGAATTCGACCTCTTTGCCAACAATATGCTCAAACTCTTCTCTGACATTGCCGATTTCCTGTGATACAAAACTCCAATATAAAGTCGACATTTGTTCATTCATTTTCTTTTGAGCATTTTCTAGCTCTCTTTGTACTTTTTCTTTATTCACTGCATTGAGCTGATCTTGGATTGAGAATTGGATAGATGCCTTCTCTGGATGATCCTTATCATAGCTCAGCACATTTTTAGAGAAGTCAGATGGAATATAGAGAACTGCATCGTACTTTCTATTTTTCAGGCCATTTTCTGCCGCACTTCGATTGACGACTGTCCATGTGTAATCTGGACGCTCTGATAATGCCGCCACCACATCCTGTCCGAAACGAGCGGTATTTTCACTTTCGCTCGCCCCCATATCCTCATTGACCACGGCTATGTTACGTGTGGCATTCTTTTTCTGTTTTGCCGGATCATCCCCAATGAGATGGAAAAATAGAACCGGCAAGACGAGAATCAGTATCATGGTAGACACGATTTTGATGGAGCTTTTTTGCTGCTCTGTCATTGAACACTCTTCCTTTCTACCGCACATAAAGGAACCTGGATTTTCTTCTCTTTCCCGTTTTCAACCAAATATCCGAAGCCTGGCTGAATCTCTGGTTCTTGTCTTGCATACGGAAGCGGTATGATGTTTTGCTCTGATTTTTTCATCAGTAACATGGCATGACGAACTTGTTTGATTTCGTTTGTGAGTGCATCATAGCCTTTACTGAATTCGGTATGATTTCCTGATGCGATCAAGCTGAAGCCTAAGTGTGCATATGATTTCATGAAATCAGCCAATTGATCTTGAAGACGCGGGTCGATTGTCTGCTGAAAACGCGTAATGCCATCAATCACAAGCACAATTTGAGAGAACGACAACTGATCAGTCTCTCCCCGGCGCACAGCTTCGACGTACATCTCTTCACGCACCTTGAATAAACGATCTATTTCCTCTGCCCATTCTGTGATATCATCCTTTGTTTCAAGGTAATCAATGTTCTCTTCTTTTGCATAATGAGAGAGCCCCCGATCAATCGAATCAAAGACGGCCAGCTTCTCAGGTTTTGCTACTAATAGCTGATCAAGCATCAGTTTGGTCACATTTGTTTTCCCGCGCTGCGTTTGTCCGATAATGAGGCAGTGTTTATTCTTTTTCAAATCAAAGTAAACAGGTGCCACAGATTCCTCATCCAGTCCTACTGGAATGTCATATGGCTGCTTTTGATCGTCTAAACGACTCTCAAGCTCCCAGACCGTCAGCTTATCAGGAAGCATCGGCACAGGTTTTGGTTTTTCAGCTGATTCAAAGCGAGCATCTAGAAGCTGGATCTCTTGTTTTAAATGCTCAAACAATTCGAGATCGTTCTCTCCTTCAACTGGCAGGAACATTTGGGCAAAATAAAGCTCTTCTTTGTTGATAATGACTCGTCCTGGAATTGGCTCTAAGCTGAATTTCGGTCTGCCAATAATGGAGTATGCCTCTCCTTGATCCATTAAGTAATGGACAATCTTTGTTTTCAAGTTGTTCATAAGAGATTGACGGACTGCGTTGACACGAGTCGCTGTGATTAAGAAATAAATGCCTAACGATTGTCCATCACGGCTTAACTGAATAAATTCAGATTCGAGTTCATGCATTTCGTCTTTCACAATGTCAAAGTTGTCAATCACGATAAATATGAATGGAAGCTTTTTCTCATTCAACGCATTATACATTTTGATATGACTCATTTCCTGCTGTCTAAATAAACGCTTGCGATATTCAACCTCTTCACGAAGACGCTTCATCGACTTTTGAATCTTTCTCATTTGATCCATTAAGAAATAATCAGCCGTATGCGGAAGTTTGGCAAGCGGTAGCAAGGTGCCGTTACCGAAGTCATAAATATATGCATGCCATTCTTCAGGTGAATATCTTTCTGCGAAGCTCATAAGCAGTGTTGTTGCAGCAAGTGATTTGCCGTAGCCGGATGAACCGAAGATGCCAATATTTCCATCCTCCATCATTTGATAAGATAGTGGATGCTGGCTTTGCTGATCTGGCTCATCGACAAGAGCGAAATGGAAGACGTGCTCTTCACTTGATGCATAACGTGTTTTTGGAATCCGCTCTTCAAGCGGTGGAAGCCATGGACTCGGAAGCTTTTCAATTCCAAGCTCCTGCTGCATACGTTCAATTTCATCCACAACAGCGGAAATTTCCGTCACTGTCTCTTTTTTCACTGCTGGCTCTGTACTTACCCCTGATAATGGGATCAGTCCAGTGTCCGTTACAATGGCAATGTCATCTTCTGATCCGTAGCCATCTTCCATATACGGTGCACCGCTCCACGCCGATTGGAATAATTCATAGATTTCATTGTTCCCCACTTGTAAATATCCACGACCTGTCACGGTAATCGACGCTGCATCACTATTTTTCAAAATTTCCTTACTGTCTGATGCATCTTGTACCTTTAATGCGACTTTAAAGCGGGAGTTACTCCAAATTTGATCATCAATGACCCCGCCGGGCTTTTGTGTCGCCAAAATGAGATGGACACCGAGACTTCGTCCAATCCGCGCGGCACTGACAAGCTCTCTAATAAAATCTGGCTCTTCACTTTTTAATTCAGCAAACTCATCAGAGATTAAGAACAAATGAGGCATCGCCTGTTCCGCCTTTTTCTCTTTATAGAGTTTCGTATAGTCATTGATATGATTCACATGATACTGATCAAACAAGCGCTGTCTTTTCTTCAGTTCACTTTTAATAGAGGCAAGCGCTCTTTCACTAAAGTTTTTGCTGCCTTCAATGTTTGTGATCGTACCAAGTAAGTGCGGAATATTTCGGAACGGCTGCGCCATTCCGCCCCCTTTGTAATCAATGAGCAGGAACGCCACTTCATGCGGGTGAAAGTGTACAGCCAAGGATAAAATATACGTCTGTAAAAACTCACTTTTTCCTGATCCCGTTGTTCCTGCTAATAGACCATGTGGGCCATGTGCTTTTTCATGCAGATTCAGATCGACAATATCGTTTTTTCCTTTATAACCGATAGGCACAGATAATGACTTTGCTGTTTCAGATGTCAGCCATTTTTCACGAATGCCAATGTCATCTACCTGTTTGGCATGAAACAGGTCAAGGAAGGAGACCGTTTCTGGAATCGAGTTGGTCATCCCGACTTGATGATCTAATGTTCTTAAGGTTCTAGCAAACAGCTCATTGTCCGCTCGCTCATGTGCATCCAGCTGAAATGGAATTCGTACGGCCTTCTTATGCTGAATGAGAATATCTCCTTCTTCTTCGTTAATGTAACGAACAAGCGTTGAAATATTTTCAGCCAAGCTTTCCTTTGTTTCTGCCGCAAAGATAATTGAGATGCCTAAATCCGTCCGGCTGCCTTCTAGGTATTCTAAAATCACATGTTCCGCAATGAGTTCATGGTTTGTCACGATAAACACAAAGTGAGGCGTAAAGATTTTTTTCTCTTTTTCCTCTTCCAGATCACGCTCTCGCAAAATTTCATAAATAGAAGACAATAGCTGATCACGTGTTTGTTCGTTGTATATAAACCCTTTCCCGTATGTATGAGGAAGTTGGAAGTGCGGCAGCCATTTCATCCATTCCCAGTTCTCATACTCCTGTTCATTAAAGATAAAAACAAATCTCAAATCATGATAGCTGTGCGAGAAAGCAAGCTGGCCGACAAGCTGGTGAAGCTCATTTTTGACAATTGCTGGTTTTCCTATTAATCCGGTTGGACCGTCCGCAAGACCGAACGTAATCGGTACATCTTTTACCTCGCGATAGACGTTTTGCATATGCTGGGTTTGTTCCATTAAGTCATCGATGTCACGATTGGCCATATCGCCGCCGCTCGTCGATAATTCATAACTTGAAGGAACTGCACCTGTCCCTAGACGCAGCTGTAAAAAATCATCACTGACAAGCGTCTTTTCCCAAATACGCCCGCTAATTTCTGACGTCAAATATTTCATTTGTTCAAATGATGGATAATGATACGTTAAAATAAATTGTTGACGGTCATACAGCTCTTGCAGCTCTTTCCGCTTATTTTCTAAGTAAAGAGAGTAAACGCGTTGCCGCTTCTCTTCTCGTCTTTTGCGCTGTGATTTCTCTTTAAAATATTGAACGGACGAAGTAATTAACGTCATAATAAACATCGCCATCGACACGACAATAAAGATACCTCGCGGCTGTACTAGGGCCACGATCCCCATGACAATCAGCATGACAAGCGGCGGGAGAACCACAAGCCAAAGTCCTCTGCCGTTATTTTCACTCTCCTGTGAAGGAAAACTGAAAGACACCCGGTCATCTGGCAGATCGTAAATCAAACGCGGTGTTCGTCTGTATAAAGGATATTTTTGTTTCGTTTCGGTACTTGGCGGTCTTGTTTTTTCTAAACGTGTTTGAAATGGTTCAAATGCTGTTACTTGCAATAAATCATCATCTTTCAATGACAGCGTCAAAAGGTTCCAAAACAGCTCATCTCCAGCAAGAAGTTGCTGTGGACCGTGCAGCTGTTTCCCGTTCACATAGATCGTTTCATCTTGGGGAATGACATACCAAGTGCCTTCTATTTTTTCCAACGTGAAGGATTTGGCATCTTGAAACATTGAATGGGCTTGTTCTTTCCACACATCCGCTTCATCTATTTCTTCACTTGAAATAGTCACTTCGACTCTATTTCCTAGGTAATAAATGGTTTGATCATGATGTGAATCCATCAACATGAGTGTGAGTGAACCAACCTGATATGGTTCATGTGGAAGTAAGTGACCTTTCTTTTTTTCGCCCTGATAAAGAGAAAAGCCGTCATTCGTTTCATCTGGAGATAAACGAATCAATCCTTCATCAAACGAAAGGGAAGGAATCGTTACTGTATGCTCTATTTCAGGTCCAATCACAGCTTCCCGGTTGAACTGCTCATCTAAACGGACGGTTTGATAATCTTCCTCATAAAAAACCCATAGAAGACTCAAACGCTCCACCTCCTCATCGGACAGCACCAACTGTCAGTTGTATCGAAAGAATTATTTTTTCTCATCTTTTTTCGTCTGAGAGGTTTTCTTTTTTGCATCAGATTCTTTCTCTTTTTTCTCCTGATCGGCTTTTGACTGCTCTTTTTGTTCAGCTGTTTCATCTGTTTGGCTTGCATCTGAGGAGTCATTGGTGCTCGTCTCCGTTGTTTCTTTTTCTTCATACTTCGCCATTTCCTTAATGATTGGGTCTAGCTGTTTTTGTTTTTCTTCAGCAGATAGGCTGTCGTCATTTTGAATTTCATTGCGGTAGGCGACGAGTGCTGTAAATATGTATCGGTCGTCCCCGAGCACCCTTGCAATATCCAGAGCTTCCTTGCTATTGCCTTGTCCAATATGAATCCAGAACAGGAAGTATTGCGGGTCTGTCTGCAATGTGTACGTATCCGTGATTTCTTTTTTGTGCTGGTCAAGCAATAGATTCCCTTGATTCGTTTGCACATACGAAATGGCCAGTTCATATTGAAGAGAGACTGGCATTTGATCGGCTTTGTATTTTTCGAGCGTATCCACCACTTGGCTGTACTGTTTGTTGAGATAATATTTGTTCGCTTCCACATACGCTTCTTGTTTCGGCATGGCGAAAAAGAACGTGTAAATGGTATACACCAATGCAGGAATCAAAAGAACAAGGAGACCAAGTCCAATGTATCGTTCAATCTTCCATTTCTTTTTTGGAATGGTTAAGAGCGTCTTTTCTTTTGCTTCGATGGCTTCTATTTTTTGTTGAATCAAAGCAGACAATTCTTCCAGCGACTGTGTATCACTTATTTCCTTTGCCTGCTCAGATAATTTCAACGTATCATGATAAGCCAAATATTCTTGAAACTGATATTCATGGTCCACCAC
This sequence comes from Bacillus sp. S2(2019), assembly GCF_005144805.1. Taxonomy (NCBI): domain Bacteria; kingdom Bacillati; phylum Bacillota; class Bacilli; order Caryophanales; family Bacillaceae; genus Bacillus; species Bacillus sp. S2(2019). The sequence goes on from NZ_SWFL01000002.1 coordinate 118,818, forward strand.
TCGAAGAATGACGGCTTTGACCTCTTTTAACAAACGTTGTTGGTCGGTTTCATATGGCGGGATGCTTTCTTTGACCCCGTAATGCAAAAATGCAGGCGCTAAGCCTTGATGAAAAACAATGTTTTCAGGAGAAACAATAGGATGCAGCCGCTTCACGTCGTGTTTGCACACTGCATCGACAAGCTGGTATGAAAAAATCCATTTGCTTTTTTCATCCTTTGCATGGATGAAACGAAATTCCTGATAGGCAGGAGGCGGTTGAATCGAAATGATGACCTCACCTTCGGTTAATTGGATCTCTTTTTTAAATGAAGGATTGATGTCTTTAATCGGTGCCGCTTCTAAACCGTCTAAGAGTTTAATTGTCTCTCTTTGAAAAATGAAGGTGTAAGTGCCTTCCTCTTTTTTCATGACTGCTTCTAATTGTTCTTCTAAATAGGAACTCTTTTTATCTGCCATTTACAAAAGTCCTTTCATAGTATTTCCAGCCTGTCTCCTGTGGTGATTCCACAGTCTGACAGCTTATATTCGCCTGAAAACACAGCTTTCTTATTGACTACACGCACCCATCCGCCATCTCGTTTAGGTAGTGAGATTTGTTTTGCCTGCCAGGCGATATGGATGACTTGTTTAATATGTAAATAATTTGATAGTCTCAAATCAAACACACTGCCATCATAGTTTTTTAAGTCGATGGTAATATCGATATACACAAATTTCCACCTCACAAAATAGAAAGAGCGCCGGCATCAACTGACAGACTCGGCGCTTTTTCTGCTTTTCACACTTAGAAAGGAAATCCCTTTGATTAGCCGCGAATTTGGCTAGCGATGTCTTGGTCAGTGCTTTCAAGTGTATTTGCAGTTTGATCAAGCTGATTGCTGACATCTGTTAATAGATCAGACATTTTGATGAATGAAGGTTTAAGCTGTTCGTATTGATCAGCGAATGCTTCACTAGAAGCACCTTCCCACATTCCTTTTAGGTCAGAGATCATTCTATTTAGACGATCAACTTGGTTTAACACTTCTTGACTTTCAACACCATATTGCTTAGCGGTCGCTCTTAGTTCTTCTGGGGTTACGCGAATAATTCCTGACATATTCCTCATTACCTCCCGTGCATAGCCGCCATATAATGGGCTAATCCACTTATTTTTTGACGTTATTATTATAAAAACAGAAATGATACACAGTCAAACAAATCTGTTTTTATTTTACAAAATGAGTCTATGGAATTACTGTTTTTTCGCTCTTTATCTAGTATTTAACATTTTTTTGGTCATATATTCTTAATAAAAGGGCGTGCACTTCGATGAATCTTTCCGCCTATTGATTTTTTACTACATTATTATTGTACTATTTCTTTTTGTGATCAACGCATGACCAATGTGCTCATTTCTCAAGCTTTTTGTTTTTTTAATGATTATGGCATTTTTTTATTGATTTACGTACCTGATTCTCTTCATAATGTAAGTACGTGAAATATTCGAAAAAGCAGGGGTTTTTTATGACAAAAAAGACAGATCCGTTTAAGTATAGCCTTGATCGTTTAGAGGATGTGGCAGACCAAATTAGTGATGTGCTCAATTGCCCTATTACTATAGAAGATACTCATCATCGATTATTAGCCTATAGCACACATAATGATTTCACTGATCCCGCCAGAACTTCAACCATTATCTCCCGCCGTGTACCGGAAAAAGTCATTAATCGGCTTTGGAAAGACGGTATCATTCCTACACTCCTTAAAACAGATGAACCGCTTCGCGTACCTCAAATTGCAGAAGTCGGTCTATCCAGCAGGGTTGCCATTTCCATATGGAAAGACAAAGAGGTGCTCGGCTTTATCTGGGCGATTGAATCCACGCAGCCTTTTTCAGATGAAGAAATGGACCTTCTCAAGATGGCAGCACATGCCGTGAAAAACAAATTACTCAATTTACAAATTCGAAAAACGAAAACAGAAGAACGCAATCAGGAGCTATTTTGGAAGATGCTCACAGGACATATTCATGAAAAGGATGAGATGCTTGATCTCTTCTTGAGGCTTGGGATGAGATGTCCAGACACGTATGCCATTATTATCTTTCGCCTTCGTGATGAACTCACAGAAGATACGGAAAAGAAGCTCTCCTATCTGCTTGAAACAACGCAGCAAGTGCAGGTGCTTTTAACAACTGTTGATTTTAACGAATTCATTATTCTTGTCTCGCCAAAAACAGAACATCCGCTTCAAGATATTAAACAATTCACAAGCGGCATGCTAAAGCAGTTGTCTGATCGGTATCAGATCCATCACGTTCAGGCGGCCATTGGTGGAATTTATGATCACATTACTCATATTCAGCCATCCTATAAAGAAGCACTGGCAGTCTTAAAAACAAAAGAACGCTTTCCTGTGGAAACAGAACAATTGAACAGCTTTTCTGAACTGGGTATTTATCAATACTTAGATGTGCTTGCTGAAAAACGAAAGGGATCGTCTTATTCCAGTTACTCTTTATCAAAGCTTGAGGATTACGACCTCAGGCATCATTCCAACCTCGTCGAGACCCTTGAACGATTTATTGATTGTGACAGCAACGCCAATATCGCCGCAAAGCAGTTAAATATTCATATCAACACACTGAATTACAGACTGAAGCGGATTACGGACATTGCAGAAATTGATTTAAAAAACATGAATGAGAAAATGACCATTTATCTTGATATGAAGCTAAAAAACGTCCCTTTGTGAAATTTCACAAAGAGGCGTTTTTTAATTTTTTCATTCAACCGAAGAATTTTCTAAACTTTCAGGATACACTAGACATACAATATCAATAGATAAGCATAGGAGGAATTGATATGATCATCGGCATTCCGAAAGAGATTAAGAACAATGAAAACCGGGTCGCATTAACACCAGGAGCAGCATCTCAATTGCTTTCAGCTGGACACCAGATTTTAATTGAAACGAACGCTGGTTTTGGAAGCGGATTCACTGATGACGATTATGTATCTGTTGGTGCAGAGATTCTTGATCAAGCGAAAGATGTGTGGGCATCTTCTGATATGATTATGAAGGTAAAAGAACCATTACCAGAAGAATATTCATATTTCAGAGAAGGTCTGATCTTATTTACGTACCTGCATCTTGCAGCAGAGCCCTCCTTGGCTGAAGCATTAAAACAAAAAGGTGTGACAGCCATTGCTTATGAAACGGTAACGGACGGAAAATCACTCCCTCTATTAACGCCAATGTCTGAAGTTGCAGGTAGAATGGCTGCTCAAATTGGTGCTCAATTTTTAGAAAAGCCAAAAGGCGGAAAAGGCATTCTGCTCGCAGGCGTGCCAGGAGTATCGAGAGGGAAAGTCACCATTATTGGCGGCGGTGTCGTTGGAACAAATGCAGCGAAAATGGCGATCGGACTTGGCGCAGATGTCACCCTTATTGATGTAAATGCGGAACGATTACGTCAGCTGGACGATCAGTTTGGTCACCAAATGAAAACGTTAATGTCTAATCCTGTTAACATTGCAGATTCAGTGAGCGAGGCAGACCTGCTCATTTGTGCGGTTCTCATCCCAGGTGCCAAAGCTCCAACCCTTGTCACAGAAGAAATGGTGAAACAAATGAAGCCTGGTTCTGTCATTGTCGATGTAGCCATTGACCAAGGCGGGATTGTGGAAACAATCGATCATATTACAACACATGATCAGCCTACTTATGAAAAGCACGGCATTTTACATTATGCTGTTGCCAATATGCCAGGAGCGGTTCCGAGAACATCGACAGTTGCTTTAACAAACGTCACGGTCCCATACGCACTGCAGATTGCAAATAAAGGCGCTGCAAAAGCGATCAAAGAAAACAAGACAATTGCTGAAGGCGTCAATGTGATGAACGGACATATCACCTATGAAGCTGTCGCTCGTGATCTCGGCTATGATTATGTGCCTGTTAGTAAAGCCCTTGAAACCTCTTCCATGACCGAAGCTTAATATCTAGCCCGCCCTTTTCAGGGGCGGGTTTTATTGTTAACCTAAAATAAAAATGAGTTGACAAAAAAACCTCTTCCCCTTAATCTATTTGTACAGATAAGACAGGGGGAAATATCATGCAAAAGAAGACAAGAACAGCTGACTTTGTGCTCGTCGGGATGTTTGCTGCACTCATGGCTATCGGAGCCAATATCACATCCATTGTGCCATTTTTACAGGTCGGCGGAATCCCACTTACGATGCAGCCGTTTTTTTGTGTGCTTGCTGGTCTTTTGTTGGGCAGACGACTTGGCGCATTGGCCATGATTGTCTATGCTCTTGTTGGGATCGCTGGTGCACCTGTATTCGCACAGTTCTCGGCGGGTCTCGGCGTTATTTTAGGAAAAAGCGGTGGCTTTGTGTTATCATACATTCCTGCTGCTTGGCTTGCCGGATTCATTCTTGAAAAAAGACAAAACCCTGGTTTTGGCCGCTTTTTATTTGCAGCCATTGCAGGAACGACCGTGATGTATGTGATCGGGACAACTTATACATACATCGCATTAAATGTATGGCTGAACGCACCAATCTCTTATCAAACTACATGGTTCTTCATGATTTGGTTTATGGTAAAAGACTATGCGCTGACCATCCTCCTTGCGATGCTGGCACCTAAAATTTATCGATCAGTTTCAAAAGCCACATCCTTTCGAAAAGAACAAACAGCTTCCTAATATCAGAAAAGGTTCCTTTACTCTATGAGTAAGGAACCTTTTTTCATTTATAGCATAATTGCGGCAAGCCAGCCGAACAAGACGAGCGGGATATTATAAAAAGCGAATGTTGGGACACATGTACCCCAAATGTGGTGATGCTGTCCATCCATATTCAGTCCAGATGTTGGTCCGAGTGTACTGTCGCTTGCAGGTGAACCTGCATCTCCTACCGCCGCAGCTGAACCAATAATCGCAATAGTCGCCATCGGGCTGAATCCTAAGTGTAAACAAAGCGGGACAAAGATCGTCGTAATAATCGGAATCGTTGCAAATGATGAGCCAATGCCCATTGTCACTAGCAGACCCACCAGTAGCATTAAAATAGCCGCTAAGCTTTGGCTGTTTCCGATAAATTGAGAAGACGCCTTGACGAGAGATTCAATATCTCCTGTTTTCGTTAAAACATTGGCAAATCCAGCTGCAACAAGCATGACAAATCCGATAAATGCCATCATGTTCATGCCAGATGTAATCAGCGCATCTGCTTCATCGCGTTTCATCATTCCCGTTACAAACAAGACAAGCAAGCCTGCAAGCGCACCGAAGATCATCCCTTCGACTCCAAGGCTTTGAGAGAGATATAACTGAACAATAAGTGATACAAGGATCGCAAGTCCAGCAAAGAATAAGCTCTTTTTTGTATATGCTGATTTTTCTACATCCGTAATGTCACGATTCTCATATGTTTTTGGCTTACGATAGACAAAGAGTGAAACGATCAAGCCAAGAACCATGCCGCCTACAGGAATCAGCATCGCATACGGAATGTCTGCTAAATTCACTGTTAAACCTGCATCTTTCATGTTGTCACGAAGCATTCCGTGAAAAATCTGTCCAAAACCGACCGGAAGCAAAATATATGGTGCAGTAAGTCCGAAAGTCATCACACATGCTAGCAGTCTGCGGTCAATTTGAAGCTCGTTAAACACCTTTAATAATGGCGGGATTAAGACCGGAATAAAGGCAATATGAACAGGAACAACGTTTTGAGAAAAACAAGATACGATCAAAATGACCAGAATAATGAGCACTTTTGATAATGTTTTTCTTCTTGAATCGCCTTCTTTTCCAAGAAGCTTCACAGCTCCTTCGACCATGGCATCAGGAAGACCCGTTTTCGTCAGTGCGGCTGCGAATGCACCTAATAGTGCGTAACTAATCGCCACTGTCGCATTTCCGCCAAGACCGTCAGTGAACGCTTGAACTGTTCCCCCTAGACCTAATCCACCTGCAAGTCCGCCCGCTAAAGCGCCAAGTGCCAGCGCAATCACGACATTGACCCGCAGCAAGCTTAATATCAACATTAAAACAACCGCTAAAACAACTGCATTCATGGTGAAACCTCCGAAATCCTTTAGTTTACTAATGTAGTAGATAATTAAAGTACCAACGTATGTTACCATAGAAAATTTACTTCGTCAAATGGCGTATGTCCTACATAAAAAGCTCTGCCAGTTGGCAGAGCTTCCGTTGTTATTTCTTCGGTTCAAATCGTTCCACAAATGTCGCTAATGATCTGACCATCACACCTGTTGCTCCTGTTGGACCAAAGCATGAAGGCTTTTCTGTCGTGGCTGTTCCTGCAATATCTAAGTGAACCCAAGGGGTGTCTTCAGCGAATTCCCCAATGAATGCACCTGCCATGATCGCATGACCATCACGACCTGGTGAGTTATTCAGATCAGCCATTTTGCTGTTTCTTACTCGTTTTTTATCTTTTTCGGTGATTGGCAGCTGCCAAATCATTTCCCCACATTCTTCTGATGCCTCTTTAAACTGGGCATACAGTTCATCGTTATTGGTCATCACGCCTGTTGTTTCATTCCCAAGTGCCACAATGACACCGCCTGTTAATGTCGCAACATCCACAAGCACAGAGGCACCATGCTGCTTCGCATAGGTCACACCATCTGCTAAAACAAGACGGCCTTCTGCATCCGTGTTAAGCACTTCGATTGTTTTGCCGCTTAGTGAGACAATGACGTCATCTGGCTTCATCGCATCTGCTGAGACCATATTATCTGTTGAGGCGATGACCGCAATGACATTCTGCTCTGGACGAAGTTCACCAATGATTTCCATTGCACCTAAAACAGAGGCTGAGCCGCCCATATCTGTTTTCATCCCCACCATACTTGCTCTTGGCTTTAAGGAATACCCACCTGTATCATACGTAATCCCTTTACCGACAAGACCGATGACGTCTGTCCATTCTTCCTTGCCTTGATATTTCAATACAATCAGCTTCGGTGGTTCTGTTGAGCCTCTATTAACGGCTAGAATAGCGCCCATTCCGAGCTCTTCCATTTGTTCTTTATCTAAAATTTCAATCTCGAATTCATATTTATAAGCAAGCTCTGCCGCATAGGATGCAAGATCAGAGGACGTGAGCATGTTCGGCGGCATATTCACAAGTGTACGAGCCGAATTGACCGATTGTCCGTAGACTTCGCCCACTTTCAGACTTGCCTGAATTTCGGCAGCATCATGATCCGTTGTTGCATAAACAAATTCGATAAAGCGATCCGGTTCATTCGTTTTATGTTTAAAATCTTGTAATTCATATGTAGCTAAAAGGCAGCTTTCAGAAAGGGCATGGGCTGCATCTTGAACAGGCAGATCCTTTCCTGTAAATGTATCAAGCAAAACCGAAACTGCTTGCTTTTTATCTTGATGAAGCTTTTTAAATAAATGCGCAAACACTTCCTTTGCCTCTTCAAACGTGTAATCTGACTCCTTCCCAAGCCCGACAAAATAAATACGTTTAATGCCGGTTTCAGGGGATGGGAAAAATTTCGAAAGCTGATTTCGCTTAGACGAAATATCGCCTTCTTTTAGTAATTCAGTGATTCTTCCTCCATGTAATTCATCCATTTCTTTTGCTTTTCCTGATAATTGGCTCTTTTGAAAAAGTCCGATGGCCAGTGTATCTTTATGTTGCAACTCATTTGTCGAGAAAAACATATTTATCACACGCTCCTTCAATGAACTCCATATTTCACATTGGAACTTCTATTATATCAAAATTTATGTGCTGATACGATCATTGCCAGCCTGTCTTCCCTTGAAGAACATTTATATTTTGGCACGCGGAAGGGCATCATGAAAAAGCGGCAGCGATCCATAGCAGCCTGTCCATGGTCTCCTCGTTCCACATCTACTTTCTTTAATGTTATAATGAACATGGACTTGGCAACAGTTCTTACTGCCATCATTTTTTTATCTTACTAGGGTAAATACTTTATCATTTCGCACGTTATTTTTTCTTAAAGAGAGGATGTTTCTTGTTCATGAGCGTACTGACGAATTTTCCGCTGCTTGCCAGCCTTGCAGCCATCTTTTTTGCACAATTTGTAAAAGTACCGATTCAATTTATCATTTCTAGACGACTAGATTGGTCGCTCATTACAAGCACAGGCGGAATGCCAAGTTCACACTCCGCAGCAGTAACAGCACTCTCAACAGCAGTTGCTTTAGAGCACGGGCTAGGAACATCTATTTTTGCCATTTCCGCCATCTTTGCCATTATTACAATGTTTGATGCGACAGGTGTTCGCAGACAGGCAGGAGAACAGGCAACTGTCCTGAACAAACTGGTCACAGATTTTAACCGGTTTGTTGCCGAGGCAAAGAACTTCCCAAATGCGGAAGAAAAAGAGAAGCAAAAGAAATTGAAAGAGCTTCTTGGGCATAAGCCGATTGAAGTCTTCTTCGGCGGCTTAACAGGAATCTTGCTCACACTCATCTTAGATTATTACTTCATGTAGAAACGAAAAAGCTTTGGACCTTTTGAGATCCAAAGCTTTTTTATTCTTTATTGGCTTGAAACTGCTGCCGGAACACTTGCATCGATTCTGCTTCGTTCAACTGATTTAAGTCTTTTTCTGTCAGCGTCCCTTCACCCTTTTTAATCACATAAACGTCCAGCACTTTTTTACCCCATTCTCTATACACATCATCAACCGTTTCATAATATAAATCAAGCTTATGACCTTTAATCGCTTTCCCAGTATCTGCGACTACACCATAGCCATAATTGGGGATAAACAGGACAGTTCCTATCGGAAAGACAGATGGGTCCGCTGCCACGGTTGAATATAAATCACGTTTTACTTTGACGCCTGAATATGTAATGCCATATGCATGATGTTCTTTCGTCTTACCTGTTGATTCTACTCCTGCTGTATAACCTGTGGCGACAACCTTTTGCTTCGGATAATCGTTCCAATTAAATGCTTCTTCGAGAGAAACAGCACGCAAATCATCACTTTTCACCGCCATCGTCTGCCTTTTTGGATGCTTTAAAAAAGAAGATACGTGCTTACCGGCATCGGTCTCTTTCACCCATGCAGCGAGATCACTTGGTTCTACGCCAGATATGCCCGTAAAGCTTGTCATCAAGGCAAGCATAAACAGACCTGTCATGAACAATCGTTTCATCCATGTTTTCATTTCTATTTGTCACTCCTCTACCCATCTATTTGTTTCCAAACAAAATGGAAACTATGCAAAGGAGAAACAAAAAAACCCACTTGCGTGTAGACAAGTGAGTTAAAACATTTGATAGCCTCTTTTACGAAGGGCATTGATGACAAAACCTGAGGCAATGGCACCAATTAGACCACTTAATAAAATGATGATATCTGCCGCAGCAAGAGAAACGATGCGGTCTCCTATCCCGGAAAAAGCAATGCCTGGTTCTCTTACATAAGCGATCATCTTTTGATTATTGATAATGAAAAGGCATACAATTGGATATAAAATTGCCATAATCCATGACATTCTCAGCAGCATATTCAGCAAAAAGCCAATGCCGAAGAATAACACGAAAAATAAAATAACTGAAATGATAACGACTGGTAAACTGATCACTTCATCTCCACCCCCAAATATCCCATCATTAGTTTAACTTGGAAATAGAGATGAAGTCAATCAATGGAAAAAGCCGTAAGATTAATGCTTCTTTCCTGTCCCTTTACATTCCTCACATGTTTCTGATCCGCCGAGCAATAACTGAAAATATCCTTTTCCTGAACAATACTGACAAGTTGACTTTTTTTCTTTCGTTTGTGCATTCATATTGCTCACTCCTTAATCTAAATTTTCTGATAATTCATCATAACATATTTTTCTGTCCAGTACCAAGTGAGAAAATATTCCGTCAAACATGAAAAAACGTGTACCACAGGGATACACGTTTTTGTCTATATCGGTTTAGAAGAACTTGAATTTTCCTTTTTTCAGAACAAGTCCTGGTCCGCCAACCATGAATAATGAACGGTTGTCGATGATTTTTTTCATTGCAGAAGCTTTTGTTCCTTGAAGTTTTTTACCAAACGCAACACCTACAGCGTCGTGTTCACCAAGAGAAGCAACTGTTCCTTTGATGTCTGGCTTAAAGCTTTCAAGCGTGCCACCTTTTACTAGTGCTGCAAGGTTTTTCGCTACTGTTTCACCTTGCTGCATCGCAATTTGTGCAGTAGGTGGGTATGGACGATTAATTTCTTCATTGATGATTAATGAGCAGTCACCGATGATGAATACATCTTCATTTTCTGGTACACGAAGATCTGGAGACACTTTTACGCGGCCGCGCATGTTTTCAAATCCAGCTTCTTCAACGATTGGGTTACCACGTACACCAGCAGCCCATACAACAGTTTCAGCTTTGATTTCTTCTGTATCATCGTCTTTTCCAACAATGATGCCCTCAGGCGTACATTCTTTGATCGCTGTACCGATTTTGAACTCAACACCTTTACCTTGAAGGTAGTTCATCGCATAGTCGATCAATTCAGGATCAAATCCTGGAAGAGCTGTTGGTGCAGCTTCTACACAGATAATACGCACGTCTTTTTGATCAATATCATACTCTTTGCAAAGCTCAGGTACACGGTTTCCAAGCTCACCAAGGAACTCAATACCTGTGAAGCCTGCACCGCCGACAACGATAGTTAGACGCTCTGGGCGCTTTTCAGCATCTGTATTATAAGTCGCAAATTGAAGCTCAATATGCTCACGAAGCTGACGAGCAGAGTTGATGTTAGAGATTGAGAATGCATATTCTTTCAGTCCTGCAATACCAAATGTTTCAGGAACAGCACCAAGCGCAACAACAAGGTAGTCATAAGAAAGTTCGCCATCTGATGTCACAACTTTCTTCTCTTCCTTATTAATGCTTTCAACTGTTGCTTGTACAAAGTTGACACGGGAACTGTTAATCACATCTTTGATTTGATAACGACAACGGTCATGATGAAGAGTACCTGCACTTGCTTCATGTAACCATGTTGTTTCGTAATGATAATTATGCTTGTTCACAAGAGTAATGTCCGCATCATTTGTGCCAAGCTGTTTTGTTAATCTTGTTACAGTCATTAATCCGCCATAACCTGCACCTAATACAACGATTTTCGGTTTATTCACTGGAATCACATCCACCTTTTTTAAATTTGCTGTAAAACGGATAAAGAATTACATATCGTTATTCTCAACCGCTTTGCGGCATTTTATGAAATTTAAACAAAAAATAAGTATGTGAAAATCTGAACTTTCACCTACAAAAAACGAAAGCATTTGACCGTTTCCGACAAAAATTCATAAAAAATTAATATTTAGTTCCCTTAACAATAATAGCGAGTTCTGCTCCTTTTTTCAAGGCTTTAAACTGAAAATCCTTAGGATAAACGGTCTTTCTCTCTTTTTTCCACTTTTCACAGCATCGGCATCAAAAAACGACAAGTTTTTCAAAACAAGTCAAACGACGATATGTGGTATGATATGATATAGTGATAACAATTTTCATTTGGGAGGATTAAGGAATGCAAGAAGATTCTAAGGTATATGACATTACCGTTATCGGGGGCGGCCCAGTCGGATTGTTTACTGCGTTTTACGGGGGCATGAGACAGGCAAGTGTGAAAATCATTGAAAGCCTTCCTCAGCTCGGCGGTCAACTATCCGCTCTTTACCCTGAAAAATACATTTATGATGTGGCTGGTTTCCCAAAAATCCGCGCACAAGAATTAGTTGATAATTTAAAGGAACAAATGGATAAATTTGACCAAACCATTTGCTTAGAGCAAGCTGTGGAAACGGTTGAAAAACAAGCAGACGGTATTTTCAAACTCGTTACGAATCAAGAGGTTCATTATTCAAAAACAATCATCATTACAGCTGGTAACGGTGCATTCCAACCGAGAAAGCTTGAGCTAGATGCAGCAGAATCATTTGAAGGAAGCAACCTGCATTACTTCATCAATGACCTGAACCAATTCGCTGGCAGACGTGTTGCTGTTCTTGGCGGCGGAGACTCTGCGGTTGACTGGGCACTGATGCTTGAGCCAATCGCAAAAGAAGTATCGATTATTCACCGTCGTGATAAATTCCGTGCACATGAGCACAGTGTAGAAAACTTGCACAACTCGAAAGTCAATGTGCTGACACCATTTGTGCCAACTGAGCTCATTGGGGAAGACCGCATTGAACAAATTGTGCTTGAAGAAGTGAAAGGCGATAAAAAACAAGTACTAGATGTGGACGATGTGATCGTCAACTTCGGTTTTGTTTCCTCCCTTGGACCAATCAAACAATGGGGCCTTGAAATCGAAAAGAACTCTATCGTGGTCAAATCCACAATGGAAACCAATATCGAAGGCTTCTATGCGGCAGGAGACATCTGTACGTATGAAGGAAAAGTCAAATTAATCGCAAGCGGATTTGGTGAAGCACCAACTGCTGTGAACAACGCCAAAGCTTACATGGACCCGAAAGCTCGTGTACAGCCGCTTCATTCCACAAGCTTATTTGAAAATAAATAAGAACGGATCAAAAAAAGGAGTTCCATCTGCGGAACTCCTTTTTTGTTTATTTAAAAATCCCAATATAGGCATTCGCCATTCCAAGTACCATTGCAGCAAGTAACACCACAACAATTCCTGCCACAACCAAAATCACCCGATCCTTCACACGTTCCTTTTTCGGAAGCGGCTTGTCTATCCCGCAAGATGGACATGTTTTTGAACGATACGGAATCAGTTCATGACAGTTCCTGCAATTGATTTGTTCACTCAAACCTCAGCAACCTCTTTTCTGATGACAGTATATGTTTGGTTCTCATGATACTCTTTTCGAGTGGAAATAGCCAGTTGTGAGGACAAGCTGTAACAAAATTGAGCGATTTACAAATTGTTTAAGAAGAAATGGAATCAATGAAGGTTTGATTGGTTCAGCCGATATAGGAAGTAGAAGATCGTAATGAAGGATAGGTGGAAAGATGATAAAGCGTTTCATGATTAGTTTGAGCTTGTTACTGATGATTGGCGGTTCAGTTGAAGTGTTTGCAAAAGACTATAACAAACACTATGTTCAATTCGCTGCCGGATTGAATATGGATGTTGATCAGCTAGAACCTTTTTTAACACATGTGTCTACTTCGATTTTAGATGCTGGTTTGAGTGATCAAGAAATCAAACAGATACTCACCAACGTTCAAAAAATGAATAAAAACAATGAAACAAAAAGAATGGGCATCTTTGAAGTGGTATACCATGAAAAACCAGCAAAGATTAAAATTGAAATTGAAGTCCATGTGGAAGATGGCAATAAAGAAGTGGTGATCTATATGTTTAGCACCCAAGAGTTGGTGGATGTCTTGGATAAAGAACTATTGAAAATAGAAGAAACAATTTGAGAAAGAGACGCTGAATGAGTGTCTTTTTTTCATTTTTACACCTTCATTGATCCTTTTCTATTGACCCTGACGTAACGTCATACTTTATAGTGAATATCATAAGGAGATGTGTTGAATATGAAAGTAAAAGAAGTCGCTGAATTGTTTGATATTAGTATTCGTACACTTCATCATTATGATCAAATTGGTTTGTTGACCCCAAAAGAAGTCACGGATGCTGGTTACCGGCTTTATTCAGAAGAAAACCTTGAAACACTACAGCAAATATTATTTTTCAGAGAACTGGGATTTAACTTAAAGGAAATAAAAGAAATCCTAAACAATCCGTCATTTGATAAACATGAAGCATTTATATTACAACGAAAAATGTTGATGGAAAAACGAAATACACTCGATAGAATGATTGAAAATATTGATAAGACGCTAAAACATATAACGGGAGAAATTCACCTAACAAATAAAGAGAGGTTCAAGGGAATGAACATGAAATTCAACCAATATGAAGAAGAAGCTCGCTGTCGCTGGGGGAATCAGTCCATTGATAACGTGAACTTCAAATTAAGTCGATTGTCGAAAGATGAACAACATGATTTATCTTTAAGATGGGATAGAGTTTTTCATAACTTAGCATCCCTCCGCAACCTCACTCCTCAATCCAAAGAGGTACAAGCCGCCATCAAAGAATGGTATGAATTTTTAAATAATCACTTTACTCAATACTCCCTCGAGGCATTTTATGGATTAGGTCAACTTTATATTCAAGATGAACGATTTACAAAAAATATAGATCAATATGGTGAGGGCTTGGCTTCATTCATGAGTGAAGCCATGAAAGTATTTGCTGATCAACAGAAAAGAGGTCCAAGCTGATGAACATCATCATTGAAGATACAATCGCTCAATACGAAAAATTGTTTTCGCTAAAAGAAAATAAAGAACACTTTTTTCGATACAACATGATGAGGCCTTTTGAAAAGATGTGGAATATGATAAACGTTCCGTTAAAAGCTACACAAAAAAATGGCTATGATGTCATCATGGCAACCAATATGCTTGGCTATCTTGATGTATCACAAACACAAACTGGTAAACAAGCGTTAAAAAAACTACAAGAAATTCAAGCTCTTCAAATGGCAAATACCACCTTGAACTATTGTATGAATTTTATCAAAAAACACAACCTTCATATAAATTCTGATGAATTGAGATTTGGTCTATATATAGCTGATCCGAAAAAGCTAGAACAACAAAAAGGGTATTGTGGCTTTGGAGGAATTCCGGGATTTATCCAATGCTCAATATATCCGAACTCTTATAACATCCCACGGATCCCCGCTCTAATTGCGCATGAATTCCATCATAATATTCGTTTTTCCTATTTTGAATGGGATTACGGAAATGTAACGGTTGGAGATTACTTAATTATAGAAGGTTTAGCTGAATCATTTGCAAAAGAACTTTATGGTGAAAAGATGCTAGGACCTTGGGTCACTTCTTTTGATCAACAGGACTTAGAATATTCAAAAGAAGTGATTAAAGACGCTTTATATACGAAAGGGTTTGCTGAGGTCAGTAGTTATATGTTTGGTGATAACATTGCAAAAGAACAAGGATATCAACCTGTCGGATTATCACCCTTTGCAGGCTATGCAGTAGGTTATCAAGCTGTACAATCTTTTATGAAAATGAATAATGTAGGAATTGAAGAAGCAACCGTACTTGATACAAATGAAATTTTAAAAAATTGCGGATTATTTTTCACCTAAACATTTTAATGAATTTCAAAGCAAATCGGTGTAATAATGAATTCTAATTATCGTACGAAACATACTGTATGCTCATGCTATATCTAATCATTTCAAATAGACTTGTTGAAAACCTTGTTAGAATTTTAAGCACCTTTAAAAAAGAACATAAAAAAACCTCCTCAAATTTATAATCTAATTGAGGAGGTTTTTATTCAAAATGGATTTACAGAATTCATTGATACTGAAATTCTAACACTCTTCCGGCGTACCGGTATTGGTAGCTGTTCTGAACGAAGAACCGCATCCGCATGACGCAATCGCGTTCGGATTGTCAATCGTGAAACCGCCGCCCATTAGTGATTGTTTGAAATCAATGATGGTGCCGTTCATGATATCAAGGCTTTCGGAGTCAACAAGAACCTTTATGCCGTGCTGTTCGAACTGCGTATCTTTCTCTGAGACTTCATGGTCAAAGCCCATCCCGTATGAAAGACCGCTGCAGCCGCCGCCTTTTACGCCCACTCGTAGGAACGCATTTTCTTCTTCATGTTCTTTCATCATATCTTTAATCTGCAATGCAGCAGCTTCTGTAATCGTTACTGGTGTACTCACGATCATCCCTCCTTTTGACTGGATGTTTCTTTTCAATTATAAACGTGATGTTGCCTTTTCTCAAATAAATGGTTTAGAGATAGAATGTGCCGTCACAAATTGTTTCAGCAGGTCCTGTCATCAGCACATGGTCATTGTCTTTCCAGCGAATGATGAGGTCTCCGCCAGCTAGATGAACGGTCATATCCGTTTCTTTTTTCGCCTGTCCATTGACAATCGTTGATACAGCCGCAGCACATGCTCCTGTTCCGCACGCTTGCGTAATCCCTGATCCTCTTTCCCACACGCGGAAATGCAGTTCCGTTTCACTGACTCGTTCAACAAATTCTACATTGACGCCTTCTGGAAACATGTCATGCTTTTCAATGATTGGCCCAAGCGAATCGAGCGGCGCCTGTTCAATGTCTTCTAAATAGAAAACGATATGGGGATTCCCCATTGAAACAGCTGTTCCATTTAAGGTCGTCGTGCCAAAATCAAGCGGTTCATTAATCGTTGTACTGGCCGGTTCACCAAGCATTGGCATCGCTTCTTTTTCAAAACGAGGTTTACCCATATCTACTGTCACTAACTGAACGTGACCATCCTGCACATGAACGGTCGCCTCAACAAGTCCTGACAATGTCTCAATCTTAAACGTTGTGTCTGTTACGATTTGATGCTCATATACATATTTAGCAACGCAACGCAGACCGTTACCGCAGTTTTTCCCCTCTGATCCATCATTGTTGAAAATGCGCATCTTCACAGGCGCAACATCTGATGGGCAAATGAGGATCATTCCGTCTGAACCGATACCTGTATAAACAGAAGAAACACGGATCGCTATCTCTGACAGCTGCTCTTCTGGAAGCTGTTCCTTCATCTGATTGACGTATATATAATTGTTTCCTAGTCCGTGCATTTTCGTGAATTGAAATGATGTCATGAGCGTCCTCCAAAAATGTTGTTTCTTTATAGTATAAAAGGAGTCGATTCAGGAGACAATCTTATCATCCCCCGTTTTTCATACATAGAAGCTCTTTGCTGCCATGGCAAAGGGCTTTTATTATGCATATGTCTCTTTTTCTCTCGTGTGATGCTTCATTTTGATGATATTTTATTAGCATAACATATTGGATGCGCTTTCTATATTTTCCCCTAAAAAACGGAAACTGAATATATGAAAAAAATGCACCTCATGACCCATGTGGTGCATTTAAAACATGTCGTTTTCCTCTATAAAAGCATAAATACGCTCAACTAGCTGCTCTGCATTTTCTCCAGAAACAAATTCTCCATTCACAAGGGCAAATGGGGAGTCCATACATTTGCCGCAGTAGCTTAAACAACCGTATTCCATTACATCTAAGTTTGGGTCTTTTTCAAGTTTCTCTTTTGCTTCTTGAGACCCTTGTGCAAGATTACTTACACAAAATTCGATCAGTGGAAACACTGTGCTTCACCTCACATTTGCCTTACTATCCTACCGAAATTCCTTCTATTAGTCAAAACATGAGCTTCAATAAATCGTTACGCCTATTCCCCGTAAAATGTTTTACTATTTAGGACTAAGTAATGAATATGTAGGTTATTTTGAAACAATTATTGTGGTTTCACAGTAAATTCGATATAATTTTATTTGGTATTTTAACTTAAAGTTTTTTAGTATAAGTGTTTTTCAATGTCTAGGGGGAAAAGGAGAATCGTCATGAAAAATTTAGTCTTGATCGGCGGAGGTTACGGGAATATGCGGGTTCTCCACCGCTTATTGCCAAATCAATTACCTGATGATGTTACTATCACATTAATTGATCGAAATCCTTACCACTGTTTAAAAACAGAATATTATGCACTTGCTGCTGGAACGATCTCTGATCATCACATTCGAGTATCTTTTCCAGAGCATCCGAAGCTGGATATTCAATACGGGGAAGTAGAAAAAATTGATATTGAAAACAAACAGATCTTATTTAGCGACCGTGAACCGCTTCCATATGATGATACGGTAATCGGACTCGGCTGTGAGGACAAGTATCACAATGTCCCTGGTGCGAAAGAACATACATACAGCATTCAAACCATTGATCAGTCAAGACATACGTATAACAAATTAAACAATTTGAGTGCAGGTGCAACGGTTGGTATCGTCGGTGCTGGACTTAGCGGGGTAGAGCTGGCCAGTGAACTGCGTGAAAGCCGTTCTGATTTAAACATCATTCTTTTTGACCGCGGAGAACTGATTCTTTCCAGTTTCCCAAAAAGATTAAGTTTATATGTACAAAAATGGTTTGAAGAAAATGATGTGAAGATCATTAACTGCGCCAATATTACGAAGGTTGAAGAAGGAGTTGTGTACAACCATGACGATGCCATTGAAGCAGATGTCATCGTGTGGACAGCAGGAATTCAGCCAAGTAAAGTCGTGCGAGATATGGATGTTGAAAAAGACGCCCAAGGCCGTGTCGTCTTAACTCCTCATCACAATCTCCCTGGAGATGAGCATGTCTATGTCGTAGGTGACTGCGCAAGCTTGCCGCACGCACCAAGTGCACAGCTTGCCGAGGCACAGGCAGAGCAAATTGTGCAATCTCTACAGAAACGCTGGAAGAACGAGCCGCTTCCTGAGGCTTACCCGCAGTTTAAGTTAAAAGGCGTACTCGGCTCTTTAGGGAAAAAAGCCGGCTTTGGCTTAGTAGCGGATCGCCCGCTTGTTGGTCGTGTTCCAAGACTCTTAAAATCTGGACTTCTTTGGATGTATAAGCATCACAATGGATAAAATGATGTGAATTTTTTCTCAAAGCTCCTTCTAATGAAGGAGCTTTTATTATGAAACGGCATGTGCCAATGGATGGTTCACTTTGATAGGAGCAAGCGCAAGAATGCAGTCTTTACGAAACGTTCTGATCGTCTTCTTCGATAAACAATACGCTTGTATGAACTGTTCAGTTTGACGATGTACAATGATTTTTCGTTTCGAGCACTCTCCATTTTTCTTCATATAAATCATATCAATCGGTATTTGTTGATGAAGAGATTGTTTTAGTAAATAATTCATGATGCTCACGCTCCTTTCATCTCATTATATACGAACAAACGTTCTAAATCAACCTAAAAAGGAACGTTTGTTCGATTTATTTTTCTAAAAAAAGAACAGCTCATTCACTGCTCTCTTCGTACCCATATTTCTCCATTTCTTGATAAATATCTTTTAATTTCGGATTGCCCTCTCCTACAATTTGATCCTCAACAAGGACAAGCGGATAAAAGAATTCATCATCAAGAATTCGTTCAGATAATTCTTTTTGGCGTTCGTTTTCAGGCGGGTGCTCAATATCGATATATGTGATGCGAAACGGCTGATTTGGATATTTTCGTTTTAATGCTGCATCTAACCACTCAAATGTATCTTTTGAAGAAGGCAGATTCACGCAGCTAGCGCACAGGACATCTCTTCCATATACATAAAGGTCAACGGTTTTGTTCATTTGACAAGCCCCCCATTCTTTCTTTATTTTAGCTGAATTTTCTGTATGAAAAAAGTCAAAATCACTTTTTGTTTCAAGATGAGATTGTGCTATAATGAGAAGGAAACTTTGAAACCAATCAATAGATTTTTATCGTCCAGATGAATATAATGGTGATATGTTGTGAAAGGAGCGATTATATCTAATGACTGAAGTCGAAATGAAAGACCAAGTACAGGAAGTACTGGACAAACTTCGTCCATTTCTATTACGTGATGGTGGAGACTGTGAGCTTGTAGACATTGAAGATGGCATTGTGAAATTACGCCTTCTTGGTGCATGCGGCAGCTGCCCAAGTTCAACCATTACATTGAAAGCCGGTATTGAGCGCGCATTATTAGAAGAAGTACCTGGCGTTGTAGAAGTTGAACAGGTTTTCTAATTCATATATGACATGAAAACGGCCCATACTGGGCCGTTTTTTAATTAGGATAACTTCTCTCTAAACCATTCTTGAATAAAGGTCAGTCTTTGAATACGTTGCCCAGGGTGGCCACTTCTGGATAAATCATGAGAAGCCTTAGGAAACTTGACTAATCTCGTGTCTTTTCCAAGCTCCTTCAATGCCACAAAAAGCTGCTCTCCTTGATCGACTGGGCAGCGGTAGTCTTCATCACTGTGCAGGATGAGAAGCGGTGTGTTCACCTGTTTTACATACTTTAGCGGCGAACGATCCCATAGCTTATCAACCGAATCATAAATATCCCCATCCACCTGCCATTTTGTAAAGAAATAGCCGATATCACTGATGCCATAAAAGCTAATCCAGTTTGAAATGGAACGCTGTGTAACAGCTGCACGGAAACGGTCTGTCTGTCCGACAATCCAATTGGTCATAAAACCGCCATAGCTGCCGCCTGTTACGCCAAGCCTTGTTTCATCAAGAAAGTCATAGGCTTCGAGCACATGATCAACAGCCAGCATGACATCCTCATAATCAACGTCACCATAGCTGCCTCTTACCCGGTCTGTAAACATCTGTCCGTATCCATGACTGCCATGAGGGTTGATGTAAACAATCGCATACCCTTCAGCGGCGAGCATTTGAAATTCATGAAAATACGTATGACCGTACATCGCATGCGGCCCGCCATGAATTTCTAAGATAAGTGGATATGTCTTCCCCTCTTCCATCTGAGCAGGCTTCATCAACCAGCCATGTACAACGTCTCCTTCTTTTGACTGGAAAGAAATTGGTTCAGGTTCGGATATGACATGTTCCTTTAGAAAGTCATCATGCTCAAACGTGATTTGCTTGAGTGAGGATTCCCCTAAAGTCAGCTCATACAGCTCACTAGGCGAGACAGGTGAAAGACGGCTGATCAGCATTTTTGATTCATCTGGATGAAGACTGAAATTCGTCACATGTTCTGCCTCTAAACGAACGGGATAGGCTAAGCCTTCAATAGAGAAATAATAAATCCCGGTACTCCCTTGATCAGAAACAAGCGCATAAAACCCCTGACTATCCTTCGTCCATTGCGGAAGCTGATTGGCTTCACCTATGACACTATCCCCTGCCATACAGTTACCAACATACATATCGAGCATTTCTGACAGTTGAACGGTCTTTTTCTCCTTCAGATCATACAGCCACAATGATGGGAAGGTTGCATTCTGAAATTCACGCTCGTGTCCAATGTACAACAGGCTTTCTCCATTTGGAGAAAATGATACGGTCGAGTAAGCGCCTGTTGATTGGGTGATTTTCTTGGATGTACCGTCCTCTAATGACAGGAGACAGATATCACTTATGTAAAACGTCTGCGGGTTGGATTGAATATAGGCGAGCCACTTCCCGCAAGGAGAGACGACATGATTCACATGATGATGCTGCTCACTCGTAACCGTCTCTACCTCCCCTGAGCAGACATCGATTTGTACAATTTGCGTCAGACGCCCGTCTAAAAAGCCTCTGCCATCTGCTTTATAAGTCAAATCATCATATACGGCCGGAGCAAAGTCATCGCACTCTTCCTTTTTTTCATCATGAACAGATTCTTCTTGTTTTAATGAGACCGATGCATAAATGAACGCTCCATCCGGTGAAAATACAGGATGAGATACGCCGTAAGGAATATTCGTTAAAGTACGAATGCCGCCGCCATCGCTCTGAATGAGTGCGAGCTGAGGGACTTCCTTTGGCTTCTGCAAAATAAACGCAAGCTGCTTCCCGTCATTTGACCACACTGGCTGATGATGCTTTCCATCATCGAATATCCATTGTGACAGCTCCCCTGTCCCTTCATCTCGAACCCATAAATGAATATTGTAATCATCCTTTTTTTCATTCACCGATACTTTTGTAAAAACAGCCTTTTTTCCATCTGGTGAATAGACTGGATGAGAAACAGACACGATTTGCGTTAAATCCTCTGCTGTTATCAATTTCTTCATCAATAGATCTCCCCCCTTTTATGTACCAAAAATAGTTCGCTTCTCTAAATAATAATCCCTGCTTTTGTTGTGAAAAACAAGGATAAAAAAAGAACGTGCTCATTTATAGCACGTTCTTCATTTGATTCACAGAATGATGCTCGACGATGACCCCTTCTACCGGCACCGTCAGCACATCTACTTCACAATGCGGGAAATTTTGAGCAAGCTGCTTTTTCAGCGCTTCTCCCTTTCCTTTTTCCACTAAGGTCAAAATGGTCGGCCCAGCACCACTTAATGCTGTTCCATATGCGCCTTTTAATGAAGCAACGTGCTCCACCTTTGATAGCTCTGGGACAAGCATCGTGCGGTATGGCTGATGAAATAAATCTTTATTCATCATTTCCCCTACAAGCGGCCAGTTCTGCGTCATTAAGGCGGCGACAAGGACGTTACTCACTGCACTCGCGCTCACGGCCTGTTTATAGGAAAAATCCTCTGGCAGGACATCACGGGCATCCTTTGTGAGTACTTCATAAAAAGGAATCACGACGACGACATCTACATCCACATG
The DNA here is from genome assembly GCF_005144805.1 of Bacillus sp. S2(2019). Taxonomy (NCBI): domain Bacteria; kingdom Bacillati; phylum Bacillota; class Bacilli; order Caryophanales; family Bacillaceae; genus Bacillus; species Bacillus sp. S2(2019). The sequence continues at coordinate 141,067 of NZ_SWFL01000002.1, forward strand.
CTGCACTTTAACGGCATGTGTCTTGTCTTCTTCATGAAGACCGATGAGTAAACCACCGAATAAAGAGGCACCCGCATTATCTGGATGACCTTCTACCTCACTTGCAAAAAAGAGCTTCTGATCATCGGTCATCTTTAATTCAAGCAGCTGATTGGCGAGCTCAATAGCGGCGACAATGGCAGCAGCGCTGCTGCCCAGCCCCCTTGCTAATGGAATATCACTCCACACTTTGACATGAACAGGCGGGAGTGTTTTTCCAAAGTCATCTGCGACCTTTTTAGCTGTTTGGTAGATCAGGTTATCGGTGCCTGATGGAATACCAGACACGACATCTGTTTCTGCTTCAAACAGCCAGCTATCATGGTCATAGACCGATAGCTTTAAATAGCGGCTGAGCGCCATTCCGACTGAGTCAAAGCCTGGTCCTAAGTTGGCAGTGCTTCCCGGTACTGTGATTGAAAAAAGCATGGAGGCGTTACTCATACGCGTGCGGCCTTTTCTAAATGTTCCAGAATTTGATCTTCATCTGCATCCAGTGTGACCGGTTTGATGTGCGAAATATCAATCGCCGTATTTGGATCTTTTAATCCGTTTCCTGTCAGTACAGCGACGACTTTACTGCCTGGCTTAATTTCTCCAGATTTCACTTGTTTGAGCACACCTGCAATTGATGCACAAGACCCTGGCTCTGCAAACACACCCTCTTCACGTGCGATCAATTGATAGGCATGAAGAATTTCTTCATCTGTCACTTCATCAATTTTCCCGTTCGATTCATCTGCCGCTGCTACAGCTTGCTTCCAGCTTGCAGGGTTTCCGATGCGAATGGCTGTTGCGACTGTTTCTGGCTGCTCAATGACTTCATTTCGAACGATGGCTGCAGCACCTTCTGCTTCAAAACCACGCATGACTGGCAGTCCAGTGCCTTTTTTCTCATGATATTCTTTGAAGCCTTTCCAGTACGCTGTAATATTCCCCGCATTTCCAACAGGAATCGCCAGTACGTCTGGTGCGGAGCCTAGCTGCTCACAGATTTCAAATGCCGCTGTTTTTTGTCCTTCAATTCGGTATGGATTGACGGAGTTAACAAGTGCGATCGGTGCTTTTTCACAGATGCTACGGACAATTTTCAGCGCATCATCAAAGTTGCCGTCAATGGCAATGATTTCTGCTCCGTACATGACAGCCTGCGCCAGCTTACCGAAGGCAATTTTTCCATCTGGAATGATGACAATACATTTCATATCAGCGCGCGCCGCATAAGCTGCCGCTGCTGCAGACGTATTCCCTGTCGATGCACACATGATCGTATCATTGCCTTCTTCTTTTGCTTTTGCGACGGCCATGACCATCCCGCGATCCTTAAAAGAACCTGTAGGGTTGACGCCTTCTGTTTTCACATGAAGTTCAATCCCCAGTTTTTCGGAAAGCTTTGCGAGATGAATCAGCGGTGTGTTTCCTTCATTTAATGTTAGTTTAGGTGTTTGTTCGTTTACTGGTAAGAATTCTTGAAATTCTTCAATGAGTCCATTCCACTTCATCAGCTTAAACCGTTCCCTTCTACTCGGTACGTGCTCTTCACTTGAACCACCACGTCGAGATCGTTTAATGTTTGCAGGATATTTGAGAAATCTTCTTCTGATGTCTGATGTGTAATAATCACAATTTCAGCAAGCTCATCATGCCCTTTGACAGGAAGCTGAAGGATCTTTTCAAAGCTGATGCCTCTTTCAGAAAAAATCGATGTAATGCGGGAGAAAGCTCCGACTTGATCTCTCACATGTATTCTTAAAAATTGCTGTGCAAATACTTCGGATGATGATTTGATTTTCTTCTCAAATTGCGGTGCAATAAATCCACTGCCATTCACACCAAGACGCATGTTTTTCATAACAGCGACTAAATCAGAGACAACAGCTGTTGCCGTTGGCAGGCTGCCTGCTCCAGGTCCGTAAAACATCGTTTCTCCGACAGCACTTCCGTAAACATAGACAGCATTAAATTCATTGTTGACAGAAGATAACGGGTGATGATCAGGAAGTAAAGTTGGCTGTACGCTGACCTCCACTTTCTCTCCGTCCCTTTGGGCAATTCCAATCAGCTTCATTGTATAGCCAAAACGTTTACTGAAATTAATGTCCTCATCCGAGATGTCAGAGATGCCTTTCACTTTCACATCCTCTAAGTCTACATTCATGGAAAAGCCGAGTCTTGCCAGGATGGCCATCTTTCTTGCCGCATCTAGTCCTTCTACATCCGCCGTCGGATCTGCTTCTGCAAAGCCAAGATCCTGCGCTTCTTTTAATACATCTTCATACGCACTTTTATCGACATTCATTTTTGTTAAAATAAAGTTCGTTGTCCCGTTCACGATTCCCATCATTTTTGTGATGCGGTCAGAGGCTAAACCTTCCTCTAGTGTACGCAAAATCGGAATCCCACCTGCGACACTTGCTTCATAGTAAAGGTCACAGCCGTTTTCTTTTGCTACATGTAAAAGCTCTGTGCCATATAGCGCCATTAAATCCTTATTGGCTGTAATCACATGCTTCTTCTCATTTAATGCATCTATTAAATATTGTTTTGTCTCTTCAATGCCGCCCATTACTTCAATTATGACGTCGACCTCTGGATCTCGAATCACATCGTATACTTCAGTTGTGAAGACCTCTCTTGCCACATCCACATCTCTTTTTTTATCGGGATTGCTCACAAGCACTTTTTGTATTAATACCGGACAGCCGATCTGGTGCATTAATTTATCCTGATGATCTTGAATAATCTTAACGACACCGCTCCCCACTGTTCCTAATCCTAGTAGTCCAACTCGAATTGCCTTCACCTGAAATTCCACCTTTCTCCGTAAATGTCCTCTCTAAAAAGACATTTGTTAACCTAACACAGACATTCAATGTACACACATTATAAAGGGGTATCCTCATTTTGACAAGGTAATAAAATAAGAGAATATGAGAATGAAACCGCTTAACAACTATTTATATCAAGATTCTATATTTTCAAAATATTTTTGTGAGAAAAGCTCCCGAAGCCGGGAAGCTTGAGATTACGCCTGAACTGGCGTTTTGGCTTGCTGATCTTGCAGGACAAGCGCAATATTTTCAGCACATAAATGCATCATGTTTTTTCTCGTTTCAACACTTGCACTTCCGATATGAGGAAGCACTGTTACATTTGGTAATGTCGTTAACGGGTGATCTGGGCTGACTGGTTCCTTGCTAAATACATCAAGACCTGCTCCTGCAATTTTCCCTGTCGTGACAGCATCATATAAAGCATCTTCGTCTACCGTCTGCCCTCTGGAAACGTTGATGAAGTAAGCCGTGTTCTTCATCTGCTCAAATGCTTTCTTATTAAACATTTCTTTCGTTTCAGGCGTTAAAGGCGTCAAACAAACGATGAAATCAGACTGCGTAAGCAGCTCATCAAATGCGGCATAGGTCACACCTAGCTGCGCTTCTGCTTCTGGCTTTCTTGAACGATTATGATACAGAACATTCATATCAAAACCTTTTGCCCGCTTGGCCAGTGCGGTTCCAATACTGCCCATTCCGACAATCCCTAACGTTTTATGATGAACATCCGCACCGGCTAGAAGAAGCGGCCCCCAGCCTGTCCAGTTCCCATCCTTAATCCAATCACTCGCTTCGACAATTCGTCTTGCTGACGCCATCAAAAGCGCAAAGGCTAAATCAGCCGTCGATTCTGTTAAGACGTCCGGTGTATGACATACCGTGATCCCGTGCTTTTTAGCTGCCTTTAGATCAATATTGTCATAGCCGACCGCGAGATTCGCGACCACTTTTAGATTTGGAGCATTTGATAAAAGTTCCTCATCTACTTGATCTGACAGCATTGTGAGCAGCCCATCTGCTTGAGCCGCTTGTTTTTCTAACTCTTCTCTTGGACACGGCTCATCCTCGCTCGTCCACATGTCAATATGAGCGACTTCTTTTAATGGTGTAAGTGTTGTTTCATCAAGCTTTCTTGTGATATAGACATAAGGTTTCGTCAAGAAGAACACTCCTTTGATTGATTTCTTTAAGCATAACGAAAAACGCCTCAAGAGAAAAGAGACGTTTCGTCTGTTCACTGAAACTTCAAATCAGCGGATTGATGAATCCATCCAACAGGAGGAATGAGATGCCCACCGCTGCGCATGGCACTCAATTCTTGAAACACCTTGAGAAAATATTCGTAGCGGTTCGCATCATTTAAAACGTAATCTAATCGTTCTTCATAATAAGATTTTTCATTTTCTCCTGACATATAATAACCTTCGACAATTTCAAAATAATGAAGCGGAAACAGAAGACGGCTGTACAGCAGACGCTTTGAAAATGATGAAAGAGGCGTAACCTGCTCATATTGCTGCAAAAAGGAGAATCCCTCTTCAATTAAATCCTCCTTATGCTGGACAAAGGTTTCTCTTAAATATTCCGCGATATCTCTTGTTGGATGGTCAAATACCCAGTCAACAGGTAAACGAAGCGGCTGCTCATGTGGCCAGGTCATACGTGAAAAGCGCTGATGACAAACAGTACCTGAATCACATTCTTTTGGTTCATCATCAAGCTCTGTATCCACTAAATATTGAATGGCATTTTCCGTTAATCCGAGATAATACGGAAAGGATTCAATGAATTTCTTTTCAAATCGTTCAAGTGGTTTTTGATGCATTTGCTGCATCCAAAAGCCTTCCAGCTGGTCTAACCGTTTTGCCCATAATTCCTTCCAAGCTCCGACACGTTTTGTTTCAGACACCTCATAAGGAAACCCTCTCCCTCTGACATGAAAAGCCGCCAGCTCTGGTGCGTGCTGAAATGAGCGGCTTGTAACCCGCGGTGCTGCCTTTAATAGAGCGTACAGTTCTTTTCCATGGGTAAAAGTCGGTTTCTCTTCGTTTGTTAATTCAAACACGGCAACGTATGGGTCACCGTCATTCAGTAAATACTGACTGATATGATAAAGCTCTGTGAGTTCTTCTTCTCGCAAATGAGACACGGGAACAATGATGAAGAGAGCTTTCGCCGTTTGAAAGCTCTGATAACTGCCATATGGCATAAATTGACGCACATCAATACCAAATGTGTGATAAATGGTTTCTTTCATGATTTCACCTGCGTTCATAAAATCAGTCTCTTATCATATCGTAGTCGCAGGTTGAGGGATTTATGAATACTATTTACTATCCGAAGCTTTTTCACACGTTGTGGACAAATTACGAGGATTGGGTGAGGAACATGCCGCATCATCATGAGATGAACGAAGTAGAAAAAACAGCAAGACGCCGTTTACAAGAACGAGGCGTAACCATTCAAGATATAGCAGACCTTGTCTTCTTTTTGCAGGAAAAATATCATCCTGGCTTAGACATGACAGAGTGCATCCACAATGTGGAACGTGTCATCGCAAAACGTGAAGTCCAAAATGCCATCTTAACAGGCGTTGAACTAGATGTTCTCGCTGAGCAAAAAAAGCTGACAGAACCGCTGCAATCCATTCTTGAAACAGATGAAAGTCTATATGGTGTGGATGAAATTTTATCCTTTGCCATCGTTAATATTTATGGCTCCATCGGCTTTACGAATTACGGATATATCGATAAAGAAAAACCAGGGATTCTCGGGAAACTCAACGATAAATCCTCAGGCGAATGCCACACCTTTTTAGATGACATTGTCGGTGCTATTGCTGCGGCAGCATCAAGCAGACTGGCACATAGTGCGAGAAATGCAGAATAAAACACAAAAGAGGACGTGCGTCTGACGCTTGTCCTCTTTTCATTAAGATAATCGTTCAATCCACTCAGATAATGAATCAATGACATAGGTTGGCTGTTTGTCATATTTCTGAAGCAGCTCTTTTGTCGTGACGCCTGTATGGACAAGCAGTGTATCCATCCCTGCATTCATCCCTGCCATAATATCGGTATCATAATTATCGCCCACCATGAGCGTCTCTGACACATCTGTCCCGAGCACCCGCATGGCCTGTTCCATAATGATAGACTCTGGCTTTCCGATAAATGTTGGCTGCACTGTTGTTGTAACCGTCAGCACAGATGTTAACGATCCATTTCCAGGTAACAGCCCTCTTTCTGTCGGAATGGCAATATCTCCATTTGTTGAAACAAATTGTGCACCTTGACGGATCGCAATGGCTCCTACCGCTAGTTTTTCATATGTAATACCGCGGTCTATTCCAACGACAACGAAATCAGCGTCTTCTTGACCAAACGACAAGCCTTTTTCTTCGATGGCCTGCTGAATGCCTTCTTCTCCGATCACATACACCGAGGCATCTTTCTTTTGTTCTGCGATATAGTTTGCCGTCGCCATACTTGTTGTAAAGACTTGTTCTTCCGTTGCTGGAATATCGAATGAAACCAGTTTCTCTGCTACTTGCTTCGGTGTGCGTGAAGAGTTATTCGTGACAAACAAATAAGGGATGTTCAACTCATTTAACTTGTGAACAAATTGCCCCGCCTCTTCAATCTTTTCTGTTCCTTTATACATCGTCCCGTCTAAATCAATTAAATAGCCTTTGTATTTCATGCTGCTTACAACTCCAATGGTTTATTTAAACGCTGATACTGGTCCAAGCTCCTGCTCCAAGTAAGTGCGAATTCGATTCGGGAAGACTTGCAGCGCCTGTTCTACCTCACTGATGACCTGCAACAAATCGTGATGAACCACTTCTTGGTATTGCTGAACAAGTGTTTTACGGCACGAGACCAGTTTTTTCAGGTGAGTGCCTTCTTCTGTTGGTACAACCTTTTCGTCCACAAGAATATCCATGATGTCGTCATAGCTTCCCGGGTCCCGCATGATAAAGCCGTCAATCATATCATTTCCTGTATCAAGAATACATTCGACGAGCAAATGAACAATTCGTTCCAGCGCTTTTTTTTCTAAAGGGCTTGACCATGTTTGATGACTGCGCATCAAATCATATTGCTCCTCAAAAAAACGTAATGTCTCTTCAATCTTCTTTCTGTCTACGAAATACATCATGACGCCCCCTTTGCGTTATTTTCTAATCCGCTTTAAGACAAAATAGGCACAGCCAAAATTACAGTATTCATAAATGTATTCATCGAGTGTACTGATTTTTGTATCGAATGTGGCCTTTTGGTTTTGGTCATCAAAGAACCCCTTCAGCCTTAGCTGGTTGTAGCCCCAATCCCCCACAATATAATCATACTTATTTAAAATATCTGAGTACCTTGCTTTAAACGCTTCCTCATCAAAGCCGTCTTTGATTTCTCTGACAAGATCAAAGCTAGCATTCTGAATGACGATCATCTTCTCACCTCTTTTTAAACGATCCACCTTTAATGATAATTCATTGGAACAACTCCATCAATTGCTAAAGCATGTTTTTTCCGATTTAGCCGAAGCTAAAGAAAAAAGGAGGTCACATTTATGATGAAACAACTGACAGCCACTATTCTCCTATGCATGCTTTTAGGCGGATGCGGCTTTCAATCAGGCATGAACCGGCAAGTGGATGAAGATTCTTCCAGCAAGACAATTCGCCTGTCTGATCGTCATGAAGGAAATAATTCCAACATGCCAGAAGCAGATACGAATCGAGCAGGCTATGTTCGTTATCAGCGCCAGCAAGTAACCGATCAGAAGGAAAGAACCCCTGCTTTAAATCGTGAGCATCTTGCCCACGTGATTACAAGTTTAGCCATCCAGCTGCCAAATATAAAGGATGCAGCAACACTTGTCACAGACGAGGATGCCCTCATTGTGTATCGAACAGGCAACAAAAACCGAGATGAATCAGCCGATCAAGTGAAAAAAACAGCGGTTTCTGTTCTCCCTCGTTATTATCATGTGTACGTCTCTGATAACCCAGAGCACTTTCAATCCATTGCCAATTTTTCACGTCTTCAAACCAATTCACGTGATTTTGATCAAATTTTAACGAAAACGATTCAACAAATGAAATACTCTCCTCAAGGCGGAGATATTTCAACGAAAGAAGATGCCAATGGCATGACGAATTCCGATCGGACCATGAGACGAAACGCACCTTACGGCCAAAATTAATACGAGAAAAAACGCCAGAGAGCTCTGGCGTTTTCTTTGTTATGCTTGCGCTTGACGCTTCTTAGACGCTTCGTTTACTTGTTCGTCTGCATGATAAGAAGAACGGACAAGCGGTCCAGCTTCACAGTGGCTAAAGCCTTTTGACATGGCAATTTCCTTTAGCTCTGCAAACTCATCTGGATGGTAGTATTTTTGCACTTTCAAATGCTTTTTCGAAGGTTGTAAATACTGACCAATTGCCATGATGTCAACGTTATTAGCAAGAAGATCATCCATAACTTCGATGATTTCTTCCTTCGTTTCACCGAGTCCAATCATAATGCTTGATTTCGTTGGAATGTCAGGCTGCATTTCTTTTGCACGACGCAAGAATTCCAATGAACGATCGTATGTAGCTCGTGCACGAACTCTTGGTGTTAACCTGCGTACTGTTTCAATATTGTGATTTAAAATATCAGGGCGTGTATCCATTAACGTTTTCAAATTATCATAATTGCCACCCATGTCTGAAGGGAGAACTTCAATTGTTGTGAATGGACTTTTTCTTCTAATGGCACGAACAGTTTCAGCAAATACGCCTGCTCCACCATCTTTTTGGTCATCCCTTGCAACCGCTGTTATAACAGCGTGCTTTAAATTCATCAAAGCCACTGAATCTGCCACGCGTTCTGGCTCTTGCAAGTCTAACTCAGTAGGAAGTCCGGTTTTCACCGCACAGAAACGGCATGCGCGCGTACAAACAGATCCGAGGATCATAAATGTAGCAGTTCTTCTCACTGCCCAGCATTCGTGAATATTCGGACATTTCGCTTCCTCACAAACGGTATGCAGGTTGTTTTCCCGCATCATTTTTTTCAAACCGGTATAGTTTTCATTCGTATTCAGCTTAATTTTAAGCCAGTCCGGTTTTCTTACGTGCTCTTCCTTCTTTGCCAATTCCATCATCTCCATATGAATTCATTAAAGGTGCATATACAATCATCTTCCTGCTATATACGATGGATGCAGCTATTGCCGCAAAAAATTGAATCTTCGGCCTAAGGCCTTTTCTTTAGACACTTTAACATAGTACAGATTGAACAACAAGGGAATGAGCTGCAAAAATACCCAAAAGACTCCTAAAATAACAGAAGAAAATTACTAACATTTTCTTCTTATGAAATAACGTGATCAAACCACACTAAACGGTAGAAGAGATGTTCGAAGAAAGGAGATGGACGTTTGTGAAAGTGGTTTTAGCGATCATCATCGCTCTTTCAATGATTCCCGCATCAGTCCAAGCACAAGGGGCAAACAAGCAGCCTGATGAATTAAAACAGCGAATGGCACTGTATGAAAAGATCGCCATCACCACACAGGTCCCGTGGTATGTACTTGCTGCGGTTGATCAGTATGAACACAATATACGCAAAAACAGAAGAGATTTACCCAAACAAACAGGTGTGATTGGCATCTACATTCCCCGGGAAATGTGGATAGGACCAGAAAATCCCAATAAGCAGGATACCTCTCCATTAAGCATTAAAGTTTTTGACGGTATTGGGCTTGATGGTAATGGGGATGGAAAAGCAGAAATCGATAACGATGAAGATGTCCTGTTCACGTTTGCTCAATACTTGCTCCATTACGGCAGCAGCATCGACCAATTAAAAATCGCGCTGTGGGATTATTACGGACGTGATCAAACCGTTGGAATCATTTCATCTTTTATGAAGCTCTATCAGCATTACGGCCATCTTGACCTTGGAAAGCATGCGTTTCCTCTTCCGGTTGGCGCTGACTACAGCTACAGGAGTACATGGGGTGATGCGAGAGGCTTTGGAGGCAGAAGAATTCATGAGGGCACTGATCTTTTTGCTCATTACGGTCTTCCTGTTCGTGCGACATCGTACGGCGTGATTGAAATGAAAGGCTGGAACCGCTTTGGCGGCTGGCGGATCGGCATTCGAGATATTCATAATCATTATCATTATTTTGCCCACTTAAATGGCTTTGCTAAAGGACTCAAAGCTGGGCAGATTGTAGAACCTGGTCAAGTCATCGGATCAGTCGGAAGCTCCGGTTACGGTCCACCTGGCACAGCAGGAAAATTCCCGCCACACCTTCATTACGGCATGTATAAAGACAATGGACGAACTGAATGGTCGTTTGATCCTTACCCTCATTTAAGGGCATGGGAAAGAGCCGAGCGGAAACGTCATTAAATAAAAGGAGAAGTTTAGCGATACCGCTTGCTTCTCCTTTTGATATGTATCAACATTTCCCCGGAAATCATGCTTAAGCAATTACTGCTTATGCTTTTCTTTCAATCCTAAAACTAAAAAAAGAATCCCCATAATGAAAAAAAGGAGATACACAACTGTTACTTCAAGTGGAATCATGTCAAACATCCCTCTAAATAAGTCGACACTCAAACTGTCACTCCCAGCTAATAATATCGATGCTGACATATATTTAGCACTAAATACAATGGCAAATACCAAAAAACAAAACCCGCTTACATAAATTTTCTTCATATCAATCAAATCCTCCTCTCACTTTCATAACAGACGATCGTGAAAAATCAGCCTTCAGGATAGCTATCACTATTTAAAAAAGTAAAACAATGAACATTTATCATGACATGTAATCCGTATGGAATCAACTGGTTAATTAGGATATGATGAGCCAATGAAAGACTACTTCACAAAGAGTTAGGGGGCTGTTTTTTGAAAAGAGGAATGACCTTTACCATTCCAAATGAATACGGAGTCTTCCTTGGAGAAGTGCTAAAACCGATCGACATCACCAAATTCAGCTGGCGAATCGATACCGAAGACTCGAATATACTAGTTGATGGTGAAAAAGATGAAGAACTTTTTCCTGAAGGTAAAACAGAAATGGACGGTATAGAAATCAAACACCTCATTGAAAACAAGACGTATTATATGATTTTCGCCGATTTACAAGCATATCCAAAAGGGACATTGTCTCATATTAAGACCTATGAAGAATTTATTGAAAGCCAATGCGAGCTTGTTATTTTAGTGGCCGATTGCTCCTATGTCACGATCTATTGCAAAAATAAGGGAACACTCGAATGGCTATACAAGAATGCAGTTGAATGTGGATTTGAAGACGTGACCTATATCACCGATGAAAATGATACAAGGACAAGACTGTCTGTTTCGTAACAACAAAACGTTCATCACAAAAACACTATATGCAATCACAGCATATGAAAAAAACAGCCCAATTCGTCCATTGGGCTGTTATTCTTTCTTCTCCTTTTTCTCCGGCAGAACAATCGATGGAGCGCCTGAATTTGTTCCGCTGCCATTATAATAATCTGGGACGTCTCCTTGAACGGCTTGGATGGAGACAGGCACGGAATTTTTGACGACGATGGTTTCTGAGGCGAATGGGATGATGACTCTCACCTTCACCTCAATGAGCACACTAATATCAATCAAGGCATTGTTAATGCCATATGGCTTGATGTTTTTTTCAACGTCTGTATGCGGGTCACCAATGACACTAAATCGTACAGGTACTTTTGGTCCTAGGTTGGCGATAAGTGCATTTCCGGACGCTTGCCCAAGCGGAATGTTATATATAATGCCGTCATGTCCATCTGTTTGATCCTTTAATGCTTCTTTTGCCTCTTTTTGAAAATTCCCCTTTTCAATGTCCTCTAGATTTTTTTGAAGGTGACGTGACAGGTCAGCCATTGCTTTCGATGTTGCTTGCGCATTGAAGTCGATAGTTGTCACTTTTCCGTTCTCACTTGTATTCATCACAACCATATCTTTCATATTCTCCTGATCATCTGCAAAATCCTGAACAGAATATTGGATGAGATGATTGGCAATTCGTTCTGTTTCTAGTTCAGCAATGTGAATCAACGTTGGTTTAATGGAACGATTGATGAAGAATAGGCTAATGACAGTTGAGAGCACAAAAAATAATATGGCAAGCAGCATGACATAACGAAATGGCAGAGGGCCCTTTTTATAGGGGCGATAACGGCGGTTTAATCTCAATAAAAAATCCCCCCTTCTCCATTACAAGTGTATGCAGACAGGCGGGGGGATAGGAATCATCTGTTCATTTTATTTCACCATTTTTAATAATGCATCTCTTCCAATTGTGCCAGCATGAATGCCGAGCGACTCAGCGGCATATGTCACAGATTCTAAAGGTGCATCCAGCAATTGCTCGATGGTTCTTACACCGACTGCTCTTCCTGCGATGATTCCTCTATCTGCAAGCTTTTCATTTAGGAGCCCGACATCAAGTGCACCGCACATAATATAACCATGCTCATTTGTCACTGCCATGAAATTGGTCTTTGGCAGTTTGACGGTGACGGCTGTAAAGGAATGGCCATCAATTGTAATAGGTGTTAAATTCACCATATCCCTTCACTCCCTTCAACACAATCTATGTGAAGGGAGGGCAAGTGTTGTTAGGCTGGAGCGGATTTCACTTGGCGTCCTTCAATCGCCAGCTCAGGACATCACGCAAAAATTCCGGCATGAAATATTCAATGTGTTCATGGTCACGTATATGAGGAAAAAGAGAGCCAAGTGTATACATATCCACTGTGCCAACCGTATAGGAATCATCTTCTTTGACGAGTTGATCGTTTACATAGACATCTTTTACTCGTTTGGTTTCGCCCTCTTCTAATGAATAAGTCAAACCGCTGTATAGCATTTTCCCCATCAGTTCGCCTCTAAAGCCAAAACCTTTGATGCGTAGCTGTTCCATTTTTTCTTCACAGCCACGAGACACTGTTTCGATCAATTGCTTCCCAGTAAGTGTCACCCTGATTGGATTAATTGGATGAGGACATATCCGGTGAATGTCCTCTCTTGTGACGATGCCAGCCTCTAATGAATCAAGCACCATCCCTGCATTCATCATGCCGATATCTGCCTCGCACCATTCTTTAATGGCATCTGTTAAAAGCTGCGGAAGCTGGGAGTCATCAAACCACTTTGTTTCGAGCTTTGATTCAATGGATGTCACTTTTTCCTGCATGAGTGACTTCGCTCTTCTTTCAGCTTTCTGTAAAGTCGTGATCGCTTCATCGGATTCACTGATCAGCTGGTCCACTGATTGCACTGTCGCTTTTTTCTCGATGAGCTCGCTACTCGCTGTATCAATGGTCAGCTCGACACAGCCAATATAATGCCCATACTTTTCAGCACAAGCAAGAAGAACACCATTATCCATCTCGCCCTGTTCTAAAAGATGATGCGTATGTGAGCCTAAGATGATGTCGATTTCCGGGAAGTCATGGGCTACCTCTCGATCATGGATGATGCCTAGATGGGAAAGAAGAACAATGACGTCGGCTTGTCCTTTCACTTCTTGCAGCATCTCCCGTATGCTCTCAAATGGGTCTGTAATGTCCCAGCCCAGCTTTTCATAGACAGGTGTATACGCAATGGTCACCCCTAAGATGGCGATTTTCAGTCCATTCTTCAATGTGATCACTTCATAAGGCTTTGCCCACGATGGTCTTTTGCCTTTTTTAAATAAATTAGATAAGATCACCGAAAATTGTGCGTCTTTGTACAATTGGTCGAGCTGCTCATGAGGCAATGTAATGCCTTCATTATTACCAATTGTGACTCCATCATAGCCAAGCTGATTGAGGAGTTTGACATTCACTTTTCCATAATCCGCTTCTGATACAAGGTTTACTCGATCCATATGATCGCCAATATCAAATAAGAGCATCTGATCGTGAACTTGACGCTTTTCTTCAATATAAGCTGCGATTTTCGGCCAATTTTCAAAGTGGCTGTGCAAGTCGTTTGTATGATATAACCATAGCTTCTGCAGCATGTTGATCTCTCCCTCAAGTTGTCACTGAACCGTCTCGTTCAAGTTGAAAGCCGCAGCTCTCGTTTAACTAAATAAATCTAACTGCTTCGGGGATAAGCTTGAATACGTCAAATCCAGCAAATCAATCATTTGCTGGCCATTCGTCGCCGCATCTCCGCCTGAGTTATTATTAAATACGACATATACATCTTTCGACTGCTGATGCAGGATGTCGAGGTTCTTTTTCCATTCCTTTAGTTCAGCTTCATTATATAAATATAAGTAACGAACTTCACGCCAGTTCTCATGATCTGCTGGGTGAAGCCAGCCTTGTTTATTTCTTCCGTGGAAACGGACTAATGTTTTGTCACGGTGTGTGGCTTTTATGACTGGCGGTATAGACCCTTCTCCGACTTGCGGTTCATCACAGACGGAATGAATCCACCCTTCTTTCTCCATAAAGGATAAGGTTTGTTCATAAAACTCGTCTGAAAACCAAGTCCGGTTTCGGAATTCAAGTGCACAAGGAATATCCCCCATCTTCTCCTTACACCATCTTAAATAGTGGACGTGCTCCTTTTTGCAATCAAACCATGGTGGAAATTGAAACAGAACCATCGCCAGTTTCCCTGCTCGAATGAGAGGAGTCAGTGAAAGAATAAAGGCATCAAACATTTCTTCCTTTGAAGCAAACGGGATCTCGCCTCTTTGATGCCCGGTCATTCCTTGATATGCTTTCACGACAAATTGAAAGGCGTCTGGCGTATCTTTTATCCATTTTTCATGGTTGCGCTCAGGCTGAACAGCATAAAAGCTTGCATCCAGTTCCACAATGGGAAACGTTGATGCGTAGTGAAACAGCTTTTGAGAGCTGCCGATTTTCGGCGGGTACAGACTGTCATGATCTCCCCAGCCAGTTAATCCGATATAAATCATCTATCTCACCTCTTGCCACTTGCTTGTCTAAACGGATTTTCCCATTGAAAGTCTTTGTTTCTTGGGATACCCATCTTTCTGAAAGAAATTCTTCTGTCTACAACATATCATATTTACCCATTTTTCTGAATGAAGATGACTGATGTGACGTGATTTTGCTCTGCCATCTTTTTTGTGATATTAAATGACAACTTTCTATCTAAATTGAATGGAGCTGATAACATAACATTTATATCAGAGACTTTGACAGCGATTGTCCATTTTTTTATTCATCTTCACCAAAGGCTTCAGCTCTAAAAAAGGAGAATGAGTGGATATGAACATTGTCGATCATCATGTTGAAGTATTGCAAAAAGTGGCCCAAAGAATTCATCAGCCTGTCTATTTGATCAATCAGTATGGACGTATTCTTTTCACCTCATCCCAAGGTATGACAAACCCAGATTGGATACAAATGCTCCGCTTGTTTCACAGTACGCAGCAGCATTATTTTTCTATGGTTCATTCAAAAGAAAGCGTTTCTGTTTTTCCTATCTATATAAACGAACAAGCTTATGATTATTTAGTCGTTCCCGCCTTCATTCATCCTCAAGACGATATGGAGCTACATTTGACCATTGTACAAGCTGTAAATGCCATGTCCATTTCACGTATCAAACAACATGCCATCAAGCAATCTACAGGGCGAGCCAAAAATGAATGGTTTCGCAAATGGATGGAGGGGACGATTTCCTCAGAGCAAGATGTTTCCTGTCTGGCACGCATGTTTGGATTAAACACAACGATTCCCTATATATGTATCGTCTGTCAACTTGATCAGAGCAGTCATTTCACTTGTTTCCTTAAGCAGCAAACCCTTGTAGATGATGTGTTTGCTTTACTTGAAAGCACCCTTTCGCACTGTCCATTTCCCGCCTTTCTTTTTGTCAAAGGAGATATCGGCATCTTCCTTATAGAAGAGACTGGCGGCTGGCTGGCAATGAACAAATCGATCTGCTCTTTTTTAAAACAAATGCAGATCCTTATTAAACAACATGTGAATGCCACCATTTCCTTTGGTGTGAGCTTAAGCGGTTATCTCATCACCGATCTGCCAAAAGGATTCAGTGAAGCTGCCCATGCTCTGCAATCAGGCCAGCTCTCATTACGAGCTGAATATATTCAGTTCTATCAAGCAAAAGATGTGTCAGATTTACTGAAGCTCATCCCACCAAAAGATTTAACAACATTCTATGAGCGGTATCTCCACCCATTATATGAACAATCACAAGTCGATCCAAACCTTCTCCACACCTTATCTGTTTATGTCGAAACACATTGCCATATTTCAGAAACAGCCAAACGTTTATCTGTTCATCGCAACACCGTGATATATCGACTGGAGAAATGTGAAGAACTGCTTCAGATCAGCCTAAAAGATCCTGACGCAACATTGCGCTTGCGCTTAGCTTTGCGTATTCAAAAGCACCTTTCATCCGATTCGGATTGAATCTTTTTTTCTTACGTCTCATATATTTTGGAGGAGAAATGTGAATGACAAGGAGTGGTGTCAAATGGATGAGGAGATTCGTCACATCCCGCAACCGATTCGAGACGATGGGGCCGGCGCAACCGATTTAGGCCCGCGAGACGTTCTGCGCGATATGGAGAACCCAGATATGTTCGTTCCCCCTAAAACGGATGCGGGGACGATTCCTAATTTAAAATTTTCATATTCTGATACACATATGCACTTGAATCATGGCGGCTGGTCGAGGGAAATTACCGAGCGAGAGCTGCCTGTATCAACAACTATTGCTGGTGTGAACATGCGGCTTACGCGCGGAGGTGTTCGTGAGCTTCATTGGCATAAGCAGGCGGAATGGGCGTATATGATTTTAGGTAAAGCCCGGATCACATCTGTAGATGCAGAAGGACGGAATATGATCGCTGATGTAGAAGAAGGAGACTTGTGGTATTTCCCGCCCGGTATTCCGCACTCCATTCAAGGTCTTGAGGATGGCTGTGAGTTTCTCCTTGTGTTTGATGATGGTGCTTTTTCTGAATTTGATACGTTCACCATCACAGACTGGTTTGCTCATACACCAAAAGACATTCTTTCTGCTAATTTCGGCGTGCCAATCAAGCTATTTGACCGCATTCCACATAAACAACGCTATATGTTTCAAGGCTCTTCACCGGCATCCATTGAAAGCCAAACAGTCTCTGATCCATACGGCGGCATCAAACCGCCATTTACCCACCAGCTCCTTCGTCAAAAACCAATCGTGACCTCTGGTGGAACCGTACGAATTGTCGACTCACGCAATTTTCCAGTATCTAAAACCATTGCTGCTGCACTTGTGGAGGTAAAACCTGGCGGGATGAGAGAAATGCACTGGCACCCGAATAATGATGAGTGGCAATACTATTTAACCGGTACAGCCAAAATGACGGTTTTTGGAGCAGGCGGGACAGCTCGCACCTTTAATTACAGAGCAGGTGATGTTGGTTATGTTCCTTTCGGAATGGGGCATTACATACAAAATATCGGGCAAACGAGCCTTTGGTTTCTAGAAATGTTTAAAAGCGATCGATTTGCAGATATTTCATTGAACCAATGGATGGCCTTAACCCCTCCTCAATTAGTGAAGGAGCATTTGCATGTAGACGATGCATTGATTCATTCGCTGCATAAAGAAAAATCACCAGTCGTGAAGTATGAGCGATGACGAAAAAAACCGATCCATTTGTGCTGATCGGTTTTTTCTATGCTGTCTTTACGATACGGCATGGGAATGTTGCTGCGCTTTTTTCGCCCATAAAATAGAAGCAATGAAACTCATACAAAGCACCAGCGTTCCAAACATAAATGGCAGCTCAATATTCACATCAAATAAAATACCCGCAAGACTTGGCCCGACGATATTCGCAAGGCTCATAAAGGAGGTATTGAGGCCGCCTGCTACCCCCTGCTGATTCCCTGCCATTTTAGATAGTAATGTATTGAGAGCTGGACGAACAAACGAGGTGGCCGATAAAAATAAAATGGAGCCCGTAAAAATGAGCCAAAAGGAAGGGGCAAAGCGGCAGGCGATCAGCATAAATGCCGCAGCTAAAAGGGCATAACGAACAACTCGCATTTCGCCAAATCGTTTCACAAAGGTATTTACTAAAGCACCTTGAACGATGACACCGGCAAGTCCAGCTACCGTAATCACAAATGCAATATCCTTCGGTGTAAAGCCATGTTTTTGGTCTACATATAAGCCAAAAATCGATTCAAAATGAATAATTCCGAAATTCAAAACAAAGGCCAAGATAAACAAAAAACCGTATGGTGTTTTTAAAGCCTGAATCATCTGCGTAAAAGGATTGAAATGAAGCTCTTTATTCAATCGTGCTTCTTCCTGCTTTTCCTTTGTTAAGGTTTCAGGTAAGAACAAGAAAGACAACAGCGTCGACAGGGCTGCAAAAGAACCAGCGATGAGGAAAGGAAAAGCAATCCCAAACTCAACCAAATAACCGCCCACACCCGGTCCAATGACAAAACCAAGTGTCATCGCAGCACTAAAAAGACCCATCCCTTTCCCTCGGTCCTTTTCACTTGTGATATCAGCAATGTAGGCAAACATGGCGGGCATCAGCAGCGCACCAGCAGCTCCGCCTAAAAATCGAGACACAAACAGCATCCAAAGCTGATCGGCAAATGCAAAAATAAATTGAGCTACCGTAAAGCCGGCAATCCCGGCAATAATCAATTTTCTGCGTCCAAATCGATCAGTCAGCGCTCCGGCGACGGGTGATAAGGCAAATTGTGTGAGGCCAGTTGCAGCAACGAGGAAACCAAGTGTTTTCCCAGTTGCGCCAAAGGCTTCAATATAACTTGGCATGACAGGAACGATCAGACCAAATCCAAGCATGGCAATAAAAATATTGAGCATCAAAATGTACAATCTGCCCATTTTTTTCATATCAAAACCTCTTTCTTCAAAATAAATGAAAATGATGACAAAAATGATTAGAACTTCTTCAGTATAGCGATATCGCTCTCTATAAGTCTAGTTTTTCAAAAAACAGCGTTTTTTCCCAAATAAAAAATACCCGCTGGTGGCGAGTATTTTGAGTATCCCTTTTTTATTCAGCTTGTTCATAGATGGAAAGAGCCGCCTGTAACCCGGCGCCACAATTGATGGCTGCTCCGTACTTCATCAAGATGGCTTCAAGGCCTGCTAAAACAAATAGAATATTTTCCTTTCGGCAGCTATAGCCCATTGAGCCAATTCTCCATATCCGCCCTGCAAGCGGCCCAAATGAACTCGCAATTTCAATTCCAAAATGATGAAGAAGATCAGCCCGGGCCGCTTCTCCGTCGATATCACTTGGAATGACGATACACGTCACGATCGGCATTTTGCAGTCTGGATCCCCAAATAATTCAAGCCCCATCGCTTCAAGTCCTGCCATTAAAGCCTTTTCATGAAACAAGTGGCGCTGAAAACGTTCCTTCAGGCCTTCTTCCAGCACAAGACGAACCCCTTCTCTCAGAGCATAAAGCATCGTCGTCGCTTCTGTATGATGATTTAACCGCCTCGGGCTCCAATAATCTTGCAGCTGGCTTAAATCAAAGTAATTGCTTTTGATTGGAGAAATGTCTACCTGTTTTTGCAGTTCGTCCTGTGTTGCAATCCCTTTTTCTACTTTCTTTCTCGATTGTACGACGTCTGCCACTCGTTCATTATATGTGATCGGTGACATCCCTGATGGAACAGACAAGCATTTCTGCGAGCCCCCAATTGCCGCATCGATTTTCCATTCGTCTACCTTGACCTCGACACCCCCAATTGTCGCCACAGCGTCTACAATAAAAAGCGCATCAAGCGCTCGGCATGCTTCACCAATTTTCTCAAGCGGCTGTAATCTTCCGGTAGATGTTTCACCATGAACCATCGCAACAATTTTCGGCTTGACTTGATGCATCTCTGCGATGATGTCGTCTTGCTTAAAAACCGTTCCCCATTCACATTCCATTGTATGTACCTCAGCACCATAGCGCTGTCCAATTTCAATCAGCAAATGACCGAAGCGTCCAAAGACCGGAACGAGCATCACATCTCCGGGCTCGATCACACTGGCAAGCACAGCTTCAAGTCCTGAGCGGGACGTCCCATCAATTGGATAAGCCCATTCATTTTCTGTTTGAAAAAGTGATCGTAATAAGGTCATCGTTTCATTCATGATCTCTGTAAATGCAGGATCAAATTGACCAAGAATTGGTGTACTCATCACCCGAAGGACTCTCGGATCTACTTCGACAGGTCCTGGTGTCATAATGGTTCTAGTAGGTGTGTGTAGTTCTTTCACGTTATCCATCCTCTCCCTTGCTGTGTCCATCCTTATATGCCCACTTATACAGCAATGCTGATAAAATAGCAATCTCTTTTCTTACGAATTGATTACATAAAATTTACGATAAATCCATTTATTTCTTTATGGCAATATGATAGAACTAAAGAGTATACATTCCCTATGAAGGAGGAAATAGAATGAAAAGATCTTTATTTGGAACTGTGGCCGCCGGAATCATGATTTTCGGTACATTTGCCGCTCCGCTGCCTCCCGCTGCAAATGCTCAAGGCTTTACTCTGAATGAACCGAGTCAAACCATCACCTTTTCCCCGTTACAGCTACAAACCGAAACATCTGCTCAACATGCGAAAACAACCGCTTCAAGTCAAATTGATTCCTATTACCAATCTGCTGCTGGCAAATCTGGGCCTGCTCTTAAGAAAGCATTACACGATATTATTGATGATCATACGCAGCTATCCTACAGCCAGGTTTGGGATGCATTAAAGAAAACGGATGAAGATCCAAAAAATCCAAGCAATGTGCTCTTGCTCTATAGCGGTATCTCCAGGTCAAAGCAAGCAAATGGAGGAAACGTGGGACAGTGGAACCGGGAGCATGTGTGGGCTAAATCTCACGGCAATTTTGGGACGAGCCAAGGACCTGGTACAGATCTCCATCACCTTCGGGCAACAGACGTACAAACGAATAGCACACGAGGAAATTTAGATTTTGATATAGGCGGAAATGAATACAAGGGAGCTCCGGGCAACTTCTACGACAGCGACTCATTTGAACCTCATAGCCGGGTGAAAGGAGATGTAGCAAGAATGCTCTTTTATATGGCCGTCCGATATGAAGGTGATGACCGTTTCCCAGATTTAGAATTGAACAACAAAGTGAATAATGGAAGCGCCCCTCTTCACGGCAAAATGTCTGTCCTATTGAAATGGCACAAGCAAGATCCAGTCGATCAAATCGAACGGAATCGTAACGAAATCATCTATCAAACGTACCAGCACAATCGCAATCCTTTCATTGATCACCCTGAATGGGTAAGCGATATTTGGGAATAAAAAAGAGAGGCACTGCTATGAGCAAGCAGTGCCTCTTTCCATTAATATCTCTAAAAAAGAGGATCATACAACATCAAACACACTTCTCATCTTATAAAGATTCTGATCATTATGTTATGTTTATTCCCCCAATTTACTAATAATAATTCTTTCTACATTGCGATCTAAACAGAAAAATTCTATTTTGATATCATGCTTTGAATCCTTATAGCCTAAAATTTCATATCCCTGATCGTCATTTCTACGATAATAATTTTCACCTAAATAATCATAGATATCTTTTTTAGTTGAATGAATATTTATTGTGTTGTTTATATTACTTTGATTATTTTCTAAAGAGATTGCCACTATTTCTTTTCTATTATTCACTTTAAAATAATTTGAATTTGAAGTTTTAATCCACTCGTTTTCACTATAGTTTCTCTTTATTAATCCCAACTTCAATTCTCCCACCTTTAATTCAGTAAGATTTGTACTTTTTACTTTAAGAAAAGAGATGTGGTTTTTAAGTGGTTGAATGAAGAACAAGCCAATGATGATGATGAAAATAAAGATGATATATATGATAATTTTTTTCATATCAGTTCCTTCCATAAATGATGATATAATGAAACAATATAACATAAATATCATATTTAAATTTACATATAAATATTTAAGAAAAATCTAATCTAATAAAAAAACACCTTGCATAAGGTGTTTTTTTACTTTAGCGGACAGACGAGACAATAATCAAGGCTCTCTGATTTTTTCTCAAGCTTATAATACATACAGCAAGTCTTTCGATTTGATGTGTCTAGCAAACTTTCATCTAAATTTAAGCTGTGCTGGAAAGGATTTTGCTTCGCTCCGAAAAGATCACCCGACGCCTTCTTCAGAAACAAATAATCCTCCCGTATGCGCTCTTTCATTTTAGGCTCTTCCGTTTCTCGCATCATGCTACGGTAAAGAGAATTGATACGTACCGCTACATTTTCCCATAAAATTGAATACGGAAGTCTTGAAGTACGTTTCAATACATCTAAAAGAGGTGTGACACACTGCGTAAATAGCGTGCGGACGACCTGCTCTCTCCACTCATGACGATCTCCTTCTAACTGAACAAAAGAACAGAGCGTTTCATCTAGCTCAATTTTACGATCTTCTCTAAAGACACACGCCTCTGGTGAAAACCGATAGACAGCATCATACATCGTCATCAAGTACAAAGTAGAACTAACAACTAAATAGGCATAGCGCTTTGAAAACATGGATGCCGCCACTGCTATATTCGGGGCATGCATCGCTTCCTTTTCAGCTTCTAATAAACGTCTGATAGATGCTTCTGAAAAAAGCGCAGCAAGTGTGCGATCAGATGTCATTGGTCCATTTGTGATGTGTACCCCGAAATCAAGTAATTCTCTCTCAACCCACTCTGGCCTCATATCAAAACCCCCATCTTTCGTTTAGCGATTTCGCTGTTGATATAACAAATAAATAAAGAACGGTGCACCAATTGCCGCCGTAAAAACGCCTGCCGGAACATCTAACGGAAGAAAAGCCGTTCTCGCAACTAAATCTGCCAGCATCACGAGAATACTTCCAACAAGCGCAGATGCTGGAACAAGCGCAATAAAGGAACGACCGATGATCATCCTTGCCACATGTGGCGCCATCAGTCCAACAAATTCAATACCACCTGCGAATGCAACGGCAATACCGGCTAATGTCACACTCATCAGTAGAAAGAATAACCGCTT
Organism: Bacillus sp. S2(2019); assembly: GCF_005144805.1. NCBI lineage: Bacteria > Bacillati > Bacillota > Bacilli > Caryophanales > Bacillaceae > Bacillus > Bacillus sp. S2(2019). The sequence goes on from NZ_SWFL01000002.1 coordinate 164,044, forward strand.
CGCCTGAACCTTGACTCCGAGACCTGTTGCAAGATCATCCCCAAGCTCCTTTACATTCATCGTTCTTGCCAGCACCATGACAATCGGTAAAATAATCAATACCCAAGGAAGCATTGCGATGACGTCCTTCATTGTAGAACCATATAAACTGCCCGTCAGCCAGATGTATGACTTGGTCGTGGTCATCGTATCGCTGAGCACAAGAGTAAACGTCACACACGCCTTCATAATGGCGGAAATCCCAATTCCCATCAAGACGAGCGTGATCGGCTTGACGCCTTTTTTCCATGAAAGCAAATAAATCAGGCATGATACCGCAAAAGCGCCTGCAATGGCCCACAACGACTGATAAGCAATAGGCACAGTACCCATCCAAAAGACGATGAACATAATGGCGCCAAACGACGCACCGCTCGTAATTCCTATGATGTCAGGCGATGCAAGCGGATTTCGAATGAGACCTTGTAAAATAAGCCCCGATACCGCAAGTGCCGCTCCCACTAAAATCGCAAGCAGGGTCCTTGGAATCCTCAACGTATTTAATACAAACGTATTTCCCTCGCCTTGTCCGAAGATATGCAGCAGCACATCAGTAGGCGGAATAAAGCGGCTGCCCATACAAAGGCTCAGAATAAATAAACCAAAGGCAACGCCTGTCAATAATAGTAAAATCAAAAACGTCCGCTTTGAAAATTGAAATGAAATGCGCCCGCCCTTTGAACGCACTGTATATGTTTTAGCCACCTGTCTTCAACCCCTTGCGCACGAGATAAACAAATAGAGGCGCTCCAGCTACCGCCGTCATGACACCAATCGGTACTTCCTGCGGCATGATCAGAAAACGAGCGGCAAGATCTGCGACAAGTAAAAGCGACGCCCCTACAACGGCACAATACGGCAGTACCCAGCGGTGGTCAGGTCCAACAAGCTTTTTCACAATATGCGGCACAAGAAAACCAACAAATCCAATGGATCCTGCGACAGCGACGGAACCACCTGCTAAAAAGACAACAAGTACCCCCATCGTCATCTTCAAAAGAAGCGTACGCTGGCCAAGCCCTTTCGCAATATCATCACCCGATAAAAGGACATTGATCGAGCGGCCAAGAAGCAGCGCCACCACAGTCGCCCCTAGAATATAAGGCAGCACAGGCAGCAGCATATCTATACTTCTTCCTGACACTGAACCAGCCATCCAGAACAGGATGCTTTGAATGGACTGTTCATTCACGATTAAAAGTCCTTGAGTAAAGGACGCAAATAGAGCAGATATCGCAGCACCTGCGAGCACAATTTTGACCGGTGTCAGTCCGTCTCTTCCAATGGAGCCTAGAAGAAAGACGAGCATACCTGCAATGGCAGCGCCTAAAAAGGCCGTCCACATATAACCTGTTAACGACTCTGTAGAAAAGAAAACAATCGAAATCACAATAAAAAAGAGTCCACCTGCATTAATACCTAAAAGATCTGGTGCAGCCAGCGGGTTTCTCGTCAATGCCTGCATGAGTGCACCTGAAATCGCTAGACTTGATCCAACGACCGTTGCAATTAAAGCTCTTGATAATCTGGATGTCATGACAATCACACTGTTTGGATCTGACTCATCAAACTGAAGAAACGCATGGATGGTGGCTTTGAGGGAAATTGAGGTTTGCCCAAGAGAAATACTGAGCATAAAAAAGACCAACATCAATACGATGAATCCAGCAAATAGCAGTGCCTTGCTCGAATCCTTTTTTAATAAACTTCTCATCTGATTCCCGCTTTCAATCTGTTATGGAAAAAAGGAGAAAATGGTATGTTCACATTTTCTCCTCCGTTCTACTTATTGATCAATTCCTAGACGATCATAAATATCATCAAGCATCATGTTTGCAGCAATGATTCCGCCTGCCATGTTCCAAGTGATTTCATCCACTTTATGCACTTCTTTTGCTTTGACTGCGTCAAGCTGTTTCCATAAAGGATGACTTGTCCACTCTTTATATGTTTTTTCAGCAGCCTTGTCTTGTTCACCTATGAAATAGTAGATCACATCCGCATTCATTTGTGGAATGCTTTCCTTGTCTGTTAATTGGACAACATCTAGTTTTTTATCTTTAATATTCTTAGGCCCTTCAAATCCTAACTCTGTCAAAATCGAACCTGCAAATCCAGTTTGGTAGATTCGCGTATGATCCGCTCGGAAATTAACAACTGCGACATTCAATGGCCAGTTTTTAATGTCCTTTTTCGCCTTTTCTTTGAAATCAGCGACACGGTCATCCCACTTCGTCAGCAATTCTTTTGATTTATCTTGCTGATCTAGCGCTTCACCCATTAACTTTACTGTATCTTTAAAAGTATACACTGTGTCAGTTGCAACAGTTGGCGCGATTTCTTTCAGCTGATCAAATATTTCTTCGTGGCGAATCTTTGATGCAAAGATGACATCTGGCTTCAGCTTTTCAATTTCTTCTAAGTTTGGTTGTGTTTCCTGCCCAACAATTTTGACACCCTTTAAATCATCTCTTAAATATTTATACGTAGGTGCTTCAAGCCAAGATTCTACAACACCCACTGGTTTAATGCCCATAGCGACGGCTGCATCAGTTGCTCCTTGATACAACGTCACCACACGTTTAGGCGATCCTTTAATTTCAGTTGAACCGATAGCGCTTTCAACGGTTCTTGTTTTCTCATTACTATCTGACTTGCCTTCGCTGCTATTACTGCCACAAGCCGCAAGTAATATGATGGAGAGCACAACTAATAGCGACCAAAAAGATTTTTTGAACATGTACCTCACCTATCCATTCTATATGTAGTCATATCGTTTGATAACGATTCTCATTATCACACTATGATTTTATCATAGAAAAGGATGGTGTCAATGTAAATTTTTAAGAAAAAGGTAGAGTGTTGACTAGTTGTTCAGGTTAATTGGAACTTTTCCACATTTGGATTGTATGCCCAATCTTTTTTCCCGATTCTAGTAAAATGGACAAATGAGTATGGTTTTCTATCACTTGGTAAACAGATTGATTTTTCACCTGCTGATTTGGAAGCGTCAGATACGGATGAAATTTGTCTACGTCGTATAACTCATCCTCACTTCCAACAAACATGCCATAAGGCTGGTCCAGCCTTGCAAATTGTTTTTGAGGTGCAGATGGCGTTAAGGCAAGAGACATATTGATGGTAATGCCTGTTAAAAGAAGTGGATCTTGTGCAATCACCCATGCTGGGTAGTGAAATCGTACAGCTTCTGAATGCCCCATCAGCCTTCCTTTTGTCATCGCAGATAGCACGAATTTCCAAACTTGAACTGTGGCAAAAGGGACTTGATTAGACTTCGCTGTGTCAGATTTGTAGCCAAATTCAGGAGCAATAAAAAAGTAACCGTCTACTTTTCTTTTTTCATCCCAAGATAGATATTGAAGCAGCAATCCAGCTCCAGAGGAATGACCACAAAGATAAAGTGCTCCTTCGTGCTGCTGTTTGATGACATCCACAACTTGCGAAATATCTTGCCACACGTCAGTGACTTTGGGTGTATCCCCCTTCTTTCCTTCAGAATATCCGTGGCCTCTCAAATCCAGCAAAAACACATTCACGTGAAAATCATGTTGCAATGTATAGGCGATATGCTCATAACCAGCCAAGCTGTGAGCGCCTCCGCCATGAATGATGATCACATTGGTCTGCGTGTTTGTTTCTGATAAAAACGGATAATAAGCAAGACGTATGCCGTCATGTGATTGAATGAACTGTCTTTCTGGAATAGCTACAGGAGCTACTTCCTGCATACTTGTAAATGAGAACGGTTCTGTTTCGTTCATAATTAACTTTTGATCCTCCAATTAGACACGAGAATGGCTAGAGCATTGCTGGCCATCCTCATGTTCGCATCCTATTTTGTCATATCCCTCAAAGGGAACGTCTTACTCTCAATAATAGCGACAATTTGTTTTAACGCTTGGTTCGCTTCGGGAATAGGGAAGACAGGAAAGACGTGATTCATTTTTGGGTATTCGATATAGTTGATGGGAACACCCTGCTTGTCTGCCATCTCTTTGAATTTCCGGGCATCTGGGAGAAAGAATTCATGAGTGCCAATAAAAACAGAAATTCGTCCTAACGATTTGATTTCTCCATAGATCGGGCTGATCAAATGATGTGTTTCATCTGTATCACCTGCATAGGTTTTGCCCGACTCGATCAGTAAATCTAGGTTGAGCATTGGCTCTTTTGGAACCATTTTAGCGATATCAGGATGACTTAATGTCACATCAAGCCATGGTGATAATAGAATCATGTTTCCAGGCTGCGGGAGACCTTTTTTTGCTAAGTATTGAGCAAAGGCGAGCGATAAACCGCCGCCAGCAGAATCACCCATGATGACGATTTTTTCTGGTGTTCCTTTTTCTAAAAGAGCTTGGTAAACTGGGAGAACACTCTCGATTGCATCCATATACTGATGATTCGGTGCTTTTGGATAAACTGGCACATACACCGTACTATTTAATTGCTTCGTCAATCGATCCAAGAAACGCCAATGCCATACGAGCGGCTGCTCAATATAGCCTCCTCCATGTAAAAATAGCACCTGATGATCATCTGGCTGCACATCTGATTTCAACATGTACGTATCGACTGAAAACATGCTGCTTTTGGTGATGTGATATTTCTTTTTCAACTTCTCAGGCAGCACATAAGGTAATTGATTCGCCATTCTTCGTTCTTCTAAATACCCCTCAACATTTAGTTTCTTCTTTGTAAGTACAAGTAACCATTCAACAAACAAACTTTGAATACTTCGCATACGATCGACCCCTATAGATAGAATGATGACAATCAATGTCTAGGAAAAGAATGGTTTCTCTTTTTCTAAAGCATAACATAAGAACTTGTGAATCCGTTAACTGCTTTGGACAGAATACTTTTTCTATACATCTATTCATTTATGAACACCTGTCTATTTATATTATATTTTCTAGATACATCATCATCAATTGTCAATCTTTCAATCATTGTTCATTAATCAACACATATTCAAAAACTGTTCATTTAAACACAAAAAAGACGAGTGTTGACCACTCGTCCCAGATTGTTGACAAAGGGCTAAAATGAACTTGATTTTAGCCCTTTGTCTTCTTTTCAGCGTGATAGAAAACCTTTGCAGTCTAGGAAGGACGAGCACCGGAGCAGAGCGAATTTGACATTCGTGAGCACCGGAGCGCAGGACTGACACCGAATGCAGGGGTTTGTCTACACGCTGAGACGAGTGTTGACCACTCGTCCTTCTTCTTCCTCACTTCACTTCCTCATGCTCTTGAGCAGCATCTCTTTTGCTCGCAATAAAGAGTGCACAGGTCATTGCAAGTATGGCCAGCGCCCACCAGAACGTCGATACCGCCTCTTCATGATCAATGATAATCAAACGGATGACCGCTGTGATCCCTATATAAATAAAATAGCGAAGCGGAAAATGAAAGTTAGATTTAAAGTATTTAATAATTAAGGCGATAAATTCAAAATACATAAAGAAGATCAGCAGCTCGCCAAGCATTCCATAATAGCTTTCTCCTTTGTTAAACAATGTTTTATAGACGAATTGTACGATGTACCATGTTTCACTAATTAAGAGTACGCTTAGCGCAATCGCTAGAAAGAACAGGCAGATATTCAGAAGGCCTTGCAAGAGATCAGGTACCTTTTGGAAATTGTTGAATCGTTTCATCAGATTGTTTCCCCATTCCATGATGTTGTTTTTGCTCTCTATATTTTGGTATTCCAAAATCGCAGTACGATGTAGTAGGTATCGTGTTTTTCTACACTTTCAAACTGTCCATGCATTCGGGACATCATCCGCTTGATGCTTCGTTCCCCGAGTCCATTGCTTTCCGGTATGATGTCTGTCTTTTTTATCGCATTGCTCACATGGATTTCAAAGACATCTTGGTCGGATAAAAAAGTGATCTGAATGTCCTTTTCAGGATCTGCGTATTTACGTAAGTTAGACATCACATTATCAAATACTCTGCCAAGCTCCTCGACATTCACATTAATATAGCTATCCGGCATTTCGCCTACAATATGGACCGTGAAATTCTCCTGATGCAGCAGGGCGACCTGATCTGATAGAAGATCATAAATCACTTCTTTCACTGCAACGGTTTCAAGCTCTGACTCGTGATCTTTATCTAGCAGGAAATAGGCAAATAGATTGTCAGACAGATTCTTTAATTGCAGGGCTTTTCCATACGCACTCGCTATATATTGCTCCTTGCGGGTATCCGCTAGAGCCTCCTCTTTTTTCGCAAATTCAAGATTCATGATGAGTGATGTCAGCGGGGTCCTCATATCATGCGACATTTCGGTCACCAAGCTGCGGCTCTCTTCCTGCAGATCATCAATAGCCTGAAGCTTGTCCAAAAAGGCTGTTCTTAAATCCTCAATACTCTTTGCAATCATGGCCAATTCATCATGCCCCTTCACTGTCATCTCATAATCGAGCTCACCGCCTTCAAGAATATGAATCTCTTCACGGATCGTTTGCAAGTACCGCAGACTTCGGCGAATGCCAACAAGCACAATCATGAGAAAAATGAGTGTTGCACCAAGCAGTTCTAGTGTAAAGGCGAGATCGTGATATCGAGAGGAGTAAAATCCGTCTACCATAACCCTACCTTCTCCGTCGCTAAATTGAACCGGGTAAGAATGACGCTTTGCGTAGTCGGTCACCTTTTCTTTCCCATAGGCCGATTCGTCAGCGACAGAGTAAATCGAGTCATATTGAAGCACTTCATCCTTGTAAACAGTGAGATTAATATAATCTTCTTTTTTCACCCACTCACCGAATGCTTTTCGATCCGTTGAAGTCAGCTCATGTTCTGAAACGTAGCGGCTGAATGTTTGAATGTATCTAGCAGATTCTTCCTTATAGTACTCATCCGAACTTAAATATCCTTCAATCAGGTGATCAGTGATCTTTTGCAGTGTCAAAAAGACAACACCACTTACGATAGCAGCGACCAAAATGAGCAGTGACAGCTTTTTGGTCAGCGTATATTTACGATGTGCCAAACCGGTATCCTCTCCCCCATTCTGTTTTGATATACACGGGACGAGCCGGGTCATCTTCAATTTTGGCACGCAGCTTTCGGATATGCACCATAACCGTATTGTTTGAACAATAAAAATAAGGCTGGCCCCACACGCTTTCATAAATATTTTGAGCAGAAAATATTTTGTTTCGTTTGTTCATGAGCAGTTTTAATATCCGATATTCTAAATCAGATAACTTGATTTGCTGCCCACTTTTCCACACTTCATTAAATTCCTCACTCACCCTCAGGCTACCACCAACTAAATAGGTTTCTTCCTGTTCCTTTTTTTCCTGATAGATGGTATATCTGCGCAATTGCGCCATGACCCTAGCGTGAAGCTCCTCTTCTGAAAAAGGTTTTGTCATATAATCATCTCCGCCAGCGAGTAATCCTTCTGTTTTATCCAATGTACTTGATCTGGCTGTCAGAAATAAAATGGGAACGTTTGAGGAGGCTCTTATTTGCTGGCACGTTTCTATACCGGAGATACCTGGCATCATGACATCCAAAATCACCAAATCCAGCGAATCATCTATAACATGCAATGCCTGCTTGCCATTCATGGCTCTCAACACCTCATACCCTGTACGTGTCAGAGATTCCTGCAACAGGTCACCAATATCCTGATCATCCTCTACAACTAATATTCGATGGGTCATATCTCTCTCACCTCATCCTCCATGACTTCATTCTTATATATTATTACTATATATCATCTAGCTATGTGAAAAGATACACCATAAATCTTAAGTGTTTATGAATATGATCAATTGCCATCAAGTTGTCACATTTATTTTCAAAAAATTGGATCTTCATAAATGATTAAGAATTGGCCTGTATATTGATTCATTGAAGGATCTATCTTTAGATCCAATACATGAAAAGGAGCATTAATATGAATGTAAGCAAGGTAGAACACGGACAACCAATGAGTCTTAAAGAACGGGTGCATTTCTTGGACATCGTACGAGGATTCGCCTTAATGGGGATTATTTTGGTCAACTATTTTTTGATTGTGGATTCGGTCAAGGGATTTGAGATGGAGTCTAATGATGGTTTTCACCACATTGTGAATTGGTTTGCCTCAGGGAAATTCATTACGTTATTTTCTTTTCTATTCGGGGTTGGTTTTATGATATTTATGGATCGAGCCGCTCAAAAGGTGGACAGCCCGAACAAGTTGTTTGCTCGCAGATTAACCATTCTCTTAGGGATTGGTCTTCTGCATGTCACGTTTGTATGGATTGGTGATATTTTGACCTATTATGCTGTCGCGGGCTTTTTACTGCTTTTCTTTTACAAACGCACAGCCAAAACCATCCAGTACTGGCTCATCACACTCTTTGTGATTCAATTGCTCACGCCTCTTTTCACCATGCTGCTCAATACCATCAGCACAGGATCATCAGGCAAGCCGGATTTTGCCGATTTTGAATTGACCAGTCACAACAGTCTGACTTATTTAGCATCGATAGGTGACCGGTGGACGGATATGTTCACGATGGCTTCGAGCTCATTTTCCACCGTCTATTCCATGTTCTTCATGTTTTTACTTGGTGTGTATTTTGTGAAAATGTCGTTTTTCAAAAACATGGAGACGAAAAAAGCGATTTGGAATCGTATTTGGATGATTTGTACAATTGCTTTTCTTATCACACTAGCCAGTACGATTATGACAGCGGTCACCCCTTTTGAACATACGCCATGGATGAACATTGTCTCTGCACTTGAGCAAAATGGGGGATTGACTGGCAGTATGTTTTATATGAGTTCACTTGCGATGCTGTTTCTGCACATTCCTCAGCTGCGAGGTACTTTAATGGTGTTCACCAAAGTCGGACGAATGTCCCTGACCTGTTATTTGCTTCACTCCATTATTGGCACAATGCTATTTCTCAAGTACGGAGCTGGACTTGCCGATCATCTTTCACCGGCTGGTACGTTCTTCATGGCTATTGGCGTGTATGCCTTCCTTGTCCTTTTCAGTACGTTATGGTTAAAGCGATTTAAGTCTGGACCGATGGAATTTATCTGGCGTCAGCTGACGTATGGAAAGGTCAATGACAAATCGAAAACAAATACATTTCAGGCGGCGAAGTAATAGAAAAAAGGCGAATTACGACAGTTCGCCTTTTTTCATGTGTTGAGTTTTTGTGATTCAGATACAATCCGTTCATTTTATATATTGATCCATCATTTCTTGCAATTGAGTCAAATAACTCTCTTTTAATTCATCGGGGTATTCAATTTTCACATGTTTCCCAAATGAGATCAAATAGTGAGTCATATAAGATAATTCTTCTTGGTTGTACCCACCCACTATATAAGGCGTATCATCAATGGTCTCCAATCTCATATTCGGATAATGATTCTTCAAAAACTTTTCTTTCCCTTGTTCCGTTAATCGACATTTAAAAGAGATATCATGATAGGTTTTTTCGTATTCAAGCTGCAGTGCTTTTAATTCTTCCTTCGTCAATGTGTCTTTCGTTTCTTCTTCGATCATCATGTCCGTCATACAATCACATCTGTAGATGCCCCACTTTTTATTCTGAACATCATATGCTTCGGTAAACCAAATCCCATTTCGATAAAACAACTCAAGAAATTGTAGCCTGATCCTTTTATGTTCATATTGAGTGTATGTCATCTTCACGATTTGATCTTCCATCATTGCCTGCAATATCAAATCCAAATGATGTTGTTCACTCACTGGCGCGACATGATAGTAATGAATCACATCCAAAATCTCCGTGATCCGATGTTTTCTCTCATCAGACATTGTAGCAAACAGTTTTTGGCGAATCTGTGAGTAAGACTTTTTAAATGGTGTTGCTGACAACAGATCTAAGGCTTTAAGAGCGAAAAAAATGGCTTGAACTTCATCTATTTGAAAATAGATCGGAACCAATGGAGATTGATTCACGATCCGATATCCTCCATGTCTGCCATTTTCAACATAAAAAGCTAAGCCCATGGACTCTAGCTCTTCCATATCTCTTAAAGCCGTACGTTTAGAAATGCCAAATTCAGTTTCTAAATCTTTTAATTGAAATGAATATTTATCACTTAAAAAAATAAGCTCTTGGTTTAAGCGTTCTGATTTTTTCATTTGATTTTCCTTCTGAAAAAGGTGACAGGTTTTGTCACCTTTATATTTTATACTCAGTTTATCAAAAGAAAAGGAGCATGCATATGAAAACATTCATTATTAACGCGCACCCTGATTTCACTCATCAAGAAAGTTATTCAAACAAACTGCAAACACTATTTTTAGAACAGTTTAAAAAAAGATTCCCTCATGAGGAGCCTACCATTTTACATTTATATGGAACTGAAATTCCTCGTATCGAAAAAGACCAGCTGCTACGTATTTGGGATAAGCAAGCATCTGAACAATCATTAACAGCTGCGGAGGAAAAAATCGCCGCTTCTTCTGCTGCTTTATTGGCTCAATTCAAAGCACACCATCGAATCGTGATTGTATCACCTGTTCATAATTTCAATGTGACGTCACGTATGAAAGATTATATAGATAATATTTTGATCGCTAGGGAAACGTTTAAGTATACAGAAGAGGGTTCAGTTGGTCTGATGACTGATGATTATCGTGTACTTTTGCTTCAAGCAAGCGGCTCAATTTTCACAAATAACGATCGCTACACACCTCTGGAATTCTCACATTACTACCTAAAAGAAATATTCCAAAACTTGATGGGTTTTCAACAATTTCATATTGTCCGGGCACAAGGAACAGCGATTTTAGATCAAAGGACTATCTTACAATCTGCATCTGATGATATGACGAAAACCTTAGATGCGTTTTATGCACCTCGTTAACCTCTATTTTTTCAAGACCCAGAACGAAAAATTTTGCTCACTTGTCATCAATCTTATTTTTTCGTTTTGGGGTGACTCCTATCTGCTAGTACAAATATTATTGATGACTAATGCTGCCGTTTCACTCGGATGGCTAAGAGGGAAATGGTGGCCATACGGAACAAAATCAACCTTCCCAAGATGCGATGGCGCAGAATAGCCTCTGTCATACTCCCCCCAAATCATGTGAAGATGATCCTTTGTGACTTCTTTAAAGTCACCTTGATCGGTTTTCAGTAATAAATGGTTAAGCTGAACCGTCGTATTTAAAATTCTAGGAGAAGTAAAGCTGTTTCTGATTTTTTCAATATAATGTTCAGGGATGCTCTCCGTGCTTTCAAACAAACCATTTCTTAATACATAACGCTCTATCAAATGAGTCGTTGCCAATCTTAATGTCCATTTGTTCAGAAATTGAGGAACATATAGTGATTTTGCCTTTTGTTTAGCAACAGGCGGCTGCAGTAAAGTGATTGAATACTTCTTATCGATGTATTCTTGTCCCAATGCTTCCAAAAGAATATACGCACCGAATGAATGGCCGATCAGATGTGCACCATTCGTCGCTTTCTCTATTACTTTTTTCACTACATTTAAATAGATGTCTAGAAGATGTTTCGCTCGTTTAAATGGAGAACGCCCCAAACCAGGAAGGTCCAAGATCCATACAGGTTGACCTGTTTTCTCATGAAGCTCTTGTGCTAAAGGAAATAAATCTTCTCCATCACTCAATAAACCATGTAATAAAATAAACGGCTTCCCCTCTCCTTGTAATTGGTAAAGGGTGTTATTATCGCATAATGTTCGTTTAAATAAATGTTGGTGCTCACCATTTTGAGCCATCATTCGATAATCTAGATCAGCTACTACAGCAGGGAAAAATGTCATGACACTCGTCTTCTTAAACCAATCTTCTCCCATTATTTTTTTCGCTGAAACATTTGAAAACGTTCGTTTTGTCATAAAATTCAGTCCGTCAGAAGGAATGTTTGTGAGTTTACTGACACCACTCTTCATGATAGCTTTCATCAGTGGCATTGGGACAGAGATGTTTGGCGTCCTCATATTCATGCTTTCTGACATCATACTTAATAGTTCAGCAACATTCTGATCGTGCTCTTTGTCTTCAACAAGTGTATATGTTTGAATAGCCGGCTGCTCCAACTTGAAAACCTGTACAATACACTTCGCAAACTCATCGTTTGAAATAAGTGGTAACCGATAGTCCTTACCTCCAGGAATCACCGGCATGAGCCCTCTTCGCATACTCTTTACAAGCAAACCCAATCCTGCAATTTGCTCTGTACTCCCTGTTTGACTACTACCAACGACAGTTGGCGGATTAATGACAGAAAGCGGATAACCTACTGCTGATGCCTGCTGACGAATATAAAGATCTGCTAAAAACTTTGTTCTCTCATAAGGATTTTTTATTTTCAAGTAATCGTTTCCTTCTTCAAACACGTCGATGGCAATCTTGCTATTTTGATCATCAAAGGGACTCATATAACCGACAACATGAATAAATTGCTGCAAGCCCTTCGATTGATGAATACTTTTAGCTAATTCACCAATATATTTGGCGCCATTTAAAAAGACGGAAGCTGCCTCTTTACTTGTCGCTTGAATATCCATAGGGCCTCCTGCGTGAATGATCACATCCGTTTTCAATACCCTCTCCTGATCTTCAGCACTTAGACCCAAATCGACTTTCGTCAAATCACCTTCAACAAAGTGCATCACTGCCTCTTTTAAAATGCCTCTTTCTTGAAAAATGCGTGTTGCTTTACTTTTTGACCTCACTAAAAGAAGAATGTTCACATCCTCTTTGACTAATTCTTTCACTAATTGCTTTCCAATAAAGCCTGTTCCACCAATTAAAAATACTGTTTTCATATGAGGTCTCCTTTTTAGTACTAACCAGTACTAATTTGATGTAAAAAAAATGCTTCTTTATCGAAGCAAGTTAAATAAATGATCTGCTGTTTTTGTAATGACAGTGGCATCCTTCAATGTTTCTGAAATAAATAACGCTCCTTCAAGATTTGTCATAAAAAGTGATGCCACCTCATCAATCTGAATCGAATCTCTGAATTCCCCGTTCTCTACCCCTTGTTTCAGTAATAGAGAAACTTTCTCTTGTAATCCTGTAAAAAAAAGACCTATTTTTTCTTTTATTTGTGTGGCCTGTGCAGGACTTTGAATATAAAGAGTAATAAATGGACAGCCGCCCTTATACTCTCTCGCCTGAACTCCTTGTGATAATTGCTTTAAAAACAGTTGAATTCGATCTTCAACTGAAAATTGGGTCTGAGACAGTACGTCATCCATTGCAGCTTGATACATATCAATCCAATAATCAACGACCCCTTCTAATAATTCTTCCTTATTAGAAAAGTGATAGTACACATTAGACTTTGACACTTTGCTTACACGAACTAATTCATCCATACTTGTATAAGCAAACCCTTTTTCTAAAAATAAAGTTGCAGCTACTTCAAGTACCCGTTTTTGATTTATTAATTTTGCCTTTGTCATAATTAGAACTATACAGTACTAATTTATTCAGGGCAAGTATTTATGTATATTTAGAAAAAAGTTTGATGCTACAAAATATAATGGCTTTAATGGGCCTGACTTCACGAACTAGATTAATCTGTCATTCCAGGAAGAATACTGTATACTTCTCCACATTTACATAAAAAAAACACAACACCATGAAGGTCTTTAATTAACAAATGGTATCATAACGATATCACTCGAAATTAAATGCCTTCAAAAGCGTTGTGTTTCAATGTCTTTATTAACAGATTGAACCTTCCATCTCGAATTTGATTAATTTTACCCGAAATGGCACGAATTGATTTATAAAAAGGTAGCCCAAACCCTTGATATATAGCTATTTCTTTAAATCGTATAAAATGGATTATAATTTTAACTTGGCACAAACTTGGCATGTTATTGGCACGGTGTTGGCATTGGAAAAATCATATAAAATCAGGACTTTACAGTAAGCACTCACGGCAAAGCAAATTAACACATTATAAGAGAAAGATGGTAAAGTTGTTATAAAATACATAGCTATTCGATAGATCGTTAATATCTTTATTATAAATGGGGAGGCTGGAAATACTTGGACAGGCTATTGTCTATTGGAACGAAACATGGATGTTTTACTATAATCGCTGGTTTTGAAGCATATCAAGAAGAAGTTGCTAAAGATAGAATTGTAAAACTAGAACAAGATAAGCAAAAGTTTATAAATGGGAGGGAAAATCCTAATAATAATATTGAATCTGTAGATACTTTTGATGAATGGATACAACGTTACAAGTCTCATAAGCTATATAAATGTCAGTGTAAATGTGGAAAAGTAGTTTATATGGTTGAGACTGATTTTTCAGGAAAAAGATGGAGAGATTGTGAAGGGTTTGAAGGTATAGGAGAAGATAAAAGTTGTGGGTTAAAGCAAGAGCGTATTAAAAAGAGAGTAGCTTCATATCCCAGAGTAAAAGACGAAAGCTATCATATTGATTATTCCAATACCACACATGAATCATTAGAGATATTAGAATGTATTAATGAAAATTATGAGGGAATACCTATTACATATGACAAACGAAAAAAGGGAGCTGGAGCTGGCAAATGTATTGTATATAAGTTATATAAATGTCGTTGCTATCTGTGTGGTAAAGAATATGAATTTAAATCATCAGATTTTGAGATAAAAATTGATGCATACGGGTCTAGAGCGATGGATGGATATTATTGTAATGCTTTTTGTGACTGTCATAACATTTCATCATTTCAATGGCGAACTATTAAAATACTAAGAAAACAGAATGTAGCATATAGAGTTGAGGTTGAGTTTCAAGACTTATATGGTGTAGGGCAAAAGAAATTGTTGCGTTATGACTTTGCTATTCTCGGTTCAGATAATAGCATTAAATGTCTTATTGAGTGTCAAGGTGAACAACATTATAAGCCTGTAGATGAGTTCGGTGGTGTTTCACAATTTGAGTATCAAGTAAAGAATGACGAATTAAAACGTAAATATGCAAAGTCACATAATATACCTTTATTCGAAATTCCGTATACTTGTAATACATACGAAAAGGAAATGAAATTTCTTAAAACTGCTGGAATTTTTTAATCACATATTTTCAGATATCGATTAAATTAACTGCACTTGTCAAGATGCACTAAGCCAATGAGATAACGATTGTCGGACATCGGATTAAGGGAGCATAAAATTCTAATTTATCGGTGTGTTTGATTTGAAAGTACATAAGACACTTAGATGTCTTATTTTATATCATCGTCAATTATCCCAGTCAAATCAAATTGTTAGTTCTTCCCCTAACCCGTTCGTTCAATAACAATTATTATCTTGATATTACTAAAAAAGAAGAAGACGAACTTAAAAAGTTCGCCTCCTGCACTGAAAAGTAATTTCAACATGGCACGAATTTGGCATTGCGTTGCCATTGTCTGAAGTCACATAAAACAAGGATTTTACAGTAAGAACTCACGGTCGCCGCTGTGAGTTTTTTTCATTTTTTTAAGGTGTTCTTATTGAGATAAAGCACCCGTTAGTCAAGCATGCAAAATATCAGGTACTTATTTAATCTCCAATACTTCCTCCATATACTTTTTAAATGCATCATTTTTCCAGAATCCCAGCCGAATCCCGTCAATTCCTCTAGTCATCAGAATATAGTAAATATTCAACACAAATAAGGTAAATTCATGTGCATTTTCAGGGCTTTCATCGTCTTTGGAGAACTTGCCGTTTACATTATGAAAATTCTCTGGATTGCCGAATAACCGTCCCTTTGCATCGACTTGAAGATCATTGCCGACTAAAACACCGACTTTATTCAAATCGATACCCTGGACTGCAAAAACGGAGCCAATCTGATCCTCAGCATCGGCATCCACTGAATTAATCCAATTTTCTTGAGTGGAATTCCATCTTCGTTTGATATTTCCTTCATGCCAATGAGTGATTAACGGGTCTTTGCCATCAGCCTGCTTCCAAGGTTCAACTAATCCACCTAGCACACGGTTTATATGTTCAGGATTGAAATTTCTGTCTTCTTCTACCCAATCAATCAAATTCTTTAAAGGTTCCGTTTCAAAATAGCCAAAATAAGCATCAGCATTACTATCTTGGAACACAGCTCTGTCAAATTTCGGGTTAAAATTCGTTTGTTTTAATAGACCTGTATCCTTATACAATAGATATTTAATACCATTTACGAAGTCTTCTGATGAATAGTTCTTTCCTGCTGGAGCTTGGATTCTAAATTGTGTTGTTAAGTATCTCTGTTCAAAGTCTTTGGTTGCTTCTTTGAATTGCACACGTGTCATATTGGCAGGGCGAATAGCTTGCAATACGTCATACATTAACACGATTTGACGGCCTATTTTTTTTAAAGACTCCAAGTGGTTATCATCCTGGGCAAATCTTCCCTTATACACTTTGTTGAAGGATGCCATTTGCTTGGAAAATTTTCTAGAAAGCTTATGAGATTCGTCAACAATTACAACATCATAATTTTCATCGGCATTAATCAACTGTGTCGAGGTAGCAAGTGTCAGGTTACTGTTGTTCATTCCATATACTCTAAAGATATCCTTTGCCGTTTTAATCCAATTAGCTGCAAAACGACTGCTATTCGCTGATTAGGTTTTTCTTTCAATAGTTTAGCGACCAAATGAGTCAGCAATACGGTTTTGCCAGTCCCTGCATCCCCATTAATCACAAAGCTTTTATCAGGATTCGATTCAATCTCTTCAAGAAAGCCCATTTGCTGGTTTGTTAATTCTTTGATTGGGCTATATTTGACCAGTGCACCATTGCGCAACTCCTCTAAAGTCTTTGTGCTTACCCATCCATTAGGGTATAGCTCTTTTTCCCAAAAAGGTAAAATAACTTCTGAAGCAACCTTTTCTCGTTCTCGGTAGTCATTGACACTGTTGCCATAGGTTCGATTAATAATCTCATCATTATCATATTGAACCAGCTGCTTTTTAGATTTTGGATTGTCGGCCATAAAGTAGGTTATCAGCTGGCTTTCGACATCATCTAAGGCTGAACCGTTGAAATAGGATGAAATAAGAATCATTACTTGGTCGAAATCTGCTATATTAAATTTTTCCTCTTGACCATTGTAGTGCTGCCTATTCCGCTCAGTAAAGTGTTTCGTTTGTCCAATGTAAACCTTTTTCGACTTCGTACCTTTGTAGATATAAACGACATTGCCATTTCTAAGAATATTTTGTTCAGACTGGCGAAGTTTATCGAAACCTTCCAATTCTCCATTTTTCACTTTCAATGTTATACAGTTGTACTTAGCCATTGCTTAATCCACCTCATCCAGTTCATTATATTTCTTTTTTTGACCAAAGCTTTTAGGAACTGGATATTTCTCAGCATTTTTAATCAATTTTTCTGCGATGATTTCATCAATATCAAATCCCAGATTATCAGCCATCATATAAGAGTAAATCAGCACATCTGCCAGTTCTTCTTTAAGTCGCTCAGGATTTTCTTTGGATTCTTCTGGTGTTTTCCATTGAAATAATTCCAATAATTCATTTGCTTCTAAAGAGATGGAAATTGCCAAATCTTTTTCATTATGAAATTGCCGCCAATTGCGCTCATCTCTAAATTGATTAATCCGCTGCATTGTTTCACTCATATTAATTTCCTTTCATTCCTTTCAGAAAATGTTTCCCCTATCTTGATTATTGAACCAGGTATAGTAGGTTTCTTTTCTAACAATCCTTCAATATTTATGTACATATTTAGTTTATGTTACGAACCTTCCTTCTTCAACTATCCTGTCCCTTTAATTCAATAAAAAGAGCAACTACATAAAATAGCTGCTAAACGATTGGAGGGGTTGTTTTCAATTAAAAATAACAAAAAGCTATTAAAACTAAATGACATATTAGGCTTAAGTCTTTCCGCCTAACTTCTCAAGCCTTTTGAACAAAACATTTTTTTATTAACATCCTTTAATTTGGATTTTCGATATTCCATATAATTGGCTGAACGATGAACTTGATAGGATACTAGCCTTTTTTCTTGTTTTCTGGTTTCTGCCGATATTGGCGATAATATGCTTTCCATCCTTCTTCAATCATAGTGTACATTGTTATTCCTCCTTTGCCCCCATACTGCCTGAACAGGAATTTATTGAATCAGCCGAATGAGATGGAGAAATCCGGCTACTGACTCTTTAGGCATACTCATGCCGTTCTACTGCTTGAATCAGGTGCAAGCCTTCAATATGCATCAAATCGTTTGGGGCATAAAACCATCAAAACAACTGTCGACACTTATCTTAATATTACTGAAAAAATTGAAGAAGACGAACTAAAAAAGTTCGCCTCCTACACTAAAAGATAATTTCAACCTGGCACAAATTTGGCACGATATGAAATCCTCTCAAACCCCTGATATATAAAGGTTTTTTATTTATTAACCAATAGAACCTTCCATTTCAAACTTAATCAAACGGTTCATTTCAACGGCGTATTCCATTGGCAGTTCTTTTGTGAATGGCTCGATGAAGCCCATGACGATCATTTCTGTTGCTTCTTCTTCAGAAATTCCGCGGCTCATCAAGTAGAATAGCTGCTCTTCTGATACTTTCGATACCTTCGCTTCGTGCTCTAATGAAATGTTGTCGTTTAAGATTTCATTGTAAGGGATCGTATCAGATGTTGATTTGTTATCCATGATGAGTGTGTCACACTCGATGTTTGAGCGTGCACCCTCTGCTTTGCGTCCGAAGTGTACGATTCCACGGTATGTGACTTTACCGCCTTGTTTGGAAATCGATTTCGATACGATCGTTGAAGATGTGTTTGGTGCAAGATGAATCATTTTTGCACCTGCATCTTGGTGCTGACCTTTACCTGCTAGGGCAATACTTAATGTCATACCACGAGCGCCTTCACCTTTTAAGATGACAGCTGGGTATTTCATTGTCAGCTTAGAACCGATGTTTCCATCAATCCATTCCATTGTTGCATTCTCTTCACATACTGTACGTTTTGTCACAAGGTTGAAGACGTTGTTTGCCCAGTTTTGAATCGTCGTATAACGGCAGTAGCCGCCTTTTTTCACGATAATTTCAACAACCGCACTATGAAGTGAGTTTGTTGTGTAAACTGGAGCTGTACAACCTTCTACGTAATGCACGTGTGCGCCTTCATCAACGATGATCAGTGTACGTTCGAACTGACCCATGTTCTCAGAGTTGATTCGGAAGTATGCTTGCAGTGGTGTATCTACTTTTACGCCTTTTGGTACGTAGATGAATGAACCACCAGACCATACAGCCGAGTTAAGCGCAGCAAATTTGTTGTCAGTCGGAGGAATGACTTTTGCCCAGTGCTCACGGAAGATGTCTTCGTTCTCTTTTAATGCACTGTCTGTATCTTTAAACACAATGCCTAGATCTTCAAGATCTTGCTTCATGTTGTGATACACAACTTCAGATTCATACTGAGCAGATACACCTGCTAAGTACTTTTGCTCTGCTTCAGGGATTCCAAGCTTGTCAAAGGTTTGTTTGATTTCTTCTGGTACTTCATCCCAAGAACGCTCAGAGCGTTCTGATGGTTTTACGTAGTACGTAATTTCATCAAAGTTTAATGCATTTAAATCTCCGCCCCATTGTGGCATCGGCATGTTGTAAAAGTGCTCAAGAGATTTCAAACGGAAGTCGAGCATCCACTGAGGCTCTTCTTTCATACGAGAAATTTCTTCAACGATCTCTTTTGTCAGTCCGCGCTCTGAACGGAAAATGGAAACGTCTTTATCAGAAAAGCCGTATTTATATTCACCAACATCTGGCATTTTTTTAGCCATCCATTTTCACTCCAATCTTATGATTTGCCGTTATCTTCGGCAGATGCGCCTTTTTCAAGCGCCTTCCAGGATAATGTTGCACATTTGATGCGCGCTGGGAATTTTGCTACTCCCTGCAGCGCCTCAATGTCACCAAGATCAATGGAATCGTCGTATTCTTTTCCTAGCATCATATCGGAGAAAATCTGAGACATTTTCAAAGCTGTTTCAATATCTTTCCCTTTAATCGCCTGCGTCATCATAGAGGCAGATGCCATCGAAATCGAGCATCCTTCTCCTTCAAATTTCGCATCCATGACTTTTTTGTCTTCGATTTTCATCGTGAGACGAATGCGGTCACCACACGTAGGGTTGTTCATATCGACGACAATGCTGTCGTTTAACACACCTTTGTTTCTCGGATTTTTATAATGATCCATAATCACTTGTCTGTACAGTGTGTCTAAGTTTACATTAAAAGACATTCGTAAAATACTCCTTTGTCTTACGGAGCGCTGCCATGAGCTCGTCAATCTCCTCTTCTGTATTGTACAGATAGAAGCTTGCTCTTGCAGTCGCTGATACACCAAGCCATTTCATGAGCGGCTGTGCACAGTGATGTCCAGCACGAATGGCGACACCTTCCGTATCTAGAACAGTTGAGGCATCATGAGGATGGACGTCGTCTAAGTTAAACGTCACAAGTCCAGCTCGGTGCTGCGGTCCGTAAACCGTGACACCTTCAAGCTCCTTAAAGCGCTCAAGTGCATAAGTCGCAAGCTGATGCTCGTAACGGCTGACTTCCTCCATTCCGATGTCATTTAAGAAATCAATCGCTTTTCCGAGCCCAATTGCTCCTGCAATAATCGGTGTTCCCGCTTCAAATTTCCACGGCAGCTCTTTCCATGTAGAATCATATAGATCCACAAAGTCGATCATTTCACCGCCAAACTCAGCAGGCTCCATATTATTCAAAAGGTCCTTCTTCCCGTAAAGAACACCAATGCCAGTCGGTCCACACATTTTATGCCCAGAGAAGGCGAAAAAGTCGCAATCCAAGTCCTGAACATCAATTTGCATGTGCGGGGTGCTCTGGGCACCATCGACGACAATAATTGCACCGTGATCGTGGGCAATCTTTGCAATGTCTTTAATTGGATTGATGGTTCCTAATACGTTTGAGACATGTGTGACAGCAACGATTTTCGTTTGATGTGTGATGGTTTGCTTCACATCTTCAAGCGACAGCGTGCCGTCTTCCTGTAACGGAATATATTTCAATGTGGCGCCAGTTGCTTTTGCTGCCTGCTGCCAAGGGATGATATTCGCATGATGTTCCATATGCGTAATGACGATCTCATCGCCTTCTTTAAGGTTTGCTCTTGCATAGCTGATTGCCACTGTGTTTAGTGCGGTTGTTGTACCTCTAGTAAAAATAATCTCCTGGACAGAAGAAGCACCAATGAATGCTCGAACTTTCTCTCTTGCACCCTCGTATGCGTCCGTTGCTTTTGTGCCAAGGGTATGAACACCCCGGTGGACGTTCGAGTTGTAAGACCGGTAATACTCATTCATTGCATCAATGACAACTCGTGGTTTTTGAGATGTCGCTGCACTGTCCAAATACACCAAATCATGTCCGTTCACTTGCTGATGAAGGATTGGAAACTGCTCACGAACGTCTTTGATATTCATTATTTTACTTTCCTTTCAATCACAGAAACGAGCTGCTTTTTAACTCCTTCAATCGGCAGTTCTTTGACGACTGGATTTAAGAAGCCATAAATGACAAGTCTTTCTGCATCTTCTTTGGAAATCCCACGGCTCATGAGGTAATAGAGTTGAATTGGATCAACACGCCCAACAGACGCAGCGTGCCCTGCTGTTACATCATCTTCATCGATTAAAAGAATTGGGTTAGCGTCACCGCGTGCTTTCTCACTCAGCATGAGAACACGAGATTCTTGCTCCGCATTTGACTTCGTTGCGCCATGCTCGATTTTACCAATCCCGTTAAAGATAGAAGATGCTTGATCCTTCATGACACCATGCTTCAAGATATACCCTTCAGAGTTTTTACCGAAGTGGATGATGCTTGTTGTGAAGTTTTCCGTTTGATTCCCGCGGCCAACAACAACTGATTTTGTATCACCGAATGTACCGTCGCCCATAAGCTTTGTGATGTTTTCAGACACAACGTCTCCATCATTCATCAGACCAAGCGCCCATTCGATTTTACTGTCACGACCATTTGCCATACCACGTCTATTCACATAGACTGTCACACCTTCTGCAAGATTATCCACTGCACCGTAAGTGACGCGGGCATTTGCACCTGTGAAGACTTCAGACACGATATTGAAGATCGCTTCTTCTGGTGTTGCCGTACTGATGTAGTTTTCGACATATGTCACAGCACTATGATCGTCTGCTACAACGATGACATGGTTGAACAACGTTGTTTCGTCATTTTCATGAAGATAAACGGCTTGAATTGGTGCCTCAAGCTCTACGTTTTTCGGTACATAGAGGAAAGCTCCGCCATTCACTAAAGCAGCATGTAAAGCTGTTAGTTTGTGCTCATCCACTTTCACTGCATCAGTCATGAAATATTTCTTCACTAGCTCTCCATGTTCGCGAATCGCTGTATGGATATCAGTGAAGATCACGCCTTTATCTTTTGCTTCACTAGAAAGAGACAAGTATGCTGGCGTTTGATCACGCTGTATATAGACTGTCTTATCTGTGTCCTCTAAATCAATAAGAGATTTCACTTCTTCAGGAAGCTCTTCTAAAGATCCAAATGGCGCACTTTCAACTGTATGCTGTTTGAAATTGGTTAAATTCCATTTTGAAATATTCGTTTTGTCAGGCTTTGGCATTGGAAGGTCTTCTGCTTTTTCAAGAGCCTGTAAGCGAAGGGAACTCATCCATGCCGGTTCCTGATGCTTCTCGGAGAAGCTTTTGACATAATCTTGATCTACTGATAATTTCGTTTCTAATGTCATCAATAATCCTCCTAACGCTTACGCTTCTTGACCAACAGTTTCGTCTTCAATTCCTAACTCTTTTTTAATCCAGTCATAACCTTCTGCTTCTAGACGCTGCGCTAGTTCTGGTCCGCCAGATTTCACAATACGTCCTTGCATCATGACATGAACGTGATCTGGTGTGATGTAGTTCAATAAACGCTGATAGTGAGTGATCATTAAGCAGCCGAAGCTTTCGCCGCGCATTTTATTAATCCCTTTAGAAACAACTTTCAGTGCATCGATATCAAGACCAGAGTCGATTTCGTCAAGGATGGCGATTTTTGGTTCAATCATCATTAATTGAAGAATTTCGTTACGTTTTTTCTCCCCACCTGAGAAACCTTCGTTTAGGTAGCGCTGTGCCATATCTGGGTCCATTTCAAGGAATTCCATGTTTTCGTCCATTTTGCGGATGAATTTCATGAGAGAGATTTCATCGCCTTCTTCTCTGCGTGCGTTAATAGCCGAACGAAGGAAGTCTGCATTTGTTACACCACTAATTTCAGATGGATATTGCATTGCAAGGAAAAGACCCGCTTGAGCGCGCTCATCTACTTCCATTTCAAGAACATCTTCGCCATCAAGCAAAATGCTGCCTTTTGTCACTTCATACTTAGGATGGCCCATGATTGCAGCAGATAAAGTAGATTTACCTGTACCGTTTGGTCCCATTACTGCGTGGAATTCTCCACCTTTTATTTCTAGGTTTACACCTTTTAAGATTTCTTTCCCTTCAATCTCAACGTGCAAGTCCTTAATTGTTAATGTCGAAGCAGTCATATATCGATACCTCCAAAATAATCATTATTCTCAATTTATTCTCATTCTAATTTTATAACAAATTAAAAGTGAATACAACACATTCACGACAAGCGTGAGAGGATGCTCTCAAAATTCTAACAAAAAATACAGGTAGATAAAAGGATTTATGTCGAAAAGACTGTTTTCATAAAGAAAGGGCGGGAAACTGTTCTCCCCGCCCCTTAGCTATCAATAGCCTCGTATATTCATTTTTGCGAGCTGTCTTTTCTCATCTCGATAGGACTGCTCTCGTTTAAGTTCTACTTTCATTCGTAAGTCATGGTCTCTTTCGTACTCTGCATAACTCATGCCATGAGATTGATGCATGGCCTTTTCCATCTCGGCGGTATAATCCAATCCCAGTGTACTCTGGTCCGAACAAATAATAAACCATTCCCTTCTTTGAGTGTAGCTCCATTGTATCAAAGGCATGCTGCTTCACTCAAAAAGGATATGACGCAGTATACTGGCATATTTTCTCACACACTTGGCTGAGAAGAACTCAACTCCCTGATTTGGAAAAATACCATCTTATCCTTCCCTTAATGCGTCTGTCCTCCAAATTCATCAATACATTGCTGAACAACTGTGATGCCTTGACTTAGCGCAGCACCGCCGCCAAACGCTGCCGCCACACTGACGACCTCCAGCAAATTCTCTTCTGTTGCGCCTTGGTCGAGCGCTCCCTTTGTATGATAGATCATGCAATATTCATCTTGTGCATGAATGCTGATGCCAAGGGCAATCATTTGTTTTTCTTTTTGTGTTAAGGAATCGCTCTGAAAGCACTGCTCCGTAAATTCATTAAATTTCTTGCCAAACACCGGCATTTTCTTCTGGAATTCGCCCATCGCCGTTTTATAATCCGTCAGTGATTGCTGCATGGATCCGCTCATATGCTGTTCATTCATCTTCATTCCATCCCTTCAGGTCATTTGTTCGTTTTTATTATGAGCGAGATTTGAAAAAATACACAAAAAACCTCGCTTTCATGAAAGCGAGGTTTACAAGTTGTTATTCAGATACAGGCAATACTGCACCATCATACTTTTTGTCGATGAATTCTTTGATTTTATCAGAGTGAAGAACTTCCATTAATACCTTGATCTTCTCTGATTTTTCGTCACCTTTGCGAACAGCGACGATGTTTGCATACGGGTTGTTTTTCGTTTGCTCAAGTTCGATTGAATCTTTTTTCGGATTCAATTTATTTTGGATCGCATAGTTAACGTTAATAAATACAGCGTCGCCTTCACTGTTTTCATAAGCTTTCGCTGTTAGTTCAGGAGCGATTTTTTTGAATTTTAGGTTCTTCGGGTTTTCTTTGATGTTTTTGACTGTTGCGTTGATTGTATCTACTTTTGGATCAAGCTTGATCACACCAGCATTTTGTAATAGGGCAAGCATACGTCCTTGCTCAGCTACGTTGTTTGTCATGATGATCGTGCCGCCGTTTGGAATATCTTTTACTGATTTGTATTTCTTAGAGTAGATACCGAAAGGCTCAAGGTGAACGGCACCAGCACTCACTAAGTTGTAATCTTTGTTTGATTTATTTTCTTCGTTCAAGTAAGGGATATGTTGGAAAAAGTTTGCATCCACTTCTTTTTCAGCTAATGCTTTGTTGTACATTTTATAATCGCTCAGTACTTTCACTTTTAGATCGTAGCCTTTTTCTTTTAGAAGTGGTTTTGCTTCTTCAAGAATCTCGGCATGTGGTGTTTTTGAAGCGGCAACCGTGATGGTTTTGTTATCGCTTGCGTTATTTGATGAACCGCAAGCAGCTAAAATGCCTGCAAATGCTAGAAATAGTGCACTTAAAATCAATTTCTTCATGAATAATTCCTCCCTTAACGTTTATCAATTTTATTTGTAATCAAATCACCGATTATTTGAATGATAAAGACGATGATCAGAATAAACACAGTGGCTACAAGTGTGACATCTGTATTACCAGATTGGTATCCTTCTACATAAGCAAGGTCACCAAGTCCGCCTGCTCCAATTGCTCCTGCAATCGCAGTAGAGCCAATCAGAGCAATCGCTGTTACAGTAATTCCTGAAATAAGGGCTGGCAGTGATTCTGGAAGCAATACTTTGAAAATAATGGTCGACGTTTTTGCTCCCATAGATCGTGCTGCTTCAATGACTCCTTTGTCTACTTCACGCAGTGCAATTTCGACAAGACGTGCGTAGAAAGGGGCTGAGCCAATGACAAGGGCTGGTAATGCTGCATTTGGGCCTAATATCGTGCCCATAATTAGTTTAGTAAATCCTAATAATAGAATGATTAATATGATAAAGGGAATCGATCTGAAAATGTTGACGACTGCGCCGATGACAGCATTAATTGGTTTGTTTTCCCATAAACCGCCTTTACTTGTCAAAAAGAGCAACAGCCCAAGGATGATGCCGATAGCAAAAGCAAACGCTAGTGCAATGAGTGTCATATAGACCGTTTCACCCGTCGCGTTCCAAATAACCTCTAGATCAACGTTCGGAAACCATTTCTCAAACATGTGTCATCACCTCAATTTCAACCTGTTTGCTTTGGATATAGGCGATGGCTTTTCTAACTTCGTTCTCGTCTCCATTAATATGGATAAAGAGTGTTCCAAACGCGCCTTCCTGCGTTTGAGAAATCTTTCCTTGCAGGATGTTCACATCGACCTTGAAGGATCGAATAATTTCCGTGATCAGCGGCTGTTCGGCAGAATCTCCAATAAAGGACAACCTGACGACCTGACCTTCTTTTACTCTCTCTAGGACGTGCTCGATCGTTTCTTTTGCTTCTTCTGGTTCAGCAAGCTGTTTCACGAATCGCTTCGTCATTTCTTCTTTCGGCTGTCTGAAGACACGTAATACTTCGCCTTCTTCGACAATACGGCCATTCTCCATCACTGCCACACGGTGACAAATTTTGCGAATGACGTGCATTTCGTGTGTGATCAATACAATGGTGAGTCCTAGTCGTTTATTAATATCGGCTAAAAGCTCAAGGATGGAATCCGTTGTTTGTGGATCAAGCGCAGAAGTGGCTTCGTCACATAGCAGAACTTTTGGGTCATTTGCTAATGCTCTCGCAATCCCTACACGCTGCTTTTGCCCGCCGCTGAGCTGAGAAGGATATGCATTTTCTTTTCCTTCTAAACCGACCAATTTAATCAGTTCGTTTGCACGAGCTCTCCGTTTTGACGTTGGTACACCTGCGATCTCGAGCGGGAACATAATATTTTGTCTCACTGTTCTTGACCAGAGCAAGTTAAAGTGTTGGAAAATCATGCTGATTTCTTGTCTTGCTTTCCGAAGTTTCGCATTCGATACTTCATTGATCCGGTTGCCTGCCACTTCAACGATTCCTTCTGTTGGCAACTCCAGACCGTTTAATAGGCGAATCAGGGAGCTTTTCCCAGCGCCGCTATACCCGATAATTCCGAATATTTCACCTTTATCGATATCCAAGTTGACGTCTTTCACGGCATCAACATTTCCGCTTTTTGAAAGATACGTTTTTGATACATTCTGTAAATGGATCACAGTCTGTTCACCTGCTTTCTTGCTGAATCTATAGGTTGCCATCACATACGTTCATTTATTCTTCCGACTGTTATGACGCTAGCCTGACGCAAGGTCAGTAAAAAAGACCTAACTGCAACGCAAGCAGAAAGGCCTTTTATATCAAATACGCCTTTCTCTCATCTTTCAAAGCGTTGCGGCTTTGAGTGAATTGGCACCAATTTCAGCTATGCTGACGGTTGCCGGGTTTCATAGGGCACGTCCCTCCACCTCTCTTAATAAGAGAAAATATGTTGTTTTATGTGATGTTCATGTTTTTACTAACGTAGAATATCATGCTATCTGAGATATGTCAACGCTGTAAATCGCTAATTTCCAAGTAAACGACTACGTTATCATTTTTCGAAAAAAACCGTTCGTCAGCCAAAGTACCGCTTCTAGTCTTAGAAGAGCTCGAAATGAGCCTTTCACTTTCACTTGTCCTCTGCTGATCAGCTGCTGTAAGGACATGTCTCCATCTAATAATTGCAAAATCTCTTTTCGCTCACCATAAAAGATGAGATCCGATAACTCAATTGCAGGTAGTTTCTTCACTTCACCACGTTCATCCACAATCAATGTACAAGAGTCCGTTTCCGCCTCAAATGTAATCTTCAAGGATGATGATGAGAGCAACGGCTTTAACAATAATCGCTGCCCTGCACTTCCATGGGCTTTCACATTTTCCACATGTATAACCTCCCTGTCATTTGGTTATACATAACATTTCTCTACAAACATCGGCTTGTCCTTTATAAATAGCTCGACAAATTTTCAAATGAATTGCTTGAAATATGACAAAAAACCGCTTTATTTAGCGGTTTCAATCATTTCGTGAAGATATGGAACGGAGTGAAAGGCATAGCCTTTTTGCACGATTTCACCCTTTTTAAACAGGAGAAAGCAAGGGACACTTTCGATCTCAAATGCTTTTGCAAAACTTGGCGAGTAATTTAAGTTATTTTCATAAAAAGGAACTTCCGGCTGCATGGCATCAACCACTGCCAGCATCTTCTTTGCCAGCTGGCATGTTCCGCAAAATGGTGTATATAAGTACAAAAGAAATAAATCGTCCTCTATCTCCTTGAATTCATGCTCTTCAATCTCTTTCATATACGTCACCCTTATAAATATTTCGAATGAACATCAATGTTTGCAGCTAATAGAATAGATGCAATGTGGGCTGACGGTGAAGCGGCCACTTCGCGGTACGTTCTGTCGACAAAAAGATGCAGTGCTTCAGGGAATTCTTTTCGGAATTGCTTCCGCAGTTTGTCGCCAGCATCGTCACTGTCTGCTAATATGTAAACGTCTTTCCCGAATAAATCGTCCACAAGCTGATCCAGCTTCGATGTACTGATCGTGCCATTGGTGCAAATGATGGTAACAGGTTCACTTATGACTTCTTTTAGCTTCTGTTTATCTGATTTACCTTCTACAATGATGACCTTTTCTATCTCGACATTCATCACGATCACCTGGCCCTTTTGACGTTGATTCACTTCTTCCTTAGATTACAATCTTTCATTCGGGTTGTAAAGATTGGGCACTTGATCAACAAAAAGGCTGTAGCATTCACTCACTACAGCCTTATCTGTGATTAGCACCAGCCATTTTCATCGTCACAGTCTACATATTTTTCAGTCCCATGGGTCAACGTATCTGACAGACGATAAAAACGGTTTTGATCATAGGAATAACCTGATTTTAATTCATATTGATTTTCACTAATCATCGTGCCAATCTCTTCGTTTTGATGGTAAAGCACCATGCCGCTCTCTTTGAATCGTCCAGTGACATGCTCTGTTATATCCACCTGTTCTTTTTGAAAAGACAAATTGGACACCCCCCATAAAGGTAGAGTGTCCAATTTCACATGAATTAGTCTTCTTTTGTCATTTCTTCATATTGCTCAGCTGTCATTAAGTTCTCGATTTCAGATGTATCCGCTGGCTCTACTACGATCATCCAAGCTTTTTCGTATGGAGAGTCGTTGACGAACTCTGGGCTGTCATCAAGCTCATCGTTTACTTCAACGATTGTGCCGTTAATCGGTGCGTATAGTTCAGAAACTGTTTTGACTGATTCTACACTTCCGAAAGGCTCGTCCGCTGTAATTTTGTCTCCTACTTCAGGAAGCTCAACGAACACGATATCGCCTAGCTCAGATTGAGCAAAATGCGTAATACCGATACGCACCTTATCTCCTTCTACTTTGACCCATTCGTGTTCTTCTGAATAACGTAAATCTTTTGGTGTGCTCATTTCATACCCTCCAGTCTTTTCTTACAATCTATATTGAAGATACCACAATCTGAATGAAAGTTACATCATTTCCAGACGCTTTTAAATGTATCTTCATTAAATCCAACTGTCACTCGTTTGCCGTCTGTTGTAATTGGACGCTTGATTAGCATTCCGTTAGAAGCAAGTAATTCAAGCTGCTCGTCCTCTGACATTGCAGGAAGTTTATCTTTCAGCTGCAGCTCTCTGTATTTCTGACCGCTCGTATTAAAGAATTTCTTCAGCTCTAAACCGCTTTTTTCGTAAAGGGCTTTTAATGTTTCTTTATCAGGCGTCTCTTCGACGATATGTATGCTGTTGATGTCTTTATTGTGTTCTTCCAGCCATTTCTTTGCTTTTCGGCATGTACCGCAAGATGGGTATTCGTAAAAATCTAAAGCCACCATTTTCACCTCCTGCAAATAGTGACAACATTTTATCACAAAACATATGAAAAACCTAAATGTATGCTTACAAAAAGGTGCGGCATGATATCCGCACCTTTTCAGCCGTCTTATACGATATATTTCTCTGCTTCAAAGATTCGTTTCGCCACCTCACGCTTTTTCGCAATGACATTCATTGGCGTGAATCTTGTCAGCTTGCGAAGGGCTGACAGACTCATACGGAGTGAATCTCCTTCTTCCATGGCAATCAATGATTCTTTCGCATGAGCTTCAATTTTTAAAAAGGCTTCCTGCGTGAAAATTTGTGTATACGCAAGCTTTTGTGCATTTTTTTCTGTGCCTGATGCTGCGATTGCTTTTTCCGTACGCAAGACCGCCGACTCAGCAGCAAAGAGTTCATTGACGATATCTGCTATATTCACAAGGATTTCTTGCTCTTTGTCTAATGCTTTCCCATATTTCATCGCGGCCATACCTGCCACCATCAAGGCGATCTTTTTCGCATGGGCAAGTAAGTATTTCTCTTGATCAAGCGGCTGATCACCCGGCTCTTCCGGCATCATCATCATGAGCTCTTCCTGAAGGGTTTGCGCTTTTTGAAGAAGCGGAAGCTCTCCTTTCATCGCTTTCTTCAAGAAGGTGCCTGGCACAAGCAATCGATTAATTTCGTTCGTTCCTTCAAAAATACGGTTAATTCGTGAGTCGCGATAGGCTCTTTCGACTTCGTATTCTTGCATGAAACCATATCCGCCGTGAATCTGCACACCTTCATCCACAATATAATCGAGCGTTTCAGAGCCAAGCACTTTACAAAGAGAGCATTCAATCGCATATTCTGCAATGGATTGCGCAATTTGTTTCCCGTCCTTTTGCTCCTCGTCACTTAACAGACCCATTCTTTGTTCAAATAACCCGACTGTGCGGTATACAGCACTTTCCATGGCATAAAGCTTTGCCGACATGTTGGCTGCTTTTTCGCCAATTAAGCTAAATTGAGAAATTGGTGTTTTAAACTGCTTACGCTGATTGGCATACTCTGCCGATAATTGAATGACTCGTTTTGATGCACCAATTGTCCCTACAGCCAGTTTATAGCGTCCAATGTTCAAAATGTTAAAGGCAATGACATGGCCTCTGCCTGCTTCACCAAGCAAATTCTCCTTTGGCACTTCGGCATCTTCAAGGATTAACGTTCTTGTCGAGGACCCTTTAATGCCCATCTTTTTCTCTTCAGGTCCTGTTTTGACTCCAGGAAAATCTTTTTCTACGATGAAAGCAGAGAAGTGTTCCCCATCAATCTTCGCATACACGACAAACACATCGGCAAATGCGGAGTTTGTGATCCATTGTTTTTCCCCATTGAGGACATAATGTGTTCCAGCTTCATTCAGGACTGCCGTTGTTTTCGCACCTAGCGCATCAGAACCTGACCCTGGCTCTGTTAGGGCATATGCCGCAATTGTTTCTCCAGAGGCGAGTCCTGGCAGGTACTTTTCCTTTTGCGCTTGATTGCCAAACAGCACGATCGGCAAAGAACCGATCCCGACATGGGCGCCGTAAGAAAGAGAGAAGCTGCCTGCTCTTGCAAATTTTTCAGTAATGATGGCTGAGCTGATTTTATCTAGCCCAAGCCCGCCAAATTCCTCAGGAACGTCCGCACCAAGCAGGCCAAGCTCTCCAGCCTTTTTCAAGAGACGAACAGAATGCTCGAATTCATGATTTTCAATTTGATCGATGTGCGGAACGACATCTTGTAAAATGTAATCTTCTGTTGTTTTCCCGATCATTTGATGTTCATCAGAGAAATCCTCTGGTGTAAAGATATGCTCATAATTCGTCTCATCAATTAAGAAACTGCCACCCTTTTTTACATCTTCCATTGCTTTCATCCTGTTTTCCCCCTTTAGATCAATTCAAAAATGCCTGCCGCTCCCATGCCCCCGCCGATACACATCGTCACAATACCAAATTGTTCATTTCGCCGTTTCATTTCATGTATGAGTGACAGCGTGAGTTTCGTTCCTGTACAGCCTAGCGGATGTCCTAAGGCAATGGCGCCGCCGTTGACATTTACCTTCTCTTCATCGATCCCTAAATGACGAATGACTTGAATCGCCTGAGAAGCAAATGCTTCATTCAATTCAAAAAGCCCGATGTCCTTCAGCTCTAGACCAGCGATTTTCAGTGCACGCGGAATGGCTTCAACCGGCCCAATTCCCATGACTTCAGGTGGTACACCGCCAACAGCAAACGCTCTGAACTTGGCGAGCGGCT
The DNA here is from genome assembly GCF_005144805.1 of Bacillus sp. S2(2019). Classification (NCBI taxonomy): domain Bacteria; kingdom Bacillati; phylum Bacillota; class Bacilli; order Caryophanales; family Bacillaceae; genus Bacillus; species Bacillus sp. S2(2019). The sequence continues at coordinate 196,235 of NZ_SWFL01000002.1, forward strand.
GAAGAGAAAGAGAAGATGCTTTTTCGCGATCCATCATCATGACACATGCCGCTCCATCACTCGTCTGCGAAGAGTTTCCTGCAGTCACTGTGCCTTTTGTTGAGAAGGCAGGTCGTAACGTTGAGAGAACCTCCTCTGTTGTGCCCGCTCTGACACCTTCATCTTGTGAGAACGTAAATTGGCGTTCTTCTAGTTGATTCTGCTCTCCTACCCGTCTTTCTGTCACATCAACGGGAACAATTTCATCTGAAAATTTCCCTTCTTGAAGTGCCTTTGCTGCCTTTTGATGGCTCCTCACCGCAAAAGCATCTTGATCTTGCCTTGTGACCTGATACTTTTGCGCCACTTGCTCCGCTGTGTGGCCCATGCTCATATAGTATTCAGGCGCTTGCTCTGCCAAAAGAGCGTTTGGACGAATGGAGTGACCCATCATTGGGACTTGCGACATCGATTCGACGCCTCCGGCCAAAATGGTTTCTGCCTGCCCAAGCATAATTCGTTCACCTGCATAAGCAATTGACTGCAGACCAGAAGAGCAATAGCGGTTAATGGTGATAGCAGGTACTGTATATGGCAAACCTGCTAATGCCCCAATATTCCGGGCCACATTCAGCCCTTGCTCTGCTTCTGGTGTCGCACATCCGATGATTAAATCATCGATTGTTCCATCATAATCACCGGCACGCTTTAGCGTTTCTTTTACACACAATGCGCCCATATCATCAGGTCTGACATGTTTTAATGATCCCTTTTTGGCTTTCCCTACTGGTGTTCTTGCGCCAGCTACAATCACTGCTTCTCTCATTTTGACTCCCCCCTAGTTACGTAAAGGTTTTCCTTTAACGAGCATGTGCTGCATGCGTGCCTGAGATTTGACTTCCCCTACAAGACTTAAAAAGGCTTCTCTTTCAAGCTCTAATAAGTATTGTTCATCCACCTCTGTACCAAATGGCAATTTGCCGCCAGAAATGACATGTGCTAGTTTTTTCGCAATGGACATGTCATGGTCTGAAATGTATCCAGACAATCTCATGTTTTCAGCAGCCAGCACCATTGCTGCGTAGCCTGTTCCCCCCATCACGGGCACCTTTCGCTTCAGCGGTGCACGATAACCCGCTTCATCAAGAGAAAGAACGAGTTGTTTCGCATCATGGATTAAATGATCACCATTCATGCTGATCCGGTCATTCACTCGGAGCATCTTCATATCACGCGCTTCCTCTGCTGATGTAGATACCTTTGCCATCGCAATGGCTTCAAAGGTTTGTAGCGTAGCATCTTGGATCGCAGTTGCTGATGGCTTTTCCGCTCCTTGCAGATGGCGAATATAGAGTTCTTTGTTTCCGCCTCCGCCCGGTATGAGTCCGACCCCCGCTTCGACAAGCCCCATATACGTTTCACTGGACGCTTGGATAGCGGCTGCTGGTAGACAAAGCTCCGTCCCTCCGCCAAGTGTCATACCAAATGGTGCAGCCACAACTGGACGGTCACTATACTTCACCTTCATCATCGCCTGCTGGAACCTGCGAATGACAAAATCAATTTCAAAGAAGTTGTCGTCCTGTGCTTCCATTAAAATTAAGGCGAGATTCGCACCAACACAGAAGTTCTTTCCTTGGTTACCGATGACCAGCCCTTTATAATTCTTTTCCGTTTCATCTACAGCACGATTGATCATATCAATGACATCAAGCCCAATGGCATTACTTTTCGAATGAAATTCAAGCAAGACAACATCATCCCCGATATCGATCAAGCTTGCACCTGTATTTTTAAAAATGACATCGTGTTTCTTTTTCAATCTAGCTAACGAAATATTCTTGTCGTTTCCCTTTTCCTGTTCATAAGCACCATTCTGATAAAATGCACGGTCTCCTTCGGCATTTTCTTGATAGAATGTGTCATGTCCTTGTGAAAGCATATCTCGCACCCAGGTCGGGATGCTGTGCCCTTCCGCTTCCATTCGACTGACGGCTTTTTTCACGCCAATCGCATCCCACAGCTCGAACGGGCCATGCTGCCAGCCAAATCCCCATTTCATGGCGTTATCGATGGACTGAATATCATCCGCAATGTCGCCTTTTAGTTGAGCTGAATAAAGAAGAACAGGTGCGGTCATATTCCAAAGCAATTGCCCAGCACGGCCGTCTTGATAAATAAGCGCTTTCAATTTCGCTTTTGTCCCCTTTTGCTGCTTGGCAATGTCAATGCCCGGATCCTTCAGCTTTGTCCGTTCTCCGTATGTGAGTGTGACAGGATCAAGCTCTAAAATGCTCTTTCCGTTTTTTTGATAAAATCCTTGCCCTGCTTTGCTGCCGATCCACCCTTTTTCGAGCATTCTTTCCATAAACTCAGGCAGCTGAAAAATATCTTTTTCCTTTCCTTCTACCTGTTCATACACATTGCGGGCTACATGAGAAAATGTGTCGAGTCCCACCACATCAAGTGTGCGGAAGGTCGCACTTTTCGGTCTGCCAATGAGTGGACCTGTAACAGAATCGACCTCTCCGATCGTGTATTTGTTCTCAAGCATTTCACGCACTGTGACAAGAAGCCCATAAGTGCCAATTCGGTTGGCAATAAAGTTCGGTGTATCTTTTGCTTCGACCACACCCTTGCCAAGTACATCTTCACCAAATGTTTTCATATATGAGAGTACTTCTGGATCTGTTTCTTGAATAGGAATTACTTCTAACAGCTTTAAATAACGAGCTGGGTTAAAAAAGTGAGTGCCTAAAAAGTGGCGTTTAAAATCAGCTGATCGGCCTTCTGCCATTTTTTCAACAGAAATACCGGATGTATTGCTGGATACGATGCTGCCTTCTTTGCGGTGTTCGTCGATGAGAGAGAATACGTGTTGTTTAATGCTGAGCTTTTCAGTGACGACTTCAATGATCCAGTCAGCATCGTGTAATAAGGAAAGGTGATCTGTGAGATTTCCGGGTGTGATGTATGATAGGTTTTTGGCTGAAGTAAGAGGTGCTGGCTTTTGCTTTAACAATTTTTTCATTGCGTCTTGGCTTAATCTATTCCGAACACTAGGGTGATCAAGCGTTAGCTTTTTTGCCGTTTCTTCCTTTGTCAGTTCATGTGGCACAATATCTAGCAATGTTACTGGTATCCCGATATTGGCTAGATGTGCAGCAATGCCTGAGCCCATGACACCTGAACCAATGACAGCCGCCTTGCGAATATGTTTGCCCATAAATATCCCCCTAAACATTTTGAATGAACAGTCATTCATTTTTTGTCCAAAAAAAAGCAATGCCTCTTTCTTTATCTTAAAAGATTTTCCGAAACAGTTCAATAGCAGATTTCAAAAATTTACACATTCTCATGCGTCTTTCTTTACAGCGTATGAATTAAAGACGAGGGGGAATTGTAAGAATGGAGGTGATGTCCACATGTCTCGTTTGCAAAAGAACCCATCAAAAGCAGGCGTAAGTGCTGCAAGTGTGAAAGGAAACGCAGGTCCATCACAAGAAGCAGACCTAGGCGGTAAAAAGACCAGTCAAAATCAGCAATATAAAAAGAAATCGTAAGGAGGAACACATCTTGAACAACCAGCAAATGAATATGCCCCCACAGGTAATTTCAGTAAAGGATTCCTTGTACCTAGAGGATATGCTGAACTGGAATTTGATCGCGATGAAAAAGGCCCACTTTATGGCCGAGCATTGTCAGGATCAAACATTGAAACAAGAACTCAATCAAGTTGGTCAAATGCACCATCAGCATTACACACAAATACTTCAACATTTAGGCAGCTCAGGGCAAGGCCAGTCTTCTGGCTTTATGCAATAGGAGGTAACAGACATGGAACAGCAAAACCAACAAAAAATCGGGAATCCACAAACGCCGGTTCCAACAACGACAAACATGAACGATCGCGACTTTGTCACAGACCTTTTGTCGACTGAAAAATATATGACAAGCGGATATAACACAGCGCTCAATGAATTCAGCCATGAATCTCTTTACCAAGATATTCAGCGAATTGCGCTCGAAACACAAAAAGCGCAAAGACATTTATATGATGTCATGTTCAAATATGGCTGGTACTCTGTCGAAGCTGCTGACCAGCAGAAGCTTCAGCAAGCACATCAGAAGTTCCAGCAAACACTGACAGATCAATCACCGTACGGATCATCACCCATGTCATAAAGAAAAACTGCCAGCTCGTACTGGCAGTTTCAGCGTGTAGACAAACCCTCGCATTCGGTGTCAGTCCTGCGCTTCGGTGCTCACGAATGTCGAATTCGCTCCGCTCCGGTGCTCGTCCTTCCTAGACTGCAAAGGTTTTCTATCACGCTGAAAAGAAGACAAAGGGCTAAAATAAAGTTCATTTTAGCCCTTTGTCAACAATCTCAAACTGCCAGCTCGTACTGGCAGTTTTTTAACGGTCTTTATTGGCACGATGAGCTTCATTTAATTGCTTGATCCGCTGAATCGTTTCTTTGATGTCTTCTTTTGCCTCTGGATACGTGTCATTAAAATGCTTGGCTAAAGGCGGCATGCTTTTGGCAATATGAGAATAGATGATCCACTGCGAGACATCTCTTTTCAGTTCCTCATTCGTTTCACCAAGCAGCAGCTCTGTATATTTATCAAGCAGGCCTTCGAGCTTTTCATCTAATTCATTTCCCATTTGTATTCCGCTCCTTTTTTCAGAAAAAAGCCTGACTCTGCGTGTAACAGATGTCAGGCTTTTCACATACGATTATCTTGCAGCAAGAAATGTCTCAGCTTGTGCCTGTTGGACAATACAGCGTCCTCTGCCGTGCGGAATACATAACGGTGTTCCGAATAAAGGATCTGTTGTTACTTGGCAGTTCATATCAAAGACATTTTTCACAAGATCACAGTTAATGACAGTTTCCGGTCTTCCTTCTGCATAAATTGACTTGTCTTTAATGGCCACAAGGTGATGCGCATATCTGCAAGCGAGATTGAGGTCATGCAGAACCATGACAATCGTGCGCTGCTCTTTTTCATTTAAATCAAAAAGAAGATCAAGGATTTCAATTTGGTGCGTCATGTCTAAATACGTTGTTGGCTCATCTAATAGAATAATATCCGTCTCCTGTGCCAATGTCATCGCAATCCATGCACGCTGCCTTTGTCCACCTGATAATGAATCAACCGTTCGATCAGCAAGGTCTTCCATCTTCGTTGATTTCAGTGCGCGATTTACCGCTTCTTCATCTTGCTTTGACCATTGCTTCAGCCAATTTTGATAAGGATATCGCCCTTGCTTGACGAGTTGATGTACCGTTAATCCTTCTGGCGCTTCCGGTCCTTGCGGAAGAATGGCGAGCTGTTTCGCCACTTCCTTTGTTGGTAATTTGGCAATAGAATGACCTTCAAGCAGGACAGAACCACCCATTGGCTTCATGAGACGGGCCAAAGAGCGAAGTAGCGTGGATTTACCGCATCCATTGCTGCCAATAAATACTGTGATTTCACCCTTAGGGATTGACACATTTAGTTCGTCTATGATCATTGTTTCTCCGTAACCTAAGCTTAAACCTTCAGTAGAAATGGCACTCATTCCGCTCAAACGCTCCTTTTCTCATCCAAATTTTTTATATTGAATATCGTCTATGTAGACGTCAAAGATCACTTATCTCAATTTAGTGTATCAGATTTAAGTGATCTTGAAAATCATTTTCAATTAAAAAATGAGAAAGTCTCGTTTACTTTTTCTTTTCGAATGCACGTTTTGTCCCATCTTCGAGCTTGATATCGACTCGTATCCGCTGATAATCATCATCTAAATTAAAAGCAGATAATAACTCATTGACATATGTTTCATTCAGCTTTGCACTAGGAATCGACATATCATTGAGCTTCATCTTCATTTCACGTAAAGCTTCTTCTCCTTCATAGCGGACACCATTCATATGATCTCGAATGAGTGCTTCTTCTCTTCCACCTGCTTGACGATAGGTAGCTTCATATAATTCGCTTTTTTGTCCATATTGTACGTGCAATTGCAAATGCTGAAATGGCAGTTCCTTCATTTGAACAGCGGACAGACTTTCAGCTTCTGCTTCATGTGAATGTTGTATTGGTTCGATTGAACGACAGCCAGACAGCATAAAGAACAGCACTCCTAGCAGTCCAGCCTTCTTCCAGCACATCATGTATTTCCTCCTATTTTATAGCATCGTTTTTTATTCTTCTCCAAGCCCCTTTTCGTTATTCAATAAAACAGCAGACTATGGTAGATTAAAACAAAAAGGAGAACCGGATGATGAATAAAACAGCCATTGTGACTGGTGCCAACAGCGGTTTCGGAAAGCTCATCACACTGCGCCTCGCTCAGCAAGGGTACACTGTGATTGCTGGCGTAAGACAGGAAACCAATGCGAAAAAGCTTGCCGAAGAAGTAAAGAACGCCGCTTTATCCGAATCGATACATATTGAAGCATTAGATGTGACAGATACACAGTCCATTCAAGCATTTCAAAAAAGGCTTAATGCCTATGCTCCGATTCACCTGCTTGTGAACAATGCAGGAACGGCCTATGCTGGTTTTGCTGAAGAAGTGCCTGTTGATCAGTACCGAGAGCAATTTGAAGTGAATGTCTTTGGTGTGATGGAAATGACACAAGCAGTCCTTCCGTTGATGACGAGCGGTGCAAAAATATTGAATATGAGCAGTATCAGCGGACTCATGGGAATGCCCGCACTCTCTCCATATGTATCGTCAAAGTTTGCGCTAGAGGGCTATACAGAGAGTTTGCGAATTGAGCTGGCTGCGTTTGGCATTCAGGCCGCTTTGATTGAGCCGGGTTCTTTCCAAACGAACATTTGGAACACCTCCATGAATGAGCAAATGACGCCGCCTGCAGAAGGTTCTAAATACACAGCTATTTATCAAAAGATGATGTCCTATATAGAGGCGCAAAAAAACAACTATGGAGATCCCGGCGAAGTTGCAGAGCTTGTGGTTTCGCTTGCAGAGAAGAAGCGGCTAAAAAAGCTAAGGTATCTTGTCGGGAAAGGTGTTCGGCTTTCATTCATAGCAAAGCAGCTCTTGCCTTGGAATGTATGGGAAAACATTATTTTACGGACACTATCCTCAAAAAAATAGGCACAAAAAAACAGGTGGATCGATTATCCACCTGTCAGCGTGTAGACAAACCTTCGCATTCTTTGTCAGTCCTGCGTGCTGGTGCTCACGAATGTCAAATTCGCTCCGCGCCAGTACTCGTCCTTCCTAGATTTCAAAGGTTTTCTATCACGCTGAAAAAAAGAAGACAAAGGGCTAAAATCAAGTTCATTTTAGCCCTTTGTCAACAATCTAACAGGTGGATCGTTTATCCACCTGTTTTCTTTTATTCGTTATCAGACTGCCCAAGGGTAATATCAAGATTTTTGTTCTTTCCATCACGGATGACAGTCATTGTCGTTTTATCGCCAATTTTTGTTTCTTTATAAAGGATTTCTTTCAGTTGTGAGCTGTTCGCTACATCTTTTCCTTTGAACTTGATGATGACATCTCCAGACTTCAAGCCTGCTTTTTGTGCAGGAGATCCTTTAGAAACATCTTTTACATAGATGCCTTTACCGATTTGTTTATCAAATAGGCCAAGTGTATTTTCCTGATACGTTTCAGGCACTTGCTCAAGGTCAATCATTTGTACGCCAAGGTAAGGACGTTCGACTTTTCCATTTTTCAACAGCTGATCTACGATCGGTTTTACATCGTTACTTGGGATCGCAAATCCGAGTGATTCTACTCCGCTTTCGCTAATTTTCAAGCTGTTGATACCGATGACTTGACCGTCTGTATTGATCAGTGGACCGCCACTGTTTCCAGGGTTAATGGCAGCATCTGTTTGAAGCACATTCATCTCAACGGTTCCAGATGATGTATTGGCTTCAACGGTACGATCGAGACCACTAATAATCCCTTCTGTTACTGTACCAGAGAACTGCGCACCGAGCGGGTTCCCGATTGCGATGACTTTGTCTCCAGCCCGAAGCTTAGAAGAATCTCCAAAGCTTGCAACTTTATCAATGCCGTCAGCATTTATTTCCACGACAGCTAAATCTGTCATTACGTCACTACCGACAAGCTTCGCATCTTTTGTTTTTCCATCGTATAGTGTGACCTTTAATTTATTGGCACCCTCGACTACATGGTTATTTGTGATAATGTATGCTTTTTTGCCATCTTTTTTGAAGATGACACCAGAACCCGTTCCAGCTTCTGCTTCAGTTGAATCACCGCTAAGACCGAACGAGTTTTGTGTAGATTGATAGTTTGAAACCCCTACAATCGTCGGCTCTAAATCTTCTACCATATCAGCAACATTCGTCGCATTGGTGATTTGTTTTGTTGAGAAATTTTCAGATGAAGCCGGTTCGCTTGATGCTGTTTGGGTTTGAGTGTTTGCCGCTGTATCTTGTGACTGCGGTAAAAGCGGTGTAATGCCAAGCACAAGACCGCCACCAATAATCCCTCCAAGAATCGGACTCAGCCATGCAGCCTTCCGTTTTTTCTCCTTTTTAGACGAACGGTCATCAATCACTTGAGGAGACCCGTTTGACACCCTCTCCTGAGAGGCAGATGCTTCGTTTTCATGATGGTGAAAAACGAGTTCTTTCTCTTTTTCTGGTTCTTCTATTTGTTTCTCATTCTCTTGATGTGTGTGTTCTTGATCATTCATCTTTTTCTCTTCATCTTCTCTTCGGAAATCCATCGCTTGCACTCCTTTGCATCATTTTCATGAAATGCTTCATTCATATGTCTAGACAGGACTCATGTCCTCTTAATGGCAATATCATTGAAAAATTCTTTATGACAATATGTCAAATTATATAATACTTATTCATAGAAAAAAAGCAAGGTGTGCACATTGGTGAAAAGCACCTATTCATTAGCCTTTTGTCTATGCCCTTTTTTCCCTTGAGCTTATCATAAACAAACATTATGGGATAATAATGAGAAGAATATGTGAAATTGTGAAAAAAGCGTGTGATTGTTGACATGCCGCCTTTGTATCCCGTTATAATGACGTTGAGAGGATGTGGAAGACTTTGTCGTACACCATTTATTTAGTTGAAGATGAGCAGAATTTAAATGAACTGTTAACCAAATATTTAGAGAGTGAAAATTGGAATGTGTCCTCTTTTTTAACCGGAGAAGCGGCACGCGCGGCCATGAACAAGCCACCGCATCTATGGATTTTAGATATTATGCTGCCTGATACGGACGGCTACACACTCATTAAAGAAATCAAAGCAGCCTCGCCTGACGTACCGGTCATTTTTATTTCGGCACGTGATGCAGATATTGATCGTGTGCTTGGCTTAGAACTCGGGAGCAGTGATTATATTGCGAAACCCTTTCTTCCGCGCGAGCTGATCATCCGCGTGCAAAAGCTGCTGGAGCTTGTATATAAAAACAGTGACACACCTCAGCAAAGCGTCACACCCGTTTCTTCCTATATCATTCACGAGGACGTAAGAGAGGTGTATGAAGGAGATCAGCTGATTAACTTAACGTCTAAGGAATTTGATTTGCTGCTCTTATTTACCCATCATCAAGGACATGCCTTTTCCCGGGAAGATATCCTCGTCAAGATCTGGGGGCACGATTACTTCGGGACAGATCGTGTGGTCGATGATCTTGTCAGACGGCTGCGAAAAAAAATGCCTGACTTAAAAGTCGAGACCATTTATGGATTTGGCTATAGGATGCTAAAAGGATGAAGAACAAACCACTCGCTTTTCAAATTTGGGTTGTCATCTCTGGCATTTTACTCACCATCTCGATTGTCCTGATCATTTTATTTTCAAATACATTACGCAGCTTCTTTACGAATGAAATTTATAAAAACATCGAAAACGAGCAGCAAGTGTTAACAGAATACCCTCTGAATCGAGACGGCTCACCAAAGTCGACACCAGAAAACCGCTCGGTTCAGCACATTCTGATTCCGTCAGATGAATTAAATCAAATGGCTCAGTTTTTCCCGCATGCCTTTATTGAAAAAGTGCAGTCCTTTGTTAAAAAACAAAAAAGCGCAACAAAACGCTATTCTGAAGAAGTGAATGGCCAGCATATCTTTTTTGTGATCAAAAAAGTCTCAACTGGCAATACACAATATATTCTCTTGTCATATGCACCCGATTCTTATCGAGATGACTTGTCCTTTACACTGTTTAAACAGCTGATTTTCATCTTAGGAACTGTTATTTTACTAAGCTGGATTCCATCGATTTGGCTCGCCCGCTACTTATCACGTCCAATCGTCGCGTTTGAAAAGCACGTCAAGCGCATTGCACAAGAAGACTGGGACGATCCTGTGATGGTTGACCGGCAAGATGAAATTGGCAAGCTGGGGCATACGATTGAAGAAATGAGACAAAAGCTCATTCAAAAGGATGAAACAGAACGAACGCTTTTGCAAAATATATCACACGACTTAAAAACACCTGTGATGGTCATCCGCGGTTATACGCAGTCTATTAAAGATGGAATTTTCCCTAAAGGAGATCTTGAACAAACGGTGGAAGTGATTGAAGGCGAAGCGGAAAAGCTTGAGAAGAAAATCAAAGATTTGCTGTATTTAACAAAGCTTGATTATTTATCAAAACAACATCCGGCGCATTCTCCCTTCCTTGTGAGTAATACAATGCTGGAAGTGGTTGACCGTTTACGCTGGTCGAAAAATGAATTGCAGTGGAACGTGGACTTAGATGATGAGGCTGCACTTGAAGGCGATCCAGAACAATGGAGCAAATTATTTGAAAATGTATTAGAAAATCAACTTCGCTACGCAAAAAATAAAATTGATATTCATATGAAGCAGGAAGAGGATCAAATTCGCATCGTCATTCGTAATGATGGCCCTCCAATTGAAGAACACATGCTATCCAGCCTATACGAACCTTTTAGTAAGGGAAAAAAGGGCGAATTCGGCATTGGATTAAGCATTGTCAAACGAATTCTTTCAATGCATCAAGCGTCCATATCAATTGAAAATGATGAACTAGGTGTACGCTATACGATCACTGTTCCAAAGAAGAGGCTGTAGGTTTTTACCGCAGTCTTTTTTAGATGAATGAATACCCATTGAAATCACGGTATGTGGCTTTGATCTTCTTGCCAGCTTGATACATCCATTTCTTTTCAATGGTTGTCTCTTTCGGCATTTTGACTTTTTCTACTTGAATTCCTTTTGCTTTCAAGCGTCTAATCATATCATCAATTTCTCTCATGGAACATCATCCTTTCACATTTTTTGACCGGTTGGTCACCTTACTTTATAATATAAAGAATTACACTGTAAAAAACAAGTTACAATCTGATTAATTTTTGAAAAGTTTTGTCGTTTATGACCGATTAGTCACATCTCTTTGCGCACGTTTCCTAAGACATTTGTCGCTCGGTAAGAAAGGATGACATTCATATTGAAAAAGAAAGAAAAAATGATTATTGAGGCTGGTATGAAGTTATTTGCCAGCAAAGGCTATAATACAACGTCTGTTCAGGAAATTGCGGATGAATGCCACATGTCAAAGGGTGCGTTTTACCTTTATTTCAAATCGAAGGAAGCACTACTTATTTCGATCTTGCATTACTATTACGATAAGGTATTTACCCGGATTCATGAGGTTCAAACAGAGGGCGGCACACCAAAAGAGGCCTACCGGAAACAGCTCACTGTCTATTACGATAATATTTTGCAGCAAAAAGATTTTATTAAAATGCAGCTAAGCGACAGGGCGCTCCCATTGAACGAAGAAACGCAACAGCTCGCAAAGCAAATTCGACTTGCGACGATTCAGTTGCACATTGATAACATTAAGCAAGTGTATGGAGATGCGGCCATTCCTTATATGGCTGATCTATGTTTAACGATTGAGGGCATGAGTCACGTTTACTTTGAGCTTGCCATTTTATATGATTTTCAGCTCGAAGCAGAGGAGCTTGCCGCAACAATGATTCACCGTATCGATGATCTAATGGGCGGTATGATGAAGCGCAATGACCATCCACTCATTTCTGTGGACCAAGCAAGCGACTGGTTCGGCCCGATTTATGAACGATCATTTGACCCGCTCACAGAATCTCTATTAAAAGAATTAAGAGAGCTGGCAGAAGCACATTATGAAGTGAAAGACGAGCCAGATTTATTTGAAGCGCTTGGCATTTTAGAAAACGAGTTAAACAAACAAAAGCCAAGACAAGTCATCGTCAAAGGCATGCTTTATCAATTGAAATTATACACACCGCTTCAGCCGGTCTCCGGCTCCTTATTACGCATTCTAAAAGAAGATCATTTATAAACCCAGGGCTTGCTTGCCCTGGGTTTATGATTGTGACAAACAATCAAACTTCTTTTCTGTGATTTCAGGAAGTTTCCATAAAAAAACCAGAGGCACAGAGGCCTCTGGTGTCTTATTTTGCTTTCGGTGTCACCATTTCTTCTGGTTTCACAAACTCTTCAAACTGCTCTTCTGTTAATAATTCTAATTGAAGGGCAGCTTCTTTTAGCGTTAATCCTTCTTTGTGCGCAAGCTTCGCAATTTTCGCTGCATTTTCATATCCGATGTGCGGGTTGAGTGCCGTCACAAGCATCAATGAATTGTTTAGGTTTTTCTCGATCGTTTCTAGGTTTGGTTCAATTCCAACGGCACACTTGTCATGGAATGAGTTCATACCATCAGCAAGCAATTCAACTGACTGCAAGAAGTTATAGATGATGACCGGCTTAAATACGTTCAGCTCGAAGTTTCCTTGGCTTGCGGCAAAACCGATTGTTGCATCATTCCCCATGATTTGTGCGGCAATCATTGTTAAAGCTTCACTTTGAGTTGGGTTGACTTTTCCTGGCATAATGGAGCTGCCTGGCTCATTTTCAGGAATGATCAATTCACCAATTCCGCAACGAGGACCACTTGCAAGCCATCTCACATCATTGGCAATTTTCATTAAGTCAGCTGCAAGTGCTTTAAGCGCACCGTGTGCATATGTGATTTCATCATGGCTTGTCAGCGCATGGAATTTGTTTGGTGAAGAATTGAACGTTTGACCTGTTAACTGGCTGATTTCTTCTGCCACGTATTTACCAAACTCAGGATGTGCGTTAATTCCCGTACCAACAGCTGTTCCGCCAATGGCAAGTTCTCTCATTTTTTCAGTAGATTCTAAAATCATTTCTTTTGAACGATCAAGCATGTACACCCAGCCGCTAATCTCTTGGCCCACTGTAAGAGGTGTTGCATCTTGCAAATGCGTACGGCCAATTTTCACGATCTCTTGGTATGCTTTTGCTTTCTCATCAAGCGTCGCTCTTAACTGGTCAATCGCAGGCAATAGCTTTTTGTACACAGCTAAAACAGCTGCCACGTGCATAGCCGTTGGGAATGTATCATTTGAGCTTTGGCTACGGTTGACATCGTCATTCGGGTGAATGCTGAATTCACTATTTTTATCTTTCAAGTAAGCAGTTGCTCTATTTGCAACGACTTCGTTCATGTTCATGTTACTTTGTGTTCCACTTCCTGTTTGCCATACAACAAGCGGGAAATGCTCGTCATACTTACCACTGATGATGTCATCACATACAGCAGCAATCGCTTCAGCTTTTTCACTTTCTAAGTTGCCAAGACGTTCGTTCGCAATCGCTGTGCTACGTTTCAAAATTGCAAACGCATTCACAACTTCCTTTGGCATTTTCTCAGAACCGATTTTGAAATTTTCTTTACTTCGTTGTGTTTGTGCACCCCAGAACTTGTCCTGTGGCACCTTGATTTCGCCCATTGTATCTTTTTCGATTCTAAATTCTGTCATTATGTATCCCTCCATAGCTTCATCACTCAACTCTATTCTATACAAAAAACGAAAATCCTTTAAGCGTTTTCAATTAAAATTTTATCTTTATTTTAATTTTAGTTCAATATAAACACGAACATCTTTGGAATATTTGTATTTTGGATTTGTTTTTCCGTAATCTTTTGACGTATAGGTCACCTCATAATGCTTGTCAAACGACTGTAGAATACGGTCGATCTCCTCTTTTGTTCCTGCTAAACGAATTTGCGCCATCTTCTCTTTCCTCCAACACCGTGATTCTTTCATATACCACAAAATAATGTAACACAGAATATTGTTTTTTCAAGCAGGTAATGCTAAGAAAAAGAAATTGAGGCGGGTGATCCTTTTGAATCAAACTCCATTGAAAGAGCACTTATACGATAATCTCTCTGTCATTCTCCCTCAGTTAAAGGACATGGATGATTTGATCCATGAGAAAAAAACATTGCCTCATGGACAGGTTGTTTATTATTTATACATTAAAGAAATGAACGAAGCGATGCAGATTCAAACCTTCTTAAAACTGCTATTGCAAGATCATGCCTCTCTGACAAAAGAGAAGCTAGAATCCAATTTATCGATGATGACTACCCGTACGGTGAAAACCTCTGAAGAACTAGTAGATGCTATTTTCCAAGGACATTGTGTCGTACTGATTAATGGATTTCAGCATGCTTATATTTTAGAAACACACGGAACGAAGAAACGTAATTTAGGAGATGCTACATCTGAAACCATCGTAAGAGGACCAAAAATTGGTTTCATTGAAGATATCAACACGAACTTAGCTCTCGTCAGACAGCGTTTGAAAAACCCTGATCTCAAAACAGTAGATATGAAAATCGGCGAAAAGAAATACACCCAAGTATCGATCATGTACATTGATGGTATCGTTGAGCCCTCTGTTTTAAAAGAGGTAAAAAAGCGTCTCAAACAAGTCACCATAGATGATATTCAAGACTCAGGCATTCTTGAGGAGCTGATTGAAGACAATGTGTATTCTCCTTTTCCACAAATTCAAAACACAGAACGGCCTGATAAAGTCGCATCTGCTTTAAACAATGGGCGCGTCGCCATCTTTGTTGATCATTCGCCTTTTATCTTAATTGTGCCTGCTTCCCTAGCGACGATTATGCAGTCACCTGATGATTATTATGAAAGGTGGATCGCCGCCTCTCTGATTCGTTTGCTGCGTTTTACGTCCATCTTTCTCACATTGTTTTTATCAGCCATTTATATTGCCCTTGTGTCCTTCCATCAAGGTCTTTTGCCCACAACTTTAGCTATTTCCATCTCAAGCACACGAGAGAATGTCCCCTTTCCTCCTATTGTGGAAGCACTCATCATGGAAATGACCATTGAGCTGCTTCGAGAGGCTGGGTTAAGGCTTCCTAATCCACTTGGACAAACAATCGGACTTGTGGGCGGTGTTGTCATTGGGCAGGCAGCCGTACAAGCCCATATCGTCAGCTCCATTATGGTCATTATTGTCAGCGTCATTGCACTTGCATCCTTTACCTTTCCTCAATATGGAATGGGGATATCATTTCGTGTCCTTCGCTTTGTATCCATGTTTGCTGCAGCTGCATTCGGTTTATATGGACTTGTCCTGTTTATGCTCGTCTTACTCACTCATTTGACAAGACAAAAAAGCTTTGGCACCCCATATTTTTCACCAGATTTTGTGTTCAGCTATAAAAATGAGGACAATTCCATCATCAGATTGCCTTTGAAAAATCAAAAGAAAGGGGAACAACATGGTCAATCATAAAGAGTCGATCACAAGCTATCAGGCAAGTGCCATTATCGCCAATACCACACTAGGCGCAAGTATGATGATTCTGCCAAGATCAATGGCTCAAGCGGCGCCTACACCTGACGGCTGGATTGCACTCTTACTCATGAGTGTGATATACATTGTGTTCATTTTTGTCAATGTGCTCATGATGAAAAAGGTCTCCTTTTCTTCCTACTATGACTATACAAAAGAAGGACTTGGAAAATGGATTGGCTCACTTGCCAACCTGTTGATTATTATTTACTTTCTCGGCGTTGCCAGCTATGAAGTACGAGCTATGTCTGAGATGGTGAAATTCTTTCTACTTCAAAACACACCTGTAGCCGTGACGATGATTAGCTTTATTTTGGTTGGTTTTTACCTTGTGATTGGGGGGATTGGTGATTTTGCCCGGCTGTGCCCTTTTTTTCTGATTGTCACACTCATCATCTTATTTGTAGCCTACGGACTTAGTGTACAAGAGTTTAAGCTCGATAACCTACGGCCAGTTTTAGGAGAGGGCATTTCCCCTGTTTTCAATTCCTTGAATGCTTCGGCCATTTCGTTTGTCGGCATTGAAATGATGCTTTTCATGCCTGCCTATATGAATACGCAAAAACACACTTTTGCATATGGCTCCATCGGCTTTTTGATTCCTGCGATCATCTATATTTTCACCTATATTCTTGTGGTTGGTGCGCTCACGGTGAAAGAAACGGCGACTCTGACGTGGCCGACCATTGCCTTATTTCAATCATTTGATATTCAGGGGATTTTTATTGAACGGATTGAATCCTTTTTGCTGATTGTTTGGCTTGTCCAGCTTTATACGAGCTTTGTAGGATATACGTTTTTTGCTACGATAGGAGTCATCAAATTGACTAAATTCCCTAAAAAAATCGCGCTCGCCTTGATGGGCATTGTGATCTTCTTTGCCGCTCTTTTCCCAAAAGATGTTGATACGGTCCGAGACTATTTAACCTACGTTAACAACTTGTTCTTTCTTCTATTTGGTATACTCCCGTTTCTGTTATTTATCATCGTATTTTTCAAAAGGAGGCGGAAAACAGCATGAAAAAGAAAGCGGTTCTTGCGCTCTTCTCACTGATTCTATTATGCGGGTGCTGGGATAGTACAAATATCGAGGAGCTCAACATGGCAATTGGATTTGCTGTAGATAAAGGAGATGGCGGACATAAATTGAAGCTGTCTATGCAGGTGCTCGTTCCGCAAAAAATTGAGCAAGAATCAAGCGTGAAAGATCCGACGAAGATTATTGAAACAAGCGGTGATTCCATACACCAAATTTTTCGTACGACGGCCCTAAAAACACACCGCATTTTTGCTCAGCAGCTGAGGGTTTATTTGTTTTCTCAAGACCTTATCAATGAAAATAATTTCGATTTGGTCATCAATCAATTCATTCGGGACAATGAAACACGAAGAGGAAGCCTTGTCTTTATGGCTTCTGAGAAGCCTGGAGATCTGCTGAAAATCAATGACGACGGGCAGCCTGCGGCTTCCACCTTATACGATATTTCTTCGAATACAAAAACGACCATTCGTATGTTCAAGCCCGTTTCCTTAGGAGATATTTCTTCTGCTATGCAAAACAACGTATCCTTTGCCATTCCGAAAGTCAGTGTCAGTCAGGGCAAATTAATGCTGGATGGTGCCTCGATTATTCAGAACAAACGATTTCTCACCAACATCTCTCCTTTAGCGGTGCAGTCCTACAACCTGCTGACTGGAGATGCAACAGGCGGAGTGATTGAATTCCAATATGAACATAGCATTTATTCTTTTGAGATCTTTAAAATCAAACACAACATTGACACCCATAAAACAGCCAGTGGCAAATATGAATTTGATGTGTCAGTGGAGCTTGATGGCAGAATGTCTGAGGATTGGAATGAACGGGAAAATTCATTTAATGAAAAATACCTCCAAGAAATTGAGAAAGTTGTGGCACATCGACTGGAGGAGAATGTGAAAGATTTTATCGGGGAATTACAGCATGAAATCAAAGCAGATATTTGTGGGTTTTATCAAAAAGCAAGCATTGCATATCCGAAAGACTATCGAAAAGAAGCAAAACATTGGGATGACATTTTTAGTGAATCGGATATTCGTTACAAGGTAAATGTGAAAATCCGTGACTTCGGGACTAAGGGCGCAACACAATCCTTATAGAGTATGTTAAAATGGTAAGAAAAAAAGGGTGTCAATCATGAAACGAGCTTTACTTTCGGCCGGCATTCTATTTTTGATTCTAGGAATACTTCTGTTAGTCGTGGTATTCATGCAATCAAAAGAAGATTTCTTCATTGAAGCCGACAGCTTTTCAAGCACATTTTTGATCGTGATTTATTATGGACAAACCCCTGCGCTCCTTCTGATTGGAGGCGGTTTATTTGTTGGACTTTCACAGATCATTGATTTGCAAGAGAAAAAAGCGGCAGTGGCAAAGGAAAGCGTCAAGCTGCTTTCCGAGATGAAGAAAACCCTGGAAGACAAATCGGCCGAGGAGCAGGAGGCTTTTCCAGTTCCTGAGCTCCATCAACTATCCGAACGTCCAATCACAGGACAGAAGGACTAATTTTGCGCATGTTCCAGCAGCTTTCATTTGAAAGCTGTTTTTTTATTGAATCAGCTTATGGCGATGTGCATACACGGCTGCTTGTGTGCGGTCTTCTACATCAAGCTTGGAAAGAATGTTGGTAATATGCGTCTTGACTGTTTTGATGGTAATAAACAATTCCTCAGCAATGACCTTATTCGATTTCCCATCTGCAATCAGCTTTAATATTTCCATTTCTCTTGCGGTTAACGAATCGTGCAGAATGGACCCATTTGATGAATGGCGGAGTTTGTTCATGACCTTTCCAGCTACTTTTGATTCAAGCCTTGGTTCGCCGATACTCGCAGACCTGATGGCATCAGCAATTTCTCCTGCTTTCGATGTTTTTAAAAGATAACTTAAAGCACCAGCCTCAATCACTGGATACACTTTATCATCATCAATAAAGCTCGTCAGTACAATAATCCGGGCATCCTCTATTTCCTGACAAATTCTTTTCGTTGCTTCGATGCCATCCATGCCTTCCATAACAAGGTCCATTAAAATCACGTCTGGCTTTAATTCAACCGCTAGTTCTACACCTTTTTGTCCATCTGACGCTTCACCGATGACTTCAATATCCGCCTGTGCCTCTAAAAAAGCAGCAAGACCCATTCTCACCATTTCGTGATCGTCAATTAAAAGCACTCGAATCATCGAACGTTCTCTCCTTTTCCTTCATCAAAAATGGGAACCTTCACATCAATTTGTGTGCCTTTTCCCTCAAATGACATAATCTCTGCGACACCGCCTACTTCACTTGTTCTTTCTCGTATCGATTCAAGTCCGTAGGAAGCAGTCTTCACATGATCTGTTTGAAAACCAATCCCGTTATCAATTATTTTCAGCTGAACTTGACGGTTTCGAATGAGCAGACGCACTGTCACCTTTGTCGCCTTTGCATGCCTAAACACATTGGAAAGGGCTTCTTGCACAATTCGGAACAGATGGTCCTCCACCCCTTTAGACAGCGGAGCATCATCTTCTATTTCCCAATCAATATCAATTGGCTGCTTTGCCTGAAATTCATTGAGCAGCTCAATCAAGCCTTTTTTCAAGTCTTTTCCTTCAAGGGTGATCGGTCTTAAATGCAGAAGGAGTGCACGCATCTCATTTTGTGCATCGCCAGCCATTCGTTCCACAAGTCGCATTTGCTTTAAAATCTTTTCATCCTTTTCCTTCATCCCTTCAAGAATCGCAGACGTCATCATCGAAATGGCGAATAGCTGCTGGCTGACTGCATCATGCAGCTCACGCGCTAGACGCTGACGCTCTTCAGAGACAACCGATTTTTTCATTTGAACCTGCCATTCAGCTCGCTCATTTGAGAGCTTTTGTAAGGAGGCTACTTGCCCTTCCACTCGTTTCGCCATTTCATTTAATTGATCTGCCGCCAAACCAATTTCATCATCACCTAGAGAAGGCAGTCTATAGGCAAAATTCCCATTTTCAAACTTCAAAATCGACTCTACAAGCTGATCCAGCCGCTTTTTATGCTGATAGCCAAACACATGCCCCGCTGATACACCAATGGCGAGACTAATAATGAGTAAAATACAAAAAAACGGGATGCCGAACCACCGCGTAGACAGCAAAATCATGGGATCAAGCTGGTAATAAAAAAACATCGGGAATGTCGTCATGATGACAACACCAAGCGAGATACCGACTGCCAGACGAACAGATTGCCACTGGATGCCTAAATGCAGTTTCCTCATAAGTACCTCACATCCACATCCCCAATCAATAGAGAGATGGAGATTTTCACTTTTCGCTTGCTCTCATCATAATCATTTGTCATGACATACACTTTACTGCCGAACCCGCTTCTTTTTTCATCAATGATTTTCATATCACCGATCGCAGCCGAAGCACTCACACATACTTCAATATCCTGAGGTACATAAATATCGACATCTCCAATGAGTCCACTAATGACGATCGTGCTCTCTTCCTCAGCAATGATCGCCTTTGATAAATCGATTTTGACATCGCCAATAAAACCTGAAATGGTCAAATCGCTTAATTGAAATGGTTTTTTCATCAGCCTGACTTCACCGATAAAGAAATCATGTTCTTTGCGCGGCTTTGCCTGGCTTTTTGTTTTCTTCTGATCGCCCTCTTTTTCAAGATTGACTTTCAGTGAAGGCTTTCCATCGTCTGATGATTCCTTTTTATCGACATCAAAAACAGGTTTGTTTTTCAATAAACGATAGCCCGCATAGATCAAAAAGGCAGCAAATAAATACCCAGTCAAACTAAACGTGATATTTAGTAGAAACTTCAAGAAGAGAAAGCCTGCAAAAATATAGGAAACCGAACCGAGCCAACGTTTAGATCGAGAGTGCAGCCAATAACCAAATAGAGCAAAAAACACTGGCCAAAATAGGTCTGCCCCAATCCCAATAATTTTGAGAAAAAGATTAATACCAAAAATCACCACAATGATGCCTAAAATTTGATTTCTAGAAAAACGCAGTTGACTCGCCTCCTTCCTTTTTTCGTTTGTTTACCGCAATTTTAAGTTTCCGCTTGTCATCTCAATATCGACTAAGTGTGTCCCTTTCCCATGCGTGCCTGTAAAACCTCGGCCTTCACTATCCGCTTGGTCAAAATCATACGAATGATCAATACTTCCACTCGTTTTTTTCACTTGAACTTTGAAATCTCCCTCATCTGGCAAGTTCAATTTCGCACTGCCTGATGTCATGTGAAAGTCGACTGGTGAATCAATTGTATCAAAGCTTGCTGTCAGCCTGCCGCTTGTCATGCCTAATTGCAGCTTTCCTTTTACATCTTGAATATCAGCACGACCAGAAGTGGCACCAATATCACTTTCCTTCGCATCAATATGAGACACTGAGAGTCTGCCAGAAGTCGCCTTGATTTCCACTCGATTTGCTGAGAAGTTCTCAGCTGTGAGGTTTCCGCTCGTTGATTTGAGCGTCACATCTTGAAGAGACAGCTTTCCTTCGCCATTTACTTCGCTCACGCCGATTCCACCTGTTATTTTCACATCTTTATGATAATCTGTTGGAATTTTGACTAAGAGTTCTCCTTTTTCAAATGCAGAGAAAAACAAAAATCCTTTATTTTCAGCACGGACTTTGAATGTTCCGCCTGTTTGTTCCGCATACATTTTCCCTTTTCCATTCACAACCATCACAGAAATATCCGAACGATCTTCCGGCTTCACCTTGATGCTAAATCCAGAAAGAGAGATATCTAATTGTTCAACCTCATCCTTTTTCGCTGAAGCTGTTGTGACCGCTTTATCACGAGAAAAGCTCAAATGAAAGAGATCTCCATTTTTGAAAAGCATCCCAATCATCAAAAAAACACCAACAAGTATACAAATTAGACCAATGAACCGTTTCATTTATATCATCCCTTTATCCTTTGACCTTTTTATTATAAGGAAAAGCGAAACAGAAAGAAATCAAATAACGGAAGAAAAATCCTGTTTTTCTTCCGATTTGACACATTTCCATTAGTTTGCCGGCTGTTTCTCAGGCTGCTTTGATCGTTGAAGCTTTTGCCATTCCTTTTCAACCTCATCAGCGTAATCAAGATGAGCATAAGCACCCTGATCGGCAAATTGTGCATAACTACCCGCTTTTGTCTCCATTTCCTCTATACGGTTCTCCATGCGTAGAAATTCTTTATAAGCACTTTCACTATCAATTTTATTCATAGATTCATTCATATGCTGCTTTGCCTGTGCGGCATTGGCTCTTGCAATCAGCGCTTGCTTCTTGTCTTTAACATCACGCAGTTTTGTTTCTAGATGCTGCAACTGTTCTTTCAGCTCTTTCAGCTGTTTAACAGATTGCTGATAGGCATCTTGATATTCATTGTGCTTTTCTTCAAAATACTTCATTTCAGTCAGTGCTTTCCGTGCAAGTTCTTCTTCTCCTGCCTGAAACGCCAGCTCCGCCTGTTTCTTTCGCTTATCAGCAAATGCTTCTGTCTCTTCTGCTTTTCTCAAGAAACCTTGCTGAATGGTTTGCTGTTTGATAATCGCATGTTTCGCTTTGGCAATATCGTCCTCCATATCACGAACATATTGATTCAGCATGACACGCGGATTCTCCAATTTATCTAAACCTTCATTGACTGTTGCAACAAACATATCACGTACTCTTCTTAATACCATTTCATATTCCTCCTTTTATTTTTTCTTTAAAAAGTCTTCCCATTCTTGATCAAATGACGTGTGCATGGGTTCTTCCATGTTCGGTGCCGTGTTTGGCTCCATATAGGATGATCTACCTGATGATTCCTTTGCAGATTCACCATTAATCATCTTCCAGCCAAAGTAGAGAAGTACTCCAGCAAATGCGATTCCGAGTAAAAATGGCAGCGACTGTGCGACGAGCAATACACCGATAATAGTGAGTATGACCCCAGTTGTTTTACTGCCTTTATCATATTTTTTGACACCTACATAAATGAGCCACGCCCCAATCAAAGTCGGGATCAGCCCGCCCAATGAACCACCAAAGAAGATGGATAAACCGATAAACATCAGGATTGAACCGATGATGGTTTTACTTGTGATTTTCATCTTCATGCCTCCTTTCTTGCTCCTTGCTTTCACTATAGTCAAAAAAGGAAGCCGACAAAACGTGTCGTAGATTGATCTTTGGTTGCGACCAGAGTCGTAACATGGCTCAGACTGAGCGGTTGAATCCATAGAAAAAGCACTCTTCGACTAGAAGAGTGCTCAGATTATTGACAAAGGGCTAAAATGAACTTGATTTTAGCCCTTTGTCTTCTTTTCAGCGTGATAGAAAACCTTTGCAGTCTAGGAAGAACAGTTACTTTTGCGGAGCGAATTGGACATCCGTGAGCACCGGCACGCAGGACTGACAAAGAATGCGAGGGTTTGTCTACACGCTGAACACTCTTCGACTAGAAGAGTGCTTTTCCTCATTTAGAACGAAACACGTCTGCACTTCGTTCATATTCAACATCCGCTTCACCGAGCCGATGATTCACAATACGGGCGACAGCAAATAAATAGTCGGATAGACGGTTCACATATATGAGCGTAACTGCTGGAATTTCCTCCTGCTTTGCGAGTGTCACAATATGCCGCTCGGCTCTCCTGACAACTGTTCGAGCCACATGTAAGAGGGCAGCGCCTTCCTGGCCGCCAGGTAAAATAAATTTAGTCAGCGGTGCGGCTTCTTCTACATACACGTCCATTCGCTTTTCAAGGACTGTCACAGATTCTTCTGTTAACTTGCCTTCTTTCGGTGGTTTCACCGCTGCTAAATCACCGCCGCAGTCAAACAGTTCATGCTGTATGACCATCAGCTCTGACAGAACATCTTGAAACAATTCGCCATGCTGCCTCAAGTTTGCCTGGGCAAGTCCAATCAAACTATTCGCCTCATCTAATGTACCGTACGCTTCTACTCTTGCGTCATCTTTATCAGCCCGTCCGCCAATCAAGCCTGTTTGACCTTGATCTCCGGTTTTTGTATAAAGTTTCACCTGTTTTCCCCCTCTATTGCTTGTTCCTTTTAGTATACCCTGAAGTGGAAAAGATGTATTTGTTTTATTATGAAACACTTTTATCCAAAACCTCTTCATTTCCACTTTATATGTTGAATGATGAAACATCACATTTTATAATAAATGAAAGCGCTTTTTAATTATGATAGATGGGCGGGATGATAGATGACTTTACAAAACAAAGTAGCAATTATTACTGGTGCAAGCAGAGGGATTGGCCGCGCCATTGCGGAGGCATTTGTCTCTAAAGGAGCTAAAGTGGTGCTGAACGGAACGAATGAAGTACTATTGCAAGACGTTTGCTCCTCTATGAATAAAGAAGAGACACGCGCTGTTTATGTCGCTGGTGATGCGAGTTTACCAGAGACAGCTGCCTCCCTCGTTGAGAAGGCGAAAGAACATTTCGGACAGATTGATATATTGGTCAATAATGCTGGGATCAATTTGCGGAAATCAACAGTCGATACATCTGTTGATGAATGGAAAAGACTAATTGATATTAATTTGACGGGTACGTTTCTCATGTGTCAAGCAGTCATTCCTGACATGATCAAACAGCAAGGCGGGAAGATTGTCAACATGAGTTCAACTACTGGCAAAACCCCTCATCACAATGCATCACCTGCTTACGGCGTTTCAAAGGCAGGTATCAATTACTTAACGATGCATCTTGCCAAAGAATTAGCAGCACACCACATTCATGTAAATGCTGTCTGTCCTGGGCCAATTGAGACAGACATGAGCAAACAGTGGAGTGATGAATACCGTAGATCTGTTTTAGAAAGAATTCCTCTGAAAACAATTGGAACACCGCAGCAAGTCGCAAACGCCGTCACCTTTTTAGCCTCTGATCAGTCAGATTTCATCACAGGGGAAACCATCAATATGAATGGCGGAACGTATATGAACTAAAGAAAGAGCCTCCATTGGAAGGCTCTTTCACTTTTACTATCGGTTCTCTCTCGTACCAGAAAGCATGATTGCCTGCCGAATGGCTTCTTCCATACTCGCAGAATCAGCCTTTCCTGTTCCTGCAATATCAAATGCTGTCCCATGATCGACACTTGTACGGATTATAGGCAATCCAACTGTAATATTAACGCCTGATTCTAAGCCAAGCACCTTGATTGGTCCATGCCCTTGATCATGATACATCGCCACAACGATATCAAAGTCGCCTCTTGTCGCCCTAAAGAACAGTGTATCAGCTGGTAGCGGGCCAAATACTTGAACCCCTTCATCCTGTGCTCGTTCTACCGCTGGAATGATCTTCTCCTCTTCTTCTCCGTTTCCAAACAGACCATTCTCCCCGGCATGTGGATTAATCCCGCACACAGCAATTCTAGGTGCAGGGATACCAGACCGAACGAGGGTATCATGAGCCAGTTTAATCGTTGTGTATACACGCTCAGGATTGATTTTTAAGATGGCATCCATTAATCCGATATGTGTCGTCACATGCACCACTTTTAAATTAGGAGCTGCCAGCATCATGGCATAATCGTCCGTACCTGTCAGGTCAGCTAAAATTTCTGTATGCCCTGGATACATATGACCAGCCTTATGAAGTGCTTCCTTGTTTAACGGTGCTGTACAAATGCCGTCAATTCTACAGTCATTCGCAAGTGTAATGGCTTTTTCAAGATATCGAAAAGCGGCTTTCCCTGCTTCTTTTGAAATCTCTCCTACTGGAATATCGCTTGTTAATAGATGAAGATCAAGACAAGGAACGGCACCAGCTTTTACTTGTTCCGCTTCCTCCGGTTCTTTAATACTGACAATCTCCACATCTGTATTCACAAAATCTTTCGCCCTATTTAATATATGGGTGTCTCCAATGACAAATAGAACGGCTTCTTCATGTAAACGGCTTTGCTGGAAGGCTTTTAAAATAATTTCAGGACCAACCCCAGAAGCATCTCCCATCGTTACAGCAATGATTGGTTTTGCCATTCGTCTACCCCCTCTATGTTTTTCAACACTTCAACCGCATGGAGCACAGAATCTTTTTGACCATATGCCCCTGCTTTTGTGACCGCATATACACTCGTATCAACGAGCCGCCCAAGCGGGATGCCGGGTTCAATTTCTTTCAACAGCTGAATCCCGCCTGCTCCAAGCTCATGGCATATCGCACGCGCCGTATCTCCACCAGTTAAAAAAAGGCGTTTCACCCCTGTTAATTCAACAATGTCTTTTGTGATCTTACCAAGACAGACAGATAAGGTACTTCCTACTTCTTGTCTTGTCATGCCATTCGCTTCACCGTATGCCAACATCTGTTCAACCATTTCTGGCCTTGCGTCTGTATAAAGGAGAATATCTTCATCCTGACGCATGAGCAGCTGATCCATGACTGATTTCCTTTCCCATGCTTCACGGCCGTTTAATACATTCAACGGGTTCACTTTCACCTCGAGACAATCGTGCTTTTCTCTTAAAAAAGCAAACTGCTCATTTGTTTTTTGAGAAGCACTTCCTGAAACGATGAGAACAGATTCATGCTTTTTTGCACGAGAAAGATTGCGGTGTTTCGCAACATACGATGATAATGCGCCAGCGAGTCCAGCTGACCCGACCCAAAGCACTCTTTGATTGATCTTCATAAACAAATCAACGATCTGTGTTAAATCATTGTTCGTTTCTGCATCACACACAAACCATTGATGACCATGTTTTAATAAAGATGAAACGTCATGACTCGTTTCGTTTAGCTCTGAATAGACCGCTTGCTGCGAAAGATGTTTTGGCTTGATGTTTGTCTGCTCTTCAATTAAGTCTGAAATACTGGATGTCAGGACAGGCGTTTTTGGGTCCTTCGCTGCTTCTGATAGATGAACAGGCACACCCTCCACATAATGAATGCCATAGGCCGTAGATCTATTCGCATCGGGGTAAGCGGGGGCAATGACTGCCGCATCAAACCGGCCAAGATCCATTAGTGCCTGAAGCTCTATTCCTATATTTCCTCTTAACGTTGAATCTATTTTTTTAAAGAAAAGGTGTGAATCCCCTTGTAGAAACGGCTGAACCATTTGACTGACCTCATTATACGCTCTTTCAGAAGACATACTTCGCGAGTCTGTATCGACAATCAATACATCTTCCTCCTTGTACCGGCTCATATCCTCAAATGACGGCTGGAACAGCACAGAGGCTTTTAAACCGGCCTTCACAAATTGAACACCTGTATCACTTGCGCCTGTTAAATCATCAGCCACAATGATCACCTTTTGCTCTAAGTTCGCTCCTTTTTTTAATAGATCGTTTGTCATTTAGACACCTCGGTCTCATTGCATATTATTCCTTTAACTTTCTCCACAGCGTCGTGCGGTTAATATTCAGCCGCTTTGCTGCTTTTGATTGATTCATATTTTCTTCTTCCAGTACCGTCCGAATGATTCGTCTTTCAATCTCGTCAAGCGTGCCATGTAAATAGCTGGACAGCTGTTTTTCTTCATTCTCAGAAGCAAGTTGCTCAATTGCCGGCTTTGCTTTACTCAACGTGATATATCCACTTTTTGTTGTCAGCACCAGTTCCTCCATAATCCGCTTGAACTGCCGGACATTTTCTCTAAATCGCTCGTTTTGAAAGGCGGCAATCACATCTGCTGACAGCCCAACAACCTGCGTCCCATAAAGAGAATTTAATTCAGCTATAAATAACCTGCTCATATCCTCAATATCTTCTGCCCGTTCAGATAACGGCGGGACATGAATGACGAGCTCCTGCAAACACGTATATAGGTCTTCATGAAACGCCCCAGATTGCATCAATTTGAACAAATCAACTGTAGATGCAGCCATCCAGCGAATGTTCTGCTGATGATGACTAAGCTGCTCGGCCATAATGGGCTGCATAGCCATTGGGACACGATCAATATCCTTCAGAAAGATCGTCCCTTTTTGATGCACCGGAATTATGTTTACATCATCTAATTCAGTCAAACGGCTGCAATGCACCGTCATAAAGCTCTCATTTTTCCTCTCGCTCATTTGGTGAATAGCAAAAGCAAGGCTTGATTTACCAGTTCCTTGTTCACCATAGAGACAAATCGATCGATCTGTTTGGCTGAACGCCTTTGCCCTTTTAATCACATCTTTCATATTTGAACTCTGCTCAGTAAAAAGAGCAAATGGATGTGCTGAATGAACAGGTGCAGCCAGCGTCCATATACGCTGCCCCTCCCTATTAATCACAGCAGAAGGCTTCTCAATCGTCAAAAGCAGCTCACCTTTAGATAATAAGCTTCCTTTGACATGCCACACTTGCTGCTGAAAGGAGATTTGAGAATATCCATTTTGTTTTCCTTCTCGAACTGCTTTTACTGCTGGTTCAAGCGCCGGGCACCAATCCATCACATCAACATGAGACGTAAACGGTGCAAATAACCCTTTTTCTGTCCATTCTTTCATTTGCTGATTGATAAAATAAAGCTGATTGTGCTGATCAATGATCAGCATCCCTTTTGACTCTTGATCAATCATTTCACGAAAGAGGCGCTGCTCAGCTGTCGCCTCTTTATATAAACGGTACATTTGTTTTGCTTGATGAAACGCTTCTTTGACAGATTCACGTCCTGAGGTAATGAGCATGCTTTGCATCCCCAGCTCCTTGGCCGCTTTATCTGTAATCACATCACCCAGTACAACCTGTGTCCCTTGCTCCTGTAACTGCTGTAAAAGATCCCACACTTCTTCCTCTTGCTGTATTGTATAAATATCAATTTTGATCCCGTATAACTCTCCGATGGTGCGTACACCTTGTGTAATATTTTCAAATCCAACTACTGCTTTTTTCCCTTGGTAATCTTTAATCAGCGTGAGGGCACGAAGCAAGTCGTAGCCTGACACAGGGATATCCACCACTGGAATGTTGACGTGTTTTTGAATAAGCGCAGCTGTCCCCCCGCGGCTCATAATAATATCCATTCCTTGAGCCTCGGCCTGTTCTGCCAGTGCAACACCAGACCTAAGATCTCCGACTTCAAGCTGGAATGTGATGCTTTTTTCGTCTTTGGCAAGGTCGATTAATACATCGCCTAATCCTTTATACGGTGCAATACCTAATACTTTTATATTCATGAAAAGGACCCCCATTTTTTATCTCTTCATCGTGAGACATACGTTGAGGGAGTCCAAATGTTAGCAAATTGAGACAACCCTCCAAACATCAATTATAAATGAAGAAAATGAGGGTTACAATTCACGGAAACACTGATCCCTTGCGGTTAAGACGTGTGATGAGTCCATTCTTCTTTCACACACACATACTTGATGGCCTGCCGGTAAAAAGTAAACGCAATGTGCAGACTACCATCTTTTCCTTCTGTGATGGATGGATAAGAATACTCTCGATTCAATTTGTCCTTTGAGTTGTTTGTCATGGCATATCCATCGCCAATTTCAAGGTTACGTCTGACGGGCCATGTCGCACCGTCATCCGTCGAGATGGCAAGTGTCATTGGCGCACGCGGTGTTCCCCAAAAGGCTGGACGCGCCTCTGTATCAACAGCCGTTCGTGTATCGCCTTCATCCTCAATTTCATCATACAAGGACGCTCTTCTTTCTGTTTGATCATCCGCATTGATATGGTTATAAACGAGGGCAAGATGACCATTATGGAGCACCGTAAATTGAATGGATGAGTTATTGTTTGGCAGCTCTGTTGCTCTTGGCTCAGACCATGTCCGTCCATGATCCACTGAACGGCTCATATAAATCGAATCAGCAAACCGGCTTCTAAAGAGGGCAAGCAGGGAACCATCCGCACATTTTCCGATATTCATATGAACACAGCCAGTACTGTTGGGCACAGTGACCTCTTCCCAGGTCTTCCCTTGATCTGAGGAAATCTTCACAGCACTGACATCACGGTTTCCTGTCCATTTTACGCCAGGAATCGTTTTACAATAGAACACCGGAAGGAGCCAATCATCATTATCCAATATAACAATAGGCTGTCGTATAAACGTCCCCGGCTGATCAAATAAAGTACCAATCTCTCCCCAAGTCTCTCCTCTATCCTCCGATAAACGATATCTCACAAGAGCTGTATCTTGATTGCCAGAAAGTTGTGCTGTATAAAGCAGCCACAGCCTGCCATCTTTCTCTTGAAAAAGAACTGGATTTTGTTCAGATCTTGTAGAATCATCAGACAGCTTCACAGCCTTCGTCCATTGATTACTTCCTTGCTTGAGCCTTGACATATAGATAGAGATATCAGGAATTCCTTCTTGCGTACCGCCAAACCATACACACAGCAAATCTCCATTATCCAGTTCGATGAGATTAGCCGCATGGTTTTGCACGCAATCTGTTGGTAAAAAGGCTTCTTTTCTAGCTGCGTCTTGTTCATTTTGTCGCAATTTTCCATCTATTTTGATCATGATGTCTTCATTTGTCATCATAATTCTCCTTTCAGTGATTGATCCTTTTTAGCTGGCGGGCTGATCCATCGATCCATCACCAGAACTAGGAAAGGAATGATAATGGCCACATACATATTATCGATTCCAAATGGATTATCGAGTAAATACCACACCGTCGTGGCGATGCCTGAAGCGGCAAGACCAATGGTTGCTCCTCTATTTGAATTAAAGTATGGCAAGTAAAAGCCCATTGCTGCTACAACTGCAATCGATGTTCGAAGTGCTCGTGTAAAAAAGGAAAGTGACAGCAACTCTGGTGCAAGCGCGACCCCCACAAGCGGCACAATCCCAACCATGACAGCTACATACCGAGTCACCTTCATACGCTGCTCTGGTGATGGTTTCTTTTTCGGTACATAAAAGTCATCAATAATCAACGTGGTTGTAGCAAGTGCAACCGTCGAGACACCAACAAAAATGGATGCGACAAGCGATGTTGCCACAATAGCGCTCAAAATCGGATTCATATGCTGTAAAAAGACAGGGAAAGCATAAATAGGATCAATGTCTGGATACAAATAACGGGCTGCGACACCGATGATCCCGATCGCAATGGCAAGCGGCAAACAAAGGAGTGCTGCATACAGGGTCGATTTTTTCGCTTCTCGTTCACTTTTCGACGAGGTGATCGCTTGAATGATAAACTGCGTCGCAAAAATGGCCCCCATGTTTCCTATAAACCAGGCTCCAATCGTTCCCCAACCGATGGTCCCATCCCATGTAAAGAAATGGTCGGGTAATGTTTGTTTCATTGGCTCAAAGCCTTTTGTTAAATAAAGGGCTACCCCTAGTGTAATTAAAATCCCCGCATACTTCACAATTGAATGAAGGATCGTGACCCATGCAACCCCCTTCATTCCTCCGAAAGTAAAATAAAATGTACTCACAACCGCCGTGATGATGGCACAGGTCATTAAAGGAAGGCCAAGAATGGATGCAATGGCAGCTGAACCACTTAAATAGTTTCCTAGATTCACTAAGAGCAGGGCTGCAATCATAATGACAGAGACAACAAGCTTTGTTGATTTCCCAAATTTTTGATCAATAATACCTGAAATCGTGTATTGTCCTGTTCGATAAAACTTTCCCACTAAGAAAAAGGAAAAAATAAAAAAGGCAATAGCAACTGTGATAACAGACCATGAAGCGGAAAGCCCGTGTGTAAAAGCAGATTCAGCTGTTCCGACAGTTGACTTCGTCCCAATGAATTCACTCATTAACAAAATACCGACCACAATAGCTGGAAGTGACTTAGCGGCATTGTTAAATTCTGAGTTAGACTTACTACGGAAACGCATCGTCAGCCAGGTCGTAAACAGAATATAGAGAATAATGACGATTAAAATAAATGTGATGACAGAACTACTTAAGACATTCACTTAAAATCCCCCTTTGTGTGCAAGCCGTATGAAGCAACTTCTCATGTCCCATCCCAGTGACGTATGAAGTGTTAAACGTGGAGCAGTTTCATGTAGATCTGTTCAATATCAGAGACAGACATCGGCTTCGGGTTGTTATCCATTAATCTCTTCACCTCCGAAGCAGCTTCAGCAAGTGCCGGCACATCTTCTTTTGACACGCCGAAGGCTTTGAGTTGTTGAGGAATGTGTAAATCCGCTGTCCACTCTTCTACTTGACGAATCACTTGCTCTGCAAGCGTATGCTTTGAGCCTTTCTCTTCGATCCCTATCACTCTAGCAATATCTTCAAGACGATCTTTGATATGGTCTGCATTAAACGCCGTGACATGAGGAAGCAGCATGGAATTAGCGACACCGTGTGAAATTTTGAATTTCCCCCCTAACGGATAAGCCATTGCATGAACAGCAGCGGTTCCGGCACTTGTGAGCGCCATCCCGCCATACATGGCACCAACCAGCATATCTTCCCTTGCTGTCATATTATCCCCGTGATGATAGGCCTCCTGAATACTTCCTGAAATGAGCCTCATCGATTCGAGTGCAAACATATCACTAAATGGATTGGCTTTATTTGAAATATACGATTCAAGCGCATGCGTAAACGCATCCATCCCTGTAGCTGCGGTAATGGCTTTTGGCAATTTGAGTGTCAGTGCGGGATCTAAGATCACAAGATCAGGCAAAAGGTATGGGCTGACCATGCCAATTTTTAATTCTTTTTCCGGAAAGGTAACAATCGCGTTTGGTGTCACTTCTGATCCCGTACCTGAGGTTGTTGGAATGAGAATCGTTGGAACTCCTCTTTTTTTAACAAGGTTCGTGCCAACGAGATCAGAAATTGGCTGATCATTCGTCTTTAGAACAGCTAATATTTTGGCCGCATCCAGCACACTCCCGCCACCAATCCCAATAATGGCTTCATGCTCCCCTTTTAAAAATGTCTGGAATACGTCCTCGATATTTTCTTCCGTTGGTTCAGGCTTAATCTCTGTGCTGATCTCACTCGCAATCCCTTTTTTCGCAAGTTCTGTTTTGATTTGATCTGCGTAACCAAGAGATACGATGGATGGCTGCGTTAAAATAAAAATCGATCTCAATTTGCTAAGTCCTAATAGCTCTAGTTTCTCCCCAAGGAGCTCTAGAGAGTGGGCGCCAGAAACAATGTGTGATGCCGTTTGAAAGTGATAATGTGATATTGTCATCTCTTCACGACTCCTTTGCTGCTTTTGCTTGTATCCGATAATTCTCCATCATGTTCATCACAGCTTCTAAAGCCTCGCCGGATAATGCTTTGACCGGGCTTTTTGGCGGACCTACAGGAATCCCTGAAAGTTCAGCTGCTTTTTTCAAAGGTGCTGGTAACGTTCCTAATGTGAATGTCGCTCTTAACGGCTGCAGCTGCTGCTGACATTGCTCACTTTGGTCAAGATTTCCTTGCTGAAACGATTCATAAATGCCAACGACGGTTTTGGGAAGCACATTTGCCGTTGCCGCCACTGCACCTGTTCCGCCTAGCTTCAATGTCTCTAAAATGAGGGAATCCGTTCCTGCAAGCACGACAAACTCTTCATCCTTTGTGACATCGAGATACGCTTTGATATTGGCAATATCTCCACTACTGTCTTTAATACCTAACACATTCGGTAGGACGCTGAGCCTTGCAACCGTCTCTGGCGCAAGTGACACACCTGTTCTTGATGGAATGTTATAAAGTAAAATGGGGATGGTCACATTCTCTGAAATATGACGAAAATGCTCATACAGCTCCTCTTGTGATGGCGCAACAAAATAAGGGGTGATAACCGACAAGACATCTACGCCTAAATCTGCGAACTTGTTTGACAGCTTAATGGTTGCCTTAGTGCTATTCTCACCTGCTCCCATGTATACAGGCACCCTGCCGCCCGCAGCCTTTACAACAGTTTCAGCAATTTGAAGCTTTTCTTCCTCTGAAAACAAATGAAATTCGCCGTTTGTCCCTAAAGCAAAGATGCCGTGCACACCTGAGTCGATTAAATGATCAATAAGTTGCTTTGTCACTTCTGGATGAAAATGCTCTTCTTCTGTAAGCGGTGTCAAAATAGCTGGAATGATTCCTTGAATGTTCAAATGATCCTCCCCTTCCGATTGTTGCATTTTTAAACAATTAATTATTAAAACGCTTTCATTATTCTTATTATAAAAGCAATATGATTTATTTAGCAACATATTTTTCGTTTTTTTCAAATATTCAGTGGATGACATAAGTAGATGTTGATGTTTTCAACAAAAAAAGTGAACCAGCCGGTTCACTTTTTTATAGCATTCAATGTATGAAGAAGATGCTTCACTTTCAGTCTGACTCTTTCATGTAAATGAGCAGTATGCTCCTTTTCTTCTGCATTGGCAGCAGCGATACAAAGATGATGCACCTGGATACTTGTCTCTTGTTTAATGAAGTGCGTCAGCTCGCCCATCAGCTGGACAGACGCACCATCTGATATCGTTCCTTTCAGCACAAGCCAAACGGACAGCTCTCCTTCTTGATGCATCCCATAAAGAAGGACATCTTCATCATCATCATCATCTTCAGCGGCGTATTGCTTCGGCCCATCAGATTGACCAAGAAATAAGTACCCTTCCTCATCATCCAGCATGTCATGGAGTGCTTCAGTTCCCGTTCCAAGGGAGCGTGTCCAAAAGAAACCCCCGCTTTTCTCATGTGATGAAAGGATGCGCAATGGCTGATGAGTAGAAAATGTCATTCCGTTTGTGCCATATGTTTTCCACCCATCCGCTAAGTTCAGCCTTGAATGTTCAGAGATGGACGCAGGTTCAATTACCAGCTGAGGGTTTGCCCGCAGTGGATGTTGGAGAGGTGTTACATCTGTTTCATACACCCGGTTCACCCGTTCGGTGGTCAACACATGATGCGGTTCTCCCAGCATGTCCGTCTTTCCTTCATTCAGCAAAAGCAGGCGGTTACAATACAAACTGGCAATGTTCACATCATGAAACACACCGATTACCGTTAAGTTAGAGGAAGCGGTCTCTTGTTTAATCAAATCGAGTAACTCTTTTTGATAAGCTAAATCAAGAAAACTCGTTGGTTCATCCAGCAATAAATAGTCAGGGCACTGAGCCAGCGCTTGGGCTAAGTAAACCCGCTGCTGTTCTCCACCGCTTAACTCATGGATGGATTGATCCTTAAATTGAGCAATATCTGTTTGGTCCATCACCTTGCTGACAATCTCGATATCTTCTTTTGTAACAGATTGTAGCCACCCTTTCTGATAAGGATAACGCCCAAACTGGACCGTTTCTTTCACTGTAAATGAAAAGGCTTGATCGGTCTTCTGGGGAAGAACCGCCAATTTTTGCGCAAGTGCCTTTGGCCGGTAGGATTGAACTGGATGGCCATCTAGTGTTACTTGGCCGCTCTCAGGTGCTAAAATACCTGCGATCATTTTAAGCAGTGTCGTCTTACCGCTCCCATTTGGACCAAGGATGCCGAGGAATTCCCCTCGCTCCACTTCAAAACTCACGCCGTGAATGACCTCTTTTTCTCCATATCCTCCTCTAACTTCCTTCACTTGAATCATAGATGCGTCCCTCCTCTATATCTGCGAATGAGGATGATGCCAAAGACAGGTGCACCAATTAACGCTGTAATGATGCCAATAGGCAATTCAGTCGGTTCAATGATCGTACGGGAGAGCACATCTGCTAAAACGAGAAAGGAAGCACCATTCAGCATCGACAAAGGCAGCAAATGACGATGATCCGTAATGGATAAAAGACGGATAAAATGCGGAATCACCAGTCCTACAAATCCGATCGTTCCTGACACAGCCACCGCACTTCCAGTCAGAATCGAACCAGCAAGCAACACCACATATTTGCTCCGTTTCACATGAACCCCTAACAGTTTTGCCTTTTCTTCGCCATATGTCATCACATTTAAATCTCTTCCCATCAAGATCAATGCAAATGTACCAATGAGGAAAAAAGGAAGGAAAAGAGCAATATATCGCCAGCCTCTCATAGACACACTGCCTAGAAGCCAATGAATAATCTCTTTTAAATCATCACCTGTTAACGCAATCATTAATGAAATGAGCGCTCCTAAAAAAGAGCTAAAGATGACCCCCGTCAAAATTAAAGAAGAAATGCTCATTCCTCGGTGAACCAGACGGGCAAAAAAGAGGACGAGACATAGTGTGACAAGCGCTGTTGTCATACTCAAAAAAGGCAGTGTAAAACTGCCGAGCAAAGGAAACTGCAAACTGAAAAACAATGTGGCTACAGCCCCCACAGATGCCCCTTGAGATACCCCAAGTGTATAAGGGTCAGCGAGAGGATTTTTTAATAAACCTTGAAAGGCTGCACCAGATAACGCCAGAGCTGCTCCGACTAACGCCGCTAATATCACTCTCGGCAGCCGGATATTCATCATAATATTGCGGTCAATTGCATCAATGGTTCCGGCCTGAATTCCAAATACTTCATGAACAAAGATCCGAAGTATAGAAGGAATGGGAATCCCTAAACTGCCAAATGAGATTCCCATTCCAATGCTCACCACAAGAAGTAAAACACTTGCTGTGTATGCGATGATGATTTTATTTGAACGTGTCAGGATAGATGCTTTTCGCAAGAGCCTCCACTCCTTCAACCAATCGCGGTCCCGGTCGTGATGCCAGATCCGTATTCAATTGAAAGACTTGTTTTTCTTTGACTGCTTTGATCGCCTTCCAGCCGTCTCTTTTTTTCAGATCATCTAAGCTTGCGCCATCAATCGTAACAATAGCATCAGGATTTCGTTTAATAATTGATTCTTCCGTCATTTGCACCCAGCCTGTTTGGTCGCCAGCAGCATTTTTTGCATGAATGACAGACAACATTTCGTCCATAAACGTTTGTTTACCTGTTGTATAAATTTCAGGCGCACCTGATACTTCGACAAAAACTGTTTTTTGTTTGTCTTTGGAGATGGATTCTGCTTGTTTTTTGATGTCATTCAGTTTTGATTTCATCTCATCTACAAGCTTCGTTGATGCCTCTTTTACGCCGGTTGCTTCACCAATCATATGGATAGACTTATAAACATCTTTGAAGGAAGCCGCATCATTGACAGTCAGCACTTGAATACCTGCATCTTCAAGCTGTTTAAATCCGTCTTTTGAGCTCATTTGTGATGCATGTGCTAA
Source organism: Bacillus sp. S2(2019) (assembly GCF_005144805.1). Taxonomy (NCBI): domain Bacteria; kingdom Bacillati; phylum Bacillota; class Bacilli; order Caryophanales; family Bacillaceae; genus Bacillus; species Bacillus sp. S2(2019). The sequence goes on from NZ_SWFL01000002.1 coordinate 233,036, forward strand.
GACTAGATCAGGCTTTAAGGAAATAACCTTCTCTACATTGAAATCAAGACCGCCAATCTTCTCTACCTTTTCTACTTCCTTTGGATAGTTGTCAAAATCTGATCTACCCACGATTTTATCTCCAAGACCAAGGGCATAGGCAACCTCTGTATTACTTGGAATTAACGAAACAATTCGTTTAGGCTGTTCTTTGATTTCAACTGTTTTACCAGCTGCATCTTTGATGGATACAGGAAATGCCGCAGCCTCTGTCTCTTTAGGCTTTGAACTGTTTGTTTTTTGGTCCGTTTCCGCACCTGCACACCCTGCTAAAACACCGATCACAAGTAACAATGATAGCCAAATACCAGTTAACTTCTTCATCAATAAACCCCCTGCTTTATGTACTGCTTGACGTCATCTCTTTCGTCAATTCTTTTCTAATTTCGGGAATATTATACTACAGTGCAGATAGGTTGTATATGTGATTCCGAATACGTCTTGTCTGTCCTTGTAAAAGAAAAACAGCCTTTGACGTGGCTGTTTTCACTTCCGCTATTGGTTGATATGTTCACCATTAATGACAACTTTCTGAAATGAAGGAGATACTGCATGTTCCAATGAAAGAGGGTATGTGACATCGTCAATGACACAGTCTTTCATTTTAAAGTGTGTGACCGGGGAATGTGAGTATGCGGCGATCTTGACACCATATCGCCCTCCGCTGCTTTTTAACCCTTCTACTTCAATATGACGGACTACAGGCCTATGCGGACCGGCATCCCCTTCCTCATACATCATGTCGATACAGACCACCTCATGCTTTAAGCTTTTCACTAGATTGTTTTTAAAATAGATGTGTTCAATGGTACCGCCCCTGACAGAGTTGGTCTTAATGCGCAATGCCCTGTCAAGGTTCGGACTGTCCATGACATTATCCTCTGCATATACATACTTGACGCCTCCAGAGATTTCACTCCCGATCGTTACTCCGCCATGACCATCACGCATCGTATTTCTACGAATGACGATGTTTTCAGATGGAACGCCGATTCTCCGGCCGTCCTCATTTCTGCCCGATTTAATGGCAATACAATCATCGCCATTATCAAAATAACAATCTTCAATGAGCACATGTCGGCACGACTCTGGATTCACACCATCTGTATTTGGGCCATGACCGATGATATTCACCCCGCGGACGATGACGTTTTCACTTAACACCGGATGGACTTGCCACATCGGTGAATCCTTTACGGTTACTCCTTCAATGAGAATATTTTGGCAATTGTATGGCTGGATAAAGCTTGATCTTAAATAATGTCCTTCGCCAAACACTCTTTCTTCCACTGGTATTCTTTTTTCAGCCATATCAAAAAGGAGCTGACGATCCCGATCTTGAGAGGGCTGACCATTTGTTCCATACTTCCAAGGCCACCAGTGGTGTTCATCCCCTCTCCCGTCCAGCATGCCTGCTCCTGTAATCGCGATGTTTTCTGCATGATGGGCATAAATAAGTGGCGAATAATTATAAAGCTCAATGCCTTCATATCTTGTTAGAACAAGCGGAAGATAATGACGTGTATCTTGGCTGAAGGTCACATAGGCATTTTCATGAAGATGAAGCTCTACATTGCTTTTCAATTCTAGAGCGCCTGTCAAAAATGTCCCTTCAGGAATCAGCACTCGCCCTCCTTTCAAACGATGTGCATCATCGATGGCAGACTGAATAGCATTTGTCGAAAGCTCTATCCCTTTGTTATCTGCACCATAATGAATGACATTGAATTCACGATCTGGGAACTTTGGCGCTTTTATCTGCTTTAACACATGATCTATACCATCTGTTTCTTTGTCTTTTTTCCCTTGCTTTGCTAAACGTGCGAGTCCAATTCCTGTTAGTACTGTTCCTGCTGTCACATACATCAAATTCCGTTTTTTAGACATTTCCTTATCCCCCAGACGCCTTAAAGTGTCACACCTGTTTTAAAAATAGCCAACTCTCTAAAATTGTTTTTTTCATGATTTAACAGCTTTCCACTCGCCACATCAATCACCGTGGCAATGAACTTCTCTAGCACCACATCTTCTGGTACATCCTCAAGCAATTCCCCCGCATTAAAGTCGATCCAATGTTTTTTTGTTTCATATAAAGCGGTATTGGTCGATACCTTCATCGTTGGAACAAATGTGCCAAACGGTGTGCCTCTGCCTGTTGTAAAGAGGACGAGCTGACAGCCAGACGCTGCGAGAGCAGATGAAGCAACCAAATCATTCCCAGGCGCACTTAATAAATTCAATCCTTTTCGTTTTAGCAGCTCCCCGTATGTTAAAACATCCTTTATAACGGAAGTACCCGCTTTTTGTGTGCAGCCGAGAGATTTATCTTCTAATGTCGAAATTCCTCCTGCTTTATTTCCCGGGGAAGGATTTTCATATACTGGCTGTCGATGATCCATAAAGTATTGTTTAAAATCATTGATCATCTGCACAATATTGTCGAATGTCGCTTTTGATTCCGCTCTCTCCATTAAGATCTCTTCAGCCCCGAACATTTCCGGCACTTCTGTTAAGACGGTGGTTCCGCCTTGAGCCACAATAAAATCGGACAGTCTACCTAAAAGTGGATTTGCAGTAATGCCTGAAAACCCATCTGATCCTCCGCATTTCAAGCCAATTTTCAGCTCAGATAACGGAATGTCTTCACGCTGATCTTCTTTCGCTGCGTCATAAATTTCCTTGAGTAAAGCGACACCTGTCTCAATCTCATCCCCTACTTCTTGGCTTCTTAAAAATTTCACCCTCGTCTGGTCATACTCCCCTAATGTAGCTTTAAAATCCTCAATATCATTGTTTTCACAGCCAAGCCCTAGAACGAGAACCCCTCCAGCATTTGGGTGCTTTACCGCATTTTGAAGTATTGTTTTTGTGTTTTCATGATCATCCCCAAGTTGTGAGCATCCATAATTGTGCTTTAATACTAACGCCGTTTCAAAAGGATGGATGCTCCCCCCCATTTCAGCGGTAAATATTTGAATGATTTGATCGGCAATGCCATTGACACACCCAACTGTTGGGACAATCCAAAGCTCATTTCGTATACCACTTGCGCCATTTTTTCGTTTATACCCTTTGAATGTCAGATTCGTTTTTTCATAGGGGTTTTCTGTTAAAGAAGGGCGGTATTCGTAATCGAGCTTACCTGATAGATTCGTTTTGATATTGTGCGTATGCACCCATTCTCCAGTCGAAATCGCAGTGGATGCATGACCAATGGGGTAGCCATATTTGATGATATTCTCTTTTTCTTTGATCTCAGCCAATGCAAATTTATGACCTTTAGCAACGGTTTCTTTTAAAATGATTGTATGACCTTGGTGCTGAAGCTCTTCGCCTTGCTCAAGCACTTTTAAAGCGATACCAACATTATCTGAAGGATGAATCACAACAAAGTCCCTCATGCCTTCTCCCCCTGACTTTCATATTGAAGTATTTGGTGAACAGCAGCTCTCATGCCATTTTCATGTATGAAGGTGAGCTGCTCGGCTACTGCATCCTTCAGCCCTGCGATCTTCGTCAAATCCATCCCCCATAAAACTTCGTTTGAAAGAAGTTGATCGACCATTAATTCATAGGAATGGTCCACTTCCTCCCATGCTTCCTTCATGAATGTCATCACAGACTCATCATCCTTTATTTGATCTGCATGGACTTGATAAAAATAAATCAAACTGCTCAGTGAGAACATAAGCTTCGTAGGCAACTGTTTTTTTAGCTCTATATAATCTAGAAGAGACGGGAGAATACGTGCCCGAAATTTAGATACACCATTTAAGGCAATATCGAGTAATTGATGTTTGACAAAAGGGTTGCAGAATCGATCCCAAACGGATTGTGTATAAAGCAGCAGCTCTTCTTCAGGAAGTGGCAAACCTGGCAGCACTTCCTCCTCAAGCATGCGGCGAATGAACACACCAACATGCTCATCATCCACCGCTTTTTTGACAGTATCCAAGCCACATGAATATGCAATCGGCACCATCGCTGTATGCGCACCGTTTAAAATGCGAACCTTGCTCATACGATAGGGAGCGATATCTTCCACAAAAAGTACGTTTAACCCTGCTTCTTGAAAAGGAAGCTCTTTTTGAACAAACGGAGGTGCTTCAATGACAAACAGGTGATAATATTCTGCCGTGACAAGCAATTCATCGATATACCCCTCTTCTTTTTGAACAGTCTCCGCTGCTTTCTGAGAAAACCCTGGGACAATCCGATCAACTAACGTATTACAGAACGTGTTGGCTTCCTTGACCCAAGCCACAAAATCAGGCGGAAGATTCCACTCAGCTGCCATTGTGATCACATATTCTCTTAATCGATCACCGTTTTGTTCAATCAATTCACAAGGTAAAATGATCAAGCCCTTTTTCTCATCTCCAGAAAAAGCTTTGAAGCGGTGATACAAGAAGGCTGTCAGCTTTCCTGGAAAACTTACTTGCGGCCGATCTTCTAATCGGTCCTCTTTTCTTAACACAAGTCCTGCCTCTGTTGTATTAGAAAAGACAAAGCGCACATTAGGACTTTCCGCTACATGTAAAAAGGCTTCATAATCTGTATATGTGCTGATTCCCCTGCTGATGGATTGAATGACGATCCGTTCGTTCATTTCTTTTTGGTCATGAAATCCTTGAATACATAAAGTGTACAAACCATCTTGTTCATTTAGAGCGGTCACTGATCCTTTTCGAGGAGGAACGACCACTGCTCTTCCTTTAAAATCTGTACAGTCGTTTAGCTTCTGGATCTGCCAATTCATAAATCCCCGCATAAAGTTTCCTTCGCCAATTTGTAGAATGGTTTCAGGATATTCAGCCACTGGGTACACATCTTTGGATAATCGTCTCAAACGCTTTTCCTCCCCCGCATTTTTTGCACACGTGAACATTTTCATTTAAAAGATGCTGATTACTGCATCTTTTTGACTGAATCTCTAATCATCAGCTCTGTGTGGACATACACTTTTTCCAGATGATCGTCTTCTTGCTTTTCACCGTTGATGACTGAAAGGATCGCTTCTGCTCCAAGCGCACACATTTTTTCAATTGGCTTTTTGACTGTTGTGAGGGCAGGCGTTGTATAAGATGAAAATGAAATATCATCAAATCCGATAATAGAGAGATCATCAGGACACCTTTTACCTTTTGCAAACAATGCATTCATCGCACCAATCGCCATGTCATCGTTTGAGCAAAAAAGGGCAGTTGGCGGATCATCAAGAGTGAGTAAGGCTTCCATTGATTCATAGCCGCTCTTCATATGATAGTCGCCTGTGATCATGTATTCCTTCTTCATGGGTACATGATGGTCAATGAGTGCTTGCAGAAAACCAGCTTTTCTTTCCTGTGTGGATTTAAACCCTTCTTTCCCTTCAATAATGGCAATTTGTTTATGCCCCTGCTGAATGAAATAGTGTGCAGCTTGGTATGCCCCTTCACCATCATCCGCTAATATATTCATCACTTGATTACTTTCTACACGGCGATTCAGTACAATAATGGGAATGCCCTGCTTTTTCACATGATGGATAAACGCTTCATCATGCTCGCTTTGGCTCATGAGCAAAATACCATCATACCGCTGTTTATGAATGGTTGTGTAATCGTGAAAATCGTCAATTCCTCTTACAACCAAATGATAGTTTTCTGTTATTACACTGTTGACGCCTTTTAATGCATCAACAAAGAAACTTGAGGATGTGCCTTCTGTTAAACTCGTAAAAAACAGACCAATTGTAAATGATTTTTGCGAGACAAGGCCTCTGGCATGGACATTCGGTGAGTAATTCAGCTGTTTTGCAATCGACAAGATGTTTTGTTTTGTTTTCTCTTTAATAAAAGGACTGTTATTCAAAGCCCTTGATACTGTGGTATGAGAAACGTTTGCCAATTTTGCTATATCTTTGATTGTGACTGTCATGCTATTCCGCCTTTTATGATTTTTTATCATCTTATCATAAAAACGCTTTCATATTCTTGCTTTTTGTTCATATCATCTTGCTTTTATGCGAAAGCTCATTTGCCCGTTCAAATTGAAAATACTGCTTTGCATTTTCATAGCTGATTCCTTTTACCATTCCCCCTAGCAAATTGAGATCATTAGGCACTTCACCTTTTTCCACCCAATCTCCAATGATGTCACATAACAGTCTACGGAAATATTCATGTCTTGTGTAAGACAGGAAGCTTCGTGAATCTGTCAACATCCCAATAAATCGGCTGATCAGTCCGATACTGGAAAGTGCCATCATCTGCTCTGTCATTCCCTGCTTTGTATCATTAAACCACCAGGCTGTTCCATGCTGCATTTTCCCAGGAGTCTTTCCATCTTGAAAACTTCCAGCGATCGTTGAAATCACCACATTGTCCCTTGGATTCAAGGAATAGAGGATGGTTTTTGGCAATGCATATGCTTGTTCTAACCGATCTAATACGCGGCAAAGAGGTTTTGCAATGTCTTCATCATTCATTGCATCATATCCGGTATCTGGTCCAAGCCGCTCAAACATTTTTGAATTGTTGTTTCTGAGCGCATTGATATGAAGCTGCATCGCCCATCCCCGCTGAGCATATGCCTGACCTAGTTCAATGAATGTGTGCGTTTTAAATTGAACCTTCTCCTTTTCCGTCAATGGATGTCCAGACATTCTTTTATGAAAAATGATCGTAGCTTCTTCTTCCGTCGTGTCTTCGTAAGTCATTTCATTGATGGCATGATCTGAAATCAAACAGCCCTGTTCATGAAAGAAATCGATTCGCATATGAAGTGCTTTTATGAAGTCTTGATAGGATTCGATCTTGATAGATGAAACCTCCGCCAGCTGATGAACATACTCGATAAACAAGTCATTTGTGATATCTAATGCCTTATCTGGCCGAAACCCTGGCAGTACTTGCACAGAAAAGCCTTCTTCCCGCAGTTGTTGGTGATAAATCAACGAATCAACCGGATCGTCTGTCGTCACAACCGTTTCAACATTTGATTTCACAATGAAATCTCTCGCACCAAATCCATCTCCTTGCAACTTTTCATTTACTTTTTTCCAGATGATGTCTGCGCTTTCTTCATTCAAAAGTTCTTCAACATCAAAATATCGTCTTAGCTCTAGATGGGTCCAGTGATAGAGAGGATTTCCAATCGTCATCGGAACGGTTTTCGCCCAAGCTAAAAATTTCTCATCATCTGAGGCATCTCCTGTGATATGTGTTTCAGGTATCCCATTTGCTCTCATGGCGCGCCATTTGTAATGATCTCCGTAAAGCCATGCTTCGGTTATATTTTGGAACGTTTTATTTTCATAGATTTCTTTTGGACTTAAATGACAATGGTAATCGATAATCGGAAGGTTCTTTGCAAATTCATGGTATAGCTTTTCCGCCGTTTGACTGTTTAATAAAAACTGCTCATCTAAAAAGGCTTTCATCAAACTCCCCCATCTCTTATAATGATGAAAATCAATTTGTTCACGTTAACAATTTTATTGTAATCGTTTACAAAATTGATTTCAATCCTAAAACAAGAAAAAACGATTTCCTTTAGAAAAGAAAATCGTTTTTTGGCTATTTTACAGATGGTGTTTTCTTTAGGATAATCGCAATAGTTGTTCCTTGACCTAATTCACTTTCTACTTGAATATCGCCATCGTGCAGTAAGACAAGCTCTTTTGCAATCGCCAGTCCTAGTCCTGTTCCATTTGTTGGATCATTCGTATTTGTCCCTCTATAGTAACGATTAAATAAATGATCCACCGTTTCTTGCGCCATGCCGCGTCCGTTATCTTTCATTTCGATCCGAACTTCATCATTTGTTTCAGATAGAACAGCTTGAATAAGAGTACCTTTCTGGTTATGCTTCACTGCGTTCGCCAGCAGGTTCTCAATGACTCGTCTAAACCAGGCTTTATCGATCTCAAACATGACACCCTCTGTTTGATCTTCAAAGGATGATAAATAATCTTCTGAAAGCGTGCTTCTTGAAAACTCGTCCATAATGGAGGCTAAAAATTCACCAAGTTCAACAGGTTTTCGATTAATAGGCAATGCACCATTTTTCAATCGATACGTGAGGTTTAAATCCTCAATCAAGGTCGACATGTATTCTGATTTCTCACGAATGACTTGTCCCATTTCCATGACTTCTTCCTTGGACCATTGGTATTGATCTGATTCTAGCATTAATCCATAGCCGTAAATCGTGCTAAGAGGCGTTTTTAGATCATGAGACAGCCCTGCGATCCATTCTTCCCTTGTGGTTTGAATTTTTCTTCGGTTTGCTTCATTCTCTTTTAACGTATTGGTGAGCTGATCCATTGTTTTGAGGATATCCTCAAACAGCCGGTACTCCCGCTTAATACGGCCTTTTTTATTTTTACTTACTGGAATACCTTTTCTATTGGTTGGCTCCTGCAATTTATTTCTCGATAAGAAAATCAGCCAGCGAATAATGTGATAGATCGGTAGCCCATAGCGATACGAGTACCATAATGTCATAACGATAATAATCGTAAGCGCAAGACCTGCAATCAAAAGCGTTGTATATTGGTTTAAAGCCTCTGTCTCTTTATCATAAAGCTCGTCTGGACTGTATACTTTGTTTGGCACCGAAACAATCATATACAAATCCTTATTCACTTTGATATACGACAGGTCACTTCTAAACTCCCAAGGCTTTGATTGATACTTGAGCAGTTCAACATCCGTTACGTTATTTTTCAAATTATTTTTGGCTCGGATACCTTTTAAGTATTTTCCTTCTTCATTAAACAGATGCACCGATCCATTCATTCTTTTCAAAAATTCTTTTGTTTCAACCGAATATTGAGACAATGCAGCCAGGTTTTTTTCATGCTGCTTGAGATAATTGGCTACCTTTGTGCTGTTCGTTTTAAATCCATATAAGACGATAAAGCTTTCTTGATCAATCTCAATTGGCCAGAAGTACATCTTGTAATCTTTAAATTGTCTTTTTTCAAAGATCTTGATCATTTCATCCTTTTGATAGGATGTTGGAATGTTTTTAGGGAGTTGATAGCTATAGACGTTGCGTTTTTTGGAATCAATCACTTGTAGCCAGCCATCACGTTTTTCCACTGCTTGTTTGAGCTGATCATCGGCTTCCATTTTTCCATCCTCGTTAAAATAAAGCCAGCTCATGAGTGTATCTCCATCTGCCTTCGTTAAACCAGTTTCAGTCATATTCTCATAGCGCTTTTGAAAATAAAGATTTTCAGAGAATGTTTGCCCGATCGTTAGAATGACGATGACAATAAACATTTGTCCGACAAAGTGAAAGAAAAGTTTTGTTCGTAAATTCATAAACTATTGAAGAACCTTCACAGGTTGCGGAATGAACTTATAGCCCATACCACGGATCGTCACAATATATTCAGGCTGGCTTGGATCTAACTCTATTTTTTCTCTCAGCTTTCGGATATGAACCATGACGGTGTTGTTGTCACCATATGACGGAACACCCCATACTTTCTCATAGATTTGATCTTTTGAAAGTACCACATTCGGATGGTCACAAAAATACTTCAGCAAGGACAAAAGCTGAGCTGAGCAAGCCGTCACCTTTCCCCTTACTTTCAACTCGGCTGCATGAGGATGGTACGAGAAATGAGCATATTCATATTGACTGTGCGCTTCTTCCTGCTCCTCCTGTAAGGAGACATAAGTTCGGTTTAAGTGCGCCTTAATTCTAGCTACTAGCTCTAACGGATTAAATGGCTTTGTGATGTAATCGTCTGCACCTTGTGCAAATCCAGTCAATTTGTCTACATCAGACGTTCTTGCTGTTAAATAGAAAATCGGTGCCTTCGTCATTTTCCTGATGTCAGGCAGAACATCAAAGCCTGACTTACCGGGCATCATCACATCTAGAAGTAAGAGGTGGATGTCCTCGTTTTTGACAATATCTAATGCTTCATCTGCATGATAGGCTTTATAAATATGTTGAAACCCTTCTTTTTTTAATACGCGTTCAACCATTTTTACAATTGCTTCTTCGTCATCTGCAATCAATATTTTTGCTGTTTCCACGCATCTCTTTCCTTTCTAGCTATGATCTCTAACCGTATATTACCATTGTCCAAAGTAAAAAAGTACCTCTTTTCTGCATAAAAGCGAAAAAAGATCAACTGGAGAAAATGGCATAACAAGGTAATACCAGAAGATGCAAAAAAACTCGGTCATACATACCGAGTTTTTTGTCCATCTATTATCCGTTCACAGCTTCAAGCTTTCTTTCATGATTCATTAAGTCATATGTTAAACAGATCGGCTTATTCGTTCTCGGATCAAGCACAATTTCTGCATCGATGTGGAACACCTGACTGAGCACCTCTTTTGTCATGACCTCATGAGGCGTACCCTCTTTAATGACTTTCCCTTGATTGAGGGCAATCATGTAATGTGAAAAGCGTGCAGCATGATTCAGGTCATGAATCACCATCAGCACCGTTCTGCCCTGCTCTCTGTTTAAGCGTTCTAACAGCTGAAGGATCTCCAGCTGATGAGCAAGATCTAAATACGTCGTTGGTTCGTCTAATAAAAGCAGCTCTGTTTCCTGAGCGAGTGCCATCGCAATCCATACCCGCTGACGCTGTCCACCGGAGAGCGCTTCAATTGGCCGGTCATGAAACGCAATCATTCCCGTCTCCTCAAGTGCCCATCTGATGATTCGTTTGTCCTCATTTGATAAACGACCAAATCCATTTTGATGCGGGAAACGTCCATATGACACAAGCTCATAAACGGTCAGACCACTTGGCGCTTCAGGCGTCTGCGGTAAGATGGCCATTTGTTTTGAAATTTCTTTTGTTGGTGTTTGATGGATCGCCTGGCCATTTAAATAAACAGCACCTTGATGGGACTTCATAATACGAGACATTGTTTTTAAAATCGTTGACTTCCCGCACCCATTCGGCCCAATTAATGTCGTCACCTTGCCTTTTGGGATGCTGATATTTAAATCGTCTACAATCAAACGGTCATGATAGCCAATACAAAGCTTTTCTGTTTCAAGTGATTTCATCTGTTGTACTCTCCTTCCTCATTAGTTCGTTTTCATCAATAAGTAAATGAAGTAAGGTGCGCCTAAGGCAGAAACGACAAGTCCAACGGGCACCTCTGATGGAGCAAGTATGACACGCCCAAGTGTATCTGCAAGTAATAACAGCAGTGCACCAATCATAGCGGACGCCGGTATCATTCCTTGATGTTTCGGACCAACTAGCTTTCTTGCGAGGTGTGGTGCCGCTAACCCTAGGAACGATATACTCCCTGCAACAGCGACACTCGCACCGGCTAATGCAACTGCAATCAGCATGAGAAAACTTCTTTCTTTATGAACTGAAATCCCTAAGCCATAAGATATCTGATCACCCAAATTCATGATATTTAAGTAGCGTGCCCTCACCATCGCTAATACAAGAAAAATCAGCATCCACGGCACGACTGATAAGACATATGTCCAACTTGAGCCCCAAATACTTCCTGACAGCCACACAATGGCTTGGTTAAAATCATTTGGGCTCATCTTTAATTGAATAACCACAATCGCTGCCGAAAATGCAGCATTGATCCCAATACCAGTTAAAATCAATCGAACAGGCGTAATGCCCTTTTTCCACGCTAGCACATAGATGAGGAATGCAGCAAAGGCGGCACCTACGAAAGCGAAAAGCGGCAGTACAAATATTGAAAAATCACCTAAGTTCGACATCGAGCCCTGAAAGGCAAAGATAAACAAAACCACCGCAAAGCCTGCACCCGCATTTACACCTAGAATGCCGGGATCAGCTAAACCATTTTGAGAAACACCTTGCCAAATGGCTCCTGATACAGCGATAGAAGCGCCAACAAGTAAAGCGATGACCATCCTTGGAAGTCTGAACTCGAATAATACAAGCTCATCCATTTCACTTCCGAGTCCAAAAAATGTTTTGAATGTATCCATCGGAGAAATCCGTATCTCTCCGGTATTTAAACTAATCAGGAACACAGCCACGATCGCTAAAAAGATCATGACCATCGTTCGTTTGTATTTCTTTTTCTTTGCCTGCTGCACCATTTCCATTTAAATTCCGCTCCTTTCACGTCTCGCTAAATATAAGAAGAAAGGAACGCCTATAATGGCTGTAATGGCACCCACTGGCGTTTCAAACGGCGCATTGACAAGCCTTGCCGCAATGTCTGCATAAATGAGCAAAATAGCCCCTAAAATAGCTGAGCAAGGGATAATCCAGCGATAGTCAACGCCGACCAAGAAACGCGTAACATGAGGAATCACAAGCCCGATAAAGCCAATAGAACCTGCAACTGACACGGCTGCACCTGTTAAAAGGATCACGACCAATATGCCAAGTACCTTGACTGTTCGTGTATATTGTCCAAGCCCTTTTGCTAATTCATCACCTAAGCTTAAAACCGTGATGGAGCGGGCAAGAATCATTGCGATGATCAGTCCTACAGCCGCAACTGGAATGATGATCTTAATATTGCTCCAATTCACACCAGCCACACCGCCTGCGTACCAAAAACTCATATCTTGCGCGACGTCAAATCGAATGGCAATCGCTGAGGAAATTGAGCTTAAAAGTGCGCCAACAGCCGTACCGGCTAATGCGAGCTTCACAGGAGTAAGTCCCCCTTTTGAAAGGGTTCCAACCCCAAATACAATAGAGGCGCCAAGTGCTGCACCCAAAAATGACCAAAGAATTAATGTAAAAGAAGATTGGCCTGGGAAAAAAGCAAACGCAATGGCAATCGCAAATGCAGAGCCATTTGTCACACCCATGATTTCAGGAGACGCAAGCGCATTTCTTGTCATGCCTTGCATGATGGCACCCGATACTGCTAAAAAGGCACCGACAAGTGCGGCACCAACTGTACGCGGCAGCCTTAGTTCCCTAATGATTTGATGTGAGGTTTGTTGTGAATCAAAATGAAAGACGGCTTCCCATACCGTGTGTAAATGAATGTTTGCCGCTCCTAGCGATACTGATAAAAAAAGACCGAATGCTAAAGCAATGATTCCTATGATGACAACAGCTGCTGTACCAAAAGGCTTTGTCACAATATCTATCGCATCATCTTTAGCTGACAGCTGTTTATTCGATTGTGAGCCCAAAACCAGTCTCTTCCTTTCCGTTCATATCTATTCGTTATTAGTGATAATGATTATCAATCTCGGAGTCTAGTATATCACTTTCTTCACGTTTTGAAATCCTTGTTCTAATAAATTTCTTTATTTTCATCAAAAAACCGGGAGAATTTCACCATTTTCATTTTGGTCATAAAATAGCCGATGCATTTTTTCTTCTATCATGTTAAGATATAATCGCGAATGAGAATCATTATCATAAACAATTGAATAGGAGCGAACTTTAGTGAAAAAACGAACTGGACTTCTTTTGATTTCCTTCATGACCCTTATGATTTTTACTGCTGCTTGCGGCAGCACTTCCAATAAAGAATCGGGAGCCAAAAAAAATGACACGATCACCTATCAAGATGTAAAGGGTGAAGTGAAACTGCCTCAAAACCCACAACGTATTGTGCTTCTGGCGGAAAGCTATTACGGGGATCTCGTCACACTCGGCAAAACCCCAATTGCTGCCACTGCGCCCATCTTTAAAAACCCTTTCTATAAAGGAAAAACAGATGGAGTGAAAAATATTGGAAAATCTCCCTCTGTTGAGAAAGTAGCCTCTTTGAAGCCGGATATGATCATTGCTTGGGGAGAAGATGAGAAATTTGATCAATACAAAAAAATTGCACCTACAGTTGCCATTCAATACAATCAATATTCGTTTAAAGACCAGCTAAAAGAATTTGGTAAAATGACAGGCACATCAAAAAAAGCAACGGATTGGATCACAAAATGGGATGCCAAAATTGCTGAAGTGAAACCAAAAGTAACAAAAGCTGTAGGAAACAAAACCGTTTCGATCGTATCACCATTCGATAAGGGCATTTACATTTTCGGTAACACTTTTGCACGCGGTGGTGAAATCATTTATGACGAGCTGCAATTAAAAGCTCCGAAGGCCGTCCAAAAAGAAGCCATCGACAGTGGTGTCGGTTATGCAAACATTTCTCTTGAAAAGCTTCCAGAATTTGCAGGTGATTATATTTTCACAAGCCCATGGAGCGGTTCAAAAAGTAATGGCGATCAAGTATATAAAAGCAGCATCTGGGCATCACTTCCTGCTGTCCAAAACAAACGCGTATTTGAAACAGATACAGTCGGTTACTTCTTTAATGACCCTGTGTCACTAGAAGGTCAGCTCGAATTTATTGTGGATCGATTAACATCTGCCTCATAAAAAAATACGTTTCTCCAATGCTGGAGAAACGTATTTTTTAAACTGTACCTTTGGCAAATTTTTTGGACATGAATGGGTAGAGTAAAATGCCAACTAAGAACAATCCAATACCAAGACCAAATGTTTTTAAATCAGCTGTGCCTGAAATAATGACCCAAGCGGAATACCCCATGGCCACAAGCGCAATGATCCCGTCTCTTGTCCGGTTTCCTTTTTGGAGCTCATATGTGTCACCTTGCATGATGACCTTAAAGCTGTAGATCGACGACACGATATACGGAATGAGATACGCAAGTGTCGCTGATGTTGTTAAGAAAGTAAAGGCTTCATTAATCGTACGTGACATGACTGAGAAAATAAACAGCTGTGACATGATATTTGTGACAGTCAAAGCAAAAACAGGACTGCCTTTTTTGTTTGTTTTTGCAAACACTGCTGGGAAATCGCCAGCTTTTGCTGCTTGATAAGGGACTTCAGAACCAAGCAAAATCCAGCCAAGCATCGAACCAAATAAACAAATGATCGCAAGAAGTGCCATGACAATGCCGCCAGCCGGTCCGATAATGAGCTGAAGCACGTCTACGAATGGTTTATCAGAACCTTGCAATTGATCATGCGGCAGAACGCCCATTGTAATCAAGGTAATAATCATATAAATAGACAGTGCAATTAAAAGTCCTGTAATCGTCGCACGTTTGACATCACGTTGCGAAGAGGCTCTTCCTGATAAAATGACAGCAGATTCGATGCCGATAAATGCCCATAGTGTGGATATGGCCGCATGATGAATTTGGCCTCCAAGTCCGAGCACTCCTTCACCACTTGCTGCTTCAACAGGGAAGTAATAATGTTCAAATAATGCTGTTTGGAATGCAAATAAGCCTGCGACAATAAAAAGGACGAATCCAAGCACCTTTGAAAAGGTCGTAATAAAGTTCAGCTTACTTGCTGCGCTTAAGCTTGTAATTAAAATCGTATGAGTCCCCCATAGAAGGATTGTACATACGATAAACGTAGTGAGCTGACCAAGTGTGATCGCTTCTTTTCCAAAAGTAAAGATCTCCGTTTTCACGGTTAAAATTGGGAAAAAGGTTGTTAAATAACCAGCTAGGCTTGTGATAATGGCGACATTACTAATCCAGCTTGCCACCCAATATCCCCAAACCATTGTAAAACCGGCTGCTTTTCCTTTTTTCGGATCTTTAAAAAGCGCTCTTGCATAGCTTTGTGGTCCAGCTGTCAGCTGCGGTTTATGAATGGACAAATGTCCAAACACAAAGGCAATCATCAGTACGCCGCCACCTGTGACAAGCCATGCCATCGTCACACCTAAAGGACTTGCATGCTGGGCAAGTGTACTAGGCAGCATAAAGATGCCTGAACCCACCATATTTCCGACGACAAAAGCCGTCAATAACCAAAAACCCCATTTTTTTGTCTGTTCCATTTTCGTACCTCCGTTATATTCACTTTGGACCAGACCCGGCAGTATCTTCATTGATATATTTGTGAAGCAATGACTTGCATTCTTTATGTTCATGTTGGGTCACTTTCTTACCAGCATACCCTTTTCTTAGGCAATCAGAACATAAAAAAAAGCCTGAACAAAAGTCCATGCTTTTCAAAACATACACCTTGATCTCCGGATAGCCCTCCACGCTTCAAAGACGTGGCAGTCCTGCATTTGTTCAATGCAGACCCAGCATAAAGAAAGTTGGAGCTCTCTCTACACTTCGGCGCTGATGCCTTTTTTCTCATGATCAACGATTCCATCTCTCCCATGAGTGACTCATCATCCGCGCAACCTCTACCTCACTGAGACATAGCGTGAGGATTTCTATTCATTTTTACTACACGAAGGTTATCAAACATTCTCATATCTGTCAAAGGGAAAAACATAGAAAAAAGGCAGAGAAATGATTCTCCGCCTTTTTGTCAGCTTATTGATGGTTGTTTTTCTTCTTTTGGACAGCTTCCTGAAGCGGATCGCCTGCTAGTTCTTTACTTGCTTCTTCTAACAGCTGATCAACCTGCTGATGGTCTTTCTCGCTTTTCGCCTTTTTATCCTTTTGGAAAAATGACATCGCTATTTCCCCCCTTTTCATAAAATGCCTTTGCCTGTTTAATTTGTGCTACAGCGCTCAGCATTATACAAAGAGGAGCGGTTCATTCATCGTGAAAGGTCTGTCTCATTTTTTGCAAATACGTTAGAAAGGTCTTTAAGTCTTCCTCTGTGAAGTCTGACATCATATGCTGAATCACCTTTCCAAAAAGACGTGTATGCTTTTCGTAAATAGCCAGCCCTTTTTCCGTGGCTTCTAGCCGGACAAGGGAATGATCGTCCTTGTCCCGTTCTCTCTGAATGTAGCCTTGCTCACATAATTTATTGAGAGCTATGGAAGCGGCACCTGGGTTGAGAGAGAGTCTTTGTTTGAGCTCTTCAGCATGTGATACTTTTCCTTGTATCAATATAGAAAGAGCATATATCTGTGGAGGCGTGATGTCTTTTTCTAACTCAAGTAACTTGCGGTTTAATTTACGGCTGACTTCATAATGTACAAGAACAATTTCTTTTAAAATGTCTGCATTACTCATCCGAATCGCATCCTTATCGTTAGTGTCAACATGACTTCCTTCTTATTATAGAATGTTTTTCCAAACAGCCAACTATTTTATCCCATTTTCTTTAGAAATAAGCCTTGCTGAATGGATTCACCCTTGATATAGTGAGTACTTGAACAAAAAACAGAACAGGAGTACGCATCATGACAGGAAAAACACATATTATGGGCGGAATTGCCGCCTCCACAGCCGTCGCCTATTATTACGGATTCGAACCAGTGACGATGGCTGCTGCTGGATCAGTAGGTGCCCTCATCCCAGATCTATGTCATACGAAAAGCAAAATCGGCAGGAAATTCCCGCTCCTTTCCACACTGATCAGTAGTGTATTCGGTCACCGCACCTTTACACATAGTTTATTATTTCTGCTGATCATTTATTTTATTGCGACAACATACATTCCAAATGACAGCCTCAGTACCGGGTTACTAGTTGGGATGGCAAGCCACCTCATCCTTGATGCAGGCACAGTGAACGGTATTAAACTTTTGTTCCCTGCAACCATGAAAGTACGCCTCCCCTTTTATGTCAAAACAGGCAGCACAGGAGAACAAGTCGTACTAGCTGCTCTGACCATTGTCACCTGCTATTACATGGCTGTCATTTGCGGAATATCCATCCCATTGCCGTTTTAGAAAAAGAAAAAAGAGTTTTGCAAAAAAGCAGGATATGAATTGATCATTCCTCATTTTTTTAGTAGTTTTAAGATAAGTGTTTTTGCCTTGCAGCTGAATACAGAATGGTGAGGAGTTACATAAATGAAAGCGTTTTTCAAAAATCACTGGTTTTTAGTGTACTCCATCCTCTTTATGTGGATGAAAACATACATCATTTATCAATTCGGATTTCATATACGAACGGCCAATCTGTTTCACGAGTGGCTGCTTTTGATTAATCCACTTAGCTTTTTGCTCCCTTTGTTTGGGATTGCTCTTTTCTTAAATGAAACGAAACAAAAGGTCTTTTTATTGACCACAAATTTTATTTTGACAGCCATTTTGATATCGAATACGATCTTTTACGGTTTTTATATTGATTTCATTACCATTCCTGTCTTATTTCAAGCAAAGAACATGGGAGATATGGGCAGCAGTATGACTGAATTGTTTCATCCGCTATTTATACTCATGCTGATTGATTTTGTAGTGCTGGCATGGCTCTTAAAACGGAAACCGCTATCACCAAAAGCGTCTTTTAAGACGATCAAAACATACTATGTGGTTTGCTGCAGCTTGCTATTGTTCCATGTCAGCTCAGCTTTGATGGACCACCCTCGATTTTTGACAAGCTCGTATGATCGAGAAGTCATTGTACGCAACCTTGGGCTGTTTCAATTCCATTTGTATGACGGTGCCGCTCAAACAGCACGTATTGGTCAAAAAGCCTTTGCTGACGAAGATACACTTTCAACAGTGGCAAACTACACAAAAGCTGATTACAGTGCACCGAATGAAGACTACTTTGGACTTGCTAAAGGCAAAAATGTCGTGTTCATTTCACTTGAATCAACGCAGCAATTTGTCATGAATCAAAAGGTGAATGGACAATATATCACACCATTTTTAAATCAACTTGCCAAAAAAAGCTTCTATTTTGATGAATTTTATCAGCAGACAGAGCAAGGCAAAACGTCGGACTCAGAGTTTATCGTCGCAAACTCCCTCTATCCATCTAGCAGTGGCGCTGTCTTTTTCACAGCGAGTGACAACGAATATGACACACTGTACAAGCAATTGAAAAAAGAGAATTATCAATCCGTCCAATTTCATGCGAATAATAAAACGTTCTGGAATCGTGATGTGATGTATGAATCTCTTGGGATTGACCGCTTTTATGATGTCGATTCATTTGATGTCAATGAACAGAATTCGACTGGCTGGGGCTTAAAAGATATCGACTTTTTTGATCAATCCATCGATTATTTAAAAAAGCTGAAGACGCCTTATTACAGCACATTTATTACCTTAACCAATCACTTCCCATTTGAAATTGATCCAAAGGATCAGTTCATTGATGAATACGATTCGACTAGCACCATTTTAAACCGCTATGTGACCACCGTTCGCTATCAAGATGAAGCCATCAAAAGGTTCTTTGAACGAATGAAAGAAGAAGGACTATATGAAAATACAATGTTTGTCTTAATGGGAGACCACTATGGCATTTCAGAAGCACATCATGAGGCAATGGCAGAGCTGCTGAAGCAGGATGAAATCACACCGTTTGATGCGGTTAAACTGCAGCGGGTCCCTTTTTTGATTTACATTCCTGGGGTGACAGACGAGGCCCCTCAAACCATTTCTGAAACAGCCGGTCAAATGGATGTCAAACCGACACTTCTTCATTTACTCGGCATTGAATCAAAAGATTCTATTCAATTTGGAAATGACCTTTTCTCCAATGAGCGTACACCGTTCGCTGTGCTGAGAAATGGAAACTTTATTACGGATGATTATCTTTATACAAAGAACACGTGCTATGATCAAAAAACAAAACAACCTGTTGAAGAAGATGAAGTATGCCAGCCCTATATAGAAAAAACCAATAAAGAGCTGTCTCTATCAGATAAAGTGATCAACGGGAACTTACTACGTTTTTATCAGCATTAAAAGCTGCCCTCTGGCGGCTTTTTCTTTTCTCTTTTCCTGAAAGCCTATGAATGGTCAAATAAGTTTGATTATAATAAAGGATACACATGATGTTGAATGATAAAGAGGTGTGATCATGAAATATTTATTCTTAACCTTCGTCGCCATCTGTTTGCTCCTGACTGGGTGTCAAACGGAGTCGACGTCACCAGATCAAAGCAAAAAGACAGAACTTGTGATTTCAGCGGCGGCAAGCCTGCAGGATGCTTTGAAAGAGATTGAATCTGCCTATGAAGATGCTCATCCAAACGTGACACTCACGAATAATTTCGGGTCATCCGGCGCATTGAAGCAGCAAATCGCTCAAGGAGCAAAAGCGGATCTCTTCTTCTCAGCAGCTGTAGAGCCTTTTGATGATCTTGTTCAATCTGGCGACATCGATCAGGACCATACAAAAGATGCCATACAAAATGAGCTTGTCCTCATCGTGCCAAAAGAAGGTTCCTCTTCTATCAAAACCTTTCGCGATGTTGATCACATAAAAGGAAAGATAGCGCTTGGTACACCTGAATCTGTTCCTGCTGGTACATATGCAAAAGAGATTTTCACAAAACTGAATATATGGGACCAGGTGAAACAGAACGCTGTCTATGGCAAGGATGTTCGTCAAGTATTAAACTATGTCGAAACAGGAAATGTGGAAGCTGGTGTCGTGTATAAGACGGACGCGCTCGTTTCTCGCAAAGTAAAGATAGTAGATGAGGCAAATCAAGACATGCATTCCCCCATCATTTATCCTGTTGGCATTGTCAAACAGACCGATCACATGAAAGAGGCGAAAGCTTTTTTTCAATATCTCCAATCAGATCCAGCCGCAGCGATTTTTAAAAAGTACGGCTTTCAAGTGAAATAATGCCGATGCTGACCGAAGATTTTCTTTCACCTATCTGGCTGTCCGTACAAGTGGCTGCTTTCAGCGGATTATTGGCTGTCGTTTTAGGAACGTCCATTGGTTTTTGGATGGCCCGTACATCTTTCAAAGGAAAAATGATCGTGGAAACGCTCCTCATGATGCCGCTTGTCCTTCCGCCAACGGTCGTAGGATTTCTGCTGCTCGTTGCGTTCGGGAAGAACAGTGTGATTGGACAAGCGATTGAATGGATCTTCCATCAGCCTGTCATCTTCACTTATTGGGCAGCAGTCATTGCATCGACAGTTGTCGCATTCCCGCTCATGTATCAATCAGCGAAAGCTGGATTTTCTACGATTGAGTCAGACATTGAAGGTGCTGCAAAAGTTGATGGTGCGCATTCTTTTCAGGTTTTTGCCTATATTACCGTCCCACTCGCACTGCCATCTCTTCTCTCTGGTGCAGTTTTAAGTTTCGCAAGGGCGTTAGGAGAATTTGGAGCGACTTTAATGTTCGCTGGCAACATTCCTGGGAAAACGCAAACCCTCCCAACAGCCATCTATGTGGCGATTGATTCTGGACGAATGGAACTTGCGTGGGCTTGGACCATTTGTATTGTGATCCTGTCTTTCCTCATGCTGTTGGCTGTGCGCAGAAGCAGGAATTAAAAAATCCCCTTCTCAAAAAGAGAAAGGGATTCAGATTGTTGACAAAGGGCTAAAATTAAGTTCATTTTAGCCCTTTGTCTTCTTTTCAGCGTGATAGAAAACCTTTGCAGTCTAGGCATGACGAGTACTGACGCGGAGCGAATTTGACATTCGTGAGCAACAGCACGCACTGACAAAATATGCGAGGGTTTGTCTACACGCTGAGGGGATAATTTTATTTATTCAAACCCAACCGTCATCGTTTCTGGATTAGACCCGACACGTTCGTTATTATTAAGTGCATTGATTTTTTCCATGTCTTCTTGTGAAAGCTCGAAGTCAAAAATGTCGGCATTTTGTTTAATGCGATCTTCATTGATTGATTTTGGAATGGTGACAACGCCGCTTTGCAGATCCCAACGCAAGATCACTTGAGCCACAGATTTGTTGTATTGTGCTGCAATTTCCTTTAATACGTCATGATCCAAAAGCTTTCCTTGCATCAGCGGAGACCATGCTTCAATTTGAATGCCTTTTTCTTTCGCATATTGTCGTAATTCGACAAGTGTCAGTTTTGGATGAAACTCCACTTGGTTCACCGCTGGAACAACCTCCGCATCTTTTAACAGCTCTTCTAAATGCTGCACGTAGAAGTTGCTGACACCAATCGCTCTTACTTTTCCATCTTTATAAAGCTTCTCAAGCGCACGCCATGTCTCTTTAAATGTATCTGCATTTGGTCCAGGCCAATGAATCAAATAGAGGTCTAAGTAATCAAGACCGAGCCGGTTTAAGCTTGCGTCGCATGCAGCGAGTGCTTTGTCATATCCTTGATCTGTGTTCCATACTTTTGACGTAATGAACAATTCTTCTCTTTTTACGCCAGATTCTTTAATGGCTTTCCCTACGCCTGTCTCGTTTTTATAAACGGCAGCCGTATCAATGCTGCGATAACCGTTTCGTATGGCTGCTTTGACGGCATCAACCACTTGGTTGCCGTCCTCCACTTTGAATACACCTAAACCAAACCATGGCATTTCTACTCCGTTATTTAGTGTTACGGTATCATTCAAGCTTTTGACCATGTTAACAACCACCTTTTCATAGATTCCATCTTTTTCATTATCTCATGTTGCGTTTGAAAACTCTATTATCAGGCGTTTCTCTTCGCTTCAATCGCTAGCAGCAAAGCACCTGTCATACCTGCCTTGTCCTCAAGTCCAGGAGAGACAATGTATGTATCAAGCGGCGGCATGTCGACATAATCATTGACATACGCAGCCAGCTTCTCTCGAATGAGCGGAAATAGCTGTTTTTGCTTCATGACGCCTCCACCCATTATAATGCGTTCTGGGCTTAATATCAGCGTGTATTGCATTAATGCCTGTGCTAAATAATCTGCTTCAAGAGACCAAACTTCTTCTTCTTCGGTAAGCTCTTTAGCCGGCTTTCCCCACCTTGCCTCAATAGCTGGACCTGCCGCCAGTCCTTCTAAGCAAGTACCATGCGCTGGGCAGACACCTGCAAACTGATCTGATTCATGCTGCCTGACCAGGATGTGCCCCATTTCTGGATGTGAGTGACCGTGGAGAAGTTCATTTTTCACAACAGCCCCGGCACCAATCCCCGTACCGACCGTGATATACAGACAGCTGCTTAGCCCTTTGGCGGCCCCTTTTGTCAGTTCACCTAATGCTGCGGCATTGACATCTGTCGTAAAGGACACCGGTACGCCTAATTGTTTCTCCAGCTCAGGTATCAACGGGTAATGCTTCCATTCAACTTTCGGCGTATTCATGATGTAACCGTAAGAAGGATCGTCTTTCTGGACACAAATCGGTCCAAAGGAACCGACCCCTAATGCTGCAATTTCATGTTGCTGAAAAAATGGAATAAGTGATTGGATGGTTTTTTCCGGGTGCTCTGTTGGAATGGTTAATTCCTCTATGATATCCCCATGCTCATTACCAATGGCACAGCAGAACTTTGTTCCCCCAGCTTCAATCGCTCCGTAATATGTCATCCTGCCTCTCCCCCTGCTCGTCTCTTTTTTTCATCATAAAACATAGGGGAGAAGATGACAACATCATGTATTGGTCAGTAAGACTGCTTCCATGTCGTTGATATACTCCCTTAAATGATGGGCAATATCACGATTGATTTCGCCATTTTCATATAAGGTTTGGATTTCATTACGAATCGTCTGTACGGCTTGGAAGTTAAGCTCTTTCTTCTTCCGGTCAAACGTACGATCCTTTTGCTGAAAGAAAGAAGGACCATGTTCACAGCGGAATATCACTTGATTGTAAAACCCAATGACTTGATGACACGTTTGTTGATTGTCTTCGGTCATATGGTGCTTAATAGAATCCACCGCAGCTTCAGCCGTTTTCTTACGGATTTGTTTATACGATTCCTCGTTTTCTAATATGCCGCTTGAAATACGCTGATTCGGACGCCATAGTTGAAGCCATTGTAGTAAGCGCAGAAACTTCACTTTTGAGAAACGAATTTTAAAGGAGTTGGAATAGAGCATTTCCAACTCATGAAATCTCTCTTGCAGCTCATACGCTTCTTCTTTGTCGATTTTCTCTTCCTCGATCAACTGCTGAAGTTTCATCTGTTCTGCTTTAATGCCGTGCAGTCTGATTTTTCTCTCTTGTTTTCTCATACCAAACTGGTACGGTTCCCGCTGAATATTTCTCAGCTTCATTCGGTAATCATTGATGAGTGCAAGGGAGACTTCTCGATTGTCTTCATTCATTCCTTCTTTTAGAGTTTTAATGGCACTTCTCAGCAGCTTCCGTTTCGCGTGCTGAATCTTTGTATCTAAGTCCACATCCACTTGCTTATCTTTTTTCTCCGATAAAATAGGCAGCAGCACACTCGCTAAAATGAGTGTACATAAAATGACGCCTGCTGCGAGGAAAATAATTAAATGACGCTCAGGAAATGGTGATCCGTCTGCAAGCGTAAATGGGATGGAGAAAGCACCTGCTAATGTAACAGCACCACGAACACCAGAGAATGTCATCAGCATGGAAGCACGCAGCTTCGGTTTTTTCGCGTTCTTCTTTTTCGATACACTCCAGTTTCCTGCCCAGAACAGCCATACCCATAGGAATCTGAGAATCATCAGACAGAATGTAATGATTAAAATGTAACTGATGACCTGCATATTATTAAAGGCTTCATCTTGGAAAATGACGGTCGATACATCAGGAATTTGTAACCCAAGTAAAACGAAAACAAGGCCATTTAAAATAAATAAAATAATATTCCACGTGTTTGAAGAAGCAATTTGCAGTTTTGCTAAATTCGCTTCCATTCGGTCTTGCTCGATGGCATGTGTCACACCACCGGCAACAACGGCTAAAATGCCGGATACGCCAATTTCTTCCGCTGCTAAATAAATCACAAACGGCGTGAGGATTTGCAGGATGATGTGCATTGTGACATCGTCCATGCCTAAACGGCGGAGAAAGTAGCGAAAACGAATGATAAAAAACGACAGAATAAATCCAGTCAATAATCCGCCAGCAGCAATAAGAACAAAGCTAAAGGATGCCTCTGCAATGGAAAATGCCCCTGTAACCGTTGCTGCAATAGCAAATTTAAAGGCAACAAGTCCTGACGCATCGTTCATCAGCCCTTCGCCTTCCAGCAGTCTCATGATCCCCTTTGGCATATTCACACGGCTGGAAAGTGCACTTACAGCAACCACATCTGTCGGTGATAAAATCGCTGCAAGCGCAAATGCAGCTGGAAGTGGTATGCTTGGAATCATCCAATGGATGGTATATCCTGCGACAATGACTGTCGCAAATACGAGCCCTAAAGCTAATAGAAGAATGGGCGCTCTTAATTTCCACAGCTCGTCCCTTGGGGTACGCTTCCCATCATTAAATAACAGCGGTGCAATAAATAAAACGAAGAATAGCTCAGGATTTAAAGAAATATGTAAACCTGAAGGAAAAGCTGCGACCAATATCCCTAAACCCACTTGGATTAATGGAACTGGAATAAAGGGCAGAAAACGATTGATAATATTAGATGATGCAATGAGTGCTAGTAGTACGAGCACTGCCAAAAAAATCTCCACTAGTACATGTCCCTCCCATTTCATTTTTTCCGTCATGTTTTGCTTACATGCAAAGATGTGTTCATTTCTTTCAGATCCATCCGTTCGGTCATGAGCGTTTCTTTAGTATCCCGCAAAAAGCGAAACCAACACATAACAATCCATCTAGGCAAAAAAAGACTGAATCTACATATTCAGTCAAATGACAATATTTTCATCTCGTGTATTGTTCCAATGATGAATAAAGAATCTACTTTTATTTTACACGAAAACAGCTTGACCTGCTGACATCAAGCTCGAATAACACATAAAAAAAAGAGCGACATCGCCCTCTTTTCGTTTTACCCTTTATTTAAAAAATAAGACCTAGCGGGAAGCCGCCATTTGAATAAGTAGGAACAAACCCTGCATATGACGAGGATGACAAACAGCAGATATAAAGCAAGCTCTCCTTGCGCTAAGCCGAGTCCGACGAGTAAGCCGCCAAGGGCTGCCCATACTGCGTAAATCTCTGCTTTTAGCACAAGTGGCTTTCGTCCTGCTAATAAATCACGCACAATGCCGCCGCCACTTCCAGTCAAAATGGCTGCCACAATGACCGCACTGAGCGGGAGCTCTCTTTGTACAGCAAATAATGCGCCTTGAATCGCAAAGGCTGCTAAACCGATCGCATCCGAGAAATTCCCCCACGTGCTCCAGTGCTTGAGCAAAAGCTTTGGAAATAGGAACACGATCGTAATGGATACAAGGGCAATGGTAAACATTTTGCCCTGCGACCATAAAGCAGACACCGGAAGACCAATTAATAGATTCCGAATCGCTCCCCCACCAAATGCTGTGACAATCCCTAAAATGTACACACCAAGAATATCGTACTCTTCTTCCATTGCGACAATCGCACCACTAATGGCGAATGCCACAATGCCAATAATACTTAACACTTCCCATGCCATTTTCCGCTTATCTCCTTACCATTGTCTGATCATCTAACACTCTCCCCCTAATGTATATCTGACACAAATGAAAAGCAATACAAATTTTCTTTAAATTTTATCTTTTTGCAAAAATAAAAAATAGCCTGCTTAAAAGCAGGCTCAGATTGTTGACAAAGGGCTAAAATGAACTTGATTTTATCCCTTTGTCTTCTTTTCAGCGTGATAGAAAACCTTTGCAGTCTAGGAAGGACGAGTACTGGCGCGGAGCGAATTTGACATTCGTGAGCACCAGCACGCAGGACTGACAAAGAATGCGAGGGTTTGTCTACACGCTGATAGCCTGCTTAAAAGCAGGCTATCTCCTCAATCTTCTTTTGCATTTAAAAGCAGCATACTAATGATGATCAGAATAAATGCAATGAGAGCTAAGAGTGGAATGGTGATAAAACCAAACCAGTTCAGATAATCAACGGAACAAGGAATACCGCTTAGACAAGGACGAATCGATGCAAAGCCTGGAATCTTTTGTTCCATATAATGATAGATGGAAAAGCAAGCACCAATCCCGGCCAAAGGGAGAACGTAGTACTTCACTTTGACATCGCCACGGAATGTAGCAATTCCAAGTAAAAGCACAAGCGGATACATGAAAATGCGCTGAAACCAGCACATATCACATGGAATAAACTTCTTTACTTCGCTTAAATACAGGCTGCTCATCGTCGCCACAATTGAGACGATCCAAGCGCTGTATAAGTAAATCAGTTTATTTTTCATGATTTTTTCCCTTTCAGCTCTTGATCAATTAATTCTTTGATTTCATCATAGTCATAAAAGTTTTGGACTTGTTTATTGTTAATGAAAATAGTTGGTGTTGCATTTACTTTGTATTGATTCACCAGCTGATCATCTGTGTTCAGCTGTGGCTGATATGTTTTCTTTGATAGGTTATCTTTCAGCTTGTCCGTATCAATTTTCGTTGTCTTCTTCGCCAATTCGGTGAGCTTTGCTGGCGTTACCCATTCTGCTTCACTATCTGGTTGTGCGTTGTAGACCGCTTCATGAAAGGCCCAGAAGTTTTTCGGATCTTCTTTCCACACTTCTTCAGAAGCCAGTGCTGCTAATACCGCACCGTCCCCATGAACAGGCAGTGGTAAGTTAATAAATGAGAAGGATACATCGCCATTATCTATGTAGTCTGCTTTCAATTTTGGGAAAATGTCTGTCTCAAATGATTTACATGATGGACATTTGTAGTCCCCAAACTCAACAACTTGCACTTTTGCCTTTTGATCTCCCATGACAGGCTGTCCTTTAATAGACGGCTTACTGTCGACTGTTTGTGCTTCTTGGCTGTTGTTGTTACCGATCACAACGAAAATACCGATGAGAAGAGCTGCAATGATGGTTAATATAACTGCAAACTTGATGGATGAAGATTGATTATTTTTTTTACTCACAAAAGCACCTACCTTATCTTTTTCATTCATTCCTTCACAAAGAAAAAGGATAACAGCTCAGGAAAATGCCATTATCCAACTTCTTCTATTTTAACAAGAGGGGGTCTATTATGAAAGACGCTATTCATGAATTTTTCCTTACAATTTTATTTCATGACCCTCATCGCATTTAAAACAGCCAGTACAGTGACACCAACATCCGAGAAGACGGCTTCCCACATCGTTGCAATACCGAATGCACCAAGTATGAGAAAGACGGCTTTCACCCCAAGAGCAAACGCAATATTCTGCCATACGATGGCTCTCGTTCTTTTAGCGACAGCAATAGCTTCCGCTACCTTCGATGGCTGATCTGTCATAATCACAATATCAGCCGCTTCAACTGCTGCATCTGAACCAAGTCCACCCATGGCAATACCTATATCCGCTCTTGCCAAAACCGGCGTATCGTTTATGCCATCACCAACAAACAATAATTTGTCTTGAGATGCTTTTTTCTCATACATGTCTTCGATTTTGGCGACTTTATCCTGTGGCAATAATTCAGTGTGAACTTCGTCAATGCCGATCTGCTGTGCGACTGCATTTCCTACTTGCGAAGCATCCCCTGTAAGCATCACGGTTTGAATGCCCGCAGCTTTTAGAGAAGATATCGCTTCAACTGCATCGTCTTTTACTTCATCTGCAATCAAGATAGATCCCGCAAACTCACCGTCTATTGCTAAATACACAACCGTTCCGCTTCGTTTTTCTTTTTCAAAAGCAATGCCCTCTCGTTCCATCAGGCGATGGTTACCTGCCAATACATGGGCTCCGTGAATTGTCGCTTTGATCCCATGACCCGCAATATCCTCGTAAGATTCGATTTGACTCTCATCAAGAGACGCTCCGTAAGCCGCTTTAATCGATTCCGCAATCGGATGAGAAGAATGTGCTTCTGCCAGTGCCGCAAAAGAAAGCAATTCCTCTTCTGACCATTTCTCATTCGCTGCTTCGATATGAGTGACTGTAAAGTTCCCTTTTGTCAAAGTACCTGTTTTATCAAACACCGCATAGCGGACAGAGTTTAAGGCTTCTAAGTAATTACTGCCTTTCACTAAAATACCTTGTTTTGATGCGGCACCAATTCCGCCAAAGAAACCTAATGGAATGGATACAACGAGTGCACATGGACACGAAATGACAAGAAAGACAAGTGCCCTGTACACCCAATCAGACAATTGAGCTGATGGGATGAGAAGCGGTGGTACAAAGGCAAGCAATAAAGCTAGCACGACCACAGCAGGTGTATAATATTTAGCGAACTTTGTGATAAAGTTTTCTGTCTGCGCTTTACGGCTGCTTGCATTTTCCACTAAATCCAAAATCTTCGTAACCGCTGACTCACTGAGCTCTTTTTGCACTTCAATTTCAAGAATGCCGTTTTGGTTCACAAATCCAGCAAGCACATCTTTTCCTGCTTCCACATCTCTTGGAACAGACTCCCCAGTTAGTGCAGAGGTATCCACAAGAGAATAACCGTCTATCACGCGTCCATCTAAAGGAATTTTTTCACCTGGTTTGACGACAATACGGTCACCAGCTTTGACTTCTTCCGGCTTTACCTTTTTTGTTTCTTGCCCCACTTTGAGGTTTGCGTATTCTGGACGGATATTCATTAATTCGCTAATTGATTTTCTAGAGCGATTCACAGCTGCCCCTTGGAACAGTTCTCCAATTTGGTAAAACAGCATGACTGCCAGTGCCTCAGGATACTGCTGAATCACAAAAGCACCAACTGTAGCTATGGTCATTAAGAAGTTCTCATCAAATACTTGACCGCGCACAATATTTTTCAGTGCTTTCAAGACAACATCTCCGCCAACTAGTAAATACGCGGCGAAAAACATGATGAACTTCAGTAAGCCATTGTCAGGTATAAAATAAGCCGCCGTTCCAATGACTGCACCACCAATTAATTTCAGTACAATCGTTTTTAAATTCTTTGTTCCATGATCGTGATCGTGGTGATGTCCTTCTTCTTTTGGTGATACACTCACATGAGGTTCAATGGACTGAACGGTTTTTTCAATACGCTTTGACATCGTTTCTTGTGCATCAGCATGTGTCACAGTTAATGTACCCGTCGCAAAATTAATTGAGCAAGCTTCCACTCCTTCGAGTTTGCTGACACCTGTTTCAATTTTACGTGCACAGTTTCCACAATCGAGACCGCTTAATACGTATTCATCCTTCATCTTTTTCATGTTCTCACCTTTTTCTATATAAGTAGCCTTCCCTGATTCAATCAAACCTATCAGCTGCTGTAGATATTATATATGAGCACATATTCATATATTGAATTACCCTTATTATATGAGGAGTTCTTACAAACTGTCAATCATTTATAAGCAAATGTTTGAGATTTTTCGTATTCAAGGATGTCACGTGAATTTTCAATAATCCATGCTCATGTCCCCTCTTCGTTGCATAACATAAAAACGATCGCTTGATGGGAATATTTCAGCATTTCTCTTTACAAAAGAAGGACATACGATTAGAATAAGATAAAAGTTTCCTTAAGGAAACAAATTAGCGTTAGAGAATCATTTCATCCTTTAGTCAAAATTATTAAATGTATGCATATATTTTTAGGAAACGCAATTGATGATCGAAAGGGGCCGCAAGAGATGTCAAACGCTTTAACAATCGACCGCCTGTATGTCTCATACCACGGACAGGATGCACTAGAAAACGTCTCTCTTTCCATACAGGAAGGAACAATGACTGGAATCATTGGTCCAAATGGTGCTGGTAAATCGACTTTATTGAAAGCATGTTTAGATTTAATTGAAAAGGATCAAGGGGATATTCGCTTTTTTGAACAACCCTTTAAACAAGTGAGAAAACAGATCGCCTATGTACCGCAAAGAAATGATCTAGACTGGACGTTTCCTATCCATGTGCTGGATACCGTACTGCTTGGCACATACCCAAAGCTCGGATTGATCAAACGACCGAAAAAAGAAGACCGTGCCTATGCGTACCATTGCTTAGAAAAGGTCGGGATGCAGGACTTTGCCAAAAGACAGATTGGGGAATTATCTGGCGGTCAGCAGCAGCGTGTCTTCCTTGCACGAGCACTCGCTCAAAACGCACAGCTCTTTTGTTTAGATGAACCATTTGTCGGAATTGATATGGCAAGTGAAGAAACGATGATCGGCATTTTGAAGGAATTACGAGATGAAGGAAAAACCATTCTGGTCGTCCACCATGACTTAAGTAAAGCCGATGATTACTTCAGCCATCTCGTTCTTCTAAATAAAAAGCTGGTCAAAGCAGGGCCTGTACATGATATTCTTCGTCCTGAGGTCATGCTCCAAGCATACGAAACACAACTGCCATTTTTAAAATCAGCAGGAGGAGACGCGTAATGGAATTCTTAACCGGACTTTTTGAATATGCGTTTTTACAAAAAGCGTTATTTACATCCGTTATGGTAGGGATCATCTGCGGCGTCATTGGCTGCTTTATCATTTTACGGGGAATGGCTTTGATGGGAGATGCGATTTCACACGCTGTACTTCCAGGTGTCGCCATCTCTTATATGCTCGGCATTAACTTTTTCTTTGGTGCGGTTCTAACTGGTGTACTGACAGCCATCGGCATCGGATATGTCAGTCAAAACAGCCGTATTAAAAATGATTCTGCCATCGGGATCGTATTCACTGCTTTTTTTTCTATTGGGATCATTTTGATTACATTTTTAAAAAGTTCCAGCGATTTATATCATATCTTGTTTGGAAACGTACTAGCCGTTCGTTCATCTGATATGTGGATCACGCTTGGCATCGGCATTTTCATTTTGCTGGCTGTCATTGTTTTCTACAAAGAACTGCTCATTAGTTCATTTGATCCAGTGATTTCTTCGGTTTACGGTTTACCGAATCGCATGATCCATTATTTCCTCATGACCTTATTGACCCTAGTGACCGTGGCGTCTCTGCAAACTGTAGGTATTATTCTTGTTGTTGCAATGCTTATTACACCAGCTGCCACCGCTTATTTACTGACAGACCGGCTATGGATCATGATTTATTTATCTGCTTTTTTTGGAGCAGTTTCAGCTGTCGTAGGACTTGGGCTCAGCTTTACGTATAACTTGTCGTCTGGTGCTTCCATTGTGCTGGTCGCGACCATATTATTCGGCAGTGCCTTTATCTTTTCACCGAAACAAGGGATATTGTGGAGATCCTTAAAATCGAAGCGAAAACGAACACAGCTAAAAAAGGAAGCGTCTATGTAAAAGGAGGACATATATGAAGAAGGTATTAGCAATCCGTTTGACCGCAGTATGTATTGCCCTTTTGGTCATCGCAGGCTGTTCTACTCAGCAAAAAAGTTCCGGAAAAGATGACGGTAAATTAAAAGTTGTCACAACCTACTCCATTCTTTATGACATTGTGAAGGAAGTAGGAGGACAGCATGTCTCTATTCACAGCATTGTTCCCATTGGTACAGACCCACATGAATTTGACCCACTACCAAAGGATGTTCAGTATACGACGGATGCAGACCTTGTTCTATCTAATGGCTTGAACCTTGAAACAGGGAATGGCTGGTTTCAAAAACTGCTTGAATCGAGCGGCAAGGACGGGGATGATGCACCTGTAGCCGAGCTGAGTAAAGGCGTCAAAGTGAAGCATTTATCTTCAAAAGGGCTTGAAAGCCAGCAGGACCCACACGCATGGCTGAATGTCGAGAATGGGATTCTTTATGCGCAAAATGCCAGAGATGCACTCATTCAAGCAGATCCTGAGCATAAAGAGGATTACGAGAAAAATGCTGAAACCTATATCAAAAAGCTTCAAACGCTTCACGATGAAGCAAAAGACAAGTTTGATCAACTGCCAAAAGACAAAAAACTCCTTGTCACAAGCGAAGGGGCATTCAAATATTTTGCGGATGCGTATGGACTGAAAGCCGGCTACATTTGGGAGATCAACACAGAAAGTGAAGGAACACCTGGACAAATGAAGCGCATCATTCATTTTGTCAAAGACCATCAAGTTCCTGCCCTTTTTCTTGAAACAAGTGTAGATAAGCGCAGCCTTGAAAGCCTATCTGAGGAAACAGGAGTTCCGATTAAGGGGAAAGTATTTACGGACTCTATCGGCAAAGAAGGTGAAGATGGGGACAGCTACTATCACATGATGAAATGGAATATCGACACCATTTACAAAGGATTGTCCTCATAGCAAAAAGACAGGTGGAATGAGTCCGCCTGTCTTTTTTGTCAACCTGCTACATTTTCTGGGTGTTTTTTCGGCCAAATGACGTAGCTGATGCTAATGATGAAATCAATGGCTAAGACCATCCCCCACACACTGACAAGCTGCATCAGAGATTCCGTTCGTTCTGGTGCTTGGATGAGATAGGTCAATCCATATAACAGCCCCGCTCCGATGACATAAGAGATGAAATGACGTGTCCAGCCCACCATTTCATACAAAGACCGCTCCTTCCCGTACTTTGGTTTCCCCTTTGGCTTAGGACCACCTGCAAAACGATAAGCAAACTTAGCATCCGCCCATTTCACCATTTGATGTCCAAAGGCCAGACTCACACCAATATAAACAGCCGCAAGCCCGTGAATGACGCTCGCCACAGCCCCTTGCTTTAAATCAATATAAGTAGCCGCAAGAAGGATGAGATCTAAAACCGGCGTACAGACAAGAAAGAAAGCACCCCATTTTTTCTGTTTAAACACATAACGCAGTGTTAAGCCCATAAGAATAAACAGCCAAAAACCAATTTCACATGCCACAATCAATAAACCGACCAATTTCCCCACATCCTTTTTAATACGATTGTATTAAATAAAAAATAACACAACTGTGTTAAAAAAACAATAGCTGTGCTAAAATCAATGTATGCCAAAAATCGTCGATCACC
This sequence comes from Bacillus sp. S2(2019), assembly GCF_005144805.1. Lineage (NCBI taxonomy): Bacteria > Bacillati > Bacillota > Bacilli > Caryophanales > Bacillaceae > Bacillus > Bacillus sp. S2(2019). The sequence goes on from NZ_SWFL01000002.1 coordinate 266,581, forward strand.
ATAAACAAAAACAAAAGGTCGCTCAAGCTGCTATGAGAGTGATTAAACAAGAGGGATTGGAAAGCGCTTCTGTACGAAAAATAGCCGTTGAAGCTGGCATTTCAGCCGGCTCTATGCGTCATTATTTTTCCACACAGCAAGAATTATTTCTATTCTCCATGAACTTAATCCAGGAAAGAGTGAAGGAGCGAATTGCTAAGCTTCCATTAAACGGTTCAACAGAGGAAAATGTATTCACATTATTGGAGCAGGTTCTTCCACTAGACGAAGAACGAATATTTGAAATGGAGGTGTGGCAGGCTTTTACAGTCAAGGCACTGACTGAACCAGACTTACAGCCGCTCAATGCAAAGATGTATGACGAGCTTTTTCAAACCGTTCAATTTTGCTTAATGAAATTGAAAGAGGATGAGCTACTGCTAGATCATGTCGATCTTTTATTAGAAACTGAGCGGCTTTATGCGGTCATCAATGGGCTTGCATTGAATGGAATCGTACAGCCCCATCGTTTACCGCCTCAGCTCATGCGCTCCGTGCTACAGATGCATCTTCAATCCATCACAAAAAAAGACATGCCCTCCTTATAGAGAGCATGTCTTCAGATTGTTGACAAAGAGCTAAAATGAACTTTATTTTGGCTCTTTGTCTTCTTTTCAGCGTGATAGAAAACCTTTGCAGTCTAGGAAGGACGAGCATTGGCGCGGAGCGAATTTGACATTCGTGAGCACCGAAGCGCAGGACTGACACCGAATGCGAGGGTTTGTCTACACGCTGAGACATGCCCTCCTTATAGAGAGCATGTCTTTTTTAATCTTCCATAAAAATACGTTTCGCCTCGTAATAGAGCACCTGTACAAATTTCTTCACATTGATACGTGTGTGCTCTTCTCTTCCACTTGTCTCTTTTGTGAGTTCACTCATTTTCTTACGCACAATGGTAAAATCGAAAAATTTTGATGCATAGTTTTCAAAGGTTGGGTGAGAAAAATCGGTTAACCCGAGCGAGGCGATGTGTTTCAATGATTGGTTGATCGCACGTCTTACCCGCTGTTCCGCTGCTTTTGCTTCTCTTGCGATATCTGCTGATGTAAAAGGTTCGTTTAATTTATCCTCTGTGATGCCAGTGAAAATCACTTTTAATGAAGGAAAAGAGTCGTGCTGATCGGCATGTAACGCTAAATACTGATCTGTGAAAAGAATCATATCTAGTAAATCCTTAGACCCCTTTTCACCGACAATCCCAAGCTCCGCGAGCAAAAACTGACCTGCCTCTGCAAGACTTTTCCCACGCTGCTTCGTTTTCGTGGTCTGTCCGCGCTGCTGGAACTGCATGACCGATTTGAGCGAATGCTGAATATTTTCAATTGAGTGCTCTAAATGCAGACGTTCAATCATGAGGTGGAGCACACTTAAGACCTCTACCCGATTGATCGGCTTTGTCACATAATACTCGACACCGAGCGTATATGCCTGGCCGATGAGTTCCTTTGTTTCTACCTGTGACAGCATTAAATATTTCCCATGAAATTCATCCTTGATCGCTCGAATCGTCTCAAGACCGTCCCTTTCCGGCATCAGAAGATCAATACACAAGATATCAATATGCAAATCATTTAAGTAGCTCGCTGTTACTTCAGCACCATCCTCTGCTTCCCCTGCCACAATGCCAAGCTCTTCATCTTCAATGAGCTGTGCCAGTGAAGAACGAACGGCTTCATCATCATCAACAATAAAAAATCTCATCTCCCATTCCCCTCTTTTCTGCTGACTTGATCAATTGGTATCGTTAAAGTGAACATCGTTTGTTGATTTGGGATACTCTTCATTTCAACACTTCCGCCAAGCTTCTCGGCTGTGTCTTTCACATAGGAAAGACCGATGCCGCTTGATGGGTTCCCGGCTTGGTCGTATTTTAAAGTGAAGCCCGGTTTAAAGATCACATGATGGTTACGCTCTTTAATGCCTGGACCGTTGTCACTGATTTGAAAAATTACATCATTCTCTTTCCGCGAAATGGATAGTGATACCTCTCCATTTACTGGAATCGCTTCAACGGCATTGGATACAATGTTATTTAATAAAGATAGAATGGTATACACATGATAAGCAGGGTGCTGTCCTTCTTCATCATAATGAAAAACGATGTGTTTTTTAAGAGATTCCGCGTAATTTTCATGGATACGAATCACAAGTCCAGCGATATGAGCAGGACTTGCATACTCCTGAAAGTTTTCCTCATGAATCAGTTTTGATAAGGCAGAAAAAATTCGCTGATTATCCTTTTTGATTTCGTGTACCTCACCTGCAATTTGCAAAGCTGTTTTTCCGAGTTTTTTCAAATCTAATGATTCCGTATCCTTTGCATGATGCAGAGATTGATACAATTGATATGAAGTAGCTGTAATGTGCTCAGCATGTGCAAGGGTTTTATAAAAATATGTAGATTCCGTATAAAGATTTGACAGCAGCATCAGCAGGTGTTCCTTTTCCTTCTTCATTTGTCGCTCTCTCGCCTGTTCTTCGTATAATCGAATCATCGTATAACAAGCCAACACGAAAAAGCTTCTGAAAATCGCCAATACAAATAGTTGAAACAGCGTTCTCACTGTTAAAATTTCATCAATGGCTCCCCTGAGTGCAATCATTTCGACTACACTTGCACATAGTTCCATGATAATCCCTGTCGCCCCAATGAGCCAAGGCTTATCACGGAAACGTCTGACCTGTAATACATAAAAAAGCGTACCATAGACGACGTAATACAGCAGGGAAGGAAATCTTAAAGAAACGGCCTCTTCCAGCGCTAAGTGGCCTGACACAGCGGTATCAAGAAGCACCCGGAATGCAAACACGGATCCCCCCGCAATGATGCCGCTTGCCCATGCCGGGAATTTTTTCATTTGAAGCAGGATAAAGAAAAAGACAACGGTTCCAAAGCTGACCCGAAAGCTATCCTCAAATGGATAAAATTTCAGCTCTCCCCCAATCGGAGTCAGAACAATGAGCATGATAATTAAATAAGGCTCTGTATTCAACCATTTTTTCAGTAGATTCAAACGCAGTCACATCCCTAATAATTGACGATAGTATACTATGTGAGCTTCAGAAAAACAAACAGTCCATGAAAAAACGCACACCGGACATTTGTCGGTGTGCGCTTCTCATGATGCCGCTTAATCTTCTAAACGATCCTTTTCTAAAAGTGATGCGCCAGCAATACCTGGTTTCGTCATTTCAAAAGGATTTAAGATGATATCAAGCTCTTCCTCTGATAACACATCATTTTGCAGACAAAGCTCACGTACAGATACGCCTGTAAGTATCGCTTCTCTCGCAATTCGTGCAGCAGCTTCATAACCAATATGCGGATTGACCGCCGTCATGACACCAGCACTCTTTTCTACATATTCTTTTAATCTCGATTCATCTGCTTTTAGGTCACGCAAGCAGTTATCGACAAAAGATTCAAATACATTTTTCATCATGCTGAGAGACTGTAGTAAGTTGAATATTAAAACTGGCTCCATGACGTTCAGTTCAAGCTGACCAGCCTCTGATGCAAGACAGATCGTGTGGTCATTTCCAATGACTTGGAATGCCACTTGGTTCATGACCTCAGGCATCACTGGGTTGACTTTCCCTGGCATGATAGATGAACCTGGCTGTCTAGGCGGCAAGTGCAGCTCACCAAAGCCTGCTCTAGGACCTGAAGCCATCAAACGAATATCGTTTGCCATTTTGGACATATTCATCATACATACTTTCAGTGCAGCTGATACTTCTGTATAAGCATCTGTATTTTGCGTAGCATCGACCAAATCTTCTGCTCCAACTAACGGCAATCCGCTAATGTCAGCTAGATAACCAACGACCTGGCGAATATATTTAGGATCAGCATTCAGTCCTGTTCCAACTGCTGTTGCGCCCATATTGACTTCATATAAATGCTGTCTAGACTGCTTGATTCGTTTAATATCACGAGCAAGAACCTTTGCATATGCACTAAACTCTTGACCAAGTCTGATTGGAACAGCGTCCTGAAGATGCGTACGTCCCATTTTGATGACATGATCGAATTCTTGCGCTTTTTCTGTCATGACTTGATGCATGTTTTCCATCGTATAAAGTAGTTTTTCAATCATATTCAATGTTGAAATATGAATCGCTGTTGGGAAAACGTCGTTTGTTGACTGCGACATGTTCACATGCGTGTTTGGACTTAGCTCAGTATAAGCGCCTTTTTCCTTTCCTAGTAGTTCAAGCGCTCTGTTTGCAATGACTTCATTGGCATTCATATTCATTGAAGTGCCAGCTCCGCCTTGAATTGGATCGACAATAAATTGATTGTTCCATTTTCCTTCAATCACTTCATCTGCGGCTTGAACAATTTTTTCTCCAAGACCAGCATATAGTCGCTTTGTATCCATATTTGCAAGTGCGGCTGCCTTTTTGACAATCCCTAATGCTTTGATGAGTTCCTCATGAACATGGTAGCCAGTAATTGGAAAGTTCTCTACTGCACGTAATGTTTGAATTCCATAATACGCTTGAGTGTCTACTTCCTTTTCACCTAGAAAGTCTCGTTCGATACGAACTTGCTTGTCCTGTAGCTTCGTCATTTGAAAAGATCTCCTTTTACGCTGCTTTTGTTTGTTGTTTTAATTCCTCAATATACTTCTTCGATTTCTCTTGATCAAACACTTTTTCCCACTTAGACATGACAATGGCTGCAAGTGAGTTACCAAATACGTTAACAGTTGTACGAACCATGTCAAGGATACGGTCGATCCCAACGATGAAGGCAAGTCCTTCAAGTGGAAGTCCCATTGCTCCAAGTGTTGTGATAACAACAACGATCGATGCACCTGGTACACCAGCCATTCCTTTTGATGTGAGCATTAAGATTAATAGTAACGTAATTTGCTCATAGATGGAAAGAGGCATGCCGTACATTTGTGCAACAAATATGGCGGCAATGGATTGATAGATGGCACTTCCATCTAAGTTAAAGGTATAGCCTGTTGGGATAACGAACGACGTGATCGCTTTCGGGCATCCGAACTTCTCCATTTTGTCCATTAATCTAGGCAATACAGCTTCTGAACTTGCTGTTGAGAATGCAAGAATGATTTCTTCTTTTAACACTCTAAATAGTGTAAAGACGCTTGTTCCAGCTAATTTTGCGATAATGCCAAGTACGACAATCACGAAGAATGCCATTGTGCCGTAAACGACAAGTACCAGTTTACCTAGCGGGAGGAGCGCTCCGACCCCGAATTTGATCACCGTCACACTGATGAGCGCGAATACACCAAATGGTGCAAACTTCATCACTTTATTGGTCACCCAGAACATTGCTTCGAGTATCCCCTCAAAGAATCCTAACACTGGTTTTCCTTTGTCTCCAACTGCTGCAATTCCTAATCCGAATAACACTGTAAAGAAGATTGTTGGTAATAGATCACCTTCTGCAATGGATTGGAACACGTTTGTTGGCACAAGATGCACAATCGTTTCAGAGAAACTAGCTTTTTCGGCAGAAGACTTAGATGTCTCTTCATATTTAGAGATATCGCCTTTCTCCATGTTACTCATATCAATTCCTGTACCAGGATGGAAAACGTTTGCTGCAAGCAGTCCAACTGCTAATGCAATCGTTGTCACAATTTCGAAGTAAAGAATCGTTTTCCCACCGAGTCTTCCGATGGTTTTCATATCGCCTACACCTGCAACGGCTACAATCAATGCAGCAATAACAATTGGAAGAACGATCATTTTAATTAAGTGGATGAATATATCGCCAATCGGCGTTAACACATTAATAACGGTTTCATTTTGATAAAATAGTGCTCCTACGACAACACCCAAAACAAGTGCGATGAGTATTTGAGAAGCTAACCCTAACTTTTTCATACGTGGACCCCCTTTTTTTGATAACGCTTTCTTTGTTGCCTAATCGCATCTTAACGATGAACCTACAAAAAACGACAAAAAGGAACAAAAAGAAGTGAATTTTTTATGAAAAATCTTTTAAAAGGTGGGTTTTTCCACAAAATTGTTAAAAAAAGACTTCGCTTCTGATGAAGTCTCATGTTGCATATGATCAGCTGGCGGCTCTTGAAGAGGAGAAAGTTCGACATAAATCGCATAGCCTATCAGTACAAAGGCTACATAAATCACAGCACTCACCGTCCACACCCATTTGACATTCAGCTTCATTTTGCTACACCCTCTCTGACAGGTTTCAATCGCTGTAATCTTAGTGCGTTCAGCACAACCGATACAGAACTAAAGGCCATTGCCGCTCCTGCAAGCCATGGTGCCAGGAACCCAAATGCGGCGACTGGTATGCCAATACAATTGTAAGCAAGTGCCCAAAATAGATTCTGTTTAATGTTTCTCATCGTTTTTCTGCTAAATTCAAGTGCATCTGCAATGGCATGGAGATCTCCAGTCATGAGCGTAATATCTGCCGCTTCCATGGCAACATCTGTACCTGTTCCGACAGCCATCCCGATATTTGCTGTTGCAAGGGCAGGGGCATCATTGATGCCGTCTCCAACCATCGCCACTTTTTTTCCTTGTTTCTGAAGCGTTGCAATATGAGCCGCTTTTTCCTCAGGAAGAACTTCAGCGATCACATGATCTATGCCTGCCTCACTCGCAATCGCTTCTGCTGTGCGTTTGTTATCTCCTGTCATCATCACGACGTGAATCCCTTGCTCTTTGAGACGAGCGACCGCTTGAGAAGAAGACGATTTGATCGTATCTGCAACAGCGACAATACCTGCTGGCTCGCGGTCAATGGCAATGAGCATCGCCGTTTTTCCTTGTTCTTCAAGCTCAGTAACAACTGCTTCTAGTGCTTCGCAGCTGATATGATGTTTCTTTAAGAGCTTCCGTGTGCCAATCAAAAGCTCATGTCCCGCAGCCCTTGCTTCAATTCCATGACCAGGATCTGCTTGAAAAGCTTCTACCTCGACCGCTTGGAGACCCCGGTTCTTCATGCCTTCTGTAATCGCTCTGGCAAGTGGATGCTCTGACTGCTGTTCTGCCGATCCTGCTAACTGAAGCAGCGTATCTTCTGTCCAATTGGCAGACGCAATCACATCTGTAAGACTCGGCTCCCCTTTTGTCACAGTCCCTGTTTTATCTAGCACTACTGTATCTAGTGATTGGGTTATCTCTAAATGCTCTCCGCCTTTAAACAAAATCCCTGATTCAGCTGCACGGCCGCTGCCTGCCATAATAGAGGTCGGTGTAGCAAGACCAAGCGCACAAGGACATGCGATGACGATGACCGCTATAAAGGTCTCAAGGGCTGCTGTCACATTTCCTGGATCAACAAAGATATACCAAATCAGAAAAGTGAGCACAGCCAATCCAACAACAATGGGGACAAATATCCCTGAAATTTGATCTGCCATTCTTTGAATTGGTGCTTTTGAGCCTTGCGCTTGTTCGACGACTCGAATGATTTGTGAAAGAGCCGTTTCTTTTCCTACTTTTGTTGCTTTCACTTTCACAAATCCATTTTTATTGATGGTTGCCCCGATGACTGTATCTCCTGTGGTTTTATCAACTGGCAGACTTTCTCCTGTAATCATCGATTCGTCGATCGCTGTTGTTCCTTCGATGATTTCTCCGTCTACCGGGACTTTTTCACCCGGCTTGACGAACACAAAATCATTCACTTTCACTTCAGAAATAGGAACGGTCATTTCTTTCCCATCTCGCTCTATCACAGCTTCTTTCGCTTGTAAGCCCATCAGTTTTTGAATCGCTTCTGATGATCTCCCTTTCGCTCTTGCTTCCATTAACTTTCCGAGCACAATCAACGTAATCAGCACAGCACTCGTTTCATAATAGAGGCCCGCCTCATGTGTACCTTGAACCGCTGACTGAATACTTTCATATAAACTATAGAAAAAAGCAGCTGATGTCCCTAATGCCACAAGGACATCCATATTGGCACTTTTATTTTTCAACGCTTTATAAGCACCTACATAAAAAGGCCAGCCGACAATGAACTGGACGGGCGCTGCTAATGCGAGCTGAACCCATGGATTCATAAACGCTTCTGGCAACCAAATAAACGATGTGAAAGAAAAATGACTGACCATTGCCCAAAGAAGAGGCAATGACAAAATCATCGAGAACAAAAAGCGTGCCGTTTGTTTCTCAATCGCTACTTGGCGATGGTCTTTTTTCCCTTCCTCTGCATGCTCTTCGGCTGGTTCGATTAATGAATACCCAATGGATTTCACAGCCTCTTTTATGTCACTTGGAGATATTTGCCCTGGATGATACGTCACCTGAAGTGTCTCAAGCGCAAAGTTCACTGACCCTTGATCAATACCCTCCATCCGGTTGACTTTTTTCTCAATTCGGTTTGCACAAGCAGCACACGTCATTCCCTCTATATCAAATTCGGCTTGTTCCATCACCACATCATAGCCAAGAGATTGAATTTTTTGTTTTAGATCCTCTGCTGTGAGTTGTTCTGTTTCATACACAATGTGGGATGTTTCAAGCGCTAAGTTCACACTGGCGGCGTCCACACCTTCCAACCTGTTCAAGCCCTTTTCAATGCGGCCTGCACAGGCGGCGCAAGTCATTCCCGTAATTTGAAAATCAATTTCTTTTTTCATTTATCTCACCTCTCCACATACTCCATGGGGGTATTGTTATTTTTAAAAAAATACGTGCTGTCTTATGCAGCACGTATGCTCATTTTATACGACATCATATCCCTGTTCTTCAATGACATCAGAGATCTGGTGTAACGTGATTTGATCTGAGTGAAAGGAAACCTCCACCTGACCCTTATCTAAATGGACTTTCACAGATTCAACACCTGCTAATTCTCCTACATTTCCTTCGACTGCTTTCACACAATGTCCGCAAGACATGCCTTGCACTTGTAGTGTTGCTTGTTCCACTTCTCATCGCCTCCATCAATCATTTTCTATTTTTACTATACCCTAGTAGGGTATCATTGTAAACATAAATGATCCGCTGTTTGCTACGATTTTGTCAACTTCGTGAAGACATTCATCAACTCTTCAATGGCTTCATCCCCATTACCGCTCTTAATGGCATCTGCTACGCAATGATGTGTATGCTTTTCCATTAATTGAAGACTCACTTTTTTTAAAGCTGCATTGACAGCAGAAATTTGATTCACGACATCTATACAGTAACGATCGTTTTCAATCATTTGCTGAATCCCTCGCACTTGACCTTCCACTCGTTTTAAGCGGTTGATTAATTGCTCTTTTTCCTTCTCGGCTCTAGGCGAAGCGATATGTCTTTCTTCTTGTTCTGTCATCTGATCACCTTTTTTCTATCATACTTGTCTTACATTCAATTAAAGCATATCTTCACCTGAAAAGGCAAAGATATGCTGTGATCACCGTTTGTTTATCCTAGTTTGTCAACTGTTCAATATCTTGCAAAAGGTTGACAGATTGCTGAAGCTGCTTCATGAGGCCTTGCTGATCCTCTAAAATAGCTGCAGCATCGAAGTTGTCCATTTTCAATTGCTGTAAATAGGTTTGAATCTCCTCTGACAGCACTTTATTTTTCTCTATGATTTGTGCATGCAGGTCTTCTGCTATTGATGGGGCTGTGAGTTCATTAAATTCTTGAATGTCTGCTTTCAATGATTCCAGCTGCTGCGTCAAATCTGCTCTTTTGGCAACATCTTGTACAGCTTCTTCCGCAAGCTGTGGAAAATCCTCTGTGAATTGCTGAATATCTGTCACATACTCATTTGCCTCTGTGACATATGTCGTTGTATCGTTTACTTGGTCTAGCAGTCCAGAACATCCACTTAACAAAAACGTACCGGTAAATAGAAACGCCATCACATATTGTTTCAAGATCCATCATCCTTTCATCTGCTATGTTGAAACCCCTCATTTGTCCAGCTCCCAACCACACAGATGCAAAAAGACCTTAAAAAAAGCCAGACCTTTGCCTCAAGTGTGATAGGCAAAGGTCTGGCTAACATGTTCATGCCGGAATGGCCGAGAAACAACGGATGTTTCTGTAATGACGACCAAACCGTAAAAGCTACTCCCCTTTAGGAAACCGTTCAAATGTTATGTTTATCATATCTAAATGAAGGACAACAGTCAATGAGAAGCAGGCGGAAGATCCTGCTTTTGGTACAGCATATAGTCCGAACCAGTTGATGCATAAATCCGATTACGTCCCTGGCGTTTTGACATATACAAGGCTTGATCTGCCTCAAATAGAAGCGTTTCTAATATAGAGGGATCATTCGCTGTATGGGCGACGCCAAAACTTGCTGTCACTCTTACTTTTTTCTCATCTGTCTGAAAGAAACTCACTTCAAATGAATGTCTCATCTGTTCCGCAACATGACATGCCTCTTCAAATGAATGATGTGGGAGACAAATGGCGAACTCTTCTCCGCCATATCGCCCAAATAAATCATCCATCTTCAAATGTTGCTGACAAATGGACACAACATGACGCAATGCCTCGTCTCCAATGTGATGTCCGTGCGTATCATTGATTTGTTTAAAGAAATCAATATCAAATAGCAATATCGCAGTATCCTGCGCATCCTCTTCCAATAACATCTGCGTTCGTTCAATAAAGGAAGACCGATTGAAGATATTCGTCAAACCATCAATATATGCTCGGCGCTCCAGCTCTTCCTGCAATAGTCGCTGCTCAGTAACATCGCTGATCACAATTTGCCTGCCTTCGACTTCGCCTCTTCTATTAAAAAGAGAAGAAGCAGTGAGATGATAATAGAAGGGCTGCTCTTTTTCCCACATTAAATCATACTGTGAATGATCCTGCGGAGAACGCAGCCACTGGATAAACGCCGGCTCTTTGATGATCCCTGAGAATATATCATCGATTTTATAGCCGATTCCCTTTTTAGCGAGCACAGGAATGATCAATGCAGCCGCAGGGTTATAATCAATCAGTGTTCGGTATCGATCCAATATAAGAACACCTTCTGACATATGTTCAAACACACGCTCCATCGCAATGGGAGAGAGCTTAAAGAGATGAAAAGACATAATCGCCCATAAGTAGAGTGCGTTGGTTAAAAACATCACCACTGGTACTGGGTCAATGTGAAAGGGCGTGACACCTAATAAATAGATAAAAGAAGTCGTGATCGGTAATAATATTCCAACGAGCAAGATCAGAACCTGTTTCAAATAATCTTTCTTCACACGTAAAAACCAAAGCAGCATAAAAATAGCGAGCATGGAACAACCAAATGTATAGACCCCATGAATGATATACCAATAACCAATGGTAAAATCAGCTAATAAAAACCCGTCTACTGTATTCATCGTGATGCTTCGGTAAAAGAGTGAATGAAAAGAGTTGGTGAACACCAGAATGGTGGTTAAAATTGGAATCAGCAAGAAGAGAAGCACGCGGCGCTTTGTTACATATTGATGGAAACCAGTAAACTGCAGCACAATCATCAGGCTGAACGGTGCAATAAACGGAAGACCTATGTATTGAAAACTAACCCAGAATGTAATTTCTTGAGGGGTGCGCGCCAATAATTCAAATGTATGTCCAAAAATATAAATCGCAGTTGCTCCAGACATATACATAAACAATTGACAGCCAATATACCGATGGCGATTTGCATGAGCAATGATTGATAATATTACGGACAGAATGCCAGAAACACTCATGATCACAATAAAATGTAAAACAATCGAATCCATGTAAACGCCCCAATTTCAGTTATTTAGAACTAGTCTAATCTTACTATATATGAGGACGTCTCAAATGGGAAGATGTGATTTTGAATTGGTTGGCGGTTTTTTGGAAAGCGTTCGTCATTTTACTAGTCGTGGTGCCTCATCTGTTCATTACTTTTTACTTAATTTAAGGATAAAGCATATTGTAGCAAGTGAAATATCTGTACAATGTGGAGATGAATGAAAAGGAGGCTTGAAAGGAGATGACTTTTTTGATCATCATGGCAGGTTTGTTTATGCTGATTCTTTTAGAGAAGCCATTTCAAAAGAAACGATCTGGGCTGTTATTTTTAATGAGTTATTTGCTGCTGATTGCAGTTTATGTGATTCAGACAACATTTGTGGAGATTATGCCTGATGGGCTTTTGATGATGATGGCGGTGATTGTGGTTTGCCCTTTGTTTGTTCGGTTGGTCCGGTTTTCCTCGAGGAACTTACATGAAAAGTAAGAAGGATGACAGTATGTAGCATCCTTCTTATGTTGTGAACTAAACTCGTTATTCTTAAGACCCACTGAGCTTTGTAAAGCAGACGTCTTTTTCTTTACTTAATTATGAATTTGATTTATCTTTTTGTTTTTCATTTGATTTATTGTCTTTCATTTTACTCATCTCTTTTTTAGCATTATCCACTTCTTCTAAAGCTTTTTTCATTCTAGAATTCATGAAACTTAAATCATCATCACTGACTTTATCTCGCTTGATTACTTTTAAGATATCTTTGAAAAGTGATTCAAATTTGTCATCCGCTTTCACCAAGTACTCGTTTACTTTTTTATACGTATCAGGAACTTTAACTTCTTTGTCTTTGGCTTCGCTGAGTAATTCTCTCATGCTATCAATCTTTGTCTCAACATCACTAGCCCATTCTTTATCGTAAACCTCGTCTAAAGGAACCAACGATAAAACAAAAGACATAATTCTTTCTTCAAACCGTTTTAGATATCCCTTATACCATGATGCATATTCGCTATCAGTCATTTTTTCTATTTTTTCTTGTTTTGCTGCTGCTTTGTTTGATGAACCGTTTTCTGATTCATTTTTACCGCATGCTGTACCCATCATCAATGTAAATACTAAAAGAAATACTGAAATGATTGTCTTTTTGTTTGTTTTCATTTTTATGAATTACTCCTTATCCTTTGAGACTTTTTCTAATTCGTCAACTACTTTAGCTGTTTCATCATATGCTTTGTAGGGTCTATTCGAACTTTTTTCTTTTAACTAAAATGTCCCCCTGTCATTATCTGGTGATATTTCCCTACAAATTATCATCGGTTAAAAAATAGGTATATTTAGGTATTCTCCCTAACTTTCTAATAAAAAATTCTATAAGAAACAACCTAAGCATCTATCTTCCAGACACTAGATACGACGGCTTCTGAAAGTTTAGAAACAAGCTACATTGCCGAATCGCTTCTTAATTTTTGAATTTTAAGTGTGAAATGAATTAGATGAAGTATATTAAAGTATAATAAAGAGGTTATAAAATGAAGTTAGATAATCTTCTAATAAATAAAGGAGAACTTACGAATGACTTTTGATGAATTAATAGAACTTTCAGAAGAAGAATTTATAAATTATGATTTCAAAAGAGAGGTTTTTGATTTAAGAAATTTAATATATGATGAAAAAAACCCTATTGCAAATATTATTCTATATAAAGGTAATATTTATGGTTCCCAATCTGATTGTGATAGATTACCTTTGACCCTTGAAATATACAAACGCTTATGGGGAAATCAATTTGAATTCTGGAATACTAAACAAACAGATTTTGTTGAGGCAAATGGAGAAACAATGAATTCATTTGTAACTCCTTACAAAGCCTTTTATAAGGAGACATATGATTTATCTAATCCTATATTTAAAGATTATGCAAAATTAACACACACAGTAGGTAATTTTATACCTGTATACGCCATCAAAAATAATAAAAATTGGTTTTCTCCTTTTAATAGCAAACGTTATAAATCTACCTATGATTATTGGGATCTAACTTTGAACCATATTAAAGTCATTTTAAATGATTTTATGAATAGTAATGATTCTATTGAGATTTTTTTAGAAAACACAATGAACAATAACACTTTTAAGTATAAAAAATATATTATTGAATCCGCTAAGTGGATTTTAAGTTTTAAAACTTGGCCTAATTTTGTGGAGAAGAATTTTTTGCAGAGCTTTTTAGAAAACCCAAAAGATTTAACCAGTGAACCAAAAGAATTTTGGCGCAATCACTTTAAAGAAACAGTTAGTACCAAAGATGAAAATAATCTGAGTGAATTTTTAACTTTTGTTAATCAAGCTATTCTTGAACGAAGTTCACTTATATATAAACAACTGAAACTAAATTATGAATTCCTATAATATTTGTAACAGCAACATATAGCAAAAGTTCATTGCAACTATAAAATTTCACGTATTTAAAAAGTGTCAAAACCCTTATCTAACATGGGTTTTGACACTTTTTTAAAATCATATGGAGACGGTGGGAGTCGAACCCACGTCCAGAGACATCGATTACTTAAGCGTCTACGAGCGTAGTCAACATATTTACGTGTTCACTCATCCTCATGCCTGCTGACGGGCGCTTGGAGAGCTAGTCTGATGGATCTCTTCTTACGTCCTCAGACGAAAACGTAAGCGTAGCCTACTTCATTGGGCTCCTCACAGACACATAGGCGATGTCAGGAAGAGCTCGCTGCGCTTATTAGGCAGCTAGTGCTAAGTTTTGGTTAAAACTTTTAGTTTTGCCAGTTACATTTAGGTGCGTGTTAACGAGATCGCCTCTCGGCTCGCGGCCTAAGCTCGAACCATCCCTGTCGAATCCGTAACGTCCCCTTGTAAAAGGGATATACGGGATGGAAACGTTCTTTAGCTTAACTGCTTCCGTATATGACTATTATAACAATCTCATCGCTCGAAACAACTGGTGGTTTCTGTAAAAAGACGACGATGATTGTTTACTGCATAACATATTGTAGCATAATGCTTCCGCTCTCAGCAAGCCATCTGCATGCGTCTAGAATTGCTTTTGCCGGTCACGGAAAGCTCGCTCGATTTCACGTTTCGCATCTTTTTTCTTCAGATCTTCACGTTTATCATATTTCTTCTTCCCTTTACCGACTCCAATTAGCACTTTGGCAAAGCCATTTTTCAAATAGAGTTTAATGGGAACAAGTGAGTAGCCCTCTTCCTTTGTCGCACCAATCAATTTACTGATTTGTTTGCGGTGGAGCAGCAGCTTTCTCGTTCTGAGCGGATCATGGTTATAACGGTTCCCCTGCTCGTATGGGCTCACGTGCATATTGTGAAGAAACACTTCTCCCCGTTCGATTTTGGCAAAGGAATCTTTTAAATTCACTTTTCCTGCTCGTATGGATTTGATTTCAGTTCCTTGTAATACAAGGCCGGCTTCGTATGTTTCTTCTATAAAATAATCATGATTGGCTTTTTTGTTTTGGGAAACAACCTTTCCCTCTCCCTTTGGCATTGGCGTACACCCTCCTTTTGGCACAGACACGGTCCAAATCGTACGGATTATTTTATCAAACAATCCAGCTTTCGACAATGCTGCTGCCACGTGGTCAAAAAGCAAATAGAGCGTGATGCCCTATTTGCTTTTTGTCACGTTACTTTTTCTTTTTGCGCTTTTGTTTCGGTGCGTTATCAAATACGCGTTTTTTCTTTTTCTTCTTTTTACGACCTGTAAACCAGTCGCCGCCTTTATCCTCTTTGCCTTTTTCCCCAGAGGCCTTTTGACCTCCGCGTCCTTTTTTGGCTGGTGGATCTGTCCGTTTTTTGAACTTGAAGTCTTTTGGTGATTTACGGCGAGTGCCTTTCATCCCGACGATTTCAAAATCAATGGAATGCTCATCTTTATTCACACTCACCACTTTGACAGTGATTTCGTCACCGATACGGTAGACATTCCCTGTCCGCTCACCGATCATGGCAAAGTGCTGTTCATCAAAACGATAGTAATCGTCTGTCATGTAGCTCACATGGACAAGACCTTCTATCGTATTCGGCAGTTCAACGAATAGTCCGAAATTCGTGACGGAACTAATCATACCATCAAACTCTTCACCGATTTTATCAAGCATAAACTCTGCCTTTTTCAGGTCATCTGTTTCGCGCTCAGCATCAACAGAGCGGCGCTCCATTGTAGATGCATGATCTGCGATTTCTGGCAGCAGTTGGCCCCACTTTTCAAGGGTCGCTTCGTCTGTCTTTTTCTCTATTAAATAGGTTCTGATCAGCCTATGCACGATTAAATCCGGGTAACGGCGGATCGGCGATGTGAAGTGTGTATAGAATTCCGTTGATAATCCAAAATGGCCAATGCTTTCTGGATCATACTTCGCCTGTTTCATAGAGCGAAGCATCACAGTTTGAATGACGACTTCTTCTGGTTGATCTCTGACAGCATCGAGGACACTTTGAAGTGCGCGCGGGTGAATGTTCGTTGACGTCCCTTTCACAATGTAACCAAATGTCGTCACGAACTCTAAAAAGCGCTGAAGCTTCTCAGGATTTGGTTCTTCGTGAATTCGGTAAATGAACGGAACATTCATCCAGTGGAAATGCTCGGCAACTGTTTCGTTTGCCACCAGCATGAATTCTTCAATTAGTTTTTCGGCAACAGAACGTTCACGAATGACTACGTCTTTTGCTGCGCCTTCATCATCTACAAGCACTTTTGCTTCCTTGAAATCAAAGTCGACTGCTCCGCGCTCCATTCGCTTGTCACGCAGAATTTCTGCAAGCTTCTCCATCTCTTGGAACATTGGTACTAACGGCTCGTATTTGTCTAAAAGCTCTTCATCTTGGTCAACTAAAATCTTATTCACATCGGAATAGGTCATTCTTTCCGTCGTTTTGATCACACTTTGGAAAATTTCGTGTTTGACGACTTTCCCACTTCGATCAATGATCATTTCACAAGAGAGTGTGAGACGATCAACCTTCGGATTCAATGAGCAAATGCCATTTGACAGGCGATGAGGAATCATTGGAATGACGCGGTCGACAAGATACACACTCGTTCCGCGCTCATAGGCTTCCTGATCAATCGGCGAATTCTCTGTAACATAATGAGAAACGTCTGCAATGTGCACGCCGAGCTTATATTTGCCATCATCGAGCTTTTGCACGGTTACGGCATCATCTAAGTCCTTTGCATCTGCACCGTCAATCGTCACGATCGTTTCATTGCGCAGATCACGTCTGCCTTCTAAGTCTTTTTCATCAATCGTTTCAGGTGTGTCTGCTGCCTGCTGGAGCGCTTCTTCCGGAAACTCACCTGGTAGACCGTGTTTATGAATAATCGACAAAATATCGATACCAGGGTCATTTTTGTGACCGAGAATTTCCGTCACTTCACCCTCTGCGCTCATTCTTCCTTCTGGATAGCTTGTCAGCGTGACAACGACTTTATGACCTTCAACCGCTCCGTTTTTAGCGGATTTTGGAATGAAGATATCGTTTGTGATTTTTTTATCATCAGGAATGACAAAACCAAAACTTTTCGTTTCTGTATAGGTACCGACAACCGTCTGAGTATTACGCTCTAGTATACGGATGACCGTTCCTTCTTTTTTGGTGCCATTTGATTTGTGGCTGACACGAACCATAACGGTGTCGCCATTCATTGCTGTGCCTAGCTCATTTGGCGGAATGAAAATATCATCCTGTCCAAACTCTTCTGGTGTCACAAATGCAAATCCTTTTGCATGAGCAGACAGCTTCCCTTTTACCAAGTTCATTTTTTCCGGTACACCATAGCGGTCGCTGCGGGTACGGACGATAAGCCCCTGATCCTCTAATATCACAAGTGCTTTGACGAGCTCTTTATAATCATCTGGATTGGTAATTTCCATCATGACTTCTAATTCTTGTACTGTTAATGGTTTGTACGCCTCTTCTTGCATAAACGCAAGTAATTCATCCATAAATTCTTCTTTTTGCACACTCTAACCCCCTATATATTTAAATTGACCAATCGAGTGATTCTAAGAATGCATATACATCCTGATGAACCTTCTCCCGCTCTTTATCAAGCGTGATAACATGGCCCGATTCTTCATACCACTTTAAATGTTTTTCATCTGTCTCTACTTCGTTATAAATAATGTTTGCACTGTCTGTATTAATCATATGATCATGACGTGCCTGAACAACAAAAGTAGGTGAATAAATCATGTCAACATTGTTTCTGACATCTGCAATGAGTTCTTGAAGAGCCTTGAGCGTACCCATTGGTGTTTTCTTGAACTCTTCCATCTCTTGCTCAATTTGATCCTCTGACTTACCCTCGAATTTTTTATAGTTACGGGCATAATCTAGTACACCCTGGTACATGACTTCTTCACTTTTTATGTACATAGGTGCACACATAGGTACAATTCCCTTTACAGGTACAGTGTAACCTAATTTTAATGAAAAAACTCCTCCGAGGGATAGTCCGCAGACCGCAATTTCCTCATAGCCTTCGTCTTTTAAAAATTGATAGCCTTCTTCTACATCTTTCCACCAATCTGTAGGACCTGTATGAACAAGCTCCTCTGGCGGTACACCGTGTCCTTTGTATTGAGGTGCATGGCATGTATAGCCTCTTTCATTCAAATAACGCCCAAGCATACGAACATCGGCTGTATTCCCAGTAAAACCGTGAAGAAGAAGCACCGCCTTTTCTCCACCTTTAAACGTAAATGGTTTTGGTGTAACAACTTTCATGATGTGACTTCCTTTCCTTCTGATATGGTTTATATTTTCCACTTGTATGTATGAAACAAACACAAAAGAGTGCTGATAATAAAAAAAGGTCTGAAAAAAGATCAGACCTTCTGTTACTCGCGCCTACACGCCTAAATATGCCAATGCAAGTGTTAAGATGAAGAAAAGCACTGACAAAATGACAGTTAATCGGTGAAGAATCAAGTCAAGACCTCTCGCTTTTTGCTTACCGAAAAGCTGCTCGGCTCCACCTGAAATAGCGCCTGACAGTCCTGCACTTTTACTTGATTGTAATAATACAACGATGATAAGTGCGATACTGACAATTACGAGTAATGTGATAACAAATGCGTGCATGAAAACACCTCCAGACAAACTGGTACACATAACTTTATTTTACATGAAAACAAGGTGCATGTCACGAAACATCAAAATAAAGATTTCCTATATATTGTCGACTCTATATGTCATTTTGATTCAATTTCGCTCCAATGGATTGTATGCAGCATTTTTTATATGCAATTTTTGAGGTTAAAAAACGTTTTTAGCGAGTTGCTTCTTCTTTTAAGAGCTGTTTTAATTCTACTAACAACCGTTCAGCTCCTTCAGGACTCAGTATGACATTTCCGTTTCCATAGCTTTTGTTGTATTTCGTTATTTGGCCAGTTAATAAGCAGCTCTTATCTGCATCATATTTTTTCAGCATAATGGTTTGATCTTCGATGAAAATTTCTAACAGCTGCTCTTCTTTTATATTGAGTACCTTTCGCATTTCTGAAGGCAGAACAATTCTGCCAAGCGAATCGATGTGTCTTACCATTCCAGTTCTTTTCAATGAAGCCGCCTCCTTAATGATCATACGATGATTTCATTTATTGACTTTTGTCAACATCTTCATAGTAAAATAAATCTTCAAATTTTTTATCAAAGTAATGAATCATTTTGCCAATGACAAGCTGTCCTGGCTTCCTGTGACCATTCAATACCCTGCTGAGTGTGGCAGGAGAGATGCCAATTTCATCTGCGAGCTGATTTAAAGACATATCGTTTTCGATCATATACTGCATCACAAATGCCCGCCTGATCTGAATCTTTTCGACCATCATTACAACCTCCTATAGGATCAATATGTACAACATGTAGGACTCTCATATCTCCCGGATTCATTAACTTATGTCAACACTTTTACGCCCTTTCTATTTCCTTTGGTCAATGATCATACTAAAATAAGTCATATACTGAAATGTGAGGTTCGATGACATGAATCACTTTGGTGAACAATTACGCATTTTAAGAGAGAATAGAAAGATGTCTGTCAATCAACTCGCCATGTATTCAGGCGTAAGCGCTGCCGGTATTTCTCGGATTGAGAATGGAAAGCGTGGTGTGCCAAAGCCTTTAACCATAAAAAAATTAGCACGCGCTTTGAAGGTGCCTTATGAGGATTTAATGCTGCTTGCCGGTTATATTGAACAGGAAAAAGTGCATGAAATGAAACCGAAATATGAATCCATATTAAAAATCTATCAAACGGCGCTTCAAAAGGATGTAGAACATCTCCCTATTTTCGATGGAGACCAATGGGAAACACTCACCGCACAAGACATCAGCCAGCTGAATCAATACTTTCTCACGCTCATTAACCAAAAAAAGGCGAACAAATAGCGGGGCATAAACATAAGATACATCCACTATTAACTAATGTCAATATTTTCATGGTGCACTTATTGCCAATAGTCAACAAATCGAGTACACTAGAGATAACTAATCTTTAACCATGTGAGGTTTTGAGTTGATGAACTTCGGTGCATATTTAAGAGCATTACGTGAGAAAAGGAAACTATCGGTGAACCAATTAGCGATGTATTCAGAGGTCAGCGCTGCTGGTATTTCTCGGATTGAAAACGGGAAACGCGGCATTCCGAAACCTCCTACAATTAAAAAACTAGCAGGTGCATTAAAAGTACCTTATGAGGACATGATGCAGGCTGCAGGGTATATTGAAGAAGCGTCTTCTGCCTATGTCATAAAGGAAGAAGAAACGGCTTTTACCCAAATAAAAGAAGCGGCAGAGCAATATGAACTTGATGATCTTGAAATATTTAATGGGGACATATGGTCCACCCTTTCTAAACATGAGATAGAGGATTTAAACCGCTATTTGTTATTTCTACTAAACAGCCGTTCGTCATCGTAAAATGTTTTGATCATTGACAAGCTTTTTGCGCCGATTTTTGACAGAATTACGGTATAATGGGTTCAGATTGGAGTGAAGAAAGATGAATCAATCTGATATGTGCCCGCGGTTTGAAAAAGCAGTTGAGTTATTAAGTAAACGCTGGGTGGCACTGATTGTTTTTCAGCTTCTCTCAGGTTCACAGCGCTTTAGTGAAATCGAAGCAGCTCTGACCAATTTAAGCGGAAGGGTTTTATCTGAGAGATTAAAAGAGCTGGAAGCAGCAGGCATTGTAAAACGGGAGGTTTTTGCTGAAACACCCGTGCGTATTGAGTATTCATTAACTGATATGGGGCGCTCACTTGCACCCGTTTTTGAGGAAATTGCGAAGTGGTCCTCTGAATGGATCACACTTGAATCATAAATGTCTCCTGATGTGAGCCGCCTAATCATGATAAAAAAACCTCCCCTACAGATGTAGAGGAGGTTTTGTCTTTTCAAGCATTTATGCGGATGTCATGTTTTTTTCAGCTAACGCCTTGCTTTCTTTTTTCTTGTTGGTTGGGCTTAAATAGCGTTCAAGCCAGCCCATGACAAGGTCGGCAATAATGGCCATGAGCGCAGTTGGAATAGCACCTGCTAAAATAATGGCTGTTCCGTTTGTCGCGTTTGATCCTCTGATGATGATATCACCAAGTCCTCCTGCACCAACAAATGTCCCAATCGCTGTAATACCGATTGCGATCACAAGTGCGGTTCTTAAACCAGCCATAATGACAGATAAAGCAAGCGGTAATTCAACCATTCTCAGCACTTGCCATTTCGTCATACCCATCGCTTTCCCCGATTCTAAATAGGCATGCTCAATGCTGACAATACCTGTGTACGTGTTACGGATAATCGGCAGAAGCGAATACAAAAAGAGTGATAAGATGACTGTATTTGCGCCAAGTCCTAATACAAGCATCAACACAGAAAGCATCGCTAACGCTGGAATGGTTTGAATGACATTGGTTATTGCGAACACCCAATTGCTCAGTTTGCGGTAATGCGCCACAAAGATGCCGACTGGTATTCCGACAATTGCCGCAAATAATACTCCATACGCTGACATGAGGAAATGCCGGTAAAATTCTTCTAACACATATGAACCGTTCTGTTGATAATACGCCCATAATTGCTGCAGTGTGTCCATCAGCTCTGACACCTCCCAATCTTACTCAAAGTAATTGTGTTTCTTTAAAAAATCTCTCGCAACAGTCGCTGGTTCTTTTAGTTCTCCATCGACTTGATAATTGAGCTCTTGCATTTGTTCGGTATCGATTTTTCCAATCAACCTGTTGATCACCTTGTCCAGTCCTGGATTTTCTTTTAATACCTTCTCAGGGACAACTGGTGATGCATCGTATGGTGGGAAGAATCGTTTATCATCTTTTAAGATTTTGAGATTATACGCTTTGATCCGGCCATCTGTTGAATAGGCAAGCACAATATCCATTTTTTCATTTTTCAATGCGTCATAGACTAGACCGATCTGCATCGGAAAAGTGCTTCCAAATTCAATTCCGTATGTTTTCACAAACCCTTCGTAACCGTCACCTTTCTTTTTCAGCCAAATATTATCTACACCGAAGCGATAATTTTTGGCATTCTTTTTTAAATCAGAGACTGTTTCTAGGTTGTTTTCCTTCGCCATCTTCTGCGTCACAGCAAAGGCATACGTATTATCAAACCCATAGGAATCAAACCATTTGTAATCATAGCGTTTTTTGAATTCTTTCTGGACGATTTCCATTGCACGCTTTGGATCTTTTTCTGCATCCATTCCTAGCGTACTTGTTAAATCCGTGCCTGTATATCGTGTTGCCGAAATGTCGACATCACCGTTTTCCATTGCTTTCTGCTGCACCGTATTTGAGCCTAAATTCTTCACAATGGTTGTCTTTTTATCTGTGTAATGCTCAATGATGTCTCCCACCATATAGGCCATAATTTCTGATTCTGTAAAGTTTTGTGCACCGATTCGCAGCGTGCTCCCTGAAGAGCCGGCTAGTCCAGGAAGTGAACAGCCACTTATGAATAGCAAGCATCCGGCAAGCAGTGCACTGATCCATTTTGTTTTTCGATTCTTCACATGAGCCAACTCCTTATGAAACTTCCTTCAATCCTTTTAAGCCTTCTGGTGTTACTTTTTTCTCAAGCTTCATCAATGTAAGGTCAATGATGACTGCTAAAATAGTGACAGGGATCGCACCCGCAATAATGTATTCCGGCTGGTAAAGCTGAAGCCCAATTAAAATGTAGTCACCAAGACCGCCTCCACCGATAAAAGCAGCAAGTGTTGTCCACCCAATTAAATAAATCGTTGAGGTTCTGACCCCTGCCATAATGACCGGAACAGCAAGCGGCAGTTCCACAAGACGAATTTGTTCCCATGTCGTCATGCCAATCCCTTTACCAGATTCAAGCAAGTTTTTGTTCACACCTTGAACACCGGCATACGTATTTCTTAAAATAGGCAAAACGGAATAGAAAAATAGCGCAACGATCGCAGGTATTTTTCCAACTCCCAAAATAGGAATAAAAAATGCAAGAATCGCTAAACTAGGGAGTGTTTGAAAGATATTCACGACGCCGATGACAAAACCGGCGCCTCTTTTCATTCGTGTAAGAATGACGCCTAAAGGAACGGCCACGATAATGCCTAACACAACGGCAATTAAAGAAATGTATAAATGCTCCCACATTTTTGTGAGGAGTTCCCCACCATTTTTCTCAAGAAAATCGATGATTTGATCCATGTGTACACCTCCCTTAGTTCATTTCAGTGACAGCCTCCGGGGTATCTTCTCCCCAAATAGAGTCATATACGACATCTACAAGACTTGCACGTGTGACGATACCTTTTAAGTGCCCTTTTGCATCGACAACCGGTACATATTTAATGCCGCGTATTAAGATCTTTCGGACAGTATCTCTAAGAAGCGCACCTTCTTGTACTGTATAAAATTCTGTATTTAAAATATCGCCAACGAAGGCTGCTTTTCTGCGGTTTGCATCGATGGTTTCAATATCGATATAGCCTTTCAGCACATGATTTTCATCAACGACAAGCAGGGAATCAACCCGCTTTTCTCTCATAATAAAGATGGCATCTGTCAATGTTTTTTCGACGGTAATTGTGACTGGAGACGTGTTCATCATTTGTTCCACACGTTCCATATTCGGGTTTGATTGAAGCAGACGTTCTTTCCCGATGAATTCTTCTACGAATTCGTTCACAGGGTTACGTAAAATATCATCTGGCGTGCCCACTTGGACAATCTCTCCATCTTTTAAAATGACAATGCGGTCTGCAAGTTTAATCGCTTCATCCATGTCATGTGTGACGAATACGATTGTTTTATTTAACGTTTTTTGCAGTTTCTTAAATTCTTCCTGCAATGAATCTCTTGTGATCGGGTCAAGTGCTCCAAATGGTTCATCCATCAGGATTAAAGGGGGTTCTGCTGCAAGTGCGCGAAGAACGCCGATACGCTGCTGCTGTCCTCCACTGAGTTCATGCGGGTAACGCTCTAAGTATTCCGGCCCCATATCGACGAGTTTGAGCAATTCACGCGCTCGTTCTTTTCGTTTTTCTTCCGGCCACTTCAGCAGCTTCGGCACAAGGGAAATGTTTTGTGCGATGGTCATATGAGGGAAAAGTCCAATTTGCTGAATCACATAACCAATTTCTCTTCTTAATTGGACTGGATCTTTTTTCATAATGTTTTCTCCCTCGATCAATATGTTTCCTGAGGAAGGTTCAATCAGTCGGTTAATCATCTTCATGGTTGTTGTTTTTCCACAGCCACTCGGTCCAATAAAACAAATAAATTCTCCTTTTGCTATTTCTAAATCAATATTTTTGACAGCTTTTTTTCCGCCTTTATACGTCTTAGATACATTCTCTAGTTTCAGCAAATGAGACACCTCCAATTAGTCGGATATATATTTTCAGAAAATTTACACCTTATTTATTATAGTGCAAACTTTATAAAATAAAAAGTTTACGATGTGTTTGTATTGCATAAGATTTATTTAAAATTTTCAGTTAACGGCCTGATATGTACCGATCCCTCCTTTTTCCTCCAACTTACGAGCAAATACTCAATATTTATTGTTTTCATGAACAAACAGGTATATGATATATTGTGTTACAAATTGTCAGTCGTGAAGGGATGAAGCGAGGAATGGACAAGCAAGCGTTAGGCGCCATTCAAAAAGCACAGGATCATTATATTGAAAAAGCTGCCGAGAACATGAATGCCTTTGGTCTTTCTGCCACAGTGGGTAGAGTGCTTGGTATCATTCATATGAACCGTAAACCAATGACGCTCGGTGAGCTCTCAGAGGCGACCGGCATGAGCAAAACAAGAATGAGTCAAGTCGTTCGAGAAATGCTTGATCTGAATATTGCTGAAAAGGTTTATGAAAAAGGAATACGCAAAGATTTATATGACGTTGAGCAAGATCAATATCAAACCTTTATTTCATTGTTTGCAGCCAATTGGTCACGTGTTGTCAGCAAAAATCGCAAGGCACATAAGAAGACATGCAAGGAATTGCTGGAGCTGCTTGAACAAAATGACCTGCCAGAAGAAACAGTAGATAAAATCAATCTTCTTCTTTCCGAAATCAAGGAAAGTCTCGATTATTATGACTGGATTAGCCGTTTAATTGAGTTCTTTGAAAGTGAAGAAGTATTTCAACATGTGCCAAAACCTTAAAAAAAGCTGTTTTATTTTACAATTTTGTAGAAGAAAACAGCTTTTTTATATACACTTATGACATTAGCATTGGGAACATCCCTTTGATCCCTGCGCCAATCATCTCTACTGCCACAACAGCTAGAATCAATCCCATTAATCGTGTCACGACATTCATCTCTGTTTTCCCCATTTTTCGCATAATGAAACTTGAATAATGAAATGCATAATAGGTCATGGCAAGTACAACCACAATGCCAATAAGAATCGCAAGCAGATGAAGCGTTACTTGGTGGCTTCCTGGCGTTAAGCTCATGACAGTCGCAATTGTACCAGGTCCGGCAATGATCGGAATGGCGAGCGGGGTCACCGAAACATCGGCCTTCTCTTTGCTCTCTGCCTTTTCATCCGAATGAGGGTTTTGAACATGTGATTCTTTTGCATTCAGCAAATTGTAAGCGATACCAAAAATAAAAATACCTCCGGCGATACGGAGTGCATGGATATCAATGCCAAACAATTTGAAAATGAGCCTGCCTGCCAAAAGAAAGGCAATCAAAATCATAAAAGACACAACAATCGCTTTTTTGGCCGTCTGGGCGCGTTCTTTTTCTGAGTAGCCTTCTGTTAAAGTGATGAAAAGAGGCACGTTTCCAATGGGATTTGAGACAGCAAATAATGACACAATGACATGAATCATAAAGGAAATCAACAGACACCCTCCTTTTTTCATAGTGTCTGCTAATCTGATGCGAATATTCCCTTGTTCTGTTAAAACCTGGTTTGTTTTAACCGATGATAATAGAGGTTTAACGAAAGGGGAATAGAACATGAAAAAAAACATCACGATCATTGTCTTGTCTGTGATCATCCTAGGTGCAACTGGCTGGATTGTGTGGCAGCAGCAGTCGCTCACCGCGGCAGAGAAAAAACACCAGCAAGAAATGAGAAAGAATGATGAGCAGCTGACACAATTAAAGTCAGAAGGCACGGATATGAAAGATGAAATGGATGGTCAAAAAAAGGAATTGTCCACCATCACAAACAAGCTGAAGAAAGAAAAGAAGGCGCATCAAAAAGAAACCAAACAGCGTAAAGCGCTTGAATTGAAAATAGGCCAGCTTCAAAAAGAACTGGCATCAGCGAAAGCAACGGCTCAAGCGAATAAGCAGGCAGCACAAACGACTAGGAAAACAACTGTCAAAAAAGACCCAAATGTCACCCATCATCCTCCTTCTCAATGGGTGCAGGATCAATATGATTGGGGTGTTAAACAAGGGTATATCAAAGAATAGAGAGGATGAAATGATTTGATACAGATTCGGCCATTGTCTCATGATCAATCTGTTCCTATGGATCTTTTACTATTAGCTGACCCTTCAACTGAAAAAGTCCTTGCCTATGTACAATCTGGTTCTTGTTATGTTGCTTTTCATAAACAGGACATGATTGGTGTGTATGTTCTGACGCCTCTGTCTCAGCAGACAGTGGAAATCATGAATGTCGCCGTGAAGGAGTCATGGCAAGGTAGAGGAATTGGGAAGCAGCTGATCCGCCATGCTATTTCAGAAGCCAAGGCAGCTGGCTTTCATACAATTGAAATTGGCACAGGC
The DNA here is from genome assembly GCF_005144805.1 of Bacillus sp. S2(2019). Taxonomy (NCBI): domain Bacteria; kingdom Bacillati; phylum Bacillota; class Bacilli; order Caryophanales; family Bacillaceae; genus Bacillus; species Bacillus sp. S2(2019). The sequence goes on from NZ_SWFL01000002.1 coordinate 293,632, forward strand.
AACTCTAGTATTCAGCAGCTCGCCCTTTATCAAAAATGCGGTTTTCGCATGGCGTCTATCGATCACGATTTCTTTCTGAAGCACTATGATGAACCGATTTATGAAAACGGTATTCAGTGTATGGATATGGTGCGGTTGTCACTCGTTCTTCAAGCAGACTGACTTCATTCAGCCTGCTTTTTTTATGTTCTGCTCTTTTTCACTGCATGAATCATATATTGAATCAAGAAGTAGAGAGCGGCACCCGCTAAAAAACAGACCACGCACCCAAAGAGCGTTGCCTCTGAGCTGAATTGATACTGTTCAATTTTCATGATATAAAATGGCATACCAAATAGAGTTGGACTTGATTCAACATGATGAACCTCTAGCAGCATTAAAAATACTGGCGTCATAAACACAGCAAACACATAAAGCATCGCAAGCGTTAAACCGCTAGAAAACGAATGAAATACTTTAACCATTTAGTTCTCTCCTTTCATCTCTTTTAAACTGGCGATGATATTTTTCCCGTCTGGGCAAGCTGGATGCAGCATCACTGTATTTAATAAAGAAAAAAGCAGCAATGGATGCGTCAATGGATGCCTCCATATGAAGAAAAGCACACCCGAGCAGATCACTGGAAACACAGGACCTGCAAGTGCGACCATCATATTAAAACCCGGCCGTGAAAATTTCTCATGGACAATCGACACGTGCTTCCAATCGATCATCACCACATAATCAAAGATGGGCCTTTTTTCGATTTTGTTGCACACCATCACCATCAGGATATGTCCGAGTTCATGAATGAGCACAACGGCTATTAAGCAAAATAAAAGCGTCATCATCGCACAATCGGCCTCTTTAGCATGGCAGCATATATGAAGATGAAGAATGCGGCTGAACAAGCCATATAGGCAGTTGAAAGCAGCTGGGTATTTGCTGAAAGCCACTGGACTAAAAGCATATCCAACATACTGAACACAGCAATCATCATCACGATCACAAACAGTTTATTAAAATCACTAATCTTCACGACAAACCCGACACATGCCGCCATGACAGTGATCAATAAAATGGACAAGCTTGCCAAACCGTGCCCTTCACTTTCAACCCCAATCATGAAATAAGCAAGCCCGATATAGACAAAATAAATCAATACATTCATTGTGTAATAAAATAAAATTCTTGATAATAAATAGGCACCCTTTGATGTATTTAACATAAAAATGGCTCGCTGATTGAGATGATATTCCCTGCCAATCATGAGCGGTAGCATAATAAGTATTTCCTTTAACGCAAACTGCACAATAAAGGCATACATCCAGCCAGTTTCTGCCGGAGTGAAGATCAATGGGAGACCTATCGTGAAACAGACAAGAAACAGGAACAAAATACCTTGTTCTTTAAACACAGCTGATCGGCTGAAATAAACGAGTTCCTGCCGCAGATGTGTGAAAAATGAAGAATCCGATCTGATTTTTTGGTAAGAAAACGACTTCACCTCTATCTTTAGCTGCAAAAACATCCGATTGACATAACAAGCCGCCAAGCCTTTCAGCCAAAACCACCCTGCACATAGAAAGATCATCAGAAATACAAGATAGATAGACGGCCATACGTGAATCATCTCAACCGCTTTTTGAAAAAGGAGAAACACGAAAGCACCGAGCGTCACAAATCCAATCGTTTGCAGCAGTAAATGCTCTTTTGTTTTTGATATAAAATGGCTCACACCAATGCGTATCAGCATCCAAGAAGCAAGCGTATACAGCGCCAATCCACAGCAAGTGATCCCTACCACAATGATCCAATACAAAGATAGTGTAACGCCGCTAATGATCAGTCCTAATAGGATGGGTAAAAAAAGCAGACCAAGCATGATGAAACAAAACAGCACTGGAAAGAAATACACACAAAGGACAAATGAGACACTTTGCATCGCACTATTCAAAAAGAAGAACTGATACTCTTGACGCTTCATTTTATGACGGGAAAAGACAATACCTGCTCCCAAAAGCAGCAGGGTCATTTTCACAAATTGAAGGTATAAAGCAACTGGTTCGCTCTCCCCTACTTGCATAAAAAAACGCAGGCTCATGACAACGTATATGGCGTAGATCAGCAATAAAAAAACGGCTGCGGCGAGAAGCTGCAAAGGATATTTTTTGCCGAGCTGCTTGATTTTCGTTGTGAGCATGCCCCATTCTATTTTATGAAGAACGTGTCGTGTCCAAGTCATTGAGCAACCTCTCCACCTGCATATAGTAATCTTGATTCACTTCTTTATAAATATCCTCAAGTGCTTGATGAGGGAATGTTTTGTTTGTTTCTTGACGTGACATATCCAGCTTGATATCACCGTTTCTTAAGATCATAAGGTGGTCATACAATGTCTCACCAAAGCCCAAATGATGGGTAGAAATGAGAATGCCTGCACCTTGATTTCTCAGCTTCATGAGCACCTTTTTTAAGATGATCATCATATCTGGATCAAGTCCATTTGTAGGCTCGTCGAATACATAATAATCACAAGACCTAAGGAGCTGTGAAATGATTTGGGTTTTCTTTTGATTGCCATGAGACAGCTGGGCAATTGGCTGATCCATATAAGGTCTCAGCTCAAACAGATCGACGAAGGCCTCTTCTCGAGGTCCATTTCGTTTGTCTGGAAGCTGGAGTAAATGAAAATATTCTCTCGGCGTTAAATAATCAAACAAAGCATGATCATCAGGAATATAGGAAACATGTTCTTTCAAAAAGGAGATATGTGCTGAGGATTGAAAATTCAGCTGTTTACCATCTAAAGAGACAACACCCGTAAATGGTGTCAGGCCAAACATAGACTGAATCATCGTGGTTTTTCCTGCCCCATTATGCCCCAAAAGCAGAAGCATACGTCCTTTCTCTACATTTAACTGAATATCGCGGAGAGAAAAGGTGCGGCTATACGTTTTTTCTGTTAAGTGTAATGTCAGCATCATGTCCCTCCATTTATTTCAGATAGAACAGATGACCTCGCATCTGTTCTCACCATTTGTTAGAAGCCGCATTTGATTTTAATATACAGGCCTAAAAACTTGAACTCTCCTAAAAATTTCGAGCCTTTTCCAAATGTTTTGCATGCCCAAATCAAAGCTGCAGCTGTCACAATGCCTAAGATAGCGGCAAGGACATAAATCCAAAATGCATTTTTCTGTACGTTCTTAGAAGTTAGAATTCGTTGCTTCCTTTCATCATATGCCGCCAGTAGGTGAAGGACATACATGTACACGCCTACTGGAAAACGAAGGCTAAAAGGATTCAGCATCTCATCACCCCCTAATATATGTAAAATGATACCACCCCCATGCAAATAGCATAAGTTCAATTCAGATCATATTTTTAGAAGAGTTTTCATGATTTATTGCTTATAAATCGTCAAGCTCATCGTTTCACCTCTGACTGAAGGATGATTTTTTACAAAAATAGGATATGACAAAGGAAGCAGAGCCTATTCGCTTGAGCCAGCTTTGCGTCTTTATTTCAACATAAAAAAAGCGCTGCGATACGCTCTTTTCAAAAGAGCGCACGCAGCGCGTTGCTTTACATTACTTATTCAAGTTGTAGAATGTAGCAATGCCGTGGTATTGAGCTGTTTCAGCCAATTGATCTTCGATGCGAAGTAATTGGTTGTATTTCGCCACACGGTCCGTACGAGATGGAGCACCTGTTTTGATTTGTCCAGCGTTAGTTGCAACTGCAATGTCTGCAATTGTGCTGTCTTCTGTTTCACCAGAACGGTGAGAGATAACAGCTGTATAGCCTGCACGTTTCGCCATTTCGATTGCATCAAATGTTTCAGTTAATGTACCGATTTGGTTTACTTTGATGAGGATTGAGTTACCAACGCCGTTTTTGATTCCTTCAGAAAGCTTCTTCGTATTTGTTACGAACAAGTCGTCTCCTACTAGCTGAACCTTGCTACCAAGACGCTCAGTTAATAGTTTGTGACCTTCCCAGTCGTTTTCATCAAGACCGTCTTCGATTGAGATGATTGGGTATTTCGATACCATATCTTCATACCAGTCAACCATTTCAGCAGATGTTTTCACAACACCTTCACCTGATAAATGATATTTACCGTCTTCTTTGTTATAGAACTCAGAAGATGCAGCATCCATCGCAAGTTTCACTTCTTCACCTGGTTTGAAACCAGCTTTTTCAATCGCTTCTACGATTGTTTGAAGTGCTTCTTCGTTAGAACCAAGGTTTGGAGCGAATCCACCTTCGTCACCTACAGCTGTGTTTAAGCCTTTTGCGCTTAATACAGATTTCAGGCTATGGAAGATTTGTGCGCCCATGCGAAGTGCTTCACGGAAGTTTGGAGCACCTACAGGCATAATCATGAATTCTTGAATGTCTACGTTGTTATCCGCATGCTCTCCACCGTTGACGATGTTCATCATCGGCACTGGAAGCGTTTTGGAGTTGAATCCACCAAGGTATTGATAAAGTGGAATTTGTAAGAAATCAGTAGCCGCACGTGCTACAGCGATAGATACGCCAAGGATTGCGTTTGCACCTAATTTCCCTTTGTTTTCTGTTCCGTCAAGTTCGATTAACATTTTGTCAATTGCGACTTGTTCAGTGACATCAAAGCCTAAAAGCTCTGGTGCAATGATTTCGTTTACGTTGTTTACAGCTGTCAAAACACCTTTTCCAAGGTAACGGTCTTTGTCTCCGTCACGTAGTTCTACTGCTTCATATTCACCAGTAGAAGCACCACTTGGTACTAGTGCACGGCCAAAGCCGCCAGATTCTGTGTAAACTTCTACTTCAACTGTTGGGTTACCGCGAGAGTCTAATACTTCGCGTGCATATACGTCAACAATGTATGGCATCGTTATTTCTCTCCTTTTGAATCAATTTGTTATTTTTGAATCAATGATGTTCCTGTCATCTCTTTTGGTTTTTCAAGACCAAGTAAGTCTAAAAGCGTTGGAGATAGATCAGCTAAAATGCCGCCTTCTCTAAGCGTCGCACCTTTTTTCGTCACGATGACTGGCACAGGATTCGTTGTATGTGCAGTATGCGGCTTTCCTTCTTCGGTAATGAGCACGTCTGCGTTACCGTGGTCTGCCGTGATGATGGCATGTCCGCCTTTTGCTAGGATTGCGTCGACTACAGCTCCTAAGCACTCATCTACTGCTTCAATGGCTTTGATTGTTGGCTCAAGCATTCCTGAATGCCCCACCATATCTGGGTTAGCAAAGTTCAGAATGATCGCATCATGCTTGTCAGCATTGATGTCTGCAACAAGTGCATCCTTTACCTCATAAGCGCTCATTTCTGGCTTGAGGTCATAGGTTGCCACATCCGGTGAATTGATTAAGATGCGGTCTTCTCCAGGAAATTCTTCTTCACGTCCACCACTCATAAAGAACGTCACGTGAGGATATTTCTCTGTTTCAGCAATCCGCAGCTGCTTCAATCCATTTTGAGAAAGTACTTCTCCTACTGTGTTATCCAAATTCACTGGTTTGAAAGCCACATAGCCATCTACCGTTTCACTGAAGTGTGTGAAGCAGACGAAGTGTAAATCCTTCGGATGTGCTTCCCCGCGGTCAAACGAGCGGAAATCTTCATTTGTGAATGTGTTTGAAATTTGAATCGCACGGTCTGGACGGAAGTTATAGAAAATCACAGAGTCGCCGTCGTTTACTTTTGCAACCGGCTCACCATTTTCTCTCGTAATGACAGATGGAATAACGAACTCATCGTAGATTCCATTTTCATAGGAGTCATCAACGACATCATAGATGTTTTGATAACTTGGGCCTTCACCATACGCCATCGCGCGATATGCTTTCTCCACACGATCCCAGCGCTTGTCACGGTCCATTGAGTAATAGCGTCCAGAAAGTGTTGCAACTTCTCCGACACCGATTTCTTTGATTTGTTCTTCAAGCTGTTTTAAGTACACTTTCGCTGTCTTCTGACCAACATCACGTCCGTCTAAGAAGCCGTGAATGTATACTTTTGTTAAGCCTTCTTTTTTCGCTAGTTTCAGCAAGGCAAAAAGATGCTGGATGTGGCTATGCACACCGCCGTCTGACAAGAGACCGAATAAATGAAGCGCCTTGTCATTTTCTTTTGCATAAGTCATTGCATCTAGGAACGTTTCGTTTTTCTCAAATTCCCCATCACGAATGGCAACATTCACTCTTGTTAAGCTTTGGTACACGATGCGTCCTGCACCGATGTTCAAATGCCCAACTTCAGAGTTCCCCATTTGACCTTCTGGGAGGCCTACTGCCTCACCTGAAGCCGTTAAGGTTTGATGCGGGAATTCGTTCCAGTAGCGGTCGAAGTTCGGTTTCTTTGCTTGGGCAACAGCGTTACCGACTGTTTCGCCTCTTAAACCGAATCCATCTAAGATGATTAATGCAGCTGGTTTCTTACTCATATTGACCTTCCTCCAATAATTGAACGAAAGACTGAGGTTCTAAGCTTGCGCCGCCTACCAAAGCACCGTCAATATCGGATTCTGCCATATATTCTTTAATATTCGCAGGTTTCACGCTTCCGCCATATTGAATGCGAAGGCTGTCTGCCGCTTCTTGACCAAATTCGCTTGCAACCGTTTGGCGAATGTGCGCACAAACATCGTTTGCATCTTTCGCTGTAGAAGATTTACCTGTACCGATCGCCCAGATTGGCTCATAGGCAATCACAGATTCAGCGACTTGCTGCTTCGTTAAACCAGCTAGTGCTTTCTTCACTTGATCAGCGACAAGTTCGTTTGTTTTGTCTGCTTCACGTTCTTCAAGCGTTTCACCTACACAGATGATTGGAACGATGCCATGCTTGAATGCAGCATGTGCTTTTTTGTTCACTGTTTCATCTGTTTCAGCGAAGAATTCGCGGCGCTCTGAATGACCGATCACTGAGTAGCCGATGCCAAGATCTTTAAGCGCAGCAGGGCTGATTTCACCAGTGAATGCACCATTTTCTTCAAAGTGCATGTTTTGCGCACCAATTTTAAGGTCTGTTCCGTTAGAAAGGCTGTTCAGCTTTTCAAGGAAAAGGGCTGGTGCACAGACAATAGATTCCACTTTGTCAGGAGATGGAATAGATGATTTGACTTCTTCAACGAAACTTACAGCTTCACCAAGTGTTTTGTTCATCTTCCAGTTCCCAGCTATAATTGGTTTTCTCATGATTGACACTTCCTTATAGCAGTTTTGGTCTTATTTATCGTTTAATGCAGTCACACCTGGAAGTTCTTTGCCTTCCATAAATTCAAGTGAAGCGCCGCCACCTGTAGAAATATGGCTCATCTGATCGGCAAGACCAAATTTCTCAACAGCTGCTGCTGAATCTCCACCACCAATGACAGAATATGTATCTTTTGCTTCTGCCAGTGCTTCTGCGATTGCTTTTGTTCCTTTAGCGAATGCATCGATTTCAAATACACCCATTGGTCCGTTCCAGACAACAAGTTTGCTGTTTTTAATGACATCAGCATACTTCTCTCTTGTCTCTGTTCCAATATCAAGTGCTTCTAGATCACTTGGAATTTCAGAGATTGGCACAATGCTTGTATTCGCATCATTTGAAAAGTCGTCGGCTACCAGAACATCTGTTGGAATCAGGAAGTTCACGCCTTTTTCTTTTGCACGGTCCATAAAGGATTTCGCTAAATCTACTTTGTCTTCTTCTAATAGAGATTTTCCTACTTCGTGGCCAAGTGCTTTGACAAATGTATAAGCAAGTCCGCCGCCGATGATCAGGTTGTCCACTTTATCAAGAAGACTTTCAATTACACCGATTTTATCCTTTACTTTTGCGCCACCGATAATCGCTGTAAATGGGCGATCAGGGTTTGAAATGGCTTTCCCTAGAACCTCAAGCTCTTTTTGCATGAGGAAGCCTGAAACAGCCGGAAGATACGCTGCAATACCAGCTGTGGATGCATGTGCACGGTGTGCAGCACCGAACGCATCATTGACATACACATCGGCTAAATCAGCAAACGCTTTTGATAATTCAGGATCGTTCTTTTCTTCACCAGGATAGAAACGAACGTTTTCAAGCACTAGCACATCTCCTTCTTTTAAGTCAGAGATTTGCTTTTTCACGTTGTCGCCGTAAGCTTCATCTGCTTTTTTCACTTCTTGTCCAAGAAGCTCTTGCAGACGTTTTGCTACAGGTGTCAGACGCAGTTCTTCAGTAACTTGACCTTTCGGACGACCCAAATGACTAGCTAGTAGTACCTTTGCGCCTTGTCCTGTTAAATACTCAATCGTTGGTAATGCTGCGCGAATACGAGTATCATCCGTCACTTTTCCGTCCTTCATTGGAACGTTAAAATCTACGCGGCAGAACACAACTTTACCTTTTACGTCAATGTCTTTTACTGATTTCTTATTCATGCTCGTCAGGAGATCCTCCTTTATTCTGGTTTCCTTACGCATTGGACAAGTCTCTCTTTATCCTTTTCCCATTTTGCCCTCATCAAAACGAGAAATCGTGCAGAACGGATAAATACAGAGAAAAAGGGAAAGGGATGCTTCCCCTTCCCTTGTCCGTCTTCATTATATCGTGTCTCTAGGAAAGAACCAAGTGAGTTCCTTCAGTGTGAGAAATTAAAGACCTTGTTTTGCAATGTAAGCTGCAAGGTCAACAACGCGGTGAGAATATCCACTCTCGTTATCGTACCAAGAAATGACTTTCACCATGCTGCCTTCCATTACCATTGTAGAAAGAGCATCGATTGTTGAAGAGTTTGCATTACCATTGTAGTCACCAGATACTAATGGCTCTTCGCTGTAGCCAAGGATTCCTTTAAGTTCTCCTTCAGCTGCTTCTTTAAGTGCTGCATTTACGTCTTCAGCTGTCACATCTTGATTTAATTCAGCAACAAGATCAACTAAAGAAACGTTAGGTGTTGGAACACGCATAGCGCCACCGTTTAATTTACCTTTAAGTTCAGGCAATACAAGTGAAACAGCTTTCGCAGCACCTGTAGAAGTTGGGATGATGTTTTCCGCAGCTGCACGAGCACGACGGTAGTCTTTGTGCGGAAGATCAAGAATTTGTTGGTCATTTGTGTATGAGTGAACAGTTGTCATCATACCGCGTTTGATACCAAATTTATCGTTAAGTACTTTTGCAAATGGAGCTAAGCAGTTTGTTGTACAAGATGCATTAGAGATGACATCGTGGCTAGCTGCATCGTATTTGTCTTCGTTTACACCCATAACGATTGTGATATCTTCTTCGTTAGCAGGAGCAGAGATGATAACTTTTTTAGCGCCAGCTTCTAAGTGTTTAGCAGCGTCTGCACGTTTTGTGAAGAATCCAGTAGATTCAACAACGATTTCTACGCCTTGTTTACCCCAGCTTAATTTCGCAGGGTCACGCTCAGCTGATACTTCGATTGTTTTACCGTTTACTACTAAGTTCGTACCGTCTACAGAAACCTCTGCATCTAGTTTTCCGTGAACAGAGTCATATTGTAAAAGGTGTGCAAGCATGTTAGCGTCTGTTAGATCGTTAACCGCTACTACCTCAACTTCAGGATTGTTTAATGCTGCACGAAATACGTTACGTCCAATACGTCCAAATCCGTTAATACCGACTTTTACTGCCATGATGTTTCCTCCTTTTATAGGTCACAATGTTTTATATTGAGGGATCGATTGACTCCCTTAATAACTCTTTTGCGGCTCCTTCGTCTGTGACGAGAACCGTTCGGCGGGGTTTTTTGAAATAAGCTTCAATGGCTCCAGCCTTTGATGATCCACCTGCAACAGCAATGATGTGTGGAATGCTTTCTAAATCATCTAGCTGCATGCCGACGGAGTGCACTTTGTGGACGACCTCGCCATCACGATTAAAGTAATAGCCAAAAGCCTCTGTCACTGCGTCATGCTCATCAATCTTTTTTAAATCTTCAGCGGGTGTGTTTCGTCTCATCGCCATTGTTTTTGCTTCACCGATTCCATGAATGAGCATCGTGGATGATTTAATCGTTTGAAGCACTTCTTTGACAGACGGCTCTTCAATAATGGAAGAGTAAGCACCTTCTGACAGCTGTCCTGGAACAAACAGCAGTTTGTAAGTACCGGAAGCTTTTTCAGCCATGTGGGCACAAATGGTGTTTGCCTGATTTTTTACATTCTCCCCAAGACCGCCTCTCGCAGGGACAAACATCATGTCTCTGTTTTTGGCATCAGGGGTCATCATTTCGGCAACAGCTTCCATCGTCGTTCCGCCAGTGACGGCGACGATATTATTTCCAGTAAACCTTTTTTTCATACACTGGACAGCAGCTCTTCCCATTTCTTGCTTCACCCACGGGGATTCATCGCTGTCACCAGAAACAATGATGACTTCTTCCAGGCCTAATTTCCTCTTTAATGTATTTTCCAAAAAGGTTAAACCTAAAACGTCCTTCATCATTCCTTCAAGCATTTCAAGCAAAGCATGACCTTCAGTCGTCAGCATCATACCGCTCGTTTTGACATCCAGCAGATTTTGTTCCTTTAAGAACTGAACCTCAGCTCTTAAGATACGTTCACTCAGACCAAGACTTGTCGCAAGACTTCTGCGACCAATTGGTTCAGCTAATCTGATGTACTGCAAAATGTCGTAGCGCTTTTGCATAACTGTGAGAAGATCTGGTAATAATTTTTTTTGAGCTTCCAATAAACGATTCATGGCTAACGACCCTTTCTTTTCACGTTGGACTAAAAACGTCCCACTGTGACAAAAAACGTCCCGCCACAGCCAAAAAAAATCAATCCCTGCTTTCTTTAATTATTTTAACAGGATAATCTTGCATTTTCAACTCTTACAAACACATTTTGACAAAAAATAGACACATTTTGACCGATAACCTGCTTGTCATCTAGCTTTCCGTTATTTTATTTTTTTCAAACTATTTATTTTCTTCTATATTGAATGCATTTGTCTTTGAAAAGGTGCAGGCGGTCAAAAGCCGCCTGCTTATGTTTTCGGTATCGTTTCTTTCTCTTCATTAAACCGTTTCGCATCTTCCTTCGGTTTAATCTTGAGGTAATAAATGATATAACAGGCGGCCATAAATGGAACTCCGCAATAAAGACCAATCCGCTGATCCTCAATAAAGAATAAACTGATAAGAACAATGCCAAATGCGATAAAGCCTGCTAATGGCACAAATGGATAAAAAGGCGTTCGGAAGACAAGATCCTTTACATCTCCGCCCTCTTTAATGAATTGTCTCCTAAAGAAGTATTGGGATAAACAAATAGACATCCAAACCACGACAAGCACCATACCCGAAATGGATATGAGCCAGACATATACCGTTTTTGGTGCTACAACACTCGTGAGCAGTGATAGAGCGGATACACCCATTGTCACCAATAAGGCATTGATCGGGATTTTACGTTTGGATAATTTTTTCGTGAAAACAGGTCCTTTCCCGTCTTTTGAAAGCGCCCAAAGCATACGTGATGATGCATATAGTCCAGAGTTTGCTACAGATAAGACCGCTGTGATGATAATAAAATTCATGATATCTGCAGCATATGGTATGCCGACCTTGTCCAACACCACAACAAACGGACTATCCACTGCGCCGGCGGTCTGCCATGGCAGAAGCGCTGCAAGAACCGCAATCGATAAAACAAAAAAGACCATCGTCCGCCAAATAATATTCCGAATAGAGCGCGGGAGTGTTTTTTCTGGACTTTCACTCTCCCCTGCTGCAATCCCTACAAGCTCTGTTCCTTGAAAGGAGAAATTGACTGTGACCATGGTTAATAAAATCGCAAAAAGACCATTAGGAAAAAGTCCACCATGATCCGTCAAATGACGAAATAGAGGGGCAGGTTCCCCACCTTTCAAATGAATCATTCCGAAAATTGCGCCAATTCCAATGATAATAAACAATAAGATCGCAGCCACCTTGATGGCTGAAAACCAAAACTCTGTTTCAGCGAAGCTGCGTGCCGAGATGGCATTGATGGAAAATAAGATGACGCTAAAGGCAAGACACCAAAGCCAAACAGGGATATCTGGGAACCACCTTTGGAGTAGAATCCCTGCTGATGTAAATTCAAGTCCGATCGTACATGCCCAGCTAAACCAATAGAGCCAGCCGATCATAAAGCCTGTGGACGGACCAATATATTTGGTTGCATACTCCTGAAAGGAACCAGCTGTCGGCATCGCCACTGCTAATTCACCAAGACAGAGCATGACCAAATACATGAGCAACCCGCCAATGATAAATGAAAGAATGGCTCCCCCTGGGCCTGCTTGATGAATAATGAGTCCTGATCCAAGGAAAAGGCCTGTTCCGATGACCCCACCTAAGGCAATCATAAAGAGATGTCTGCTTTTCATGGAACGCTCTAGTTCATTATGCTGTTCTGGCTTCAAATCCGTTTCCCCACTTTCACTCTTCTATTCATCAACCTTTGACAAAATTCGCCGTTCATTGAAAGAGAAAGGGAGAATTTGAAGGATTCTCCCCTTGATCATTTATGCTTGAAACAATGATTCAATATGATTGATTGCCCAATCCAAGTCTTCTTTTGAAATGGTAAGCGGCGGTGCAAATCGAATCACTGTCTCATGGGTTTCTTTGCATAACAGCCCCTCTTGCTTGAGCTTCTCACAATAAGGTCTAGCTGCCTCAGTCAGTTCCATCCCAATAAAGAGTCCACGCCCGCGCACTTCCTTAATGACAGGACTTTGAATGCGTGACAGTTTGTCTTTGAAATATTCCCCAAGCTCCAATGAGCGCTCGGCAAGCTTCTCGTCGATTAACACATCTAGTGCAGCTAGCGATACTGCGCACGCAAGAGGATTCCCGCCAAAGGTAGACCCGTGAGATCCTGGGTTAAACACACCTAAAATATCACGATTTGCTACAACACATGAGATCGGGAATACCCCGCCGCCAAGTGCTTTACCAAGAATCAGCATATCCGGCTCAATGCCTTCCCAGTCGCATGCAAACATCTTGCCAGTCCGCGCTAATCCCACTTGAATTTCATCTGCGATCAATAACACATGTTCCTTCTCACAGATCGCTTTTGCCTCTTTTATAAAGCCCTCGGGCGGCATGACAATGCCCGCTTCCCCTTGAATCGGTTCAAAGAGAAAAGCTGCTGTTTGCGGAGTGATCGCTTTGCGTAACGCCTCAATATCTCCATAAGGGATGAGCTTTATGCCCGGAAGCATCGGACCGAAACCTCTTTGATATTCTGCTTCCGAAGAAAGTGACACAGCCGTCATTGTACGACCATGAAAATTCCCGGTACATGCAATGATTTCTGCCCGATTCTCTTCGATACCCTTGACATCATAGCCCCATCGTCTCGCTGCCTTTATCGCCGTTTCCACAGCCTCTGCTCCTGTATTCATCGGCAATGCCATCTCTTTATTCGTTAATTTGCAAATCTTCTCATACCAAGGACCAAGCTGATCATTATGGAAGGCCCTTGATGTGAGTGTCACGCGGTCAGCTTGTGTTTTAAGCGCTTCTATAATGCGGGGATGGCGATGTCCTTGGTTGACTGCAGAATATGCACTGAGCATATCCATGTAGCGGTTGCCCTCAGGATCAGTCACCCACACTCCCTCAGCCTCTGAAATCACAATTGGCAACGGATGATAGTTCGCCGCACCGTATTGTTCTGTTTGATGAATCAATGCTTTTGTCTGTGTCATCGTGTATTCCTCCTTCTGTAAGCTTGCCTCTTTTTATGGGGTTCATCTTCACTCTTATGTTATGCAAGGATCATGCCAACTTAGTGATCGCTCTGTGCCTAGGATTGTTCTCACCTTTAACGCAGAAATATTTTGCATATGCAAATTTTTTTAGAGGAAACCGCAAAATTTTTCATGTAAAATAGAGGTAATGTCTGGAGGTGGCGCAAGTGAAAAAAGATCAGCATACCGCAAAGCTTGAAAATGAGATTGATCTATATAAACAAATGCTCGATTTAATTGATGTTGGGGTTCACGCCATTGACGAAAATGGCAATACCATTGTTTATAATAAAAAAATGATGGAGATCGAATCTTTAAAACGTTCTGATGTCCTTTATAAAAATGTATTAGACCTCTTTGTGTTTCAGGACGAGATGCACAGTACACTTGTCCAAGCGCTGCGAACCGGGAAACAAACGGTTCATGCAAAGCAGACGTATCACAACTACAATGGAAAAGAAATCACAACGATTAACCATACATACCCGCTCGTTCGAGACGGTTTGATTCAAGGGGCAGTTGAAATTTCGAATGATGTCACGAAACTGGAACGGCTCATTCACCACAATATGAAGAAAAAAGGAAACACACGCTTTACATTTGATTCAATCATTGGGGAAAGTCCTGCCTTTTTAGAAGTAATTGAACATGCGAAACGAGCCACACGTACCTCTTCTTATGTGCTGATTGTTGGTGAAACAGGGACGGGGAAAGAGCTATTTGCACAAAGCATTCATAATGGCAGCAGCCGTTCATCTGGACCATTTATTACGCAGAATTGTGCAGCGCTGCCTGATAACCTCATTGAAAGTCTGCTTTTTGGAACACAAAAAGGGGCTTTTACAGGGGCAACAGATCAGCCCGGTCTATTCGAACAAGCACAAGGTGGTACACTGCTTTTAGATGAAATCAACTCATTACACCCGGCTCTTCAAGCAAAACTATTGCGCGTCTTGCAGGAGAAGCGCGTGAGAAGGTTAGGCAGTACAAAAGAAATCGCCATTGATGTGAGAGTGATTGCTAATATGAATGAGGACCCTGTGGATGCGATCGCAGGTGGACGGATGCGAAAGGATTTATTTTACCGGCTTGGCATTGTCACCTTGTTTATCCCGCCGCTCTCTGAGCGAAAAGAAGACATCCCGACATTTGTGATGCATTTTATTCAAAAATATAATGAACTGTTTCAAATGAATGTGAAGGCGGCTGATGAAGAGGTACTTGCCCTGTTCCAAACTTATCATTGGCCAGGTAATGTAAGAGAGCTGGAGCATGTGATTGAGGCTGGAATGAATATGATGATGGACGAAACATACTTAAGCTTGCATCACCTTCCTTACCATTTCCGATTCAAGCAAGGAGAAGGTCATCCTAGTGAACACATGCAGATGAGTCCGCTTAATCTAGCAGCTGCAGCTGATACGTTTGTCTACACGAGCTCAGATCATACAACTGATTTCCAAACCCAAATGGAACGATTTGAAAAACAATACATCGTCCATTACTTAAATAAAATGGACGACAATATTTCACAGACTGCAAAGATATTGGGCATGAGCAGGCAAAGTCTGCAATATCGAATGAAAAAATTGCATATTTCTCGTCAATAATAGAGCTGTGCCCTTATGCGGCACAGCTTAGATTGTTGACAAAGGGCTAAAATGACCTTTATTTTAGCCCTTTGTCTTCTTTTCAGCGTGATAGAAAACCTTTGCAGTCTAGGAAGGACGAGCACTGGCACGGAGCGAATTTGACATTCGTGAGTACCAGCGCGCAGGACTGACAAAGAATGCGAGGGTTTGTCTACACGCTGAGCCGTGCCGTTTTTCGGCACAGCTTATTGAATATCTGGCTTTCCTTCCTGTTCTTGCAGCACATCACCAAGAAGTTGTTCTACTGTTTCCAAATGTGTAAGCATCGCCCTCTCCGCTTCTTCTGGCTGCTTGTCCATGACAGCTTGATAAATACGTTCATGGTCTTTGTAAAGCTGACGTATGGACGCTTTTCTTGAAAATAACACGATTTTTCTCGTTTCCCGCATCGTTTCAATTAATAAGGATGAGACCTGATTCATTAACGCCGCCAGTAAATGATTCTTTGAGGCTTTAGCGATGGCAAGATGAAATGTAAGGTCTGCCTCTTCACCAATTTCTTTATGCGCTTCTGCACGCTTCATTTGTTCTAGTGCCTCATGCAGTCGATGGAGGTCCTCGTCTGTCCGCAGCAATGCTGCCTTTTTGACAGCACCTGATTCAATGATTGATCTCACTTCAAGAAGCTGTACGATATCCTGCTGCTTCATCAAAAAAGCAGGAGATAAACAAAATGTGAGCTGCTCAGGATCGAACTGCTTCACATATGTGCCTTCTCCTTGCTTCATCTCTATTAATCCGATCGCTTTCAAAGCGGACAGCGCCTCTCTCACAGCGGAACGGCTGACTTGAAAGTTTTCAGAAAGTGCTTGAACCGAGTCTAATTTTTCGCCCGGAAGAAGCTCCCCCGTTCGAATGGATTCGACTAATGCGTCCGCAATTTCTTCATATATTTTTTTCGTTTTGATTTGTTTATATTTCAATTGGTCTCACCTCATCACTGTTGTCTACCCTATCGGCTCATGCCCTATCTTATACTTTACCCCAAAATTCAGATCACACGTCTTCCCTTTTTTCAATTCTCAAGAAATCTTCTCTCACTCTTCCACTCATCAAAAAAGAAGCACATGCCATTGTTTCTGGCATGTGCTTCTTTTTAATCATATCGCTTCCGCAGCGTGGAAGACGGAAGGTTCATTTGTTCACGATATTTGGCAATGGTTCTGCGAGAGACGCGGATACCAAAGGTTTGCTGAAGCTGCGTCATGATTTGCTGATCCGAATACGGTTTTTTCTTATTTTCTGATTGAATCAGCTCTGCAATGTGGGTCTTCACTGTGTAGCTGGATGCTTCTTCAAGCGAATGCCCTTCTAGTTTCGCTTGGAAAAACTGTTTCATTTCCATTAACCCATAAGGAGTCTGCACCATTTTCCCTTTGACTGTTCGACTCACTGTCGACTCATGTACTTGTAATTTATCTGCAACCCGCTTCATCGTAAGCGGTTTCATTTTATGCTTCCCTGTCAGGAAAAAATCAGTCTGTTGTAAGATAATCTCACGAACGACATTTGTCATCGTTTGTTTTCTCTGCTTCAGCGCTTGAACAAGCCAATTGTACTGCTGATGCTTTTCCTTTAAATATGCATATGCTTCATGCCGCTTTTGATCTTGAATCATAGCGAAATACCCTTCATTCATTTCAATATCCGGAAAAGCACGCTGGTTCAGCTCGAATGTGATGTGACCTCCCGCAGCTGTAATCAACACATCTGGTTCTATATACACATCCTCTTCTTCATAAGAGAAATGAAGGCCTGGTCTTGGTTCGAGAAGCGACACCTCATCTTGTATGGCTTGCAGGGTTTTCAACGGCATACCTGTTTTAGCTGCGATTTCCTTCCAAGCCTTCCTTGCGAACAGAAAGAAATGCCCTTCGATGATCAGCTCTGCTTCATACCAGCGATCCTTTTTTCGTCTAAGCTGGAGCAGGATGCATTCTTGCAATGATCTAGCGCCAATCCCGGCAGGCTCTAATGATTGAAGCTGATGAAGAACGGCCTCTACTTCTTCTGCCGAAGCCTGTAACACAGCGGCCATTTGGTCAACCGGTTCATTTAAATAGCCATTGGAATCAATGGACTCAATCATGAATTGAAAAATCCTTTGATTCTTTTCACTTAAATTCAAATCAATAGCCTGTCTCTTTAAATACATTTGCAGGCTTTCTTTTTGATGCGTACGATACGGCTCTGTCATTCGATCTTGCGTTCTTTTATGATAAACTGGTTGATAGCTGTCCGTGTCTTTCCGCTCAATCAGAGGGTTCTCAAGCGCTAACTGATCAAGATACTCACCCAGCTCTGCACAATTCAGTTGCAGCAGCGTAATCGCCTGCCTGAGTTCTTGCGTGAGTACCTGCTTTAATACTAATTCTTGTTGCAGTTTAAGGCTCATTGTCTCCCCTCCCTCTCATCATTTTACATGAAGATTGACGGACCGTATATACGAAATAGGAGTGATTTCCATGTCTGAACTTTTTTCTGTTCCATACTTTATTGATAACTTAAAACAGCACATTGCCATGAATCAACATGAAGACAAGATTCATGCCATGAACGCTTATTATCGTTCAGTGGTTTCTACACTTGTGCAGGACCAATTGACGAAAAATGCTGTTGTCTTGAAACGAATTCAGCATCTCGATGAAGCGTACCAAAAGGTGAAAAAAGAAAGCGAATAAATGGACGAAAAACAGCACCCTTTGTCACGATTGCAAAGGGTGTTTATCATGTAGGAAAAGCTTTTGATCAAGCTTCGATTTGTACATCATCAAAAAGCCGGACCGCCCTACAGTATAAATGATAAAGGCAAACCATAGTCCGTGATTGTGCCATATCGGAATGACTGCCGCTTGAACAGCCACAAACAAAATCATCGCAAACAGCATTGAATTCCTGACAGGAGCAATTTCTGTCGCACCTGTGAATACACCATAAATCACCAAGCCAAAGCAAGCAGCAAACGGATAAAGAACGAGCCAATCGGCATATTGCAGTGTCACATCAAGAAGCTGAGGCAAATTTGTAAACAGGCTCAAAATCGGTACTTTAAAGAAAAAGTAAGCTGCCGCAATGACACATGCCATCACAACTGCCCATTGTCTCGAAAGGGTTAATGTTTTATCATAAAGCGCTCGGTCGTTCGCCCCTACTGATCTGCCGACAAGAATACTGGATGCATTGGCAAATCCATCGAACAAATAGGCCATGATGTAGTGAATTTGAAATAAAATGGCATTCGCCGCCAATTGCTCTGTTCCGAAAGAAGCTCCCTTTGCTGTAAACATGTTGATCACAACAAGCAGACAGATCGTTCGGATAAACAAGTCTTTATTCACATGCAACATTTTCTTTACTGCACGTGTGTCCATCACCTGCCGGAGAGACGGCATCCGAAAACCGTTTGACGTATGCTTCAAGATAATCCAGGCCCCTAACACAAAAGCAGTGAGTTCAGAGATCAATGTCGCCGCTGCCACACCCTTGACGGCAAAAGAAAACGCATGAACTAAGATCAATGCCAAGATCATATTCATGACATTGATCAAAATTTGTAAAGAAAGGGCTTCTTTCATTTTTGCCATCCCCATCAGCCAGCCGAGTATGACGTAATTCATCAATGTAAATGGCGCTCCCCAGATCCGAATATGAAAATAGTCCGCTGCATATTCGCGCACATCAGCAGCAGGAGAGATGATCCATAATGCGGATTGAATAATGGGCCATTGAAGAGCAATAAAACAAAGCCCGACGATAATAGCCAGCAAAAAAGGCCTTAGAAAAGCAAGAACACCCTGCTCCTCGTTCTGCGCTCCGTTTGCTTGGGCGGCAAAAGCAGATGTACTTACCCGTAAAAAGCCAAACAGCCAGTACAATGTACTAAAAATGAGACTGCCGACTGCGACGCCTCCTATATAAGCGGGGTTGGCAAGCTGGCCAACAACTGCTGTATCGACAGCTCCAAGTAATGGCGTGGTCATCGTTGAAATGGTTAAAGGGATCGCCAAAGCTAAATATGCTCGATGGTTCACGATGCCACCTGCCTTTCATGAAAAATAGCCTCTCTTAAAAGAGGCATTGAGGGAATGAAAAAGTTAACGAACCGGCCTGCCAATCGTTCGAGACAAAGGGTGGCTGGCGAGCGTTGCCTCCTTCATTTTCAGCACAGCTTCGTGCTCTGATAGAAAGAAATCATCCTTCGATTGAAACTGAGCCACAAGTTCACCCTGATCAAGAATCGCTAATTGATCACTTAAATGATAGGCCGCTGTCAAATCATGTGTGATAAATAAGTATGCAAGCTTCAGCTCTTTCTTTAATTCGACTAACAAATCTAAAATGACTGCCTGCGTAACCATATCTAAGCTACTGACTGATTCATCCAGCACAATGAGCTTTGGCTGAAGCACCAGTGCTCTGGCGATGTTGATCCGCTGTAGCTGGCCGCCGCTAAATTGGTATGGGTACTTGGACAAATCCTGCTCACTGAGCCCTACTCTTTCTAACCAGTGAATGAGTATATGCTGACGTTTTTTACGGGTCATTGGTTCATAGTTTTCAAGTGGCTCAGATAGAATTTGTTCCACTGTCCACCTTGGATTCACCGCTGAATATGAATCTTGAAATACCGCTTGTACATGTCGGCGGAAATGCTGATGTGTCCGCTGATCTGCACGAATGATATCCTGACCTTCAAACAGAACTTGTCCGGCCCTCGGCTTCTCTAGTCCAAGGATGATGCGGCCGAGTGTACTTTTCCCTGCACCACTTTGACCTAATAACCCTAGACAAGTGCCTTCTTCAATGGTCAAATGAACGTTTTTCAGGACAGGGGTTCTCCCTTTTGTCCTCATCAGAAACGATCGGTTGCCATATGAATGACTAACTGCTTTCACTTCTATTAAATGCAACGGTCTTCTCACCTCAAATCGTGCAAACAGCTGGCATGGATGGACGAGCTGCTAAAAGTTTCTTTGTATAATCATGCTTCGGGTGTTCAAAAAGCTCAAGAACTTCAGCCTTTTCAACGATTTTTCCTTGTTTCATCACCACGACCTCGTCTGCCATTTCTGCAATCACACTAAGATCATGGGTAATGAGCAAAATCGCCGTTCCGTATTCATGACGAATTTGATTCAAGTGCTCAAGCACCAGCTTCTGATTGTGTACATCTAATGCGGTTGTCGGTTCATCTGCGATGATCAGAGGCGGATGCATACAGGCAGCCATAGCAATCATGACACGCTGGAGCATCCCCCCGCTTAATTCAAAAGGGTACTTACTCAGTAATTGATCTGGATGCGGCAGGTTCATTTTCTCTAAGGCTTTAATTGCCTGGACCCGTGCCTGCCTTTTACTGACAGCTGTATGCCGGCGGATTGTTTCAATCAATTGATGTCCAATTGTCCATACAGGCGTAAAGCTATTCATTGGATTTTGCATGATATATGAGAGATCTTTGCCACGAATAGACCGCATATGCTGTTCACTCAAACCGATCAATTCTCGACCTTGTAGAGTGATACTGCCAGTCAATTCCGTTGTTTTTCGATCAAGCATGTTTAAGATCGACATACTTGTCACCGTTTTTCCGCATCCGCTCTCACCAATTAATCCAACAATTTGACCGTGCTTTACCTCAAATGCTATTTCCTGAACGAGAGAAATGGTTCCTTGCGGCGTTTTCGTATGCACATGCAGGTTCTCTATGTTTAAAATAGACTCTTCCATCTGACTCATTCCTTTACACACGACGTTTGATGCCATATTTCTCTGAAAGGGCTTCTCCCAGTAAGTTGAATAGAATGACCACAGCCATAATCACAAGGCCCGGATAAAGCATCAGCTGAGGATTTGTTTGAATATAAGATTTTCCTTCATGGATCATCGCTCCCCATTCAGGCGTAGGGGGCTGAACCCCTAAGCCTAGAAAAGACATGGCTGAAATGTCCATAATCGCCCAGCCCATTTCAAGTGTGCCCACAACCGCGAGTGGCGGCAGTACATTCGGAATCATATGCTTTCTCATGATATTCCAATGGGAAGTACCACTAATCTTCGCAGCTGCAATAAAGTTTTGTTCTTTTAAACTAAGGACCATCCCTCGAAAGACGCGGGCGTAATACACCCACTGCACAAGCATCAAAGCCAGCACCACTTGAGAAAGCCCCGGTCCAAAAATACCGACTAATCCGAGGATCAGTACCAAATTCGGAAATGCCATGACCCCGTCGCACAATCTCATCAATACGTGATCGATCCAGCCGCCTTTATATCCAGATATCAGCCCTACGATTAAACCGATAGATAGAGAGGAAACAAAGATTAACAACGCACAGCCTAGTGAAATACGAGCACCATATAGAATACGGGATAAATTGCATCTTCCCAATTGATCGGTGCCTAGAGGATACTCCCATGAAGAACCCTTTAGCTTCATTGCAAGATTGACAGCCGCTGGGTCATGCGGAGCGATCCATGGTGCACATACCGTCACAATGAGCAGGAGACCGAGCAGCAGCACACAGATCGAGATCATCTTTTGATGATAGAAGAGGTGTTTTACTTTTGTCATCATGGCTGGCGGCCTTCCTTTCTAGAAATACGGGGGTCAATGAGCAGCTGAAGAAGATCCACTATCAAGCTGCTTAAGATAAAGATACACGCCGCCATCAACACATAAAATTGAATGACCGGCAGATCCCGGTTAAAGATCGCTTCAATAAAAAATCGTCCAAATCCAGGCCATGAAAAAACAGCCTCTACAATAATAGTTCCTGTGAGCAGCTTGCCAAGATTCACGCCAAGTCCTGTCAGCATCGGTGATATCGCCATTCTGAAGACATGTTTGAACATAATCGATTGTTCCTTTAACCCTCTCATTCTCGCATATTGAACAAAAGGCTCGTGAAGCGTCTCACTCACACTCGCTCGCAATAATCTCGTATACATCGCAATTAACGGCACAGCCAGTGTAATGGACGGCAGTACAAGATGTTCCCATGTACCAACACCTTCAACAGGTAAAAGATCGAGTTTCACTGAAAAAAAGAAGATGAGCAAATACCCCAAAACAAAGGTCGGGATAGATGCTCCTAGGAAGGAAATCAACCGGCTCACATGATCTACAACGCCATTTTTTCTCACCCCGCTGAAAAAGCCCAGTGGAATACTGACACAAATTGCGATCAGCAGACTAGTGAACGCCAATTGAATCGTCGCAGGTATTCGATAGATCACCTCATCAAGCACAGGCTGATTGGTCATATACGACCGCCCAAAATCAAGACGGACGACTTTTTCAATCGTATGAAGGTACTGCATGTAAAAAGGTTCATCTAAACCAAATTCACTTCGTTTTTGGGCTAATACCTCATCAGTAGGCTGAATATGAGCCGCTGCTAAATATGCCTCCGCTGGATCAACTGGTGACAGATGAATCATGCCAGTTGTGAACAGTGTGGCTAGTAGAAATACAGGAATGATAGATAACATTCGTTTGATGATATAGCGGCTCATTTGCTTACCTTCCTTCTGTTACTTCAGCTTGATGCCTGTGAAAGGGTGTTCATCTCGATTCGCAGGGAAATCAAAGTCCTTCACATCTTTTTGATAAACAGCTGTCTTTTTAAAATAAGAGATTGGCACAATCGCCCCTTGATCTTGCAAGGAAGATAAGACGGACGAATAAAGTGCTTTGCGTTTGTTTTCATTTGTTGTCGATGGAATCTCCGTCATTTCTTTGATCAGCTTATCTTTATTCGGATACGCTGAGATCGCCTCTTTGAATCCAAAACCATCTGATGAGACAACGTTCATAAATGTATGCGGATCATACGGCGCTCCGTAATTGCTAAAGAAGTTCATATCAAATTTGTTCGCTTTAAACCGCTGAACCTGCGTCGCCAGCTCGACACCTTCAAGTTTGACGCCAACGCCAATGGCTGCCCATTCTGCCTGCAGTGTTTCAGCCATTGTTTTTTGAATCGATTCTGCTGAGTCATACATCATACTAAACTCAAGCGTTTTTCCGTCTTTTTCGCGTATGGTTTTTCCTTTTGGAAGCGTCCAGCCCGCTTCATCCAGTAAAGCCTTCGCTTTGTCCACATCATACTGGAAAGATTTCACCCGGATGCCTGACGTATATGGCATGTTTGTCGGCAAGATGTGATCTGCTACATCCTCTAAGCCAGAGGTCACACCTTCCACCAATGATGTTTTATTGATCGCATACTGAAGGGCGTGACGCACTTTCTCATCTGACAGCTGATCGACTTTTGTGTTCATGACAAGCTGTCTTGTGGCTACAGGCTCTGACATCTTCGTTTCATACTTGCCGCTCGCCTCTAGTTGTTTAAAAGCATCAAGGCTAATCGTTCCTTCTCCATAAAGTAAATCTACATCGCCTTTTTCAAATGCCATCACTCTTGTTTCGGCATCTGGAATGACCTTCACTTTGATTTCTTTGACCTTTGGTTTCTCTCCCCAGTAGTGGTCATTTCGTTCAAAAATCGCGTAATCATCTTTTTTGTACGTCTTTAATACCCAAGGACCTGTCCCCACTGGTTTTTCGATTCCTTTTGATGTATCTCCGTTTTTCGGAAAACCTGCTTCGCCTAGGAAACGTACGGGGCGCACAACAGCTAACTCTTGAACAGTTGGATAATAAGGCTCAGTTAATGTGAGTTTAAACGTTTGCTTGTCCACTGCTTCTGTCTTTTTGATTTTCTTTATGACACCTAACCAGCTATGTACTTCTTTGTTTTTTAAAATCGTATCAAAATTCTTTTTCACAATGTTCGCATTAAATTTAGATCCATCTGAGAACGTGACATTGTCTCTAAGATGGAACGTATACACCTTGCCATCCTTGGAAACATCCCATGATTTTGCTAATTCAGGTTTAAGCTTTCCATTTTTTTGATAGCTCACCAATGGTTCGTAAATCATGGATTGGGCAAACAATTGTGATGGATTGTATATGTGTGGATTCATTTCGCCAATATCTCTTGGCCATGCCATGGTGATCATATCAGGATGATCCTTGTCTCCACCTGCTCCATTATTTGCTTGAGAACAGCCTACTAGTAAGAAGATCAGTAGGATAGGTAATATTGTATTTATTTTAATTTTCGGAAAATTACTCCAAATAGACATAAGTTGCTCCTCCTAATTGATGCTGATAATCATTTTCATTTTAAGGAGGAAGGACTCTGTTGTCAATATCATATTTGAAACGAAATGACAATATATATTCCTTATTATTCCACAAATTAAGGGATTTGTTAAAAAGAGAGGCAGGCTGCTGATGAACGAGCAGCCTATGAGGAGGGTAATGCTTTCTTTTGCAGGGCGTTGTACAGTGTATCAATGACAAGCTCCTGTTCCGCGTCTGTCATGCTTGTACCAGATGGCAGGCAAAGACCTGTCTCAAATAACAACTCAGATGCAGGGACTTCATCGGCTGTTGTATAAAAAGGATAACCATGAAAGAGCGGCTGCTGGTGCAGCGGCTTCCATACACGCCTTGCTTCGATCTGCTTTTGTTCTAAAGCATCTATCATCTCTACTGGAGACATCTGTGCATGATGATCAATGGTGAATGTGGTCAGCCAGCGGTTTGATGTGGTGTCTTGATATTCTGGCATAAATTGAAGGCCTTCAATATCGGCTAAAGCATCTTGATAACGCTCGAAAATGCGGCGTTTTTGCTGAACACGCTCCTCTAACACTTCCATTTGTGCAATTCCTACACCTGCGAGCAGGTTGCTCATCCGATAGTTATATCCCTCCTCTTGATGTTCATAGTGTAGGGCATGTTCTCTCGCCTGTGACGCGAGAAATCGGCAGCGGTCGATGGCTGCTTCATCATCACTGACAAGCATTCCGCCTCCTGATGTTGTAATGATTTTATTTCCGTTAAAAGAGTACACACCGAACCTGCCCATTGAACCGCTTTTTCTTCCTTTATATATACTGCCTAACGATTCAGCCGCATCTTCAATGATTGGCACATCATATGCCTCACACACCGCTATGATTTCATCCATTTTCGCACTTTGTCCGTATAAATGAACGACAATAACCGCACGGGGTCTTTTCCCAAGTCGTTTTGTTTCAGCAAAGGCTTTCTCTAACGCCAGCGGACACATATTCCAAGTCTCTTTTTCTGAATCAATAAAAACAGGCGTCGCTTGTTCATATAAAATAGGATTTGCACTGGCAACAAATGTGAGAGTGGAACAAAAGACCATATCTCCCTTTTGAACGCCAAGGAGTTTTAAGGCAAGGTGAATGGCTGCTGTTCCTGAAGATAATGCCGCTCCTCTCTTCACCCCTGCATAATCCGCGACCACTTGCTCAAATTCATTTACAAGCGGTCCTAATGGTGCAATCCAATTGCTCTTAAATGCCTCCTCTATTTTCATCTGTTCTTTTCCACTCATATGAGGAGGAGATAAGTAGATTCGTTTCCTGTCTCTCATGATTTCCCACCTTCTCTTCGATCTTTGATCTCAATTGCAGGAACGCCTACGGCGACTTTCTGATCATGTATATCTCGGGTCACTGCCGCTCCTGCGCCGATCACTGCCCAGCTTCCAATGGTTCTGCCAGGTATGACAGCAGCCCCAGCTCCAATATGAGCACCCTCTCGCACAGAGACACAACCGGTGAGCACGGCTCCCGGGGATAGGTGCGTAAAGGATTCGAGAAAGCAATCATGCTCCACGATAGAACCGGTGTTGATAATGGCATGCTCACCAATTACTGCATCTGCTTGCACAACAGCCCTTGCCATCACAACCGTTCCCCGGCCAATCTTCGTTGACGAGCTCACAACTGCCTCTGGATGAATCAGTGTGGCAAATGCCCTCTCTTCAAATGCGAGACGTTCTTTGATCCTCTGTCTGATTTCATTTTGCCCAATGGCAATCAGCCATTGCATATCAGGTATTTCACATCTTACCTTTTGACTCATAGAAACCGGACCATACAGAATGCCGGTTTGAGTGTCAGCTTCCTCAAATCGATCGTCTAATACAGCACACAATGAGTACTCAGGATGCAAAAAAATCAACTCTTGAATGACCTTGCTGTGTCCGCCAGCCCCTATTAAGCCAATGGGCTGCTCTTTACATATCGGTTCCTTTGAATTTTTCAGCTGTTGCATGATTTGGCTGCTGCACCCCTTCTGTTTTGATGACTTTCAGCAAGGTCATCCATAAGATTTTCATATCGAGCCAAAACGATTGGTGCTCTACATACCAGAGGTCATAGGTGAATTTCTCCTCCCAAGAGAGAGTATTTCTCCCATTCACCTGGGCCCATCCAGTGATACCAGGCTTTACAAGATGACGCTTCGCTTGCTCCTCTGTGTACATTTGTAAATACTCCATTAAAAGCGGTCTTGGTCCAACGAGACTGATTTCCCCTTTGAGTACATTGACAAGCTGCGGCAATTCATCAAGACTGAGCTTACGAATAAAGGCACCGGTTTTTGTTAATCGAAGATGGTCTGGAAGCAGTACGCCATGTTCATCGCGTTCCTCGGTCATCGTCCGAAATTTATAAAGCATAAACGGCTGTCCGTACAGACCAGGCCGTTCTTGTCGAAACACCACAGGCGCTCCGATTTTCCACCGAATGAGTCCATAGATGAGAAGGAAAAGAGGACTCCCTGCGATGAGCAGTGTCAGTGCCACGACCACATCTATTATTCTTTTCATCATTGCTTCTCCTTTCCACACTAGCGGGAGACAGCTCGTTCAATAGCAGCTTGTTTCACCTTACGCATGAGCTGTATCCGCTCTTGTTTTGTTCCTGCAAATTGATACAAATAACCTAAGTAG
Organism: Bacillus sp. S2(2019); assembly: GCF_005144805.1. Taxonomy (NCBI): domain Bacteria; kingdom Bacillati; phylum Bacillota; class Bacilli; order Caryophanales; family Bacillaceae; genus Bacillus; species Bacillus sp. S2(2019). Next base: position 320,870 of record NZ_SWFL01000002.1, read on the forward strand.
AGAACGAAACATATTCCGCCAATACAAAATAGCTCCCACCATCTCGTCACATCATACACAGCCTGAATGCCGGCACAGATCCCCCATATGAATAGAGCCCCAAACAGCGGAACGACTGTATGTTTGTAAAAGATGGTACTTTTCTGTTTCGTGATCTTGGCTGTATACAATGGGAGAAAGACGATATTTTTCATCAATAAAACAACGGCTCCTGCTGATGCAATGCCATATAACCCGAGCTGAAGTAGGTGAGTCAGTACATAGGCGAACAGGACATTGGAACCGCCTAATATGAGTGTCACAACCGCCGGCACTTTAAATCGGTTAAAGGCAGTAGGTACATAGGTCAGCGGTAAAAACATCAACGTGAAACACAAATAAGCCGCATGAATCATCAGCAGCCATTTCAGTTCCTCAAAGGCTGGTCCAAGCCATAACAACATGAGCGGACCGGCAAGACCTCCTAACAGAGCTGCGGGGAATGCTACAAATAAACCACTCCATTTCATGGCATTGGCGGCGTATTGAATGAGCCCCTGCTCGTCTTGATTTGAATATAATTTTGTGATCGTTGGGGCAAACACAACCGCAAGTGTCCCTGCAAGGGTGCGCAATAATAATGGAAATTGTAAAATGGCGGCATACTGTCCAGTCGCTTCTGCCCCAATCAGTAAGTTGGTCATCAATAAATCGATTTGTAAAAACAACAAAATGCCCATTTGCTCAAATGAATGCCACACCCCTGATCGAACCAGCGTGAGACTTGAAGATAAAGAAACGTACCGCCACTTAAACGAAAACCAAGGAATGAGTTTCTTAAAATAATAGAGAACCATTCCCAAAGCGGCGAAACTCCCTATAACGGCTGCAAGCGGAATATGCCAAATAGCTGGTGTCGTCACGGTAAATAGCAGCACAATCACAAGCGCCCTGCCAAACATCTGAATGGCCTGTCCAACACTCGATACATATAATTTGTTCGCATAAAACGGTGCCGCCCCAATACCAGACATGACGAAATTGAGCATAAATAAAAGACCCCCTAACACAAAGGCGATCTGTGTATCTTTTGCAAGATGAGCAGGCACATGGAGCCAGTCAACCAGCTGCTGAGACATGAATAGACAAAGTAAAAAAAGACAGATGGATAAAAAAAGAGAACTGACAAAATAGGAAGCGAGATAGCGCTGCGCTTGTTCCATCTCTCCTTTATGAGCGGCAACAGAAAAAAAACGCACCACCACAGCACTTAATGAAGCCGTAATGACCGATAAATAATTGATCATATTTTGCGTCAGATGAATCAGACCAAACGCTTCCACTCCAAGTGTATGAACAATGTAAGGCGTTAAACAAACAGACATCAGCATCATCAAGATAAACGTCATCACATTTGCACTGACATTGTAAAGAAACGCACGGTTCATGGTGATTTCACGCAGTGTTTAAGGGCCTTCATCCAGCTTCCTCTCCCTTTTGTCCGCTTGTTTTCATATGCTGATGAATGGCCTTTTTCACCGCTTCCTCCGTTGGTTCCTTCAAAAGGGTCATAAATGGCAAGTGCGCTACCCATTCATATCCTTCCATGACTTTATGATCAAACGACCTGATGACAACACACGGTGTATGTGTGATCGCACAAAAGATCATGCCATGCAGTCGATCTGTCACGACGACTTGTGCCTGTCTTAACTGCGTCCATAACGTGGATAATTCCTCTAAACGAGTCGTTCGATTCACTCGCTTCCCAATGGTTGTTGTGATAAAACCAACTTGATCATACGTTTCTTTGATATGCTCCTGCAGTTGTTCTCGTTTCTCTTTCGTGAGATATGCCTCCTTATCCTCACGCAGACAAAGCAGCACTCCTTTACGGGTTTGACTCTTTGATGTTTCGTCTAATGTCAGGACCATATCAGGCTGTTTCCACACCTCTTTATTAGGAAAATGCTGCTTCATCCATTGATAGGTGGTTTGATCTCTTGCCATCAAAAGAAGCCTCGGGTGTTGCTGATATGCTTGAATGGCGCGGCGTTCTTCTCTTTTCCCTCTCTTTGTTTCTGTAAAATGAGCAGTAGCGGGCAGCTGAATGACGGGATAGGACTTAAAGGCGTTCATGATAAATTGTCTTGTCCATTCTTCATATCGGTATAAATCGCCCATGTTGCCCCCGCCGATGATACAGACAATGTCCTCTGGGTGCCGCGCGTGCTTCAGCGGACGTGCTAGACGATACATCTCCTGCATGTCTACTTCTATGATTTGATAGTCTGGAAAATGCTTTTGTAAAAAACAGCAGCTCGCATAGGCAATCGCATGATCACCTAAGTTGTCATGTGCCGGTAGCAGCGTGAGAATGATCTTCTTCTGATGACGCAGCTCTGGCAGTCTTTGGCGGCTCAACCTATATTGAAGTGGATACTTGACCTTTAAGAGCAGCCACTCTGCGGCATGTGCTTTTAATTGCTGGAATGTCACACTCATCACCCCGATTTTCTCGTTTGATATTCAATCCATTTTTGATAGCTTGAAGCTGCGGCAGAGAGCGGATACACCCACTGCAGCCTAGCAAGGAATAAGATCATTCGCTTTCGCACAGTCAGCTTCGATGGTTCCACTTGTTTCACAGCCTTCTGAAAAGCTTCATGTGTCACCATTTCACGCATATGACCAAGCTTTTTTTGAAAGGACAGGGAATTTTGGCTCTTCCATTCATTGAGCATACAATGCAGCGTATGATTCACGATAAAAAAACAAAAAGCCTTCTCATATGGTGTCAGCTCATCATGCTCTTTTAAAAACAAACGCTGCGTGTCATAAAACGCCAGTCCATGCTGAAAATACTGCTTTTGATATCGCTGGACAATGGATGACAAATGAACCCGGTAATAATAAAGCGGCTCATGAACAAAGGCAATGATACGTGATAAAGAAAAACAGCGCAGCGTGACATATTGATCTTCAATATTCTCAAGCTCACCTCTCAACGGAAAACGGATATGATGCTTTTCGATAAATGCCCGCCGATACAGCTTATTCCATGAAAATCCCGTGATCTCACCATGTAATAACGATTCTATTAAACTTGTCTTATCGGCTTTCTGCTGAGCTAACAGCGTCGTCGGTATGATCCGTTTTGACTGTTCAAACTGAATCCAATATTCACTAACAACAAGATCGGCACCAGTGTTTTCGGCTTCTTGATATAAAGCCTCACAGTATTGAGGAGCGAGAACATCGTCTGAATCAACAAAGGCAAGATACGTTCCTGTTGCTTCTTCTATGCCCCTGTTCCTCACCGCTCCCAGCCCTTGATTGGTTTGGTGAATCACCCGAAATCGCTCATCACGCGCAGCAAACGCTTCAAGGATGTCTCCACTGTGATCGGTAGATCCATCGTTAATGAGGATGACCTCTATATCTGAAAAGCTTTGGTCTGCAATCGATTGAAGACACTGCTCCACATATTGACTAGTGTTATAGACTGCGACCAATAGACTGATAGCTGGCATGACAGCAAGCCCCACCTTTCTTCAAATCTACTTTGTAAAAATTGTTCGGTACGGTAAAACAGAAGAATCAAACGGCATCAGCATGATGCTGTACAAAATATAGCAAACCGCAATTCCGATATACATAAAGAAATTGGTTCGCTGATCAAAAATCCGTGTGAAATAAGGCAGTAAAATGAGCTGATACAGACCAAAGTAAATATGAAATCTTGCATAAATGACATCCTTCGTTGCAAGGATGCCAAACAAAAATCCAAGCAAGCAAAAATTCACAATATAATCACTCTCTGGCGTCAGCTCACGAAGTCGTTTTCGACAAAAGAACGCAAGCAATAACGGTAAAATCAAGACACCAATTTTCGTCACATTCATTCCATTCGTATTCGTTGTCAGCCACTCCTCGTAATGACCATAAGAACTCCCTTGCAGCATCACCACAAACACGGAGACAAAGCGGTCATACAGAGCGGTTAAGCCTAGAAAAATCATACATAACACAAGCATCATCCAAGACCATGCCTTTGTTCTGACGATGAAATAGACTGGAATCATAATGAGTGCCGAGGAATGAAATAGCGCGCATACAAGCACGAGCGGAAAATACCATTTCCACTGACCTTTGATGACAAAATGGATGGCATAAAAAAGAATCGCTGCCACCATATACTGCCGCATGCCATTAAACGAAGCGTAATAATGAAATGTGCCGAGAAATAGTAGCATACTAAGCTCAAATGGTCGTCCATATCGCACAAGTGTTTTGATAATAAAAAAATAGGTGATGATCCCAACTGTGATATACATGATTTGCGGCTCATGTGACAGTTGATTGAGCATCCACAAGATCAATGTAAAGCCCGGATCAGTGGCGGCCTTGTCTACACCGAATCCGAAAATATGCCAAGGCTTGTCATAGTTGACGGAGAACTCATACATTTGTCCATAGGTGACGAAATCAGTTCCTACTTTGTAGCGTATGCCCGCCACAATACAAAGAAATAAAAATGGAAAAAACACCAGAAGCTTGTTCGGCCGCCAGCCGCTTTGTATGGTATCATCACGTCTGCCATAAAATGCAGCAAAGCTCGACCATAAATAGACCATGATCATGTTCACCAAATAAACCGCCATCTGCCAATCCTTCCTTACAATCCATACACATTCATCACACGGGTGATGTTCTGTTTCACATCAAATCCTCTAAGGCCAAGCTGAGAAATAATCGTCTCCTGAAGAGGAGGGTCTGCATGGTAAGCTTCTAGTATGGCTTTCATCCACTCATGTGCTGAATCTTGCAAGGATTTCCTTTTCACAAGCCCACAGCCTAAATCGACTTCCTTTGTGATATGATCTGAAATCACACATGGGAGTCCAGATGCCTGCGCTTCCACTAATACGAGCGGAAGACCTTCAAACAAAGACGGCATCACAAACACATCAAATGCTTTCATATACTGCGGAACCTCTGAGACAACGCCCGTAAACACAATGTCTTCCATTAATCCTGCTTTCTCTGCATACGATTCAACCACTGCCCGGAGCGGCCCATCTCCTATGAGAACTAGCTGAAAGGAGACCCCTTGTTTTTTCAGTGTCTGCGCTAATTCGATGAAAAAAACATGGTTTTTCTGCTCATGAAATCGGCCAATATGTCCAATGATCAGTTTTCTCTCGTGAAGATGGAGGTCTTTTTTCATCTTCACCTTCGCTTCTGGCTCCAACTGAAAAAAAAGATTCAAATCAATCCCATTTGGCAAAATGTCCACTCGTCCATCGTGCATTCTTTTTTGTCCAAATAAAAAGACACCGGCATCTTCACCGCATGCAACAAGCTTCGTAGAAAAGGCAAAGATCAGCTGACGAAATCCTTTGAGCATCAAATGATCCACCCGGCTAGGAGACTGTTTCCAAGCCGTATTATGTGAATGGCAAATGCGTATCTTCACACCTGCCAGTTTCGCAGCAAGGGCAGAAAAGCCCGTTTGAAAATCTGTATGTGCATGCACCGCCTGATAAGGTCCCGTTTGCTTAATCGTCTTCGTCAACGTTTTGACAAACGTCCATGGAGAGGACGCTCCAATACTTGGGACATAAAAAATCCGCCCGCCAAGCTGACGAATTTCCTCATCGTAATCACAGACATCCTCCCGGTGGGTAACGAAATCAAATTGAAGAACATTCCGGTCGAGCGCTCGATAGATGTTCATGATCATCGTTTCTGCTCCGCCTCTGTTCATTCCGCCCACAACATGAAGTACACGCTTTGGCTCATTCATCCCGAATCGTCCTCCTTTTCACCATAGATCCTCCAAGTTTCCGCTGATGATAAAACCTCATGATCTTTGGTGACATACAGGCACGGATGACCGGCTTAAGCGCAAAGAGATAATCAAACGGCGACAATTTTAATTGCTTGCATGCTTTTAACACAAGCCAGGCATTGTCCATTGAGTATCGGAATTTCCGGCGCTGAAAGGCCGCTTCATCCTCCCTTACAAGGTATAAGGGCTCTTGCAGATTAAAGCCTTTTCTCCCCGCAGCAAAAAAACGAATCCAAAGATCGATATCTTCCATCCGTCTGGTTGTTTTGACAGAACGATAGCCATTTAAAGCCTTGTAGGCAGACGCTCTCATCATAATCGTCCCATGACAAAAAGGCGTTCCTCTTGCTAGCACCCTTCGATCAGGCTCTGAGACAAGTGCTCGAACGCCCTTCGTCCCTGACTCATCAAACACCGTCATCGCCGTACCAACTACATCATATTCCGGATGTGCATCAAGGAAACGAACCTGTTTTTCTAATCGTGTAGACACCGATATATCGTCGCCATCCTGTCTTGCAATCAGTTCTCCATTCGTTTCAGTGAGACAACGATTTAAACTGGCGGCAAGTCTTTGATTGTGTTCATTTCGGATGAGGCGAATTCTATCGGGTTCACGCATGGTATAGTGCAGCACTTTTTCATAGGTGCCATCTGTTGATGCATCATCACATATGATGAGCTCCCAGTTTTCATAGGTTTGACGGAGAATCGATTCAATGCTTTCTTCTACTGTTTCTTGGCAATTGTAAACACCCATGATAATCGATACTTTCGGCTGACGCATGCTCACATCACCTTCTCTTTTTGATCCATATACGTTGTGTAAATTTCCTCCATAGCACTTATCGTATGCTCCTGTGCAAATGCGTGAGCCATAGAACGTCCCGCTTTCCCCATTAGGTGAAGCTGGTCCTTTTTATGATAGAGCTGTTGTAAATAAACGGCTAAACCATTCACATCATTCGGTTTGATTAAAAAGCCGTTCACTCCATGTTTGACGAGCTCACAATGCCCTCTATTTTCTGTTGCAATCACCGGCTTTTCAGCAGACATCGCTTCAAGAAGATTCATCCCAAGTCCTTCTCTCAAGCTGGTTGATACACATACATCGCTCATATGCATCCAATCTTCGATGTGTTTGCAAAATCCCGCAAACTGTACATGTTCCTCAAGATTCAGCTGACAGACCAGCTTTTCATAGGACGACCGACTGGTCCCTTCTCCAGCAAATACAATTTTCACATGTGGTATATTCCGATACACCTGCGCGCAAGCTTTGATGAGCATTCCTTGATTTTTATTGTCATTTAATTCACCAGCACACAGCACGATAAAATCTTGCGTGGTAAAACCATATGCTTTACGAAGGCGGTCTTTTTCTTTGTCATCAACTGGTGCAAATCGCTTCATATCGACACCCATACCGGGAACATAATGCACAGCCGCCTTCTCTTTTGACAGACGATCGGCTCTTTCATAGTCTTCTCCATTAATGGTGATGAGTGCATCCGTATATTGAACGAGCCATCTCTCAACTGGATAATAAAGCAGCCAATTTTGAAGCGGTGCCCCCTTCCAAAAGTGAAACCCATGCGCTGTGTAAAGAACTTTCGTCCCTTTTTTGCGCGTCCCTTTGGCCGCTAGCCTGCCAATGACACTCCCCATCGGTGTGTGACAATGGATGAACTGATAATGCTCTTTTTCTAACAGTTTTTTCAGCTCCACATAAGCGAGCCGGTTGTGCAGATGAAAAGGGGAACGCTGAATCGGAATGGCATGCGCTTGATCCACATACGGTAGCTCCAGCTGGCCATTTGCCGCTGTATGCACTTCCCATCCTTGTTCCTGAAACCATCTGAAATACGGGAGATGGAACGCCTTAAAATGATAATCAACCGTTGCGCAAAACAAGACTTTTTTCTTCATTAGCAAGTGGCTCCTCCTCTCGTTGCATCGGTTCAGGCAATACATCATGCGACTCAATGGCGGCAAACAAGGCCTGTCTTAATTGATCGTCACTCATCATATTAAATTCGTGAATAAAGCGGTTCAGCACATACGGATCACCATCCAAGGCATGCCCAATATGGATTTTCGGGAAAATTTGCTCCTGTGCTTTTTCATGCTGGTTGAGTAACTCCTCGTACATTTTCTCTCCGGGACGAATACCCGTAAATGTGATTGGAATCTGGTCTGTGGTGTAGCCTGAGAGGTGAATGAGGTTTTCTGCGAGGTCGACAATTTTGACTGGCTCCCCCATGTCTAAAACAAAAATCTGCCTTCCTTCTGCTAGTGCACCAGCTTGAATAACAAGCCTTGATGCTTCTGGTATCGTCATAAAATATCTTGTCATGGCTGGGTGCGTGACAGTCACTGGCCCGCCTTTTTCAATTTGTTTTTTAAAGATCGGAATGACGCTCCCCCTGCTTCCGAGTACATTCCCAAACCGGACGGCGACAAATTTCGTTTCACTGCTTGCCCCCATTTGCATAATCACCATTTCAGCAAACCGCTTTGTCGCTCCCATCACATTGGCAGGGTTGACCGCTTTGTCAGATGAGATGAGGACAAATGTTTCAACTCCGTGCTCATGTGCAGCTTCTGCCACATTTTTTGTCCCGATAATATTGTTTTTCACCGCTTCTTTCGGGCTGATTTCCATGAGCGGGACATGTTTATGCGCGGCGGCATGATAAATCATATCCGGCTGAAAATGACCAACGATTTCACTCATTTTTTGTTTATCTTGAATATCCGCAATTTGTGGATATAGGCTAATGCTGTCTCCATACAATTCTTTCAGCTCTAGTAAAATAGAATGAATGCTAAATTCTCCATGTCCCACAAGCACAATCGCCCGAGGGGAAAATACACAAATTTGACGACAGATTTCTGACCCGATAGACCCGCCAGCTCCTGTCACCATAATCGTTTTTCCTTTTAGGTGAACGGATAGACGGCTTGTATCTAATTGAATCGGCTCTCTTCCAAGCAAATCCTCTGGCTGTACATCCCGCAATTGATTCAGCGCATGGGTTCCTTTTAAAATCTGTTCCATTTCCGGCATAATCTGTGTTTTGATTCCAGTCGCTACACATTCCTTATATAGTCCTTTTAATGTGTGACTGCTTTTGGATGGAATAGCGATAATGATTTTTTGAATATCCATCATCGCAACAGCCCTTTGAATATGTTCTTTTCCCCCAAGAACAGGCAGCCCCATAATTTCAAGCTTATGCTTTGTTTTGTCATCATCAATGAAAGCGACCGGCTCAATATGTACATCACTCGACTGCTGAAGCTGACGAACGATAATGGTCCCGGCTGATCCAGCGCCAATGATTAGTGCCCGCTCCTTTTCAACTTGAAACCGCTTCGCACCATCATGAAACAGCCTGGATGCCATACGTGATGCACCGATGAATAACACATGGAAAAGCCAGACAATGAATAAAAAGCGAAATGGCCATGTCTGCACAAAAATGTACAGCATCGTCATGGAAAATAAAAATGAACACGCAAAGGTCTTCATTAAAGAAAATAGCTCTCTAACCCCTGTATAGGCCCATACTTGCTTGTACACGTGAAAAATATACGAAAACAAATGGTGCCCGATCAGTAGACTGAGCGAAGAAATGACGAGCATTTCAAATGTATATACGGTTAACGCCGCCTCTTGGACAAATTGAAAGCCAAAAAAGACGGCTACTAAAATGAGATATGAATCTAGTGCCACGATGATTGATAATCTTTGGGCGTAAGTCAACGCTCCTCCCCCTTTTTAAAGCATCACTATTCTTACATAAAATGGGCATCAAACCCGTCCTCACATCCCACTACCGATGACGAGCATCTAAGGCATATGTCATGCCCACAGCAGGATCGAGTGCCTCCGTTGTTAAAGATTAGGAGACATCACCTATCAATCTCTTTAATACATATAGTGCCTTCCCTTTTTCACTTTCTTGCCATTTAGCATCGCCCCAAGCAGTTTCCCTGTCGTCCCCTCTAATACTTCTTTTGATTTCTTCACAGCGGCAATCTTCGTTTTACCGCTTAACACCACAAGAATGCTTCCATCCGTCCGGTTCGCTAATATTTTGGCATCGGCTACAGGCAGAAGCGGTGTGGAATCCACAATCACCATGTCATACTGCTGCTCAATCTCGTAAAATAGCTGCTTCATCACAGAGGAGGAAAGCAGCTCAGCAGGATTTGGCGGAATGGTCCCACTCGGAAGCAGCTCTAAATGCTCAATCGGTGTAGGCAAAATGGCTTCCTCCAAAGTGCAATTATTTAATAGCACATTGGTCAATCCGGTGTGCGGACTCAGATCAAAATATTCATGAATGGCTGGTTTACGTAAATCAGCATCCATGAGCAAAACCCGTTTTTTCTGCTGTGCAAAAACAGCTGCCAAGTTTGCAGCCGTAAATGATTTTCCTTCCTTCGGCAAGGAGGATGTGACCAATATCGACTTCAGCCTCGTTTGAATCGACGTGAATTCGATGTTCGTTCGGATCGTTCGGAATTGTTCCGCAATGACAGAGTGAGGATTTAATACAGAAATGCAGGATAAATCTCTTTTTTCTCGTTTTTTCCTCTTAAAAATCAATGTTCTGTCCTCCCGTTATGACGGACTGCTTGTCTTTTTTTGCCCTCCTGTCTGCATGCATCTGATAGACACTGCCGAGCGACGGCAATCCGATCTCTTCTCTTATTTGATGTGTTCGTTTTACCGTATCATCGAGTAAATTCATTAAGAAAATGAGTGTCATTCCCCCTAATACAGAGGCGCCTAGTGCCAGAACGATGTGAACGAATTTACGTGAGTTCATTAGTATCGTGTTGGACAGCTTGGCTTCAGACAAAACATTAATGCGATCCATATTCATGGTTTTTTTGATTTCTTCTTGCAACACCTCTGTGGCTGTATTCGCAATGGCTACTGCCTTCGCTCGGTCCTCATCTTGTACAGAAATATTTATGACCTCTGACTCATTTTCTGTACTTGTGGCAATTTTGTGTTTTAATCCTTCTGCCGATTCTGTAAGATTGAGTGTTTCTTTTACTTTTTCAATGACAATTGGACTTTTTAATAGGACTTGAAAGGTACGTGTATATTGAAGGTTCATCTGAATATCGTTTAAATTCGCTTGTGCATCACTGCTTCGTTTATGAACAAGAATTTGAGTGGTTGCCTGATATACAGGAGTCGAGACATAGAACTGATAGTAGGCTGAAATGCCCGTTACGATCAGGACAATCAGGATCAGAAGGGCCATTTTCTCTTTTATGACAGAAAACAGCTGCTTAAAACCTATATTCTCATTCATAGATACCTCCCGATTTCATCATAAAAAGGTTATATATGGTTTCTTTTTGTTAATGATTGGATTATAAAAGATAATACCCGCAAAGAAAAATGTCATAATAGGTCTTATAGTTCTTTTTAAAGAACGAAATCGTTCGTTTTCTTTTGTTTACTTCCTGTTTCTTACGTTTTTGAATTTTATAAAGAACAATTTATTTCTTATAATGAACGAAAAGGTCGCAGAACGATTCGCCGGGGAGAAGGGAGATCATATATCGAATGATAGGCAAGGTGATACGAATTTACCGAAAGAGGAAAGGATACTCAATCCAGCAGTTGGCTGAAGATGCCCATGTCTCTAAATCGTATTTGAGTAAAATTGAGCGTGGTGTCCACCGTAATCCATCTGTCCAGTTTTTAAAAAAGGTATCCTCATCACTAGAAATTGATTTACAAGAGCTGTTTGATGCAGAAACGATGATGTTTCATTACGCTGAGGGCGGTGAACAGGAGTGGCGGGATCATATCGTTCATGCCGTCCAATCCGGCATGCCTAAAGAAGAACTGTATCAGCTGCTCCAAACCTACAGAAAGGAGCAGGAAGGAAAGACGTTGCATGTCCATCAGAGAAAGCTGACCGACTCAAATATGTCAGAATGGAAGCGTCTCATGAGTGAAGCAAAGGCCATTGGCTTAACCATCGAGGAAGTGAAAGCGTTTCTTACCAATATGGGAGAACACCGGGCGTAAGCCACTGAGATAAAACCAATTTGCGGGGAGAAGCGCTTGTCGCTTCGATGAAATAGAGCCTTTTTATATGAAAAGGCTCTATTCAGTTTATGGACAAAGGGCTAAAATGAACTTGATTTTAGCCCTTTGTCTTCTTTTCAGCGTGATAGAAAACCTTTGCAGTCTAGGAAGGACGAGCACCGGAGCGGAGCGAATTTGACATTCGTGAGCACCGAAGCGCAGGACTGTCACCGAATGCGAGGGTTTTTCTACACGCTGATAGCCTTTTTGCATGAAAAGGCTCTGTTTTCTGTTATTCTTCTTTTTTGGTTCGTGCTTTTTTCGTAATATCATTGTTCTTCCAATAGGCCCATAGTGATGTGATGCCAAGAAAAGCTAACGTAATGAATTGCTGCACACCTTCTTCATCAATTGGAATTGGGCTTTTTCCTGCAGCGGTGAGAGCGCTGTTCACAAGTGCCAATAAAAGCAGCACAAGCCTCGCAATAGTGCCTGCACTAATTTTTTGAACCTTCAACTGTAACCCCTCCCCTTATCCTTTCATACGGACGATACTGCTCGTTCCCTCTCATATGTATGCAAAAAGCGAATGAATAGAAGAATGAATCAAAAAAAGAGACATCATTCCTAGATGCGGAATGATGCCTTGATTTATGTGCTGATTATTTAGAGAACATCTTTTTTGCTTCATCCATTGCCATTTTGTTGCCTAGAGCTGAATAATCAAGCCATGGCTGATCGGCAATCGGATACACTTGGTTTTTCTTCACAGCTTTTAGGCCTTTCCAAATCGGCGTCTGCTCTAACTGTTTGAATGCCTGTTGCGCCTTATCATCACGATTCACGACGACAAAAATAGCATCTGCATCAAAGTCAGGAAGCACTTCTTGAGAAATGACTTCAAATGGACGTTTGCTGTCCAGTTTTTTCACACCATCTACAGGTGTCAGTCCTAAATCATCGTATAAAATTGGCCCCATCGGACGTTTCATACTAAATACTCGAAGCTCTTTTGCTGTTACACGAATTGCCATCACTTTTCCATTTCCAATCTTTTTCTGGATGAGTGATTTGACTTCTTTTGCTTCTTGATTGTAGTCCTTAATATATTGATCGGCTTCTTTTTCTTTATTGACGAGCTTGCCGATTTTTTTCAAATGATCACGCCATGTGCCATCATTTAAATTAAACACTTCGGTTTTGGAAATTTTTTTGTATTTTGATAAGTCTTGTCCAGCTAGTTCTTCATCGACGTAAATGACATCTGGTTTTAAAGCAAGCAATGACTCCATATCAGGATCTGCTGCAATGCCCAGCTTTTTCGTCTGGCTGAGCTGCTTCTTCGCATGTGGAAGGAAATCTTTTAAGTCTCCCCCTACAACAGAGCCAGCAGGTTTTATACCGAGTGCTAATAAATCATTTGTTAAATGAATCGACAAGGACGCAATCTTAGGTGTTCCGTTTTCATCTTGATTTGTTGTCTTCTTTGTTTCCTGTTGACCACAAGCGGCCAGAATCAAGAAACAGAGCGTTAAACCAAACACAAGTACTTTTTTCATGATGAGTTCCTCTTTCTTATTTTGTTTTTGTTAGTAAATAGAGAAAATAAGGTGCTCCGATAAAAGCCACAACCACACCCGCTGGGATGGCATTTGGGGCAAATATGGAACGTCCGAGTGTATCAGCACTGACCAAAATCAACAATCCAAGCAAGGCGCTCACTGGTAAAAAATATTGGTGCAGTGAGCCGACAAGACGCCTCGCCAAATGAGGTGCAACAAGGCCAATAAAACCAATTCCGCCTGTCATCGATACACTTGCACTCGCTAGACCAACAGCTAAGGTGAGAAGAAAAAGTCGTTTACGTTGTACACGTACTCCGACACTTGAGGCAACGGCATCACCTAATGTTAACGCATTGAGTGTGCTGGACTGCATGAGCGTAAGCGGGACAAGACATACGATCCAAGGCAGGAGCGCAAGTACATGAATCCAGTCTCTTCCCCATACATTTCCCACAAGCCACCTTGAAGCGAAGGTGTATGTATCTTCATCCAGTTTCAATGACAAATATAACGTCAATGCACTAAACCCCGCAGCTACGGCAATTCCAACAAGGATCAGCCGGATAGGTACAAGCCCTTCATGCCTGTCGTACGCAAGAAGAACGATGACTGCCGCCGCAAGTAGGCCACCACCAAATGTAAAGAGCGGAATGAGTAAAGATGGATTTCCTTCTAGTACGTGAAAATACGTCACAAAGATGATTAAGCCGAATGCGGCTCCTGCATTCAGACCGATAATCCCAGGATCGGCAAGTGGATTGCGGGATAAACTCTGCAAAATGCCACCTGCGATACCTAGACCTATTCCAGCTAGTATCGTCACGACGATTCGAGGCAGACGATAATCAAACAGCACCGTCTCACTTTGGAAATCTCCAAAGCCAAATAACGTTTTGACGACAACGAGAGGACTGAGTTTCAGCGTGCCGGTATTTAAACTATACAGCACGACAGCCGCACTCAGACAAAGCAAAACGGCTGTCACGACAAGAGCACGCCGTTTCTCTTTCATGACAGGTTCCTCCCTTCTTTTCTGGCAATATATAAGAAGAAAGGAACACCAACAAGTGCCACCATGACGCCAATGGCAAGCTCTCTTGGCGGATTTACTGTCCGGCTGGCAAGATCAGCGAAGACGAGAAGCATTGCGCCTAAAATCGCTGACATCGGAATGACGAAACGATAATTGACCCCAACCAGCTTTCGTGCAATATGCGGAATGACAAGCCCGACAAACCCAATAGACCCAACCGCCGATACAGAAACGCCTGCCAGCAGAACCGCAGCTGCCATACCTAGTATTCGCACTTGCCGGGTTTTCACCCCTAAATTCGCAGCTACATCTTCACCAAGTGATAATAACGAGAGGGATCGTCCTAATAACATCGCCCAAACGATGACAATGAGAATGACTGGAGCAAGGATCATCAGCTGCGGCCATTTGACACCTGCCACACCCCCTGCATACCAAAAAGCCAGATCCTGACTGAGATCAAAGTAAATGGCGATACCCGAGCTTAGCGCATGCAGCAATGCGGCAACAACAGCTCCAGCTACAGTGAGCCGAAGTGGGGTCAGCACGCCGCCAGCCGCCCCAATGGCAAAGATCAGCAGCGTACTGAGAACGGCCCCAAAAAAAGAAAATAACATCAATGCGGAATAAGGCATTCCTGGAAAAAAAGCAAAACAGAGAGCGACTACAAACATCGCACCGCCGTTAATGCCTAATATCCCGGCATCTGCCAGCGGATTTCTTGTAATGCCTTGCATAAGCGCACCTGCCACAGCAAAGGCCGCTCCAACAAGTGCAGCTCCTAGCACACGAGGAAGCCTTAATTCATGAATGATCTGCTGCTCTGTCACATGAGACTGATAGTCAAACACAGCTGTCCAGACCGTTTGCAAAGACAATGACTTTGCACCGTAGGAAACAGCCAAAAACATAGCTGCCAATAAACCAATGACAGCGAGAAAAAACAATAAAAAGAACAAAATAGGTGATGATCGTTTTTGTTGAGATGTTCGCTTATCCGGCAAAATCGGTGTCATCCTTTTCTTCATTAAAAGTCAGTTTGAAAATGAGAATCATAATCATCAAAATTATAGCCGTCAGCCTCTGAAAAATCAATGTACGGCTCATTTTTTTTATTATTGAAGGTATTGGTAGACGGCAAATAAGAGAATTCTTTCCTTCTGCTTTTTCTCGTTGTGAAAGACCTATCAATTTTTACAGTATTTTAATAGGAAAATAGTTGACATTCCGCATGAAAATCCCCTAAAATTACAAAAGTAAGTCAATTGTTATAAAAATATTACAAACAGATGTCAAAGGAATAAAGAATGACCCGTCATGAGAGGAGAATTGAAAGTTGTGTCAGTAAAGGGAAAATGGAGTATCATCCTATTTGCGCTTGCCATCGTCATTGGAGCAGTTGCATTCTTTCAAAATCAGCAAGCAAGCGGTACAGAGAAGAAAAATGTGAAGCAGGATACGAATTATAAAAATGTTGAAATTGTCACTCTTGTAAATGACGGGAAGTTTATGAGATATGCGGTGAACTATCCACTTTTTCATCAAAAAAAGCTAGATGACAAGATTCAAAGCTATGCGAATTCAGCATTAGAGCATTTCAAAAAGACATTTAGTGAAGCAAAGGACATTGATGAAAACAAACGGTTTGAACTGAATATTGACTATGACATGGTGCACTATGCAAAACAATCTGCGGCCATTTATTTTACGACCTACACATATACAGGTCAGCAAAATGGGACCACTCATCACGTCACAATCAATTTCGATTTTCAGAAAAAAGACTTTCTTGACACAAAAGATTTATTTCAACCCAAAAAGGACTATTTGAAAAAATTATCCTATATTACATACACGGAGCTTAAAAAAGATAAAACCTTGTCTAAGGATCTATCACTCCTTCAAAAAGGAACAGCCCCTACTGATCAAAACTTCAGTCAATTCGCCTTAAAAGAGAAATATATAGAGTTCTATTTCCCAGCTTCTCAAGTAGCCGCAAAGGACTTAGGTCCGCAAACGCTGGCGATCAAAAAGACGCTGCTAAAAGATATCTTGAAGCCGGAATATATGAATAAGACCAAAAATCAGAATGAAATCAAAGAACCGAATCCAAAAAGAAAAGCCGTCAAGCTGCCGCAAAAGCCAAAGCTTGATCCGAATAAAAAAGCCATCGCACTCACATTTGATGACGGTCCAAACCCAGCCACAACTTCAACCATTTTAGCAGCGCTGAAGGAAAATAAAGGACACGCCACCTTTTTCGTATTAGGAAGCAGGGTTCAGTATTATCCTGGAATGCTTGCCGACATTTTAAAGGGGGGAAATGAGATCGGAAACCATTCATATAACCATCCTTTATTAACGAGACTCCCTCTAAAAGAAGCGGTCAAACAAGTAAAAGACACGCAGAAGCTGATTAAAAAGGCTAGCGGTTATACTCCTACGCACTTTAGACCGCCATATGGAGGAACAAATCCCGACATCAATCAAGCAGTGGGCATGAACGTTTCATTGTGGGATGTCGATCCTGAGGACTGGAAAATTCGCAACAGCCAGCAGATCACAAACCATGTTCTCTCACATGCAGCAGATGGCAAAACCGTACTCATGCACGATATTTATGACAGCTCTGCTCGAGCAGCAGTGAAGATCATACATGAACTCACCAAACAAGGCTACCAGCTTGTCACAGTCAGCGAACTTGAACAATTGAAAAAAGAACGAAACGAACAGACCCCTGTGCAGTAAACACAGGGGCTTTTTTTTATGACTCTAACAACTTCTTTCTTTTTAACAATGCTTGAAACGTCTCTTCAAGCTCATGAGAAGGCTCGATGCTTAAACGACTGAGCACTTCAGACAGCTGCATATCAATCAGCAAGAGCTCTTCTTCTTTCTTTGTAGCAGCTGGCTTTTCTTCCTTTTGTTTATATTCTTCATAGGTACCATCAAAGCGTTCAATGGTACCCTCGTGCACATGAAGAATACGAGTAGCCACCTGCTCAATGAGCCTCCTGTCGTGGGAGACAAACACAACTGTGCCCGGGTAATCTTTTAAAAGTCCTTCAAGCGCTTCTACTGCCGCAAGGTCTAAAAAGTTCGTCGGTTCATCAAGCATCAGAACATTGGCATCACTGACGAGCAACTTTGCAAGCATCGTCTTCACCCGTTCCCCGCCGCTTAATACGTTCGTCAGCTTATACACATCGTCTCCCCGAAACCCAAGTCTCGCTAAAACGGTGCGAACGATCGTCTCATCTTGAATCGCCTGTTCCAGTGCATTTTGTAAGATCGATTCATCTTGATTCAGTCCTGAAAGATCTTGGCTGAAATAACCAATCTTCACGGCTTCTGAACGAAAAATCCCGGGATGTCCGTTTACAAGCATTCGGAGAAATGTCGTTTTACCGCTCCCATTCTTCCCAATGATCGCGACTTTGTCTCCGCCTCTCACTTCAACATTCGCCTTTTTCCAAAGGACTTTATCTCCTGCCATGCCATCTACATGTTCGACACGAAAAATGGAGCGGCTTGCCACTTCCTTCATGGTGTGCTGCGTCATTTGAAGAGGCTGGACTTCCTTCACCTTCTCCACCTTTTCTAATTTCTCCATTCTTGTTTCAATAGATTTGGCTGTTTTTTGAAGCTTTTTTTGCTTGTTTGCATAATAAGGCTTTGCAATTTTAGGCCCCGAGGATTTCAACTTTGGAGATGGCTTTGTCGCTTTGTCAGCTTTTTTCATTTTCTTTTGCAGTGCATGTTCTAACTGTTTTTTCTTTTGGGTATACACCTCGTACGCCTCCACGTGCTGGCGATGTTCGAGTTCTTTTTGCCGGGCAAAATCGCTGTAGTTGCCTTTGTATGGTTTGAGCTTCCCATCTTCCAATTCCCAAATGTCTGTACATAACGCATCTAAAAAAGCACGGTCATGCGAGACGACAATCAGAGCACCTTGATGATAACGAAGCTTTTCTTCTAGCCACTCAATATGCTCCGTATCTAAATGAGTCGTCGGTTCATCGGCTAATAAAAGGGCAGAAGGCCGGCTTAAAGCTCTCTCAATATAAGCTTGAGTCATCTCTCCGCCACTTTGTCTGCCATCTCCTGTCTTTAGTTGAGGAAGCAGCGTACAAGTTGTAGTGTGTGCAAATGTGCCGCTGTCTGGTTTTTCCCTCCCCGCCAGTACATGGAGCAATGTCGTTTTCCCACTGCCATTTGTCCCTACAAGGCCGATTCGGTCCCCTTGATGAATGGCAAGCTCCTCTATATCAAATAACAAACGATCCTTTCGAAATACTTTTAATTGGTGGGCTCTCAGTAACATCCAACCCTCTCCTTTCGTATCAGGAGACATGAAAAAGCCTCCCATTCTCAGAATAGGAGGCAAAATGGTGTACAAAAATAAGCGTATCGATACAGAATGACATGCGGTTCATCAAATGAGCACACATCTCCCCCGTATCCATCACTTCAATCTTTGATTCCCAAGCTGTACCATCCTATTCCGAAGCTAAAAAATGAAAACGCAGCAAACATAGCAACACATATCGTTTGCTCACTGCCTTCGTTCTTTCATTTTGCTTACAGGTCATAGGATTAGTACTTCATTGCATTGGGTCACCCTTCCGTCGTTTGTTACGTATACGATAAAAGATTGGTTATTTTTTGTCAAGCTGAAAAGGCATGAGTGAGTCTATTAGCTTGAGCGTAAATGGATGAGTCGCTTCAAACAGCTGGTCACTTTTACATTCTTCCACAAGTTTTCCCTCATGTAAAAAAAGAAGTCGATCACATAAAAAAACGGCTGCCTCTAGATCATGGGTAATCATGAGAATGGTCATATCTAACTCTTGCTTTAATGTTTCAAGAAGCTCCAATATTTGAACTTGGACAGAAACGTCAAGTGAGCTAAGGACTTCATCTAAGATGAGAATGGCTGGATTCGTCGATATGGCTCTTGCTATGCATACACGCTGGAGCTGACCGCCGCTTAGCTGATGAGCATATTGATTTAGCAAAGACGATGGAAGTCTTACTTGCTTGAGCAGGGACAACACTTTTTGGTTCACATCCATGTTTCGCTTTATTATTTGCATGGGTTCTGCTATGATCTCTTTCACTGTAAAGGAAGGATGGACAGAAGATAGATAATCCTGAAAAACAACACTCATTTTCCCCCGGTTCATCTTACGCCATGTATGAGCTGGCCATCTACCTATCTTTATCTCTCCGCCGTCTAATGTTTCTAAACCAAGCAGCGTACGTGCTATTGTACTTTTACCACTACCGCTCTCACCGACTAACCCGACACATTCACCCTCTCCAATCTGAAATGAAACCTGAGCTATGCGTGCTATGGATTCCTCTTTATGAAAAAAGCGTCCTTTATCTTCTCCATGTTTAAGTAGTTGATTTGCTGTGATCAGCATGGGAATGCCCTCACTCTCTTCTGCTGCCTCAGTGCTTCAAGGGGTGCCGATAAGCGAAGCCTCGTTTCTAGTAAATGCCTCGTTTGAGGATGCTCAGGTGATGTAAATATCTCTTTTGCATGACGATGCTCAAGCATCTTCCCTTGGTGCATCACCAACAATTCATCAGCGATTGCCTGAACGACGCCTAAATCATGCGAAATGATGATCAAGGCAGCTCCTGTTTCTTCTTTCAGCCTCTGTAATTGTGTGATGACTTCACGCCGGTTATATGCATCTAATGATGCTGTAGGCTCATCGGCAATGATCACGTCAGGAAAAAGCATGATCGTAATGGCAATCACGACACGTTGAAGCATTCCTCCCGACAGCTCATGAGGATATTTTTTCATTAACATATGCGGATTGTTTAAATGGACACGTTCTAGCCCAGTGATCGCATGTGCTGTCCCTTCTTTTCCACGTAAACCCAAATGCCGCTGGAACGTTTCAAGTATTTGATGACCAATTGTTTCAATTGGATTGAACGCATTCATAGCATCTTGTGGAATGTAGCCAATTCGCTTTCCTCTCCACTGCTGTAAAGTCTGACTTGTCAATTTTTCACCGTCAAACAAAATGGTCCCAATCATCTCTAGCGAAGGAGGGATAAGGCCAATTAATGCTTTTGCAACGGTTGATTTTCCGCTTCCACTTTCTCCAATAACGCCTAAACAACGTTGTCTATGTAATGTAAACGTGATATTTGCCACCAAATCCTTTTGTTGAATCGGATCATGTACGGACAGTTTTTTTATCTCGATGAAAGGCAAACCGTCTCCCCCTTTTTTTGTTACTAAGATGCATGGCAGGGTTCATGACCTGCTGAAGACTGTCTCCTAAAAAATTCAGTGCCATGACCACAAATAAGATCGCAAGTCCAGGCGGGAGCATATGAGCCGGGTGCGTCACCATGACATTCTTCGCCTCGTTGAGCATCATGCCCCATTCCGGTGTAGGTGCACTCACACCTAATCCAAGAAAAGACAGAGCAGAAATATTTAAAATGACCCAGCCTGCGTCAAGTGTAGCAAAGACAGCAATCTCTCCTGAGATGCGAGGAAATAGATGTTTTCGAAGGATATAAAAAGGTGAACCCCCAGATACTTTCGCAAACTGAACAGATGGTTCATTCGTATATTGCAGGACTGACGAACGAATCATCCTTGTATACCAAGCCCATTTTGCAAGGACATTGGCCAAAATAATATTGAAAAGCCCAGGTCCCATAATGCCCACAACGGCCAAAATCATCACCTCTGCTGGAAATGACAGCATGACATCACATATTCTCATTAGAGCTCCATCAACTTTCCCTCTAAAAAAGCCAGCTACAAGTCCAAGTATCGTGCCAATGAACATCGTGATACACATTGTCAGCACGGCAGCAAG
Source organism: Bacillus sp. S2(2019) (assembly GCF_005144805.1). Taxonomy (NCBI): domain Bacteria; kingdom Bacillati; phylum Bacillota; class Bacilli; order Caryophanales; family Bacillaceae; genus Bacillus; species Bacillus sp. S2(2019). Next base: position 342,228 of record NZ_SWFL01000002.1, read on the forward strand.
CATCGTTGTCCGAATACCATATAAGAGCCGGGACAATACGCATCTCCCCAGCTGATCGGTTCCGAGGGGATATGTTAGACTCACACCAGCATATTTTTGAAGAATGTTCGTGTCAGTTGGGTCATGCGGCGCTAGAAACGGTGCAAACAGCCCAGCTAATGTGACAAGTACCAAAAGCCAGATAGACAGAATAGCCATTCGATCTTTTCTTAATTGATTCCATACGATCAAATTTTTTAGACCTCCTTTCTTAACTGCGGGTTCATGATCATTTGTATGACATCAGCAACGAGGTTGCACACAACGAACAGGCATCCCATCACAAACAAATAGGCTTGAATAATAGGGAAATCGGCATGAAAAATAGCTGTTACACACAAACGGCCAACCCCTGGCCAAGCAAAGAGATTTTCAATAATGACGGTTCCTGCAATGAGCTTTGGTACTGACATACCGAGTGCTGTTACTGCTAGTTGAAGGGCATGTCTCATCACCTTCAATTGAATGGTTCGTTCCTTTAAACCACGAGCTCTTGCATAAAAAACAAAGGGCTCGTGCTGAAACTTTAGGATTTGATTTCGAATGAGTCTCACATAGGTCGATAAGTAGCCAAGTGATAAAGTCATCGCTGGCAAAAGAATCGATTTAAATCCTTCCATTCCACTCGTGTTGACCCAGTTAAATTTGACTGAAAAAAGCCAGATAAACAAAATGCCCAACCAAAAACTAGGCATGGAAGCTGCAATAAACACAAATGCTCTCACGATTCGATCCAACCATGTATGTGCCGCATATGCACACACCATTCCGAATAACAAACTCAGCACAATAATAAACAAAAGGGACATCCCTGCAAGCTGTAAAGTCGCAGGAAGTGCCTCCATCATCAGGTCAAGTACAGGCTCATGTGTGACATAACTACTGCCAAAATCACCTGTTAATCCGTCTTTAAGCCATGTGACATAGCGTATGAAAAACGGTTGATCTAAGCCTAGCTCTTGACGCATAGATTCAATCATCTCTTCCGTTGGGGTTACTTGGTTCACACGTAAAGCGACCTCAGCTGGATCACTCGCACGCATCGCAAGTAGCACAAACGCAAAAAACGTAATGAATACAATGAGCGGCAAAAGAAGCAATAATCGTTTTATGATATAGCGTGTCATGTCTCAGCCTCCGATTTATGACGAAAAATACATTCGATCAAAGGGAATTTCATACTGAGATACATGAAAATCTACACCTTTGAGGCGCTTATTATAAACGGCCTTTGTCACAGAATAGGAAATAGGGATATACACATTTTCATCATGAATATACGTCAAAATATCTCGGTACATTTGTGCCCTCTTTTGCTCATCCGGCTCCACCAATACTTTCGTAATGGTCTCATCCAGCCACTTTTTCTTTTTCAATCCTAACTGAGCTTGATAATCAGCATGGGATGCAACACGAAATGAAGAGACGTATGTTTGAGGGTCATAAGGAAGTCCCCAAGATAGAGAGTACATAAGATCAAACTTTCCTGTTTTTTGACGATCTAAAAATGCCTGTTTTTCTTCACCTCTAATATCCAGCTTGATTCCAACCTGCTTGAAGTCCTGCTGAATCGATTCACTAATCGTTCTTTCACCTGCATTATCCGAATTATAATAAATGGTCACGCTGAGCGGCTTGTCTTTTTGATAGCGATAGCCGTCTTCTTTTAGCTTCCAGCCTGCCTCATCTAATAATGCCTCTGCTTTCTTTTTTTGATAGGTTTTCTTTTTAAGCGGAATATTTGCGTAAGGGACTGATGGGGCGAGCAGTGTATGTGCCACCTGTTCAGTTCCATTTAAAATCCCTTCTGTAATCATCTCTTTTTGAATGGCATATTGAAATGCTTCTCTTACTTTTGGATCTTGTGTTATTGGTTGATTGGAGTTGATCACAATAGATCTTGATCCAACAGGAGGACTCACGGTTACCCCATATTGACCAGCTTCTTTTAAAGCCTGAAATGAATCTCCGTCGATCATGTCACCATCAGCTCCAAATAAGAGGTCGATCTCCCCTTTTTGCAGAGCGAGTAAAATCGTTTGGTGATCCGGCATGACCTTCCATTTCACTGTTGAAATCTTTGGCTTCTTTCCCCAATAGTGATGATTCACTTCAAAAATGGCATATTGATTTTTCTTATGTTCCTTTAACACATAAGGACCTGTACCTGCATAACCTTTGACGCCTTTTGATGTGGTGCCATCAATAAAGCTTTTGGGAGAAATAAAACGGAATGGACGTGTTAAACCAAGTTCTTCTAATGTTGGATAATAGGGCTCCTTCAATGTGAGAACAAAAGTATGTTCATCTACAGCCTTTGTGGATTTAATTTCTGACACGAGATTGAGCCAAGCATTTTTTTCAATATTTTTGACAACTGCATCAATATTCATTTTGACAGCCTTCGCATTAAATGGCTCACCATCTGAAAAAGTCACGTTTTCTCGAAGATGAAATGTGTAGGTTTTTCCATCTTTAGAAATATCCCAGCTTTGGGCCAGGGCAGGTTGAATGCCTTTTTCCGTATTCACAACAAGCGATTCAAACACCATATTTTGAGCGGCCATCTCCCCGCCATATAGATGGGGATTAATGTCTCTTATATCTTTTGTACTTGCATACACCAGTTCATCATCTTCTCTTCCACTTAAACTGGAAGAGGTCTTATTTTCAGAACAAGATGCCAATAGAAAACAAGCCATGACTGAAAACAGCATCAAGATATATGTCACAAAGGACTGCTTTTTCTCGTCCTTTTTCTTTATGTAATCAGGTTGATGATTCATATGTACTTCCCCCAAATGTTCATTTTATCGTAATCATTACGATTATTAATCGAAATGATTACGAATTGAATATTAGCATACAGATCTGGGAAATACAATGTCTTTTTTCACCGAAAAAACAGACTCATGATTGAGTCTGTCAGATTGTTGACAAAGAGCTAAAATGATCTTTATTTTAGCTCTTTGTCTTCTTTTCAGCGTGAAAGAAAACCTTTGCAGTCTAGGAAGGGCGAGCACCAGCGCACAGACCTGCGGGCGAATTCGAGGGTTTGTCTACACGCTGAGAGACTCATGATTGAGTCTGTTTCGCTTGCATAAACTGATCAATGACACGTAATGCTTTTTCTGTTCCACCTGCTGTTTGGAAACTTTCTTCAATCTTTTCAATTCCAGCACGGTACGTGTCACTTCCCAGTACACTTTCTACAGTATCTCTCAACTGCTTTGCTGTCAGCTCGTCTTTATCGAGTGCACGAGCAGCAGAGAGATCCGTCAGTCTTTTTGCCACCATCGGCTGATCTTTGTCAACTGGGATGACAACCATTGGAACATGATAATGAATACCTTCATTGACACTATTCATCCCGCCGTGGGTCACAAACACATCTGTCAGTTCAAGGACTTCAAGCTGCGGCACATAAGGCTCGATGAGAAAATGAGATGGCGCTTCTTTTAGGAGAGACATGTCGATTTTTTCACCAGTTGCGAGAATCACTTTTCCATCAAAGTCGGCAAAGGCATCAATACACATATTAAAGAATGCTTCAGTATCTCCTAGAACCGTTCCCATTGAAATAAAGACGACCTTCTCTCGCTCAAGCGTTTCTAACGGGAAATCATGCTGGTCAGCACGTTTTAGAAAGCTCGGTCCAATGAAGACAAACGAATCATCCAATGCATCAACAGACGGCTGAAAATATTCACTTGTATACACCATATTCAGTTCTCCGCGGTTTTTCATGAATTGCATCAAATGTGTTGGCTGAACGCCAAAACGTTCATGTATTTCTTCTAACAGATGAGCCGCCTTCTCATCCTTTCTGTATAGAGGTGTATCAAAATGTGCCTCTTGCAGCACAAAAGAAGGATTCGAACCGATGCCTGGAATCTGTAAGTAATCCCGCACAAGCTCACCTGCTCCAAACATATCAAAATAGACCAAATCAAATGAATGCTGTTGAGAAAGAGTTTCCACCACTTCTAAAATGTCTAATGACGTTTGTAGCATGGCATGAAAAAATGGCTGCATGGATTCCAAATCGTCTTCTTCCACACTTAATGTCCGAATATAATCTGGATGTATATGTATGTGAGCGCCTAAGCGTTTGATCCGCTTTTGATAATGTTCAGTTGTGACCACATGCACTTCATCACCTCGATCAACAAATGCTCTTATCATTCCTAACATTGGGTTCACATGTCCTTCAGCTGGGAACGTAATCATTAAAACCTTCGCCACAAGAATCCTCTCCTTATTGTCAATTCCCTTCCATGTTAATCTTATACAGTGATCGGGCTCAACAAATACGCCTGAAAAGAGCAGAAATGAGTCTTATGGCTAGTATTTTAAGAGGATAGCAGAAAAAAAGACAAAGCCTCCTGTTTAAGTGCTTTGTCTTCTTTTTATTAATTTTTAAGTAGCATTTGTTTAAACGCAGCAGACTGTTTTTCAATTGAGATTGGATCAGCATAGATAAATTCATTGATTGAATAGGATAAAACATGTCCTTGTTTCACTGCTTTATTCTTCTTCCATACACCGCTGCCTGTGATATCAGGATTCGGTGCTTTTCCATCCTTTGTTGGTACAAGTAAATAGTCACCTGTATACTCATTCATCTCTTCTAATGAAATACCGAGATACCCTTCTTTCGGAAGAGCCTTATCCGCTTTTTCAGGCAGGCTAAATCCATACCCTTGATAGATGACCTCCCCACCGCGGCCAAAGTCTGTACCAAATAAATACACTTGCTTAGGCTGCACATCCATGATGGAGAACGTCTTGTCTTCACCAATTTTTGCTTTGACCTCTTTGCCGTCTTTTTTCAGCTGCTCGTCCATTTCTTGTATTTGTTTTTTCGCTAACGATTCTTTTCCAAGAATCTTTCCGATTTCAATATGCATCTCTTTAAAGCTATGTTCACTTGTTGTGAAAGTGATTGTTTTTGCGATCTTTTTATATTTTTCAACTTGATCATTTTGTGAATAAGCAATGATGAGATCAGGCTTCAGTTTGGCGATTGCCTCCACATTTTCTATCGGCACCCTCTTCACACCTGTTTCATCTAAAAAGGATGATTTAGGATAAACATCTGTCATGCCAACAGGTGTCACACCTAACTTTTTAAAATTTCCAAGCTGTGCTGTTAACACAACAATTCGTTTCGGCTTGTCAGGAATGGTGATCTTTTCACCCGTTTCAGTTGTATATGTACGAGTATTTGATTCTTGTTCTTTATTGTCTTTCTGCCCGCAAGCCACCAACAATACTGCCAGCAGACTCATAAGCCAAATCATTTTTTTCACTTACGAAACCACCTTTAATTGAGAATGATTATTAATTATAACATAAACAGTGTGGCTTAGATGTAAAGTTTTAGAAGTGAGCGCCACACAAAAAAACCCTCTTCTGATGGAGAGGGTTCGAGAAACCTTTTTCTATCGTGAACCAGGTCAAATGCACACGTGGAGAATGTATCCCCCGACACGATAGGTGTTATTACAGGGTCTTATTAAAGTAAAACACCCTTTAGTTGAAGAACATCATTCAAACATTAAAATTTTGGGGTCTTGATTGTAACAGTGAACAAGCATAGCATGTAATTGTCCCCTATGATGATAAACATGTGCTAATATCTCTAACAACCATTCATACCTTGTATATGTCACACCCCAATAGGAAGTGGTACGAGACAGTAGTTCTGTGTCCGATAATTTCATATAATTATTTTTTAATGAATGAAAATTAGTCATTAAGCCTTTTTCTATCGACTTTACAGTTTTATATGATACATTAGCATAAAATGTTTCCATCTCTTCTTGGGTCGCCTCATTCGCAATACGCCAGTCAGCTTCACAAATAATCGCAATGTGTTCCAGCAACTCTCCGATAGACTGCTTATGAGGTGTTGGTCTTTTTCGTAAATCAGCTTCTTCTAATTGACTGACTATTTTTATTAATGTTTTAACAGCTACTTCAATTTGATGTAAAACACTTTCACAATTCATTAGTGCCTCCTTATTAAGGAATTCTGCCCTTTTCGTTGAACAAGCTTTGAGAATATTGATGCACTGACTTTATACTCCAATAATAGATTAAGTTTACTTGATTGCTATCATAAAGAAAATTTGTCTTTTTAACAATTTTAATCTGTGCTTTTCGATACAAAATGAACTCTCTAATAAATAGTGAAGTTCCTCTCAATTTACTCACACAATACCACTCATAAAAAACAAAAAAACCCTTTATTTCAAAGGGTTTTCAGCTTTTTCACAAATTATAAATCCAATCCTATCGGATACTATAGACGCGCTCGGAGGGATTCGAACCCCCGGCAGACGTGGTACCGGAAACCACCGCTCTATCCAACTGAGCTACGAGCGCACGATATGTTTTTAAACGTCAGCATATCAAATTATAAGGGAAATGCTGCAAGAAAGCAATGATTAATCGCTATCCCTGTCGATGCATTTTCTTCATTCCCATACATATACTCATATGATGGTTTGAAGTGGAAGAGTTTTGGGGAAAATGGATAGGGGTATTTGATTTTAGGTCAGCATTTTGTTTGACCTTTATTGACCAAAAATGTATCATTGAATTACATACTTACCTAAAAGGTGAAGGAGGAACATTATGAATTTAATACCTACAGTCATTGAGCAAACAAATCGTGGGGAAAGAGCTTACGACATTTATTCTCGTCTTTTAAAAGACCGTATTATCATGCTTGGTTCTGCGATCGATGACAATGTTGCCAACTCCATCGTATCACAGCTTCTCTTCTTAGAAGCCGAGGATCCAGAAAAAGATATCTCTATCTACATTAACAGCCCTGGCGGTTCGATCACAGCTGGTATGGCCATTTATGATACGATGCAATTTATTAAACCAAAGGTATCAACTATTTGTATTGGTATGGCTGCATCTATGGGTGCGTTCCTGCTTGCTGCTGGTGAAAAAGGTAAGCGTTATGCCCTTCCAAATAGTGAAGTGATGATTCACCAACCACTAGGTGGTGCGCAAGGTCAAGCAACAGAAATTGAAATTGCGGCAAAACGAATCCTTTCTTTACGCGATAAACTGAACCAAGTACTTGCTGAACGTACTGGTCAGCCAATTGAAGTCATTGAGCGCGATACAGATCGTGACAACTTCAAAACAGCGGAAGAAGCACTTCAATACGGACTCATTGACAAAGTCTTGACCCGTAATACAGAAGAACAAAAATAATCACAAAACAAACCGTCTGCTCTTTGAACAGACGGTTTTTTGTTATGCATCTATTTTAAGACAGCTCCGTCCATTTCTGCTGAAGAGACGGTGTTTGATAGGAAGCCATCTGTGAAATCAATTCTTCCGGTTCTCCAGAGGCATGTAGCAATTGAAGGTGTGATTCATTCGAAAAACCTTCCTTTACACTAAACTTCACCATGTCTATGAGCGGATTGAAATAGTCATTCACTTGATACAATCCGATTGGCTTTTGATGGATGCCAATTTGCGCCCAACATAGCACCTCAAATAATTCTTCATATGTACCAAAACCACCTGGCATGGCAATAAACCCATCGGCCAGCTCGCTCATTTTCGCTTTTCGTTCATGCATCCCTTTGACTTCAATGAGTTCAGTGAGCTCTTGATGCACAACTTCTCCTCTAAAAAGCCCTTTTGGCATGACTCCGATCACTTGCCCGCCGTTTTTCAATACCTCATCCGCTATAGCTCCCATTAAGCCAATTCGTGAGCCACCGTATACAAGGCGGATTCCTTGCTCTGCCATATAAGCCCCTAGCTCGACAGCTTTTTGTTTGTAGATGTCATTCACACCTGGATTCGAACCAGCAAACACACAAATCGTTTTCATCAAAACAGCTCCATCTCTCTCTATGATTTCTTCACCCACTCATTCTACTATAATTCATTGTAAAGAAACAGCCGCTCCATCTATATATAGTGTAAAATCAGAAGATGAACACCATATAAGGAGCTGTATAAAGAGAATGCAAACAACTGAAATGGAAAAATGGATCAAAGATTTCTACAAAATGAGAAATTGGACAGAATACGGGCCGTTTATCAGGTTAGGTTTCCTGATGGAAGAAACAGGTGAACTCGCTCGCGCAGTCAGGGCGGTCGAAATTGGACGCGATCGACCTGATGAGAAAACACAGGAGGACGCCGCGTTAAGGAAGGACCTTATTGAAGAAATGGGAGATGTCTTAGGAAATCTACTTGTTCTAGCTGATCTCTATGATGTAACAGTAGAAGAGGTCTTCTCTTCCCATCAACAGAAACTCACACAACGGTTTTCTAGTGAAAAAGAGCAGGTAAAAAGCACGTGACTGACATGTCACGTGCTTTTTTTAGCCTTTTATAGCTGCTGTGGTGAAATATCGTCCGTTCGTTCAAAGAAATGCTGCTTTCCAATGTGATGGAAAAGTCCGGTACGATGCAAAAGCTCTTTTGGCTGTGATTGAAGCCCTACAATCATCAATTTTCCATTGTGATGCTTTAAACGATTGGAAATGTTCATCAGAACCGCTTCTGCTGAGGTGTCCATATAATTCACTTTGTTCATAAGCAAAATGAGTGTTTTCGGCTTTGTCTGAACATGATCCAAAATCGAATTTTCCAATGAATCGGTTGTACCGAAAAAGAGTGGCCCTTCAATCGAATACATACTAACCCCTTTCTGATCGGTCTCCCTTTCTAAGGCAGCCGCCGTTTCGATTTGAGGAACAGCGACATTTGTGTGGATATTCGTTGTCTGGCTCATTTTTTTGATAAAGGCGATAAACGCTAAAATGAGACCTGCAGTCACCCCTATAATCAAATCACCGATGACCGTTAGCAGGAAGGTCACGACAAGCACAAGGGAATCCGCATTTTTGACTTTGACAATATTGATAAACTCTTTTTTCTCACTCATATTCCACGCCACAAACATCAAAATCGGTGCCATGGCAGCAAGTGGAATCATCGATGCATATGGTGCAAATAACATTAAGATGAGCAAGACAACAACACCATGCACGACTCCTGAAATGGGGCTTGCTCCACCATTTTTAATGTTTGTTGCCGTACGAGCAATCGCTCCCGTCGCTGGGATCCCTCCGAAAAGCGGTGCCGCCATATTGGCAATTCCTTGCCCGACAAGCTCCTTGTTGCTGTCATGCTTTGAGCCTTTCATATTATCAGCAACCATAGCTGACAAGATGGACTCCACGCCGCCTAAAAGGGCAATGACAATAGCCGGCGGCAGCAGATAAATCATTTTTTCAATCGTCAATTCAGGAAAAGCGAAAGTTGGCAGCTGACGAGGGATTTCGCCATACGCAGAGCCGATGGTTTCAACTTGTCCTTGAAAAAAGAGAACAGCTATAAATGTTGAAACAAGTAGACCTAATAGAGCACCAGGTATTTTGGGAATGTATTTTTGTGCCGCCAAAATCACGATGAGCCCAACAATCGCTGTGAGAATGGCGAAACTGTTTGCGGTACCAAGATGGACCACGATTTCTCTCATATTGAGGAAAAAGCTTTCATGCTTTTCAACACCCTTTAATCCGAGGAAGTTGGCAATCTGTCCTGAAAAAATAATGACAGCAATGCCGGCAGTAAAGCCGATGATAACCGGACGAGGAATAAATTTCATGAGCTTCCCTAGTTTGAATATTCCGAATAATACAAGCATACAGCCTGCCATAAAACCAGCAATGAGTAAGTTTTCAATACCGTACTGACTGACGATCCCGAATAAAATTGGAACAAATGCCCCGGTCGGTCCGCCGATCTGATACTTTGAACCACCAAACAATGAAATCAAAATGCCGGCAACGATGACTGTGTATAATCCGTATTCTGGTCCGACACCAGATGCAATGGCAAAAGCCATGCCTAAAGGAATTGCCACAACGCCCACGACAAGCCCAGCGATTAAATCGCGTCTAAACTTTGATGAATCATAACCTTCAAATCTTCCATAAAAACGCATGGTATGTGTTGGCCTCCTTCAAGTATGTGTAGATGATTTAGGTATACTGTGGGTCGATCTGTTTATCTTTTATAACGACATCCAGCTTTCCTGTTGCCGGATGAATCACTAGTCCATGAACAGCTACATCACTTGGCATGAGCGGGTGCTCTTTGACTAATTTCACACTTTGGGATACGCTCTCTTCCACTGAATCAAAGCCTGTCAGCCAGCCCTTTAAATCGACACCTGCGCTTTTCACAATGCTCAAACACTTTTCCTCAATTCCCCGTGCTTTTGCCTTTTCAAGTAAAGGGTCTGCCGCAAGGCCTGCCATTCCGCATTCATGATGGCCGACAATGCATACTTCCTCTGCTTTCAGCTCATAAATGGCTAGTAAAATACTCCGCATGACACTGCCAAATGGATGTGTGACGATGGCTCCTGCATTTTTAATGATCTTCGCATCACCATTACGAAGCCCCATGGATTGCGGTAATAATTCCAACAGGCGTGTATCCATACAAGTTAATATAACCAATTTCTTCTCAGGAAATTTTCCCGCCTTGAAAGGCTCATACTGTCTCTCTTTCACAAAATCTGCATTGTGCTGAAGAATCTGTTCTAATGTTGATCCCATCCTGTCATCTCCTATCTTTTTTAAGTGATTGTAACGCCTTACCTGGCCTCCTTTTCCCTTGTGTGTTCTCAAGCATAGAGAAGAAAAATGATAGAAAAAAAAGAAAAAAATGAGAAAACGATGAGAGAATATGTAAGCATTTTCTCTATTTTGCTCTTTGTTCCGCTTCAGCACAGGGGATATGCGGCTTTTGCTTACAAACGATAGCTCTCATTTCACCAAAAGACGATGAAAAGGTTTAGTAGAAAATGACCATCCCGTTTAATACACTGCAAATATAATAAATTTTCTATCAAAAAGTCTCGATCTATTTTCCAGTTTGTCAGATTATCTCTCGAAACATCTAGCATTTTTCTATGACTCATCTACTAATCACTCGTTTTTCTACATCGTAAAAAGACATCAGATGGCCATGTCATTTACTCTTTCACTATAAAAATCTCTCCTTTTCCGTTATTTCAGTATATTAAATATTGAGCAACTCATATTCAAACGTGTACTGCCAAAATGGTTGCTTTATAATAAAAAGAGAAAGATGACCATGTGAAAGGAGCGAGTTGATGATGAAACCACATATTTTTGTCGCCAAACCCTTACCTGCCTCTTTTGAAGACATGCTAAAGGAACATTGTACATACGAGGTATGGCAGTCAAAGGACCCGATCCCAAGAGATCTGTTATTTGAGAAGCTGCAGAAGGCTGATGGCCTTTTAACATCTGGTACGAAAATTGATCAAGATTTATTAGATCACGCACCCCAACTCAAGGTGGTGAGCAATAATTCAGTCGGCTATGACAATTTTGATCTAGAAGCCATGAGACAAAGAGGCGTGATTGGTACGCACACGCCTTATACACTCGATCATACCGTTGCTGATCTTGCCTTTTCGCTCATTCTCTCTTCTGCGAGGAGAATTGCCGAGCTTGATCGTTTTATCCGCAAGGGAAAATGGACAAAATTTGTTCAAGAGGAAGATATATTCGGCATTGATGTCCATCATCAAACGCTTGGGATCATTGGGATGGGACGAATCGGTGAGCAAGTAGCCAAACGAGCCGCTCATGGTTTTGATATGAACGTTCTCTATCACAACCGGAGCCGAAACGAGAAAACCGAATCGGCATATGGCGCTGTATATTGTGCACTGGATGACTTGCTGAAGCAAGCTGATATCATTGTGTTAATCACACCACTGACGGATGAGACGTACCATATGATAGGAGAGCGGGAATTGAAATTAATGAAGCCGACAGCTTTATTCGTGAACATCTCCCGAGGAAAAACCGTCGATGAGAAAAGCCTCATTCAAGCACTGCAGGAAGGGTGGATTAAAGGAGCTGGTCTGGATGTGTATGAGCAAGAACCGCTTCAGGAAGATCATCCTTTCAAAGAGATGGACAATGTCACGCTTGCCCCGCATATCGGTTCCGCTACTGAAACGACAAGAGATCTTATGCTGAAACGAGCCATTCATAATGTGATTCACGGAATTGACGGTAAAGCCCCTGTTGATATTGTGAAGGAGCTTGCCTCATCTTAATTGAAAAAAGGCGCAGGGAACTGCGTCTTTTTGTTTATGTCATCTAGAGACAGTAGGTCAAAAAGCCTCATTTTTTCCAATACCCTGATTCTTTACATTCTCTTCATATGCCGGTGCTATAATATGAGGTAGACAAGCATCAAGAGGACGGCATCCCATTTCCTTTTGAGGAGGATCAAGATGAAAAAAATAAGTTCGATTTTTACTCTGTTCGCTCTGATTGCTGCCATTCTGTTTTCTGGATTTATCCCGCAGCAAGTCCATGCAGAAACACCACTTACACCAACAGCCACAAATGAGACTGCTTCCGTACAGCTTGCACCAGACCTTCGTACCCTTGCCGTCATTAATACCTTTGACGGTGTAGCAGATTACTTAATCCGCTATAAACGACTACCTGATAATTACATCACCAAATCACAAGCGAGCGCCCTCGGATGGGTGGCATCAAAAGGAAATTTAGCTGAAGTCGCGCCAGGCAAAAGCATCGGTGGAGACGTATTCTCTAATCGGGAGGGACGCCTTCCATCAGCTAGCGGCCGTACATGGCGTGAAGCCGACATCAACTACGTCTCCGGTTTCCGTAATGCTGACCGCCTTGTGTATTCAAGTGACTGGCTCATTTATAAAACGACCGATCACTATGCGACATTTACAAGGATTCGTTAATCAATGAAAAAGACAGCCCTTTGATGAGCTGTCTTTTTTATCATGTTTGCTTGCGGGCTGCAAACGTTGTGTCAACTGATATTGCTAAATGAGATATATCACTAAGCAATCATGTTATTTTTAATAAACAGAATATTAAGTTAATTATACCTTTACATCAACTCGTTTAATATTTTATATCGTTTATTTTATTCACATTTAGTTGTTCATCTTCAATCATATTTTCACTACGCGCAATACACAGTGTACTGACTACGTCACCTGTCACGTTAAGTGAGGTGTGTCCCATATCGATGATTCTATAGATCCCAGCAATCATTCCAACTATCTCCATAGGGAGTCCTAATGTAGTTAACAGCATAATGGTCATAACGATACCACCTCCAGGAATCCCGGGCGATCCAACTGATATTAAAGTTGTCATTAATATGACTAGTAGTTGCTGGCTAATTGGCATGTCAATCCCATATATTTGGGATACAAAAATGATGGCAGCAGAGTAATACACAACGGCACCATTCATGTTCATCGTTGCTCCAATAGGAAGGGTAAATTGCGCTAGTTCCTCTTTCACCTTAAAATCTTCTTTCGTCACAGAAATAGTAACAGGTAAAGTTCCAGAACTGCTTGTCGTACTCGCAGTCACTACCCAAATTTTACCGATTGACTTAAAGAACTTGGATAAGGGAATTTTCGCTATGAATTTTAACATAAACAAGTACATCAAAATGATGACAGAAATCAAACCGATATAATCAACTAAAATAAATTTGCCCAAAGGCCCAAATATTTTCAAACCGTATTCCCCAATCGTACAAGCCATTAAAGCAGCCACACCTATAGGTGAAAATGCCATGATGATTCCTGTCATTTTATACATTACCTGTGTACCTTCTTCAAAAAAATGTCTAAGGGTGACTGATTTATTTCCTATTAAAACGATGGATATCCCTAAGAAAATAGAAAAGATGATAATTTGCATGAGATTTCCTTCTGCTAGAGCCTGAACAGGATTTGATGGAAATAGACCTAATATCGTCTCTCCAAAAGTAGGAATATTGGCAGCTTTATATTCAGACGATGTCTTGATACTATCAATATCAATTCCATTCCCCGGTTTAAATATATGCGCAACCAAAAGACCGATTCCACCTGCTATTAAAGTCGTTCCAATATAATAAATCAGCGTCTTTGTTCCGATTTTCTTTAATTTTTGAACATCACCAATACTAAAGATTCCAGAAGTGATGGAGAAAAAAATGAGCGGAACCACGATCATTTTAATGAGTGTTAAGAATATATCCCCAATAGGTTTAATGATTAATATTTTTTCTTTAAAGATTAAACCTAGCAATATACCGATGACAAACCCAATAAATACTTTTGTACCGAGACCTAATTTCTTCATTAGTAGTTCCCCCCTAGTTGATGAGTTTGCTCATTCTCTTCGTTTCAGATAACTCTTTGGTTACACATAAAAATTGATCGATGTCCTCTTCTGTATGACAATGGAACGGTGAAACCCTTATCGCACCAGTTAATCCAATGGCTTCGAGTATACGTTTTGAGTAGACACTAGTATTCACTCGTTCATAAACGGTAATTCCTCGATCTTGATAATCCTTTCTTAGTTGTTCATCATCTATCCCTTGAATTCCCATCGCAACGATGAGATCTCTTTTCGTTAAATCAGGGTCATCCGCAAAAACTTTTACGTTCTTCATATATCTCAATCCCTCGATCTGATCACTGCCTTCAAGAAGTCGATGGAGTAGTGCTCTTTCGTGAAGAACTATTTTTTTCATACCCTTTAGATACTTCTCTCTTCTAGACATTTCTTCAATACTGTCGTACGAACCCAGCCAACATACATAGTCGATAACAGCTGACATAGATGCAAATAGCGAAGGTGTTGGTGAACCAAGTTCCCATTCACGATCATCCTTTGCTAGTAATTTTTGATGTGGAAGTTTCGATAATCTGTCTGAAACATAAGCGAACCCAATACCTCTTGACGCCATAAACTTATATGGAGCAAAGTTTGCTCCGTCTATACCAAGCTTTTCTACATGAAGAGTCCCATGCGGCATATGCTGAACTGCATCAACAATAATATATAAATCTGGTTTTTTCTTTCTAGCAGCTTTTATCATTCCTTCAAGATCCATGATATTTCCTGAAATATTACTGGAAGCAATGACGCTTAACAAAATCGTATTCTCGTCAATTTTATCAGCGATCGCTTCGGGATCAACAAAGCCTGTATTCACATTTGCTTTAGCAACTCTAAATTCTTTATTGTTCTTTTGACAGTAAAATTCTAATGAGTCATACGCAGAAGGATGTTCAATATTAGTCGTGACGGCATTCGTTCCCTCAACATTTTCAATAATAGTTGAGACCATTTTAAACATGGCTTGAGAAGCTGTTAAATCTGTTATTAAAGAACCTGACTCAGCTCCGAACATGACACTCAATACATCATTCTTACATTTGTCCATCATATCATTCAGATCTGTTGCTCTTTGATGGTACCTTTCTGGACAATCCGGTAACAAATCAATCTTTTCTTTCACCTTGATGGCTTCCTTTAACCTTAAAGAGCCTCCTGAATTATCAAAAAAAAGTCTTTCCCCATAGTCTGGGTCAAAGGATAGAAACGAAAATTTTTCACGTAATTCCTTTAATAGCTGCTGATCCATTAATTTCCCTACTTTATAATCATTCAACATACTTCCTCCTTTACAACACATAAAATGTTTTTTGAAATTCTTCAAAATAATATGAATGAATAATTTTCTTCATCATTATGATGATATAAGCTTCTTTTTCTGTCAGTTATCTTGTTAAAAAACATGCCGGTTTTTTTTCACACTAAATATTTCTTCCAAATCACTTGAATTAATACACTTTATAGAAATCAGCATGAAGAACCAGCCACACAAGCAAGCGTTTTCATTTATTCTTTTTTAAAAAAATATGAAGAATTTATTTCATTTTGATTTTATCATAACCATTTTGTTAATAACAATATTTTTTTGAAATTTTCAAAAAATAAAATATAAGTTTATCATTTCCTAGTCCTGTTCCATTTTTTATCTTCTCAACACATGCACAGTTTCTCAGAATTTCTCCATTAGTCATGTAAAGTAAACAAACAATAACCCACCAATTAAAAAAACTGGTGGGTCGTTTTTTGCGAATCTACTTTATTGGAGTCATACATGATTGTAGTCATACAAGCTTGACCTCCCTTAAAGAATTCAAATACACCTGCAAAGGTCATATCATATTTATATCAACTATACTTTTTATTAATACATACCAAACTGGCTAATATGTTTATTAATTCTTTCTAATTTTTCCTCACTATGAGCGACTGTCGCTCGACTGACATGTGTACATATTAACTCAGCTAAAAATAATACAGGTGTGTAAGAATTGAAGAATGCATTACTATCCACTGAAACTAAAAGTAGGACATCAGCAAAATGTGCTATAGGTGCTGTGGCTTTATCAGTAATGATGACAACTTTCGCATTGATTTCTTTTGCCATTTTGGCTGCTGCAAAGTCTACTTCAGAGTATCTTGGGAATGAAAAAATAAGGACACAATCATCCTGACTACATGAAGCTAAGGAATCAAACGGAGTAAACGATTGTTGACTATTAATCACTACATGATCAATGATCTGATTTAGGAAAACTCCCATTATTTCGGTTAACCCAGTTCTAGCTCTACTACCTAAAATATAAACTCTTCTAGCGTCAATGATATAATTGATTGCCTTGTTAAACTCTTCAGATGAATTTTTCTCTGAAATAGAATATATATTTTTTTCAAGAATTTTTAAATTGTCATTCAGTAAATCTGACTGTATCACTTTATCATAACTTAATTTTAATCTTTCAGAGGGAATGGTCACATCATCAGAAATGGCTAAGCTTTTGTCATAGTACTGTTCTCTAAGATATTTTTGAAAGTCACTATATCCAGAAAAGCCTAACTTTTTCGGGAATCGAACAACTGTAGCATTACTCACTTTTAATCTATGAGCTAGTTCTATTGAAGTAACAAGACATGCTTCTCTTACATTATTTAAAATGTATTCCGCTATTTCTTCTTCCTTTTTTGTTAGTTTAGTGTTGCTTATCATTGTTTTCAACGATTTTTGCGATACATCCATTTGGCATCCCTCCATGTTCACTTATATTGATTCATTATATTAGGGGAATAGAATGATGAAAAGCACTTGATAAAGTACGATACTAACCCCGGCTTTTTTGACAGCAATTATGAGCGGTGAGTCATACGCCTAAAGGGGGATGAGCGATTCAGCTAGGCAAGCCGGGGTGCACATTTAACATTCGTAAGCGCGACAGTAGGTACAAGAGTTTGTCTATCCGCAAAGACAACCATTCAAGCAAACTGTCTCTATGATTTAGGTGCAAGATGTGTTTGTACATATACTTCAAAAGGTTGAGGAAGCAAGTTTTTCGATACTTCTTCCTGTTCATGTATCGTGACATGATCCTCTGTCACGATCACACGACCTGTTGGTGTCAGTTTGGATGCAAGCAGCCTTTTGTTAAAAGGAGAGGCTTCATTTTCATAAATCTCATGCCGCAATTGCACAAGTGTATCTTCACCGACTTCTTTTAATGTGAAAGCATAACCTGTTTCAGCACCTGCTCCCCTATCCAATTGGAGTAGATGGGTTCCTTTTTCTGTTTCCTCTGCGTTCACGCGAAAACGAAGGGACGGTGCTTCCACCCATTCACCTGTAAAAGGGACGGGCTGAAGGGGTAAATTCACACCAAATCCTGCATCAATGAGGTAGCACTCATGGTGATGTTGAAGGACGATGGCTACATGCGTCCCATCCAGTGCCCACTTCTCTGCTTCTTTGTTATATACGGTCCCTTGAACGAGCTTTACGGCGAGACCTGCCTCTTTTAAGACATAATATAAGAGCGGATTGAGGTCATAGCAAAGCCCACCTCTGCTGCCTTCCAGAAGATGATGCTTCAAACCTTCTTGATCCAAAGCATAGGCGTGTTTACCCACCACAGATCTATTTTCAAAAGGAAAGGTATAAGCCATCTTCCTTAGTAAATCCGGCAATTGATCAAAGGTAATGGACGCGGCTTCGTATCCAATTTTCTGTAAAAAAGCTGATTGAATCACAACTTTCCCTCCTAAAAAAACTGAGCCCTTGAAAGAGACTCAGTTTTCTTGATTGATAAAATCCGTTAACGCATCGATGGCTTCTTGTTCATCTGCTCCATCAGCTATTAGTTTGACGGTGACCCCAGAGCTGATCGCAAGACTCATCAGTCCCATAATACTCTTCGCATTGACCTTTTTCCCATCTTTCTCTAGAAAAATATCAGCACCAAAACGATTGGCTTCTTGAACGAACAAAGCAGCCGGACGTGCCTGCAAACCCGTTTTCAGCTGAATTGTGACCGTTTTTTCCACCATATGATCTGCCTCCCTTTTTTATTTCCCTATTTGAGTGTAACAGCTTGTCCGTTTCTTAATTGTTCTGCAATTTGATCTAGCTTTCTTAAACGGTGATTAATGCCTGATTTGCTGATCTTGCCGCTTTCCACCATTTCGCCAAGTTCCTTTAATGTGACTTCTTGGTAGTCAATACGCAGTTGCGCAATTTCACGCAGCTTATCTGGCAGGGCGTCTAGTCCAATCTTTTCGTCAATGAATTGAATATTTTCAACCTGGCGCAGTGAGGCACCGATCGTTTTATTCAAGTTTGCTGTTTCACAATTGACGAGCCGGTTCACAGAATTCCTCATATCTCGGACGATGCGCACGTCTTCAAAACGAAGCAATGAGTTATGAGCACCCACAACACTTAAGAATTCCGTAATTTTCTCCGCTTCCTTCATGTATGTGATAAAGCCTTTTTTGCGTTCAAGTGTTTTACTGTTAAGATGGAATTGATTCATGAGCTCACAAAGAGCATCATTATGTTCTTTGTATAGTGAAAAAATCTCAAGGTGATACGAAGAGGTTTCTGGATTATTCACAGAACCTCCTGCTAAAAAAGCACCTCTCATATAGGATCGCTTGCAGCATCTTTTCTTCACAAGTTCTTCTGAAATGTTGCGTTCAAATACAAATTGTTCACCTAATATCTTCAGGTCCTCTAAAATGGTTTTCGCTCGTTCTACCAGTCTGACAATATACACATTATTCTTTTTTAATCTCATTTTTTTACGAACGAGCAGCTCGACAGTCACATCGTATTTCTTTTTCAAAAGGGTATAAATACGTCTTGCAATGGCTGCGTTCTCTGTCTGTATATCTAAAATCAATTTTCGATTAGAAAAAGATAATGAACCGTTCATACGGATGAGGGCAGAAAGCTCTGCTTTTGTGCAGCAGTCCTTCACTTCCAGATTAGTCAGCTCTTTTTTTGTTTCGGATGCAAATGACATCCTTGCCACCCCCATTCCTATTTTTTCTGATGCAGCAAATCGACGAGCAGCGAAGCTACTTTCAGCGTATCATGACGAATCACATACTGGTCATATGTAATAATTTCCCCTGGGATGACTTCTAGTCCCATGGCTTTGAGTACATCTGTGTCGAATTGTACAGGCTGCGCCTGTTCTTCTGCATATTTTGCTTTGATTTCTTCTGGAATTTCTTTATTGTTCACAAATATCGTATCGATAAATGGTCGGTCCATATGATCGTTTAGTGCCTGCACATGATCAGCTGCACTGTAGGAAAGCGTTTCCCCCGGCTGTGTCATGACATTGCAAATATAGACTTTTTTTGCCTTAGATCGAATCACTTCTTCTCCAATATGCGGTACAAGCAAGTTTGGCAAGATACTTGTATACAAGCTGCCAGGTCCAAGGACGATCAAGTCGGCTTCACGAATGACTTGAATCGATTCAGGGAGCGGCTCAATCGTATCGGGTGTGAGGAACACTCGTTTAATTCGCTCACCATAGGTTGGGATTTTTGATTCTCCCGTTACCACTTGCCCGTTTTCTAATTCCGCATGAAGAACAACACTTGAATTCGCTGCTGGCAATACTTTTCCTCTCACATTTAAGACCTTGCTCATTTCTGTGACGGCATGAAAAAAATCACCGGTTATATTCGTCATAGCCGCAAGAATGAGGTTGCCGAGAGAGTGGCCTGTTAAGTCATTCCCTTTATTAAAACGGTGCTGAAATAAGTCTTCTACAAGCGGTTCAACATCAGAGAGAGCTGCAAGGACATTGCGAATATCGCCTGGAGGCGGAATATTCAAATCATGCCGCAGTCTGCCTGAGCTGCCTCCATCATCAGCTACCGTCACAATGGCGGTAATGTCCACTGGCTTTGTCTTTAATCCTCTAAGTAAAACAGATAAGCCAGTGCCTCCGCCAAGAATGACCACCTTTGGAAGTGTCGTCATCTATTTTCTGCTTCTCTTTTCAATGTCCCGGTGAGTGACATGAGTATAGTAGTCATTTTTAAAATACTCCGATAAGTAGTTCGCTAGCGTCACTGATCGGTGCTGTCCGCCTGTACAGCCAATAGCGATCACCAGCTGACTTTTCCCTTCTCGTTTATAAGACGGAAGCATAAAGCTGAGAAGGTCAATTAGTTTCTCTGTGAATTTTTGTGTCTCGCTCCATTTCATGACATAGGAGCGTACTTCTTCATCATTTCCGGTCTGTGGACGCATACTCTCAATATAGTAAGGATTCGGCAGAAATCTCACATCAAATACAAGATCAGCATCAATTGGCAGACCGTATTTAAAACCGAAGGACATCACATTCACTGTAAACACCTGCCCTTGGCTCGTGGCAAAGTGTGCGACAATTTTTTCTCGAAGCTGTTTGGGTTTTAAATCCGATGTATCAAAAATCATTTGAGCCCGGCCTTTTAACTCTTCTAACAGATCGCGTTCCATCTCAATTCCTTCGAGCGGCAAACCTGTTGTCGCAAGGGGATGAGAACGTCTCGTTTCTTTATATCTTGAGACTAGCACCTTATCGTTTGCATCTAAAAATAGAATCCTTGGTGTGATCCAGCCGATATCACTCATCTCATCTAAGGCAGCAATTAAGCTATCAAAGAATTCGCGTCCGCGCAAATCCATCACAAGGGCCACCTTGCTCATCTTTGAATTGGATTCCTTCATGAGCTCTAGAAACTTCGGTAAAAGTGATGGCGGTAAGTTATCCACACAAAAGTAACCTAAGTCTTCAAAGCTTTGGATGGCAACGGTTTTCCCCGCACCTGACATTCCTGTAATAATCACAAGCTGAATATCATCTTGTTTGTGCGTATTCATGCCTGCTCCCTCTCCTTCTTTATGAAAACGGTTCATTTATTAGTCTCCTTGAGGATCTAATCGATAAGCAATCAGCTCAAAATCTGGTGTATACGTAAAAGTGCCGTGGAGAAGTCCTTTCCCTTTCAACATGAAGTCAAGGATATGGGAATCTCCTGGAGCCATCGGCAAGCTGGGCACATCTTTTACATCATGCCATTTTAAAATGCCTTCCTCCGACTCTGATACGTTTTTTCCTGTAAAGGAATCTGCCATAAAGGTGAACATCATCCACTCTTGAACGATTTGATCGCCTTCTTTTATGATAAAGGTAAACACGCCTTTTAGCTGCGGATTTAAAATATAAATGCCTGTTTCTTCTCTAAATTCTCGAACGACTGAATCCTTGACCGATTCTCCGCTCTCCATTTTGCCGCCAGGTGCTACCCACCAGCCTCGTCTTGGCTTTTGCAGCAAGAGAACTTGATCTTCGTGATGCAGCACACAATTGGTTACTCGTTGCATCAGCTGTCACCTACTCTTTTATGTCTTTTTCTTATTATACAGGTTCATCATGACTCCCACAATGAACATGCCCGTTCTTCACTGAAAACAGACAGGTTTTCGTATGAATATGGTGACGGGCACTTTATATATTCTTTATTTTACAACATCTAACGGTTCTCCATGCGTCATTTGTGAACATCTCGTGAATTTCTGATTTTAAGCAAAAAAAAGGACACGGATTCACATCCGTGCCAAACATGTATTCCTTATAAAAGGGGGTCAATTACTAGTTTCATCATAACGGATAATTGTTTCACCCGTGTTACATTCCAGTTAAAAGCCCGTGACGCAATATTAAGGATTTACGACAGCTGTTTATTTCATTGCTTTTAGCTTTTCAGCAAGCTCTTCTACATAATGCTGTGCACTCTGTGCTGCAATACTTCCATCACCTGTTGCTGTGACGATTTGACGAAGTGTTTTCTCACGAATGTCTCCAGCTGCGAAGATTCCTTCAACTTTTGTTTCCATTCTTTCGTTTGTCTCGATGTAGCCCTCTGCATTAGTAATTCCAAGATTTTCAAATGGTTTAGACAGCGGCAGCATACCGATGTAGATAAAGACGCCGTCTGTTTTGAAGTCTTCTTCCTCACCTGTCACGGTATCAATTAATGTCACACTGCCGACTTTCCCGTTCTCTTCATTGATTTCTTTGACGGTTTTGTTCCAAATAAAGTCGATTTTTTCATTATCAAATGCACGTGCTTGTAAGATGCTTTGGGCACGTAGTTTGTCGCGTCTATGGACAATTGTGACTTTAGATGCAAAGCGAGTGAGGTAAACACCCTCTTCTACTGCTGAGTCTCCTCCGCCAATCACGACAAGCTCTTTGTTTTTAAAGAAGGCACCGTCACATACAGCGCAGTATGATACGCCGCGGCCGCCAAGTTCTTTTTCGCCTGGTGCACCGATTTTTTTGTATTCAGCACCTGCCGCAATAATGACAGAGCGTCCTTTGTATTCTTTTGAACCAGCTTTGACGATTTTGTACTCTTCACCATCTACAATTTCTTTAATATCGCCATACGCATACTCGGCACCGAATTTCTTTGCATGCTCAAACATTTTATTTGAAAGTTCCGGCCCTAAGATGCTTTCAAAGCCCGGATAGTTCTCGACATCTTCCGTATTCGCCATTTGGCCGCCTGGAATTCCTCTTTCAATCATCAGTGTTGAAAGATTTCCCCGTGATGTATAAACAGCGGCTGTCATTCCGGCAGGACCCGCTCCAATGATGATCGTATCGTAGATTTTTTCTTCTGACACAACTGTCACTCCCTCTTCAATTGCTGCTAGCATTTCTTATTAGAATGCCCTTGGGTGATGCTTCCATTCATGACAGAGAGCATCATTTCCACTCTTAGCTTTTATTCCTTACCCATATCCTATTAAATCTGCGGATAATAAGCGAATCATTTGCTCATATCTTCAAAAAAAGAAAAAGCTTCCTTAAACTGCTGTTTAAGGAAGCCTGTTTACGGTTATATAGTAAGTAATGATTTATTCAACGACTCTTCTTACAACGCCATTGAATGCTTTTTTCCAGTAAACGTTGCTCATAGAGTCAACTGAAACACCGCGAGAGCTGTTATCGTTCAAGAATGTACCGTTTCCTAAGTAAATACCAACATGTCCATTTACTTTATACGTATCAAAGAACACAAGGTCTCCGCGTTTCATGTCAGATGCACTTACAGCTCTTCCTTTACCTACAAGCTTATCTGTTGTTGTACCGCCAACTGGTCCAAGGTTGATGCCTGCTGATGCAAATGCCCAGCGAACGAATGAAGAACAGTCAAAACGACGTGCGTCAATATCGGCTTGTGATCTGCCGCCGCCCCATTTATATGGAGATTGTCCTACAATGGTAGAACCTGTGCTGATCGCACCTTCGATTCCGCCTACGTTATTGCTGACAGGTGATCCACCGCCAGAAGATGGCTTCTTGCTCGGTGAACTGCTGCTATTGTTATTTGAAGATCCACTGTTATTTGAAGAAGAACCGCTGTCGTTATTAGAGCTGTTGTCTTCAGCTTGAACAGCTGCTTGACGCTGCTGTTGTCTTTGTGCTTTTTCTTCTTTTGCTTTTTGAGCAGCTTCTCTTGCTTCTTTTTCAGCTTGTTTTTGAGCAGCGATTGTTGCGTCTTTTTCAGATGCAATGCTGTTTGCCTCAGTGTTTAACTCGCTGATTTGAGAAGAAGCACTTCCTTTTTGCTTTTTCACTTGCTTGAATAGCTTGTCTTTCTCATCAAGCTGTTTATTTAAGTCAGTTTGAAGTGTTTCAAGCTTTGCAAGCGTCTTTTGAACATCTTCAAGCTTTGTGTTTAATTCGTTTTCAGACTTTTGTAATTCCGCTTTGTCTCTTTCTTGTTCTTTAATGATTTCGCTGTCTGCGTTGATTAATGTAGATACAGCACCTGCACGGCTGATGAAATCGCTAAAGCTTTTTGCTCCTAGTAATACATCTATGTATTTCGTAGAACCACCGCTTTCTTGAAGCGCACGTACACGCTTTTTCAAGAATTCGTTTCTTTCTTCGATACGTTTTTCTGTATCAGCAATTTCTTTTTTCAGTGCTTTGATTTCTTTTTTTGTTTTTTCGTTTTCTTTTTGTTTTTCTTCGATTTGATCACTTGTTTTTAAAGCTTTTTCGTCAATTTCTTTTAACTTTAGCGCAAGTGCCTCTTGTTTTGCCTCAAGCTTTGAAAGCTCTTCTTTTTTCTTTTGAAGATTCTTGTTTACCTCTGACTGCTTGCTGTCTAGTTCTTGTTTCTTTTGTTCAAAGTTCTGTGCATTTGCTTCATGAGTAAATGGAATAAATAAACCGCTCGCTCCAATCACCGAAGCTAAACCGAAAGTAATAAACTTTTTCACGTATAGTTCCTCCTTTGACAATTTCCCAAGCGACATGAGAAAGCAGCAAATTCTCTGCGACCAATCTGTGCTTCCTGTGTCTTTCTTCCTGATGAATCAGTCAGATGTTGACCAGATTGTTTCTATCACTAGGTGTTGCATTATGTATAGTAAAATATTTAAATATATGTCTTTGTTTTAATCCACGAGTTTCATTATACATGACACATCGACAAAATGAGCTAATATTTTTATTACATTTATGTTTCAAATAGATGTCGAGATTGTCATACTTCGCCAAATCCTAGCAAATCCCACCTTTTTATCCAAGAAAAAAGCATGACCTTTTCGGCCATGCTGCTGTTATCTGAATCTATTTACCTATTCAAACCATGAACGTACAAATAACATTCTCATATTTTGACAGCGTTTGAACGCTGATCTGAAAAGAAGCTGCGATCTCTTTTTTGCTGACAGCTGATTCTTCTTGTTCATTCATCCATAGATAATAAGAAGCTGCTGCCCATGCACTGGCATTGTTCTTCTCTACGCCTGAAGCGCGTGCTTGCTGAATAATATGGAATAACCAAAAATATGGCATGTGGCTATCAGGCTGCACCGCTTCTTCCAAAGCAGATGCCGCCTGTTTTGCGAAGACCGCATCTTCTGAAAACGATCGTTCTTCCATTTGACCTTCATATAAAAGTAACTCAATAAACTGCTGTTCAAAGGCCGTTTTCGCAGCGCGGGAATCCAGAACAGATTGCAAGACGTCACGTTCACCTTTTTGTTTGCTGACATAGTAGGCAGTGAGTCGTTCCTCAATTGAAACCATTGGCTCAGACTCCTCTGGTTTGTCTTGCCACGGCTTGATTTCATCTGCATCAATATCTTCTTCCACCATCTTATCCCAGACGGTTTGCGCCAGTGTTTTGTGACCCGTATAATAGGCCGCACTTGCTAGCCAGTATAAAAACGTACTATCGCCTTGGAAACCTGTTTTATACAAAGAATAAAGCCATTTAAATGCCCATTCAAATTCTCCAACAAGGGCAAATGTCGCGCCAAGCTTATAACGCTGTTCACTTAATATTGGATACACGTGCGTTAATTGCTTCGCTAACAGATTGACCTTTTCTTCTTCTTTTTCATAATGATAGAAAACAAGCTGATTACAAAGGGCATGCAGATTACCGGGATTTTCATGAAGGACCCGGTTCAACATTTCTTTTGCCTGATCGATTTGGCCAGAATAAAAATAGGCCAAAGCGAGATTATTATACGCTGACCAAAACTCTGGATACTCAACAATCATCTGTTCCAGCATCTCGATTGCTTCATCCAGCCTGCCGCTTTCTAGCAAATGGTTGGCTTGATCCTGCTTTACAATCAGATCATCCTGATCATAAGGAAAATCTTCATCAACATCGTCACTCATATCAAGCAGATCGAGGAGATCGTCATTTTCATCTGCAAATTCCCCGTCTTCTTCCAGCGCAGCATAAGCAGTGGCGCATCTATATGCCTCTTGAAACAAACCGAGATTCGCATAATTATTGGCTTTAAAGTAGTGACACTCTGACATATTCTCATCCAAGTGTTCAAGGATAAAATCAAGCAGTTCATTTGATTGTTGGTAATGACCCATTTCAGTATAAATAATGGCAAGCTGCGACAGCATTTCTACATTTTCAGGCTCAAGTACGATGGCCCGCTGTATCAGCTTACTTGCCCTAGACAGATTTCTTTCTCTATATGCTTTTAGACCTTTATGAAAAAAGTAATGCCCATCTTGGAATAGCTGGACGACTTGTGTGTGATTATTTTGAGAAGTGTATTTACTCACCGATACCCTCCATTTCGAACAGTGTACCGTGTGTAGTATAACATACTTCATGAGTCGTCACATAGAACAAAAGGAAAGGAAGGATTTGTTTTTCATTTAAAAGCAAAAAGCCGGGGGTACCCCCAGCTTTTCATTCCCCTTGATGGCGCTTTTTCAATACCTTTAATACATCATCAAGAGGCAGCTGCTGTTCACGTAATAACACAAGAAGGTGATAAAGGAGATCTGCTGTTTCCCATTTCAATTCTTCTTGATCACGGTTCTTCGCTGCAATGATGACTTCAGAAGCTTCTTCCCCTACCTTTTTCAGGATTTTGTCGACTCCTTTTTCAAAGAGATAGGTTGTATAAGCTCCTTCTGGCATTTCCATCTGCCGCTTCGCAATGACCTGTTCAATTTCATTTAAAATGGCAAAGCGGTCTTGTTCTCCCCTTTGCTGTTTCACGCCATCTTCTGAAAAACAGCTATAGCTGCCTGTATGGCAGGCTGGGCCGCTTGGTGTCACTAGAACAAGCAGGGCATCTTGATCACAGTCATAGCGAATAGATGTAACACGCTGGGTGTGTCCAGATGTGGCTCCTTTGTGCCAAAGCTCATTTCTCGACCGGCTAAAAAACCATGTTTCCCCTGTCTCTAATGTTTTTTCATAGGATTCCTGATTCATATACGCCAAAGTAAGAACTTCCTTGCTTTGAGCATCCTGTACAATGGCAGGAATGAGACCTGCATCATTAAAGGTTAATTCGTTTGCCTGTTTCATCTTACCTTCACCCCGTGTTCTCTCAAATATGTCTTCACCTCTTGAATGGAGGTTTCTTTATAATGGAAAATAGAGGCTGCGAGTGCGGCATCAGCTTCACCTTTTGTAAAAGCCTCCAGCATATGCTGCGCATTGCCAGCACCTCCTGAAGCAATAACTGGCACTGTGACTGCTTCTGATACAAGCTTCGTCAAACGATGCTCAAAGCCCGTTTTCTCACCATCGGCATCCATGCTAGTCAGCAAGATCTCGCCTGCTCCTCTTCGCACGGCTTCTTTCGCCCAGTCACTCACTTCTAAATCCGTTTGACGGCGTCCTCCGTGCGTATAGACCATGTATGCTTGTTTCTCTTCATCGTATTTCGCATCAATCGCAACAACTATGCACTGTGAACCAAAAAAGTCGGCTCCTTCTGTTATTAGCTCCGGTCTTAAAACAGCCGCTGTGTTCACAGACACCTTGTCTGCCCCCGCTCTTAATATACGCTTCATGTCATCAAGGTGGTTAATCCCGCCGCCCACCGTGAACGGGATAGCGAGAGTGGATGCCACTTGTTTGACCACATCCACCATCGTTTTTCGGCCTTCATGAGAGGCAGATATATCAAGAAAGACGAGTTCATCCGCACCTTCCTCGTCATAGATCTGCGCTAATTCGACCGGATCACCAGCATCCTTCAACCCTAGAAATTGGATACCTTTGACCACACGCCCTTCCTTTACATCAAGACATGGAATGATTCGTTTTGTCATCATATGCTGTCAAGCCCTTCAAACGCTTCAGCTAAAGTAAATTGCTTTGTGTACAGCGCCTTGCCAATGATTGCACCAGACACACCTGTCTGCTTTTGTGCTGACAGCTTTTGCAGATCACTCACTGCACTGACACCACCTGAGGCAATGACTTGTTTGCCAGTTGCTTCTGCTAATCGAACCGTACTTTCCACATTTGGACCAGACAGCATGCCATCCATTTGAATATCCGTGAAAATGAAGACCTCTGCGCCTTCCTTTGCCAGTTCCTGACCAAGTTCCTCCGCCTTCACTTCCGACGTTTCAAGCCAGCCTTCAGTCGATACAAAACCGTTTCGTGCATCAATGCCAATGGCGATTTTCTCTCCATATTGCGCCAGCATTTTTTTCACAAAAACCGGGTTTGACACCGCTGAACTGCCAAGAATGACTCTCGATACGCCATTGTTTAAATAAAATGCAACATCTTCTTCTGTCCGAATGCCGCCGCCAATTTGGACATTCACATCTAATGAGGAAGCAATCGATAGCACATGCTCGTGATTCACGCGTTTTCCTGCTTTTGCGCCATCTAAATCAACGAGATGTATCCATTTTGCTCCTTCATTTGCAAACAGTCTCGCCATGTCTAACGGTGAATCTCCATAAATGGTTTCTTGGTCATAGTCTCCTTGCACAAGTCGTACACATTTGCCATTTCTCATATCAATTGCTGGATATAATGTAAAATCACTCATTTGCTCACCCTCTGTTCGTTTGCTAATTGAATAAACTGTTTCAACAGTGCCATTCCTGTTGTACTGCTTTTTTCAGGGTGAAACTGCGTTCCAAACACATTCCCCTTCCCAACAACGGCAGGTACTTGCACACCATAGGGTGCACTTGCCAATAGGTCTTCTGGATTCATGCCACTCACATAATACGAGTGAACAAAGTATGCAAATCCTTCTGGCACACCTTTAAACAATGGAGAGGGCTGATGAAATGTGAGCTCATTCCAGCCCATATGAGGCACCTTCAGCCTTTGTCCATCCTGATCACGATCCTTCAAAAGAACGACACGTCCTTTTAAAAGGCCTAGCCCTTTTGTTTTTCCTGCTTCTTCACTTTCTTCAAACAACAACTGCATGCCAAGGCAAATGCCAAATAACAGCTTTCCTTCCTGCACGACTTGGTGGATAAACGCCTCAAGTCCTGTCTGTCTTAACAGCTGCATCGCATCACGAAATGAACCGACTCCTGGCAAAATATACGCATCTGCCTTTTTCAGCTCCTCTGCTTCAGAAGACACGATATAAGACGCTCCTGCTCGTTCCAGTGCTTTTGATACGCTAAACAAATTTCCCATTCCATAGTCAATGACGCCAATCATTAGAGCATCCCCTTTGTCGACGGAATCCCTTTCACACGCGGATCAATGGTTGTTGCTTCATCTAAGGCGCGTGCCAGCGCTTTAAAAATGGCTTCAATCATATGGTGGGTATTGGTTCCATAGTGAACGATCACATGCAGATTGATTCGTGCTTCAAGGGCAAATTTCCAAAGAAACTCATGAACCAGCTCCGTATCAAAGGTGCCGACCTTCTGACTAGGGAAATCGGCTCTCATTTCCAAATGAGGACGATTGCTTAAATCCACGACTACTTGGGCGAGTGTTTCATCCATTGGAACAAAACTAGAGCCGTAGCGCTTGATTCCTTTTTTATCACCGAGCGCTTCTTTCAACATCTGCCCAAGCACAATGCCAATATCTTCTGTTGTGTGGTGATCATCGACATCTGTGTCTCCTTTTGCATCTACAGTTAAGTTAAAGTGACCGTGCTTTGTGAATAAGTCGAGCATGTGCGTCATAAAAGGGACATCTGTCTGAATATCTGCTTTTCCTTCGCCATCAATCTCTAGCGCTAACGAAATGTTCGTTTCATTTGTCTGTCTCGCTGTTTCCGCCTGTCTCATTTTGATTCCTCCCGCTTTCTCGCTTCAATCGATCTGGCATGTGCTTCAAGCCCTTCTAATCTTGCAAAAGCCGCAATGCTTTCCCTATGTGTTTCAAAGGCTTCTTTGCTATATGAAATGATGCTCGTTTTCTTTTGGAAATCCGTGACGCCGAGCGGACTAGAAAATCTTGCCGTCCCGTTTGTTGGCAGCACATGGTTCGGTCCTGCGAAGTAATCCCCTACCGGCTCTGGGCTGTAACGCCCTAAGAAAATTGCTCCAGCATGCTTGATTTGACCAAGTAGTGATTCTGGATACGCCGTCAGCACTTCTAAATGCTCTGGGGCTAACTGGTTCACGATATCAACTGCACGATCCAAAGATTCTGTTACGTAAATATAACCATGGTCTTGAATAGATTGTGCTGCAATTGATTTCCTTGGCAAAGTATCAAGCTGCGCTTGCACCTCTGCTTGCACTCTTTCAGCCAGTACCTTAGATGGTGTCACCAAAATACTAGATGCCAATGCATCATGCTCTGCCTGTGAAAGCAAATCAGCTGCCACCTCATGTGCAGTTGCCGTTTCATCTGCTAAAACAGCAATTTCACTTGGACCCGCAATCATATCAATGTCTACTTGACCAAATACTTCCCGTTTGGCAAGTGCTACATAAATATTTCCTGGACCGGTGATTTTATCAACAGGCTGAATACTTTCCGTTCCATATGCAAGAGCGGCTATCGCCTGAGCACCGCCCATTTTGTACATTTCTGAAATGCCCAGCTCCTTCGCAGCTACTAGAACAGCGTCAGACAGACGGCCGTCTTTTCCTGGCGGTGTCACAAGGACAATTCGCTCAACGCCGGCAACAAGTGCTGGGATCACATTCATTAAAACAGATGATGGATAAGCGGCCGTTCCGCCTGGGACATATACACCGACCGCATCGAGCGGTGTTACTTTCTGACCTAGCATTGAGCCGTCCTTTTGGTGATAAAACCAAGAGGAGGTCAGCTGACGCTCGTGGTATGTTCGAATATTCCGGATCGCCGTTTGGATGATTTGGATCATCTCCGGGTCCAAACGTTCGTAGGCTTTTGTCTTTTCATCCTCCGTCACAAGTGACTGTTCAATAGAGACACCGTCAAATTGCTTCGTGAAAGACCGTACGGCTTCGTCACCATTTTTTCTCACTTCTTCGATAATTCGTTGAACAGCCAGTCGCTGCTCTTCCGTTCCTGTATCTAGAGAACGCTTGAGTGAGAGAGTGTCTGTCTCACCTTCTTGTATGTAGGTGATGTTCATGATGTTTCCTCCCCTTCTCCTTCGATGATTCTTGCCAGACGCTGCGCCATTTCATCGATTACCGCATCCTTCATTCGATAGCTCACAGGATTGACAATAAAACGTGACGTAATGTCACAAATATGTTCCGTTTCGACAAGCCCATTTTCCTTAAGTGTTTGACCGGTGGAGACAATGTCAACAATTCGATCGGCAAGTCCGATGAGCGGTGCTAATTCAATGGAACCATTTAGCTTAATGATCTCCACCTGCTCACCTTGTTCTCTAAAATAAGAAGAAGCGACATTTGGGTACTTTGTGGCCACACGCGGCGCAACACCGCCCCAGCTGGCTCCCGGCAAGCCTGCTACAGCTAAATGACATTTGCTAATGTTTAAATCGAGCACTTCGTACACATCCCGTGCTTCTTCAAGCATGACGTCTTTCCCTGCAATGCCCACATCCGCTACACCGTGCTCTACATATGTCGTCACATCCATTGGCTTCGCTAAAATAAAGCGGAGATTTTCTTCCGGCACATCAATGATTAGTTTTCTTGAATCTTCAAATTCCTCCGGCAGCTGATATCCAGCCTGTCTTAATAGCCCTGCTGCTTCTTCAAATATCCGCCCCTTTGGCATTGCCATTGTCAACACTTTACCCATTTTGCTCTTCCTTTCTAGCGCCGATAAAATAAGTCACTTGCTCAAATGCCTTGGTCATGGCATCGATATTTTCAATACCTGCTAAGTCTTGGAGAACAATCCTTTTGCCTTTTGTCCGCTCTTTTTCTGCAAAATCAAATGCTTCAAGCCGTTGTTCTTTACTAAAAATCACAGCCTCTTGGGGCTCATTTATTTCTTTTGCGTCGAGTGCCTCAAGAAGACGGTCTAATCGAAGTCCGAAGCCTGTAGCGGGTGCGGGTGCATCAAAGTGAGCAAGCAATTGATCATACCTTCCTCCACTTCCGATCACAGACCCAACATGATCTGCAAATACTTCAAACAAAATTCCCGTATAGTAGCTCATATGACTGACCATGCTTAAATCCAAACGGATATATTCTGTACAGCCGTAATCTTCAAGTGTCTCCCACAGCGCCTTTAACTCCGCCAGCACTTCTTTTCCCTCTTGTGAGACCACAATTTCTTCAGCCTGCTCGGTCACTTCTTGACCGCCACGCAGCTCTAAAAGCTGGAGCAGCCTTGTTTTATCGATGGATGAGAGAGGCAATTGTTTGACATGCTGCCTGTAGCCCACATAATTCTTTTCATATAAAAATCGGCGCAATACGTTCGCCCGCTCTGTATTCCCTAGTACATCTAAAAACAAGGTCTCTGCCAAAGCCACATGCCCAATCGCAATTTTGAAGGATTGAAGTCCGGCATTTTTTAATGCAAACACAACAAGCGCTATGACTTCAGCATCTGCACTAATCGAACCATCACCGATCAATTCAATACCGACCTGCTCAAATTCAGAAGGTCTTCCGCCTTCTCTTTCCTGTGCCCGAAACACGTTGGCTGCATAACCGACTCGAAGCGGATACGCCTGTTCGTGAAGCTTTGAAGCCGCCACTCTCGCAATTGGTCCCGTCATATCAGGTCTAAGCACAAGGGTTTGACCATTTTGATCAAGAAGCTTAAACAGCTGCGTATCTGTAATCGCAGATTGAACACCGACTGTATCGTAAAATTCAAGCGTTGGCGTTTCCATTAAACGATAACCCCAACCATTCATGACCTCTGTTAAAGAATGCCTGACTCTTTTCTTCGTCTCATACAATCCTGGTAATGAATCTCGCATACCATATGGTTTTTCAAACATGAACATGTTCTTCCGCACCTCCAACACATTAAAACGAAAAATTCCGAATCCTTTAGTTCGCTAATATGATAATATGCTAACAAAATAAAGTGATTAAATCAATCATTTTTATTTTCCCCTTTTTTTCCTTAATCATTTGTTCATATATTACATTAAAATGACACCTAATCCTTTTTGATCTCTTTGCTTTAGGAACATGCTATAATACTTAAAAATATTGAATAACACAGGAGATTACAGTGAAATTCATCCAGACATTAATCTTAACTTTGTTGTGCGCATGTCTTGTTTATTTCGGCTTTATTTACGTTTCACAATTCGACCAAGTCAAGAAAACAACGTCACCGCAAGAAGCCAAAGAAAAAGAAAATGATACCGCACTAGCAGCAGAAGAAACACGTTCTACGAAGAAAACAGAAACGACACATTCTAGTTTAAAAGGAAATAAAAAAGCCATGGACGTCATCCTCTTTAATCAAATGGATGCACCAAAGCTTTATAACGGATGCGAAGTCACGAGCTTAGCCATGCTTCTTCATTACAGCGGCTATGAGCATATAACGAAAAACGCATTGGCAAACGAGATTAAGCGTATCCCACTCAATTATGAGAATGGCTTAAAAGGAGACCCTCATGACGGGTTTGTAGGCGATATGGAGAATGGGCCAGGTCTTGGTGTGTACCATGAACCCATTTATCAGCTTGCGAAAAAATATGCAGGTAATCAAGCGGTGGACTTGACCGGCAAGCCAGTTAAAAAAGCCATTTACCAATCACTTGAAAAAGGTTATCCTGTCTGGGTCATTACAACTTCGACCTTTGCCAAAACAGATAACATTGAAACATGGAATACACCAAATGGAAAAATAGATATCAGCTTTAATATGCATAGCGTGGTCATCACTGGCTACGACAAAGATCATGTCTACTTAAATAACCCTTACGGAGAGAAGAATCAAAAAGTCGATCGTGAACAGTTTGAGGATTCTTGGAAACAGATGGGTAGCCAGGCGATTATCATTAAAGCATAAACCACTTCTCCCATTGAAGAGAATTCACACATGCATCAAAAACATCCTCCATACGAATGGAGGATGTTTTTGAATGATTTATTTTTTTAGTATTTCCTTCAGACGGTCTTCAAGCTTTTCAGCCGTCATCGCACCCCCACCAAGGCTGATGTATTCATCCCCTTTTTTTAGTAAAAGTGTAGGATAGCCATTCACGTTCAATTGCTGAACCTTTGCAAAATCGGCATACGCATCATTGATCGTTTCTGTCTCATTCATTCGTTCAACCAATACATCAGGGTCAAGTTGGTGTTTCATAGCGATATCTCTATAAGTTTCTTCATCACTTAGGCTTTTTCCGTCTTGATAAAAGGCCTTTTGCATAGATGAAGCCAAGTACAATGCATGCTCTGGTGCGATGGATCTTAATGCTGAAAATCCAATTGCAGCAGCCTCAGAGTCTAAAATGAATGTTCCGTTTTCTAGCAACTCTTCGTAACGGTCTCCAAATTCGACACCTGTCAGCTGACTGATACGCTCGTTTGCTTCTGAAATGTGTGGATAATTCTTTATCGGTAGACGACGCTCTCCTACAAATAAACCGCCCGATACAAGTGTCAGTGGTATCTCAGGGTGATTTCCGTGTAAAGTACGGATGCTGTTTGAAAATCCATAACACCAGCCACAATACGCATCCCATACATAGATAAAAGATTTTTCTTGATCATTCATAAGACAGACTCCTCACTCATCGTTTTTTAGCGACAATGAAACGCATGTTATTCTACTTATTCTGCTTCAGAAACCACAGTAAAACGTTCTCCAACATGAGCAGCTTGTTCTATCTCATCGACAAGCGCAACGGCGTAGTCAGCATAACTCACATAGCTTTCACCCTTCGAATTGACGATAAGATGGTCTTTGCCTTTCACATAAGCACCTGTCCGTTTGCCTGCTGGATCAAAGAAGGCTGCTGGACTTAAAAATGTCCATTTTAATCCTTCGGTCTTTTGAAGATCTATTAAATTTTCTCCTTGCTGTGAAGCAGTAGCAAAGTATTCCTTTGGAAACTCCGGTGTGTCCATCAGTCTAGTTGTTTTGGCCTCATCTACAAATAAACTTCCAGCACCTCCCACGACGATTAAACGCGTTTCTGGTGTCTCTTTCAAGAGATGAATGAGTTTTTTCCCTGCTTCTACATGAAGGTGCTCTTGTCCTGCTGGCGCACCAAATGCGTTTACGATCACATCAAAGCCTTTGACGTCTCCTACCTCTAAGTGAAAAACATCCTTTTCTAAAACAGCTGCTGATGAATTAGTCACTTTTTGTGCATCTCGAACGATTGCCGTTACTTCGTGCCCTCTCGAATGAGCTTCTTTTAAAATGTGTTGTCCTGCTTTACCTGTTGCGCCAATGATTCCAATGTTCATGTAAATTCCTCCTACAATATAAGGTTATTTTGATCACTTAAGATGTAACCACAATAGTTACAACAGAGGTAAAAAAAATTGAATAGATCATCCAATTTTTTTGATTAAAACCTGCGTTAGTTCACTTAATTTGATCTCAGCAAGCACTTGCTCCATCGCACTTTGTGCACGGCACAAAATTAATTCTAGTACAGCTTGAATATTTGCACCGATCGGACAGTCAGGGTTAGGACTTTCATGAATTTGAAACAACTCTCCCTCATCCACCACTTCAACCGCTTTATACACATCGAGCAGTGTAATGTCATCCTCACTTCGGTTTAATTGAGAACCGCCTTTGCCAAGACTCGTTGAGATTAGGCCTGCTTTTTTGAGCTTACTCATGATACGGCGAATCACCACTGGATTTGTATTGACACTTCCTGCGATATCCTCCGATGTCTGTAATGATCCTTTTTCAAGTGATAGCAAGGCCAGAATATGGACAGCGACAGTAAATCTGCTGCTGATTTTCATGTTTTCTCACCTCTGTTGTAATCATTATAGTTACACCATGTTAGAATGTCAACAAAAAAGTCTGCCGAGCTACTCAGCAGACGTAGATTGACGTGCTTCCATTTCCTCTTTTGTATATATTATCCGCATTGGATTACCTCCAACAAAGGAGCCTGCCGGAACATCTTTGTTCACAAGAGTTCCTGCCGATACAATCGCACCATCACCAATTGTCACTCCAGGTAGAATCGTTGAATTTGCCCCAATTAAGACTTCATCACCAATATAGACTTCCCCAAGCCTATACTCTTTAATCAAATACTCATGGGACAAAATGGTCGTGTTATAGCCAATCACACTATTTCGACCGACAGTGATTTTCTCAGGAAACATGAGATCGACCATCACCATTAAAGCAAACGCCGTATCCTCTCCGACTTTCATTCGAAGGAAGGTGCGATAAATCCAATTTTTCATTCCCATAAAAGGCGTATACCTTGCCATTTGAATAAAGATAAAGTTTTTCACAACCTTGAGAAAGGGGACCGTCCGATAGACTTGTCTAAGCGAATTGACCCCTTTGACAGGATAACGATCTGTTTTTCTCAACTTAATCAGCTCCAACAATCGCCAAGAGATCACTCATTTTCTGCAGCATATAATCAGGGCGATGCTTTAACAGGGCTTCTTCTCCCTTAATAGACCAAGCAACACCTGCTGTTTTCGTCCCTGCCGCTTGACCAGATAAAATGTCGTGATAGTTATCGCCAACCATGATCGCCTCATGCGGATCACTGCCGAGCTTGGATAATGCCAGCTGAACTGGTTCTGGATGTGGCTTTTCATTTTGTACATCATCAAGTGTGACAATGACCTCAAAAAATGGCTCCAATCCAGTCAGCTTTAATCCCATTAAAACCGTATCACGTATTTTTGTTGTCACAATACCAAGCTTAAATCCCTGATCCTGAAGAATTTTCAACGAGTCTAACACCGTCTCATACTCCGTCACAAGCAGATCATGCTGTTCATGATTAAACGTTCGATACATTTGGATCATATCATCTGTCAGATTCGGATCCATTGCAGAGAATGTATCAAATAATGATGGACCAATGAAATGAAGGATATCCTCACGGCTGTATTGACCAGGGTAATAATGATCAAGCGTATGCTGAAATGAAGCAATAATTAATTCATTTGTATTGATTAATGTGCCATCTAAATCAAATAGCACTGTGTTAATAGTTGATTGGTTCATATGGCTTCCTTTCTAACAGCTGTATGTTCGCGCCTCCGCCAGATATAGCTGATGGCAGCTGTCAATAAAATAGCAGAAATAAGGCGAATAAGAAGAAGCGGCCAGACTGGAATACCTAAAGGAATGAAAATGAGTGTATCTTCGACCACCGCATGACACGCCACAAGGAAAATGAAAGCAAGCGTTAAATCCTTTTTGCTGACACCGTCCTCTTCCACTGCCTTCATCATGACGCCTGCCCCGTAGGCAAGACCAATGGTTAAACCAGCCACCATCGTCATAGACGTATTTTCTTTCATTCCAAGCATTCTCGTAAAAGGAGACAGCCACTTAGACAGCGTATGGAGCCACCCTAAGTCTCTCATAAATTGAATGATGATCATGAGAGGAATGACAATACAAGCCAGCTGCAGCACACCAAGAACAGCTTTCTGTAAAGCAAGAAGTATGATCATATACCAGCTAGAAGGCACATCAGCCGACTGAGCAGCTGTCAGCAAACCATATTGCGCCGGCTCCTCGCCTCCCTGCCAAACGAGGTGAATGACAATTGCTGACACGACGGCAAGACTGATTCTCACCAGCAAAATGACAGACACCCGTAGCCCAACCTTCGCCGCCACTGTTGATTCGATGATCAAGTTGTGACAAAAGGAGAGCATGACCGCTAAAATGAACACTTCCTTCACAGGCAGCTCTAATGTCAAGATGGCTGCAATACCCGCATACAAGTTCAGCATATTTCCTAAAACAAGCGGAATGGCCGCTTCCCCTGAAAGACCAAACAGGCCCATAAAAGGACGGATGAATTGTATCATCCAATCCATCACAGGTGTATGCTGCAAGATACTAACGAGAATGGTAACCGGAAAAATGACTTTTCCAAGTGTCCAAGTTGTCGATAACCCTGCTTTCAAGCCGTTTTTCCATGTCTCCCCCATCTCTTATCCCCCTTGCTTAATTTGATGAGTTGTTCTCTTTATACCGTATAGATGCATATCCCTTGATTCTTCTAAACACAATCAGCAAAACAGCCACTGCAAATATGGCAATCGAAATCATCTGTGCAATTCGAAGATGCTCAGTCAGCATTAAGCTGTCTGTTCTCATTCCTTCAATGAAGAAACGGCCGATTGAATACCAGATTAAATAAGACAAGAACATTTCGCCTCGACGCAATGATGTTCTACGTAATAAGATTAATATCAAAACGCCTGCGATATTCCATAATGATTCATATAAGAACGTAGGGTGATAGTAGGTCCCGTCAATGTACATCTGATTAATAATAAACTCAGGCAGGTGCAAATTTTCTAAAAAGGCTCTTGAAACAGCCTCACCATGCGCTTCCTGATTAATAAAGTTCCCCCAGCGCCCGATGGCTTGCCCTAGTAAAATACTAGGCGCTGCGACATCGGCGATTTTCCAAAAGGACACCTTTCTCACTTTAGTAAAGACAATCGCTGTCAGCACCGCCCCTATCAGTCCGCCATGTATGGCAATTCCACCATTCCAAATCTTGATGATTTCATTTGGGTGCTGCTGATAATAATCCCATTCAAAGGATACATAATAAATTCGTGCACAAATAATGGCGATAGGAATGGCAAATAAGATGAGATCAATAAACATATCTTTATTGATGCCTCTTTTTTCACACTCCCTTAATGCGAGCCAGAGTCCAAGCAGAGCTCCGACCCCAATAATCACACCATACCAATGAACCGAAATAGGTCCGAGCTGAAAAGCAATCGGATCAATTGGTTGAATTGCTTCATTCATATAGACAGCTCCTATTCATCCTGGCCATTGTCTTCAATGACATCGGCAAGTTTACTTGTAAATTGTTCCGCTGCATTATGTCCCATTCGTTTCAATCTGAAGTTCATAGCAGCTACCTCGATGATGACCGCTAAATTTCGTCCCGGACGTACAGGGATGGTCAGCTTTGGTACATCTGTATCGATGATTCGCATTTTTTCTTCCTCAAGTCCTAAACGGTCATACTGTTTGCCTTGTTCCCAAAGCTCAAGGTTCATAACAATCGTAATTCTCTTATAGCTTCTGACAGCGCCCGCTCCAAATAAGGTCATCACATTAATAATGCCTAATCCACGGATTTCTAGAAGGTGCTCAATCAGCTCTGGTGCGCTTCCAACTAACGTATCCTGATCCTCTTGCCTGATTTCCACGCAATCGTCTGCAACCAGCCTGTGTCCTCTCTTCACTAATTCTAAAGCCGTTTCACTTTTACCTACGCCACTTTTTCCAATTAACAGTACACCTACACCATATACATCTACGAGTACGCCATGAATCGCAGTCGTTGGTGCAAGCTTGCTTTCTAAAAAGTTCGTTAATCGACTCGAAAGTCTTGTCGTTTTTAAGCTTGAGCGTAAAACCGGCACTCCATTTTCATTTGAAGCTTCGATCAATTCCTTTGGTACTTCACGATCTCGTGACAAAATAATGGCAGGGGTAATATCTGTACAAAGAGACATCATTCTCTGCTTTCGTTCGCGTTCTGGGAGCTGTTCAAAAAAAGAAAGCTCTGTCTTCCCTAAAAGTTGAACTCTTTCTTTTGGGTAATATGTAAAATATCCAGCCATTTCAATACCTGGTCTGGAAAGATCACTGATTGTAATGGGACGATTAATCCCTTCTTCCCCACTTACCAGTTCAAGATGAAATTGTTCCATTATGTCCTTCGTACGAACTTTCGGCACGCTTCTTCCTCCTTTTATCACAGGCGTTTCAGAAATACAGCTCTATTTTATCACTTTCAATGATGAACCCAAAATAGTATTTTATCCTGATCCTGTTTCACCACATTTACTGGTATAGACAACTATACTTAAAAAAGGTAAACTGAATCTAACGACGAGAATAAGGGGGCACAATCATGAGCAGTTCTTTATTGCTCTCCAATATTCATATTGTGACAAAGACAGAAATCATTGAAAACGGTTTTGTCGGTTTACGCGATGGCAAGATCGACTATATTTCAACATCACCGCCGACAGGAAATTATGAAAAAGTATATATTTCCCGGGAAAACTTTTATTTACTCCCCGGAATGATTGATATTCACATCCATGGGGGATATGGTGCAGATATGATGGATGCGACACCAGAAGCCATGAATACACTTGCTGATCACTTACCCGCAGAAGGAACGACAAGCTTTTTAGCAACAACCATTACACAAAATCATCAAGAGATTGAGCAAGCACTTAAAAATGTCGCACAGTGGAGACCCTATAATGAAAAGCAGGCTGGAAGTCAGGCACAATGTTTAGGCATTCATCTAGAAGGTCCTTTTATTTCTAAAGATAAAGCTGGTGCGCAGCCAGCTCAATGGATTACACAGGCTAACCTTCCTCTTTTTGAGAAATGGCTGAGTGCATCTGATCAGCTGATTCGAATTGTCACTTTTGCACCTGAGGAAGATACTGATTTTGCATTTCTTTCCTTACTAAAAGAAAAAAATATCATTCCTTCTATTGGACATACAAATGCTCATCATGACATGATTGAACTAGCAGCAAAGCACGGTGCGCGTCATGTCACGCATCTTTATAATGCGATGAGTTCATTTCAGCATCGTGAGCCAAATGTTGCAGGGGCTGCGCTTACAAACGAAAAGCTTTTGACTGAGCTGATTACAGATGGCATTCATTCACATCCTCTTTCCGTAAAGCTTGCGTATTTGGCAAAGAGTAGTGAACGTTTGATCATGATTACAGACTCAATGCGTGCAAAAGGACTTGGAGAGGGAACCTACGAATTTGGCGGACAGACTGTGACAGTCAGCGGTGAAAAAGCATTGCTGGCAGATGGAACACTTGCAGGATCGATTTTACAAATGAAAGATGGGGTCAAACGTATGAGACAGATCACACAATGTGGATGGACAGAAATTGCTCAAATGACCTCAACAAATGCAGCCACTCAGCTCGGGATCGATCATCAGCTCGGTTCGATCGAAGTTGGAAAACTGGCAGACTTGGTCATTTGGGATGAAGCTGGCGAACTCATGATGACGATCTGCCATGGACAAATCGTTTATGAAAAAAAGGAGGCCACACACTGATGAACATCATCGAATTTGCAGATAAAGATCAATTAGGAAAAGCAGCAGCTGCTTTCATTGCACGTACCATTGAATCAAAAACAGATGCGGTTCTCGGTTTGGCAACTGGCGGCACACCAATCGACACTTATAAAGAGTTAATTCAGTTGCATCAAACAGAACAATTGTCTTTCAAACAAGCAAGAACAGTGAATCTGGATGAGTACGTGGGAATTGATCCAAATCATGAAAATAGTTATATGACTTACATGAAGCGTCATTTATTCGACCATATTGATCTCCCATCAGATCAATATTTCCTCCCCAATGGTGCTGCTGCTCACTTGGAAGAAGAGTGCTTAAGGTATGATCAGCTCATTGAAGATTTAGGGGGCATTGACCTTCAGCTACTTGGTATCGGACAAAATGGACATATCGGGTTTAATGAACCTGGTACTCCCTTTGACTCAAAGACGCATGTCGTCCAATTAGATGAACACACTCGCCAAGCCAATGCAAGGTACTTTTCTTCTATAGATGAGGTACCTACACATGCCATTACAATGGGAATTGCAAGCATTCTTTCAAGTAAAAAAATTCTCCTTCTCGCATCAGGAAAATCAAAAGCGGACGTGATACAATATTTAGAACGAACAGAGATTCACCCAGACTTCCCTGCATCTGCTCTGAAACTTCATGAAGATGTGACGATTTTTATTGATCGAGAAGCTGGTTCACTACGCTAAACACGAGAGGATTTTCACATGTTTATTGATAAGCAATCACCTATCCCCATGTACCATCAGATTATGGAGAACTTGAAAAAGCAGATTGAGGATGGAACGTTAGCACCTGATACACTCATTCCTTCTGAAAGAGAATATGCCGAACGCTTTGGTATTAGCCGAATGACTGTCAGACAAGCCTTATCGAACCTTGTGAACGAAGGATATTTATACCGGCAAAAAGGAAAAGGAACATTTGTTAGCCGAAAGAAGTTTGAACAACCGCTTCAAGGCTTAACAAGCTTTACAGAAGATATGCGTCAACGTGGGCTCAAAGCTTCAAGTCAGTTGATTGATTTCAAAAAAGTCGCATGCCCAGAGCACTTGCTGCAATCATTACAGCTGTCGAACAGTGAAGATGTCTATGAATTAAAACGAATCCGCCTTGCAAACGATGAACCAATGGCTATTGAAACGAGTTATATTCCTGAAAAATTTGCTGGCGAGCTCACAAAGGACCATTTAATTGGATCTTTATATGAATATATAGAAGCGAACACAGGTCTAACCATTGCCCATGCCAAGCAGGAGCTTGA
Source organism: Bacillus sp. S2(2019) (assembly GCF_005144805.1). NCBI lineage: Bacteria > Bacillati > Bacillota > Bacilli > Caryophanales > Bacillaceae > Bacillus > Bacillus sp. S2(2019). Next base: position 384,820 of record NZ_SWFL01000002.1, read on the forward strand.
AGCCAATGTTGCTTCAAAGGAAGAAGCTAACGTGCTGTCTATTTCATTAGGGGACCCTGTTCTCTCCATTGCAAGAACAACTTATTTTCAAAATGACCTTCCATTCGAGTATGTCATGTCCGTTTATAGAGGGGATCGATACAAGCTCACTCACACAATGGAAAGATAAAACTGTGCTCCTGAAAGCACAGTTTTTTATTTCCTAAGAAATGTTGATTGATCATCATTTTTTGTATGAATTTTCCATATAGGCGAAATCGCTTTCCCTTCGAAACGGTCTTTTGCGACAGTGTACCAATAATATTCTTGATTTGGCTTTAACCCTTTCCATTCAAAGGTTGCTTTTTTACCACTTTTCACACCTTTGACTTCTCCAAGAAGAACGTTTGTGTAGACATTCAATTCAAAATAATTGGTTTTAACGGATTTCATTTTTGGTGTTAAATCGACATCAATTGAAAATTCATCTTGATCTCCATACGTTTTTGGATCATAAAAATGTTCTTGATTCAAGTAAGGTGAGTATGTGGTGAAATGAAGCTTATTTTTTTCTTGATCCGCAGTGATCAGCCGCATAAAACCTTGACCGCCTTCAGGACCTGACTGGTAATCTGCAAGGATTTGATATACTTTTCTGTCCACTTTTCCATCATGATCATCGTCAATCTCATCTACTTTTCGACTGGCTCCGTGGTAGTGGCCACTAAATACTGCGACAATATTCGGGTGACGCTTTACCACTTGATGGAAGATCAAATCTCCAATTGGGCTTCGATTGCCGCTCACTAACAAATACTCATGGAAATTTAAAATGACAATGCGATCTGGATGTTCAGAAATGACTCGATTTAACCAGTCAATCTCATTTTGCTTGATCCCCCAGCCCATATACACCATCATATAATCATTGCCACCAGCAGAGATAAGATCATAATGACCTCGATTGTTTTGATAAGATTCACCGTAATATGGCTTGTCTTCAAAGCGTTTCGCTCCAAAGTATCTCCCATATTCCCTATAATGGCCGTCTTTGTGTCTGACATCATGATTACCAGCTAATACACCGTAAGGAATCTGATGCTGATCTAACACACGCATAAATGTATCGGCACGATTCCATTGCTTATCCTTTGAATCATCCACAATATCACCTGTATGGAACACATATTGAATATTTAATGGGTCCCTTTGATCTCTGATCCACTCGACCATTTTTTTGAAGATATGAGGATAACTTCTGGCATAATATTGAGTATCAGACATCCACACCATCTTATAAGGCTTTAACGTCTTACTGATCTCATCTTGTACAAGCAAATCAAACGTTTGATTTTTCATATACTGTCTGACTGACAGCAGCCCTTTCAGGTAAAATTCCTTTTCATCCTTGGCAAAGTGATGAGTGATTTTATCCCACTTTTCTTGCTGATGATTCCAAGCGTACATCGTTACCTTTCTCCCTGATAATGAGCTTCCTTTCCATACAGCCTCGACAACATCCTTTTCACGTACATCGTGATGAACCTTGATTTGAAAGCGATGATAAGGAAAATGCTGTAGATCTTTCGTTTCCACCGATTTACCATCAGCAAATGCAATGCGATTTCTTTCTCGATCAGAAAAAATCATTTCCCCTGTTTCATTTAAATGTTTTGGCGGCTCTGTTTCCGCTGCATATTTGAAAATCTTCATGGACGGATGCAGCGATGTATATTGATAGGCACGGTAAAAGGAGTAATCTAACTGATCATTAGTAGGATCATTGGTTAGCACTGTTTGCTTAGATGATTCCTTTTTTGTCCTATCTGACACTCTCTCTGGCGTTTCAGGGTGTTCATGTACCGTCTTAAAAACCTTTTTCAAAGTTGATTTGTTTCCAGCGGCATCTTTTGCTTTTATCTTCAATGTGTGCTCCCCAGGTTCTAATTCGCTAGAGGACGTCTGATAAGGCAAAGAGATCGGTTTTCCATCTAAATATGCCTTCATCTCCACTATGTCACTCCAACGATCCGTCACCTTTGCCTTTAACGTAAAGACGCCTTTATATTGGTCATTTGCCTGTATATTACTCTTGATTTTCGGACCCGTGTTATCGACTTTCACACGTACAGATTGAGATTCGTCTGCGGTTTTAGCCTGAACAACATGTACTCCTTCTTTCAGCCTTCTTGTATCCCACTGAATATAGCTTGAAGCATATGCTTGCTTCGGGATTTGAAACTGAAATGCTCTTACCTTCTTAGCGCTGCCACCGTCGCCCATCTTCCATTCCTCATGCCGGCTCGCATTTAGAGGCAGAATTTGAGTTCCATTCGATAAAATCATCTGGACATTTTTCAATTCAAAATCATCGTGATTCTCTCCAGGAAATCGGTCAAACGGCGATGACTTCGTCCCAGCATGGAATGATATCGTTTGTGGACCTGCCTTTTCTAAGTGTTTTTCTGGTATTGGTATTGTATAGGTGCGATACACTTTTGTCGAATCATCAAAAATGGAAAGTAAGTGCTTACCTATAGATACACCATTCTTAAAATATAAATTTGTCCCTTTGACATCAAATGCAAGATATGGATCTGCTTCAAGTGCAGGGAATACTTGTCGAATCGGTTTTCCATCTATCATTAATTGTATGCTTTTTTTCTGATCTGCTGTTGCTTTTAAGTGAAATACGCCAGAAACCGTATCTCCTTCTTCTACATTCAATCGAAGGCCGTGAGCTTTGCTTACTTGTTCCACATCAATTGTTTTTTTCATTGTCATTGCTTGATTTTCGCCGTCTGACGCTTCAATCTGATATTCCAATCGTTCTTTACCGATGAGCTCAGGTGAATAAATAATATGGTGAAACAGCCGATCATTATGATCCTTTTGAAGCAGCACCTCTTTAAAATCTTCATGACGATTGGTTCGATATCGCAATTTGACCGTTTTGACGGACTGATCATCCTGCACATCTGCTCTCATTTCAATGCCTTCAGTTGGTTTTATCGGTTGATTGTCTGTCATATCTTCGATCACAGGTTTATGAACATCTTGTGATATTTCTTTTTTTTCAGTTGGAATTTGTGCTTTTAACACTTTTCCGGGTGTTGGCTCTTCCTCCACTTTCGAGATCAGCTTCATTTGTGTCGTACCATCCATTGGATACTTGAACAGTAACGATCTGTGCTCGCTAAACAATGAAGGCTTTAAACGATAGGATGCCGACGATACCTCTTCTCCTATATTTGTTGTGATAGAAACAAGACGGGATTTAGAATTGGACAATCCTTTACTCTCAATGACCGATAGATGCTCGCCCTCTTTTAAATGACTTTTGTACATCGCATTAAAGTCCGCTACCGTTAAATGCTCCTGCCCTTTTTTTCTAAGCCAAAATACGTACGGTTTTCCAGGAGAAATGGTGATAGGACTTGTGTGAAATGAATATATATCATCCATCTCCACGCCTTGCGCTGGATTGCGATAGCGAAGCTGGTAATGTCGAAGTGAAATGGGTGCATGTGTTGTGTTATACACCTCGATGAATTCAAAAGCATCCTTGCCTTTGCGGTTTTTTGAATTCACGACGATTTCTGTCATCAATAGCTCAGGAATTTGTGAGAGATCCTCTTCAAATCCGTTTAAGTGAACTGCTTGTTCGGTTGTTTTGATGACAGACTTCTGCGTCAAGAATTCTGTATAGTAATGAACTGTTGGATTCCACAATTGATCTGTCGGGATTTTCGCTGTGAATTCTGGTTTCATCCCCGGCAATCGTTCCATTGGGATCAATCGATATCCTAGCTCATCACTCTGTTTATAGTACAAGTTTGCAGACAAAATTTGCTCTGACTGACTAATAGATGCCCGAAATTGAAGATCACGTTTTTTCCCTTGAACCGGACGGACATCTACTTGAAATTGATCAAAGATAAAAGGTGAAAAGGGCTTATTTCGTATGTTCACTTGTGTTTGTGTCAAAGATCCTGCTGAAGCAGGCTGACTGAAACAAAAAAGAATGCTCAAAAAAAGCAAAAGAATGATTTGTCTGCTCACATTCACCATCGTGCACCGCCTCCCTTCGGATATTGTGTCTCCTGAAGACGGTTTTTATGACAGATGGAACGGGGAAACGATATAAATTCACACAAAAAAACCGTTAGCTTTTTTTCGCTAACGGTTCCACGATTCCTTTTTGTATGAGCAGATGGAAAATGGATAAAATGACAGCCATCCAAATGGCCGTTCCAAACCCATCAATGTTAAAACTATCTCCCATAAAGCTTGAGGTCATCATCAGTGTGATGGCATTAATGACAAAGAGGAACAATCCTAGTGAAAGTACTGTCACTGGCAGCGTTAAAATGATCAAAAACGGCTTCACTAAAATATTGAGCAAGGACAAAATAATACTTGCTACAATCGCAGCGCCAAAACCTTCAATATACACACTACCAAGGCCTGGCAGAATGCCTGAATCAAAATATCCAGCAATGACGATTAAAAGTAATGCGTTGACGAAAATACTAACGATCCATCTAAGCATTTAGTTAGTGCCTTCTTCCGGAACAACAAAATACCAGATGAAGTAGATCAAGAATATCGGCATAAATGCTGTCATAAATCCGATGATCACCGTTAAAATACGAAGCAGGGATGCATCGACACTTAAGTATTCAGCAAGTCCACCGACAACACCCGCTATTTTTTTATCTGTCGCTGAACGATAAAGCTTCTTCATGTAGAATCACTCCTTGTCTGATTGGTGCTTTACTTGGATTGAGCCTGTTTTTGTTTCTGCAAAAATGGATATATTGTGCTCCGCCTGTTGATTGGCTTTGATCATTTTCTCTTTTTGCAGTGTTTCATTTTTCTCTTTAATCATATTTGCATCAAGCAGTTCATGAGAGATCGATCCGAGATTGCTTTTCAGCTCCGCAGTCACTGCACAAGCACGCGGAATCTGAACGTCCACACTGCCTGTTGTCGTTTTTGCATAGATCGAACGGCATTTCTCATCTGACAACTGAACAGCAATGTTCCCATTGAAGCTCTGTGCATCAATTGATTCACTTTTCCCGCGCAGGTCAATGAGCCCATTAATGGTTTCTACTTCAATCATACCACACTCGTGATCAGCCAGTTTGATTTGTCCATTTGCTGTTTCAATCCCGACTTTTTCTGCTTGTAAAGAGGCAAAAGAGACGACGCCATTTGTTGTTTTTGCAGCCAGTTCTTTTGTCTTTAGTTTTTCCCCGCGAATCGGTCCATTAAACAGTTTGACTTTGATTTTATCGTATTGGATACGTGGTACATACAGGGTGACATTGACCTTCATGGTCTTCTTTTCAGTTCGGATAAAAAATTTGTCCCCTTCAAGCCCGCAATCCAGATGTTGAAGAAATTGCTGTCTTGCCTGCTCTCCATCCTCTGCACGGTAAATTTTCGCATGACACTCTGCCCGAACATCCCCATCATCCCAAGGCATCAAATTGAGACTGCCGTTTGCCAATTGAATATCTAAATGAGACAGTGCCGCGTCTTTGAATTGAAAAATGTGTTCAACGTCGACGGACTGTCCAAAGTTCAAATCAAGATCTACATCTTTGACCTTTTTCACCGCCGAATCTAACCATCCAAACAGCTTTGCACCGAGGTTTTCAGTACCAGTTCCTTTATTCTCTGTGCCAGCTTTTTCTTCATGAAAGGTATGATCAGCCGTTGATTTTTCTAGTGAAATGGACTGATTTTCTTCTAATTTTTCAAGTAGCGTAATTGCTTCTTTTGCAGATAATGTCCCGTCTTCTACTAATTTTAAAATGCGTTCTTTTTCATTCATACAAAGCCCTCCTACGATTTGATGGATTGAAGCACTTTAATACCTTGAATGATATTCCAAATGACAGAGATCAAAAAGCCAATGGCGACTAAAAAGGACAGGATGAGAACGGTGAACACTGGGATGAGTGAGTCGCTTGCCTGTGTCGTCAATAAAAAGGGGATAGATCCAAAAACCAGCAGCACACACGCTGCGACTGGCAAAACATGTGACCACAATGCACGCAGCGAATGCCGTTTCGTTTCCTTTTGATCCACTACAAAATATGCCACGATCGGTACAATAAACGGCATGAAAAATACACTAAAATAACAAATAGATGCAATGATCGACTGATCTCTGTTCATATATATTCGCTCCTTCATGATGAAAATTCCTTTCTAACTCATACGTTTATGGCGTATAAAAAGTTTCAAACTCATTCGATTTACATATGACCTTAGACACAAATTATTTCTTTTTGCACCTAAGTGTAGATTCTTCATGGATTACCCTTTAAAATATGTTGAAAAGATGGTGATTATCATTATAGGGGGTAATTATTTTGACAGATCATCATAATGCTAACCACACGGCACAAACGCTTTTAGACCTTATACAGAAACAGAAAAGCATGAACAGCGATATGATCAAGGAGCTAGAGGCCATTCATCCGTCTCATCCGAAGTATGGTGATATCCGTTATTTAAAAGTACTGCTCGATAGTAGCAGCACTCATATTTTAAAGGATTTAACGCACCTCAGTAACTTAATGCCAAAGGAAGATGTGCAATAAAAGGAAAACCCCTCTTTCCGAGGGGTTTTTCTTTATGAGGATGTCACACTTTCTGTTTCTTTGACTAACTGTTTCATTCGCTCACGATCACGCTCTAAAATCGGTTTTAAGTATCGACCGGTGTAAGAAGCTTCTTCTTTAGCAATGTGTTCAGGTGTTCCTGAAGCAATAATCGTTCCTCCACCAGCACCGCCTTCTGGTCCTAGATCAACAAGGTAATCGGCTGCCTTAATAATATCAAGGTTGTGCTCAATGACCAATACCGTATCCCCGTTTTCGACCAAGCGTTGGAGCACTTTTAACAACCTAGCAATATCATCCACATGAAGACCGGTTGTCGGTTCGTCTAAAATATACAAGGATCTTCCGTTTGAACGGCGGTGAAGCTCAGATGCCAATTTCACACGCTGCGCCTCTCCACCAGACAATGTCGTGGCAGGCTGCCCAAGTGTAATGTATCCTAATCCAACATCAAAGATCGTTTGCAGCTTCCGCTTAATTTTCGGGATATTCTCGAAAAATTGAAGTGCGTCCTCTACCGTCATTTCAAGCACATCGGAAATATTTTTCCCTTTATACGTGACCTCTAGCGTCTCGCGGTTATAACGTTTCCCGTGACACACTTCACAAGGCACATATACATCAGGTAAAAAGTGCATTTCAATTTTAATAATGCCATCTCCACGACACGCTTCGCAGCGTCCACCTTTCACGTTAAAGCTGAATCGCCCTTTTTTATAGCCTCGTACCTTCGCTTCATTGGTTTGCGCAAAAACATCCCGCACGTCATCAAATACACCTGTATACGTAGCAGGATTGGATCTTGGTGTACGGCCAATTGGAGATTGATCAATATCAATGACTTTGTCTAAGTGATCCATTCCTTTGATTTCTTTGTGCTGTCCTGGCTTCGCTTTTGCTCTGTGCAGTTTTTGGGCAAGGGATTTCAATAAAATTTCATTCACAAGTGTACTTTTCCCTGATCCTGATACACCCGTCACAGCGGTAAAGACACCTAAAGGAAACTTCGCATTCACGTTTTTAAGATTGTTTTCTTTTGCCCCTTTAATTTCAATGAAGCGCCCGTCAGGCTTTCGTCTCTCAATCGGAAGCGGGATGAATTTCTCACCAGATAAATATTGTCCAGTCAACGATTTTGGGTCCTTCATGACTTCTTCTGGCGTTCCAGCTGAAATCACTTCTCCTCCATGAACCCCTGCTCCTGGTCCAATATCAATGAGATAATCAGCGGCAAGCATCGTATCTTCATCATGTTCTACGACAATCAGTGTGTTTCCGATATCACGCATGTTTTTCAATGTCCCAATCAACCGGTCATTATCCCGTTGATGCAGACCAATCGATGGTTCATCTAAAATATAAAGAACGCCTGTCAGTCTTGATCCGATTTGTGTCGCCAAACGAATCCGCTGCGCCTCCCCGCCTGATAATGTGCCAGCAGACCGGCTTAATGTCAGATAATCTAATCCGACATTATTTAAGAAGGATAAGCGCTCTTTGATTTCACGTAAAATGAGCTGGGCAATCTGCAAATCTTTCTCAGACAACTCAATTTTCTTATAGAAATCAAGGGCATCAGATACAGACAAATCGGTCATTTCTCCGATATGTTTGCCATTGATGAGAACCGCAAGCGTTTCTTTTTTCAGGCGATATCCTTTACAGGTCGGGCATGGCTGATTGGCCATATATTTTTCCATTTGCTCCCGAATATAATCGGAGCTCGTTTCCTTGTAACGCCGTTCAATGTTACGAAGCACACCTTCAAACTCGATTTCATTTTCACGGACCTGGCCAAAATCATTTTCATATTTAAAATAAATCAGCTCAGAGCCGCTGCCATATAAAATTTTATCAAATAAATGCGTCGGGATATCTTTTACTGGAATATCCATGTCAATTCCATAGTGTGTACATACGGCCTCAAGAAGCTGCGGGTAATATTGTGAGCTTTGAGGCTCCCATGGGGCAATGGCATGCTGCCGTAAAGTCAAATCCTTATTCGGAATCACAAGCTCTGGATCTACTTCTAGTTTAGAACCAAGCCCATCACAGCTTGGGCAGGCACCGAAAGGGCTATTAAACGAGAACATTCTTGGCTCAAGTTCCCCAATAGAGAATCCGCAGTGCGGACAAGCATGATGCTCACTAAATAACAGCTCCTCTTGTCCAATCACATCAATCATCACGCGGCCTTCACCAAGTCGGAGTGCCGTTTCAAGAGAATCAGACAACCGTGCCGCCACGCCTTCTTTCACGACAATTCGATCAATCACCACTTCAATTGAATGCTTTTTATTCTTTTCAAGCTCAATCTCTTCTGACAGGTCCTCCATCTCGCCATCAACTCTGACTCGAACGTAGCCTTGCTTCCGAATTTGATCAAGTACTTTCACGTGTGTTCCCTTGCGTCCAGATACGATCGGAGCAAGCACTTGTAGTTTCGTTCGTTCTGGATACTCTAAAATACGGTCTGTCATTTGCTCAATCGTCTGTGATGTAATTTCGATCCCATGAATAGGACAAATCGGTTTTCCGACTCGAGCATATAATAGACGCAAGTAATCATAAATTTCTGTAACAGTCCCAACCGTTGATCGAGGGTTCCTGCTTGTCGTTTTCTGATCAATACTAATCGCTGGAGAAAGCCCTTCAATCGCATCTACATCTGGTTTGTCCATTTGACCAAGAAATTGACGTGCATAGGCTGACAGTGATTCAACATACCTGCGCTGACCTTCTGCATAAATGGTATCGAAGGCAAGCGACGATTTTCCCGAACCAGATAAACCCGTAATGACCACTAGCTGATCGCGCGGGATATTGACATCAATATTTTTAAGGTTGTGGGCTCTTGCCCCTTTCACCTCTATTCGTTCCATAGCCATCAGGCATTCATCCTTCCGCTTTTAGCTCTAGCAATAGATCTCTTAATTCTGCTGCTTTTTCAAAATCAAGCGCTTTTGCTGCATCTTTCATTTCCTTCTCGACGTTTTCGATCACTTTTTCTCGTTCTTTTTTGCTCATTTTTGACAACTTTGGTGCTGCTTTTGTTTCGTATTCTTCTGAATCCTCATGTACTTTTGTTGCCTTGATCACATCTCGAATCTTCTTATGGATCGTTTGCGGAGTGATACCAAATTTCTCATTATACGCTTCTTGCTGCTCACGTCTCCGCTTTGTTTCTTGTATGGCAATGTCCATTGATTTCGTCATATTGTCTGCATACATAATCACTCGGCCTTCTGCATTTCTTGCAGCACGGCCAATCGTCTGGATGAGGGATCTTTCTGAACGTAAAAAGCCTTCTTTATCCGCATCTAAAATCGCCACGAGCGACACCTCTGGAATATCCAAGCCTTCTCGAAGAAGGTTGATCCCTACAAGCACATCATATTTTCCGAGACGTAAATCACGAATAATCTCAATCCGTTCTAGTGTCTTAATTTCTGAGTGCAGATAATTGACCTTGATTCCGATTTCTTTCAGATAATCTGTCAGATCCTCAGACATTTTCTTCGTTAAAGTCGTCACAAGCACACGCTCATTTTTCTCAACCCTTGCATGAATTTCCCCAATTAAGTCATCGATTTGTCCTTCAATCGGACGGACTTCAATGATTGGATCAAGCAAACCGGTTGGACGAATAATTTGTTCCACGACCTCTGGCGTTTTATCAAGCTCGTATGGGCCCGGTGTTGCGGATACATGCACAATATGGTTAATGTGCTTTTCAAACTCATCAAATGTGAGTGGTCTATTATCAAGTGCTGACGGCAGACGGAATCCGTGATCAACAAGCACTTGTTTTCTTGCCTGGTCCCCATTGTACATGGCGCGAATTTGCGGGATGGTCACGTGTGACTCATCGACAACAATCATAAAATCATCCGGAAAATAATCAAGCAATGTGTAAGGTGTAGAACCAGGCGGACGTAAGGTGAGATGTCTTGAGTAGTTCTCAATCCCTGAACAAAAGCCCATCTCTCTCATCATCTCTAGGTCATACCTTGTCCGCTGCTCAAGACGCTGTGCTTCAAGCAATTTTCCGTTTTCACGAAGCTTTTCCAACTGTTCCTCAAGCTCTTTTTCAATATTAATAATCGCTTTTTCCATCTTTTCTTCTCTTGTGACGAAGTGAGATGCTGGGAAAATAGCAACGTGGTCACGATCACCGAGAATTTCTCCAGTGAGAGCATCTACTTCACGAATACGTTCAATTTCATCACCGAAAAACTCCACTCTGATACAATGCTCATCTCGTGAAGCAGGAAAAATTTCAACGACGTCTCCTCGAACTCTGAAGGTTCCGCGCTGAAAATCTATATCATTACGAGAATACTGAATATCCACAAGCTTACGCAGCAGCTGATTGCGTTCAATTTCCATTTCAGTTCGTAAAGACAGCACAAGCTCTCTGTATTCTTCAGGAGAACCTAAGCCATAAATACAGGACACACTGGCAATGATGATGACATCTCTCCGCTCAAATAATGAGGATGTGGCGGAGTGCCTTAGCTTATCGATCTCATCATTAATGCTGGCATCCTTTTCAATAAATGTATCAGTTTGAGGAACATACGCCTCAGGCTGGTAATAATCATAATAACTCACAAAATATTCAACAGCATTATTTGGAAAGAATTCCTTAAACTCGCTGTATAATTGTCCGGCAAGTGTCTTGTTATGCGCAATGACAAGTGTTGGTTTGTTCACTTCTTTGATCAGGTTGGATACAGTAAAGGTCTTTCCCGTACCTGTAGCACCTAACAGCGTTTGATGCTGTTTCCCCTGATGGATGCCCTCCACAAGCTTTTCAATGGCTTTTGGCTGATCCCCTTGGGGCTGATAGTTAGAAACTAATTCAAAGCGGTCACTCACATCAAAGCCTCCGTTTCGTTACGAAATCTATCTAATGAATATATTATCATAAAAGAACACAAAAATACGAACTAAAGTTCGTGTCTGACTTGATTTTTATTTCCAATACAACCATACCCTCTCTGCCGTGGCTCATAACCCTCTAAAGAAACCTTCCTTTCAGTATGGAACATTTTGGAGCGAGATATTCGATCAGCAGAAAAACCACAAAAAAGAAAGCTGCACTCACTAGAAATCGTAAGCACAGCTCCTGTATCAAAAACATTTTCTTTTCATCAAGAGGGATCACATCAATGATGTTTTTCAGCCTTCTCTCTTTTTTCGACTTCTTTCTTGGCCATAAACAATGCCCCGGCCACTAAAGAAATAATATCTAATCCTACGATAAAGTAGGTTTCTGTATAGCCTTTCATATACGAAGCAAATAAAAGCGCTGCTGTTAATGCAATGCCAACGTAATGATTATAAGTAACCTTTGAAAATAAAATAACGAGCAAGAAAGGAAAAACAAGTGCAAATATGGCTTTTGTAATCACAAAAACCCTCCCTCTACATGGTCTACTCCCTTGATTATAGTAAAGATTGGCATAATGAACAATTCACAGTTTTCGATTTTAGCTTTTTTTCTTCTCGGGTGAAGACTTTTGATATAGATGAGGAGGAAAATTAGTGAAAACGTCCCCTTTCTAAAGATAGGTCTTTACGTCTTTGACAGTTACATCCAATAAATTCTATGATGAAAATGATAGTGCGCACTATCATTTAAAAAAAACAAAAAGAGACAAATGAAACCATTGGCTATTTGGATAAGGGGGCATTCCCATGTATTCAGTATTATTTCATGCGGCTGAAGAATCCGCATCACTCGCAGGGGCAAAAGGCGTGAATTTAATTAAATTAAACAATCACGGACTGCCAGTTCCAGATGGATTTATTATTAAAACGAACAGCTTTGCAAGCTTTCTTTCATATCACAATTTCCATCCAACTGATCAAAACCTTGCCCGAAAAATCACAGAAGCTTCGTTTCCTTCACAAATGGAGACAGAATTACTTTCATCCTTTCAATCATTGTTGAAAACATATCCATCCGTTGCAGTGCGATCCTCTTCTGTTGCGGAAGATCTCGAAGGCGCCTCCTTTGCAGGTCAATACGAGACCTATTTAAATATCAAAAAAAATGAAGAATTCTTGCAAGCCGTCAAAGAATGTTGGTCGTCTTACTTCGCAGCAAGAGTCACAGAATATAAGGAAGAGATGATTGAGAACGAGGAAGAGATGCCGCTCATGGCTGTTGTTGTACAAGGATTGATCCATTCTGACATCTCTGGTGTCATCTTTAGTGAGAATCCTGTATCAGGAAAAACAAACGAAGTCATGATGACTGCAAGCTATGGACTAGGAGAAGCCATCGTCTCCGGCCTTGTGACGCCAGATACATTTATTGTAAACAAAGAAACGTACTCTATTGAAAAATCACTAGGAACAAAAGAAGTGCAAATTGTCCCCTGTCAAGAGGGCGTCATTGAACAACCCGTAGGTGAGGAGATGGCTGGCCAATTTTGTCTTCGAGATGATCAATTGATCCAAATCACGAAAATGACAAAACAAGTAGAAGAACTTTATGGACATGGAGTAGATATCGAATTCGGCATGTCAAATGGTACTTTTTATTTACTTCAAGCAAGACCGATTACTGCTGCTTTTACCAATACAGCAAATGGCTCCTCAGGTGCAGCCTTTCAAATGAAACCTGAAGAGCTGCAAGACTTCTGGATCTCAATGGACGATCATATGCCTGGACCCACAAGTCCTCTTTTTTCAAGTTTGATCATACCTGCTTTAAAAAACGGGATGAAGAAAAACGGAGAGAAGTATCAAGTACCAGACCTTAATATTAAAGATATCAAGCTTTATAGAGGCCATTTGTATTCTTCACCGTCTATGCCAGAAGCGTCAGCTGAACCAGTTTTTGACGAGAGTCTATTCGAACTGTTTCCTCGTTTAAGCGAAAGAATGTATCACATTTTAGAGCAAGACTTGTTCCCATTATACGAAAAACTTGATCGGCAAATCACTCAACCGCTAACAATTGAGGAAGCCATTAATGGCTTTCAAGAATTAAAGGAGATTTATCTAAGAGCGTATGACGACCATTTTGATATTGTCATACCTCAAGTCATTCTATCAGCGATCATTGAAGACATGCTTGTCACATATACTGGGGATCAAACACAAGTCGTTCTGCTGCATGAAATGATGATAGGTGTGATGAACAAGTCTCTTGAAACAGATCAAAAACTATCTCACTTGGCAAAAGACGTTCTTCAAGATTCCGAGCTTCTTCAGGCATTTAAAGATCATTCAACGAATGCTGAACTATTATTTGCCCTCAATCACACAGATAAAGGAAAAAACTTCATTTCCGACGTAGAAGCTTTTCTCCAAGTCTATGGTTGGCGGTCTGTTAAAAGCCATGATTTCACAGAGGAAACATGGGTGGAAAATCCTGAATTTGTCTTGGACATCATTAGAAACAACATTCGGAACCAATCTGATTTTGATGAAGAATTTGCACAAGCCGTGATCAAAAGGCAAGAAACGTATGAACAGTTTATCAGTCAAGTGACAGATAAAGCGTTTAAAACAAAATTTGAGGAACTTTATCATTTTGCACTCCATGCAGCCAATATTCGAGATGATCATCACTTTTACATTGATGCCATGTTAGATGCAAAAGCGAGACTCTATCTCTTAAAAATTGGTGAACTTCTTGTTCAAAAAGGAGCGATCCCTCATCAAGAAGACCTTTGGTATCTTTACGATGATGAAGTACTCAATGCGCTCACAACTTCGACCACATACGATTCGATCATTCAGCAAAGAAAAATTGAAATGAAGGAAAATGAATCCATCCAACCACCAGCTTATACAGGAACGCCTTCTGAAGCTGAATTACAGCAAGTAGAAAGAATGCTCGGTTCGCTAAGGGAAAATGAAAACAACACAGACGATGCAATCTATGGAATTGGTGCATCTAGCGGCATTACTTCTGGAAGAGTCAGAGTCATTACATCTGCTGATGAATTTTCACAATTTGAAAAAGATGACATTTTAGTTTGTAAAACAACGACACCTTTATGGACCAGCTTATTTAGAGACGCAAAAGCAGTCATCACCGATTCTGGCGGCATTTTGTCCCATTCCGCTATTATCGCTAGAGAATATATGATACCGGCTGTCCTAGGTACACGGATCGCAACTGAAAAACTAAAATCCGGTGACCTCGTGACAGTAGATGGAGCCAATGGGCGTATCCAGTTATTAAATCAGCATTCACGGGCATAGTCGTCACTGTTTGAATCATATTGGCGGTCACAGATTTTATCGGTATACTTACTTTGTTGCAAACACATTCATAACCTGAGGTGAGTATGCTTGTTAAAATCAACAAATCAACGGATCATTCGCGCAACAATGGAATTATTGTCTGAAAAGGGCTATCAAAAAACAACGACAAAAGAAATTGCGACAAAAGCGAATGTAAGTGAAGCGACAATTTTTCGTAACTTTAAAAACAAACGCGGCGTGATTGCTGCCATTATGAAAATGAAATCAACACCGACCAAAACCCTTGAAGCAGAATTTAAAGACGATTTATACACCGATTTAAAATTTCTCGGTAGCTATTTCCTTGAAGATTTGACTTCAAAAAAAGAATTTATCTATATCAGCATGAGAGAACCCGCTATGTTTAAAGATTTAACAGACCATGAAAAAATTTATCCTCAAGAATTGAGAGACATGCTGATTCATTATTTCAAAAAAATGAGTGCTCAGCATCGTGTATTAGAAGGAAAAGAAGACATCTATGCAGATATATTTATTAGCACGTATTTTGGCTTTTTCATTCAACAGCTAGAGCAAGACATTCAGCTTGTTTTAACAAAAAAAGAAGACTTTATTGAGACATGCACACACATTTTCATGAGAGGAATTTCCCCCACTTAATTGGGTGAAATTCTTCTTTTTTACAAAGGTGGTAAACACATTGAATCTTAAAAAAGAGAACTTGATCATTTATTCTTTGCTGCTTGGAGCTATTTTAGTTCCAGTCAATTCAACCATGATCGCAGTCGCTCTATCATCTATATCAACTTATTACGAACAATCCATATCAAACATTACTTGGGTGGTCACGATTTATCTAATTGTCATGGCAGTCACTCAACCTATTGCGGGTAAGCTGGGAGATATATACGGCCACCGCAGCATGTATTTAGCTGGTGTGATACTCTTTTTGATTGGCTCCATTGGATGTGCTTTCGCACCTAATCTTGCTTTTCTTATTAGCTTCCGATCAATTCAAGCGGCAGGCGGAGCTATATTAACGCCGAACAGCATTGCTTTAATTCGTGCAACAGTATCACATGAAAAGCTTTCTAAAACTATGGGTTTTTTCGGTTTTGGAGCGGGAATTGGTGCCGCACTTGGACCTTTTATCGGCTCTATTCTCATTCAGAGCTTTGACTGGCATTCCATTTTCCTAGTGAATATACCATTTTTGATTCTCACACTTGTGACAGGCGTTTTTATGATTCCGAAGATGAAACATACACGTTTACAAGCCAATGTAGATATCATCGGTTCGTTATACTTAACAATCGGGATCGCCACACTCATTTTGTTTACTAAAAGCCAAGTATTAAACGAATACATGATCTATGGCGTTCTAGCGGTCATTTCCATTCCTTTATTTTTCAAACACGTACGGAAAGTTACAAATCCCATCATTGATTTGACACTATTTAAAAACAGTACTTTTACGAACGCTAACCTTTCTATCATGCTTAGTAATTTTGTGATGTACGCGATTCTTCTCATCATGCCGCTGTTTATGGAGCAAAAACTCGCGCTTTCTCATACACAAAGTGGGATTTTCCTTTCGATCTTTTCACTCTGTATGTCTATTAGTGGATTACTCGGAGCAAAGCTCCATCCAATAAAAGGTGCCAAAAAAATGATTCGATTTTCATTTCTATGCCTTACTTTATCCGGTGTTATGCTTATCACACTAAGCAGCTACCCAAATTTACCACTCCTTATCATCACATTAGTCGCTGGGGGGATCTCATCAGGTATTGGCATGACTAGCATGCAGATGGCTTCTTTAACATCTGTTGATCAGAGTTTATCCGGCTCTGCATCTGGGATTTTTTCTACCTTTCGTTATTTCGGAAGTATCATTTCATCTACTTTAATTGGTATATTAAGTGGTTTTCAATCTTTATTTATCGTATTAATGGGCGCAGGTATTCTTGGTTTCCTCCTCTCTCATCGTCTAAAAACGAAACCCACTTCTCATTCATCTGAACACTCTGCTTAATGACTTCCTTCGCTCTATTTAGGGCGGGGGAGCTATGATTATTTGTTACTGTAACCGATTATGGATACAATGATCAAACTGTGAAAACGAGCTTTTACTCATGAAAAAATGTCATATGAATAAACGAAAATGAAATTTCAGCTTTCATTTACCTCTACTTCCCCACCTAAAAACTTCTTTTCATATCTTCCAGCATTCATAACTTCGATTTTTTTTCACAATTTTTATGTTATGCTTTTTGAAAATAGAGCACCAAAGGAGCAGAAGGATGAAACGAGTGAAATATTTTTTAATATGCTTGTCAGCTCTACTATTTTTCCTAGCAGGCTGCGGAAAAGACCAGCAATTTACGCCACCTGGCAGCTCTCAATCAATTGCTGTCATTTCTCAACTAAAAAAAGCCTCCTTTTCAATCGTTGATTTACAAAAAAATAAAATTGTCTCTTCCGTTGATTTAAAACATCCTCTCACTGATCTTGTTCACATCAACAAAGATGTGATCATTGCATCAAGTAAGGAAGGACAATCTCTTATAGAAATCAATTTAAAAAAAGGAACAGCAGCGGACTATATGGATGTGAATAAAGGTCTGACTTCACTTGCGTATGATGCGGAGACCAACACTTTACTTGTGACCGATTCAGAGAAAAATGTCGTTTATTTTATCGATACAGTGCACAAGAAAATAAAAGCAACTGTGAAGACCGGGACATTACCCTCTTCTATGGCGTTGTCTTCTTCAGGAACGTTGTTTGTTTTAAATGCAAAAAGTCATTCTGTTTCAGTCATTGATATTGAAAAGAAAAAAAAGATACGAACGATTTCCGTCCTAGAACGGCCATCTGGCATTCATTTTGATGGGCATTCCATTTGGGTTGGAGGACACGGTAAACCGGGCACATTAAATAAGAGCATTTTTGCTTACGACCCTAAAACAGGTAAAAAACAGCGAGAAATCAAACTAGGTGTTATGCCAGTCGCATTTTTTCCAGAAAAAAACTCTTCTACTTTATATGTATTATGTCATGGAGACCATACACTATATAAAGTAAATACCGAGAAAAACAAACTGCTTTCCTCTGTTGAGACCGGTCAAAATCCGAATTATATCACTGCTGATTCCTCATCTATATATGTCAGTAACTTAGATGACAATTCAGTATCCGTCATCGACAAACATACATTCATGTTGAAGAACCGACTGAACATCCCAGCAGGACCTTATGCTATCATGTTGGAGGAAAAGAAATGAAAGAACAGATGAATATTTTAATAGTAGATGATGAATTAGATATGCTTGAGTTAATCGGATCCTTTTTGCAGAGACAAGGCTTTCACGTGATAACTGCAAATAATGGCACGGGCGCCTTACATCAGCTTGAAAAAGAGGCCATTGACCTTGTTGTATTGGATATTATGATGCCAGATATGGATGGATTCGAAGTCTGCCAGCGCATCAGGCAAACCTCCCAAATCCCCATTTTATTTTTAACAGCTAGAAGTTATGAAGAGGATCGCATTAAGGGGCTGGAAATTGGAGCAGACGACTACATCATGAAGCCTTTTAGTCTACGTGAGCTTGCAGCTAGAATTGAAACGACATTAAGACGAATTAGAGGTCTTTCTTTAAAGCGCAGTCGAATCATGATTGGTGACTTGGAGATCGATCAAGACGGCAGACAAGTCTATCTCAAGCAAAAGCCCATCAATTTAACAAGAAGAGAATTTGATTTACTTATGTTTCTTCTTCTCAATCAAGGCCAAGTCTTTTCCCGTGAACAGCTCTATCAAAAATTGTGGGAATCACACTCACCTAGTGGCTCTTTAAGAACAGTCGATACACATATTAAAACACTAAGACTGAAATTAAAGGAAGCGGAACGTTATATTAAAACCGTTTGGGGTGTCGGCTATAAGTTTGAGGAGGACAAATGAAGCCATTATCTATTAAAAGGAAAGTGCTTTTCTTAATCCTTTCAGTTATAGGCATCGTTGCTGCCTCAGCTCTTGCCCTGACTTATTACTTATACCAGCACTTATATATAGATAAACAGATTGACTCTTTAAGTTTACAAGGAAAGAAACTGGCAGAAATCTATCACAAACACGGGAAAGACACATATTTTACTGACAGAATGAAGTGGGCAAATGACTCAAGTCAGGCAAGTGTTATTTTTACTGATGATCCTATGGAGCTTTCAAGCGGTATTCCTTTTGATACGAATACAAACGATAACCTCATTACGTTTAAAGAACGCCAAAAGCTTCTTCAGGGGAAAACAGTTGTGTTAATTAGAGAACACCCCCAGTTTCATCAAGATATTCTCGGGATTGCCATCCCTGTGTTCTCAAACAAAAATGATTTATCAGGAACCATTTTCCTCTCTATGCCTTTATCTGATGTGTATGAACCGTTTGTTCAAATTCGATTAACGCTTGGCATCTCTATTTTAATTATCCTGCTTTTGATTTTCTTTATTGGATATAAAAGTTCTAATAAAGTCGTAAGGACGATCAATCAAATGAAAGAAATTGCAATGGAAATGGAATCTGGTGATTTTTCAAAACGCATGGCTGTGACCAAAAAAGGGGATGAGTTAAATCAGCTGAGCCGTTCCTTTAATAAACTGTCCTCTACCTTAGAAAAAGTTGAACAACATCGCAGAGAGTTCCTTGCCAATGTCTCCCACGAACTGAGAACGCCTTTAAGTTATATGAAAGGCTATGCTGAAGGAATTGAAGAAGGCATTATTGATCAAAAGAAAGGCATGCAGATTATTCAAGACGAATCCACACGATTAAGCCGGCTCGTCCATGACCTTCTTGATCTCGCACAGTTAGAGGGGGAATCTTACCCACTAACGATGGAACCAATCGTCTTTGCGCAGCTTATTCATGATGTTCTTGATCAAATGACATTCATTACTAGTCAAAAGGGAATCTCGTTCAACCGAGAACTCGAAGAAGATTGTATTATTTATGGTGATAGCGATCGACTTGAGCAAGTCGTTCGTAATTTATTGGACAATGCCATCCATTACACGCCATCAGGAAAATCGATTTCGATTGAATTATTCGTTCACCAACAAACTGCTGAATTGAGAATCACAGATGAAGGCAGCGGAATTCCAAAAGGAGATCTCCCTCATGTTTCTGAGCGTTTTTATCGAGTGAATAAAGCCCGCACAAGAAAAGATGGCGGCTCTGGTCTTGGACTAGCCATTGTTTATCAAATTATAAAAAAACATCGTGGCACGTTCGTTCTTCAATCTGAACAAGGCCTAGGTACGACCGCTGTTATACAATTACCAAGTGCAGAGAGCACTGAAACTCCGCCTGTCTCCTCATAAAATAAGATGACATCTTAAACAAAACAGCTCTTTTCTAGAGCTGTTTTTATTCAACAGAAAAATAAAGAATTGGCCTTTTTTTATTAACATTTTATTCATATTTGCTTGTTACACTTTTTTCAAGTTAAGAAAAAGGAGTGACAAGCTTTTGATTAGACGCTTTCAGAAATTTGATCTTTATTTATTTTTCATATTGATTTTATCTGCCATTTTAAACATTTATAACATTTGGAACGACGATACGGTGAACGCTTATTATACAGCGGCGGTCACAAGTATGATGCAAAGCTGGCATAATTTCTTCTTTGCTTCGTTCGATCCCTCAGGTTATGTCACGGTGGATAAACCACCGCTCGCCTTCTGGCTGCAAACGATCAGTGCCAAAATTTTCGGCCTGCATGGCTGGAGTGTGATCTTACCCCAAGCTTTAGCTGGCATTGGATCTGTTTATTTAATCTACCGCCTAGTCAAACCTACATTTGGCCAGGCTGCAGCAAGACTGTCAGCACTCATTATGGCGTGTACACCAATCGCAGTTGCTGTATCTCGTACAAATAACATTGACAGCTTACTCGTCTTTATTCTTTTACTCGCAACAGCCATGATGTTCAAGGCTGTGAAACAGCAGAAAGTGCTTTGGGCGATTGCTTCTTTTGCAATGATCGGTGTCGGTTTTAATACAAAAATGCTACAAGCGTATATGATTGTACCGGCTCTCGTCCTGTTTTACATCATTGCCTATCGAACGACATGGAAGAAAAAGTTGTTATCGCTGATGATTTCAATGATTGTTCTTTTAGGTGTATCTGCTTCATGGTCTATAGCGGTTGATCTCACTTCCAAAGACAATCGTCCTTATATGGGATCAAGTCAATCGAACTCAGCACTAGAATTAGCCTTTGGTTACAATGGTCTGCAGCGGTTGACTGGTCAACAGTCTGGCGGAGGCGGCACAAATCAAGGTGAGGGACAGCCACCTTCACAGCAGGGTGATCAGCAAAATGACAATGATTCATCCACCATGCCTCAGCCGCCATCAAATGGAACTCAAAACAACTCAGACAATTCAAACCAATCATCCAGTCAGGAACAGCCTTCAATGCAAGGACCACCAAGCAATGCAAACGGCACAACACCACCTGATATGCCTTCAGGCGGTAATGGTGATGGACCGCCAAATGGCGGGGGCGGAAAAATGGGAAATGGTTCTGGCATGTTTGGAACAGGAACAAAAGGGCCATTACGTCTGTTCCAATCTGAACTGTCCGATCAAATCAGCTGGCTGCTTCCATTTGCGCTCTTCGGTGCGAATGGTATCTTCTTCTCGACAGCCTTTGAAAGAAGACGCCTCAATACAAAACAAAAAGAAACACTATTTTGGTTAGCTTGGCTTATACCTGTTGCTGCATTCTTCAGTGTAGCTGGATTTTTCCATCACTATTATTTAATCATGCTGGCACCGCCAATTGCTGTCTTAGCAGGAGCCGGATGGGTTTCTATGACTCAATTGTTTCAAACGGGAACTGGCTTTAAAAAATGGCTACTGCCAATTGCGATATTCGTCACAACCGCATTTGAAATCTTTATCCTATCCACTTTTACAAGCACGATCGGTCTTGGACTAAGCATTGCAGTCGGTATCATTGGTGTTGGAACCACCCTTTCTCTACTCTTGATAAAAGGGAAAGAAAAACTAAAACAATTCATGTCTCTCATTGCCATCCTTGGGATGCTGATCGCACCACTATACTGGGCAAGCACACCTCTTCTTTACGGAGGAAACAGTATGCTGCCAGAGGCTGGTCCTCAGCTTGCAACTTCAAGTGGCAGCATGAGTTCACAAGTCAATGAAAAGCTGATCAGCTATCTTGAGAAAAACAATACGGGAGAAGAATTCCTATTCGGGACAACAGATGCAACCACTGCTTCGCCTTACATTATTAAAACAGGAAAAGCTGTTATGGCATTAGGTGGATTTAGTGGATCTGATAACATTCTCACGCTTAATGAATTCAAACAGCTCGTTAAAGACGGCAAAATCAAATACTTCTATCTTTCTGGTATGAGAGGCGGCAGCTCTGACATTCTTACTTGGATTCAAAAAAATGGCAAAGAAGTAACTGCTTCTAAATGGCAGAATAGCTCTACATCCAAAACGAACCAGCAAACAGGCAGCCAACAATCCGAACAAAATGATCAGTCAAATGGACGAATGGGCGGAATGGAGAGCGGTACTCTTTATGAACTATCCGTTGATTAATTCATCTATTAAAAGGGAGGAACGATGACTGATGGAAAAGAACATACAATACTCTGTTGTAGTCCCAGTGTATAATGAAGAACTTGTGATCCATGAATCGTATCAGCGCCTCAAGACCGTCATGGATTCGACGGGAGAAGCATATGAGCTTCTCTTCGTCAATGACGGCAGTATGGATCGAACAGCTGAACTGATTAAAGGGTACTGCCAGACTGATCCGCATGTGAGACTTATTGATTTTTCTCGTAACTTTGGGCATCAAATTGCCATTACAGCGGGAATGGATTATGCAAAGGGAGAAGCTGTCGTAGTGATTGATGCGGATTTACAAGATCCACCTGAATTGATTTTAGACATGATTGAAAAATGGAAGGAAGGCTATGAGGTCGTATACGCGGTCCGCACGCAACGAAAAGGCGAAACAGCTTTCAAAAAGTACACGGCTTCCCTTTTCTACCGAGTGCTACGTCAAATCACCGAAGTAGATATTCCTATTGACACCGGCGACTTTAGATTGATGGATCGTAAAGTGTGTCATGAAATGAGAAAAATACGCGAGAAAAACCCATTTGTCCGCGGATTAGTGAGCTGGGTTGGCTTCAAACAGATTGCGGTAGAATATGTTCGGGATGAGCGGTTGGCAGGAGAAACAAAGTACCCTCTCAAAAAGATGCTCAAGCTCTCGATGGATGGGATCACATCTTTTTCTTACAAACCTTTAAAGCTGGCCAGCGTGGCAGGCATTGTCCTTTCAGCTATTGGCTTCATTTCGATGTTTCTTGTCTTATATTTAAAGCTTTTTACTAACAGCACCATCACCGGCTGGAGTTCATTAATTGTCATTCAGCTATTCTTTAGCGGGATCATCCTCTTTATGTTAGGCATGATCGGAGAGTATATCGGCCGAATCTACGATGAAGCCAAGGACCGGCCGCTTTATATCGTCAGGGAGAGCTATGGCCTTCAGGCAAAGCCACATCCCGTTCAATCCCCTGTCCATTTCAAGCAATATAAACAGCATTAAAAAAAGCGTGCGAGACCCTTCAGAAGGTCCTGCACGCTTTTTAATAAATTAGACGGCTGTTTCAAACCGTTTTCTGTTAATAAAGAAAGAAAGTGTAATGATTAAATAAATGCCCATTGTGACCAGCGTTTGAACAATTGGTGTATTGAATACAACGCCGACAAAAATGGCCATGATCGCAATAACGGAAAACCACGTTGTGAAAGGATACAGCTTCACGCGATATCCGCCTGGCTGTGCGATGCTTCGAGATTTCAAATGACCGACGGCAATGATAAACCAGATGAATAGAACTGTGTAACTTAAAGAGCCCATCAAGTAATTAAACGTTTGACTTCCTACAAAAAGAGAAATCAATACAGCTGCATACAAAGTAGATGTACATACAAGGATGGCTCGAACAGGCACCTGCTGTTTTGACAGCTTGGAGAATCCTTTCCATACACGGCCATCCATTGCCTGTGTATAAAGCACCCGTGATGAAGCATACAAGCCAGAGTTCATAGAAGACAAAATCGCTAGTAAGATAATGCCGTTCATGATGTCACTGGCATACGGTACTCCGATCGTTGCAAACACTGTCACAAATGGACTTACTTGCTCATTGTTTACTTGATTCCAAGGGATTAAGCTGACAATGATAAAGAACGGCAGTACATAAAAACCGATGATGCGTACAAACGTACTTTGAATGGCCTTTGGTATGACTTTTTCAGGTTTTTTTGTTTCTGCTAAAGTGACCCCAATCATCTCCGTCCCACCATATGAATACACGACAACCAGCATTGCTGCAATTAATCCGCCAGTACCATTTGGGAAAAATCCACCGTGATCCGTTAAGTTAGACAAACCAGGTGCTGCATGCTGTCCGAATGAGACAAATAGCATGGTAAATCCAATGATAATAAATAAGATGATGACAGCAATTTTAATAGAAGCTAACCAATACTCTGTCTCAGCAAACATTTTGACTGAGCAAACATTAATGATTGTGACTACAAGTGAAATGATTAACACAAGCATCCAGATTGGCACTTGTGGGAACCAGTACTGAATAAAGATGGCCGACACAATCGCTTCTGCTGCAATGTTCAGCACCCACATCTTCCAATAGATCCAGTCTAAGAAATAGGCCGGGTACTTTCCTAACACAGGTTCAATCAAGTCACGAAATGTTCTTGCTCCAGGTCGTGCAACGGTCATTTCGGCAAGTCCTTGCATAATAAATAATAAAATAAGACCACCAATCATGTATGCCAAAATGACAGCAGGACCCGCAATATCAATGGCAGAACTGCTTCCTTTAAACAGACCAGCACCGATGGCACCGCCAAGCGCAAGCATCATAATATGCCTTGATGTCATTGTTCGTTTTAACTGCACATGTTCCTTTTCCATTTTCTATAGCTCCTTTAAATTTGAATCTTCAGACAAATATGAGATAAAAGCATATAAAAAGGCCAGCCATCTCCTGGAAGAGACGACTGACCTTGCAACCGCGTTACCACTCTTATTAATTCAGCCATGGCTGAATCCAACTTAAAACCCGATAACGGAGGTCACACGTAAAGACTTACTATTCATTCAGTCTTACCGCTCTTTGAGCGAGTTCAATGATTCGTTTTACTGCGTTGCACCGACCCGCAGCTCTCTTAAAAAACGGATGTTCATTTACTATTCTCAAGTCAAAGCGTTTATAGTCAAATTTGTATATTCGTCAAAGATTTTATTTTTTAAATATACTGACTAACCACGCAATTGTCAACAGCCTTTTTCAGACAAACAGCGATTAACGAATCCAAACAGCTACTTCATCCATCGGGCGACGTGTTTTGCCGCGTTTTGGCTCAGTGACACGATAACCAAAGGCTGCCATGACAGAGATGTCGTATTGACCATCCTCCAGTAACCCTTCTTCTTCTAAGATACGATGGATGTGATCGTAGCTAAATCCTTCAACTGGGCATGAATCAATGCCGATCTGTGCCGCAGCTGTCATCATGTTACCTAAGGCAATATACGTTTGTTTTGAAGCCCAATCAAATAATGTACGGTCATTTTCTAGTAGATGAAGATCGTTCTCTTGAAATTCTCTGTAGCGCCCCTTGACCATTTCAAACGTTTCGTCTGTCATTCCTTTGATTTGCTTGTTGATGTATTCTGCATATGCTGAATCATAGCGGGCATCTGTTCTTGCCAAGATGATCACAAAATGGCTGGCAGTTGGAAGCTGCTTTTGCGCCCCCCATGTATACTCTTTTAATTTTTCTCTAAATGCTTCATTTTGAACAACGAGGAACTTCCAAGGCTCAAACCCTACAGAGCTTGGAGAAAGTCTTCCTGTTTCTAAAATAAATGCAAAATCATCCTCTGGAATCTTTTTCGCTGGGTCAAACTCTTTTGTCGCATGACGGAATTCATACGCCTCAATGATTTCTTTTTTTAATAGCTCTTTGTCTCGCATGTTATTCATCCTTTCTAATGAACAGGTGTGTTCCCACAATCCAATTTCTTTCCATTCCCTCATAGAAATTGTTATGATAGGAAAACAAACAACCCGAATGTGTGATGTCTATCTCTATGGTAAAAGAAAAACTTCCATTGATTCAAGTACGCACATTTTTGTTCGTTAGGTACAAACATGTTCGTTTATGACCATTTTCGTTTAAGAAAGGAATGTTGAGATGAGTGCACCATCCAATCCAGTCAGTATTGTGAATCATGGCTGTCCCGTGTCTATCACTACAAATGTCATCGGAGGGAAATGGAAAGGCGTCATCCTTTATCATTTGACTTGCGGTCCAAAGCGTTACAACGAAATACGCCGGCTTCTGCCAAGAATTTCGCAGCGTGTCCTGACGTTGCAATTACGAGAACTTGAACAAGACGGGATTGTTCACCGTGAAGTCTATGAGGAAGTTCCTCCTCGTGTCGAGTATTCACTGACTTCTCTTGGAAATACGTTAAAGCCCATTATCTTTGCCATGCGTGAATGGGGCGAATCCTATGGGAGAGAAACGCGCCCAAAAGAAAAAAGCTGCCATCTCTAGCAGCTTTTTTTAAGATGAAATCGCCGTTGGCTCTTGCTGTGGATCGTCCTTCACAAACAAGATACCAAGCTGGTGATGCTCCCCTTCGTAAGAGGCGCGTTTCTCAAATCTTGTCTGACCATTGAGACCAATGATCTCGAGCTTTGTCAGAGCACGGTTGGTTTGTAGTGCTTCATAAAATTCTGAAACGGTTTTGATCTCGATTCCATTGACCTTTGTAATCATTTCTCCGATCTCAAGCTTTAAATCAGCCGCAGGGGTATTCGGAATGATACCAAGCACCATAAGCCCTTGATTCCGCTTAGAGAAAAAGAATGGTGCAGCGTTGTCATTCACCCTCTGCTTCCATGATAAAAAGGCTCTTCCTGCAATCGCTAGAACAACAGCTCCCCACGCAATCGGCTCAAACCAAATACTTGCCGCACCTACTGCAGCAACAGCTAGACCGAGCATCATAATACGTCGTGACGTAATTTGAATACTCACAATTGGCAGCGATCCTTGAATACGCTGGCCAAAGCCGATGATGTACGGGATCACAATAAATGAAAAGCTTTGATCGTGCACTTGAAGCACAGGCCACCATGGCAGAGAAGAAGTCCATTCACCTGCCGGCATCAGCAAAACAAGTGGTAGAAGCCACAGACGGTTCGCTCGCTGCTGGCCGATCAAAAGTCCTCTCGCACTCATCACCATTGCAGGCGATGTACGTAAATGCGCCGTTCGATAGGCTAAGATGCCTTCGGTCATTAACAGTAGCCCTAACAGGATCACAACGGCTGATGCATTCATCATTGAAAGCTGCGGCAGCCAAGAATGGCTCACTTGAACAGACATCAGTCCAAATGCCGCAATAAAACTGAAACCGAGTGTGTATGCAGACGAAAGCGCACTCGCCTTAAAGAATAAAGAGAAAACGATGGTCATCGCTGCAATCAGCACGATGAATCCAGGCGGAAGGGAAATCCCTAAGCCTACAGATATGATCGATAGACAAATTCCTGGAACCCATCCCTTTGAATATGTAAATTTCAGTTCATCGTAAACATCTTCTATTCTTGTTTGAAACGCTTTTCTCTCCCGCTTTACGCGGATGTAGCCATATAATAGGCTGATTAATATCATAAAATAAAAAAGAGGATGGATTAAAAACAGACCGACCGCTTTTAATCCGGCTCCCATCCACTCCGAGCTCATTATCGTTCACCGCCCAAGTCAAGCATTTTCTCTTATTCTATCAAATAAATCGATGCTTGACATCAGGTTTATTTCTCCTGATTCATCCAAAGTGTGACATTCGACAGTGAAAAATCTTTTAAATAGTGATTTACATCTACATCTAGTATGCCGCCGAGAAGCTGCATGGACCTCTTGATGTCGGTTAAGTTTATACCAAGTCTCTTATGATTATCCATTAAATAATTGAAGTATATCTCAGCACAGTCTTCATCGATCTCGTCGACTGATTCTACCGTTGTGTAATTGACCAAGTACCTGCTTAACAGCATGAGTAGACTTAATGCCTTTGTAGCCGAAAACGTCACATCTTTCGTACGACTCTTAAGCTCCTCTACCAACTCGTAATATTTTTTCTCTCTCACAATACTTGCCCTTTTCAATTGTGTACCCCCATTTACTAGTTCTTTTAAGAAAAGCGCAAACCTCGGTACAGCTCAATGCTTAAGCTGAATATCCGCAAAAAATAAAATATTTAAAATGAGTGCTACTTTTTATTGTAAGAATTATTTATGTAACATACAACTTTCAAAAGTTTCATTTTCATGACATGTTTAAATCAACAGAAAGTCTCTTATATAAATATGTTATCGGGTAAATTCGAAGGAATGTTATGTTTTTTGTAAAATAAATGAATATATTTCTCGATATAATATATTTTTAAGAATAAATTATTACATGTTCGTAACACTTATGAACCAAAAAAAAGAGGCATTTATTCGCCTCTTTATTTTTTGAGATATAGTGCTTTTAGTGCAGTTTGCAGCTGAAGATCATTCTTTTCATAAGATTTCACTTCATCTACCATCTTGTTCATCATTTTCGCTGTCTTTAAATCAATCACGCCTGATTTTTCGAGATTGTATGTGCTTTGAAATGCGAGTACAGCCTTTTTCGTTTCTTCGTCAAAATATCCATCTACTCTGCCAGGGTCAAATGATAACCCTTTTAACAATGTCTGTGCTTGTCTGACTTCTTCATTGTTCATATCAAGCTGAAGCGGTTCTTTCAGCTGGAGCGGGCCAACGGTGAAGTAATCTGGTTGATGAATCGCAATGGTCGGCACAACGCCTTTTTTGTGAATCCAATTCCCTTTCGGTGTCAGCCACTTATACAGCGTTAATTTAATGTTACTTCCATCTCCCATTGGTACCGCCTGCTGCACAGTCCCTTTACCAAAGGAAACGTCACCTACCACTTCATACTTCCCTGCTTCTTTCATGGCACCAGCCAGAATTTCAGAAGCAGATGCACTTCCTTTATCAATTAAGACATTGATTGGGTATGGTTTTTGTTCTTTTCGTTTTGAAAAATATCGTTTTCGATCGCCATTCCGTTCTGCAATTTGAATATATGGCTGATCCTTTGTGATAAAATGTTTTAAAATGTCTTCCACACTTTGTAGATAGCCGCCAGGATTTCCTCTCACGTCCAGCACAAGGCCTTCCATGCCCTTTTTCTCGAGCTTATTCAAGCTTGCCGTGAAATCCTTCGCCGTATCTTCAGAGAAGCTAGAGATCGCAATATAGCCTGTTTTATGACCATTGACCTCTTTCATTGAAGCCGTTACGGTTTCAAGCGGGATTTCTTCTCGTTTGATATGGAATGTTAGCTCTTTTTCAATTCCATTTCGTCTGATTTTCAAGGCGACAGACGTTCCTTTTTTTCCTCTTATTTTCAGTACAGCATCGTTTAGGCTTTTTTCTTTCATCGACTCACCGTCAATGCTGATGATTTCATCTTTCGGTTTCAGACCCGCCTTTGCCGCAGGGGATTTTTTAAAGGCAGAGACAATGATAATCTTTCCTTCATCCATTCCAACTTCTGCCCCAATTCCTTCAAATGAGGAATCAAGTGAATCCGAAAATTGCTTTGCGGTTTGCTTGTCCATGTATACTGAATACGGATCATTTAAGGTTGAAAGCATTCCTTGAATGGCACCTTCAAGCAGCTTTTGACGATCCACTTCCTCTACATATTCATTCGAAATGAGGTCATAGGCTTTCTCAATTTTCTCCATTCCGTTTTCCTTCGCTCGATCACTTGATTGAGCTTGTCCAGCCACTGCAGCAGCCGCTTTCGGTGACTCCGCCTGAGTCGCCTCTTTATGCGTCACAACCCCTGCACTGATGATGAGAATGACACTTGCCATGATGGATGCGATTTGTTTTTTCATATTTGGCCTCCTTCTTCAACTCTTCCTGATGACCTGAGTTATTATATGCCAGAAGAAGGGATTTCATGTAAAGACATTCTCCTAAGGAGGCTTGACTAATCATTTCATTAGGTGTAATTTTTATTTTGTTACGATCGAGAAGGAGTCTTCGCTATGTATATTATATTGACGATGCTTTTATTAGGAATTTTACTAGGGTTTGTAGGAGCTGGCGGGGCTGGTTTTGTCATCGCATTGCTGACGTTAATCTTTGATGTACCAATCCATACTGCACTTGGGACATCTTTAGCTGCTATGGCATTTACGACTTTATCTGGTGCATACAGCCACTACCGGGAAGGAAATATCCAGCTCAAATCAGGTTTGATTGTCGGTGCACTAGCTTGTATTGCATCATTTGCCGGAGCAAAAGTGGCTCCTTTTATTCCAGAGGATAGCCTGCACTATTTAACAGCTGGTATGCTCTTTTTATCTGCTGTTTTTATGATGATCAAATTGTTTGTCCTAAAAGAAGATGCTGAGCAGCAGCCGCTTTCTTCACGCCAATTGCTGATCAGGGGCATTATATTAGGCCTTGTATCAGGGATGCTTTCAGGGATGTTCGGTATCGGATCAGCACCATTTATTCAAGTGGGGCTTTTGATTTTGCTGAAGCTGTCTATTAGACAAGCTGTTGGCACAACGATGCTAGTGATTATTCCAATCTCTATTGGCGGTGGAATTGGTTATATTTCAGAAGGCTATGTTGACTTTATCCTGCTCGTTCAGATCTTAATCGGTACCGTATTAGGAGCTTTTATTGGGGCAAAATTTACACGCCTTGCGCCGAAACCTCTCTTAAAATCCGCTGTGCTTTTAACACCTATTATTGCCGGATTACTGCTGTTATTTTAATTTCATCTACATGAAAAAAGCCGATAACATGCTGTTATCGGCTTTTTGTCAGCGGATATATTGCGCTGGATTGACTGCATTTGATTTCGCGCCATTCCATAATCCTTTATGAATTTCAAAATGAAGATGCTGGCCATAAGACTGACCTGTGTTGCCCATATATCCAAGGAATTGACCTTGCTCGACTCTTTGACCTGTTGACACACTTCTTGTTGAAAGATGAGCGTATACCGTTTGATACGTTTGGCCATTGATGTTATGTGTAATGAACACCACGTTCCCATAACTCGACGAGTAGCTTGAGTTCGTGACTGTTCCAGATGCGGCTGCAACGACAGATACAGTGCCTTTTGCAGCGATATCTAATCCGTAATGCTGTCCGCCAGAACGTCCGCCAAAGCCTGATGAGAAACGGCCTGCAGCTGGTTTAATGAAACCTGAGCTACTTGTTGGTGTATCTGACACTTGATCAGATCCTCCACTTGGTGCAGGTGCATTTTTTTCAGCAGCTGCTTGTTCTGCTTTCTTCGCTTCTTCTTTTTGACGGCGTGCCTCTTCAGACTTTACCGCCGCTTTTTGATTCGCTAAAATTTCTTGTTCATTTTCAAGCTTTCCTAGTTCATCATGTGCATGTTCTTTTTCTTCCGTTACATGACCAAGGACTTTTCCTTTTTCTTTTTGCTGTTTAGATAGGTCCTTTTTCAACGTTTCAAGCTCTTTCAAAGATGTTTCAAGTCCACTTAGCTGTTTATTTAGCTCTGCTTCTTTTTGCTCTACTAGCTCCAAATCATTTTCGTGTTCTGTAATCATGTCTTTATCTGCTTCGACGATGGTTGTAACAGCTCCCACACGACTGACAAAATCACTAAAGCTACGAGCACCTAGCAGCACATCTAAATAGTTGATTGTACCGCCACTTTTTTGCATAGAACGAATTCGATCTTTGAAAATCGCTTTTCTCTTTTCAATTCGCTCGTTGATGACTTCAATCTCTTTTTTTAGTTTTTTGATCTCTTGTTTCGTCTGTTTGACCTCTTTTTCTTTTTCAGCGACTTTTTCAGTTGCGGCACTTACTTTTTGGTCAATTTTTTCAATTTCTTGCTTGAGCTTTGATTCTTTCTTTTCAAGCTTTGCCAGTTCTGATTTCTTTTTCTTCAAGGTTGATTCAGTCTTCGATGTTTTCTCTTCAATTTGTTGACGTTTTTGATCTAGGTCTTCGTATGCGAATGCACGATTTTCGTTCCCTGGAATGTATAGCCACGTTGTTCCAATAAACGCTGCCATTCCAGCCATCATCAGCTTTCTTTTCAAAACGATATTCCCCTCCCATGACAACTGCCTGCATGAAGAGTCGACCGGATGAATTGGATCAACCGGTCACATCTTCTATAGAATCTTCGAGTGCTGCCATCAATATAAATAGATTTATACTTTCAAGAATTTACGGATGGACGTTAAACTTCCCCACACACCGATAATGGCACCGATCAATAGAAGGATCAGTGATACTTGATAGACAAACGGATTGTATGGAAGCATTGAAATAAATGAACCTTGTACCCTTGGTGCCACCCAGCCGACAGCATATTGATACGTGCCAAGCAATACAGCGATTGGTATAATCGAGCCAAATACACCAAGTAGTAATCCTTCGATGAAGAACGGCCAGCGGATAAACCAGTTCGTTGCACCTACTAGTTTCATAATCTCAATTTCTTTACGTCTAGCAAAAATCGTAATTTTGATCGTATTGGAAATCAAGAACATCGCTGTAAATAAAAGCCCAATAATAAGTGCGATGCCGACATTACGCGCCACTCCGACAACATTAAAGAGTCGGCTGACCTCTTCTTTTCCATAAGTGACTTTATACGTCCCTTTTAGGTTTTCTAATTTCTTCGCTACTTTTGGTGTATCGTGGGGATCTGTTGTTTTCACAATAAACGCATCATTCAATGGATTTTCTTGATCAACCAATCCCATAGATTGTCCATTTTCACCAAAGCTTTTAATCAGTGCTTTTAGTTCATCATCCTTGGATGAGTATTTCACATCACTGATTTCAGGAATCTTCTCAATTTCTGCTTTTAATTCATCCTGCTGCTTTTGATTCGCAGTTAAATCGATGAGAACTTTTACTTCTACTTCTTTCTCAGCGTTCGATGCCATGTTATTCAAGTTGAGCATAATAACAAGAAAAACCCCAACTAAAATCAATGTGACAGTGACCGCACTAATTGATGCAAATGTCATCCACGTGTTTCTTCCAAGTGAACGGAAGCTCTCACGTAAATGCCGCGAGAGAGTTTTAATCATAAATTCCGTACTCCCCTCTTGCTTCGTCACGCACAATCATTCCATCTTCGATCGCGATGACGCGTTTCTTCATGCTGTTTACAATCTCTTTGTTGTGTGTCGCCATGACGACTGTTGTTCCGCGGTTATTAATCTCTTCGAGTGTCTTCATGATTTCCCATGAAGTATCTGGATCAAGGTTTCCTGTCGGTTCGTCTGCAATGACAACCTCAGGATGATTGACGATCGAACGAGCGATCGATACACGCTGCTGTTCACCGCCGGAAAGCTGATCTGGAAATTGACGAGCTTTGTGCTTTAATTGCACCAAATCAAGTACCTCAAGCACTTTTTTCTTAATAATACTTGGCTGTTCACCAATGACTTCAAGAGCAAATGCCACGTTCTCAAAGACCGTAAGACTTGGAAGTAGTTTGAAATCTTGGAATACTACGCCAATTTCTCTTCTCACATAAGGAATTTCTTTTTCCTTCATCGAGCCTAAATCTTTGTTATTAATTAAGATTTTCCCTTTTGTTGGTTTCTCTTCACGATACATCATTTTAATGAACGTGGATTTACCAGCGCCACTGGGACCAACAACATACACAAACTCTCCTGGATGGATAGAGACATTGATTCCATTGATCGCCTTTACGCCATTAGGATAGATCTTATAGACTTCCTTCATTTCAATCATGTAATCACCTAATCTTTTCTTATTCGCTGTCAAACAGCTTATCATGATGTTCTGACACTTCTCGTCAAAAAACGTTATGTATGGTCACGCACATACCATTCGATACGCACAAGCAATTTATGTCCTTTTCATCCAAAAAGATGAAAAAATTGAATCGTCTAAATTTCAACAACTCCAATTATACGTCATGAATCGACGCAATGGTATTACATTTATATTTCAAAACTTATAAATAAAAGGTAAATAGAGCAACAAAAACCGAAAAACGTGTCTTTTTACCCTTATTTTTTAAATAAAATTTAATATAATACGTTTTCATACTATCCAAAAGTCTTTTTCTACAAATAGAAAATAAAAAAACCTTGTCGATTAGACAAAGGTTTTATTTTTTCTCTGCAAGCCACTTGGCGACTTCTTTTGCTTGTTTTTCATCTACCATTCCGCTTGGCATAGATCCTTTACCGTTCTGGGCAATATCTGCAATTTGGCTTTCATTATATTTCTTCCCGACTTCTTTCAGGCTTGGGCCGCCTCCGCCAGATAAGTCTTTTCCATGACAGCCAATACAGTTTTGTTGATAAATCTCTTCACCACTGCTCACATTTGAAGCACTTTTACTGCCTTCTTTGTCACTGCTGCTTGAATTTCCTACACAGGCCGCAAGTACAAAAAGCATAGCGACAAAAAGAAGCGTTAATCCGCTCTTTTTCATGTATTTCCCTCCCTTACAATCATTTGGTCAACGTTATTATATCCTTGTTTACGCCCTTTTAAAACCCTCACCAAGCACCTCTTTTGCATCCATGACGATGACAAACGCTGATGCATCGATCGCTTTTACCACTTGTTTCAACTTTGTGAATTGTGACTGCCCTACAACACACATTAAAATAGGCCGGTCATGGTCGGTGTACCCACCTACTGCTGAAATCTTCGTTACACCACGATCAATTTGATCAAACACCGCCTGTCTGACCTCATCCTCATGACCCGTAATAATCATGGCCATCTTCGAGTGACTAAAGCCAGCCTGCACGACATCAATCGTCTTACTAGAAATGAACACTCCGATCACAGCGTACAGTCCTTCTTCAATCCCAAAAACAGTCATGGCCGCCAAAACAATCAAACCGTCCATCATCGCTAAACAAGTACCTAACGTCAGCCCTGTATATTTATTGATGATTTTGGCCGCAAGTGCCGTTCCTCCCGTTGAACCATTGCCGAGGAAAACGAGCCCAATTCCGATCCCAATCACTACACCGCCAAATATTGCGGCGAGCAGTGCTTCATGGGTGACAGGAGCAATGTGTCTTGTTAAGAACACCATTAAAGGTAAAAAAACAGAACCAACGAGCGTTTTTACCCCAAATGTTCCACCTAATAAATAAAAGCCTGCAATAAAGAGCGGAATATTGAGACCCCATTGAACATATGCAGCTTCAAAGCCGAATGATTGCATAATGGTACTGATTCCGCTCACACCGCCAGCAGCAATCTGATTTGGTAATAATAACGTATTAAAGCCAACCGCTACGATAGCTGATCCTATTAAAATGAGTAAATAATTTTTCACTTCAATCCAAAATTGAGAATGTTCCTGCTTCATTTCTTTCTTCCTCCGTTACTTCTGAATGCACACCTATTTTAAGCCCTCTCATTCGGATTGTAAATAACAGCCAAATGCAGTGCTAATGGATTAATACTTTATCACACAGCCGGATCAGCGTACTTGCCGTTTGGCAGAAGAGTAAATGATGGTATATTTAATATGTACATGAGAAAGAAGGGACATACGATGAAGAAAATACTGAAGATCACCGGTATTACATTACTTGCACTCATCATCTTAGCTTTTGGTGCTTTCTATACATGGAGCCGCTTTACATATGGACCATCGGAAGCGTTAAAAAAGCAGATGAACATTGAGCAGGTCGATCATAAAAACGGGGTATATTCATTTGAAGCATCGAAAAGCGATACTGGCATCATTCTCTATCCTGGGGCAAAAGTTGAACCTCTTGCGTATGCCTATCTTGGGAATGCGCTGATGAAGAAAGGCTATTCGGTCTTTATCCCAGACATGCCATTTTCCTTCGCAATATTTAATACGAAGAAAGCAGACGATATCCTCAAAAGTCATCCGGCCATCAAGCATTGGTGCATTGGCGGACATTCGCTAGGCGGAACAGCTGCTGCTATGTATGCAGAGAAAAATCAAAGCAAGCTGGACGGCCTCTTTTTCCTTGCCTCCTATCCTGCATCAGATGATTTGAAACAGGCTTCCTTGCAAGTATTATCTATTTCAGGCGAAAAAGATGGTCTCGCAACACGAGAAAAAATCAAAAAATCGAAAAAGCAACTGCCTTCTCAAACGGTGTATCATGAGATAAAAGGCGGTAATCATGCTCAATTTGGGATGTATGGCAAACAAAAAGGGGATCAGCCTGCAGACATTCCAGTCCTCACGCAACAAAAAGACATCGTTCAGACGATGCTGGAATGGGTAAAACCAGCAAAAAAGCTCCCGTAATGGGAGCTGCCAGATTGTTGACAAAGGGCTAAAATGAACTTGATTTTAGCCCTTTGTCTTCTTTTCAGCGTGATAGAAAACCTTTGCAGTCTAGGAAGGACGAGCATCGGCGCGGAGCGAATTTGACATTCGTGAGCACCGAAGCGCAGGACTGACAACGAATGCGAGGGTTTGTCTACACGCTGAAGCTCCCGTAATGGGAGCTTTTCATTTTTTATGCCTTCGTCGCTTCTAAAAACTCTTCAGCATCTGCCACGGCCAGTGAAATGGCCTCTTCCCAAAATGCTTTTTGAGTCAGGTCGACACCTAGGTGCTTATATGCCAAATCTTCTACAGTCATTGACGCTGTATCTTTTAATAGCGCAATATATTTCTCTTCAAATGATGCCCCAGCCTGCAATGCTTTCGCGTAAATACCTAGAGAGAACATGTACCCGAAGGTGTAAGGGAAGTTATAAAACGGGACACCTGTAATATGGAAATGCAGTTTAGACGCCCAGAAATGCGGATGGTATTCATCTAAAGAGTCGCCAAAGGCTTCCTTCTGTGCTTCTACCATCAACTCATTCAAGCGGTCAGCTGGCACTTCTCCTTGTTTGCGCTCTTCATAAAAGCGTTGTTCAAATAAGAAGCGTGATTGAATATTCATAAAGAATGCCACACTGCGCTGCAGCTTATCCTCTAACAAACTGAGACGCTCTTCTTCATTGGCCGCCTCTTTTAATGAAGCATCTGCCACAATCATTTCTGCGAATGTCGACGCAGTTTCAGCTACATTCATCGCATATTTACGATTTAACATCCGAACATCCTGCATGACTTCCTGATGGAACGAATGACCAAGCTCATGTGCTAGTGTCGCTACATTGGATGGAGTCCCTGAGAAAGTCATAAAAATACGTGATTCTCCGCTATCAGGGAAATTCGTACAGAAACCGCCCACTCGTTTGTTTGGGCGATTCTCAGCTTCTACCCAGCGTTCATTAAAAGCTTTTTCAGTAAAAGCAGCAAGCTCTTTTCCAAACCCTGCGAAATGCTTGATAATAAAAGCGGCTGCGTCTTGATAAGAATAGGTTTTTGTCTCACTTCCAATAGGCGCTCCCACATCAAACCAGCTTAGTTTATCAACCCCAAGCATGTCAGCTTTACGTTGTAAATAATCAATGAATGGCTGTTTATGTTCATCAATGACAGACCACATTGTATCGAGCGTCTCTTGTTTCATCCGGCAAATATCAAGGGGCTCTTTTAATATATGATCCCATCCTCTTGCTTCATATACTTGTAGACGAAAACCAGCGAGATGATTGAGTGTGCTTGCAAACAAATGTTCATCCTGTGTCCATGCATGTTCTAAATTATGATACACGGCTTTTCTTACTTCACGATCTGAATCATCCATCGCATTTTCTGCTTGGCCTACAGAGATCATTTGTGTTTCACCATTTTGCTCAAATGGAATGGTAATTTTGTTCACCAAGCTAGAATAAAGTTCATCCCACGCATGATACCCATCTACTGCTAGTTTTTGAATGAGTGTTTCCTGTTCAACAGGCAGCTGATCTTTCACATGTTCTCTTCGTTCATTTAATATGTAACGAACATCTGAAAAAGCGGCTGAATCCATTAATTCTTCCCACTGGCTAGTAGGAATCTCAGCAAGTGATTGATCAAACCCTGCTAAAATGGTTCCTAATTCAGCTTCCAGCTTGGCAATAGACCCTCGGAGACTGCCCGCCTTCATATCCTTTGTATTTTGAGATTGTAGACAGGATACAAATGAACCTGCTTGCGCTAGTTTTTTATATGTGATTTCATACGTTTCAAGGACAGCTGTTAACTTTTTTTCAATTTGTGTATCTTCTTTTGAAAAGGCATCTACCTTTTGTCGTAACTCATCTAATAGCTGCTGAATGTTTTGCAGGTATGTCTTAAATTCTGGTGAAGAACTGCCTCCTTTAAAAAAGGCATCTAAATCCCACGTCTCTTGTAATGGTTTTAATCCCAAATTATTTCCCCCTTTAATTGCTAATTTCATCATACAAAGGATATAGAGTCAGTATGGCATATGTATTCCTTTATATTCATTATATTTTCTCACAATTAAAAAAACCCGGCAAGAAGCCGAGTTTTTATGATAATTTTGAACGTAAATACGCATCGATAAAGGAATCTAAATCTCCATCCATCACCGCTTGAACATTTCCCATCTCCGTGTTGGTACGATGGTCTTTCACAAGAGAATATGGGTGGAAAACATACGAGCGAATTTGGCTTCCCCAGCCAATTTCTTTCTGTTCTCCTCTAATTTCATCCAATTCCGCCTGCTGTTCTTCGATCCGTTTTTGATAAAGCTTAGATTTCAGCATTTTCATTGCACGTTCTCTGTTTTTGATTTGGGATCTTTCCGTTTGGCACGTCACGACGACATTTGTTGGGATGTGTGTGATACGAACCGCAGAGTCCGTCGTATTGACGTGCTGACCCCCTGCACCACTTGCACGATACGTATCCACCTTAATATCCTCTGTACGAATATCGATATCAATTTCTTCATTAAATTCTGGCATGACATCACAGGAAACGAAAGAGGTGTGTCTACGGCCAGATGAATCAAATGGAGAAATACGGACTAAACGATGAACACCTTTTTCTGCTTTTAAGTAACCGTAAGCGTTATGTCCTTTAATCAGTAATGTCACAGACTTAATTCCCGCTTCATCACCAGGAAGGTAATCAAGTGTTTCGACCTTAAAGCCTCTGCGCTCTGCCCAGCGGGTATACATTCTGAGGAGCATCGATCCCCAGTCCTGTGATTCAGTACCACCTGCACCTGGGTGAAGCTCAAGAATGGCATTGTTTTTATCATAAGGTTCGCTTAAAAGAAGCTGTAGCTCAAATTCATTAAACTGCTTCGTTAAGTTCTTCAGCTCTTTTTCAAGCTCTGCATGAAGCTCCTCGTCATAATCTTCCTTTAATAAGTCATGTGTCATTTGTAGTTCTTCATGCGATTCACTGAGTTCATGATAGGAGTTCACAGAATCCTTTAGTGCATTGGCTTCATTGATTACCCCTTGAGCCTTTTGCTGATCGTTCCAAAAATCAGCCTCTGACATCGTCGCTTCAAGCTCTGCGATTTTGACTTCTTTTGTTTCTAGGTCAAAGAGACCCCCTAAAATCAGCTAGCCTGCTAGCCATATTTTCAAGCTCTTGTCTAATTTCTACTAATTCCATATCCTTCACCTCATAGATGTATGGGGGCTGACATGAATAGAAAGAGGTTTTCACCTCTTTCCATTACTTATTCTGTCTTCCCATGACAATTTTTATATTTCTTGCCGCTTCCGCAGTGACATGGTGAGTTTCTTCCGATATCCACCACTTTACGCACCGGCTTTTTCTTCACTGTTTTCTCCTCATCGCCTTCTTGAGGTTGATGAGCAGTTGTTTGTCCTTGAACGACTTCTTCACGTTCTAGGTTGTTTTGGATTTCTGATTTCAGCACATATTTAGCGACGTCATCTTCAATTGAAGCGACCATATGCTCAAACATCGCAAATCCTTCCATTTGATACTCACGAAGTGGATTGGTTTGTGCATATGCACGTAAATGGATTCCTTGACGCAGCTGATCCATTGCATCGATATGATCCATCCACTTCGAATCTACTGCACGAAGAACGATGACTTTTTCAAATTCACGCATTTGTTCATCGCCAAATGTCTCTTCTTTTGCATCATATTTCTCTTTAATCCGCTCCATGATGAATTCGGTGATCTCATCTGCTTCTTTACCGAAGATATCTTTGACCGAAATGGCACCTTCATCTAAATAGTTCGTGTTGATTAATTCAACAAGACCATCTAGTTTCCATTCTTCTGGAAGTTCTTCTTTCGGCGTGTAAGATCCAACAGCCCGCTCAATAGACGATTGAATCATATTGATCACAATCGATTTCAAGTTATCAGAATCGATGACTTCAAAACGCTGTTTGTAAATGACTTCACGCTGTTGACGAAGAACATCATCATATTGCAGAAGCTGCTTACGGGAATCAAAGTTATTCCCCTCAACACGTTTTTGAGAAGATTCAACAGCTTTTGAGACCATTTTACTTTGAATTGGAGTAGAGTCATCCATGCCGAAGCGATCAAGCATCGCCATTGTCCGCTCTGCACCAAATCGGCGCATCAATTCATCTTCCATTGAGAGATAGAATTGAGTAATCCCTGGGTCTCCTTGACGACCAGAACGACCACGGAGCTGGTTATCAATACGGCGTGATTCATGACGCTCTGTCCCAATAACAGCAAGACCGCCTAGTTCTTTCACACCTTCGCCAAGCTTGATGTCTGTTCCACGTCCCGCCATGTTTGTCGCAATTGTGACGGCACCTTTTTGTCCAGCTTCCTCAATAATTTGTGCTTCACGCTCATGGTTTTTCGCGTTTAACACTTGATGTGGGATGCCTTTATTTTTAAGCAGTTTTGAAATTAATTCAGATGTCTCAACCGCAACAGTTCCGACAAGGACCGGCTGTCCTGTCATATAACGCTGTGCGACGTCTTCAGCTACTGCTTTAAATTTGCCATCCATCGTGCGGTAAATTAAATCAGGTCTGTCATCACGCACAACCGGTTTATTGGTTGGGATTGTGACAACCTGCATATTGTAAATGTTACGGAATTCCTCTTCTTCCGTTTTCGCTGTACCTGTCATACCAGATAGCTTTTCATACATACGGAAGTAGTTCTGGAACGTAATGGTTGCAAGTGTCATGCTTTCATTCTGCACTTCAAGACCTTCTTTTGCTTCAATGGCTTGGTGCAGACCTTCACTATAGCGACGTCCTTTCATTAAACGTCCTGTGAAGGAGTCAACGATGACGACTTGACCATCTTCCACAACATAATCAACGTCTTTTTGCATCGCAACATGTGCCTTAAGAGCCTGCGCGATATGGTGGTTAAGAGCGACATGTTTGACATCAAACAAGTTCTCAATGCCGAATGCTTTTTCCGCCTTCGTCATTCCGCTTTCAGTCAGCTGTACACTTTTTGTTTTAATATCATAAGTGAAATCGTCTTCTATTTTTAACGTACGAACAAAGGCATTTGCTTGTACGTAAAGTTTCGTCGATTTTGCAGCTTGTCCAGAAATAATAAGAGGTGTTCTCGCTTCATCAATTAAGATGGAGTCAACTTCATCGATGACGGCATAATGAAGTGGTCTTTGAACCATTTGCTCTTTATACAGCACCATGTTATCTCGTAAATAATCAAAGCCAAGCTCATTGTTTGTTGAATACGTGATATCAGCAGCGTAAGCTTCTCTTTTTTCATCTTTGTCTAAACTGTTTAAGTTCAAGCCAACCGTTAATCCAAGAAATTCGAAAATCTTGCCCATTTCCTCTGCATCA
Source organism: Bacillus sp. S2(2019) (assembly GCF_005144805.1). Lineage (NCBI taxonomy): Bacteria > Bacillati > Bacillota > Bacilli > Caryophanales > Bacillaceae > Bacillus > Bacillus sp. S2(2019). The sequence continues at coordinate 426,645 of NZ_SWFL01000002.1, forward strand.
CGGCTTGCCAAATATTCGTTGACTGTCACAATGTGGACGCCTTTTCCAGAAAGAGCATTCAAATAAACAGGCATCGTTGATGTCAACGTTTTCCCTTCACCTGTTTTCATCTCAGAGATATTCCCTTCATGTAGGGCGATCCCCCCCATGAGCTGCACCTTAAATGGGAACATTCCTGTCACGCGGCGGGAAGCCTCACGAACCGTTGCAAATGCTTCAACCAAAAGGTCGTCTACAGATTGTCCTTTTTCAAGTTTTTCTTTAAATTCGATCGTTTTATTTCGTAAAGCCTCGTCAGATAATTTCTCGAAATCTTGAGCGAGAGCTTCGATTTCATTTGCCTTTTTTTCATATCGGCTGATCGTACGTTTCGTAGGATCAAACACTTTGTTTAAGATTCCAAGCATATAATAACGCTCCTCTATTTCATGCAATTTTTCGGCATGTCCAAAAGTTTGACAGGTCCATATTTACCTGCATTTATCATACCATACCTTCCTTGATTTCCAAAGAATTTGCAATGATTTAGCACAAAAAACCCGCCCCTAATGAAGGGAACGGGTTTACTTTTTTTAGGTCATTTTCGGATCAAAAGGAACGAATGATTAAGCGTTCGGCTCAATGAGTCCGTATTTACCGTCATTTCGGCGGTATACCACATTGGTCAAATTTGTCTCAGCATTTGTGAAGACAAAGAAACTGTGACCTAACATGTTCATTTGGAGAATGGCCTCTTCGCTATCCATTGGTTTTAGATTGAAGCGTTTTTGTCTGACGATTTCTGTTTCATCAATTTCTTCGTCATCTTGAACTGCTACTTCGGAAGCACCGTTTCCTCCAGCAAATAAATGCTTTTTCGCACCTTGCTCACGGAATTTACGGTTCACTTTCGTTTTATGTTTTCTAATTTGACGTTCTAATTTACTGGTTGCTAGGTCTACTGCATTGTACATATCCTCATTATGCACCTCTGCTCGAAGTGCTAGATCAGTCATTGGAATGGTAACCTCAACTTTAGATTCTTGATCGTTGTAAAATTTCAAGTTCACGTTGACTGAAGCATCAACATCTGACTCAAAATAACGCTCCAACTTTCCAATTTTTTTCTCGACATGATCTCTTAGTGCAGGTGTTACTTCGATGTTTTCTCCTCGGACATTGTAATTCATGTAAAGAACGCCTCCTTTAAAATTAAGGATATGTAAACTTATTTCTACTTTTCCCTCCTTTTCTCCTGCTCAAACGTAAAAAAAATGTGAATTTTTATTGAAATTTGTCGAATCCTGCGGTGCTTCAGCTTTTACTTGATAGGTGATGAATATATATTCGATTGATTCTTGAAAAAGACCATCGCACTGTTAAATCTTGAAAGATGAAATAGATGTTTTCAGTGATTGAGACAAAGATTTTAAATCTTCCGCAGCTGCTTTCATTTCCTCATTCGCCGCTAGTGATTCTTCAACAGCCGCCGACATGTACTCTGTTTCCTCAGAATTTCGCTTGGCTCCTTCTTCTATCACACCAATTGTTTGAGAAATTTCTTCTGTACTAGCTGAGATTTGCTCTGTCGTGGCAGAAAGCTCCTCTGCTTTCATCGAGATATCACGGATGGATTCCAGAATTTCTTGAAAGCTCTGTTCAGACAATTGCGATACTTTCACACCTTCTGCTACATCTCGTTCCACTTTCGTCATAGATTGAGACGATCTTTCAGTATCTTTGTTCACGTTGGCGAGTAACTGACTAATTTGATCAGTCAGCTGACTTGATTCTTCCGCCAGCTTTCTGACTTCATCTGCAACAACCGCAAAACCTCGTCCATGTTCCCCAGCCCTTGCTGCTTCAATGGCTGCGTTTAAAGCAAGTAAATTTGTCTGATCTGCAATGGCATGAATATTCCCCAGCAGGTCTTGAATGCCGGTAAACTGTACTTGTACATTGGCCATTGTAGAATGATGTTCATTCACAGATTCCTTAATAGAACTCATTTGTTTCACAAATTGTTGAATGAGGGATGCGCCCTCTTCAGCCTTTTCAGTCACTGAAATTGAGTGACCCGAAACATCAGACGTATGTTCAGCCGCATTATGCATACCAGTCGAGACTTCTTGAATCGCCGAAGCTACTTTTCCTACTGCATCCGATTGTTCACGTGAAGCTTCACTGACCTGTTCAATCGAGCTAGACGTCTGTTCACTAGCCGAAATGGTTTGACTGATGGTTTCTTCAAATTGCGCAGCAGAATCAGCTAATTGCCTTGATCCATTTTGCACCTGTAGGATGAGCTGACGCAAATGAGCTGTCATTTGGTTAAAAGCCGTACCGAGCTGGCCAATTTCATTTTTAGAGGTTACTTCAATCTCTTCAAGTGTGAGGTCACCATCTGCCATTCTTCTTGCTGCATGTGTGACAGAGACAATCGGTTTTGTCATACGATGAACAAACCTTGTGCCAATGACTAAAAAGCCGACTATAATCGCTGCGCTAACGAGAATGAGTGTCAGCAATAATTGGTTACTTTCTTCATTGAGCTGACTGATTTTTTGATCCCGCTGTTTCAATTGTGTTTGGGCAAATTCTTTTGTAAAGGTATGTATTTCTTGTTCGATAGGTTGTAATTCTTGACTGAGGCGGGTGTTGAATTCTTTTTGATTGTTAGTATTCAATGAGATAAATAGCCTTTTCGTGGATTCATAGTAAAGCTCATTCTTCTGAGAAATCTTTTCTAACAATTTTTTTGCTTGTTTGACTGTACTCAGTTTTAAAGCATCACCTGTTTTTTTATTAATATCAACATAGGTATCTTCAATATTTTGTGAGACTTTCCTATCCTGCACAACCACATACGTTTTAATTTGTGCTTCCTGTTTTTGCAGCAGTGCTTCTAATTCCAGCGAGGTCTGGTACAGCTTCACTTCTTTGGTGAGAAGTGCTTTATACGATTGATCTGTTTTGTAGTAGATAAAGCTAGAAAATCCTAAAATACTGACAAACAATATACATATGACAATAAGCCCAAATAAAAATTGATTTTTTAGTCTCATAAATTCCTCCGAATGGTCTGAATTGAACAAAAATTAATGAATGACATACGGCCTCATACAGGCATGTATTTCATCCATCCACTTTCTATATTCAGGTATAAAATATGATGTAAGGAATGACTGGAAGTGATTTGAAGGGAATGTATAGAAAGCTAGTATATCGAAACTTAAAAAAATTTGGTCAAACGATCGAATCGTCTTGGCAAAGTGCTCATTTTCAATAATTGAAAGCAGAAGCGGGTGTGTTGTCTCTAAATGAAAGAAGGCATGGATCAGATCATTAAAGATCCGATCCCCTTCTGTTTTAGCGAAATCCTTCTCAATTTCATCTAAATATTTTAGACTCTCTTCTATCGTATATAGAAGGTCATAATATGTGGTTAATAAAATATAGTCATCTGAACGATACGCCACAGGTCTCACCTATTTATTTCCGTTTATCGTAGTATACGCCGTCACTTGTCATGGGCTGATACGGATTTTGATAATTCAGCTGTTTTGTTTTCTTACGTTGAATGGCTTGAATATCCGCCTTGATCCCATTTTGAATCTCCGTTAATTGCTTGGCCATCAGTTGATCTGTTTGAATGATTTCTTTGATTTTCTCTTTTTCTTGAACGGAAAGCTCATGTTGAATATCTCTCATTAGTTCGTCTCTCTCAACTAAAAAAGCATCAAAGTCTTCAACGAGTGTTTCGCTTTGCGGATTGGCCTCTATTTCCGCTGCCATTTTTAACGTTTGGTCGTGCAGTTGGTCCACAATACTCATAGAGATCCCCCAATAGAGTGGTGACGCCCTTTTCGATCGGTTTGAATGACTTCCTTCCAAGCATCTCGGAAATCAGTCACATATTGCTCTACTTCATTCAGGATCTCTTCGTCATTTTGCAGATTGGCTTCAATCAGTCTTCGATAGATGTAGTCATACATACTTGCCATGCTCTTTGATACATCATACGTACGATTTAAGGTGACATTTAATTCTTGGATGATGTTTTGAGCCTTTTTCAGGTTCAAGTTTCTCATTTCAGCATCTTCTTTTTGAATGCCATGCTTTGCTAGTCTAATAAACTTTAAGCATCCTTCATAAAGCATAAGCGTTAACTCGGCCGGTGTTGCGGTCTCAATAGAATTTTTCTGATAGGCGGCATAAGGGTTCTGAATTGCCATATGTTATAAACCTCCAATTATTGTCCAAGCAGTTGAGAAAGATAGCCAGATTGGTTGTTTAGCTTTTGAATCGCACTATCCATGGCGTTAAACTTTTTGTAGTAACGAGCCTCCACCATTTTTAAACGATCTTGGAATGTGCTCATTCGTTGAGTCAAAGAATCAAGGTCCTTACCAAGTCCGTATTCTTTTAGCTCCATTGTTGTACTACCAGCTTTTGTTTGAATACTCTTTGTATAGGCTGTTAAAGAATTTTTGACACGATAGATGATTCCTTGTTCTTTATATTGCTGCTGTGCTTTGTCTTTATCTTTAGAATCGACATTTAAAGAACCAGAGATAAACATTTGACTGACCTTTTGTGGGTCTTCTCCAATGGCTTTTCTTAGTTTTTCTTCATTAATTTCAAGCTTTCCACCATCTTTATATTTCGATGATGTAGTAATGCCGATTTGGGTGATTTGAATTTTATTCGCATCGCTTGTCGTAATTTCGGCATAAAAATCACTTCTTAATTTAGCAGTACCTGATCGTAAAATAGAATCACTTCTCAACAAGCCCGACTTAGCTGTTGTTTCCCATAGCTCGACTTCTTTGTCAGACATGGCTTTTTTCTCTTCAGCCGTTAATGGGTAATAGTCTCTGTTTCGTTTTTCATTCACTTTACCATTGACCTGTTCAACAAGTTCATTGTATTTATCAACAAATTGTTTAATTTTATCAAAGATGGCATCGACATCTGTTGAAACGTTCAAGCTGACAGGCTTATCTGTTGTTCCTTTCAGCTCATATGTGATACCAGCCTGCGTGAAAGTATTATTGTTATTTTCCATTTTGAGACCATTAATTTCGTATTGCGCTTTCTGTCCTTGAGTGGTGGCAACTAATTTGTTATCTCCATCCACTTGGAAGCCTAGTTGAGTTAAAAATGAAGCGGAATTGCCATCCGCTGCCTTAATACTGACACCTTCACCAGTCGTACGCGAAGTCAGAGCGATCGTATCTACGTAGTTGGTTCCATCAAAGATCTGGCCTTTATAAGCCGTGACACCAAGTTGAGAGCTGTTCAATTTTGTCACGATTGTATCAAGGGTATCTGTATCAGTCGTATTAATGGTCACTGTTTTTGGTGTTGTAGAATCTGGTGTCGTCACCTCAAACGTAAACGTACCGTTTGAAGCAGTAAATCCAGATGGACTAGAAGATTTGAATACGGATGCTGTCGCTAATTGGGTCACATTAATCGAGCCAGAAGAAGCATTTGTTGAGCCAGTTGCTGTGACAGCAGATTCATTTGAGCTTGTCACCTTTTTTGCGCCATATGTACTTGGACGCGTTAAGTTTAAACTGTTGATCAAATCATCTAATTCTTTGACCTTTGAATTGACCTCGCGGTAGCTGTCTCTTTGCCATTCAAGTGTTTGTTTCTGACGTGTCATTTTATCAAGTGGTGCTTGCTCAGTTTTCATTAACTTTGAGACGATTTCATCAATATCAAATACATTAGAAAATCCAGTAATTCGATTAACCATGGTTTATGTTCTCCCTTCAATTACATTCTTTTATCGACAAATAAACCGACAATCTCTGTCATTGCCGCATAGAAATCAAGCCATTCTTTGGAAGGAATCTCTCTAATGACTTCTTCGGTTTGGTTATCTACGACTTTGACATAATATTCATTGAGTTTTTCATGTAATTCAAATTGAAGATGAAATTGAGTAGGTTCAATCAGCTTATTTGCTCCTTGAAGCGTTTTTTCAATTTCTTCTTTTGAAACGACTTTTCCATTTGCTTGTAAATCGTTGTTTGCATTATCATTCTGATGATTCGTAACACGGGTTTGAAATGCATCAATCAGTGGCTCTATCGAAGTCAACTTACCAACAGACATAGTTATTCAGCTCCTGTGCTTTAATCTATCTTTTATATCGGCTTTGAATTTTTAAATTAAATATAGATGGACCGATTTGTTAAAGTTTCATATAGATGGTGTACTTCTACGGTTTCACACGGAGGAGGATCGACAAATAGGATAAAAAAATCCTCACTTTTTTTGTGAGGATAATTGAGAAAGTAGATCGAAGGACAAGCTAGCAGCACGGCTGTTTTCTTCTTGAATAGACAGGTATACTTCCTTCCTGTGAATATCAATATGCTTAGGAGCCTCAATTCCGACTTTTACTTGATCGCCTTCGATCGCAATAATTTTGACTTCAATATCGTCGCCTATTTGAATCGATTGATTTAATTTACGAGATAGAACTAACATGAGGAAGCCACCTCTAGCAAATGTTTTGTATGATAGGCTGAATCATGCAAAATGACCTGCTTGGCTTTCATGTTTTTCCGATTTACAATAATAGGCGCTCTTAAATTGGCTGTCGTTTTTTCAATAGAAGATCCCATTGTTAAAATAACCATGACTTCCACATCATTGGCATCTTCCACCCCAAGAATGTCTACAACCGATTCTTCTAAGTCAAATTCATATTGATTGAAGAACAAAAATGGGCTGCTGACAATAAAGCCTAGTTCCGCATTTTCCAAAGATTGGAGAACTAAAAATGGGGATTCCTCTGATAAAGGTAAAATGACAAATTGTTTTTGATCCAGAAATCCTGGTATCCCATTAGAGAAGTGAATGATTTGCTCCTCTTTAATCGTCACTTCACCATGGTATTTTGTTTGAATGATCATAATTCACGACCTTTTTCATTTTTCTTAACTATACCTTATCACCATTTTGACCTGTTTCGTCAACTTCTATTTTTAATTCTGGGTATTGTAACATATCAATATGAACTTTACCTGGCTGGTAGTTAACAATTGGTTTATGAGGTGTTGCCTCTATAATAGCTTTTTGCGGCTCCACATCAATTTTAAGTTCAGATGGCTGATAGTGAATTTTCACACTAAAAAATGAAGGAATCACACCGATGTTGAATTGTTTTGCTGGAGGACTGCCATTGATTTTCGCAAACTCAGCAATCGCATTCCCACCATTCTCGATCTTGATGAGTTCACTTCCTTCTTCCGCTCTACGCCCCATTCCTTCTCCAATCGCACGTTTCCCCTCCGCAGCCCATTCCTCTGAACGTCTAAAAATCGACTTAATATCCATATCGGCAAATGCCTCGGTTTGATCTATGGTTAATTTCGACGGTGTCCTTGTGATATTCATGACAGCTCTTGGCTGCTGAATCTCAAGCTCAGCTCTTGGCTGCTCTACTTCTTGCCTGGAAGGGGTTGTCGACATTTGCAGCTTTGCATAAGTTTGCTCCATTAACAATCTAGGGATTTGCATAGGTTCACCTCCATGATGCAAAAAAGCACCCAACGGATGCTTTTTCTTATCTTAAGAAATCGACAAGGGATGGCTGAATCACTTTAGCTGTCGTCGCTAAAGCAGCTCTATTTACAGTCTCTTGTTGAAGAAGATCAAGAATGGCTTTCTCACTTTCTACATCTTCGGCATCTGATTTAGCCTTTTTCAGCACTTCAAATTGCGAAGTCAAACGGCTCCCGACTAAGTCGATACGATTGGATCTAGCCCCAAGATCTGAACGCTCAGCACTCATCACTTCTTTAAACTGATCGATATTTCCTAATGCATCATCAGAATTTGTAAACGTTCCATTTTTTAATGAGTTTTCTAAATCAGTCAGCATTTCAATGACATTTTGACCACTGGCAGATTGCCCACCAAAAGCTGAAAGAGGATTTGAATTCACATTTAATGTGATTCCATCAGAAATGTTCGATTGAACCACGTTTGCATCTGTATAGTTTTCAAAGTTAAATGTAAACGTACCATCTGCATTCTCTACAACTGGTTTAACATTTGTATTCGTCCCATTAAAAACAAACTTACCTAACATCTGCGTGTTCATTGCATCAATGATTTGATTCTTCATCTGACCAATTTCCACTCCGATAGCAGCTAAATCTTCTGGCTGTTTTGTTCCATTGGCCGCATCGAGTACTTTATCTCGTATATTTGACATGATATCAATTATTTCAGTGACACTTGTTTCAGATGTATCAATCCAGTTTCGTGCCTCATTTAAATTAGTTTGGTATTGCTCATTTCGAAACATGGCTGTACTATACTGAAGACTTTTCACTGCTGCAACAGGATCATCAGACGTTTTTGTGAAACGTTTTCCAGACTGTGCCTGCTCATTAATTTTAGAGAGTTTTTCATAACTTTTACTAATATTTCGAAGTGAATTTTGAGAAATCATACCTTGCGTGACTCGCATCAGTTACCCTACCTTCCTACGACTCCCATGCCGTTTATTATTTTATCTAATACTTCGTCTTGTAACGTCATAATTCTTGCAGCTGCATTATACGCATGCTGAAATTGGATCATGTTCGTCATTTCTTCATCAATAGATACAGAACTAGTTGACATCCTGCGTTCATTGGCTGAATTCACAAGAGCTGCTGAACTGCTTTCAAGGGTCATGTTCTTTTTAGCTTGTATCCCCATTTCGGCAATGACATTCTGATAGTAATCCTGAATCGTTGTGGTAGTTCCGCCGATTGGCAGCTTTAAGTTTTGAATATTAGCTAATTTCGTAGCATTCGAACCATCACCTTGCGTTTGATTAAGAGATGCAGCAATGTTATCTGTCGATGCTAAAATCACGTCACTCACTTTGATACGTGCTGCCAAGCCTTTATTCAAATCATTGTTATTCTCAATATCGAAAAAGTCTTGTCCACTTGTGCCATTTAACGTGTACCCTTGCTTATGGACATCGTTAAAAGTATCCATAAATACTTTTGCTACTTCATCCAGCTCAGCAAGCATATCTGGGTACATGCCTTTTTCAGCTCCATTAGACATGTAGCCATACGCCTCAACAAGTGCTTTTACTTTACCATTCACTTGTAATTGATCAGCTGCGATGGTTGTCGTTCCAAATTGGAGTGAGTTAACAAGTCCTGTCGTATTATCATAGGAAAGTTGCAATTCAGATTTTTCATTGGTAATGCCATTTAAAATTGTTCCAGCAGATTGTCCATTAGCACCGATAATGTCGATGTTAACGGTTCCTTCAGCAATTTCCAGAGCATTTCCTCCAGAAGGGTTGTAGCTCACTTTAATATCAACAAGTGAGGAAAGCTGATCTATAAGAGCGTCTCGCGTATCATAAAGATCATTGGGAAGATAACCATTTGGCTCAACTGTTGCAATCTGTTTATTCACTTCATCAATTTGAGTTAATAGGGTGTTCACATTTTTTGCCGTTGAATCGAGTTCAGTTTTCAAATTCTTTTGTATCGTTGTTAAAGAAGAATTTAGCAGGCGGAATTGATCTACTAAAGCCTGAGCACTTGTCTTAACAACTGTACGGGCTGAAGCAGTATCAGCATTTTTCGATTCTGATAAGACTTGTAATGATTTCCAGAGATTATCAAAGGCTCTATTTAAGCCTTCATCTGTCAAATCATTCATCACTCCTTCCATTTGTGAAAGAGCATCAGACTTCGTCGCATAATAAGACAAGTTATTGTTATGATCTCTATACTGAAGATCTAAAAAGCTGTCTCGAATTCTTTCAACAGTTCCAACTTGGACACCTGTCCCCATTTGGCCGTATGTCTTGCCATCATAAACTGAAATCACTGGGTAAGGATTCTCTGCTTTAAAGGTAACTCTCTGTCTTGAGTAGCCATCAGTATTTGCATTGGATACGTTGTTTGATGTGACATACAGCCCTGCACGCTGGGCTGTGATTCCTCTTTTTGCCGTTTCTAGTCCCATGAATGTAGAACCCATAGATATCCTCCTTGTTTACGCCTTTGAATCAAACAAAGCCCTATGCTGTTTAGGCTTTGAACTCTCAAGACCATTTTGTCCGTAATTCATATTTTCTTTGTTAGGATTCACAAGATCGAATGTCAGTGAAATAAATTGAAGTGACTGCTGAATAAGCTGTTTGTTCAGTTCGTTTACATCTTTCAGTTCCACCATGATGTCATTCAGCTTCTCATATAACGAAATAAGCTCTTCTTGATCCGTTCCTGTAGCTTTTTCGATACATGCGGTGATTGTCGGCGATTGATCACTTTGTAAAAATTGAACTGCTGCTTCAATCCGCCTTTCTTCTAATTGTGAAATGGCCTGAATATATTTTTGCTCAAGGTTCAGAACCTCTGAAAGAGCATCGATCTCGTTATTTTTCAGCATTTCTGTTTTATTCTTAGACAGCTTTAGAAGCTGTTCATGTAATCCGTAGAGACGGTGCAGTTCTTCAATCATTATTTTTACTGACATTCACGCTACTCCCTTTTGTTATTGTTGTTTATAAAAATTCAACATTTTATCTGCAATGCCTTTTGTATCTACTTGATATGTTCCGGCTTCAATGCTTTTTTTAATTTGGTCTATTTTATCTTGACGTTCTTTCATGATATTCGGCACCTTTTGCATTTCGATTGCCTTTTTAGAAATTTCGACTTTGTCAGTTGATTTTGCTTGATTCGATTGCAACGTTTGTTTCTCATATGTTTTCTTGTAAGGATTTACTGGTTGTGTTCCATATCGATTAATTTTCACGGGATTCCTCTCGCTTTCCGTTACAGTCTGTCTTGATTCTATCCATTTTATCGACCAAACTGCAACTTAGTTTAGGGAATCAGTCGTTTTTAGGATTAATGGCATAATAGGTGTCTTTTTTCCTAGATTCAATCTCCCTTTTACGCTCTTCTTCTTGGTCCATTTGGCTGATTTGCGTCTTTATATCCTTTTCACAATGGCTACACAGCTTGTTTTTCCTGATCGGTTGGCCGCATCTTTCACAAGGATAATTGATATTCGGGAATTGACTAATTTGAAGTCTTTTCAAACGGATAAATTTCAGGATTAATTCTTCATCAACTTCTGTTGCGTCTACTATTTCAGCAATGGTTGATTGTCTATTACTTTGCTTACGCAAGAATTTATAAACGATATCAAAAGAACGTTCTTCTTCTTCAAAGCATTTGTTACAAACCGTTTGGATGGTGGTTTTTAAAAATAACTGATTACATTGTGGACAGTTTGCCAATTGATTCATAACCAAAACCCCTTACGTTATTTTCTTTTCTTAATATCGGTTGATTGTCATGATTTTTAACTACGAATCAACGTAAAAGAGGAAACACTTTTGGCGCCTGCTTCTTTTAAAATTTTTGCTGCATGATAGACTGTCGCCCCAGTTGTATAAATGTCATCGATTAATACGACATCCTTTAGAACGATCGGGTTTGACTGCCTTAATTGGAACAAATTCTGTTGATGTAAACGTTCATTTTTTCTTTTCTTAGACTGCTTACTTTGATGTACTTTTATAAGTGGCTCCAATATAGGTCCGCCAATCATGGAAGCAAGCATCATTGACTGATTGAATCCTCTTTCCTTTAATCTCTCTTTACTCAAAGGAATTGGGACAAGGACCGGTTCTTTGATTGAAAAAGAACGTTTAAACGCTGACTGTACATCTTTTTTAAATAGATCAGCTAAAGCCGTATCACCTCGAAATTTAAATCGAGCTAGAATATCTTTCATAAAGTCGTTGTAAGCATAAACAGATCGATTCATCACAAGAATCTCAGCAAAATCCCGTCGTTTATTCCACCTTGAACAATCCTGACACAATTGATCATTTGATTGGGCTCTTCCGCATTTAGGACAAGTAGGACCTTGAATCTTCATCAGGTGGTTCTTACATGCTACACATAAACGATCTTCATTTAATAGTAGGAATGATTTCCATGTAAAAGCAGCCACAAAATGGCTCTCACAAATTGGACAAATCAACGATTTTCTTTGTTCAACGGCAAATGATTTTCGCACCTTGGATATGTAGTGACCGTTGAAGCAGCTTCTGTCAGAATGACGAGCATCGCCGTATTTTTCTGTTTATCCACCATCTCGGATTTACTGTAGGATATTTTATCGATATCTGTTATATATTGCGGTTTCACTTGATTTAGAGAAATGGCTAATACATCTTCTATACATTTTTCACAATGACAAATCATGTTTAATTGGTTGAGATATTGATAGAGAATTTCTTTAAGTAGTATTTCTTTTGCGTTGAGTAGCATATTTTGTCTCTCCTGCCATTTGTGTTTTGTGAATATAATGTACCATGATTTAGTTGAACCCACACTATTTTTCAGAAAACTCTTTTTCAGCTGAATTATTCATTTTTACGATATGTTTCTTTGCTTGTTTCATACTTCTCGTTAAACCAAAATGAAAAAAGTACACGTCTCCGTTAAAAAAATCTGGATGTCTCCCTGCTCTACCAGAAATTTGGACAAGTGCACTTTCTGTAAAAATAGGAGATTCCGCACCTAATACGCCCACTTGAACATCTTGGATGGTAACGCCTCTTTCTAGAATAGTTGTTGTAACCAATACATCGTACCTATGATCTCTGAAATGCTGGACTTTTTGCTTCCTTTCTTGATCATCCGCAGAAACACCCTGTACATTCACATCTTGAACTTGAAGAATATGAGTTACCTTCTTCATAGTAGAAATAGAAGGAACAAAGAGTAACACTCTTTTTTTCTTTGTGATATGTTCATGCAGCCAGTTCATTGTAGATGCTGGAAGCCGATTTCTTTTTAATCTCTTTTTCCAATCTCCAACCCATTGAAATGTTGGGACAGGCAACGGTTTTTGGTGGAAGCGCAGAGGAATTTTGATCGCTTCTAATTGTCTACGAGCAACATCCTTTTGCATTTTTTTAGATGGTGTGGCACTTAAGTAAATTCTAACTCCTGTTTTTTTCATTGATTTTAAAACAGCAAACTGAAGCCGTTCATCCATTGAATAAGGAAAAGCATCGACTTCGTCTACAATGAGGACATCAAAAGCGTTTTTATATCTCATTAGCTGATGAGTTGTAGCGATCATAAGCGGTGCCATTTGAAATCTTTGAGAACTCCCGCCATAAAGTGCAGCTATATTCAGTCCTTGAAATGCCTTTCTCATTCGAGGTTCAAGCTCAATTACAACATCGGTTCTAGGCGTCGCAATACAAACACTCATTCCGTTATTTAACGCATATTTTATTCCGTGAAAAAGCACCTCCGTTTTCCCCGCACCACAAACAGCCCAAACGAGCAGATCAAATTTGTTTTGGATTGCTTCTACTAGCCTATCGGACGCTCTCTTTTGCCCTTTAGAAAGCTCTCCCTGCCATGTTAATTCAACTTGTCTTGTTTCTTTCTTTTGTGGACCCGTCCATTCGTAGAGAAAGCCACATTCACTTACTTTTCCCAGCATGATGCAGGATCTACAGTATACACATTCTTTTTTACATGTTTCACACGGAGAGAGGGCAAAGTAGCGCTTGTTTGATACACCGCACCGGCAGCAGATCAAACCACTCGACACCCTATCGACAGCAGGTGTTCTATGGATAAATCTTTGATTCTCCAGCCACTCCAATTCGGACTGTGTACATTGACATTCAACAGGAAGAAGGTGCCTTGATTGTAGCTTGTGACTGAGTTCCATTGCTTTTTCCAGATTCAATTTCACGCACTACCTTTCCATTCATGTTGACCCATTATGTACAAAGAGAAGACCTTTCGTCTAATTGTAAAAATAGAAAAACAAATCCCCTTTTCCATGAGAAAAGGGGATTTTGATATCTACCTGATGATCCAGCCAAGTGCTAAAGAACCTTCGCCTAGATGAGTGCCAATCACGGCACCAAAGTAGCTTTTATAAAATTCAACATGAGGATACTTTTCTAATAAGTGCGCAATTAATTCATCTGCTTCTTCTTCTCTATTACCATGTATCAGAGTTGCTCTCATTGGAACACCACGTGATGCATCTTCATCAAATAATTCAAAAATACGTGAAATGGCTTTTTTGCGTGTACGAATCTTCTCAAAAGGGACAATTAGCTTGTTGTCAAAATGCAAGATAGGCTTTACCTTTAAGAGGCTTCCAATAAAAGCCTGAGCACCATTTAATCTGCCGCCACGTTGTAAATGAGTTAAATCGTCTACCATAAAATAAGCTCTTTGATTTTCTTTCAGATAATTGAGATGGGAAATCACTTCTTCTGGAGAAGCACCACCTTGGATTTTTTCAGCAGCTTCTAACACATAAAAACCTTGCGCCATACAGCTAGTCTCTGTATCAAACGGATAAATGTCGATTCCGTCAACTAGTTCATTCGCTGAGGCCGCACTATTGTATGTTCCACTAATTCCGCTTGACAGATGTATACTAATCACAGCATCATATGTTTCACTAAGTTTTTCATATAATTCTATAAGTTCACCGAAAGCAGGTTGAGAGGTTGTTGGAAGATCTTTATGTTTCTTGACTTCTTCATAATATGTCTTCCAATCCATTTCTACTTCTTCACGGTATGATTCAGTACCAAAGATGACATTCAGAGGGATCATATGAATATGATGTTTATCACGTAGTTCTTGTGGTATATAAGCAGTACTGTCTGTTACAACGGCTATTTTCATTCTTAAATACCTTCCTTATCCGTTAAGTTGCTTTTTAAAAAAGAATGATCATTGTTTTTCACTAGATTTATAATACTAATCAAAAAAGCTTGCCTAATCAATAGGCAAGCCCGCTATATCCGAAAAAGACTCCTTACCTGCCTATCATTGCTCTCTAACTTGAATGTGAGAGAACTAAAAACAGGCGAAAAAGGAGTACTTGTCCGGAACATTATCTCATTTCTACCCAGCCGTTTTTAATTGCTACAACAACAGCTTGAGTACGGTCATTTACATTCATTTTTTGCAAAATGTTACTCACGTGGTTTTTGACTGTTTTCTCACTAATAAAGAGCGACTCACCAATACCTCTGTTGCTCTTTCCGTCAGCTAACATTTGAAGAACTTCACATTCACGTCTTGTTAAGATATGAAGTGGTCTGCGAATTTCAGGATATACCTCGTGCTGTGGATGTGCTGAAACGCCGCTTGTTGCTAAGCGTCGGAATTCATTTACTAAGTTATGAGTGACTTTCGGATGTAAATAAGAGCCTCCGTCAGCTACTACTTTTACTGCTTCAATGAGGGTATCTGCATCCATTTCTTTTAACAAGTAGCCTCTTGCTCCTGTTTTTAATGCGTGTGTCACATAGTTTTCATCGTCATGAATAGATAGGATAATGACTTTTGATTCGGGATAAAGCTCTACTAGCTGTTTTGTAGCCTCCACACCATTTACATTCGGCATATTAATGTCCATAATGACAACATCCGGATGATAGTGTTCTACGATACGTGCAGCTTCGTCACCGTCGTCTCCTTCTGCAACTACTTCAAAAGTAGGTTCAAAATCTAAAATCCGTTTGACACCTTCACGGAATAATTGGTGGTCATCGATAATTACAATATTTACTTTAGTCACAAGCTACGCCTCCCCATGTTTATTGTTCTACACCTGAACTTTATGGTCAATATGTCTTTTGTCTCTATTTTACAATTTTATTTTGTAATGTTAACGGTACTCTAATCATGACGAATGTCCCTAGACCTATTTTTGAGTCTATGGTCATTTTACCTTCTAGTAAGTCTACGCGCTCTTTCATACCAAGTAACCCAAAGGATTTGTTTTTATTTGTTTTAACATCCTTCATATCAAAGCCTTTTCCATCGTCTTTGATAATTAAGGTTACAAAGTCTTTCGTCACTTCAACCTTCACAGAGATTTCTTCAGCTTCAGAATGCTTTAAAGAGTTTGTGACAGCTTCTTGAGCTAGTCTAAATAGTGCCACTTCAAATTGAGAAGCAATTCTTTCGCTTTCTGTATCACCTATGCACTGGAACGTAATTTTGGTTTTTCCATCATATTCTTCAATTGTGTTTAAGTATTTTCGAAGTGTCGGAATGAGACCCAAATCATCTAAAGCCATCGGTCTTAAATCATAAATGATTCTTCTCACTTCGTACAGTGCATTTCGCACATTCTGTCTTAGACTTCTAATTTCTTTAAATCCTTCTTCTGTTCCACGGTCTCTAAAAATTCGTTCAATTAGTTCTGAACGCATCATCACGTTTGCCAGCATCTGAGCAGGTCCATCATGGATTTCTCGTGATACCCTTTTGCGCTCTTCTTCCTGGGCTTCAATAATTCTTAGTCCAAAATCTTGTTTTGCCTGAGCATCTTCAAGTAAAACACCGACCTGACGTAAATCTTGGTTCAAGTAGTTGAGGACGACCGTGATCTGGCTCACAAGCGTTTCTGAACGTTCAATGACGTCTTGTAAGCTTAACAATCGTCTTTCGAGATCATCTCTTCTTTCCCTCAGCTGTTTTTCGCGCTGCTGGATCATGGTCAATTCTACTTGCAGGTTATGTGCTTTTTCATAGGCTTCTCGTATTTCTTCTTCGCTGAATTTGTTGAAGTTTCTGCTGACTTCAGATAAACGATTTCTAGCATGTCTCGTATGTACTTCTAGTTTATCCCCAAAATCAATGACTTCGTTGACTTGCTGTTTAATTTGCTTAAGCTCTTCTACCAGGCTTTCATATTGTTGACGGGACTGTTCGCCGATTCTAAATACTTCGTCCTTACTGCCATCAACTGTACTTAGCATTTTCATGATGATTGAATCCAATAACTTCGGATCCATTTTAGGTGTTGTCATGGCTTTTCCCTCCCGTAACAGTGATGTCATCTTTTTTTATTATAAATGTCATTGATCTGCATTTTATGTCGAATTATAATGAAAGAATGCGTATAAATCATGAAATTTTTATGACGACCCTTTTTCCGCTCCTATCATCATAACAAAATACGCTTTAAAATTCTAAAACCAATGCAAATTTTCTCTAGCCTTACAATTTGCTTGTCAGGAGGGTATGTCTTTTGCTGAACCGCTATCTCACAGTCAAAAGCCGTGGCGAGCATGAGATCGTCATTGAAAAATCACGTTTTATTTGTCATATACAACGTGCTGTCTCAGAAGAAGAAGCACAAGCCTTTATACAATCCATAAAAAAACAACATTGGAACGCCACTCATAATTGTTCCGCCTATTTGATCGGTGAACATGATCTGATTCAAAAAGCAAATGATGATGGTGAACCAAGCGGTACGGCAGGGGTACCCATGCTTGAAGTGCTTAAAAAACGCAAGCTGAAAGATACAGTTGTTGTCGTCACTCGTTATTTCGGCGGTATTAAGCTAGGTGCCGGTGGATTAATTCGCGCGTACGGAAAATCTGTGTCTGAAGCAATCAATCATGTTGGTATGGTAGAACGCTGTTTAATGCGTACGATGCACACAACAATAGATTATACATGGCTTGGAAAGGTAGAGAATGAGCTTAGAGCCTCATCTTTTCAGCTAAAAGACATCCATTATGCAGAAGATGTGATTTTTGAAACGTATGTAGAAGAAACACAAACAGAGCAGTTCATTGAATGGATGACTGAGTTGACTAATGGAAAGAGTGTTACTAAAGAAGGCGAATTGATTTATTTAGAAAAGGACGTTGGTCCGATAAAGGAGACAGATGAATGGCACAACGAGTAAAAGTGCGTGTACGAAAGAAAAAGAGTAAGAAGAAAAAGATTTTCAAACGGATTCTGGTCTTATTTTTGCTTCTCTTCATCTGCATGGGCGGATTTGCAGTTTATAAGATTGTGAATACACTCCAAGCTGCTGACAAAACTTATGATGAATTAGAGCGTGGGGAGAAATCGAAACTCCGTGATGCTGTCATTGATATAAAGAAAAAACCTTTCTCTGTCCTATTTGTTGGTATAGAGGATTACGCCACAAATGGTGATCACGGCCGTTCAGATTCACTCATCGTCGCAACGATTAATCCTCAGGATAAAACGATGAAAATGGTCAGTATCCCCCGTGACACACGAGTACAGCTTGCTAGTGACACAACGGGAAATAAAGTAAAGATCAATGCGGCATTTGCTAAAGGCGGTAAAGACGAAACGATTGAAACTGTCGAACAATTCTTGCATATCCCAATTGACAAATATGCAACAGTGGACTTTGACGGTTTTAAGGATGTCATTGATGAAGTTGGGGGAATCGATATAGACGTTCCATTTGACTTCAATGAAAAAAGTGACGTCAAAAAATCGAAAAAGATTTACTTTAAAAAAGGGAATATGCATTTAAACGGGGAAGAGGCACTTGCTTATGCGCGAATGAGAAAACAAGATCCACGTGGTGATTTCGGGCGTAACGATCGTCAGAAACAAATCTTACGTGCCATGATTGATCAAATGGCGAAACCTCATAACATTGCAAACGTGGATAATATCGCAAAAGAAGTAAGTGATCATATAACAACCAACTTCCGCATCACAGAAGGACTTGCTCTACAGCAAATTTACAGTGGTTTCAAAGGAGACGATACTGAAACACTATCTATTAAAGGATCAGACCTTTATTTAGGACCAAATCGAACATACTTCTTTGAGCCAGATCAAACCAACTTGGCTGAGGTGCAAAATGAGTTAAGGACGCATTTAAAGCTTCCTGCTGAGTCATCGTCCTCAACTGAAACAAATACACAAACCGATTCATCTTCTGATGCAACAGGGTCAGCCGATACCCAGGCCCCTTCGACCAGCACATCAGGACAATAATAGGAAAACAGCCCGTTCCTTGGAAGCGGGCTGTTTTTTATTGTCTTTTGACCATACGTTTGTAGAATTTCGTAAATGGTTTAAACTCTTCGTTCACCAAACCAGTGACTTCAGCGATAACTTGCATAAACATGACCAGTAAAAAGATGATGATCAATGACAGCCAAATGGTGGCACTTGTCAGCAAAATCGCGCTTAAGCTGAAGACTAAACCAATCATGTAAATCACAATCACTGCCATTCGATGTGATAAGCCAAAGGCCATCAGTCGATGATGGATGTGTGATTTGTCAGGTGCTGAGATAGGCTGTTTATTCAATATTCGTCTTATGATCGCAAAGGTCGTATCAAAAATAGGCACACCTAAAATAATTACAGGGACAACAACACTAAACAAAGTAACACTTTTGTACAATCCTAAAAGTGACAGGACCGAGATCATATAGCCTAAAAATAACGACCCTGTATCACCCATAAATATTTTTGCTGGATGGAAGTTATAAAAAAGAAAACCGATGGTACTGCCAATGACGACAAGAGATAACGAAAGAATCAGGATCTTGTCCGCAGAAAATGCCATGACGGCAATCGTGGTTAAACCGATAACCGAAATTCCGGCAGCCAGTCCATCTAATCCGTCAATTAAATTGATCGCATTTGTAATCCCAACAATCCATAGTACAGTCAGGGGATATGCCATCCATCCTAACTCCAGTCGATCTGTTAAGAAAGGAACAGAGAAAAAGTCCATTTTTAAGCCCGTGCTCACGATTAAGCAAGCAACGAGAACTTGCACAAGAAATTTAAATTTTGCACTTAAATTATATTTATCATCAAATATACCTAAAATGACGATGAGTACAGCGCCAACTGATATAGCTGTAATTTTATTATGTAGAAACAGCCCGCCTGCTAGTGCTCCAGCCGCTACCCCAATAAAAATCGCCAAACCGCCCATTCGAGGCATTACTCTATCATGAACTTTTCGTTTATTCGGCTGGTCCACTGCACCAATCTTAATTGCAAACTTTTTGACGATTGGTGTCACAATTAAAACTGTAGCCAGAGAGACAAAAAACGCTAATAAGGCGCGTTCGTAATCCATAGGTCAGTCTCCTTCTAAATTGAAATCTGTATTTTGTATATTGGCCGCTCTTTCCATTATACAATTGAATATAGGATGATCACAAGCTCCCCCTAAGAAGAAGAAACAAATAAAAACGCACAATCCTGAATGAATTATGCGTTTTCTTTAATATTCGTTAATTCCACCATGTTTGTGAACAGTGCGTGCCAATCTTTTTTCATTGCCCGGCTTTGTCTTAGATGTCTGCATGTCATGTCATCTTTTTTACTGATCACTTTCTGGCAGGCTTCGACGAAGAGAGCTGGATCTTCGCCCTCTACATATTCATACACATCATTCTCTTTTAGCCTTTCCGTTGATGGAAGATTTAAACCAACAACAGGGATTCCGGCAGCTAAAAATTCATACAGCTTGAGCGGAAAAACCGCTTGATTGTAAGGAGACTGTTTGTATGGCATCATCCCTACATCAATTAATTTCATATAAGCAGGCACTTCTTCTGGTGCGACTGCTCCTGTCCATATGACATTGGGCAGTTTGAGTGCATGCTGAAAAAATGGATCTCCATTCGTTCCATCCGGACCGACAAATAAAAATGTCCAATCTGGCTGCATGCGAGCAGCTTGAGCGATCATGTCAAAATCGAGCTTCGGCTTGATCCCACCTATAAAGCCAAGAACCGTTCCCTCTCTTCCCTCTAGCACGTCTTCCCTGCTAGGGAGGTTGCTTTTTGCAAACACATCATACTCGACGCCATTTTCTACTGTAAAGACATCTTTCGGTTCACCCATGAGCCTTTTTTTGATTTGATCATGTAAGTATTGTGAAGAGCATGTAATGCTGTGTGCATATTTAATAATGCGGTTTTCAGCTTTTACAATGACTCGCTGTCTCATATAAGAGAGAATGTTGTTTTTTCCGCTGATGGGCTCTCCCCACAGGTCACTGCAATCATACACAATATGTTTCCATTCAAATAAAGAAGATAAGAGCGGAAATCCCGGAAACGTATACCATAAACAGACGGCTATGCCCTGCTTTTCTTCTTGACGCAAATGCTCAAGAAGAGGAGATAATTTATGAAAATAAAACATATCTTGATAACGGCCAAAGCGAAAAAACTTGCTCTTGAGCACATCAGGAATGGTCATTTGCTTCATTCGATCCGTTATAGGCTGAAAGGGAGTTGAATGACGAGTGGAAGATGGGCATACCCAGATGACCTCTTTCGTTTCTGGATCAGATGCAAGAAATTCCGCCAGTCGATGCCGTCTGTACCTTAAGCCATCGTGGCCCCATTCTCCCGTTGCGACAATCACATGTATGATCGAGTCTGCTTTCACCTTTATCACCTTTTTTCCCTTCTGTTTATAAACGCTTTTTGACAGCATTTGTGGCATAGTGCATAAAACACCAAGATGCTTTCACAAAATGAAGCTGCTCAATTTCTCTATAGACAAACCATGTTTTTTTCGCTGCTTTCCACTTGTTACTAGAAATCGAGTTTCCCACGATGCGATATTCACTGAGCGGCTCACTCATTCCATAGGCAGTAAATCCTTTTTTTAAAATAGAGAGCCATGTGGCTAAGTCCTGCCTTGTTCGAATGTTTGGCATTTCCACGTGTCCTACTTGTTGAAGATCGAGCATCACCGTCAAACAGCCGATAATCGTATTTTTTAAAGCTTCATTGTAGTTCAACTGAGCCGGCGCTGTGACGGTTTTTTGTAACGGCTCTCCATTTTCTGAAATGATGTCATATGCCGTGAAAGTAAAGGCATGATCATTTTCTAACATAAACTTGACCTGCTTTTCGAGCTTTGTCTGTTTCCACATATCATCGCTATCTAAAAAAGCGATAAAGCGGCCTTTCGCCTGTTTGATGGCTGTGTTTCTAGCAATAGCGGCTCCCCCGTTTTCCTCTAAATAAATGACGTTGATTCTGTCGTCCGTCTGACTTAATTCCCCTAACAACTTCCTTGTGCCATCTGTTGAGCAATCATCTGCAATGATCAGCTCCCAGTTGGAATAGGTTTGGGCAAGGACGGAATGAACTGTATCCGTTAAATAACGTTCCGCATTATACGCCGGTGTAATAATTGATACTAACGGTTGATTGTTCACCTAAGACTCATCTCCAGTTCATCATTAAGATTCTTTGAACACTTCAGGTAACACCACAAACATAAGCGAGATGCTAAGGCCAATGACAAGTCCAAGCAGTGCTCGTTTTTTCGCTGACATCCCTTTGTTCCCTTCATCAAGTACTTGGGCAGGATCGACAATCTTTGCCTGCTTCATCCCGAGCTTTGTCGATTCCAATTCATATAAAAATCGTTCTTTATCGACTTTGGAGTCATTGCTGACAGATTCATCTTCAAGAGCGGATAGTCTTCTTTCAATGACTTGCTGTCTTTTCGTAAATAAGGCTTTGTCCTGCTTTAAAAATGTATCTGACACTTGTTTCACTACCGCCAAAGCTCGAGCTTGATCAGCATCTGTAAACGACAACTGCAATTGTGTATCGGACTGGTTCGTGAGAATCAAACGATTTTTCACATCCTGCCTTTCTTCTTCCTTTACATCACGGAGTGCTTGATTCAGAAATGCATCACTTTTTAATAGAGATGTCACTTCTTCCATATTGTTATACACACCGTCGTCATATTTCCCAAGCGTCAAGGTCACAGCAGCTGTGTAACTAGACTGTTCTACTGTCCCCTTGGCAAAAAAGAAACCAAAAGCAGCTAATGCGACAGGCAGCAGCACAAGCCAGACGATATATTTTTTCATTCGCTTCCCTATTCTTAACATAAAACCAGACATGCTCATTCTCCCAACATTGACGTATTTGCTTTTTCACTAGTGTAGCCATACAAACTCAGCATCACACGTTTGCCCACGGCTTGAAGCGCTGTTTATTTTTCATGATATTGACCGCTGCGATCACTAGACCTAGAAACACCCAGTGGAAATATAAATTCGAGACCGAACTCGGACTGATACTTGAGACGAGAAAGCTCAGCATGGCAGCAAATAGACCTTCAATGATCATCTTGGCTGATCTCGTGTCAGCCAATTGGTATTGTTTGTACAGTGAGAACATGAGATAGGCATACACTGAGATATAACCTAGCATGACGGCAAACCCAAAATTCGTCATCACCTCTAGCAGCCAATTGTGAACTTCCACGACCTGATCTGTATCAAAGATAGAAAAGTGAGCTAAGTAATAAGACACATTGCCCGCTCCGACTCCGAAACCGTATGAATTCGTAAAGAAATGCCAGGCGTTTTTAATTAAATTCGCCCGGGCAATGTTGGACGGGAGTGGTTCGCTAAAAGAATGAGCGACCTGAGAAGCGAGAAACAAGTCATCAAAGACAGAATAGATTTTGGCTGAAAAAATGGCGATACAGATGATACCAAGCCCGCCTGCTGCCATGATGGACCACTTTTTTAAAAAGCGAGGCATCAGTAACCATACATAGATTGCCGCTCCAGCTAATATGCCGAGCAAACTGGCGCGCGATTCTGTTAACAAAATAAGATACAGCGCTAAGATGGCTCCTAGTAATCCGAACGCTTTGATATAACCATTTTTCATTTGGCGCATACACGCCACATATAAGAAAAAGCTAATAGATAAAAACGTCGCAAAGTCATTTTGGTTAAAGAAGACAGCCGTAGGATAGTGCTGTTTGTACGCTGGTCCAAGATACAATGAGGTATTCGGTAAATGATTCAAGGTCAAGTGATTATAGAACCCGATTCCCATCACAAATACAGTCATGACTAGCCAAATACTATAAAAAGTCACGATCTGATCCATTCGCTGAATGTACATGACCACAAGAAAGACAAAACCCATTCCCATCGCAAGAAGAGACATATATTTCAGGCCGTCTGTGACCGAATGAGCCCAAAGCAGTGAGATGAGCCCGTAAAAAAACCATGCAGCGAAAAAACCAAGAATGCCTTTAACACGAATTTGCTGCCACTGGGATATGTACGTTCCTTTGTCTCTCATCCGCCATATGAATAAAGCAAAGACAGCCAAGAGCATGATGCGGTAGAGAAAGAGACTAAAGAACCCAACACTAATAGAGAAAAAAGCATTATTGAGAAATGTTAATGCAATTAAAAGGTAAATGGCTGACATGAATATGTGTTCACCATTCATGTAGAGCTTCATATATATAGCAGCCACCATGAGCACCACAATCAAAACCGGAATGACCACCATCTTCTTTAACCCGATAGACTGTGCGGATGCCATTTGTACAAGCCCGATACCTGCTATTAATAAAATACATCCGATTATGATTTGCCATGCTGTTTGTTTCACACTCATACCCATTTTCCTCCTAAGCAACCCATCCGATTTGAGGGATTAAGCCTTTACTTCCTGTTCATAGTAGGAAATGGTGCGAGCCAAACCTTCTTGTAAAGTCACTACAGGCTCCCATGTTAAGACTTGTTTCGTTTCCTCATTTTCCAATGTACTATGCACAATATCTCCTGCGCGCTGAGGCTTATAAATCGGTTCAAGATCTGATCTCGCGACTCGCTTCATCGTTTGAAACAGCTCATTCACCGTGATGGAATGACCACATGAGATATTTAAACAAACGTTTGATTGAGCTGTTAAAGCTGCAACATTCGCTGCGGCTAGATCGCCTACATAGATGAAATCTCTTGTTTGTTCCCCGTTTCCGAAGATGAAAGGTGCCTCATGTTTTGCAAACTTATCAGAAAAAATTGAGACAACACCGCCTTCACCAAGTGCGTCTTGGCGCGGACCATATACATTGCTGTACCGCATAATACAATAGTCCACATCATAGAGTGATTTTGCCATCTCTAAGTATCGTTCAACTGTCAGTTTCGACAAGCCATAAGGTGAACCAGGCTGTAGCGGATGAGCTGTGTCGACCGGCAGATAGACTGGGTCTCCATAAACTGCTGCCGATGAAGCAAACACCACTTTCTCTACCCCGGCTTCAGCCGCTGCTTTGATCACATGCAGCGAGCCTTTAATATTGACCTCTTCGTCGTAGACGAAATGTTGAACCGAAACGGCTACACTCACTTGCGCTGCAAGATGAATGATATAATCTGGTGCAATGTGTTTGATCAAATCGACCGTTTCTGATTTTGTGACATCTGCTTCAATGCATTGTACGGATAGATGAGCGATATTTTCCTTCGATCCAGTTGAAAAGTTATCAAGAACGATAGGCTCATATCCTTTCTCTAATAAAGCCTCTACCGTATGAGATCCTATAAATCCACTTCCCCCAGTGACCAATACTTTCTTCATCCAAGTTCCCCCTATTATTGTGCCTTCGATACCAATTCTGTTTCCCATACGCCTGGGCGGCCGATGGACTGGTAAATAAATCCTCTCTCTTTCATTTCTGCTGGATCAAACAAATTCCTTCCATCAATTAAAATGGGAGAACGAAGCAGCTGCTTGATCTGATCTTTATCCATCTTCTGTACGTCATCCCATTCCGTTAAGATGAGACAAGCATCTGTATCTTTCACTGTTTCATAGAGATCATTGCTGAAGACCGCCTGCGGGCCAAGCTCTCTTTCTGCTTCTATATAAGCAATTGGATCATAGGCTTTGACAAAAGCTCCGAGCTCTCTCAGCATTGGGATAATATCTAGTGCTGGTGCTGAACGCATATCGTTTGTATTTGGTTTAAATGCGAGCCCTAAAACGGAAATCGTTTTTCCTTTAATATCACCGAACACACTCATCAGTTTGCTGACAAGATGGGCTCTTTGGTGGTTGTTTGTTTCAATGACAGATTCGATCAGCTTGAACCGGTAGCCAGCTGTTTCGGCAATTTTGAGAAGAGCCATCGTATCTTTTGGGAAACAAGAACCACCAAATCCAATGCCTGCTTTTAAAAATTTATGCCCGATCCGGCTGTCTAACCCAACGCCTTCGCTGACTTTTTCCACATCAGCACCAACTCTCTCGCAAATGTTCGCAATGTCATTGATGAATGAGATTTTTGTGGCGAGCATGGCATTTGCCGCATACTTAATCATTTCTGCACTTTCTAGATTGGTCTCAACCACTTCTGTTTGAAACGGATCATGCAATTTTTTAATGATCGTGGATGCATCTGCACTTGTAGAGCCAATCACCGCTCTCTCCATATTCATCGTATCTTGAATAGCTGAACCTTCCCGCAGAAACTCTGGATTGGAGACGACGTCAAATGGATATTTACTGCGTGAAGCCTTTTGAACAATGGCTTGAACAAGACGTCCTGTTCCAACTGGCACTGTGCTCTTATTCACGATGATTTTGTAGCCATTCAGGTGTTCCCCAACCGTTTGAGCCACAGCTTTCACGAATGTTAAATCCGCTTCCCCCTGAGGTGTCATTGGTGTTCCTACCGCAATATAAATAATCTCTGATTCTCGAATTGCAGCGGGAATATTGGTTGTAAAACACAATCTTCCCTCTTCTGTATTCTTCTCAATCAATTCCTTTAAGCCCGGTTCATAAATTGGAACGAGACCGCTTTTTAAGCTGTTGATTTTTGATTCGTCGATGTCACAACAAATGACGCGATTTCCGATATCAGCAAAACAAGTACCCGATACTAACCCGACATATCCTGTTCCAATCACAGCAATTTTCTTCAACATGTTTCATCCTCTCAGTAAAAGCATATTGGTCGTTCCAAACTGTTTATCTATCAGTCTTTGCACATTTCATCCTGTTTAAACGGTGGATGTTGATTGATTCAGCACCTTTTCATATTGCTGAATCAGGAGCGTAGCATTATGTGATGATGAATAATCTGTATGGACGATGTGGTGAAGATCGTTCTTCACTTGCTCGTTCCATCTGTTTTCATAAAGATAAGCGTGAATCGCTTCTTTTAGCTGACTCGTTGAACGCGGTTCAATGAGCAGATGTTGATAGGTAGAAAATAGTGATGGGAGACCACCAACCCGTGTTGCGATGACAGGCAGTTTTAAAGCGAGCGCCTCAAGGACGACAGTCGGCATTCCTTCACTGTAGGATGGAAGGGCAAACAGGTCAGCTGCCATTAAATAATGTTTGACTTGTTCATTCGGCACCTGCCCCGGGAGTATAATGGATTCTCCCGCCCGTTCGGCCAGCTCCTTTGCGAGGGGGCCTTTTCCGACAAAGACGGCTTTTACACCCTCCATCCCGCTGACAGCTTCCGCTAATTCAAGCAAACCTTTCTCTTTGACTAAACGGCCGACAAAAACGACGAGCTTGTCGTGAAGCGGTAAACCGATCTGCTTTCTGATGGCTGTTTGATCCTCTGGTGTTCTAGAAAATGACTTGAGCGGAATTCCAAGCGGAAGACATTGTGCATCCACCTCTGTCATGTCATGTGTTTTCTTTGCCAGCTCTTCACTCACTGTGAGAACAGCAGACGCCTGTTTTACTGCTGCTTTAAAGGCTGCAAGCGCCCCTTGGCTATAGGTTGGATAGACGTTCACATCACTGCCGTGTAAGGTCAGAAGATAAGGGATGTTTGCTTTCTTTTTGATCACAGCTGCTGCGCCGCCAGACGGCATGGCAAAGTGCGCATGGATGAAATCCGGTGACAGTTCATAACGCTCCATTGTGCGCAGGACAGAAGCTGCGATTCGTTTACCCGGCTGAGCCCATTTTAGCTGTCCAGGCAGCGCTGTATAGGGCGGTCTGTAAACCGGCACGCCGCACCTCACTTCCTGCTCGGGAAGATCTTTTCTCTGACGATAGGAAGCTTTAAGCATCCGTAAGATGGGCGGATTGACAGGAGTAGGACAAATCACGCTCACTTCTACGCCTTTTTTGACCAGCTCCTGCACTTGCGTTTCATGGAAGACTCCTTCACTTGGATGTTTTTCACTAGGATATACACTTGTCAGCCATAGCACCTTCATGACGAACGACCTCTTCTCCATAATTTCCCTGCCATCTGCGGATACATTTTGACAAGTAGCAAGCTATATAAAACCGCACTTAAACCAATCGTGAGTAGTAATTGAAGCAGTATATCCGCTGATGTCAGCTTCATCCCTTGATGAACAGTCACTGCGCAGGTGGCCATTAACAGCGTCATGACAGCAGGCTTTACGAGTGATTTTACATACAACTTCATATCTAGCTGAATGACATAAGCCATCAGCCACCTGCCGACAATGAAGTTCAGCAGGCTGACCCCTGAGTAGACCCAAGCTACAGTCAATAGACTGCCAGTATGGACTCCTGCATATAAGGCGCATCCATATACGATGAGCATGCCTGTATCCCAATAAAAAGCTAAGTCAGCTCTTCCTTTTGCAAGAAGGATGGAACCATTTGGATTCATCAGCACACGGAGTAGACCAACAATGCACAAAATATTCAAAACCGGGACCGCCACTAGCCATTTCTCTCCAAACACCACTTCTATAAAGCTATCTGATACGGCAGCAAGACCGATGAGGAGTGGAAAACTAATGAGTGCGAGCATATTCGTCATACTGAGGAAGCCCTCACGCAGCCTAGAATGATCACGCTGACTTTTTGCGAAAACTGGGAAAGCCACTCTCGTCACAATCGGGTTAATTTTCAGCACCGGGATTGTGACGATTTGATAAGCCAGGCTGTAAATCCCTAAAGCTTCTGCTCCAAGAAACCGTCCTATTAAAATCATGTCGATATTTGAGCCTGCCCGATTGACTAGTCTTGACGCAAGCTGGAAAGCCCCGAAGGAGAAAAACTCTTTCACTTCCCCTAATGCGAAAACGGGTGCTGGGCGCCACTTCTTCCAATAAGCCGCTGCATACATGAGTCCTTTTCCTGATTGAAGCAGTACTTGAGAGATCACATAGGCCACAATTGGATTAATAAAAAAGGCTAGAATCAGTAGAACAATCAGCGAAATGATCGTCGCTATCGTCTCAATCGTACTTAAGGTTTTAAAGGCTAAATCTTTCTGCATCATATATTGGTATTGCTGACCAATTGGTGCAATAAGAAACATGATCGATAATAACTTGAGCAAGCCTTCCAGCTCAGGTCTGGCATAAAAGGCGGCAATCAAGGGACTTGCGAGGATCAATACACAAAACAAGAGAATTCCCGTCAGCAAGTTGATCCAATATAATGTAGATAATTGACGTTCCGTCGTTTGTTCCTTTTGAATGATCGCAGCACCGATACCTAGATCAAGTAAAATCTGTGTAAATATTGTGACCGTTGTGATCATGCCAACGAGTCCAAATTCTTTCAGTGACATTACGTTTCCTAAAAAGGCGAACTGTGCAATTTGGATGATGGTAATGATCAATGCGGACAAGCTTGTCCATTTTGCTCCGCCCAGCAGGCGATTTTTCATACTTGCCATTTCTCTTCCCTACTTTACTTATCTGGCTCCGTCACCAGTCACGATGACTTTTAACGTTTTTACCATAATCTTCGTGTCGAGAGAAAATGTCAAGTTTTGAATATACTGTAAGTCGTGTGATAATTTCTCACTTGGACTCATTTCATATCCCCCATTTACTTGAGCAAGACCAGTCAGCCCCGGCTTCACTGTCAGTCTTTTTGTAAAGCCTGGAATCGTCCGATTAAATTCGGCAGTAAACATTGGTCTTTCAGGACGTGGACCTACAATACTCATTTCTCCTTTTAACACGTTGATAAATTGCGGCAGTTCATCAATTCTTGTTTTTCTGATGAATGCCCCCACTTTGGTGATACGAGGGTCATTTTTTTGCGCCCATTTCGCTCCTCCGCTTTCTGCGTTGGTTCTCATCGATCTGAGCTTCCATAATTTAAAGTAGACACCGTCTTTTCCGACCCTTTCCTGCATATAAAAGGCTGGCCCTGGTGTTTCTAGCTTAATTAAAAGGGCAAACAGTAAAATGATTGGCGTACTCAACATCAATCCGATGAACGAGAACACGACATCTATGAAACGTTTTGCAAATAAATATCGAACCATATGTTCTGTTAAAGCAAAAGAGTGGTTTCGTCTCACTTCATATTCTCTGTAAAGGTTCATCGCTTTCTCTGCGCTCACTGACCTGCACCTCACCATTCAAAGTAGTTGTTGTGTAAAGAGATGTTCTATGAAAGTCAGTTTAGCAGAGCAACATTAAGCAAATGTAAATGGGCTGTTAAGTCTTGTAAAAGTGTGTTAAGAATGTGCCCTTATATCAAGTTATGCCCTTTTAAACGTAAAAAAGACCCGCATTTCTGCGGGTCTACGTGTCTTTTTTTATTTTGCCTTTACGGATTCGATCGTCTTCAGTCTAAGCGTTCCGTTTGCATCTTTTGTATAAGTTACTTTCACTTTTGATTCTTCTTTTAGGCTGTTCACTTGTTTAGAAAATGTATTTCCGAATTGAATGGCTACTTCTTTTCCATCAATGTTGACAGCAATTGTATGTCCATCAGCCAAACCGACATATGTGCCTTCTTTGGTGACTTCATTTTTCTTCGTTGTAGATTCTTTTTTTGTTTTAG
The DNA here is from genome assembly GCF_005144805.1 of Bacillus sp. S2(2019). NCBI lineage: Bacteria > Bacillati > Bacillota > Bacilli > Caryophanales > Bacillaceae > Bacillus > Bacillus sp. S2(2019). The sequence continues at coordinate 457,078 of NZ_SWFL01000002.1, forward strand.
ATTCAGCTTTTGACTGATCATTTGTCGTTTCTTCTTTTGTGATTTCCTTACTTGAGCTTTCTTTTGCATCTTCATCAGATTGACCTGCTTGGTCTTCTGTTTGAGCAGCTGTTTCTTTGCTTTCATCATCTGCTTTTTCACTTGCAGACTTGTCTTCCACCTTTTCATCTGTTGCATTTTCTTTCTTTTGATCTGCTGCTTCAGTTGTTTCTTTTTTGCTGTTATCCGTATTGTTATCGTTTGACTGATTTGATGTGCCGCATGCTGTGAGCATTACACCTAGAAGTAAAACTAAAAACGGCATTGTGATTAATTTTTTCAAGATCGTCACCTCTTCATGATTTGTCGATTTGCTGTCATTGGAAGGCAAATACGTGAAAAATCCACCCTCTATGTTTCGATTATAACAAAAATAACCTGAAATGAAATGTATTTTTAACTTGACATATCATTCATCCGATCTATTTTATTCAAAATATTGAGATACACCTGCTGCGATTCCTGAAGCCAGCCGCTCCTTGGCAGTCGTTGATTTTAATATACTGGCATCAATCGGACTGGTTACGAACCCCGTTTCAAGCAAGATGCTGGGCATTTTTGAATACTTGATCACGTAGAATCCTGCTGTCTTCACACCGCGATCTCTTGTGCCAAGGGCTTTCACCATCTGGGGCTGTACCTTTTGTGCCAGCTTTAAACTATTGGCCGAAGCATACGTCGCATCATAATACGTTTCTGTTCCATTTGCACCGCTATGATCATTTGCATTGGCATGGATGCTGATGAACACATCCGCACCAGCCTGTGATCCTTTGCTTACACGTGTTTGCAAGGAATCAAATGTATCAGATGTTCTAGACATGACCGTCAGCGCACCCGCTTGTTTGAGCCTTGCTTGCAGTTTTAACGCAACATCCAGATTAACATTTTTTTCAAACAGCCCATTTCCTACCGCTCCAGCATCCTGCGCACCATGACCTGGATCAATAAAGATGGTTTCACCTAACACATGATTTTTCAGCTGTGTGATCACACTGGTTCGTATGGTTGATGTTCCGCCCAACACTGTAAATGTTGAAATCTTTTTAGTCCCAATGACACGACGAATCGCATCTGGCACTGATTGAGCGTCTGTAAGAAGAAGGGTTTGCCCTTGCTTGGCTGCCGTACTTGCCGCAGCTGCCGCATCGGCATATGCATAGCCGTTACTCATATACGTTTGGGTTGTCTTCATCGGGTATGTTTTAGCAATTCGGGCTGCCACTTCATACCGATTGGCTCCGCTGATTCTCGCGGGTGATGGCAGCTTTTGATAGGCTGCTTGATTGACACTTGTTTCCCCGCCAATCACAATCGTCCGTTTCACCGCTTTGCTTTTTAATAGATTGGCTGTTTCCTGCCGCAGCCCTTTTGCATCGGTTAATAAAATAGGAAAGCCCTGTTTTGCAGCATATGGAGCAATCGCCACAGCATCTGCATAAGCAGAACCATTCACAATCACAGCTGTATCAACACTCTTCATTTGCTTAGCAACGTTTGCCGCCAATTCATATCGATTCTTTCCTTGTATTCGCGATACGGATAGATTCATTGCTTTTAGCTGCGCTACGACTTTTTGAGAAATGCTTGCGGTTCCGCCAAGAATGATGACACGCTTCGTTTTCAACTGCTGAAGACCTGACTTAGTTGCACCTGAAAGACTGCTAGTATTCGTTAACAGCACTGGGGCTCCTTGCTGAAAGGCATACGGCACAGCACTTAGCGCATCAGCATAAGCATCACCGCCTACTAAAACAACTGTAGGTGCTGTCGACCAGCCACGTTTTGCAGCGTTAACTGCCACCTCATATCGATTACTTCCCTCAAGCTTTGATACATTGTGCTGCGCAAATGCTGATGGTGCATATAAACATAGTGAAACCACAATTAAAACAAAACATTTGATATAAGAACGCATGAAGTCAACCTCCTTGGTTTTGAACCCTTCATCCTGGAACCCAGGAAACACTTCATGTACTTTTGAAAAAAGGCTGCCGAGAGTCGTTTCTCGAGCAGCCTAAGAGGAGTATCTTCGGCACCCCTCATCTGTATGTTTTCTTATCTAAAATAGCCTGAAACACCGCTTGAAATACCTGACGCTAATCGATCTTTATAAGTAGCAGATTTCAAAATATTTGAATCAACTGGACTGGAAACAAAACCAGTTTCTAAGAGAACACTTGGCATCTTAGAATATTTAATCACATAGAAACCAGCTGTCTTCACGCCACGGTCTCTTGTGCCTAATGCACTGACCATTTTAGGCTGAATATTTTGCGCGAGCTTCAAGCTGTTTGTTGCCGCATATGTTTTGTCATAATACGTTTCAGTTCCATTTGCACTGCTGTTATCATTTGAGTTCGCATGGACACTGATGAAGATATCTGCATTTGCTGACGCACCTTTGCTCACCCGTGTTTGAAGACTGTCGAATGTGTCTGATGTTCTTGACATCGTCACAAGTGCACCTGCGTTGTTTAACTTTGTATTTAGACGTTTGGCTACATCTAAGTTTAAGTTCTTCTCATATAATCCGTAGCCTACCGCTCCTGAATCATGAGCGCCATGACCTGGGTCAATGAATACTTTTTTGCCAACGACAGGATTTTTCAATTGATTCACGACAGTTGGTGTCACTGTATTTGTACTGCCAACGACAGTAAATTTGGTGATTTTTTTGCTGCTAATCGTCGCTCTTGTTACCTTTGGCAGCGTCTTTTCATTCGTTAGGAGCAATGCTTTGTTTTGCTTTGCTGCAATTCCTGCCGCAGAAGATGAAGTGGCATAGCCAAACCCTCTTCCTACATAGGTATTATTTGTGCTCATATTGTATTTTTTCACAATATTCGCAGCCACGTCATAACGAGTAGAGCCTTTGATTCGCGTTGGAGATTTTAATTGATTATAAGCTGCTTTTGTGACGTAATTCTCTCCGCCTACGACAATGGTTTGTTTCACATTGCTTGCTTTTGCAACAGAAGCGATTTCAGAACGAAGGCCCTTTTTATCTGTATATAGAATTGGGAACCCTTTTTGTGCCGCTACAGGTGCAATGGCAATTCCATGTGCATAGAATGACCCTTCAACCACAACGACGCCAGCTGGCGTTTTCATTTTTTTCGCGATATTTGCCGATAGCTCATATCGGTTTTTTCCTGAAATACGTTGTGTAGAGATGCCCATTTTCTTTACTTGATTGACCACGTTGTTTGACACACTTGATGTGCTGCCTAAAACAATAACTGTCTTCGTTTTTAAAGCCGTTAAGGCTTTTTTTGTATCTCCAGAAAGGCTTGTACTATTTGTGTAAAGAACTGGTCCATTTTTTTGATGTGCCAGTGGAATTCCTGCTGTTGCATCTGCATATGCAGTTTTCCCCACTAAAACAACTGTACTTGCTGTTCCCCATCCTTTTTTCGCTACGTTTGCTGCTACAGCATACCGGCTCCCACCATCAATTCGGGAGACCGAGTTATCTGCTGAAGCTGTTGGAACAATAACGAAAATGGCGATGAGGCTGAGGATGGCTGTTTTGATCATTGAGCGCATCTTCTAAGTCCTCCTTTTATTCTTAATAGTTTGTTAGTTTTGTACCTGGATAGTAGAACGAAAGTATGGAAGAATACGAGTTTCCAGATTCAGCTCTAGCTTTGGCGCCGTATTGACTCATACCAATGCCGTGACCATAGCCTTTTCCTGAAATCGTGAAATCATTTGTATTATTCTTTACTGACGCAAACGTACTTTTCACCTTTGTTGCGCCCATGACTGTTCTAAACTCTGTCATTTTCATACTTGCCGTTGTACTTTTGTTCACTGTATACGTACCTGTTTTGTTTTTCAGATGGTAATTCAGCTTGATTGAAACGGTCTTCGCACGCTGACCTTTTGTTTTTCCTGAGAATGTCAGGCTTGAAATAGATGCAATTCTCATGTCAGATGCAGCTGTTTCTTTATTTTTCAACAGCCATGATTTTAGACCAGCAAGGTCGGCAGCATTGGCTTCTTTTGCCTTAGACCACTCAGAAGCTGCTGTACTTGCAGTCAACGTAGTGCCTAATTGCTTTTTAGACAACTTCAGTGTCCACGCATTGACAGGATCTTTTGTGTCTTTTTTGGCGACTAAGTATGGCAGTGCATTCCCCCATACTTCTTCACTCGCCTCAGTGTATCCGCCATTACTAGAATAATAGGTGGCTGAAATAAGTTGATTGTTGTATTTCAGAACCTTGCCTTTTGTGGCATCCACAGCTTTTGTCGAATTTGTGTACCAGTTATATCCTCCATATACTTGGAAGGCTGTTGTATCAGGTACGACTTTTCCAATACTTTTCACTGAATACGTTCTAGCGGCAACAGCTTGTGCTTTTAATGCCTCAACATGCCAGCTCGCAGGCATTTCGTTTGGCACAACACCTTTTAGATAGTCTTCAAATGGAATATTTTCATTAGTCGGCCTGATATATCCTGATTCAATGGCAAAGTTGACGTTACCTAAGTAAGGCTTCCCTGCGATTTGAAGGACATTTTTGGTTGAATATTTCTCAGGAACAACTCTTAATGTGTTATACGTCTTAATGCCTTTTAATGAAATTTTTCCGTTAGAAATATTCAATTGGTAGTTTTGATTTTTTTTCAGATAGACTTGTTTGGCTAAAGAATTTTTTAAACTATCTGTAATCGCACTTGTGCTACCAGCAAGATGGTAAGCATATGTACCTTTTTCTTTCAGCAATGCTTTTAATGACGCTGTGACAGAATCCGGCTTCACATACACAACGGTACTGTTAGATTTTGCAGCCAATTGCGACAAAGGCATTGCATAAATATAGCTAGAGGCTTTTGCCAAGTACACTTTATCTGCATTAATGTTTAATTTTTTAATGATATTCACAGATAATTCGTAGCGATTGGCACCGCTGATTCGTGTCACCTGTGAGGTTTTCTTGATTTGATTTTCTACTTTTTGTCCCGTACTTTTTGTACTGCCGATGATAATGACTTTACTTGGCATTTTATAAGACGGAATGGAATCTTTTTTTGTTAATAGGATTGGGTATCCTTTTCTCGATGCATAGGATGCAATTGCAATCCCATTCATGAATGAGTTCCCGCCGACAACAATTGCTTGCTTATAGTTACCCATTTCTTTGGCGATTTTTTGGGAAATTTCAAATTTGTCTTTCCCACTAATGCGTCTCACTTTTCCATACTTTTTGATTGATTTCTCAGCAGCTGTTGAAATACTTTTCGTATTCCCGACAATTAAGATGTTATCAGGATTCATCTTTTTCAACTGATTTTCGGTTGTCTTCGTTAGCTTTTCAATGTTCGTGTACAAAATTGGGGCGCCTAATTTGTATGCTAACGGCGATACAGAAATGGCATGATCAAAAGCATCTCGGCTCACAATCACAACGGTTGAAGGATTTTTCCATCCTGCAGAAGCAATACTATTGGCTACTTCGTAACGATTTTTGCCGTCGTATCTTTTCGTCACAGCGACATTTGATCCTGATAGTTTGTATTCCCCCGTTGTTGAGAAATCCATGCTGTTTTTGTTTCCGATATAGTTAGACAGTTTTACTGAAATTGTCGAGCTGGCCATGGCAGACTGAAAAGGTGCAATTAGTAGTGTCAGTGTCATGAGAACGATAAGTGTAATGCCTGTTTTCTTCAATTTTGTTCATCCCGCCCATCTTTTTTTACTTCTGTTTTTCAATCTTCTGAATTTCTTTTTGACCACTGTCATTGATAAAGTAAGAGATTTCTACTTTGTCACCTGGTTTAAATTCATTTAATACATCTTTAAAATTATCCGTAAATTCATAGCTTAAAGTCGTATTCACTTTTTTCACTTCGACTGTATGTGCATCAGCCATTCCAATAAATTCAGCTTTTTCTTCCAGCACCTGAGGAGTTGAACTGCTTGTCTTGTTTTCTCCTGAGGATTGCTCAGCCGTTCCACATGCTGTGAGCACGATACCTAGTAGTAGTATTAAGAACGGTAAAACGACGATTTTCTTCATTTTTTTCACCTCATGTCTTTGTATCGTCTTATAACTTAATATTTTAAGGTAAATTTAAGGTTTTTTGAAACCTTTTTTTTGTTACAACGTCTATATCTAGGTTCAGAGTAAAAAAATAACTTGTTTATCAAGATTCGTAAACCTATAATCATGGAAGAATGATAGAAAAGGTGAGGGACATTATGAGAGCTGAGAGAAAAAGAAAGAAAAAGAAGGTTCTTTGGATTGTTTTATCGATTATTGGCTTATTCGTATTAGCCACTGGCGGATACGCGTATCATCTTTGGAATACAGCCGCATCCACTGTCGCAGGCATTCAAGAGAACTTAAAGAAGTCAGATAAGCGTGACAAAGATGTCGATTTAAGTAAAAAAGACCCGATCTCCATTTTAGTCATGGGTGTCGATGAAAGAAAGAATGACCGAGGCCGTGCAGATACATTAATATACATGACAGTGAATCCGAAAACGAAAACAACTGAAATGGTGAGTATCCCCCGTGATACGTATACAAAAATTGTCGGAAAAGGCACAATGGATAAAATCAACCACTCTTATGCTTTCGGTGGTACACAAATGGCTGCAGATACAGTAGAGGAACTGCTTGATGTACCTGTGGATTACTTTGTGAAAGTGAATATGGAAAGTTTTAAAGACATTGTCGATACACTTGGCGGCATTACGGTGAACAGCACGTTTGCTTTCAGCTATGATGGCCATTCATTTGGTACAGGAGAAATTAACCTGAACGGCGATCAAGCCCTTGCCTATACAAGAATGAGAAAGCAAGATCCTAAAGGTGATTTCGGCCGTCAGCAAAGACAGCGTCAAGTCATTGAAGGCATCATTGCAAAAGGCGCTAACATTTCATCTATTACGAAATTCGGCGATATGTTTAAAGTCGTTGAAAACAACATGAAAACGAATATGTCCTTTGACGACATGTGGACGATGATGAATGATTATCGTGATGCAAGACAAAATGTGAAACAGCACGAGCTGAAAGGTACAGGCGCACGAATCAATAATATTTATTACTATCAGCTTGATGACAACAGTTTAGCGAAAGTGAAGAAGGAATTGAAGGATAGTTTGGAGCAGTAAAAAAGAAGACTACAGGAATGTAGTCTTCTTTTTTTATGATTGGAATGGGGCTGGTTTTTCATCACTTAAACCATAACGATGGAGAAGCTCTTCGACAATTCGTTTTGACGCTTGTCCATCACCATATGGATTAGACGCCTTTGACATGTTGTCGTACTCTTTCTGATCGACTAGAAGCTGTTTTGCCATGTTGTAAATGGTCTCTTCATCTGTACCTGCGAGCTTCAGCGTACCAGCTTTCACACCTTCAGGGCGTTCTGTTGTATCGCGCAGCACTAGTACTGGCTTCCCTAGAGAAGGCGCCTCCTCTTGTACACCGCCAGAATCCGTTAGAATAAAGTGCGAGGCAGCAGCGAAGTTATGGAAATCAACTACTTCGAGCGGCTCAATTAAGTGCACACGATCAAGATCACTGAATTCTGTCTGAGCCGCATCACGAACAGCAGGATTTAAATGGACAGGGTATACGACTTGAACACCTTCAAATTCTTCGACAACACGGCGAATCGCTCTAAACATGTTCTTCATCGGCTGACCAAGATTTTCTCTGCGATGAGCCGTTAATAAGATCATTTTATCTGAACCGATCTTCTCTAAAATTGGATGTTGATATTGTTCTGTGACTGTTGTTTGCAGGGCATCAATGGCCGTATTCCCTGTCACACAGATGGTCTCTTCTTTTTTATTTTCTACTAAAAGATTCTGCTTCGCCTCAGCCGTAGGGGCAAAATGAATGTCAGCAATAGTGCCTGTCATTTGGCGGTTCAATTCCTCAGGGAACGGTGAGTATTTATTGTGAGTTCTTAAACCCGCTTCGACGTGGCCGACAGAAATTTGGTGGTAGAATGCGGCCAAGCTTCCTGCAAAGGTTGTAGTGGTGTCTCCATGAACAAGGACAATATCAGGTTTTTCCTCTTGGAATAATTGATCTAGTTTTAATAGTGCATTTGATGTGATTTCAGATAATGTCTGGCGTTCTTTCATAATATTTAAATCATGATCTGGTTGAATGTTAAAGGCTTTCAACACTTGATCAAGCATTTGCCGATGCTGTGCAGTCACAGTGACTGAGGATTTGATTTGCGGATGTTTTTTTAGCTCAAGGACAAGGGGTGCCATTTTAATCGCTTCAGGCCTCGTCCCGAATACAGTCATTACATGTAATGTTTTCAATAGTCGATGCCTCTTTCCTTCTCAATTATTGTATGTTGTTCATTATACAAAAGAATAAGAACGAATCCTAATCATTCTATTCTTAATCTTTACAGCACCTTTACTCTTTTCAACATGAATATTTACAGAAGTTCTTTACAATTGGTTTTAAATCTTTCTCGTAAATCATTTGTCATTTCTATCATTTGTAAGTTACACTTTATGAAAGATGAAAAATGAAGATCACATCATTTTTTCTATATGTAAGGAAGGTGCAAAGTTCATTGAAAAAAGTACGTAAAGCCATAATACCAGCTGCAGGTCTCGGAACACGTTTCCTCCCTGCCACAAAGGCTATGCCTAAAGAAATGCTGCCAATCGTTGATAAACCAACCATTCAATATATTATTGAAGAAGCTGTAGAATCAGGAATTGAAGACATTATTATTGTCACTGGAAAAGGGAAAAGAGCCATTGAGGATCATTTTGATTTTGCGCCAGAGCTTGAGCGTAACCTTGAAGAAAAAGGGAAAAGTGAACTTTTAGAAAAAGTGAGAAAGTCCTCTAATATTGCTGATATTCATTACATCCGCCAAAAGGAACCTAAAGGACTCGGACATGCCGTTTGGTGCGCACGCAACTTTATCGGTGATGAACCTTTTGCTGTTTTATTAGGTGATGATATTGTCCAAGCCGAAACACCTGGACTTCGCCAGCTGATGGATGAATATGAAAAAACCCTTTCGTCCGTGATCGGCGTTCAGCAGGTAGCGGACAGCGATACGCATCGCTACGGGATCATTGACCCTCTTACCCAAGAAGGGCGCCGCTACCAAGTGAAAAACTTTGTTGAAAAGCCGCCGCAAGGAACCGCACCATCCAATTTAGCCATTTTAGGGCGCTACATTTTCACGCCGGAGATCTTTATGTACCTTGATCAACAAGAAATTGGTGCAGGCGGAGAAATTCAGCTGACAGATGCCATTCAAAAGCTCAATGACATCCAGCGTGTATTTGCCTATGATTTTGAAGGAAAACGATATGATGTCGGAGAGAAGCAAGGTTTCATTGAAACGACGCTAGAGTTTGCCCTTCAAGATGAAGAGCTCAAGAAAAAACTCATTCCATTTATGAAACAACTTCTTGAAAAAGAAGAAGTGAATTAAAAAAAGCTGCCGGCATCGGCAGCTTTTTTATTTGGTCGCTGAAACGGTCAGCGTATGCTGTTCATTATCAATGACAAACAGGTTATGTTCGCCCTTTACTGCGAACTTCGTTTGTTTCTCATTCATCCAGACATTCTGTTCTGTTAGTCCAAGTGTTGAAAGAGAGATAGGCATGATCTCGCGGAACACCATCGTATTCGCCAGACCATTTTGAATCACATAATCGGTTTTCTCAGTGGTCAGCCGCTCAACGGTATCACCTTGCTCACTTTTGACCGAGCTAAGTGTTTGCATTCTTTGCTTCAGCACAGACTCTTCTTTTCCAAGGAAAGAAAGTAAGTACTCATACGAACCTGCAGATGCGGGTGATACGTAGGAATTGAACTGTGCTGGTCCGATGGATAACGGCTTCAATTCATCTGCGTTTTGTAGCGCATCAGGTTGCACATAATACGTCTCTGATGCTGTTTCGATTTGAATGGCTTTTTTATTTTTAGCCACAGCCTTTACTTCTTGTCCAAACGATAATGTGACGTCTGCCTTTTTTTTCATGGCCCTGTCTGTATAAACCGTCATTGGATCTGCCTTAACTATGGCCTGTTGGTCAATCTTTTTCATATCATCAGGGGCACCTTTCGTCTCATGGTTTGTTGACTGGGGCGTCTCTGTTTTACCTGAAGGAATTGCACCAAATGTCGCCAGTGTACGCAGCGGACGATCCGAAAACATAGAAAGGGCAAGTAAGATGGTTAAAACAGCTATTATGGTGACTTGAAACGCCGGTCCGAAAAAGGAACGTCGTTTTCCAGTGTCATTATACCTCGTGACTTTCTCTGTCGTTTGTACGCCTTTTCGACCTTCCTTGTGCTTCAATTGGTATTCCTTTTTCTCTTTCTTAGAAAGCTTGTTAAACCAATCAACAAACTCCTTATACTCTTTCACAACCTTTTTCGTATCATCAAACATACGAAGTTCACCATAATGCATCCAAGCAACCCGATCACAGATTTTTTGGATTTGACTAATGGAGTGACTGACGAAAAAGATCGTCTTTCCTTGTTCTTTGAATTCGGTGATGCGATCCACACATTTTTGATAGAAGGTTTGGTCTCCTACAGACAGTGCCTCATCAATAATGAGGATATCTGGATCTATATGTGCTGAAATAGCAAAACCAAGACGGGATTTCATTCCGCTTGAATAGCTCTTTACAGGCTGGTCTATAAAGTCTCCAATATCCGCAAACTCTACGATTTTTTCATAAAGATCGTCAATTTCCTTATTTGTCAGACCCATCATTAAGCATTTTAAACGAATGTTGTCTTTACCGCTTAACTGATTGTTCAGCCCTGCCGCAATGGCAATTAACGATGGCTGGCCGTCCATATCAATCTCACCACTTGTCGGTGGAATGATTTTCGCTAGAAGGTTCGACATCGTGGATTTCCCAGAACCGTTGATCCCTACAAAACCAATCGTCTCTCCTTCATAGACATCAAAAGACACATCACGAACGGCAAAGAAACCTTTTTCATTTTTATTAGGTAAAAACAGCCCTTTAATCTTGTCCGACTGTTTTTTATATAGGACGTATTGCTTGGATACGTTTCGAAACGAAACCTTTAGTTTCATCGTATAATCTCCTTACTTTTTAAAGAAAATCGACAAATTTATCCCTAAATTTCATATGCAGTAATGAACCGACTGTTAAAAGAAGAAGCGTAATCAGCCAGAAATAAAGCGTATATTTCACATCATGGAAGAACCATTCTCCCTTTAACAAGCTATTTCTGAAACCATCAATAATGTAGAAAAGAGGATTTAATCTTAAAATATCTCCTATCCATGCTTTGTCTCCAGTGAGCTTTTCTGAGATATTCCAAAAAATCGGCAGCAAAAAGAAAAGTAAACGTGTCACTGATTGTAAAAGAAATTGATAGTCCCTTACGAGTACACTAATTGTTGAATTAAACAAACTAAACGAAAACATAAACGCGATCATACATATAAGGTAGTAAATATATTGTAGCCAATGCGCGTCAGGATATATGCCATAAGAAATCAGCACAATAAGATAGACACCCATCATGACAAAATAGCTGAACAAGTTGGACATAATGACCACAGACGGCAGCGCACTAATCGGAAAATTCATTTTCGATACCATATTAATGCGTTTAAACACACTGTTTGATCCATCAAGAATGGTTGGACTAATGAAGAACCAAGGGATTAAACCGGCAAGCATCCAGATGATAAATGGAACCTCCATGTCTCCAATGGCAATTGGCTGTCCTCCGCGAATACCCATACCAAAAACAAACCAATAAGCTAGCATCTGCATTAATGGATTTAAAAACTGCCACAAAACACCTAAATAATTCATCTGATATTTTGATTTTGTTTCATAAACAGCAAGTCGTATAATCAGCGGAAGTGAGCTGATTTGCTCTCTTAATATTGTAAACAATGCGTTCATTCTAATCTTCCTTAGATATTAGTTTTGGGATTACCTCTTTAAAAAAATCACCGCTCATAATTGTAACAGATGTTGAGAAATATTTCACTTTTCAAATCGAATGAGTATATTAACTAGTAGGGAAATTCGATCAAAACAAACGCTGGTATATTCAGCTATTCTAGGTTACTAATTACCTTATTATATCATTGCTTTATAATTGCCATTAGAATATAATTATCAGGATAATTGCATTTCCGAAATAAATATCATTTTCCTATTATATATATTACATGAAGGGGCTTAACATTAATGAGAATCAAGCAATTCAAAAAAATTGTTACAAGAAAGATTAAATTTATTTTAAATCCACTAATTGAATTTTCCAGAGATTCACGACTTCGTATCAGAAGTAAATATACCTCCTATTTAGAGAAAAATCCGGTTAGAAGTAATTATATTCTATATGAAGCTTATCATGGAAAAAGTATTTCTGGAAATTGTTATGCAATTTTTCTAGGATTGATGAAAGATAGTACTTTTAAAGATTTACATCACGTTTGGGTCATTAATGATTTTAATGATCCAATGATTACAGAATTAAAGCAGAAAACTTCTAATATTTCCTTTGTTAAAGTTGATAGTGACGAATATCTAAAATATTTAGCAACTTCTAAATATTTAGTTAATGATACGTCATTTCCTTTTTATTTTATTAAAAGAGAAGAGCAAGTTTATATCAATACTTGGCATGGAACTCCTTTAAAAACTTTAGGGAAAGATATTAATAAAAGATCAATGTCTGGTCATAAAAATATACAAAGAAATTTGCTTCATTGTGATTACCTTATTAGCCCGAATACTTTTACGTATGAAAAGTTACTAAAATCAAATGATGTTTTTGGGATATTTGCCGGGAAAATTGCAAATATCGGTTATCCTAGAGTAGATTTAACATTAAACACTAGCAGTGAAAGTGTGAAAGAAAGATTAGACCTACCTTTTAATAAAAAAATTGTACTTTATGCTCCAACATGGAGAGGAACAATAGGTGCCGAAGAGGATACTTGCTATACATTGCATAGTGAAGTTGTGAAAATTCAGCAGGCGCTTGGTGATAATTATTTAGTACTTTTAAAATCTCATTACTTTTCTTATAAATTTTTTAAACAGAGTGGTCTTGAACATCTTTGTGTTCCAAACTGGATTGATACAAATGAACTTTTATCAGCTATAGACATTTTGATTACAGATTATTCAAGTATCTTTTTCGATTTCCTACCTTTAAAAAGACCTGTCTTTTTCTATATGCCTGACTTACATGAATATGAAGCAGAGAGAGGTTTTTATTTAGATATAACAAAACTTCCAGGACCTATCTGTGAAAGTATAGTTGATTTAATTGACAGCTTAGGTCAACTAAACAGTTTAAATAACTTCAATAAACAGTTTGAAAGTCAATACAAAGAGTTTTTAGATGAATATTGCTCTTATGATGACGGAAATGCTACTGATCGACTCATTGACATAATATTTAAAGGGAAAAATCAAGATGAATTAATCAAGGTTGAAAGCAATAAACAAAAATTACTTTTTTATTGTGGGGGCTTCTACAATAATGGTATAACCGTTTCAGCGACTAATTTATTTGATCAGATTGATTACAACAAATATGAAGTTGTCGTCATTGATAACTCAAATTATCATAAGGATAAATGGATGAACATACAGAAGCTTCATCCTAATGTTCATATTATTTATAGACCAGGTTTTGTTAATAGAACATTAGTAGAAACATATAAACAGAATCTAATTTTCCGCCGTGGTATATACAATAACAAAATGTTAAAATACACTCCAGTAAACTCATATAAAAGAGAATTAAAGAGAATTATTGGTAATACGAAATTTGATGTAGGAATAGATTTTGGAGGATATAACAAGTTCTGGACTCTTCTTTTCGCATTCGGAGATTTTAAAGTCAAAAGTATTTTCCTTCATGCTGACATGATGAAAGAATATAACAAGAAAGTGAACCACAAATATAAACATCGTGGTAACCTAAAAGTCATTTTCTCACTTTACAAGTTCTTCGATAGAATTGTTTCAGTTGCCGAATCGACTAACATAGAAAATCACTTGAATTTAAGCCCTTTTGTTCCTAATGCTTTAGAGAAAATGGTTTTTGTTAATAATGTAATCTCGCCTAACAAAGTACTTCAAATGAAAGAAAATAAAGAGATTATAGAATTTAATAATGAGAGATATTTAATTACTCACCAAAATGATAAAAACGAATCCATCGGTCTTAATTTATCTGGGATACCACTTCCTAATAAGGATTATATCAACTTTATAACTATTGGAAGATTATCCCCTGAAAAAGGACAAAAGAAATTAATTTCTGCTTTTTCACAATTACACAAACAATACCCAAAAGCTGTATTGTATATTGTGGGTGAAGGGCCTTTAAAAAGAGAGTTAAAGGATCACACAAAAAAATTACATCTAGAACATTGCGTGTTTTTTGTTGGACAACTCGAAAATCCATTTTCTTTACTAGATGAATGTGATTGTTTTGTCTTATCTTCAGAGTATGAAGGGCAAGGCTTGGTTCTAATGGAAGCAATGATTCTGAAAAAACCAATTATAGCTACCGATGTAACTGGAGTACATTCCGTCTTAGAGGGTGGATACGGATTATTAGTTGATAATAATGAAACTGCGCTATTTAATGGTATGTCTGATTTTATCCAGAATAGTATGGAACAAAAATCCTTTGATTATGAAAAGTATAATAGCGAGGCGCTAGACCTCTTCTACAAAAATGTCTGTACTAAAACTAATTAACCACTTATATACAGAATAAAATTATATGTATTTAAAAACACCTTTGGATAATGGTCAAGTATTGAACTTGATACCTTCCAAAGGTGTTTTTCCATCTATAAGAAAACAATTAAAAGCGGTGCGAATTAAAAACTACTTCAACCACCCGCTTCGATGACTCCCCGCTCTCTAAGTAACAGAATTTTTCATAAAACGGTGCAAATGATTCTGGTAGTGTAAATGTCGGTTGTTCTGTTTCTCTTACCCATTCAATCACGCGTGATGTTTCTTTTACAAGTGGTCCTGGTGCTTCTTGTTCAAAGTCAAAATAGAAGCCTCTCAGTTTGTCACGATATGTTTCGATGTCTGGTACATAGAACAGCATCGGACGTTTAAGGTTTGCATAATCAAAGAACACGGAAGAGTAATCTGTAATGAGTAGGTCGGAAATCATATAAAGGTCTCGAATGTCTTCGTAATGAGAGAAATCATAGGCAAAGCCTTCATATGGTCCGAGATCAAAGTTTTCCGCTACTAAATAGTGCATACGAAGGATGATGATATATTCTTCTCCGATAGATGCTCGTAGCTCATGCAGATCAAGATCTAAATCAAATTTGTACTGCCCTTTTTTATAAAATTGATCGTCTCTCCATGTCGGTGCATATAAAATCAATTTTTTATCAAGTGGCAGGTTCATTTTTTGTTTCAGTGCTCTCATCGTTTCTTCATTGTTTTGATTGTGAAGGAAGTCATTTCTCGGATATCCTGACTCAATCATGGTCTTTTGAAATTGGAACGCACGTGTAAAGATTTCAGTCGAGTAGGCATTAGGAGAGATGAGATAATCCCAATTCGATGCTTCTTTCGTGAAATTCTTTTTGTACTTCTTCGTGTTTGTTCCAGGCATATGCACTTCGTCCATGTCCATCGCCAGTCGTTTTAATGGCGTGCCGTGCCATGTTTGTAAGTATTGGGTGTGTTCTGGTTTTGGAACCCATAGCGGCAAACGACTGTTTACGACCCAATACTCAGCTCTTGCCATTGCAAAAATCCATTTCAATGACAGACGATTGATATAGTAGATGCCTTTTTCTTTAAATGGTGCTTCATGACCTTTTTTAACACTCCAGATCAGCGTATATTCAGGGTGATTTTCTTTCATATATTCATAAATAGCACGCGGGTTACAGCTGAATTGTTTCCCATTAAAGCTTTCAAAAATAACGGTTTTCTTTTTGACGGACAGTTTACTCGCCAGTGTAAAGGTCGTTTGGAAAGTACTTGTCACAAGGCGATTGCGAACTTTTTTAATCTTACCCACTTGCTTCCTGAATTTCTTCCACTTGCTTTTTACGTAGTACTTAGCACGTGTCTTCATGGTGTAATCATTAATTCGGATGCCTAAAGTTTGTCTTTTTTTCTTTCTGTACACTTCATATCGAATCGGTACATCGTTTCTTTTATGAATTTGAACAAGTCCTTTGAGTTTGTTTGAACGATCTCCAAGCACTAAAGAAGTTGTTGTTAACGTTTCTTCCACTCCGTTAACATCGCAAATAAACTCAAAATAGAAGCGATAGACAAACCGTTTGTTTAAGGAATAGGTTAACTCCTCTAAAGGAACTTCTGCTGAAAATTGATACAGTTGTGGTGTTTGATGGTCGTCACGATATTGAATGACTTCATCTTTTTTATGTGTCATCTTGACAGGAAAACGATGCTCAACTGGTTCCTCACCATTTTTCTTCAATAGAAGCTTTACTTCTTTGATCTGATAAGGATGCTCTGCACTTAGAACGCCTGCATACCCAGATAAAGATAGCGTGCATTCTTTGTTGAGCTCGATATGATGGAATTTCACAACTTTGAGCTCCCGTTTGATTTTCAATGAAGCATTGCCTTTGTCTGTACGATATGGAATAACATACAACAGCGCTTCTTTATTTTCTAAAAATGTCAGCTCTGGCGTTTCAATTTCCATTTTCAAACGACGTTTATAATATGGTGTTTTTTCTTCTATTTCGGAAGTCGCGCTGGTATCCGCTTCTTTTGCGTCTTCATCCTCTTCTTCCGAATCAGAATCATAGGCTGAGTCTTCAAGCTCGTCTTCGTCCTCTTCTTTGTTTGCGCTCAGATAGTCCGTGACATACAAGTTGTATGTCTGGCCTTGCTCTAACGCAAGCGGAAGCGATGCTTCACTCAGTACCAATTTGAATAGATTCTCTTCTTGATGAACAAGCGGGAGGAATAGTTCTTGTTTTGAGACCCTTTCCCTCATAAACAGATAAAACTCTCTATCTGCTAATGGCATGTCATCGTAGATGCGAACGAGCATTTCCAATTTTTCATGATGATTTTTTAAACCTTCAACGACACTCTTCTTATGGATTCCCTCTTCAATCATTAATCGTTAATCTCCTCTGTTCAAAAATCTTACCGTTATTTGTATCATTATTTTACTTTCCAAGAATAGTTCCCCTGTTTCGTTTGATACGACCAACCATCAATTGAAGATGGTTTATTGGTAAGGAGCTCTCCCTCTACTTCTAGACGTTGCAAAACTTCTTGAAGTTCTTCTGTTTTAAAGCGGATGTAAAAATCCACAAATTTTGTTTGGTTGGTTTCGATGTTTTTCTTTGTTTGAAAATGACCAATTGGGAAACTGACTTGATCATTCTCATCAATTGTTTGAGAAATGATTTCAGCTCCATTCACTCGATCATATCCTGCAAAATCAATTTCCACATGATCCGCTTGGCTCATTTCGTCTGTCATCTTAAGCTGAAGATGAAGAACATGGTGTTCAGAGCTAAGATCATGCAGCACCCATTTCGTGCGATCCACGATCTTTCTCAGCTCATCTTTACGTATACGGTTTTCTAGCATCTGATGAAGTACTGTTTTCCAAGCTGACATTTCATCAGAAGGCACATGGTAGAAATAAGTTTGTTCTCCTAAAACCTTCTCAACATCTTCTTTATGCTTAGTATCGCCAAAGAAGACGGCATCCACTTGCTGTTTTCTTATTTGTTTAAATAATTCTCCATATTGAGAATTGATATGGTGCGGATTTTCCTCATAATGGGCTTCATGCACAAAAGCAGCATAATAAGTTGATTCCGGTTGATCTATTTTAAACAAATGGCGGTCCTGGTCCCGGTCCTCTGTGACCATCAGTTTTAACCGGTCATTTTGTAATTGAATGCTGGATAGCCATTGTTGTTTTATATCCGTCTTCTTTGTAAATGTTTGAATTCCTGTTTTTTTATACCAATTAATGTGACGGACTGGATTCTTTTTTGCATCACCAGCATAGATGATCTCCATAAAAATGCTGCCATCGTCATTGATCAATTCCTCCAAGTATAGTGCACCTGTATGGGGAACAAAACTTTGTACTCTGCATAAAACGCCATGAAAATTATATTCTTCCCTTTTCACCAATTGCTTCTCTTCATTATATTGTTCAATATAACAAATGGGAGAAGAAGACCGTTCATATCTCGTCACCTGAATCGTGGATTCATCTGCTGGAGTCACTGCTTCATTGATCGAATGCGATGATTCACCGACAATAAATTCCGAGTAACGTCTCTTACTACCGCTTTCCGGTAGGATATAGTGTTCATACACATTCAAGATGTCAACCTCAGAAGAAAAGATCTCTTCCATGCGGTGAATACGTTCTTTCACATTTGCATCGTAATTTAAAGTTAAAATTGCAGTACGCTTATGCTGATCAGCCAAGGGCTTAATTCTTGTCTTTAAAGATTTCGTTAAGCTCTCATCCTGTTTTGGCACATCACCCATAATAAAGTAGTAATCCATATCAGGCATGTCCACTGATGCCATTGTTTCATGTTGTTCAGATTGATCCAATGTATCTTCAACTTTTTTCTTCATCCAATTTTGAAACAAAGGAAGCTCTCCTTAAAAATAATGATGACTTGCTCATTGTATTTTACATGAAAAAGTACTTCTCACCAAAAGATAAGAAGTACTTTTTTTCGATCTATTAAAGTCCCGCAATTTCTTCCTTAATTTGTGTTGTCGAGATGCCTTCTGTTCTCTTCAAGTATACGACTTCGCAATGTTCTTTTAAGAAATCGAATTTACCTTCCCAGTCATCTCCCATGACAAACACATCGATATCGTGCTCTTGCACGTCACGGACTTTTTGATCCCAGCTGTTTTCTGGAATGACTTCGTCTACATAACGAATGGTTTCAAGAATCAGCTTTCTATGCTCGTAGCTATGATAAGCTTTTTTTGATTTTTGTAAATTAAACTCGTCTGTAGAGATGGCCACCACTAAGTAATCTCCGAGCTGCTTTGCACGCTCTAGCAGCTTAATGTGCCCCCAGTGTAATAAATCAAATGTACCGTAAGTAATAACTTTCTTCATTGCAAACATGAACTCCTTTCTTTCATCCTTATTCGTCTGCTTCAAGCAGTAATGTTATCCGTAATCCTATTATCATCGATCATTTTTTCGCTCTTCGGAACTTCATTATATCACAACGCCTATGAAAGGTTAAGAAAATGTAAAGACAAACTATTTCCAATTTATTGGGTGCAGGAGGAGAAGACCGAGAAATCAATATTTCACAAAGGATCGTCCATATGAATTAATGAAAATGTCACGAAATTTAAAGGATTGTAAAGTTATTGTTAATATTTCATGGAGCAACTGTGATAAAATGATGAGTAGGCGAAGAATGAATTTACAATGAACGTTTCATAGATAACAAAATGAAAAAGGAGGTCTGAACAATGCAAACAGAAGTGGTCTCTAACCTTTCTTATGTAAATGGTGACTTAGATGAATTTATTAGCTATATCAACCAGCATCATATTTCCCAGAGAAGAGGCGCCATGATTGCGACAGTGAATCCAGAGATCGGCTATGCTGTCATGAAGGATGATGCATATCATCAAGTGGTTTCTTCCGCGGATTATGTACTGCCGGATGGTGTAGGTGTTGTGTTGATGTCACGCATGACGCAAAGTCCATTGAAATCAAGAATTGCAGGTTTTGATGTGTTCATGTCTATGCTTGATCTCGCAAACAAGCAATCTAAAAGTATCTTTTTATATGGGGCGAAAGAAGAAGTGCTCGAGGCTGTCAAACAGCGAATTGATACAGAATATCCAAATGTGGTGATTGCAGGCAGCTGTGATGGTTATCAAGCGGATAAACGATTTGTGGCAAAACAAATTGCTCGTTCAAAAGCAGATATGGTGTTTGTTGCTTTAGGTTATCCAAACCAAGAGAACTTTATTTATGAATACCGTCATTTGTTCCCGCAAGCTGTTTGCATCGGTTTAGGTGGAAGCTTTGATGTATTTAGCGGTACGGTGAAGCGTGCACCACGCTGGATGATTAAAACAAATACGGAATGGCTGTACAGACTCATTGTCAATCCGTGGAGATGGAAACGAATGCTGAATATCCCAAAGTACGCTTTTGCCGTATTAAAAGAAAACAAAGGGAAAAAGCGCTACTATCCTGAGCAAGTAAAAGATCAGACGAAGCAGCTGTGAGAGACTGATACATGATGAATATACGCTCAATGATCATCTCATGCTATGCAGCTTTTGTTTCTTTTGCTGGATGGCTCATGAGCGGCGTGAAACCTCGTGACAATCAGGTGACGCTGCTTGTTTCATTCCAAGAGAATGCAGCTGCTCTCATTGATACTTATCAACAACAGGCGAATATGACAATGAAGCTCACTGTCCTCTATACGAAGCATGCTTCCGTGATAGAAAAGGACGTGCCTCATGTGTCATTTCGCTATTTTCATGAAAAAAATCCCTTCCATCTCATTCAATGTATCTATACGATGCTAAAAAGCAAAGTTGTCGTCACAGATAATTATTTTCTGATGACAAGTGTGCTAAGAAATAGACCTTCTACCACTTGTATTCAAGTGTGGCACGCCAATGGTGCTTTGAAAAAGTTTGGTCTTGAAGATGCTTCAAATCATCACCGGAGTTCTCGTGATCTGCAGCGTTTCAAGCGGGTCTATGCGTCTTTCGATTATATCGTTACTGGCTCAGATCACATGCGCGAGATTTTCAAAACTTCATTTGGCGTCAAGGACGATCGTTTTCTGCCAACAGGTGTACCATTCACAGATGCGTACTATGATGAGCGCCCTATTTCCTTTCAGACGGATATTTTTCCAAAAGGCAAAAAAGTGCTGCTGTATGCGCCGACCTACCGGGACTTTGCAATGGACGGTCTTGTCTTACCTTTTTCTAAAGAACAATTGCATAGAGAGCTGAATGGTGACTATATCCTGCTCGTCAAACTTCATCCTGCAGTGAAACATTTAGCCAAAGCAGAAACAGATGGTGAGTGGATATTTGATGTGTCCGATCAGCCGCTCTTTCCATTGCTCTCTGTATGCGATGTCCTGATTACAGATTATTCGTCCATTGTGTTTGAATATGCGCTGCTCCGAAAGCCTGTGTTGTTCTTCACTTACGATCTAGAGACTTATCGCACAAAACGCGGCTTAGTCGAACGTTATGAAGACATTATTCCAGGAAAGGCTTGCGTCACACAAGATATGCTCTTAAAGGAGCTTAAGGGGCTAAACGAATCAGCCAATCAAGACTTATTGAAAACCTTTGCTGAGGAATGGAACCAATATTCAAAAGGGAAATCAAGTCAGCAGCTTCTTTCCTTTATTGAACATCAGCTCTTACACAAAAAACGTCCGGCTTCTCATTAAGAAGCACGGACGTTTTTTTATTTGTTATACACGGGGATATCATAATACAGCGTATAGTTATCAAGTAAGTTATACAAACTATACATACGAGTGACCTGTTTAGAAGCCCAGCCAATATCTGTTGCATATTGGTGAGTCGCTGTCGCAGACCACCGCATTTTGTAAATGGTATCTTGTTTGTATGTGGCGTTATTGATATAGCTGTTGCCAATGAATTTTGCCCCGCCAATAATGGCTGCCTCTGGTGTGAACCATTGCTGTTCATACGCATACTTTGCACCGAGGTAATTCGGGTTACTGTCATATGCACCAATGCCATACATGTTGTACACGATTCTATCATTAAACTTCGTACCGTTCGCTAAAATGGAACTGCCGTTGCCTGTTTCCAGCAATGCATGTGAAATCAGATAGATTTCGTTAATATGATACGTTTTCGCTGCTGTGATAAAGGCTTGTCCTTTTCCGGCAAGAATGCCTTTCCCTGCTAAAATCTTCGTATTCACTTCAGTCGGGTTGAGGTTTGCAGCTTCAGAGAGTTTGAGAAATTGAAAATAAGATTGAGTGCCCTCCGCGATATTCGCTGGGTCTACATATTTTAATACTTCTGCTGAACTCGCATTTCTCCAGCCGAGGCTGATCTTGATCCAGTTGCCTTCTTTTCCAAGCTGCTTCACTTTTGTTCCTTTGTTCAGCTGTGCGACGATGTTGCTAGCCGAACTTGAATCAGGTGTAGAACGTACATTTAGCCCGTCTGTATTCACTGTGGATGTCGCTGGGTCTACATATGTCGCATAGACATATGCTGCACCATCTGTCTGCGGCGATACCTTCATTTGTTTGTTTACCATCTCATTGACAGTGAGGTTATAATTCGTCTGCATCACCATTGGACCGTTTTTGATTTTTGTCGCTGTGGCTGTCCAGCCGTATTGGCTTTTCACAAAAGCAATGGCCGCATTCGCATTTGGTAACCCTGTAAACTGCTGTGTGATGTTGATTTTATATGCCGGTTTTGTCGTTGTTGTATAAGCAGCTGGTTCATTTCGTTTTTTGAAGAATGTCATGCCTTGATCTCTTAAGGCAGCAGTCGAAATAACCCCTGTTTTGATCTGATATTGACCATAATCAGTTGCTCCCGTTTTTTGAGCGGCTGCTTTCATTTTTTGTTTGGTTAAATAACTTAAGGCTTGATTCAGTTTTGTCTGATTCACAGTCGCCTCTGTCGTAATACGGTATTGCTTAACAGCTTCTGTTAATGTTTTTGTACTACTGGCAACTCCATTTTTTTTCATGATCTCTTGCGCCTGCTTTACTTTGCTTTGATCATATACAGGAGTTGTCATCAGGCTGTATGCTTTACTGACTGCTTGCCCCTTGCCTGTTGTGATGCTGCTTGTCACCTTTTGTGCTTTTAAGTATGCAGCACCTTTATTTACTTTTGTCTGATCCGTTGCTTGATTCACAACTAGTCGATACGTGCTGTCAGATGCTTTGCCTGTTTTTTTCGTTGTGGCGGATACTTTTTTCTTTTGGAAAAATGCCGTTGCTTTTTTCGCTTGATCATCGCCCAAAAGATTCCCAGTCACTACTTGATATGGCTGTGTAGAGGAGATCTTTTTAGATGTATAGCGCCATTTCTTTTTCTTGAAAAAGGCAACTGTTTTTGCGTAAGTTGTGTCATTTAATTGATTGAGCTTTACGATATAATTTTTCGTTTTTCCTACTCGCTGCACAGTACCTGACGCACCAGCTTGTTTTTTAATCTGAGACGCCGCTGAGGCTGCTTGCTTACTGTCTTTGAAATAGCCTGATTCCATGCTATATACATTTTTAACAGCTCCAGCCTTCTGAATCTTTCCGCTAATTTTCGCTTCTTTTTGCAGCTGGGTCAGAAGGGTTTGCGCTTTAGACTGATTCGTTTGTGTAGCAGATGTGACGATGTAATACGGTTTGCCTGCTGCTACCGTTTGGAGTACTGCTTTTAAACCAGATTCCTTTTGAAAACCTTGCAGGATGGTATTTGCCTTACTCTGTCCAACAATATTGCCTGAGATCAGCTGATACACGGTGCCGGCCTTGTTTTCAGTTTGGTATGTACTCGTGACTCCGGCCTGTTTTTGTAGTTCGGTTTGAATATTTTTGACTTTCGTTTCAGAATCAATGGCTCCTGAAATGACCTGATAAGATGGTCTGCTTTGATTGATAGCTTCATACGTGCTATTGAGTCCTGATGTTTTCGTCAGCTCGAGCGTCAGTTTTTTCGCCTGACTTTCATCGTTGATTGGATCAGATACGATTTTCTGTAAAGGAAGGCGGTCACCTACTGGAGACACCGTACCGCTCATGCCTAACTCTTTTTTTAATGCAGCGGCACTTGCATTAGCTGCTACTTGTGAGTCATATCCTGAGGCAGTTAGCTGATAGGTCGATGTATTTCCTGACGTTTGATAAGTGGCTGTCCACTTCTTATCCTTTTTCAACGTGTCAACCGCTTTTTTCACTTCTGCTTCTGTTGTAAATACTTTTGAGGTGCTAATCGTATAAATGGATTGATCGACATAGGAGGCTGCTTGCACTTCTTTGCCTGTGTGTAATGTCATACCAAAGGCAGCTGCGAGTAACATAATCTTGATGGTTTTTTTCACGGTCCCTGTCCCTCTCTTAACTTTGCATAATAGTCTACTAATCTCTTTATCGACAAAAACAAGTCTCTTTCAAGTCATTTATGCATTAGAAAAAAAGAGGACCTCTCGAAGTCCTCTTTACCTTTATATATGTGACACAATCAGTTCACAAGATCCTTCAATGGTGAAGTTCCCAGTTTCAGCCGGCAGGATAAAATGGGCTCCTTTTGGCAGCGGATATGTATGTCCATTATGCTCTAAGGACCCTTCCCCATTAATAACGCTGCACAGCAAAAACGGATAATCTTGCGATAGCTCTACTTTTTGATCAATTTCCCATTTATACACAGAGAAATATTCTGCTTCTACAAATGTTCTAATGGTCACCCCTGGACGAGTTTCTACTGATTCATCTGCATAACCGTCTACATGAGGAACCGTTGTGACATCAATGGCCTGCGTGAAGTGAAGTTCACGTTCATGGCCATTTTGGTCTTTTCGTTCATAATCATACACCCGATAGGTCGTATCTGAACTTTGCTGCGTTTCGAGAACCAGTGTGCCTTCACATAGTGCATGAATGGTACCGCTTGGCACATAATAAAAATCGCCCGGCTTAATTTTCACTCGCCGCAAAAGGCCTTCCCAATCTCCACTGTTCATCATGGTCACAAGCTCAGTTCTCGTCCTTGCATTATGACCGTAGATCATTTCTGCGCCTTCTTTGCAGTCAATGATATACCAGCACTCTGTTTTCCCAAGCTCACCATTTTCATGTCTTTCCGCATAATCATCATCTGGATGAACTTGAACGGATAAATCTTGGTTTGCATCTAAAATTTTTGTTAAGAGCGGGAAGCGATCGCCTTCTATTCCCCCAAACAATTCTCTGTGATTGTCCCATAGTTCGATCAGCGTTTTCCCTTTATATGGACCATCTTGCACGACACTTGGTCCGTTTGGATGAGCAGAAATTGCCCAGCATTCTCCCGTTTGATCAGAAGGAATATCATAGCCAAATTGATCCCTTAAGGCTGTACCTCCCCATATTCTCTCCTTCAATTCAGGCAGTAAAAAAATTGGTGACTGCTTCATTCAGGATGACTCCTCCCTTTGCTACCCTTTATAATCCTTGCCTAGCAAGATGAAAACTAGCAAGTCTCAACTTTTATTATGACGCTATCTAAAGAGAAGTCAATCCTTTCAGTACACCGAATGAAAACGATAACAAGAAAATCAATTTACCCTTTGACAGAGCCTGCAAGAAGCCCTTTCACAAAGTATTTTCCAAGTAGAATATAGACCAAAAGTGTTGGCAGCGCAGCCAAGATGGCACCTGCCATTTGAACATTCCATTGCACAATTTGACTGCCTGATAAATTTTGCAGTGCAACCATGACCGGCTGATTCTCTGCCGTGGTCATAGTGACCGCAAATAGAAACTCATTCCACACATTTGTGAATTGCCAAATGGCAACCACGACAAACCCTGTGATGGAAAGCGGCAGAATCATATGTCTGAAGATCCCGATAAATCCGGCACCATCCATCTTCGCTGATTCAATCATTTCATCAGGAATGCTTACATAAAAATTGCGGAACATGAGTGTTGTGATTGGCAGGCCATATACGACATGAACAAGCACAAGTCCCGGAATGGAGTTATACAAGCCGATTTCACGCAAAAATTGAATAAGTGGAATGAGGATACTTTGATATGGAATAAACATACCAAACAACATGAAGGTAAACACCACTTCTGATCCTTTAAAGCGCCATTTAGACAGCACATAGCCATTCATCGCACCTAATACAGCTGACAATAAGGTAGCAGGAATGACTAGATAAAGAGAATTCATTAAATTGGGTGATAACTTTTCAAAAGCGATTTTGTAGCTTGAGAAATCTAGTGTAGATGGGAGCGACCACATTCGCTCAAGGGTCACTTCACCTAATGGCTTTAAGCTTGTGACGAGCATGACATAAACAGGCATGAGAAAAAACAAACTGCACAGTATTAATAAAGCATAAAGAACTGGACGGACAAACCCTCTTGCGATCATGATGAAGCCCCCTTCCGACTAGACAGGAGATACGGCACGATAAAGACTGCAACAGAAATCAGCATAACGATCGCAATGGCGGCACCACCTGCATAATGGTTTCCTCTAAAGGTCATTTCAAACATATAAACACCTGGCACATCGGTGACAAAGTTTGCACCTGGTCCTGTCATCGAGTAAATCAAATCGAAGATCTTTAAAGAGATATGTGCCATGATAATGACGACACTCGCTGTGATTGGTTTTAACAGCGGGAAAATGATTTTCCAGTAGATTTGCCACTCGGTTGCGCCATCCATTCTAGCAGCCTCTCTCACTTCCTCTGGAATTCCTCTAAGACCAGCCAAATACATCGCAAGTGAAAATCCTGTCATCTGCCATACAGCAGCGATGACAACTGCAATCATTGCTGCCGGTACACCAAACTCAATTTTCCCCCAGACAAATCCAGCTAAAATGTTCGTATCCGTGTACCACTTGGGCTGGATGCCGAGTGTTTTTAAAAACAGATTCACCCCAGTTGATGGATTTAGGATCCATTGCCACACAACGCCTGTGACAACAAAGGAAAGGGCCATCGGAAAGAAGAAGAGATTCCGAAAAAGTGATTCCCTCTTGATCTTCTGATCTAGTAAAATGGCCAGTACAAGCCCAGAAGCAATGACTGCTCCAATAAAGAATAATGTAAAAAAGACCGTGTTTCGAAGATCTGACTGAAAGCGAAAATCTTGAAACAGCATGACATAATTTTTCATACCTGCGAAAGAAAAATCAGGAACAAGCGAGGTCCAGTTCGATAATGAAACATATCCTGTCCAGCCAATAAATCCATAAACAAAAATGAATAATAAAACAGCTGACGGTGCTAAAAATAGCAGGGCAAGCAGCTGGTCTCCATTCCATTTTTTCCGAACACGTTTCACTTTTGCTGCTGGTGTTTTTGTGATCGGCGATGTGTCCATGCGCATGAAGCTACACTCCTTTTTTTAAAAAAGAGGCGGTGCCTAACGGCCGCCTCTTTCATCTTTATTTCATTGAATCTTTTAAAGAAGAAACGAACTGGCTGCTGTCTTTTTGTGTCACGAAAATATTGACGGCTTGGTTCGCCTTCGTGACAAAACCTTCTTCAGCAGCTGAGCCATGCGCAAGAGACGGTGCCAGCTTTGACTCTTTAAACGCCTTCATTGCCGATTTTCCGTATTCATCATATTTTGATACATCTGCATCCACACGAGCCGGTATGGACCCTTTCAGCGGATTAAACGCATCCTGTCCTTCCACAGACCCTAAGACA
This sequence comes from Bacillus sp. S2(2019), assembly GCF_005144805.1. Taxonomy (NCBI): domain Bacteria; kingdom Bacillati; phylum Bacillota; class Bacilli; order Caryophanales; family Bacillaceae; genus Bacillus; species Bacillus sp. S2(2019). The sequence continues at coordinate 484,584 of NZ_SWFL01000002.1, forward strand.
GATAAGAATTTTTTCACGTTTTCTGGTTGTTTGACACCCTTCGGCAGTCCGAATGTATCCGTGATGACCATAAAGCTGCCCTCCGTACCAGGAGTTGCCACGTATCCAAAGTCTTTATTCACCTTCAAATCTAAATCATTCACAAAATATCCTTTTGCCCAGTCGCCCATGACATTCATTGCAGCTTCCCCTTTTGCCACGAGCTGTGAGGCATCCTGCCAGTTACGCGAGCTATGATCGTCGTTGACGTATTCGAGCATACGTCCAAAGATGTCTGCCGCTTCCTTCACTTTTGCATCATCCATTTTTAAGTCGCCCGCCCAAAGTTTTTGATAGTCATCTGCACCTAGTACTCCTAGAAGAACGCTCTCAAACAAATGAGTCGCTGCCCAAGGTTCTTTATCCCCAAGCGCAAGTGGAGTAATCCCTTTTTTCTTTAAGGCATCGGCTGTTTTGAAAAATTCATCAAACGTCGTTGGTGGCTGTAAGCCCTGTTCTTCAAATACTTTTTTGTTATACCAAAGCACATTGCCTCTATGAATATTCACTGGAACGGAATAGATTTTCCCGTCTTTGCTCACAAGGTCAATCAGTGATTCTGGAAATTTATCCTTCCAGCCTTCTTTCTCATAAAGGTCATCCAGCGGCTCCATTTTACCTGCGGCTACCCAGCTCTCATTCAGCTCTGCTCCCCCGTGTACTTGGAAAGTAGCTGGCGGATCATCTCCTTGCATCCGGCTTGTTAGAACAGCCTTTGCATTCGTACCAGCGCCACCAGCGACAGCTGCATTTTCAATTGGAATGTCTTTATTTTTCTCTTCAAACAATTGAATGAGTGCCTTCAGCCCGTCTTCCTCACCTGCACCAGTCCACCAAGAGAAAATTTCTAGTTTCTCCGCTCCGCCCTCTTTTTTTGCATCTGAGTTCGTCGATGAACTGCAAGCAGAGACGACCAGCATACTGAGTGCCAATAAAGTAAAGCCTAATTTAAACTTCATCATGGATCCCCCATCCCTATTTTGTAAGCGTTATCAAAATAAGTATACTGGCAGATCCTTGCCTTTTTTCAGGCAAACTTCTTCACTTTTTTATGAAATTCTTCATTTTTTTACGACCTGTTTTCGATATTCCTTCGGTGAACAGCCAACCATTTTTTTAAACACACGACTGACGTAATTCGGATCAGTATATCCTGCTTGATAGGTGATTTCTTTTAAACTAAGCGAACTCTCTTTCAGTAGCTTCTTCATTTTATCCATCCTACAGGTCGTCACATATTCTTTAAACGTCAGACCTGTCTCATCCTTAAAGCGTTTGGTGAAATACGTCGGGCTTAAATCAACATAGGCGGCCGTTTGCTCCAGCGTAATATGTTCGCAAAAATGTGTTTGAATGTATCGTTTCGCCCGTTCTATATCATTCACCGTCTGGGTTCTTGCTTCATACAGATCAAATAAATGTTCACAGCATTGGCGGCATTCTGTTTCTGTAGTGATAGCCAGGATAGGCACATCTGCACGAAGTCGTGATTTGAGTAAAATGAGCAGCTCTTTCACATGAGAAATGGTTGCCCCTTCTAATTGGAAGGCATCATAGTAAGCAAGAGCATCATCTCTTCTCCCTTCTTCTAGTGCCAGCATCATGTCATCGGCAAGCTCAGGCAAGTTGATCAATACGTAAGGTTGTCTATCTGTATAGTAAAAGCCATAACGAACCGCACCGTCATCTTTTTTTCGCTGATAATAGGAAAGCTTCGCTTCTGCCGCACTTTTCTGAAGTTGAAGTGGATTTGAGACAGGATGACCCATGCCAACAATGACAGGGGAATCCTGCTCGCTTGTCATAGCAGCGCGAATCGCTTGCAGTACATTCGCCTTTAGATGACCAGGTGATTGACAGCTGTAAATCAAGCATGTAAACAGCTCACCGCTCACTTGGATAGGCACTGCTTGAAAAAGAGCAGACTCCTGCAAATGATTCAGGAGTTGATCCCCGCCTGTCCGCTGAACAGCGATCACTAGACCTGCTTGAAAATCCTGAAACAGCCGCTTAAACGCTGTGGAGGAATAAGATTGACCGTTCAACACATGAGCTTCCAGCCATTTTGACTGCTGATTGACTTTCTCCGCCTGCCGCAGGGAGACCTCCTGCTGAATTTCTGCCGCAACAGAACGAATCGCTGTAATGGTTTCGTCTTTATCAGCTGGTTTGACAAGGTATTGTTTGACCCCTTCCTGCATGGCTTGCTTGGCATAATCAAACGTATCGTAGGCTGTCAGCATAATAAATTTAGTATGAGGACAGCTTGCCTTGATCTGTTTGATCGCTGTGAGTCCATCCATGCCTGGCATCTGAATATCCATGAGCACAAGGTCAATTGGCTTAGACCGCGCCAATTCCACCGCCTTTTTTCCATTCGCTGCTTCCCCTGCAATATGACAGTCTGGCAGCCATTCGGTCATGAACTTACGCATCGCCATTCGTTCAATTTTTTCATCATCCACAATCAGCACGTTCAGCATGCTCGTTCCTCCTTGATTGGTATTGTCAATTGAATCGTGGTCCCTTCGTTTGGCTTTGAATCAATTTGAAGGGCATCCTGCACTCCGTAAAACAAACGCAGCCTCGACATCACATTTCGAAGACCAATTCCTGTCGAGTGACCTTTACTACGTGTGTCTGGATGATCTTCTTCCTCTTGCGATAGCAACCTCTTTTTCTCTTGATCACTGATGCCAAGTCCATTATCCCGAATCCGAATCATGACAAAGCCATCATCTCGATCAATAGAGAGCTCTACAAGCCCCCCCTCCTCTTTTGGTTCTACCCCATGAATAAAGGCATTTTCGACAAGCGGCTGCAATGTAAGGCTCGGAATGTGAACAGATAGACACGACTCATCTATGGTCGTTTTGCATGTAATACGATCGGAAAATCTTGTTTCTTGTATATGAAAATATTCTTTTACCACTTTCACTTCTTGTTCTAACGTAACAGATGCGCTGAGAGGAGATAGCGAATACCGCATCAGTGTAGAAACGGATTGTATCAATCTCGATGTCGCATCAGCTGATTCTAAGTACGCCATACGTGAAACGATGTTTAATGTATTAAATAAAAAATGTGGATTCATTTGGTTTTGTAGTGTTTTCAGCTTCATGTCTTTAATTTTCTGATCTAAAGCAGCCTTTTGTTTCATCTCTTCAATCATGACCTTCATCTCTCGCCGCATTCGCTCAAAGGCATGATTTAACACAGAGATTTCGTCCTTTGATGACACATGCAAATTCGGACCATCAAAATTTCCTTCTGATACTTCTTTGGCACTTCGAGACAGATGAACGATCGGTCTTGAAATTCCACCCGCAATGATATAGGCCATCCATAAAGCGATTCCTATCGATAATGTAAACAGACATAGAGTAAAAAGCGCATACGTTTGATGTCTTTTTTGAAGGGATTGGTAGAGTACTTGATACTCAGATAATTCATCATCCAAAAGAGTCATTGTCTGTTCTTGGATATAAGAGGACACGGTTCTTACTTCTTTCACACTTGCAGCATATTCTTTGATTTTCCCTTTTTTGACATGATTCATTGTCGCATCACTTTCGTTTATGAGCGTCCGCATCATATATTGATATTTTTCAATGGACGGGATGGCGGCATGAAGCCCAGCATCTTTGAGTAATGCTTGATCATATGATGTCATTTTCCGTTTTGATTTAGCATAGCCCTTGGCAAACGCCTGATCCTTTTCGATGGCAAAGGCGTTGACCTTTTCATACATCGTTTTTGCCTCTGTCGAAATATCATTCAGCAGGAGAAAGGAACGAAAGCTCTTGCTATATTCTGATGTGATTTTTGAACTGCTCCAATACACAAAAAAAGCGGCCACATTACCAAGGAGCACAAGAATTAAAAATGCCAATAATAATTTACTTCGTATTTTTCTCATGGCTGAACCCCCTGTGGTCTTTCTGTTTGATGAAGGGGCAGGTCTCCTCGCCGAATCACACTCGTCCCTGTGTACTGAAGCGGTTCTTGTTTATCCCCTTGTTGCAAACGAACAAGAGATTCAACCGCTTGATAGCCCATTTCATAAGGGTGCTGTACAACCACTGCATCAATTTTCCCATCATCCAGCGCTTGAATCGTATCAGGCAGAGTATCAAATGCGAGCACATAAACATCTTTAGATGAATGATATTGCTCTGTTGCTTGAATAATGCCGACACCATCTAATGCACTTGTTCCATAAAATGCGGTGAGCTGCGTATGATCATTCAACAATTTATACGCAGCACCGGAAGCACCTGATTTCGTAATCGCCGACTCTTCTATTCCAGCAATATGAATGCGTTTCTCACCAGAAACGGCATCTCGAAACCCCTTCACGCGAAGCTTCTGGTGAATCGCATCAAGCCGTCCCGTCACAATGCCCACATACTGTTCGCCTTTTGTATCGGCGATGAGTGCCTGTCCGGCGATAAAGCCAGAATAATAGTTATCTGTTCCGACATACACTTGACGCTTGCTCCCCTCTGCATCGGTATCGACTGTGACAACATCTATACCTTTCTCTCTTGCTTTTTGAAAGAGCGGTTTGTATTTCTTTGCATCAAGCCCTTGTGTCATAATGCCGTCCACATGACCAGCAATCGCCATATCAATGGTTTTCAGGTGATCATCCAAATCAGCCTGCTTTGGACCTAGGTATTCAAGATACACCCGATGTACTTCCGCCGCATCAGCAGCTCCCTTTTGCACCAATTGCCAATATTCATTATCAAGTTCCTCCGGTACAAGAACAAAGTGATATTGATAAGTTGATACCGCCTCATCGGAAGCGTTTTCAATTTTAACTAAATCTTGACCTAATACAGATAAAAAAAGAACAGATACGACACAAAATGTGAGAAATGCGCCCATTCCGAACAACTTCGACCATTTCATTCACATTCCCCTCCTTCCATTGTTGCCGCATAAAAAAAGAGCTGCTTATAAAAGCATACTCTCTCGACCTCTATAATTCCTTTGTCATAAATAAACTGTTCGGATCTTCTTGGTATGAACCAAAAGGCGGACAATATCGAAATCCAAAGCTTTCATATAATCTTCTTGCTGGTTCAAAGAAAGCAATCGCACCTGTTTCAAGGCTCACTCTTTTATACCCCCGCCGCTTCGCCTCTTGGAGAAGGTGGGTCAACAGATGCTTCGCCACGCCTTTTCGCATATGGGCTGCTGCCGTCCTCATCGATTTGAGTTCACCATGTTCACTCGATAGCTCCTTGATGGCTCCGCAGCCAAGAAGCACCTCGCCATCCCTTGCACTCCATACTGTGACATCTTGTTTTTTCAGATCGTCTAACGGAAGGGCATGAATGCTTTCTGGCGGTGAATGTTTTTTCATCTCTTCTAAATGAGCTTGAATCAATTGTTCAATTTGACCATCTTTTAGTTCATCTTGTTGAATGTACATATCGACCTCTCCTTTATGCTCATTTTACGTGAAAAGATGCGTCTTCTGAGCTTTTTTGTCAGATAAACGAACAAACAACCGGCAGTCATCCGCCGGTTGTTTATGTGAACTACATGATGGTGGAAGAAAGAACAGCCTGTAATTCTTCTGCTGTACTGCTTTCAAGCTGGCTGCCGACACCTACTGCCACGGCTCCTGCTTCAAGCCACTTTGGCACATCGACTGGATGAATGCCTCCTGTTGGGATGAACTCAATCTCTGGAAACGGGCCTTGCAAATTTTTCATATAGGACAAACCGAAGGCGCCGCTCGGAAAAAGCTTTAACACGCTGTATCCATTTGCTTTTGCCTGCATAATTTCACTCGGGGTCAAAACACCTGGAACGTAAAGTGTATCATGAAAAGATAGGTGCTCTCCGATGACAGGAAGATATCCCGGGCTGACGATAAATTGAGAGCCGGCTTCAATGGCTGATTGTGCCTGCTCAAGCGTTGTAATCGTTCCGGCTCCGACAATCAAGTCGTGGTCATGCTGGTAAGATGCAATGATCCGCTCTGCATTGGGCGTGGTATATGTCACTTCGATGGCCCGCACCCCTTTTTTCTTTAAACGACCAATCATCTCTATCCCCTCTGCTTCACTACCTGCTCTGACCACCGCAATGAGTTTACAAGCTGCGAGCTTCTCTTTAACACTCATACTTGCTGACTTTCCCATACCTCTCATCTCCCTTCATATCGTGTCGCCTTTGATATCGTTTGGCTTCTTTTATAAATGCCTGAAGCTCTTCACGAGTCGGCAGTCCCTCGTGATCTCCTGGGGACATGACTGCAAGTGCTCCAATGGCATTGCCTCTTGCTACCGATTTTTCATATGATAAACCGTCCAGCAGACCGCTCATCACTCCCACTGCAAATCCATCACCAGCTCCGACTGTATCCACGACATGAGACACATGGAAACCATCCACTACACCTTGGCCGGATGCACTTTTGAAATAGGCTCCTTCCGCTCCCAGTTTAATGACCACAAGCTTGACACCTTTTTGTAAATAAACATCCGCAATCGCTTCCGGCTCATGACACCCCGTGAGTCTTTGACCTTCTGCAAGCCCAGGGAAAAACCAATCTACTTGAGCAGCCATCTGATTCACCGTATGAATCATGTCTTCTTCCTCTTCCCATAGTTGAAGTCTCAGGTTCGGGTCAAAGGAAATGGTTTTTCCTGCTTCTTTCATTTCTTTAAGGGCATGAAAAGAAAACGCTCTCATTTCACTAGACACAGCAGGCGGGATTCCGGTCATATGAAGATGTCCTGCCTGCTGAAAATAAGTGGACGGGAAATCGCTTGCGTTCAATGTGCTCGCAGCAGAGCCTTTTCGGTAGTACGTCACATCAGGGTCTCCATCGATGACTTTTGATTTAAGCAATATCCCTGTTTTGGCTCCATCATTTGAACGGAGTACTGCCTTCGTATCGACCCCTTCTTTTTGAAGCTCTTCTAAAATAAATGTACCAAGTGAGTCCGCCCCGACCTTGCTCATCCAGCCAACGCTAAAGCCTAATCTTGCCAAGCCGACCGCAACATTACTCTCTGCACCAGCAAGTGCTTTTTGAAACGTATGCACTTGGTGAAGCTCGCCAATTTCTTTTGCATAAAACATCGCCATTGATTCCCCAAATGTGATCACATCCAATGCTTTCACTGATTTCTCCCCTTTCTTGGTACCGGTTTCAAAACAGTTGAAAAAGAGAGAGCATGCACGTATGTATACTCTTCTCTGCCTAACGTTTATAAAGATTTTCTCACAATGATTTCTCCATCAAGTTGAATGGTCTGGGGTGCACTCTTATCCCCTTCAAGACGCGTCTTGATTTTTTGCATCGCCGCTTTCCCCATCTCATGAGATGGCTGCGCCACCGTAGTGATGCCTGGCCCGATCAGCTTATACCATTCTGTATCATCAAATCCGGCAATGCCTATCTCCTCAGGAATCTTCACCCCAAGATCGACGAGTTCACTGATGAGCTTCAGCATGAGTAATCCATTGCCTGCTAAAATCGCTTTTTTCTGATGGTTTGATTGTAAAAAACGACAAATCTCATCTCGCATTTGTTCCTTTTGCTTCAAATTGATTTCTGCAATCATGGGTGTCTTATGTTGACTCATGGCCGTCTGTTCATAGGCTTCTTTTCGTTCTTCACGAGGACTAATCCCATCGACCGGCTCAGTAAAGAAAGCGATATGCTCGTAGCCTTTTTGAATCATTTGATGAAGTAGACGAGCCGTGATGTCACGGTTATTCGTTGTGACGGTATCGACCTTGAGTTCAGGTAACTTACGGTCAACAAGAACAATCGGTACACCGTTTTGCTTAAAGTCTTGCAAAATGTCATTGTTTTGACCCGTCGTATTAATGATCAGCCCTTCAATATAATGCGCATTCAGCTTCAGAAGCATTTCTCGTTCTTTTTCTGGACGATTATCTGTGTTGCACACCATGATGCTGTATCCATATTCATCACAAATCTCTTCCACACCACGAAGTGTCGCAACAGAGAACGGGTTCGTAATATCAGCCACAATAAAACCAATGACCTTGCTCTTTCTTACTTTCAATCCTTGGGCAAGCTGACTCGGACGGTAATGGAGCTCCTCAATGGCTTTTTTAATCTTTTTTACCTTTTCAGGAGAAATTTCATTTGTTCTGCCATTGATGTATCTGGATACCGTTGATTTTGAGACACCTGCATATGCAGCAACTTCGTTAATGGTGACTTTCGTTTGCTTTTTCTCTTTCATACAAAAAACTCCCAAGATCGATCTTCTCATTTGTTTCGAAACCGATTTCAAATAAACTTAAAAAAAGCATACCACAAGTTGAACTGTATCAGAAGATTTTTTTCATGAACATGAAGAAAAAAAAGCTTTTATACAATTAAAGAAAGCGATTTCAAATTAACGGTTGACGCCGCTCTCTTTTTCCTCTAGAATTTTCCTTGAAACCGATACCAAATAAAACAATCATATGTTTCAGATGGAAAGGGAGGCTTATCTCAAATGGAAAATCGTTATGCTGTACATCCTGAGCAGGTCAAGCGTTTTACAACAGAGGAACTTCGTCGTCATTTTCATATTCCGACACTCTTTGTCAGTGGTGAATTGAAGCTATATTATTCGCATGAGGACCGTGTGGTGATTGGCGGTGTTATGCCGACATCAGAACCGATCAAGCTAGATGCCGGCGACTTTTTACGTACAGAATATTTCCTTGAAAGACGGGAAATTGGCATTGTGAATGTCGGCGGCCAAGGTACGGTTACAGTCGATGGTGAGTCATTTGTGCTGGAGCATAAAGATTTCTTATATATTGGACTTGGACACGAACATGTACAGTTTGCTAGTTCATCAGGTGAGCAGGCCAAATTTTATCTTGTGTCAGCCACAGCTCATAGAGCGTATCCGACACAAAAGGCTGCGATTGCTGAATTAACACCGAATCATTTAGGGGAAGCATCCGCCTCAAACGTACGGAATCTGTATCAGGTCATTCATGCAGACGGCATCCAAAGCTGCCAGCTTATGATGGGCATCACTCAGCTTGAAACCAATAACACATGGAACACGATGCCTGCTCATATACATGACCGGCGGATGGAAGTGTACTTATATCTTGATATAGAGGAAGACGCACGTGTCTTTCATTTTATGGGGGAGCCATCTGAAACGAGACATCTCGTTGTAGCAAATGAAGAAGCCGTCATCTCACCTGCCTGGTCCATTCATTCAGGCTCAGGTACCGCAAATTATTCATTTATTTGGGCAATGGCGGGAGAAAACTATACGTTTAAAGATATGGACTTTGTCCCGATGGACCAGCTGAGGTAATGAGATGACGACGACATCATATGTAGCGTCCCTCTTTTCCCTCGAAGGCAAAACAGCTCTTGTCACAGGTCCTGGAACTGGTATTGGGCAAGGTATTGCCGTAGCGCTTGCCCGTTCAGGTGCAGATATCATCGGCACCTACCACCATACGCCGCTTGATGAAACAAAAGAACTTGTCGAACAGACCGGCAGATCATTTCATGCGATTCAAGTAGACTTTGCAGATCCTAAGTCCGCAAAGCGGGATGTTGATGCCCTTTTAAAGCAGCATTCAATTGATATTTTGATCAATAATGCTGGGACCATTAAAAGAGAAGAGGCCGCTCAATATTCAGAGGAAAACTGGCATACTGTGATGGATGTGAATATCAACAGTCTCTTTTTCCTCACGCAAAAGGTCGGACAGCAGATGCTGAATAAAGGGCAAGGGAAAATCGTCAATATCGCTTCCCTTCTATCATTTCAAGGCGGTGTCTTTGTTCCCGCTTATACAGCAAGTAAGCATGCTGTCGCAGGTTTGACGAAAGCATTTGCAAATGAATGGGCAAGTCAGCATATTCAGGTGAACGCGATCGCGCCTGGTTATATTGCAACCAATAACACGCAAGCCATTCGTGACGACGCGAACCGGAATGAAGAGATTCTGAAACGAATCCCCGCTGGACGCTGGGGAAGGCCTGAAGATCTAGCAGGTGCCGCCGTCTTTCTCAGCTCCCCTGCATCTGATTATATGAACGGGCATATTTTAGCCGTAGATGGCGGCTGGCTGGCGAGATAAACATGTGAAGAGAATTCCTATTTTAGGGGATTCTCTTTTTTCTATTTGCATAATTCTTCTCCTTCCGAGTCACTCTATAAAAAAAGACATGAGGGTGAGGTATTATGAAAAGTCGTATTGAACAAGATATAGAGTCCGTCATTCAGCGTGTCAAAAGCTTTGCCGGCAAAAGTGATGATATCGTGTTCCACTCTTTTTCATTTGGTCCTTCCGCTGTCTCTGCATGTCTCGTGTACGTTGAAGGACTCACAGAATTTGAGATGCTTTCCAAACAAATCATTTCACCTATGCAAAAGGAACTGACCATCACCAAGGTCGACCACACCACACTTTCTTCCCTTTCTAAAACGTTCTTTGGCATTCAAAATGATGTGCTGGAAGATATGAACCTTGCCATCGAGCAGTTATACAGCGGCAGGGCTATTTTATTTGTGGATAGGGCCACTCAAGCGCTTGCGCTCCATACGAATCTTTTTCAATTTAGAGAAGTAGAGGAGCCGCAATCAGAAGTCCTTGTAAGAGGACCCCGGATTGGATTTATTGAAAATCTTGAAAAAAACACGGCATTGCTTCGTGAAAGAGCAAATGATCCGAACCTTGTCATTCAAAAGGTAAACATAGGAACTCGCAACAAGAAATCTGCTGCTCTTGTGTATGTTCGTGATATCGCAGACCCCAAACTAGTAGATGATGTATTCTCTCGTATGAAGCAAATCAAAATGGATGATATTCCTGAGTCCGGCTATATTGAACAGTTGATTGAAGACAGTCATGTCTCTATTTTTCCACAGATTCAAAATACAGAACGTCCTGATCGGGTGATTGCCTCTGTGCTCGAAGGAAAGGTGTCTATTTTGCTCGATGGGACGCCGTTTGCCCTCATTATGCCGATGACTCTCACTGCCTTGATGCAATCACCGGAGGATTATTATCAAAGATGGACAAGTGCGACTCTTTTGCGTTTGCTCCGTTATATTGCCGTGCTTTTGACGATCTTTTTACCGGGACTCTATATCGCCCTTGTTTCCTATCATCCTGGTTTATTACCAACACGAATGGCACTGACCATCGCAGGCAGCCGGCAAAATGTGCCCTTTCCTCCTGTAGTGGAAGCCATTTTGATGTCGTTTACGATTGAACTGCTGCGGGAAGCTGGACTTCGTCTTCCTAGGGCGATTGGGCAGACGATTGGACTGATTGGCGGCGTCATTATTGGACAGGCGGCTGTCCAAGCCAATATCGTCAGTGCCTTAATGGTCATTATTGTGTCTCTGACGGCACTAGCCGATTTCACTGCTCCATCATATGATTTCAGCTTTCCCTTACGCATCCTGCGGTTTATGGCGATCTTCAGTTCAGCCATGTTTGGATTATACGGCCTCATCATGTGTTATTTATTTGTACTTTGTCACTTGATGCAGCTCAAGACCTTTGGTTTTGACTATTTCACACCTGTTTTGTCTTCACCGTTTTCAGATTTAAAAGATACGTACGTTCGTTTACCAATAGGGCTATTTAAATCGAGACCGAAAACAGCCAAGACAAAAAATCTCAAAAGACAAGGAGATTAAACGATGTACAGAGCTGAGAAGCTATCATTGTTACAAGTCACCATTCTGTGCAGTTCTACAATGATAGGCGCTGGAATTTTAACCATTCCACGCAGTTCTGCCAATTCAGGATTCCCTGATGGCTGGATCATTGTATTGATACAGGGAGTCATCTTTGCTTTCGTTGCTTTTTTGCTAGGTTGGATTGCGGAGAAAAATGCACCGGATACCATTTTTGAATCGAATACAAAAGGAGCCGGTGCCTTCTTTGGCACGATTTTTAACCTAATGCTGATCGGTTATTTACTAGCCATTGTTGGTTTTGAGGCGCGTGTACTGGGGGAAGTGGTTCAATTTTTCCTGCTGCAATCGACCCCGATGACCGTGATTGTGATGATTTTTTTACTGGTGGCCACCTATCATTTAAAAAGCGGAATTTTTCCAGTAGTAAAAATGGTGACATACATTTATCCAATGACCATGATCATTTACATTGGGCTCATGCTGTTTAGTTTGAAAATATTTGATTTTGATTATTTACGCCCGGTAATGGCTCACGGGTTTAAAGATTTTAGTAATTTGTTCTCTCAAACATTTATTCAATTTACAGGCTTTGAAGTCATTTTGTTTGTCGTACCGCTTGTCTATAAAGACAAATGGTCAAAAGCGAAATGGGCCGCAGCGATCGGGGTGGGAATCACCACACTTATTTACTCCCTCACGCTCTTTATTGTAATTGGTTCCATGACGGTTGGAGAAACGAAATCACTCACCTGGCCCACTGTCTCCCTCATTCAAGCGCTAGAACTAGAAGGGGTCTTCATTGAACGCTTTGATATTTTCTTACTGACGATCTGGACGTGCCAGCAGTTTATTTGTATGCTTGGCTTTTTCCAATTTGCTATTAAAGGCTGTCAAACGGTTTTTAAAACAACCAATTTAACGAGACTGCTATGGTTGCTGTTTTTGCTGACCTCAGCTCTCTCTCTTTTTCCGAGAAATATCAATGAAGTCTTTTACTATTCGACTTTACTCGGCTATGCATTATTCGTTGTGTTAGCGATTCCTTTTATAACAGCTGTTCTGCTCATGATACGTAAAAAATGGGGAGGTCGATCTGCATGAAAGTGCGGCGTTTATGGCTCACCTTTCTGTCTTGCTGTCTTTTGATTTTATCGACAGGCTGCTGGGACTTAAAGGATATTGAGAAATTATCGTTTGTGCGCGGTGTTGGCATTGACGAGGAAGATGATAACGGAGTCAAACTTACCTATCAAAACCTTGTCCCTAAAATGGGCGGAACACAAGAAGCAGATTCCCCTGGCTATGTGAATGTCGTCTCAAAGGGGAAAAATGTACTGGAAGCAGTCAGCAATGTCGCTTTGAAGGACCCGCCGATTTACAGTGATCACCTCAAAATCTTTTTGTTTGGCAAAGATCAAGCCGAGCATCATGATATTCAAGGGACACTCAACCACTTTATACGAGATGATGAGGTTCGAAGAAGCAGTTACCTCCTAGTGTCACGGCACGAAGCATCAAAAGTCATCAACCAAAAATTAAAATCACAGCAAAAGGTTCCAGTTGAGCATATTTTTGAAACATCAAAAAACCGGAGCTTTAACGGGAAGATTTTACTGCCAACACGTATTGGCCGAGCGTCGGATTACTTTCAGATGGGTACAAGCTTTCTTGTCCAAAGTGTGGATGTCGTAAACGGAGAACTCACCTATGATGGTGCAGGCATTATCCATGGGAAAACGCGAAAGCTGATAGGATTCATACCAGCAAAAGATGTCCAATCTTTAAACTGGGTCATGAATCGCATCTCAGGCGGAGTCGTACCTGCCACCTACAAAGGCTTTCCGATTACGTATGAAATCAAGAAAGCAAAGTCCAAGATTGAACCCTATCTGAAGAACGGAAAGATCTCCTTTAAAATTAGTGTACAAACAAACGGGAAACTATCAGAAGATCAATATCCCCCTGAAAACTCATACGATGAGCAATACATCAAACGATTTGAGCGCATTTTTGAACGCAAAATCAAAGAGCGCATTCAAAAAGCTGTCAATCACATGCAAAAAGATGTGGGTGTTGACCCGATCCTTTTAAATCGGCAGGTGCGCATCAAGTATCCAGACTTTTGGGATCAGCACCGCAATGAATGGGATACACTATTTCAAGAAGTAGACATTGCATATGACGTCAAAGTGAGCATTTTGAACTTTGGTGCAGAAGGCGCAACAAAAAGCTTTAAATGGTAGCACAAAAGGCGGTCATCCGCCTTAGATGGTTGACAAAGGGCTAAAATGAACTTTGTTTTAGCCCTTTGTCTTCTTTTCAGCGTGATAGAAAACCTTTGCAGTCTAGGAAGGACGAGTACCGGAGCGAATGAAGGATTCGCGAGCACCGGCGCGCAGGACTGACAAAGAATGCGAGGGTTTGCCTACACGCTGAGGCGGATTACCCGGAGGGGGAACCGCCTTTTTTACGTGCAACGATCAAAAGCTGATAGAGCGTCACTTGATCAGATAATTCTTTTGTTTGAAAGCCAAGTGACTCTCCTACTCTCGCCACTTCGTCAAAAAACAATTGAACGTTTTGATCAATTGGCACATTGATGGGCTGTTCAATCACGCGATGAAACAAATGGTCTGGAAAGAGCGCCCGCATTGTATTTGGTGTGAAAAATCTCATATGTGTTCGATCTAAAATCCCCACATCTTGATACGTAAAATCACCTGCCATTAAAGGCAGCAGTACTTCCGCATGCATCATATTAGGTAAGCAGCAAATGATCACGCCACCTGGTTTTAAAGACGCATGCGCTTGAGCAATCATCTGCCATGGATCTGACACATGCTCTAACACATCAGAAAAGATCACAGCATCAAAAAAAGCTTCTTTCTCTGACCAAGGATACGCCTCCGCTTTTGTCTCAATCACTTCTTTGTAATACGCCTTTGCCATCTCTGCTTTTAATGCATCCGCCTCTACTCCGTACATGTCAACGGACTGCCGGTTGATCAGTTCAAGCCCTGTCGCCCCAGCACCGCAGCCAACATCCAGCACACATACGGCATCCTCAGGGAGCAGTGCTGCAAAATATGGATGGGGGGAGATCAGGTTTAAATCAATACCCCATTTATCTAAAAATCGAAGCCTGTTCTCCGCAAACAATGTAGAGATATTCGTTTCTTCATTGGCATTGAATGTGGCATGACCGTGATGATGTACAAATGAATCATGGACGATTTGCAGCTGGTATCCCTTTAGCAAAGAACGCAGACAAAGGTCATCATCCTCAAATGATCCATATACAAACCGCTCATCAAATAACCCTACATCCTCGATCAGCTCTCTTTTGACCAGCAAACAAAAACCAACAAGTCTATGCACATATGTTCTTTGACCTTTTCTCGAAGCCGTATATGCCTTTGCAAAGGCAGGAAGCTCCTTCACATCTGTGTAAGATGGCTGAACGAGCTGAGGACCACTTACATAATTGGAGACAGGCCCTACCATGCCAATACGCTCTGATGCAAAAAGGGCTTCTCTTAAAGGCAAAAGCCAGTTTTCGGTCACAATCGTGTCGTTATTTAAAAAAAGAATACTATCTCCTGTTGCCTTTTTCGCCCCTTGGTTACAGCCCTTGGCAAAGCCTTGATTCTTCTCGTTGTCAATCAACACGACATCTTCCAGTTGTCTCACATATTCCTTTGTTCCGTCTGATGAAGCATTATCCACGATAATGAGTTCATATTCATCACGCCGAGTATGCTTCTTGATACTGTCGATACATTTTTTCGTTAGGTGCAGTTCATTGTACGTCAGCATCACAATGCTCGTTTTTCCTTTCATCTCATTTCCACCTTTCGCCCGCCTGTTCCATATGTATGTCATAGGCAGCACGTTCAGAAGATGAGTGATTGTCCTTTCTTGATTAAACGTTTGTTTAACAAAGGAAGACCAGCGGCCTCATGCAGCTGGTCTTTTTTCATACCGTTTCCCCTTCGTCATTCACGACGGCACGGTTTCTCTTTTTTAAATCTTCTTCAATCTCTTCAAGACTTTTCCCTTTCGTTTCTGTGACTAAATATTTCACAAATAAGAAGGCACCTATGCCGATGGCTGCATAAATAAGGAAAAGGTTACTGATGCCAATTGCACTTAACAAGGCTGGGAATGTGAGCGAGATGATCAAATTCCCTGTATGCAGTAGGAAGGTCGATACCCCCGTACCGATTCCCCGGACATGTACTGGGAACAGCTCCGGCAGCATCACCCATACGACCGGGCCCCAGCTGACAGCAAAAATGACGATGAAAAGTCCTAAACATATAATCGTCGTCCACCCTGCAGCTGTTGATCCCTCGAAAAAACGATTGACCACTGCTAGAACTATCAAACTAAGAACCATCCCTACATTTCCAAATAGGAGTAACGCTTTCCGCCCGACACGATCAATGATTTTAATCGCAACAAACGTCATGACAACATTGACTGCACCAATTCCTACAGTTCCTAAAATGGCTGCTGAATCGCCAAAGCCGACACTTGTGAATGTTTTTGGTGCATAATAAATGATCGTATTTGTCCCAATAAACTGCTGTAAAAAGGCTAAACCGACACCAGCAATTAAAGCCGGGCGCACCCATGGTTCGAGTAATTCCTTAAGACCGCCCTTTTCTTCACTTTCTGCTTTTTGAATATCCGCAATCTCGTCTTCAACTTCTTGCTTACTTTGTCTAAGTTTTGACAATATTTCTTTCGCCCGGTCCGCCTGTCCTTGGACAAACAGCCAGCGAGGACTTTCTGGCATAAACAAAATACCACATAACAAGAGCACAGAAGGAACAACGGCAATTCCAAGCATCAGACGCCATGCCTCTGCATCTGCTAAAACGTAGTTCACAATATAGGCAAGAAGAATACCAAATGTGATCATGAGTTGGTTTAATGAGGAAAGTGCCCCTCTTGATTCCTTTGGCGCAAGTTCAGATAAATACAATGGAACAATCGTCGTCGAGCATCCGACAGCAAGTCCTAGCACGATTCGGAATAAAACCATAACCTCCGTATTCGGCGCAAGGGCTGTTCCAAATCCACCGAAAATAAATAAAATGGCTGCGGCGATTATCGCTTTTTTCCGTCCGAATTGATCTGTCAGTTTTCCAGAAAGAGAAGACCCGAGCATCGCCCCGATTAAAATCGAGCTGACCACAAGTCCCTCTGTAAATGCATTTAAACCCAAATCCTCTTTCATAAATAAGATAGCGCCAGAAATGACACCTGTATCGTAACCATATAAGGCGCCGCCAAGTGCGCCGAAGAAATAAAGCCACCCATTCCGATTTTTCATGATCATAACCCCTCTTTTATCTATGTAATGACTAGATGTTTCTCTATGAAAAATCATTTTCCTCACTTCCTGTCATTTCAAACATTTCGATGTTTTATGACAAATATATTTCATTTGCGTATCATTGAAACTTTTTTAGATAAGGAAACGTCAATTAAGCGTTAGTGAAAAAAATGTCGCACTATATCCCGTTTTAAGGTATATTTGTTTTAGTTTGTAAGCAGGAAGAAGGACATCTTTACTATAAAATCATAGCGAGGGTTTAAATATATGGATCAAACAAGAAGTAAACGCAAAGGCAAAAAGCGTTTAAAACCATGGGTGAAAGTCACTCTTTTTATTTTTGGTATTCTTTTACTGACAACCGCTTCTGTCACCGGCTATGCCTACTATAAAGTGACATCGGCTGCGAAAAAAGCACAAGTCTCTCTAGACCGCGGTGCGCAATCTGTCAAACGGATTGAAGCATTTGATCCTGGGAAAGACAGCTTTTCTGTCTTGCTGCTTGGCATTGACAGCAGACCAGGCGAAACCGTCAAACAAGCACGAAGCGATGCAATGGTATTAGCGACAGTAAATCGTACGAATAAAACCGTTAAATTATTAAGTATTCCAAGGGACTCATATGTTAATATTCCAGGTCATGGTTATGACAAAATTACACATGCACACGCATTTGGTGATGCAGACCTCACGGTGAGTACAGTTGAGAATTTACTAGATATCCCTGTCGACTTTGTGATTGAAAGTAATTTCAAAGCGTTTAAGGAAATTGTGAACGAATTAAACGGTGTTTCCGTTAACATTAAAGATGAATATGTTGTGAAACAGATTCTTAAAGATACAAAGGGCAAAGTTCAGCTGCAAACGGGTACTCACACACTAGATGGTAATCAAGCTCTCGCTTATGTGAGAACAAGAAAAGCAGACAGTGATCTCATGCGCGGACAGCGTCAAATGGAAGTTTTAAAAGCCATTTTCGATAAATCAAAATCAGTAACGTCTATTCCGTCTTATGACAATATCATAGATACTCTAGGTGATAACGTCTCAACTAACCTGTCAATGAAAGAACTAGTTGGTCTTTTCCCACTACTCACTTCATTGAAATCTGTTGATACGATTCAACTAAAAGGATCTGATTACCAGCCAAATGGCGTTTATTATTACCAATTGGATCAAAACCAACTGAACGAAGTCAAAACAGAATTGAAGAAACAGCTTGAATTATCATAAAAACAGAAAGCGTCCTTTGGGCGCTTTCAGATTGTTGACAAAGGGCTAAAATGAACTTGATTTTAGCCCTTTGTCTTCTTTTCAGCGTGATAGAAAACCTTTGCAGCCCTAGGAAGAACGAGTACTGGCGCGGAGCGAATTTGTCATTCGTGAGCACCAGCACGCAGGACTGACAAAGAATGCGAGGGTTTGTCTACACGCTAAAAGCGTCGTTTTGGGCGCTTTTTCTTATATCCTTGATCAATTGACCATTTTTGTTTAGCCTTAAAGAGAGGAATCCACGATCCGACTCTTTCATGAGAATGAAGGAAATCGTACATACTTTGAAGAGGCTATTGCATGAATGAAGGAGGATATAACAGCAATGAAAAAAATGATTGCGATTGATTTAGACGGTACACTCTTAAATACGAAAAGTGAAATATCCGCTCAAAACCGGCAAGCATTGATTCGTGCGAAGGAAGCTGGATATATTGTGACCATTTGTACAGGGCGCGCGACTTTTGATGTAAAAGAGCTTCTTGGGGATTTGGATATTCCCATCATTGCGGCAAATGGAGGAACTGTCCATACAGAAGGGTACAAGCTCTTCAGCAGAATCACCCTTGATCAAGAAGCTGGAAGACGTGCTGCAAAGGAATTAGTGGAACGGAACATTTATTTCGAGGTCTATACAGACGATGCCCTCCTTTCCCCATTTGATGGAAAAGAAAAGCTCAAAGCTGAATTTGATATGATCAAAAGCGCCAATCCTTATGAAGATGTAGCTGATTTATGGGAAGGGGCGATGACTCAATTTAAACAGTTTGGCATCAAACCTGTCGATGACATCCGTCAAATTTTTGAGTCGAATGAACCAACTTATAAATTACTATGCTTCTCATTTGATATGAATAAGCTGCAAGAAGCACGAGATCTTCTTTCTAAGATGCCTGAGCTCTCCTTGACCTCATCTGGAGAACATATCATTGAGGTACTGCCAAAAGAGTCAGGCAAAGGACATGCCCTCAAGAAACTTGCAGCCCATTATGGCGTAGACCGATCCAATATTTATGCGATCGGTGACAGCCCTAATGATCTATCCATGTTCGATGAAGCAGGACACAGGATAGCGATGGGGAATGCGGTGGATGTCATTAAAGAAAAAAGCACCTATATCACAAAAGGCAACCATGAAGATGGCGTCGCCTATTTTATTGATCTGCTTTTGCAGAATCAATTTCAAGAAAAAAAGACGCTTGTCTGATCAGCGCCTAGTGAGAAGTCGAGAAGTCCGATCTGAGCATTGATCGGGCTTTTTCTTTATTTTTTAATTCTAACAGCCGTCTCATATTTATCCTTCCAATACGTACTTGTTTTCATATTGGTAATGACAACGCCATTTGAAACCGTCACATGAATGACTTGATTTGAACCAGCATAAATGGCTGGCATCAACGAAGTCCCTTTAAAAAAGACAAGATCTCCTGGCTTTAGTTCCGATCGTTTCACAGGTGTACCTGCTTTAACTTGTCCCGGCGCATAGCGAGGCATCTCCATTCCAAGCACTTCTTGATAGATATACTGCGTGAATCCTGCTGTATCAAAGCCTTGCTTTGGGCTCGCACCACCTTTTACATAGGGTACTTCTCCAATATATGTGGCAGCTTTTGATACGACTGGGTCTTCTTTCGCTAGTTTCAGCTCAGTTAATCGTTTCGCACCTGTCCATTTCTCACGCCAATACGATTCAGACAAATAAGAAATCGTCACACTTTCCGAACGGCTCGCATGAATAAAGCGGTCTCCTCCGATGTACATGCCTACATGTGAAATTCCTTTTTTATACGTGTTGCTAAAAAAAACAAAATCTCCAGGGCGAATATCGTCTCGTGCCACTTTCTCTCCAACCATCCATTGCTGCTCAGCACTTCTTGGCAAATAAATCCCAAGTGATTTTTCGAACAAATATTGTAAAAAACCTGAACAATCGAATCCTACTTTTGGATCTGATGCCCCGAATACATAAGGGATTCCTAAATATTTCATCGCATCTTTCACCAGTTGATCATCCGACATCTCTTGGGAGACAGGCAGCCGTTTGACCGCATAGAACCGATCGGTCCAATATTTACTTTTGCTGACATCTGTTTTCACCACCCCTTGACTGAGTGTGATGTGGATCACCTGATCATTTCCAGCGTACAAAGCAACATGTGTTGGGATGTCTTTTGTTTCTTCAAGACTGCGAAAATAGACAAGGTCTCCGGGCTTCGCTTTTTCCCATGATACGCTTTCACCGATTTGGTATTGATCAATCACCTTTCGCGGCAAATCAAATGCACCTGTTGTTTTGTATACATATTGTATAAAGCCAGACGCATCAAAGCCCGTTTTCGGATTGATTCCTCCTTTATGATAAGGCGTGCCTATCAGCGTTTCCGCTTGTTTTAAAGGAGATGTTGTTTGAGCAGACACCTCTGTTTGGGACATAAACATGAGTCCTACAATGGCACATCCTCCAAGCAGTATTCCTTTCCATTTCATCCTCTCTTCCTCCTTTCTTTTATAGTTTCGACATGACCCCTTTCATTTTACACCTTTTTCCGTCAAAAAAGAGCACGCCTCGCGTGCTCTTTTCATCATCATTTCTTTATTTACTTGCTTCTGCTTTTGACTGCTTTTGCTGTTCAATTTTCTGCATTTCAACCGAGATCTTTTGTTTCTCATGATCTGTGAGGCTATCACTAAATTTAAAAGCAGACATAAAGACAAAGACTAAAATTAACGCAACAAACGGCCAGCTTGCTTTAAGGAATTTCATTTTTTATCCTTCCCCTCGTTTTCTTTTAATGTTTGAACTTTATCAGAATGATCGACTTCAAAGAAAATATGTCCGTCTTTTTCTTTCCAATCCGCATTCGTGCCATTTGTCAGCATACGGATAATCGATTTTGATTCAAGAGATCCTGCTTTGACTGGAGCAGGTGTCGCTTCTTTGATGTACATTGGAACCACTTCAAATGTCGCTTTTCCATCTTCATTCAGATGATACTGAACAATGGCAGAATCACGTGTTCTTGACCAGCCTTGGTCAAAAATAAAGTTCCCCAAGCTATAGAAAATCGCTGTTCCGTTATAGACTTCCATCGGCTCAAGAACGTGCGGGTGTGCACCGATAATGATATCAGCACCAGCCTTTGACATCGCTCTTGCCAGCTCTCTTTGTCTGTCGTTTACTTCATTGTTATATTCCTGTCCCCAGTGCGCATGAACAACAACGATATCTGCCTTTTCAGCAGCTTGTGAAATCATCGGAATAAAGATAGATGGATCAGCTGGCAGAATACCTGCCTTGCGATTTGTTGCTTTAAAATCTTTTCCATATACATCTGTAAAACCAAGGGTAGCGATTTTAACGCCATTCACTTCTTTGTATGAAATGTTCTGCTTCGCATCTTTGACGTTGCGCCCTGCCCCTGTATAATCCATGTCAGCTTTTTCAAAGGCATCAATCGTGTTATTTAAGCCTTTTTCACCGTAGTCTGCTGCATGGTTATTCGCAAAGTTTAGTACAGAGAAATTCAAATCCTTTAACGCTTGTACAGAATCTTCATCTGTTTTCAAATGAATATTCTTTTGTGCTGCCTGTTCCTTATCTGAAGCCACTGGATGCTCAAAATTCCCAGTTACATAATCTGATACATCAAAATACGGCTTCGCATAGCGGAACAGGTGCTGCTTTCCATAGCGGTCTGTTACTTTCTCTACATTTCTTCCAAACATAATATCTCCGACAAACGAAGCGGTCAGGATGTTTTCTGGATTCTTTTCTACAGTTGGTACTTGTGCTTTCCCGATAAATGTAAATAGAAATGTACAAGCAATGACAATCGGTAAAGCAATCAGTACGTGTTTATTCGTCTTTTTCTTTTGGTTCTTTGTGATTTTCAGCAGCTTTTCCTGAAAGCTCAATTTTTTATTCATCATTGGACACACCTTATCTTAAAATAGATAGTAAACATACATGATGGCAAATGTTGCACCACTTAGAAGTAATGTGCTTCCAAGGGTAATCGTAAGACCTTGCTTTTGAATCGTATTCGCAATCAATCCAGGCACGATGATTCCGATTCCGCGGAATTCTGCTATTTCAAACGGAACTACTGGATAGAAGAAATCAAATATGAGCTTTAAGGCAATCCCTGTAATCAGCATCGCCGCAAACTTTCTACGTCCGTACAAAATCATAAATTTCGATAGTCCAAAACGAACGATCACATATGTCAGCAAGCTGACAGATAAAACAACTAAAATGAAGACTGGCTGGTTAAAGACGAGTGCCAGATAACCTGGAACAACCAACCCAGCTGGTACGATTCCTGTTTTTTCTGCAAAAATTAAACTGAGTAGAACACCTAAAATTAACGAGATATAAAGATCTGATCCGAACATTTTCTATATTTCCTCCTAGCTGACAAGCTGCTTAATTTTGTATTCTTGAATTTTTTCGATTAAAGGTTCAGCGGCGCCGTGAATATTGCCGACTCCATAAACCACTCGATTATGAAGCTTTTTCTCAAGCATGTTCATAATTTGTTCTGTAGATTGATATTCAAGGTTGTGTAAGTGGTCAGCCGGAATTTTTCCATCCTCAAATGCCTTCACAATTGGATCTGTCGTTTCACCAATTAAGACAAGATCACTTGCTTCAATATAAGGAAGTACATCCTCCGCAAACTGGATCGTTCTATCTACGCGATCCGCACGACAGTTCATGATAATAATCGGTTCATCTGTTGGATACCCAATTTCCTTCACACGCTTCCAAATGTTCAATGTAGATGCTGCGTCATTAGCCGCAAATCCATTTACAAAATGTCCAGGTGTTTTTGCATCCATTAATGGAAGAATTCTCATCGCTCCTGGATCAGGCGGCGCATTTAACATGCCTCTAAATGCCGTATCTTCATCAATTCCCAATGCTTGTGCGACACCAAGTGCAAGTGAAGCATTATCCGGGAACACCATATACTCAAATTTCCGTAAATACTCATCGGTAATCTTGGAATTATCTGCAACAATCACTTCAGTATTGCGTTTTTTCGCAATCTCTTTAAAGAAATCTGTATATTCACTATCCGTAATAACCAAGTGCCCATTGTAAGGAATTGTCGCTGTAAAGGCTTCAGCTATTTCATCAAGAGTTGGCCCCATCACATCCATATGATCTTCAAGAACGTTTACGATCACGCCAATATTCGCTTGAAGCAGCTCTTCCTGAAAGATAATTTGGTAATCTGGATTCACCGCCATACATTCACTGACGATGGCATTTGCTCCTCTTTCAACGGTTTCTCTCATAACTTCTTTCTGCTCTCCGATATTTGGTCCTTGCGGTTTCCTTTTAATCGGTTTCTCTTCTGGCGTATCCCAATAAATCATTCTTGCATCCGTTCCTGTTGTTTTGCCGACAGTTTTATAACCTGCCTCCATTAAGATACCGGTTGTCAATCTTGTAACGGTAGACTTTCCGCGTATACCATTAATATTGACGCGTACCGGCAGGGCATCGATATTTTTCTGATGACGCTTCTTTTCAATAAAGCCAATCCCTAACATGATGACACAGGCTATAACGATTAACCACATCGCTTATCTACATCTCCTTTTTTTATGAGTGTGATATGTAAATTCAATCAACAGTATATAGGTTCAGCATAAAATCACAATCGGTATTATGTAACATAATCTTTCACTTCCTCGTATGCCAAATTCCTCTAATCAGAAGGCGTATTTGCCTATCTCACGCTCAAATGAAAAGGCCAAAAGACGGACAAAATGACGACTGAATTTCTGCTCAGAATAAGAGAAAGCGTTACCATCAAACAGTGAAAAATCTTTTGTCCTTTTCTCCCTAAATTTTTCGACAATTATTAAGATGTATTTTGAATCAATGTTTTAAAGCCCTTTCATCTCTACGAAATCAGTCATATCAGCGCTTTAAATGAATAGTGCGTGTTTTAGAATATTTTATATTTTTAAATGAACAGGTTAGAAAGTCATCCTCATCGGTCAGAACGCTATGTGTTGACCTATGACAAAGGTCACCTGTCAAAAAATCAAGTCATCTGCTTATTTTCAGGTCACAAAAAATTGGGATAAGATGTCAAAGATTAATCATTTTGTTATAGCCTCTCTTTACGATATTCACTCCTTATGACCTAAACAATGAAACATTATTCATTTCTTTTTATCAAGATTCATCATTTCTTAACATTTTTAATGTGATTTTAGTTGAAAGTTGTCGGTTCGTGTCATGCTTTCCCCAAAGATGACGCATAAAATCATCTTCTCGGCTTACACTATGGTTAAAAAATCTGTGAGAGGAGGCTAAAGATGCCAAATACGAATGAGCAAACACGCTTACACTTTTTATCAGGCGGTTTTGAGGAAAAGATTCGGATTCTGAACAAAGCATTTCAACAAAGCGCTGATTTTGAATACCGGGAATTGATGGTGAATGAAACGAAATCAGTGCTGTTTTTTATTAAAACTAGAGTCGATGAAAGCAAATTAAACGACTTCATTATCGGCAACTTGCTCGGTCCTCCTGGAAAACAGGACTATGCAAAATCTCTTAGTTCACTCGAAACAGGTGACTTGACGCTGATTGTCGACAGCATTATTGCCGGAAGTATTGCCTTCCTTGATGAAAAATCCGCACAGATCAAAATATTTGCTGTTGGGCAGCCGCCGCTGCGTTCCATTTCTGAACCTTCTTCTGAAAGTATTATTGCAGGCGCACATGATGGGTTTGTTGAGAGTTTAGATACCAATTTATATTTGCTGCGTTCACACTTAAATGATCGAAAACTTGCAATCCAGTATCATAAGGTCGGTACAAAATCTGAAACAAAGGTTGCGACGGTTTATATTTCTGATATTGCCAATCAAGAAAAGATAGATGAGGTTAACAAACGAATTTCTTCTATTAAAGTAGACACGCTGCTTAGCCCCGGTTCTATTGTAGAGGCGATTGAGGATGATTCATATTCCATCTTCCCGCAGCTCATTGATACAGAACGACCTGACAAAGTGAGATCTGCCATTCTTGAGGGGAGAATTGTTGTGCTGATGGATGGCAGTCCAATGGCTATCATTCTGCCTATTACATTCTTTAGCTTCTTTCAATCACCAGATGACTACAATAGTCGCTGGATTCCAGCTACGTTTATTCGTATTCTTCGTTATATTGCCTGTATCATCGCTGTGATTTTGCCTTCTTTTTATATTGCAGTCATCGGCTTTCATTATGAGGTAGTCCCGGATGAATTAGCGATTACGATGAAAAATTCCATTATCGGCATTCCTTTTCCGCCTTTAATAGAAGCTATGCTGATGGAGATTACAATTGAGCTCATACGCGAAGCTGGGGTGCGTCTGCCAAAACCAATTGGACAGACCATTGGGATCGTAGGCGGTTTGGTCATTGGAGATGCGGTAGTAAAAGCTGGGCTCATTTCCAATGTTCTTATCGTTGTGGTCGCCGTGACCGCTGTTGCTTCCTTTGTTCTTCCTTCGTTTGAAATGACGTCTACCATCAGGATGCTGCGTTTTCCGCTCATGTTCATGGCATCGATGTTTGGGTTTATTGGCATTTCATTCGGTCTGTCGATCGTCCTGATGAATTTATGCCGCCTTGAATCACTAGGTGTCCCGTATTTATCTCCAGTAACTCCATTTAACTGGCAGGATTTAAAAGACACTGTGATTCGATTACCAATGTGGATGTATAAAAATCGCCCTGTTTACTTAAACCCAAAAAAGAAAGGGCAAATTGAAAATTTGAGAGGATGGAAAAATCAAGATGAAAAATAAAATATCTCCATCTCAAGCTGTCTTTTTTATCATTCAATCTCAAATTGGTGTCGGTATTTTAGCCCTGCCTCATTTGCTCATGAAAGATATGGGGCATGATGGCTGGATGGCTATCATTTTGGCCTGTTTTTTTATCCAAATCATCAATACCATTTTTATATATATCATTCACAAATATCCTGAGACATCATTTTTCGAGGCATTAATTGAGGTTTTTGGAAAATGGGTTGGGCGAATCTTAGTGGCTCTTTATACAATTTATTTCGCCTCAGTCTGTATTGTCGTTCTATCTATTTTCACGAGAATTCTGGGTATATGGGTTTTACCACTTACACCCAATTGGGTCATCAACCTACTACTCATGATATCCATCCTTTACATCGCCAAGGAACAGATTACAGCGATTGTCAGATTCAACTTTATTCTGACTCCTTTTTTACTCTTGTTGTCTCTCATCATGCTCTATTCATTAAAAGGAACCAATATCGACTACCTTATGCCCTTTTTCCAAACGGACTTCTCTCAATTTCAGCTCGGATTAAAGGATGTTGTATTATCTATGAATGGATTTGAGATGATTCTGATCATCTCTCCACTGATGAAAGGCACCATTAAAGCGCGATACAAGGTCATGACCATTGCCAATATATGCACGACACTTTACTACCTATTTATCACAGTGATTTGTTTTATGTTCTTCAGCCCGATTGAGCTCAATATCATTCCAAATCCTGTTCTTTATCTGTTAAAAACCATTTCGTTCGGTGTGATTGAACGGACAGATTTAATTTTTCTTAGTTTCTGGGTATTTGTCATTTTAGCCACACTCAGTAACTATCTCTACTTCTGTGCAAATGGCGTAGCAAGTATTCTTAAGAAAAAAGAACACAAAAAATATGTGTTATATTTTGCCATTTTGATTTATGCGGCTAGCTGTTACCTTGCAACCGATAATTTTAGAATTCAGCGTTTTAATGATTTTACCACCATCGCTCAATATTCATTTATTTACACACTCCCAATCTTTATGGCCATTATCATCTTTATCAAACATCGTAAAGGGAAGGTGAAATCACATGCGTCATAAGTACATACTGACTTTGCTCATGTGTGTGTCTCTCATATTCATGCCTGGCTGCTGGGATCAGAACCTATTAAAGAATATCTCTCTTGTTTTAACCTCCGCTGTTGATCAAGGAGAGGATGACAATGCGAAGTACTCAATCACTTATCGAAAAGTGCAGCAGTCTCAAAGTATGGAACAAGGAAATACAGGCAGCTTTTTAACCACTCTTCTCACAACGGAAGCACCTACTTTAAGGAAAGCAAGAACCAACTTCAGCCGGATTGTGGATCAAAAAATAGACATGTCGAAAATGCGGGTGATGCTGATCGGTGATGAATTTGCCCAAAATCGTCTTCTGCCCTACTTAGATATGTTTTATCGTGATCCAAAAAGCCCCCTCCTCGCAAATCTCGCCGTTGTTCAAGGAGGGACCTGTGAAGAAGTGATTAACTCGCTGCTGAAGGAAAAGCTCATTGTGAGTGACTATTTAAATAACTTGATCACAACCGCATCACGCTCATCCCAAGTAGCACCTAAAAACATTCAAAGTATTCGATCTAAAATGCTCCAAACTGGAGAGGACTTCACATTGCCCTTAATCCATTTTGATCAATCGAAGAAATTAATCAGTGTAAAAGGTGTTGCCCTATTTGATAATGAGAAAAAGAAAGGCGAGTTGTACGGTCAAGATGCGATCTTGCTCACCATCATGGACGGAAAAATGGGCAAGTATGCCAACTTCACAAAAAAAGTGAGAAGCGACATGAAGTCAAAAGAAAACAATTACATTACGATTCAAGTCACTGATGTAAAGAGAGACATCGAGATTCTAAATCCTGATCATCGAAACTTAACATACTCACTCAAATTTGAATTTAATACTTCTGTCATTGAGTACCCAAAAGATAACCTTGATACTGACAAAAAAATTGAAATGCTCAACAAAAAGCTATCAGTCATTTTGACAAAAGAAGCAGAAAAAATTATCGCTGCCCTGCAAGATGCGAATTCCGATGTGCTAAGCCTCGGCAGAAAATACAGAGTCAGACATTATGATGAGTATATGAAAATGAATTGGGTCACCGATTATCCAAAAGTGAAGATCATCCCAAAAATCAAAGTGAACATTACCCAAACGGGCATTATTAGTTAAGAAAAGGAAGACGCCCTCTTTCTTTTCTTTTTTTATTTTTTTAAGATTGTCTTTTTAATGCTTTCGTGATAATCTATCTATGTAAACGGTTACACATCAAAGAAGGGAGGCACTCCATTGGCTACAATTAAAGATGTTGCAAAAGCTGCTCAAGTGTCTGTTGCGACTGTTTCACGCGTGCTTAACGATACTGGATACGTCCATATTGATACGAAAACCCGTGTGACACAAGCGATGCAGGAGCTAAACTACTTCCCCAATGAAGTGGCACGATCCCTTTTTAAAAGAGAATCAAGATTAGTTGGTCTCATCTTACCTGATATCACAAACCCCTTCTTCCCTCAGCTAGCTAGAGGCGTTGAGGATGAGATTCATGCAAACGGTTTTCGCTTATTATTCGGAAACAGTGATGAAGATCGGGAGAAGGAAATGGCCTATTTACAAACCTTTAAGCAAAACCAGGTGGTCGGTGTCATCGCTGTCACAAACGAACCTGAATCGGATTTGTACAATGATGATGAACTGCCTGTTGTCTTCTTAGATCGTACCGTTCCAAATGCGCCTTCTGTGTTTGCAGATGCTACGGCAGGCGGGAAAATGGCTGCAATGGAATTAATCAAACGCGGCAGTCAGCAGATCACATTGCTAAAAGGGCCCGCTCATCTTCAAACGGCGCGGCAAAGATTCAAAGGCGCACTTGATGTTCTGACTGAAGAAGGTGCTAACTTTCATGTGATGTCTAACGCTTCTTTTTCTTTTCAGGAAGCCCGAAAAAGCGCCAAGGCTCTTTTCAAGCTGTACCCTGAAACAGATGGCATCATTGCCAGCAATGACATCGTCGCAGCAGCCGTCGTACACGAAGCACTTCGAATTGGAAAAGCCATTCCAGAAGACGTCCAAATCATTGGATTTGATGATATTCCGCAAAGCGAACTGCTCTTCCCATCTCTATCAACGATCCGGCAGCCTGCCTATGATATGGGGAAAGAAGCCGCAAAGCTGATCATTAAAGCCATTCAAAAACAGCCTATAGATCAAGCAGTTATTCAAATGCCCGTCTCTTTTATTGAACGAGAGACCACAAGAAAGGTGGATTCACAATGAGTCAAATAGTTGTCGTAGGAAGTTGTTCCATGGATCTAGTTGTCACATCGAATAAACGTCCTAGTGCAGGAGAAACCGTCCTAGGCGAATCATTTAAAACGGTTCCTGGGGGAAAAGGAGCCAATCAAGCAGTAGCAAGCGCAAGGCTCGGTGCAGATGTATATATGATCGGCCGAGTTGGTGATGACGCGTATGGTCAGGACATTATGAGCAATTTGCAAGCACAAGGTGTTCGCACCACCTATATGAAACCGGTTACCGAAATGGAAAGCGGAACAGCTCATATCATTTTAGCTGAAGGAGATAACAGCATTGTTGTCGTCAAAGGAGCAAACAATGAGGTAACACCTCATTATGTAAAAGATGCTCTTTCTTCTATTGAAAATATCGGAATCGTCCTCATCCAGCAGGAAATTCCTGAAGAAACAGTCGAAGCCGTCTGCGCCATTTGCAGCGAAAAAGGGATTCCAGTCATCTTAAATCCCGCACCAGCTCGCAAAGTCTCTCAGCAAATATTAGATCAAGCTGCCTATATCACGCCAAACGAACACGAAGCAGCTCTTATGTTTGATGGACTCACCATAGCAGAGGCTTTGCGCCAATATCCAAACAAATTACTCATTACAGAAGGAAAAAGTGGTGTTCGATACTTTGACGGATCAAAAGAAGTGTTGGTACCGGGCTATCCTGTGAAAGCCGTCGACACTACAGGCGCTGGCGATACTTTTAACGGCGCTTTAGCTGTAGCACTAACAGAAGGAAAATCCCTATACGACGCACTTGCCTTTGCTAACTTAGCCGCATCTATCTCAGTCACAAAATTTGGTGCCCAAGGCGGCATGCCAGCAAGAGAAGAATTGGAGAATAAGAAATGAAGAAAAATGGTATTTTAAATAGTCATATCGCCAAGGTGCTTGCTGACCTTGGTCATACAGATACGATTGTCATTGCAGACTGCGGCCTGCCCATTCCAGAAGGCCCGGTCAAAATCGACCTTGCATTATCCATCGGCACACCATCCTTTCAGGAGGTTACTTCCCTCCTTCTTGAGGAAATGGCCGTTGAACACATCACAATCGCCAGTGAAATCAAACAAGCCAATGAGAGAGATCATTTATTTCTAAAGAAAGCGTTCTCACATCCGTTAAATGAAGTCGATCACGAGACGTTCAAAGACATGACCAAACAGGCAAAAGCAGTGATTCGCACGGGTGAAGCCACCCCATACGCAAACTGCATTCTTCATGCCGGTGTCATCTTTTAAAAGGAGGAGCCACTTATGAACATTGAAATGCATAACATCCATAAGGCCTTTGGAAAAAACACCGTTCTCGCCGGGGTCTCCTTTGACCTCGTCACAGGTGAAGTCCATGCACTAATGGGTGAAAACGGGGCAGGAAAATCAACGTTAATGAATCTGCTGACAGGACTCTATTCACTGGATCAAGGAACGATTCAAATCGACGGAAAAGAAACCGCTTTCAAAAACCCGAAAGAAGCCGAGCAGAACGGGATTGCCTTCATTCATCAGGAGCTGAATATATGGCCTGATATGACGGTACTCGAGAATTTATTTATCGGGAAAGAAATCTATACAAAACTTGGTCTCCTAGACACCAAGAAAATGAAAACCCTCGCCCAAGCGCAGCTCGACCGATTGTCTGTCAACCTATCGCTCGATCAAGAGGCAGGAAGCTGTTCTGTCGGCCAAAAGCAGATGATTGAGATTGCGAAAGCGTTAATGACCGATGCAAAGGTCATTATTATGGATGAACCAACAGCTGCTCTCACAGACCGTGAGATTGAAAAGCTATTTCAGGTCATTGAATCACTCAAAAAAGATGGCGTTTCCATCGTCTACATTTCTCACCGTATGGAAGAAATCTTCGCCATCTGTGACCGAATAACCATCATGCGTGACGGGAAAACGGTCGATACGAAAGCGATACCGGACACGAATTTCCATGAAGTCGTCAAAAAAATGGTCGGCCGCGAATTAACCGATCGTTACCCTGAACGCACACCTTCTACTGGTGATACCGTCCTAGAAGTGAAGCAAGCAACGAGGAAAGGCCGCTTTCAAGATGTCAGTTTTTCCGTCAAAGCTGGAGAAATTGTCGGTGTTGCAGGCCTAATGGGTGCTGGCCGGACGGAAATGATGCGGTCGCTCTTTGGACTCGATCCCCTGGATCAAGGAGAAATTTGGGTTCATGGGAAAAAGGCTGTCATTAAAAAACCAAGTGATGCAGTCAAACTTGGCATCGGTTTTATCACGGAGGATCGTAAAGATGAAGGACTGATGCTGGATGCATCCATCCGGGAAAACATCGGCTTGCCTAACTTAGACAGCTTCTCTCCAAAGGGGCTGATCGATAAGAAAAACGAGCAGGACTTTGTTGACCTGCTCATCAAACGACTCACGATCAAAACCGCTTCATCTGAAATCTCTGCACGCAGCCTGTCCGGTGGAAATCAGCAAAAGGTCGTCATCGCCAAATGGATCGGCATTCAGCCGAAGGTGCTGATTTTAGATGAACCGACAAGAGGTGTCGACGTTGGGGCGAAACGAGAAATTTATCAGCTCATGAACGAGCTGACGGATCGAGGCGTTGCGATTTTGATGGTCTCCTCTGAGCTCCCAGAAGTTCTTGGGATGAGCGATCGAGTGCTTGTCATTCATGAAGGAACTATCAGCGGCGAATTAAGTAAAACAGAAGCTACACAAGAACGAATTATGACACTAGCTACAGGAGGGAAGTAACATGAAACCACTTACTTCAAATGGACGATTTGATCACATCATGCAAAAGCTTGGGCCATTCTTAGGACTCATCATCCTTGTTGCCATTGTTTCTATTTTAAATCCGGCCTTTTTAGAACCATTAAACATTTTAAACTTACTCAGACAAATCTCCATTAACGCCCTCATTGCCTTTGGCATGACGTTTGTTATTTTAACCGGAGGAATTGATTTGTCTGTCGGTGCCATTCTAGCGCTGTCTAGTGCTCTGACTGCCGGCTTTATTGTATCTGGTTTGGACCCGATTCTTGCCATCATCGTTGGATGTATCATCGGTGCCATCCTTGGAATGATCAACGGTCTTTTAATCACAAAAGGAAAAATGGCTCCTTTTATCGCAACACTTGCGACGATGACGATTTTCAGAGGATTGACGCTTGTTTATACAGACGGAAACCCAATTACAGGGCTTGGCTCTAACTATGCATTTCAGCTATTTGGCCGTGGATATTTCTTAGGCATTCCTGTTCCAGCGATCACCATGCTTCTCACCTTTATCGTTCTTTGGGTCTTGCTTCATAAAACACCTTTTGGCAGAAGAACGTATGCCATTGGCGGAAATGAAAAAGCAGCCCTCATCTCAGGTATTAAAGTACCACGCGTCAAAATCATGATTTACTCATTAGCCGGCTTTATGTCTGCTTTAGCCGGTGCGATCTTAACATCTCGTCTCAACTCAGCCCAACCAACAGCTGGTACGTCGTATGAACTTGATGCAATTGCTGCCGTTGTACTTGGCGGGACAAGCCTATCCGGCGGAAGAGGGCGAATTGTCGGTACACTCATTGGGGTACTCATTATCGGGGTCTTGAACAATGGTATGAACTTACTTGGTGTTTCATCATTCTATCAGTCTGTTGTGAAAGGGATTGTCATCTTGATTGCAGTCCTACTCGACAGAAAGAAATCTGCTTAAGGAGGCAGCTGCTATGAAAAAATATGTAATCCTGATCGTGACTCTCTCATTATTCATGCTTTCTGCCTGCTCGCTTGAACCGCCAGAGTGGGCCAAATCAACAAAGGATGGCAAGAAAAAAGACATGAAAATCGGACTGTCGATCTCGACTTTAAATAACCCATTCTTCGTTTCTCTTAAAAACGGTGTGACAAAAGAAGCGAAAAAGCTTGGCATTGAAGTTGTCATTGCCGATGCACAAAATGATTCAGCCAAACAAACAAGTGATGTAGAAGATTTAATTCAACAAGGGGTCGATGCATTACTCATTAACCCAGCCGATTCCTCTGCCATATCAACGGCTGTCGAATCTGCGAATGCTTCAGACATACCGGTCATCACATTAGACCGCTCGGCAGAAAGCGGAAAGGTTGAAGCGCTTGTTGCTTCTGATAACATCAAAGGCGGCGAAATGGCAGCTAACTTTATTATCGACAAAGTCGGTAAAGGAGCAAAAGTGGCTGAACTAGAAGGTGTACCAGGTGCTTCTGCGACACGCGAACGAGGAAAAGGTTTTCATCAAATTGCAGACAAAAAGTTAGATGTCACAGCAAAACAAGCCGCTGACTTCGACCGGACAAAAGGGCTCAACGTGATGGAAAACCTTCTTCAAGGAAACCCTGACATCAAAGCCGTTTTTGCCCACAATGATGAAATGGCGCTTGGCGCACTAGAGGCCATCCAAAGCTCTGGAAAAGACATTCTTGTCGTTGGTTTTGACGGTAACGAAGATGCACTCAACTCGATCAAAGCAGGAAAACTATCTGCAACAGTCGCGCAGCAGCCAGAGCTGATCGGTCAACTGGCAGTCGGCGCTGCGGACGATGTATTAAAAGGCAAAAAGGTAGAAAAAAATATCGCCGCTCCATTGAAACTAGAACAAAAGAAATAAACACTAAACCCCCGATAGCCTCGGGGGTATTAGATTGTAGACAAAGTGCTGAAATGAACTTTATTTTAGCACTTTGTTTTCTTTTCAGCGTAATAGAAAACCTTTGCAGTCTAGGAAGGACGAGCATCGGCGCGGAGCGAATTTAACATTCGTGAGCACCGAAGCGCAGGACTGACACCGAATGCGAGGGTTTGTCTACACGCTGGACCCCCAATAGCCTCGGGAGTTTTAGATGTTATTCCGGTCTC
Organism: Bacillus sp. S2(2019); assembly: GCF_005144805.1. Lineage (NCBI taxonomy): Bacteria > Bacillati > Bacillota > Bacilli > Caryophanales > Bacillaceae > Bacillus > Bacillus sp. S2(2019). The sequence goes on from NZ_SWFL01000002.1 coordinate 518,962, forward strand.
TTCAGTACAAATGGCGTGCCTAAATGGGCATAATCATTCCCTGCTAGGCGCGCAACTGGCTTTAATTCATTCGTAAAAATATATCCTTTTTCCGCATCATAGACGGATTCATCTAAATGCGCACACACCACCCGGCCAATGATATGATCGACTGTGATCTCCCCTTCATCATTTTGAAAGGTCAGATGATTTTCCAGCTGACATTCAAAGCGAATGCGTGCTTCCTTGATTCCTGGCACTGACACCACGCTGCTCTTCACTTGATGAAGACCGGTACGAGTCAGCTCACTCTCTTCCTCTGGCAAAGTAGCAGCTGTTTCATTAATATCTTCAATCATCGCTTCATCACTCACATGGACAACAAATTCTTCCCTGTCGATGATATGTTTTGCTGTATCTTTCATCTCTCCTTGACGACGTCCAATAGAAACAGCGATCAGCGGAGGATGGCCGCTGATGACATTAAAGAAACTAAATGGTGCAGCATTGACGACTTCTTCTTTAGAAAGGCTTGTAATAAATGCAATGGGTCTTGGAACGACGGAACCAGATAATACTTTATATGCTTCTTTTCGTGACAACTGATCCATTTGTAATGTAATCACTTCAGACATGCCTCCTCTTGTATGTAACGACATCATACCATACCCCGTTCTCTCTTCCCTTATTCCGGCTCAGCGCGATGGAGAATATGATGGACAAGATGAAACAATGCCGGATTATGATTTTCTCGTCTATAAGAAATGGTCCATTCCGCGAGTAGCTCCTCACCTTCAATTGACCGATACACCACATCTAAATTAAATAAACGCCGGGCCGATGTTGGAATGATAGCAATTCCGATTCCCGCTGTGACAAGCCCAATGACCATTTGATATTCTGCTGCTTCCTGCACAATATTAGGTGAAAATCCATACTTTTCACAAAGTAGGACAAAATGCTGATAAAGGGACGGCCATGATTCCTTTGATAAAGAAATAATCGGCTCATCACGAATATCTTCAATCGTGACTGCTTCTTTTTCCGCCAGCGGATGGTTTTTCGGAATCGCAAAAATACATTCACTTTGCTTCATTAAACGACTGACCAATTCTTCTTGCGGTGATGTAGGATGCAAAAAACCAATATCAATCTCACCATTCAAAAGCGCCTCAAGCTGCTGCGGGACAGAAAGCTGTTGCAGCTCAATACTGACAGAGGGGTACCGCTCTCTGAATTCACGGACAACTGGCGGCAGAATATCATATGTCGCTGTACCAACGAAACCGATGATAATCTTCCCAAGCTCCCCTCTTGCCGTATGCCGGGCATGATCAACGGCTTTATCAAGCTGATGCAGCACCCCCCGGACCTCATGTAAAAAAACCTTTCCAGCAGCTGTTAACTCCACCACCCTTTTAGACCGGTGAAACAAAGGAAATCCCAATTCTTCCTCAAACTGCTTAATTTGCTGACTAAGTGGAGGCTGTGTCATGTTCAATCGTGCGGCCGCTCTGCCGAAATGCAGCTCCTCCGCGACTGTGACAAAATACTGCAAATGTCTCAGTTCCATCCTTTCACTCCTCAAACACTTATTCGTGAAACATATTAAAACTACGTTAAACATATATTGGAAAATTTATTTTGTGAAATGTATAGTAAATCATATCATGAAAATATATTTTCATAAAAAATTTTACTTGCCGAAAGGAGTGCGGGGTAAATGAATTCTCAAACACAACCCCTAACAAAACGAGGAGCAGAGTTGATTGTCGATACGCTCATTGCCCAAGGTGTGACCCATGTTTTTGCGATTCCAGGTGCAAAAATTGATGCAGTATTTGATGTATTAAAAGACAGAGGTCCAGAGCTTGTGCTATGCAGACACGAACAAAATGCGGCATTCATGGCAGCAGCTGTCGGTCGTTTAACTGGCAAACCAGGCGTTTGTCTCGTTACATCAGGTCCTGGCGCATCCAATTTAGCGACAGGTCTATTAACTGCCAATACAGAAGGTGACCCTGTTGTTGCAATCGCTGGAAACGTCATCCGTGCGGATCGGCTCAAACGAACACATCAATCACTCGACAATGCGGCATTATTCAAACCAGTGACAAAATATAGCGTTGAAGTACAAGACGTAAACAATATACCAGAAGCCTTAACAAATGCTTTTCGCGCGGCACAAAGAGGTCAAGCTGGGGCAGCATTTATCAGCTTTCCACAAGATGTCGTGACCGAACACACCACACAAACACCAGTGTCTGCTCACCCTTCTCCAGAACTAGGTCCTGCACCGGATGCTCTCATCAGTTCGGCCATCGCCAAAATTCAAAATGCGCACTTACCTGTTGCAATTGTGGGAATGAAAGCTAGCCGTCCAGCTGCGGCAAATGCGACAAGAACATTATTAAAAACACTTGGTATCCCATTTGTCGAAACGTACCAAGGAGCCGGTGTTCTCTCAAGAGAGCTTGAGCCTCAATATGTGGGCAGAATCGGTTTATTCCGTAATCAGCCAGGCGACCTTCTCATTGAGAAAGCGGATGTGATTTTAACTATTGGCTTTGATCCAATCGAATACGATCCGAAGCATTGGAATTTGAAACCGCAGCAGCGTCACATCATCCATGTGGATGACATGCAGGCAGATATTGACCATTTCTATGAACCGACGCTTGAGCTTGTGGGCAATATATCTGAAACGGTGCAACATCTAGCCCACGACAGCGTTCCACTTTCATTATGCAAAAAGAACGTAGATCTCGTCACAGAATTACAAGAGTTGTTAAGTGATATCGAAAAAACACCAGAAAGAGAAAGTCATTTATCACACCCGCTGGATGTCATTCATACGTTGAGACGTATCATCCCAGATGACACGAAAGTGACATGTGATATCGGATCGCACGCCATTTGGATGTCTCGCCACTTCCGTGTTTATGAACCGAACACGTTCCTAGTGAGTAACGGAATGCAAACACTTGGCGTGGCATTACCATGGGCGATTGCAGCCTCCATATTAAATCCAGATGAAAAGATCATTTCAGTCTCAGGTGATGGCGGTTTTCTCTTCTCCGCCATGGAATTAGAAACAGCCGTGCGCATGAAAACAAATCTCGTTCATCTCGTTTGGAACGACAGCACATACGATATGGTGGCATTCCAGCAGGAAATGAAGTATGACCGTACGTCTTGTGTTGAGTTCGGTCAGATCGACTTAGTGAAATATGCAGAAAGCTTTGGAGCAACTGGATTACGTGTCAACTCACCTGAAGAGCTTTCAACTGTCCTTCAAAAGGGTATAAACATAGAAGGACCCGTTATTATTGATATTCCGATAGACTATCAAGACAACCCAGACCTCGCCAGTCAAAAATGGCCAGAAGTCTTTCGTGAAAAACACACAACGAACGTCAGATAAGACTTCGATACATTACTTTAAAGGAGTGAGCGGATATGGGTATGATGCACCCAATGAATCAACAAAACAACACAATACCGCAGGACAAAAAGCAAGAGGTCTATCAAGTATCAACCATGACCTCCTTGCTGGAAGCCGTATACGATGGAGATTTCTCCCTATCACATATTCCCGAGCACGGTGATTTTGGCATTGGCACATTCAATCAATTAGATGGGGAACTAATCGGCTTTGATGGCGCTTTTTATCGACTGCGCTCTGATGGAACAGCCACACCAGTAACCGATCAAGATTATTCACCATTCTGCTCTCTAGCATTCTTTGAAACGGACATCGTTCATCGAATTGATGCACCGATGACGTCCAAAGAGCTAGAGGAAGAAATCGACCGAATCTTACCAAGCAAAAATGTCTTTTATGCGATCCGCATCGATGGGTCATTCAAAAAGGTTCAAACCCGTACGGTTGAAAAACAGGAAAAACCTTACGTTCCGATGGTGGAAGCAGTCAAGTCACAGCCTATTTTCGATTTTGAAAATATTCGCGGGACGATCGCAGGCTTCCGTACACCACAGTACGCACATGGCATTGCGGTAAGCGGATATCATCTCCACTTTATTGATGATGATCGCAGCGTAGGCGGGCATGTATTTGATTACACTGTGGATCAAGTGACCATTCGAATTTCCCAAAAACGTCACATGAATTTACACCTTCCAAATACGCAGGAGTTCTTCCAAGCAGACATTGATCGTGCTGACCTTGCACAACAAATTGCCAGTGCGGAAAGCAGCCCAGAAAAATAAAATGAACACACCCCGGTGATACTGGGGTGTTTTTTATGCAAAAAGATGCTTTATATTCCTTTATTATTTCATTTCGTTATTCAATTAAAAATCAGGCATTCTATTCGTAATAAAATATGATAGAATATCAACAGAAGAAAGGTGGTTATACGGTGGCACATGAATATCGCATTCCAAACTTAACATTAGATGAAAGAGATAAACAAATTCTTTCCTTATTACACGAGGACGGGCGTATGTCCTATACAGATCTAGGGAAACAAGTCGGCCTTTCCCGTGTTGCTGTACAAGCCCGTATTCAGCAGCTCATTGAAGCAGGTGTCATTGAACGATTCACCGCTGTCATTAATCCAGCAAAGATCGGCATTCATGTCTCTGTCTTTTTTAACGTAGAGGTTGAGCCGAAATGTTTAGAAACAGTCGCCCTTCAGCTTGAGCAGGAAACAGCCGTCACAAGCCTTTATCATATGACAGGACCAAGCAAGCTGCATATGCATGGCATTTTTCAAAATGAACAGGAAATGGAGACGTTCCTGACAAAGAAGCTGTACCCGCTTGAAGGCGTCGTCAGTGTTGACTGTCAAATGCTCATTAAACGATACAAAAGCCGAATGGGCATGAAATTGTAGATAGGAGTTGAACCACTTGCAATCATATCTTGAACTCATGATCGCCATGGTGCGAACCGGTATTCTGGGATTTGGCGGAGGACCTTCTGTGATCCCGCTCATTCGCCATGAAGCGGTCGTCAAATACAAATGGATCAATGATGACGAATTTGGAGAAACACTCGCCATCGCCAACGCATTACCTGGACCAATTGCTACGAAAATGTCGGCATACCTCGGCTATCGATTAAAAGGTGTATCTGGCGCCATTGTTGCAACAGCTGCACATATTTTACCGACATGTCTCGCTATGGTGGCACTTGTTACACTTGTCAGCGTCTTAAGCTCTTCAGTCATCATTCAAAATATGATCGGTGCTGTGACACCAGTGATTGCCGTTCTGTTAGGAATGATGGCATATGAATTTGGACAAAAAGCGTTGAAGGGCTTCGGCATGATCTTCGGAATCGCCCTATTCCTTTTGGCATTTGTCGGTCTTCAAGTACTCTCGATTCATCCAGGAATCATTGTCATCATCTTTTTATGTTATGGTGCCTTTCATTTTAGACTGAAAGATCGCTGGAATCGAACAAATAAAGAGAAAGGAGTGTCTTCGTGATGCTGATTCTCTTTTTATTCTGGGCATTCTTCTTATCCAATCTGTTAGGGTATGGTGGAGGACCTGCCTCCATTCCACTCAATTATGAAGAAATCGTCAATCATTTTCATTGGATGACAAACGAAGGGTTCTCCAATATGCTCGCATTAGCCAACGCACTTCCAGGTCCAATCGCTACGAAAATTGCGGCTTATGTAGGCTATGATGTCATGGGATGGCCAGGCTTTATCGTTGCACTGCTTGCGACGGTCCTGCCGTCTGCGATTGGATTGATTTTATTGCTAAAACTCATTGATCGTTTTCGCCAATCTTCTGTCGTCAAAGGTATGACCTTATCTGTGCAGCCTGTCATTGCGATGATGATGCTTTTATTAACATGGGAAATTGGCGGAGATGCCGTGAAAGCCATTGGCTGGACGCAATCACTTGCCATTGCCGCCATTTCATTTTTCTTTATGACCAAATTCAAATTGCACCCTGCCTTTCTGATAGTGGCTGCATTTTTATATGGCGGATTCATTCTTCCGCATTAACGCAAAAACCGATAACACGTGAAGTTATCGGTTTTTCTCATTACATATAAATAGGAGAGACAGGCCTGCGCCCAATAGAATGATACTCGACACCAGCTGCTTCTGCCGCTTCAAGCGTATGACAATTCCGGCCATCAAAAATGATCGGCTGCCTCATGAAATCTTTATAAGCTGAAAGTGGAAAGGACTGAATATCCGCCCACTCAGTTAATATACAGACAGCATCAGCATCCTTGATCGCCTCTTCAATCGTTTGAGCAAAAAGGACTTGATCAGGCAGTTCTTGAGCGGCATTGCGAGCGGCAGCAGGATCATAGGCTACGATCTCCGCTCCTAATTGATGGAGCTGATGAGCGATTGGGATCGACGGCGCCTCTCTCATGTCATCAGTATTCGGCTTAAATGAAAGGCCAAGAAGAGCCATTCTCTTCCCTTCCAAGTTTTCTCCCATTCGCTCCTTCACACTTCGAATATAATTAGCCCGCTGCTCATTGTTGACTTTGATAACAGCCTTCAATAGCTCAAAATCATGGGACACATGCCCTGCAATTTGGACAAGGGCATTTGTATCCTTCGGAAAACAGGAACCTCCGTAACCAATGCCTGCCCTAAGAAACGAAGCACCAATCCGCTGATCGAGTCCCATCCCCTCTGCAACTCTCTCAACATCAGCTCCTGTTTTTCCACAAATCAAAGCAATTTCATTCATAAAGCTGATTTTTGTGGCAAGAAATGCATTTGATGCGTATTTGATCATCTCTGCGCTTTTCCGATCTGTTCTCACGAATGGAATGTGGAAATCCGCATACATAGACTCTAGCTGATCTAATCCGTTCTTTGTTTCGGCTCCAATCACCAGCCGATCCGCTCGCAGCGTATCTGAGATAGCAGACCCTTCTCGTAAAAATTCTGGATTAGATGCGATAGATAATGGCTCCTTACGACCTAACACGTGATGAATCAAATGATCAATTTGATCGCCCGTTCCGACAGGCACTGTACTTTTCACGACAAGCACTGCGCCTGGCTTTGCTTGTAAGCCCATCTCCTTTGCCGCTTGAAAGACATACTGCAAATCAGCTTGACCGTCTGCCTGTTGCGGGGTACCGACAGCAATCATTAACACGTCAGCCTGCAAATAGGCTGACGCTCCATCAATATGAAAACGAATGCGTCCTTGCTCCATATTCCGTTTGAGCAGTTCTTTTAATCCCGGCTCGTACATCGGAGGATTCCCTTGCTTCAGCTGCATGACCTTCCGCCGGTCAATATCCATACATGTCACGTCGTGACCCGCCTCTGCTAAACACACACCTGTGACAAGCCCTACATACCCACAGCCTGCAATCGCAACCTTCATGTCACATCAGCTCCCCATACTCCTTATGCTTGTAATGTCATCGTATGCCGGGGATTTTCGTTCCATTCATAAAAGCATACAAAAACCCCCTGCTGAGAGAGCAGGGGGCTACTTTTATGAAACAAGGCCATTTCGAATATGAGCAATCAAATTTTCAAGCATTTCTTTTGTTGTGACATCATTTGAATTTTCACCAATATCATGAGCGTACATCAAAATCTTTAAAAACTCTTCTTGATTTAAACCCTTATTATCCATGTCTGTATCCTTTCGATTCCACTAATTTCATTATTATATGCTGTATGGTTGGTTTATGCAATACTCTAATACATCATTCGACAGCTTTTGAAATTTATGACCATTTTCATGAAAAACTTTTTTATAAATCACCATTGAGCTATAATAAAAGAATTGGAATCTTTTACTTGGTTAGGAGCGGATCAAATGCTTCAGCACAACATCAACGAAGAAGAAATCAAACAAACAGCCGAACAGATCAAAGAACTTCTTCCTGCAACAGATGAAAACAAGCAACTCATCAAAAAAGCATTGATTACTTATAGACAGGACAGCGTATATCGGCTCAAGCAAGAGTCTGATACCGAATGGTCAGCTTATGTACATGATGTCGTGGCAGCAAGAGTCCACCTTCATGTGCTGTTTCCAGTGAGAAGCAGCTGTTCATGTCCAGCTGATGGACTATGTAAACACATCCTCGCTGTTTTCTTTTCGCTATACGCTCAAGTAGAGAGTGTGACCGGCTTTACAGAAAATTGGTCAGAGAAGGATGAATTACAGCGCAGCAAAGAACTCATTCGCCAGCACTTCCAAGTGAAGCGCCCAGATGAACAATCACTTCAGAGCTGGCTGAATTTTTTCCAGGAGGAATTTCACCTCTGGCTGAAACGGACACCGAAGCACCAGCAAACACCACAACATTTGTATTACGGCTATTTATCGATCCTGAAAAAACACGCACCCACTTCACCTGAATTCAAGAGTTTGTATGCGATTCATACGTCCATCGATGTGTGGTTAAGGCTCCATGAGCTAATCGACCTCGGCCGCCTTGATGCCGAAAAAGACTTTTATTCAATGAATCCATATGTAGAACAGCTCATGAACACCATTTTTGATTCAGTGGATCATTTGAGGACATACGCCCTTTCCTTTTCCCTCGATCCGTTTCTTGAAAACACACCAACTGCCGTTCGGACACTTCTTCAAATCAGCGGACCTTTCCAGCATGAACGAGTTGCGGTCTTTATGGAAATGTGGGGAACTATATTAAATAGAGGGAAATGGGTCAAAAAAGAAACAGAATTACTCAAGAGCGCCCAACAGCAGGAGCAAACGGTTGAGCGCACCATTGGGCTGATGCATATGGATTATTTGCTAAAAGAAGACGAAAGACTCTTCCAGCAATTAAAATTGCTCAATGCAGATATGCTGCCAAATGTGCTCAATTGGCTAAAGGATCTCACAAACCGCAAGGACTGGAAGCGTCTCAAACTTTGGTATCAAGAAATCACATATGTATTAGAAGAATATTGCCAGCTTGACCTATCTTATAGAGAACTGCGTGGAGCCGTCAGCGATTTCTTCTTTTATTTAGACGCGTACTTTAAACAGACGAAAGATCATTTCTTGTATGAACGCTATCTCCAAATCTGTATGCCTTATGCATTTACTGAATATAGTCAGCTCTTATATGCACAAGAACGCTATGCAGAATGGATTGAAATACACAGCCTCGTTGGTTTCTCCATCAGTGAATTGGAGAAAGAACTGATCAAACAGATTGCAAAGGAAGAGCCTGAAGCACTCATTCCTTCATACCACCGGGAAATCTCACTGCTTCTCGATCAAAAGAATCGAAGTGCTTACCGGGAATCTGTGAAAATGCTCAAAAAACTGCGTACGCTTTATCATAAAACGAAAAAAAACGCGGTGTGGGAAAGATATGTACAGCAGCTGCAAGATTCAACAAAACGGCTGCGTGCGTTCCAAGAGGAAATGAAGAAAGGAAAATTAATTGATGACACGCCATAAACAAATTGTCATTCATGCAGAACAAACCGAAGATTTCTCTTTCACCATTTCAGCGCAAGCAGAGGACGGACAGCCTGTACCACTAAATGAAATGAAGAGGCAGCTTTTCCAATGGCACGAATCATCTTTTTACGGAACATTCTTAGAAGATGTGAGCTTTATTGGCACACCTGCCTTCCTGTTAAGTCCTTGGATGACCGTTGAATTGCTAGGGAAAAATTCATTCAATACTTTCAGCCATGTGACGTTAACGGATGAAACAGAGCCGCTTATGAAAACAGCCTCAACCATTTACGAATTCATCGAGGATGAAGATTTTGTCCCAGATTTCGAGGCATGGACAAAAGGCATGCTTCGCTTTAAAGACAAAGAAGGCCTGTTAGATGGCTACACAGCTGATTGGTTCTCCTTTGCCGTACAGGATTACATTCAATATGATGATGCCTTGCAGCACAAATGGAACCGAATGACTGCTCAATCGCCTGCTCTTTCCTCCTTCCAAGGACATTTTTTAGATGAACAGGATTTCTTGGAAACGATCGGCTGGATCGATGATGAGACGCCTTTCACTGTCGGCTTGCGTTTAAATGAGCCTGATTTCGACGGAGATGATTGGAAAATTGAACTGTTTTTGCGTGATAAGAAAAACAGTGATCTGCATTTCTTTGAAGGCATCCGTTCTTTAAAAAAATCATGGCGTCCGTTTCAAGAAAAAATCACCAGAGAGCTGGAGCGGTTCGGTCAGATTGTCCCTTGGCTCTCATTTACATCTGGTACCACCCTCATGTCAGAAGAAGAAGCGTGGCTCTTCCTGTCTGAAGCGAGTGAAACACTTGTGAACATGGGGATTGAGATCCTGCTCCCATCATGGTGGCAAATCGTCAAAGAAAGCACCATGATGCTAAAAGCACGGATTTCCTCCACACCACGAGGCGAATCGCACGTTGGAATGGATGCCCTTATGGACTTTAATTGGCGCTTTGCCACAAACGGGATTGAGCTGACAGAAGATGAGTTCAACGAGCTTGTTCAAAGTAAACGTCGTCTTGTCAATATTCGTGGACAATGGATTAAAATCGATCCGACCTTTATCCAGCAAATGAAGAAATGGATGGAGCGCGCTGAGAACGAAGGACTTCATATGTCGGATATTTTGTCACGTGAACTCGCAGACCAAGAGGCCTCTTCTGAGTCGATTCCTGAGCTGCTAGACAGTTCGGCCTTTGCCCATATTCAATTTGAACTTTCGTCTCAATTACGAGGGCTTGTTCATCAGTTAAATGATACACAAGAGCTGCCATCCTACGAGATGAGTGAGTCCTTTAAGGGCACACTGCGCCCGTATCAGCAGCACGGTGTCAACTGGCTTCTGTTCTTAAGGTCTCATGGATTCGGGGCTTGTTTAGCAGATGATATGGGTCTTGGAAAAACGATTCAAATGATCGCTTATTTCACCTATTTGAAGGAGCATCAACAAGACGCCGCTCCATCTCTCATCATTGCACCGACTTCCGTATTAGGGAACTGGCAAAGAGAGCTAGAAACATTCGCACCACATTTGAATGTCGCTCTGCATTATGGACCATCACGTCCACAAGGTGAGAACTTTACAAAAGCGTACGAATCAACAGATATCGTCCTCACTTCGTATGGTCTCTCACATTCTGACCGTGATGAATTAACAGCAGCCAAATGGAATACCATTTGCTTAGACGAAGCCCAGAACATTAAAAATGCCCATACGAAACAATCGAGAGCCATTAGGCAATTAAAAGGACAGCACCACATTGCCCTCAGCGGGACACCGATGGAGAACCGTTTGACAGAGCTTTGGTCTATTTTCGACTTCGTGAACAAAGGATATCTCGGCAGCCTGACCAGTTTTCATAAAAAATTCGTCCTTCCGATTGAAAAAGACCGTGAAGAAAAAAGAATCCAACAGCTGCAGCAGCTGATCAAGCCATTCTTATTAAGACGGACAAAACAAGATGAAGAAGTCGCACTCAATCTGCCAGAGAAACTAGAAGAAAAAGAATTCATCCCGTTATCTGCAGAGCAGGCATCTTTATATGAACAGCTGGTCAAAGATACATTCGAACATATGGCCTCATTAACAGGGATGCAGCGGAAAGCCATCATTTTAAGTATGCTTGGCAGACTCAAACAAATTTGCGATCACCCTGCTCTTTATTTAAAAGAGAGCGGAACAGATGTAAAATTGTTGAAGCGTTCATTAAAAATGGATAAATTAGCAGAGCTGTTAAAAGCCATACACGAACAAGGAGAAAGCTGCCTCATTTTTACGCAGTATATTGAAATGGGCAACATGATCAAACAGCTCGCCGAAAAGATGTTTGGAGAACCAGTTCAATTTTTAAATGGGAGCTTATCCAAACATGATCGGGACAAAATGGTGGAACGCTTCCAGAAAAAAGAGTTCAACATCTTAATTCTTTCTTTAAAAGCAGGAGGAACCGGACTAAACTTAACCGCCGCCAATCATGTCATTCACTACGATAGATGGTGGAATCCTGCTGTAGAAAACCAAGCAACAGACCGTGCTTACCGCATCGGGCAAAAGCGGTTTGTTCATGTCCATAAGATGATCACAACCGGCACGATAGAGGAAAAAATTGATCAAATGCTCGAAACAAAACAAACGTTAAATGATCAAATTATCCAAAGTGAAAGCTGGATTACAGAGCTGTCAACGAACGAACTAGAAGATTTATTCACGTTAAGTGCAGCCGCTCAATCATCGTAATGACAGCAAAAAGAGGACTTTTCTCAGGGCGTGATGAAAAGTCCTCTTTTTTTAATCTCATCTAAAGGAATGCTTAAATTTGCAGCTTTTTCAATGCAGATTTCACATTCATATACGTGTTCAACTCACGGAAGTCCTCTCTCATTTCTCCCATTTTCATCGCAAGATTTGGTTTAATACCTGTCACGATCAGTTCTGTGCCAGTCATTAAAATCAAATCATTTAGCTTAAAGATCGCATCCGCCACAAATGAATCCACCTCTAATAAACCAGACAGATCCACAATGAAGTAATCGTCTTTGGATTGAGAGATATAAGTGGAAACCGTTGAGATGATTTTATCAAATCTTGGCGCTGTTAACGTACCTATGATGGGCAGGACAGAAATACCATCCTTCACCGGAACAATCGGGACAGAAATATTCAATACTTCATCAATGGATTGCTCAAGAAGCTCTTGCTGTTCCTTCTCTTTCGTAACATCCTTTTGCAGACCAACGAAATAAAGGCGTTTCCCTTCATTTTCATCAATCCATAGAGGCGCCACACTTAACTCGTTCCAAAACATTTGACCAGATTTTTTATAGTTTTTCAACTGAACAGTGACAGCCTCTTTGTTTTCAATGGCTGTCCTAATTTGTTTGAGAGCAATCTGTTCAGTTTCATCTCCTTGAAGGAAACGACAGTTCTTTCCTAATACTTCGGTTTCTTGATAGCCTGTCATATCTAAAAAGCCCTTGTTCACATATATTAAAGGATTATCAGGTAAAGACGGGTCCGTCACCGTCAGGCCAACCTGAGTATAGTCTAAGGCTTCCTTGATTAAATGCAGATTGTCGGACTTATAAGATTCCAGCGCCATTCGTTTACTCTCCTTAACTTCCTTACAAGCGGGTTATATTCATAATTAAATTATATGATGTTCCATAGCAGGTGTAAATAGAAGTAGTTCTGAATTCCTCTTTTGTAGAATGCGCTTCATCCTATGTCATTTATACAAATACATACGATTCAATTATTTCAAAAGATGTTGAATCATATGTGCCACACCATGTTCATCATTTGTTAACGTGACGTGATCAGCTAATTCTTTTATATCCTTTCTCGCATTCCCCATTGCAATTCCAACCCCAGCTGCCCGAATCATCGATTCATCATTTAAACTGTCTCCTACAGCCGCTGTTTGGCTTAATGGAATACCGAGCTTTTCCGCCAGCCTGGTTAACGCCTGCCCTTTCGACGCTTCCTTTGCACCAATTTCAAAGTTATGATCAGCCGAACTGACCAATGTTAATTCAGAATCATGTCCAAACGCATCCCATCCGGCTTTCAATCTGTCTTGAAAAAATGAGAAACCTAAGATGTTATAAAATGAAAGCTTCTGATCCTCACGAAACAATTCTTGATATGTATCAATATAAGCAAAACCTGACTGGCTGTATTGAACTTCAGCCGCTTGCTCAAGAACACGCTGATCCGTTTCTGGATTTGCACTCTTTAAGCGGTCCATTTCTATCGCCAGAAGCTCTCTGCCGCGGTTTGGTGTGTAAATGGCTTCATTCGTAAACACTTCATAATAATAATCACGCTCCTCAAGCCATGATAAGATGTGTTTTGCTTTTTCTTCTTCTAGAACAGCCGAATGATATACCTGACCTTCTGGATCATGAATCACAGCTCCATTTGCACTGATGACCCACGTATTCATCCCAAGCTGATCAAAAATAGATTTCACATCAAAATACGCTCTTCCTGTTGAAACGACAACCTCAATCCCGCTCGCTGCTGCTTCCTTTAACGCCTGCTCGTTTTCCTGACTCACTTTGTGCTCACTGTTCAATAAAGTTCCGTCTAAATCCGTTGCGATTAATTGAATGTTTGTCATCGGTCTCTCCTTTTTTGCCTTCATTTTCAGTTGACCTTCCGTTTATCAAATCCATCATCATTATGAAATGAGTATCCACTATTTGCAAGGGATGATCGGCTTATCAATGAATATAAGAGTACCCGGTCACGCTACATGACCGGATACGCATAAGGGGATTCACAGGGGACACATGACTGATACAAATAAACCTTGGTTCTACTATTACGCAGTGAATATGTGTACAAGGCAAAGTCTATCAGCTATAGCTAGAGGGGGGCCGCGAGATGCTAGACCTTTGCCTTTTGCCTCCTTTCCTTTCAGCTAACCCTAGTCTACTGAGAAATTGCACAAGAGACAAAAAACGAAAATGACAAAATCGTTCTTCAAATTCTTTATTTTCTCAATCATTTTTACTTTTTACCGCTTGCGTATAAAACATCATCTTATTTTGTTTGACGAAATACTTATTTTTCATAAATTGATAAAAAACATCTGAATGAATCCAATTACTAGAAGGCATGTGAATATAGTCAGACCCGTCCCATGCAAACCAATAAAAACAAAGCCTTCCATCATGAATGGACAATTGAAATTCAAAACAGTCCATTTGATCGTCTGTCACGTATTGAAAAGTGAGGGACTCCCCTTCTTCCATATACACATCACAAAATGAGAGAATATCTCCCCATGTATAGACCCTCACATTGCTTTCCTTTTCCTCACCAATATGTATGTTTCGAAGTTGATAGGACTCCATAAAACATCTCCTTTCACTTATATGCAGCTAGTTCTGAGTAGGCAGCGGTTTCATTTATACAGATGTTGTATGCTATAATGATACTTACGAATAATGAACGCTTGTGAGGTGATAAATATGAAAACCTTTAGGCTGATTGATTTAAAAATCGAACTTGATCCAAAGCAAGATAAAATGTCCAGCATTCCCCTTCGTGACGGCTTAATCATTAATAAAGAAGATGGCGAAAATCACTGGATGATCGAGGCACTGATTCCAAAGAAGCATAGACAAGTGTTTGAGGTGCTCTTCCAGCAGCATACAGAAGTAAAGATTCTCGTGACGATTACAAAAGAAAACAACCGCCCTGTTCATCTATCGGTCCAAGTCAAAAACATCGTTGCCTTAGAAGAAAACATATCTGTATTACTCGACGGTAAAATGATCACAAATCGTTACAGAACAGAAACCGAAGAAGTATTAAAAGACCTCGTCAAAGAGGGGCTGTCAGGAGAAAAACTGCTGGATGCTTTTAAACAGAACACATAAAAAAAGAGCGGGATGAGCCGCTCTTAGATGATTGACAAAGGGCTAAAATGAACTTTATTTTAGCCCTTTGTCTTCCTTTTCAGCGTGATAGAAAACCTTTGAAGTCAAGGAAGGGCGAGCACCGGAGCAGAGCGAATTTAATATTCGTGAGCACCGGAGCACAGCCCTGACAAAGAATGCGAGGGTTTGTCTACACGCTGAGAGCGGGATGAGCCGCTCTTTTTCTATTGCACATCTTTCGATTGGCTTTGATTTTTCAATAAATCTCTAATTTCGGTTAACAACACTTCCGTTTGATCTGGCGTTTCAACCACTTCTTCTTCCTCTACCTTTTTCCGTTTTAATTTATTTAAATAACGAATAAAGATAAAAATGGAAAAGGAGATAATCAAGAAGTCGACCACTGTTTGAATGAAACTTCCATACAAAATTTGAGCAGAACCGATTTTAATAGACAATCCACTAAAATCATGCCCCCCAACAATAATACCAACAAGCGGCATAATTAAATCATTCACAAGAGAAGTGACAATTTTGCCAAATGCTCCCCCGATGATGACACCGACAGCAAGGTCAATCACATTCCCCTTGACGGCAAACTCTCTAAATTCTTTCAGCATTCTTTATCACCTTCATCTTTTTTTGTCTAATATGACGTTTTTTTGTCAAAAAAGCAAGTCCTTATCCGCTCTGGCTGAATGTTTCCATATAAAAAACGGTTCATACAAGATGAACCGTCAGACACATTACGATACTTTCGGACCGATAGAAAATGTCAGTTCTGCTTCACATGCCACTTCGCCATCTACTGTTGCAACTGCTTTTCCTTTGGCAACTGGACCGCGAAGACGCGTGACTTCAACCTCTAAACGTAGCTGATCGCCGGGCTTGACCTGTCTTTTGAATCGGCAGCTGTCAATCCCTGCAAACAAACCAATTTTCCCTTTGTTCTCTTCTTTACCTAACATGATGACCCCAAAAACTTGAGCGAGCGCTTCTACAATAAGCACACCTGGCATGACGGGGTATCCTGGGAAATGGCCATTAAAAAATTCTTCATTTACTGTGACATTTTTGATTCCAACCGCTCTTTTCTCACCATCAACTTCTAAAATACGGTCAACCAATAAAAATGGATAACGGTGTGGAATAATGTCTTGAATTTGCTGAGCATCAAGCATGTCTTGATCTCTCCTTCTTTTCTATATCGCTAATCTTCATTTGATTCCTATTGAAGTATATTATGAATGCAGTCATTTTTCAATGTCTAGCCAACAATTATGGTAAAAAATAACATCTATTATTACCTATTGTCATGAAATATAATCCACTCTACACTCATCGTTTTTTCACAAATATGGTAATATATATTACATCATTGATTGAATAAGAGGGTAAAAATGAATTTTATAAGCGATAAATCCATTAAAAAACTTCTCCATTCGTGGTATACAATGCTAAAACATCGACACTTTTCGAAGGCTGAAGAGATCAAAACGTCCTTAACCAAATATAAACGTAGATTGTCAAAGAAACAGGAGCTTCATTTACATTATCAGCTTATGCTTTTTCGCCATCAGCTCTGGATGAACCAAACAGAAGACTTAGAAAAACTGAAGCATGAACTCATGCTCCAAAAAGATCAAATGAACGATCAACTACAATATTATTTTTACTTTTTTCTCGGTTTATACGAATCTTTAAAGAGCGATCAAAATGATGCCATTCATTATCTTGAAAAAGCAGAAGAGAAACTGCCCCTGCTAGACGATGAGCTAGAGGAAGCAGAGTTTCATTTCCGTACAAGTGGTGTTTATTATAACAACCGCTATTCACTGTTATCCATTCGACATGTTGAAAAAGCCATGAATATCTTTGCAAAGCACGGGGATATCCACAGCATTTATCGGTGCAAAATTGTGCTCGCACTTAACTTTAGTGACCAAAAAAAATATGAAGAAGCAGAAGCTATTTTTATTGAAATTATCGAATACGTGAAAATGATTGATGACCAAGAACTGCTTGGTATCGTGTATTATGACGCTGGTTTTATCAAGTCAAGACAAAACCGTCATAAGGAAGCACTAGAATACTTTAAAAAAGCGCTTCGGCTCCCAGCATACCGGAAATCTGCCCACTCCTATGTATCGTGTCTCTATGAAACTGTGCGTTCCTGCTTTAAAGAGAATTTAACTGATGAAGGAATGAAATATATTCAAAAAGGGCTAAAAGAAGCCGTTGATGCCCAATTTGATCTATTAAGAATCAAGTTCCAAATTTTATTCCTTCTCTACAGCCAAACGCCCAAGGCAGATGAACAGATTGCTACACTCGTCACATGTCTTGAACGAAAAGAAGCCTGGATTGATCTTGAAGATCTGCTTGCAGATGTCTCAGATTTTTATAAAAAAAAGGGCGACTTTGAGCGAGCCGCCTTTTTTATCATGAGAG
Source organism: Bacillus sp. S2(2019) (assembly GCF_005144805.1). Lineage (NCBI taxonomy): Bacteria > Bacillati > Bacillota > Bacilli > Caryophanales > Bacillaceae > Bacillus > Bacillus sp. S2(2019). The sequence continues at coordinate 536,710 of NZ_SWFL01000002.1, forward strand.
GCTGACATCCGCCTGCTCATTATCGAATGGTATTAATGAGTCCTAGCATCTGATCGCCCATCGTAATGGTTCTTGAGTTCATCTGATACGAACGCTGTGTTGTCATGAGGTCTGTTAATTCTTTAGACATGTCCACATTCGACGTTTCAAGTGCACCTTGCTGAAGTTGAATGGCCTGACGGTTTGCCCCATTCAGTGCCATTAAAGCGCCTTGATAGTTGCCGTCGACTGAGAACAAATTTTCTCCTTCAGAGATGAGTGCTGAAGAATTATTCACTTGAACAACCCCAAGATTCACCTGCTGATTCGGTTGATTGCCTCGAGAAATAGCTGTAAGCCGGCCATTTTTATCGATAGAAATATCACGGAAATTCGCATTTAAGACAATCTCATTCCCGTTTTCGTCAAGAATCGGATGGCCTTCGCTTGTCACCAGCTGGACTTGATTCCGATTATTTCCTGGCTGTAAATAAAGAGAGCCATCTCTTGTATACCGGATGTTACCGCCAGCATTAACCTGCAAATACTGAGATGGCGCACCAAATGCAACATCAAGGTCACGGCCTGTTTCTTTAATAGACCCTTGCAATGAGTTAATGGATGCATTGACCATCGTTCCAGTTCCAAGCCTTAAACCAGCAGGTGTCAGACGACTGTTTGCCACCTGCTCATTTTTTTCATCTACCTGATTAAACTGTTGTCTGACCAGCTCTGAAAAACGGGTGTTTTTCGCGCGATACCCTGTTGTTTCACTGTTTGCGATGTTATTACTAATGATATCAAGCTGCTTTTGCACCTCGTTCATCGACACAGCTGCATTGATCATCGTTCTAAGCATGAGAATCCTCCTCTCTCTTCATTTCTTCATTAATACACTCTTCCGATTTCGTTCACTGCTTTTTCTAAACTCTTATCATATGCCTGAACCACTTTTTGGTTTGTTTCAAATGCGCGGTAGGCTGTTGTCATTTCTGTATATGATTTCGTCACATCAACGTTCGACAGCTCTGATACACCTTGGCTTAATGTATAGGACATTTGACCGTTATTGACCGCACTTGGAAGAGGCTGATTATCAGCTGTACGGTATAAATCATTTCCTTCACGCGCAAGGTTTCTTGTATCCATTGCAACACGTACATCAATTTGTCCAAGGTTTTGTCCGTTTTCACTCACGGTTCCATCTGCGTTCACTTTGAAATTCTCACTTTGAACGGTAATCGGCTGGCCCGTCACGGAAAGAAGGGCACGTCCATTGATCGTCAACTGATTTTGATCATTCAATGTAATGGAACTGCTTTTCGTATAACGAACGCCTTCTGGTGTATTCACAGCATAAAAAAGCGCTGACTTTTGATTTGTCTCTGGGTTGATGGGTACATTATTTTCTACTAATGCGATATCCGTTGTTTGATCCGTTGTTTTTAATGTTCCTTGTGTAAATTGAGGAATTAACTCCTGCATGTATGTTCCCGTATTAATTCCGCCAATCGCCGTTTGCTGCGGGATACTAAAGCCTTTGCCTGAAGATGTTTGGAAACGTCCTGATTCCATTCGGCTTAGCAGCATTTCTGGAAATGCGCGCATGGCCCCTTCATCTGCTTTATAGCCTGGAGTATTCGCATTTGCGATATTATTTGAAAGCATTTCTGTCCGCCGCTCTTGAGCGATCATGGCAGATGTTGCGGTGTATAGTCCTTTTAACACGTGCTCACCTCATTCAAATTCTTTCACATGACCTAAAATCATCAGTACACAATCTTCTATGAAATATATCGGCATATTGGCAGGCTTCTTTAATAAAAATCCCCCATTCTTTCTAAAAAGAATGAGGGAAATCATTAGCTGAGTTTACGCTTTGGCAGCTTGTCCATATTATCAAGCATCACGCCAGTACCAACTGCTACACAATCCATTGGATTTTCTGCAACGAAAACTGGTACTTTCAGCTCTTCTGCAAGCAATTGATCAAGCCCGTTTAGAAGCGCTCCGCCACCAGTAATGATGACGCCGCGGTCAATGATATCAGCTGATAATTCAGGTGGTGTTCTTTCAAGAACTTGTTTCGCAGCCTGAACAATGGCAGATACAGATTCACGTAATGCTTCTTCTACTTCTTTGCTTGTGACGGTAATCGTTCTTGGTAATCCTGTCACCATATCTCGTCCACGAATCGAGATCTCTTCGTGACGTGCGTCTGGGAATACCGTTGCAACTTGGATCTTAATGTCCTCTGCAGTTCGCTCACCGATCAACAGCTTGTACTCTTTTTTGATGTAGTTGAGAATTTCCAGATCAAATTTGTCTCCAGCCATTTTAATAGAAGAGGCGGTTACAATGTCACCCATCGAGATGACAGCGATATCTGTCGTTCCGCCTCCAATATCTACGACCATGTTTCCACTTGGCTGAAAAATATCCATACCAGCACCAATTGCTGCTACTTTTGGCTCTTCTTCAAGAAATACATGCTTCCCGCCGCTTTTTTCAGCAGCTTCTTTGATTGCCTTCTGCTCAACAGATGTAATGTTTGTCGGGCAGCAGATGAGCATACGCGGCTTAGAGAACAGCCCTTTCACATTCAATTTGTTAATAAAATGCTTGAGCATCGCTTCAGTTACTTCAAAATCAGCAATTACGCCATCTTTTAATGGACGAATCGCAACAATATTCCCAGGCGTACGTCCAACCATACGTCTCGCTTCTTCTCCAACAGCTAATACTTTCCCGCTGTTTTTATCAAGAGCGACAACAGATGGTTCATTTAACACAATTCCTTTTCCTTTGACATGAATCAGTACATTTGCAGTACCAAGATCAATTCCAATATCCCTAGCAAACATCTATATATATCCTCCTTGAAAATCTGTTTCCATAGCAAATACCACATTCTGCCCTAATTATATATTCTATCATAATTTGAAGAAAAAAAGATATTTCTTTACAAAAGTCTTTACAAAATTTGTGGTTAGAAACTACCGATAAGAGGAAGATATATATATCATGTTTATGAACAAAGAACTAAAGCTTACTGTTTTACAGGCTCACCTTCTAAAATTTCTTCTTTTTTATACTTTAACTTTGTGGCTTCTCCCCCTCGCAGGTGACGGATTGATTTATGATAATCCAGTATCTCCTTCACTTCGTTAGCCAGATCTGGATTAATTTCTGGCAGTCTTTCTGTTAGATCCTTGTGTACAGTACTTTTAGAGACTCCAAATTCTTTCGCAATTACACGAACGGTTTTCTTTGTCTCCACGATATACTTTCCTATCTTGATTGTTCGCTCTTTGATGTAATCGTGCACACCACTCGACCTCCCTAAAATGGATGTGAGAAGTGTGAAATGAGATCCGTATCAATATTATCCATTTTCAGCGGCGCTTGTTCGTCTTAATTTCTCATCCATTAGGTAGTAAATGCCAAACACGATCCCTCACCTCAAACACTCTCTTTGTCAGGTTTGTAACAGTGTATTAGCATTGCATAGGGAATATGCTAAAAATGAAGATGGGACAAGGGATTTATCAGAAAAGACAAAACAAAAAATCATTTCGAGTGGCGAAAATTTTCACTTTACAAGCATCGGTGTAACACGTAAAATAGGAAAGGTGAATTTATTTACCTAGATAAATAATGAATAAAGGTGAGCCTATGGATACGTTAAACAGAGAGTGTTTACATCAAATACATCAAAGCGCCCGGCTGCTGTCTAAAAAAGCGAACGAAGCGCTTGCTGCTTATGACTTGTACATGTCCCAGTGGACTGTACTTTTTTGTTTGGATACATTCGGTCCTAAAACGCAAAAAGACATTTGGACCTATTTGAACGTCGAAGCACCGACGATTACCAGAACCGTGACGCGTCTAGAAGCAAACGGCTGGGTGAAACGAGTCCAAGGAAAAGACAAACGTGAGAATCTCATCGTCATGACAGACGATGCAAAAGCAAAGTTTAAAGAAATCAAACAGACGATGGAACAATTTGAAGAAGAATGTCTTTCAGATTTTACCTACGAAGAAAAACAACTCCTCCATACACTTTTACACAAATTATCAACTGAATAGGAAGTGACTTACACCATGAACGAACGCATTTGGACAAAAGACTTTATCATGATTGTCCTGGTGAATTTATTTACATTCACCTCTTTTTATGCCCTTTTGACACTACTCCCCATTTACACAATGGATGAATTAAATGGAACAGAATCACAGGGCGGCCTCCTTGTGACGGTCTTCTTATTATCAGCAATTGTGACAAGACCATTTTCAGGGGCCATTATTGAGAAATTCGGCAAGAAACGCATGGCGATTTTTTCTTCAACGGCTTTTGCCCTGCTCACTTATTTATACATTCCAATTGATCAATTCCAAACACTTCTCATATTGCGTTTCGTGCAAGGAATCTTCTTCAGCATTTTGACAACCGTAGCAAGTGCTATTGCAGCTGATATGATTCCGAAACATAAACGAGGAGAGGGTCTTGGATACTTTGTGATGTCGATGAACCTTGCCGTGGTCATCGGTCCGTTTATCGCACTGAATCAAGTCGGAAAAGTAGGATTCCATTCTTTATTTCTTCTCTTTTCGATAATAGTCTCCATCGGTGCAGCTTTCACGATGCTGATTAGACAGCCAGAGCCTGAAAACGGCGGAAGTGTCATCTTTCGATTCACTTTTTCTCACCTGTTTGAAAAAGGTGCTTTAAAAACGGCAGCAGTTGGAATCATTATCTCCTTCTGTTACTCGCCAATCATTTCATTTATTTCAGTCTATGCCAATTCCCTGAACCTAATGGGTGCAAGCAGTTATTTCTTCATTGTTTTTGCAGCTGCGATGCTTGGATCACGTCCATTTACAGGCAGACTGTTTGACCGAGTCGGGCCTCATATTGTGATCTATCCATCGATTGCTCTCTTTGCGATTGGTTTATGGATGCTGACCGCTACACAAACAGCCACCATGCTTCTTTTATCCGGCGCTGTCATCGGCCTTGGCTACGGCTCTTTGGTGCCATGTCTACAAACACTTGCGATACAGCACTCACCAGCACACCGTACAGGCTACGCCACAGCAACTTTCTTTACCCTATATGATACGGGGATTGCCGCTGGATCATTTGTCTTCGGACTGCTTGTCAGCTTCACAGATTTTTCAAATGTATATCTCATTGCGGGCGTTGTCGTGTTACTCAGCATGGGCGTTTTTTATTGGAGCGAACGAAAACCGCAAGAAGCAAAAGCACAAAAGGTTTCCCTATCAGAATAGGATACTGTTTTAAACTTCACTGAAAACATGCTAAAATATAGGATATTTCAAATGAACAGATAGGTCTTTTGAAAAATAGTTGGCGTTAAGCGAAAGTATAGGTGATGTTTTGAATTACGAATTGTTTAAAGTCATACACGGGATGGCTCATCATTCTGAGTTTTTAGATCAGGCCATGATTTTCATTACGAAAAAGGCCATTCTCGTATATGCCCTCGTCTTATTGATTTGCTGGTTTTTAGGTAATCACAAATTTAAGAAGCATGTCTTCTTTTCCGGTGTAACAGGCATCGTGGCACTCATCGTCAATTTTGCCATTACGCTGTTTTATTATGAAGAGCGGCCGTTTGTGGCGCACAAAGTCGACACACTCATCCCGCACTCAGCAGACGCTTCCTTCCCAAGTGACCACACAACAGGTGCACTGGCTCTTTCACTAGCCATTCGATCCCGTAATAAAAAACTCGGCAATATTTTGCTTGTTTTTGGATTACTGACAGGGTTCTCCCGCATCTGGGTCGGTCATCATTATCCATTTGATGTATTAGGCAGCTTGATCGTATCGATTGTGGTTGTCTTTATCATGAATAAATTATGGAAGTTCTTTGACTCTCCAATTGACCGTATCGTGACATTTTACGAGAACATTGTGGGCAAAATTTTCAGAAGGAAGCAAAAGGACCAAGGATCAGACCTGTCCAACTCTTAAGCGGCTTGCGATAAAGTATGGAAGACCTCTCTTCTACTTTATCCCAGCCGCTCTTTTCATTGTTTGTTTTCCTCTGACCATACTCGAAAAATAAAGGCTGACGCTAATGCCGACAAGAGAAATCATGATCAATGTCCAGCCTAATTGTTCAAAATGAGAACCTGCAATTTCCTCACCAAACAGCATGCCAAGCACGGCAGATGACAGAATGGAGCCAAGGTACCTGCATGTTTGAAAAAGCCCAGAGGTCGTGCCAATCATTTGTTGAGGACTGGCTTTTAACATCGCAGCTTGAAGCGCAACATTTCCAATCCCGTAACTGAGTCCAAGCAAAGCAAGAACCAGTCCTTTCCCCCAGAATGGCGCAGGAATAAAAAAGAAAGTCATGGCGGAAGCGCCGGCCAGCATCAGCACAGCACTTGCCAAAACAGGGTGCCGTTCATCGCCGCGATCTACCCACTTGCCAGTCAGCGGTGATACCATTATGCTCACGCCAGACATGCAAAGCATAAAGAGACCCGTCATCTCCACACGCCAGCCCAATTCATCCTGAAAATAACTTGGCAAGCCAAAAAAGAGACAATAGAAGAAAATATTTAAAATGATAAATTGCACATACACAAGTGAAAGCCGTTTCTCCTGCCTGAACATCCGAATTTGGATAAATGGCTCATCCACCTGATGCTCCCACCATATAAAAGCACCCGCACTCAAAAGACAGAGAATGCCCTGTACATACTGAATACCATCAGATAGTGATAATAAAAAAGAAAGCAAAAGGACAATACAAACTGTAAATAGCAACATCCCTGGCAAATCAAGCTTTCGGACAGTGTCTCCGATACGCAATTTTTTCTTCTTCTCCTTAGGAAATAAGGAAAAGCCTAGAAAAAAACTGATCAATATGAATGGCAGATTCACTAAAAAGATCGCCGGCCAGCTGCCGATCGTCATCAAAAACCCGCCAAGTGTCGGCCCGAGTGCTGTCATCGCTGAAGCAAAGATGGACAATACCGCTAAAGCAGAAGCTTGTCGTTCCTTCACATGATCCCGAATCAGTCCAACACCTGAAGGATAGATCGCACTGCTTCCAATCGCCTGAAGAAGCCGGATCACAATCAGCACCGCAAAAGTCGGGGCAAACGGCGCACAAATGGCTGAGACTGCCACTAGAACTAGTCCAAATAAAAATAAGGTTCTCCGGCTCATCACATGATCTCCAATTCGTCCACTCACCGGCTGCGTGACCGCGCTGGCCAAATAAAAGGTTGAAATGAGCCAAGATACCGTCGTAAACGACAAACCGAACTCATGCTGAATTTGATGCAAGGCTAAAGAAATCATCGAGGAATTCAGTGGATTTAACATCGTGCCAAAAGCAATCGCCGTTAAAAAAACATTCCGGTTGTCTTTCCATTTGATCATACACCCGCCCCCTTCTTTTGACATACACGTTCTTTGTCTATCTCCTCGTTATTATGAGATTCATTTCCCTTTTTTACCCTTAGCAATTCAAGTTCTCTCTCCGAAAAGCAAGACATACATTCTAAAAAGGGCAAGTGTTGGAAAAGCGCATATAAAATTGAGAATATGAGGAACAAATGGTAAGATGCTACACATATTTAAAAGCCTACTTTCTCCTTATACGGAGAACGGCTGAAAAGGAGGAGAAGCTTATTATTAAAAAAAGACGGTTTTGGGTCCCAGCCCTTTTCTCGGTTGCAGTATTACTTCTGTCTTCGTGCGGTTCAAATGAAACAAATGGGAACGGAGATAAACGTAATTCTACAGCGAAAGGGTCGCCGATTTTGGAAGATGGGAAATTTATTTTTGCAGCATCAGGTGAATTCCACCCATTCAGTTACATGGATGGAAACCAGATGTCCGGCTTTGATATTGATGTCGGCAATGCGATTAGCGACAAGATAGGCCTCGAGCCTGTACAGAAAAAATATAAATTCGCAGGCATCGTCGAAGGCGTCAAAGCAGGCAAATTTGATGCGGCCGTTGCAAGTCATACCATCAACGAGGAACGAAAAAAACACGTCCTTTTTTCTCAACCGTATTACTACTCCGGTCCGCAAATCTTCACAAGACCCGGCGCAGACATTCACAGTGCAAATGACTTAAAAAACAAAGAAATCGCTGTCTCTAAAGGTTCGTCCTATGCGGATATTGCCAAAGAACATAGCGGGCAGGAACCAAAATATTACGACAGTGATGTTGTCGCTTTAGAAGCACTAGCCAACGGCAAACACGATGCGGTCGTCACTGATTTTGCCACAGGTGCAGAAGCCATGAAGAAAAAACTTAAAATTGAAGCACAAGAAAGACTCGGGCAAAGTGAGCAAGCAATCGCTGTCTCTAAAGACAATAAAGAGCTCATGAAAGAGATCAATGATGCGATTGATGCACTCAAAAAAGACGGAACATTAAGACAAATTAGCGAAAAGTATTTTGACGAAGATATTACCGTCAAACAGGATTAAAACCACGATTGTGCGCCTTTCTCTAGGCGCACTTTCTTCAAATGGAGATGATTGTTTTGCCTACCTTATCACACTTTTTTCAAACGCTGATTGATTCTAGAGGCGTTTTCTTAGAAGGAATGCTGCTCACCTTACAACTCACTGTCATCAGTATTTTCATCGGCATGTTCATCGGGCTTTTCTTTGCCTTACTAAAAATATCCCGCGTGGCTGTTTTCGGTTATATCGCAAATGCCTATATCTTCCTTGTACGCGGGACACCACTCATTGTGCAGATTTTTATCCTGTATTTTGGGCTGACAGAATTAAATATACCCGACTTTTGGGCAGCCTCTATTGCGCTTGCCTTCCATAACGGTGCCTATATAGCAGAAATATTCAGAGGGGCGATTCAATCAATCGATCAAGGTCAAAAAGAAGCAGGACGTTCTCTTGGCATGGGGCGATTTCTAACCATGAGACGTATCATTCTCCCGCAAGCGATGCGGCGCGCCCTTCCCCCTCTCGGCAATCAGTTTATCATCGGCTTAAAAGATTCATCACTTGCTGCCTTCATCAGCGTCAATGAACTCTTTAACATAGCCACTACTCAAGGCTCCAACAGTTTTGACAACATGACGTACTTACTTGTCGTGGCTGTCTATTACTTAGTTCTTGTCCTGCTGTTAACATTCGCTGTGCAAACCGTTGAGAAAAAACTATCAGTCAGTGATCATTAGGAGGAGAAGCATGACAGAATCAAAAGAGATCATTCGTGTTGAAAAACTGAATAAATACTTTGGAGAGCTGCATGTCTTAAAAGATATCGATCTCACTGTATATGAAAATGATGTCGTCGTCTTAATTGGTGCAAGCGGCTCTGGGAAAAGCACCTTACTCCGTTGTATGAATTTTTTAGAAATAAAAAATGACGGTCAGATCATCATTGATGGCAGTCCCGTTCATCCAAAACGAGATCAATTAAACGAAATGAGGCAGAAAATAGGCATGGTGTTTCAGCATTTTAATCTCTTTCCGCACAAAACCGTGCTTGAAAACATCATCGAAGCACCGGTCATGGTGAAAAAAACAAAGAAAGCACAAGCGATAACTGAAGCCAATGTCTTATTAGAGAAAGTCGGACTAGCGGATAAAGCAAAAGTGTACCCTTCAAAGCTATCAGGCGGTCAAAAACAGCGCGTTGCCATCGCACGAGCTCTCGCCATGAAGCCCGATGTCATGTTATTTGACGAGCCTACTTCTGCGCTGGACCCAGAGCTTGTAGGCGAAGTGCTGCAAACCATGAAAAGTCTTGCCAAAGAAGGCATGACAATGGTCATCGTCACTCATGAAATGGGCTTTGCAAAAGAAGTAGCTGACCGAGTTGTTTATATGCATGAAGGACGAATTGTCGAACAAGGTACCCCATCAGAATTATTTGATTCTCCTCAAGAGGAGCGAACCAAATTGTTTCTCAGTTCGATTTTATAGGTCAAACGCCCTTTATTTTTCGTGATTCATGCACGTTTATTCTCATTTTTTACGAACTTTTCATCCATTTATATTGATAATGACCAAAAAACCATGTTAGATAAACTTACATGAATATGTTATATATGACTTTTCTCTCTATAATGAAGAATTAAGAAATCTATTAATTCTGAATGATTCGGGGGAATGCAGCATGCAAATGGGTGATACAGTATTTATGTTCTTCTGCGCACTACTCGTGTGGTTAATGACACCGGGTTTAGCCTTATTCTACGGAGGACTTGTGAGAAGTAAAAACGTGTTAAGTACGACAATGCACAGCTTAACCTCACTAGCCATTGTCTCTATCGTCTGGATCGTGTTTGGCTATTCACTGGCCTTTGCGCCAGGCAATGCATGGATCGGAGGCTTTGACTGGGTTGGACTAAAAGGCGTTGGCTTTGAACCTGGTTCATATAGTGACACGATTCCACATTCATTGTTCATGATGTTCCAAATGACCTTTGCCGTCCTCACAACAGCCATTATCTCTGGTGCCTTCGCTGAACGTATTCGTTACTCAGCGGTGGTCGTGTTTACACTCCTTTGGGTCACATTTGTATACGCTCCAGTCGCTCACTGGGTATGGGGTGGCGGCTGGATTGGCGAAATGGGAGCACTTGACTTCGCCGGTGGAAACGTCGTCCACATTTCATCAGGTGTGGCTGGTCTAGTCGTAGCCATTGTTCTCGGGAAGCGAAAAGAAGCGGCAAGTTCTTCTCCGCATAACTTGATCTACACACTTCTTGGTGGAGCTGTGATTTGGTTTGGCTGGTTTGGATTTAACGTAGGAAGTGCCCTCACATTAGATAGTGTCGCCATGTATGCCTTTATTAACACGAATACAGCAGCTGCTGCAGGAATCATCGGCTGGCTGTTGGTCGAATGGATGATCAACAAAAAACCAACGATGCTAGGTGCAATCTCTGGCGCCATTGCAGGCCTAGTAGCGATTACACCTGCCGCAGGTTTTGTCACACCATTTGCTTCGATTATCATCGGGATCATCGGCGGAATCGTTTGTTTCTGGGGCGTCTATTCACTCAAAGCCAAGTTCGGCTATGACGATGCACTGGATGCATTCGGTCTCCACGGAATCGGCGGTACTTGGGGAGGCATTGCTACAGGCCTTTTCGCCACTACATCTGTCAATGATGGCGGAGCCAACGGCTTATTTTATGGCGATCCAAGCTTACTTTGGAAACAAGTTGTCGCCATCGTGGCCACATACGTCTTTGTTGCAGTTGTCACATATGTGATCATCAAAGTCGTCAACATCTTCTTCAAGATTCGCGCAACTGAAGAAGAAGAATCAGTCGGTCTTGATTTAACGATGCACGGCGAAAAAGCATATCAAGATTAAAGAAAAAGGGGTGTCTCTATGAGCAAAATGTATAAAGTGGAGATTGTCACACGTCCAGCTAATTTTGAAACATTAAAGGTGGAGCTTGGAAAGATTGGTGTCACCTCGATTACCTTTTCCAATGTGCACGGCTGCGGATTACAAAAGGGACATACGGAACTATACCGTGGCGTCAAAAAGGAAAGCAATGTGTACGAACGTTTAAAGATCGAAATCGTCTTAAGCAAAGTACCTGTTGAACAGGTCGTGGAAACGGCTCAAAAGGTACTTCGTACAGGAGAACCAGGGGATGGGAAGATTTTTATATATGAGATAGAAAATACAATCAACATTCGGACAGGTGAAGAAGGACCTGCCGCCTTATAGCATCCCCTCCGCCATATGGCGGAGGTTTTTTAAAGACAGAAAAAAACCTCTGTGCATTTATCTACACAGAGGATCTGACATGACATTAAGATTGTTTTGTTTCTTCTGACTGACTGCGGTCTTTAGAGGAATCTGAAGACTTTTCTTGATCAGAGGATTTCCCCTTTTCATCAGACTTATCTTCAGATTTTTCTTCAGTCGGCTCTTTTGCCTTATCGTCAGCAGCAGGTTCCTTCATTTTGTCATCAGCTTTTGGCTGAGCAGGTTCTTTTGCTTCTTCCGTCACTTCTTGCGCTGCTTTTTCAATGGAAGAAACAGGCTTATCAATGAAGCTAAGTGGATTAAGCGCTAAACCTTCCATACGAATTTCAAAGTGAACATGGTTGCCGCTTTCAGCACCATATAGATTCTTACCAGAAGCACCGATGACATCATTCTGTTTCACTTCATCGCCTTCTTTTACACTCACTTGAGACAACGATTGATAAACAGTAGACAATCCATCTTCATGTTCAATTTCAACAACGTGACCGAGAACTGGATCTTTTTTCGCCTGAACGACTGTTCCACTAAGAGCAGCTGTGACATCAAACACTTTGCCATCTTTATCTGCAAGATCAATACCTTTGCTTAAGGTATAGGTGTTATTATAGTTTACAAGTGCTGCTTCTTTTTCTTTTTGATCAGCATCTGCTTCATAGAACTTTTTCACGACAGAAACATTCTCAGAATTCTGGACCGGCATAGCAACATTTTCAATTGGCTTTCCAACTTCAACGGCATCATCACGCTGTTCTTGTCCTGTTTGATTTCCATCAGATAGTTGGTCTTTCACATCTTTCGATACAGCTTGATACCAAAGAACGGCTGTTAACACGACCGCTGCGCTGACCAAGTAAATAGCAGGGAATACCCAGCGCTTACGGAAAAATTGCTGAACTTTTGTGATTTTGGAAGTACGTTTCTTTTCTTCCTCTCTCATTTTTCATCACCTCAGCAACATTCTGAACACTTTTCAAAAAATATATACACACGAAATTATTTTTCTTTTTATTTTGCGCAATCGCATCAATAATATGTATGATGAATGAAAAAAGATGGGGGTACATATGGTGAAAACTTTCAACCGCATGGCAACAGAAGATGACCTCAAAGAGATCGTCGATATCTACAATTCAACGATTGCTTCAAGAGAAGTAACGGCCGATACAGAACCTGTTACAGTAGAAGACCGCCGTCAGTGGTTTTTGCATCATTCAGAGAAACGTCCTCTCTATGTGAAAACAGATGAGGAAGGAAATATCTACGGCTGGCTCAGTTTTGAAACGTTTTACGGCAGACCTGCATACAACGGTACTGTTGAAATGAGTATTTACTTGAACCAAAACTATCGAGGAAAAGGTTTAGGGTCACTGTTCTTACAAGAGGCGCTCGAATTGGCACCCTCATTAGGCATCCGAACGTTACTTGCCTTTATTTTCGGCCACAACGAAGCCAGCATCAAATTATTTAAGAAGCACGGATTTGAGACTTGGGGACATTTGCCACGCATCGCAGAAATGGACGGCAATCGGTACGACTTAGATATTTTAGGAAAAGAATTATAAACTGAGCGTCTCTTGAAGAAAGAGACGCTTTAGATTGTTGACAAAGGGCTAAAATGAACTTGATTTTAGCCCTTTGTTTTCTTTTCAGCGTGATAGAAAACCTTTGCAGCCCGAGGAAGGACGAGTACTGGCGCGGAGCGAATGTCACATTCGTAAGCACCAGCACGCAGGACTGACAAAGAATGCGAGGGTTTGTCTACACGCTGGAGCGTCTCTTGAAGAAAGAGACGCTTTTTTTATGAAGCATGCACCAACTGCTCAAATTGCTTCGCATTTTGAAGCGATTTTCTTTTCAGAATGATACCATGTTCATCAATCAGAAGCGCTTGCGGAACAACTGTTACTCCATACAACTCCATAATTTGTGATGAGCGCATATAAACAGCTTGCTCCGGCAGCAATTGAAGAAGCGAGGCATCATCGGCTTGTTCATCTCCATTAATAACAATCACATGAGCATCATCATGTGAAGTTTGAGGCTGTACATCAGACAAAATACTTTTACAAGTCATACAAGTAGAATTCACAAATAACAGCATCACAGCTCGCCCATTTTGCAAATACTCCTTCAAGATCACCTTTTCACCTACATGCGAATAACTGCGAAATAACGGAGCCGGGTCACCAATATCCGCTTCCTTCAATTCAATTCCATCAAGAGATTTTATTTTATTCATAAATCTCCCGATAAAACGGGCAAGCAAAAACACGACAGCCAGCTGGGCAATGACAATTAATAACACAATGATTAATAAAATATCTGTCATTTCATTTTATCTCCTTCTATAATTGATCCATCTGCAATCTGGAATGAGTCGATCCACTTTCGCTTCAATAGCACAATTTCTTGGCTGACCGCTATGATCAAACAGACAGCCGCTGCAATGAGAAAACAAATCATTTTCAACCGCAATGAAATCATTTCAACACTAGGATGTACATAAAATAACCCTGCCACAAGAGTAAGCATCAGCAGATTGCGAATCACAATCCCCCAATGCAGGCGATCGTTTTCCAGTAATCCTCCACAACCGCACGAAATATCACGATGCCCCCTCATTAAATTGAACGTAACCGCTCCAGTGTAAATACATAACAGGGCTGTAAGGCCCACTGCAGGCAGGACAGACATGTTCCATATAAACAAATGAATCGTACAAACCAACTCAATCAACAAAAATACATAAAACATGGGTGCCGCGAAAGAAGGCGGCAGCAGCCGATAAGCATTGATCTGCTGGACATGTGCCTTCTGTTTCCTTGCTTTATCCAGCCATGCACCTGCAAAAATGATTCCTAGTAAATAGACTCCTATGAAATAAAAGACACTCACCTTACACCATCTCCTTTTGTTGAAATAGTTGAGATTGTGCCTCGTATAGCCTTCTGTATTCTCCGTGTAATGCCATCAGTTCATCATGGTTGCCCTCTTCAATGAAAGCACCATCTTTCATGACGATGATACGGTCTGCTAAGCGGGCCGCTCCCATACGATGTGTAATAAACAAAACACCTTGATCCTGCGTATGATCGAACAACTTTCGAATGAGTGAGATCTCCGACAATGGATCGAGAGCAGAGGTCGGTTCATCTAAAATAATAAAATCACTTTCTCTAAAGAAGGTTCTCGCCATCGCAAGCTTTTGCCATTGTCCGCCAGACAATTCATGTCCCTCTTCAAAAAAGCGACCTAGCTGCGCATCATATGTGTCTTCCATTTCATTAATTCTTTTCTCTATACCTGCTTGACGGGCGGCTGAAATCAACCGCTCTTCCTCTTCTATATCATCAATACGGCCAAACCCTATGTTTTCTCTCACAGTGAATTCGTACTTCATAAAATCTTGAAAAAGAACAGCCATTCTCGCATGATAGGTCTTTTTATGGATGGTGGAAATATCCTCTCCATTGACTTTGTGCATATTCTGTTGATCTGGATCGTATAAGCCGGTTAAACATTTGATTAAAGTGGTTTTACCGGACCCATTATCTCCTACTAATGCAATTCGTTCACCTTTATTCATATGAAAATGAATATGCTCAATCGCTGGTTTTTTCATATTCGGATAAGTAAAAGAGAGATTGTCTAATGTAATGGACTGGATATGCTCAATTCCCTGAAGCGACGCTGCCTCTTCCGTCTGTTCATGCATTTCCTCTTCTCTCTTTAGAAAAGCTCTCATTTCATCAACATATAGGCTCGTTTCATATAAACTAGAACATTCCCTCGTTAAATCTTGAAACCCACTTTGAATGTTTTGTACAGCTTGTAGCACTGCAACAAACGTACCCGCAGCTAATTTTTTTTGAAAAATAAGAAAGACAATCAATAAACCACAGCACACATAGGCCAATGTCATGAGCAACCCGCCTGCCATCTCCCAGCGCACTTGGCGTTTCAGCAAATTATATTTTTCATCTGCACTTTTAACGTAGTGACCTCTCCACTTTTGAAGAAGATAATTCCCTATTCCATATAAACGAACTTCCTTTAAAGAATCTCGCTGTGCGACGAGATCAGATACATACATTTCTCTTCGATCATTAGCCGTTAACAAACGATTTAATCGATAACGTGCGCCTCCAAAGAAAAGTTCAATCCATAATACAGGCAAGGTAAACAAGAACAATATGACCGCTAAGCCCCAATGAATACCGATCATATAAATAAGAAGTGATACAACAGTAATCAACGCGCTCATCATTGTAAAAATACTTCTCACCATACTGAGAACATGCTGATGACTGTTCATCACACGTTGACTTTCATTGTAAAAGGACGGGTGCTCAAACGTAATAAACGGCAGTCTTATCGCTTTTTGAAGCAATTCACCTTTCAAATGGAGACCAATCAGATTTGTTGCTTTCTGTTGACTAAGCTGAAGAATAAATTGAAGCCCATATCCTAAAATCACAATGACCATTTGCAGTCCAAATAACCACAAAACCTTTTGGATGTCACCTGAAGACGTCATAAATAAAATAATTTCATTAATCAAAGTTTGAATAATCCAGACACTAGCCAAAGGCATAAAACCAACGATCACTTGAATGAACAAAGTTAAAAGAAGATAAGAACGACTTTTTTTCCAAGTATAGGAGATTGCATATAAACAATGGTTCACTGTACTCATGAGATGCTCCACCTTACACCATTTAGTATAATTGACATATTTTTGATATTTGTAATATGATAGCTTTGCGTAACTTCACTTTGAGAGGACGATATACGATGAATTCAATTTTTCTTATACAGCTCGCTCTTATGATTTGCAGTCTTCTATTAACGGCTGGAATTATCATCTATTTAAAACAACAGATGCAGCTTATCATCTTACCTATAGAACACGTGGGGCAGAAACTTGCGCATCCACTTCTCGAACAGCCATCACCCATTCACATGAATGATCTGCTGCAAACAAATCGTACACAACAATTACTGATCTTCACTGACACAGCATGTCCGCACTGCATTCCATCACTCGAACAATTCCTAGAAACAAAAAAGCAGCGTAAACTAAACGTTTCATTGAGTATTTTGTTGAAAAACGGGCAAAAAAAGGACCAAGAATTATATCGTGATAACGAAACAAACTTGCGAATTATTCCGGTAGACGAACAATTGATAAACGCATTCCAAATTCAGGAGTTCCCGTTCTACATCATGGTAGAAGACAATGATACCATCTCATATGCAGCACCTTTTCCAGACGGTCTTTATTCAAGACTAGCTGCAAACTAAAGATAAATGAGGCATGTGAAGAGCATCAAACACATGCCTCATTTTTTATTATTGTGAATTTGGCTGAACATCCTTCCTTTTTTCCTCTGCAGCGATTTCATTAGCTTCGCTTGAAGCGGATGTTTGTTCCTCAGCTTGTTCAAACTCACTGCGAGCTTCATTTGAAATGTCAACTTGATCACCGTGCTGATTCACAGTAACGGAAGAAGACCCCTCTTTTTGAACCTCTTTCTCTAGTTCCTTTAATTTAGAAACATGAAGCTCTAAATCTTTTCCTTGCTGAACTAAAGTCAGTTGTTGAAATAACGCCTTTCTCTCTTCTGGAGAATGGTCGCCTTGAACAATTTGCGCTGCTTGGGTCAAAAAAGAATTTGATGTATGGCCAGCTTGACGCTTATTTGACGTCTGCATAGCATTTGTTACTAATGAAATTGGAGTTATGCTCATGCGTTCACACCCTAATAAATAAGATACTTAAATTTAGCAGCCACATTTAACGCGTTCTTGGCTAGTACAAATCTCACCTGTGTCACGATCCACATAGTAACGGAAAGTTCCAACGCCTTGAAGGAAACAAGTTGGTGCTGATTGGCAAGAAGTTACCAATCTTTGCAAAATACATCTAGCAGCTGCAGGTTGAACATTGGTCATTTTGTTTAAAATTCGATCTAACATATGAATTCCACCTTCCAATTTTTATGGTAATACAATACAATAATAACCAATTGATAGACAACTAACAACATATTTTGATAAATTTTCTAATTACTTCAAACTACTTTTCTTATTTACGACAAAATTTTTCGATTATAATTGTAGTAATTGTTACTTTTTTCTTATTCGAAAATAATTTATTTATCCATAAAAAGTAAATAAAAGATAGAAATAAGGTCAATTCACTCTTCCTAAAGTACTACTTGCTCAAGTATGATATAGAGTGAATACATAAAGGAGTGAACACAATTGCAACAAACTGAGAAAATCATTCAATCTCTTCATTCAATAACAAAGTGGGGAAAGGTTGGGAGCATCTTTCTTTATATTTCAGGTGGTCTATCCATCCTCAGTGGGTTTTGGCTTGTTCTTCCTGCTGCCATTGGCGTTTTTCTGATTATGATGGGAATTCATGTCCAAAAATCCGTGAAAGCAGCTGAACAATTGATTCAAGCGCCTGATACTTCTTACGAAGAATTATTGGAACAATATGCTAAGATGATGAAAATGCAGACACTGTTTGCCATTTCAAGTATTGCCGCAGTTATTCTCTCATTCATCGCTATCGTTTTGATGTTTATACTAGGCGGGCTAGCCTTTCTCCAAGAGCTTCCTACCGATGTCCAACAGTACGAAGATTATTACGAAGAAGAACTTGGTGACTTTTATTAATAGAAAGGGGTATCAATAAAATGCGATACCCCTTTTTTATTTGAGTTGGCATAGCCTTGATACTAAACTTGACAATCAGCCTTTATCATTTTAAAATACAAATCGTAATCATTACGGAATAAAGGAGGGTTATAGCACTTATGCGCGTGAAAATCACCTTAGCCTGTACAGAAACAGGTGACAGAAACTATATCACTACAAAAAATAAACGAACGAACCCAGACAGATTGGAGTTAAAAAAATATTCTCCACGATTAAAGAAATACACCCTTCATCGGGAAACAAAATAATTTTTGGGATTCAAATCGTAACAATTACTATTTAAGCGAGGCGGCATACAAAATGATTATGTTCAAAAGGACTAAACCAAATGGATAAGAGAATACCTGTCACAGTTCTAAGCGGCTTTTTAGGAGCTGGAAAAACCACGATATTAAATCATGTTCTACAGAATCGTAAAGGGCTAAAAGTAGCTGTTATTGTCAATGACATGAGCGAAATAAATATTGATGCAGAATTAGTTAAGCAAGGCGGAGAACTCTCTCGATCAGATGAGAAACTGGTTGAACTATCTAATGGTTGTATTTGTTGCACATTGAGAGAAGATTTATTAATTGAAGTAGAACGCCTTTGTAAGGCTGGGAATATCGATTATATTGTCATTGAATCTACAGGTATTAGTGAACCAATTCCTGTCGCTCAAACTTTCTCTTACATTGATGAAGAAATGGGCATAGATTTGACACGTTTTTGCAGATTAGACACGATGGTAACGGTGGTAGATGCAAACCGTTTCTGGACAGATTTCCAGTCAGGAGAAAGTTTATTGGATCGTAAAGAAGCAGTTTCAGATGATGATGAACGAGAGATTTCCGATTTACTTATTGATCAAATTGAATTTTGTGATGTGCTCATTATCAATAAATGTGATCTTGTATCAGCATCAGAACTAGATCGGCTTGAGCACGTGTTAACCAAACTTCAACCAGAAGCAGCCATTATTAGAACCTCTAAAGGTAACGTACAGCCTAGTGATATTTTGAATACTGGTTTATTCGATTTTGAAAAATCTAGTGCTTCTGCGGGCTGGATCAAAGAAATTAATGCTGGACACTCTCAGCATACGCCTGAAACAGAAGAATACCAAATCTCATCTTTTGTTTATGAAAGAAGGCTTCCTTTTCATACTGGCAGACTGAATGCATGGTTAGATCAAATGCCAGAGCAGATTGTTCGAGCGAAAGGATTTACATGGCTAGTGACACATCATGATTTAACCATTTTAATTTCACAAGCCGGAAAATCTGTTGCAATTGAACCAATCGCATACTGGATTGCTGCCTTGCCTGAGCAAGAACGATCACGGATCTTAAATCAGGAACCAGAAATTTTAGATGAGTGGGATGCAGAGTTTGGTGATCGACATACAAAACTTGTCTTTATCGGTGTAGATTTACCTAAAGCAGATATTATTCGTACACTAGATCAATGCTTACTCACACCTGAAGAATTTGATCAAGATTGGACAACGTTTGAAGACCCCTTTCAATGGAACATACACACTTAAACCAGGAGGGTTTTAAATGGCAAAGAAATCAAAAATAGCAAAAGAAAAAAAGCGGCAGCAGCTCGTTTTGAAATATGCACAATTAAGGAAAGAGCTAAAAGAAAAAGGTGACTATGAAGCTTTGCAGAAACTACCTAGAGACTCTTCACCCACTCGCTTAAAAAACCGCTGTGAATTAACTGGCCGTCCTAGAGGTTACTTGAGAAAATTTAAAATGTCTCGAATTGCTTTTCGTGAGCTTGCCTATAAAGGACAGATTCCAGGAGTGAAAAAATCGAGTTGGTAAAGATTGATTTGATCTTAGCATAGTTCCTGTAAATGTAAAGCAGGACAAAATGAATAAAAATCTTTTTTTCATCCTTACTCCGTCAATTTTGAGGTACAAAATAGCATTTTAAAAAAACAGCAGAATCTCTGCTGTTTTTTTATGGGGATGAGCTTATAGGAAAGATTGTCCTGATGTTAAAAGAAGATTTTCAACAGTGATTATAGCATTTTCTCTTCTTTTCAAAAATCGATGATCATGATACTTTGTTGTCATTA
This sequence comes from Bacillus sp. S2(2019), assembly GCF_005144805.1. NCBI lineage: Bacteria > Bacillati > Bacillota > Bacilli > Caryophanales > Bacillaceae > Bacillus > Bacillus sp. S2(2019). The sequence continues at coordinate 557,262 of NZ_SWFL01000002.1, forward strand.
CCCGCCGATATAGGACATCTCAACTTTTTTCTGATCTTTCTTTTGCTCTCTCTCAGCTGAATATTGATCCTGTCTGTTTGACCAAAGTTCCTTCAATATGTTCACTAGATATTCATCATTTTCTGAATTACGGATGAATCGTCTCAGATCAAAACCCGATGATGCAAAAAGACAGGTGAATAATTCGCCACGTGCAGATAGTCTAGCTCTATTACACGATCCACAAAAAGCATCTGAAACGGAAGAAATAATGCCAATCTCTCCTGACCCATCCTCATAAAAATAACGCTTGGCTACTTCACCTTGATATCGAGGGGGTTCTGGTTTGATAGGGTATTTTGAATGAATTAGCTCCATAATCTCTTTTTTCGTCAATACATGCTTGAGATTCCATTTGTTCGTATTGCCAACATCCATGAATTCAATAAATCGTAGAATGTGTCCTTCTTTTTTAAAATAGGCTGCCATTGGTAAGATATCTTGATCATTCACACCTTTTTGGACAACCATATTGATCTTAATAGCAAGTCCAGCTTTTTTTGCAGCCTCTATCCCATCAAATACTTTTTGGATAGAAATGTGTCTTCCATTCATCTGCTTAAAACGATCTGGATTTAAAGAATCTAAACTAATGGTGACTCTATTCAGACCTGCTTTCTTTAGCTTATCTGCGTACAAAGGTAACAGCGTTCCATTGGTTGTCATCGCGATGTCTTCAATACCTGGAATTTTTGCGAGTTTTTCTATCAAAACGGGCAAATCTTTACGCATTAAAGGTTCACCACCCGTAATACGTAATTTCACCACACCTAATTCCTTTGCAAAAAGCGCAGCAAGTCGTTCAATTTCCTCAAAGCTAAGCAGCTCTTCTTTATCTAAAAAAGGATAATCTGGTCCAAAGATTTCAGCAGGCATACAGTACGTACATCTAAAATTACAGCGATCTGTTACGGATATTCTTAAATCGCGCAATGGTCGATGTCTTTTATCCAAAATACTGACCATACTTAGCCTCCTATTCTGTAATACGCTGATGATGAGTATAGATATTAAAAGATTCTCCTCTTACGAATCCAACTGTTGTTATATTTAATTCTTCTGCCATTTTAAGTGCTAACTCAGTAGGAGCTGATTTTGATATGACGATTGATACCCCTAATTTTGCTGCCTTCAACAGAACTTCAGACGATATCCGGCCGCTAAATACAAGGATTTTATCTCTCAGTGGGATTTTATGAAGTAAACAATATCCATAGATTTTATCCAACGCATTATGCCGTCCTATATCCGTCCTAGTGATGAATAGCTTTTCTGTATCACACAGTCCAGCATTATGGACACCACCAGTATGTTGAAATAACTGACTTTCCTCCTGTAAACATTTCATTAAATGAATACAAGTTTCAGCAGAAATACTGATTCGGTCAATGGCTGTTTTTGCCGTCTTCACATCTTGGAGAAAATAAAAATGTCTTCCTTTCCCACAGCAAGATCCGATCACTCGTTTTGTAAAATCTGAGGATTGGAACTGAGTTGAGTGATGTAAGTCAACATATGCAAAACCCATACTTTCATCTATTGTAAACCTTTTAATCTCTTTTTCAAATCGAATGACTCCTTCTGAAGCTAAAAAACCGATCACCAATTCTTTCAAATGATCCGGTGAACAAACGAGTGTGACAAACTCTTCACCATTCACCAGCACGGTTAAAGGGAATTCTTCTACAACTTCATCTGTTTTACATGTCATTTGACCACTGCGATATTGGTGTATGCGTCGTTTCGTTTTAACAGAAGGATTCATGATCTGATCTTCCTTTCAACACAAATTTAGTTATATGAACCAGACGAATTGTGATATTATTTTAAAAAGTCATAAAAATGTAACATATTTCTATCTTATCAAACTTTTTGTTTGCTTTATATGGAGGGAACACAATGAACAAAACAAAAAACCGTTGGCTGATCGCTACAAGTGCTGTGGGGATTCATTTATCTATCGGATCTGTTTATGCATGGAGTGTTTTTACGAATCCTTTACATCAAACCTTTCAATGGTCATTAACAGAAATAAGCCTGACATTTAGCATCGCTATTTTATTTTTAGGTTTATCGGCTGCCTTTATGGGGCATTTCGTTGAAAAGTATGGGCCGAGGGCATCAGGGCTCTTCTCAGCTATTTTCTTCGGCATTGGGATGACTGGATCAGGGTTTGCTGTTCACATGTCTTCATTACCTCTCCTCTATTTATTTTATGGTGTACTCGCTGGAATCGGATTAGGTGTAGGCTATATTGCACCAGTTTCAACATTAGTCAAATGGTTTCCAGATCGAAGAGGACTCGCAACGGGTTTAGCCATTATGGGTTTTGGATTTGCTTCTCTTATTTGCAGTCCCATTATTCAATTTCTCATTGAAAAAGTTGATATTACAAATACCTTCTATATTCTCGGAATCTCTTATTTTATCATCATGGTCGTTTCATCTCTTTATTTATCACCACCAACACCTGATGATGTCAAACAATTTAACGTGCTAAAAACAAGCCAAAGGAAAATTCCTCAAGATTTATCACAGCTCACAGCAAATGAAGCCATTAAAACACGGCGTTTTTATTATTTGTGGGTCATGCTCTTTATTAATATCACATGCGGAATTGCCATTATTTCTGTAGCATCACCGCTTGCTCAAGAAAGTGTTGGTTTCACGGCCGGTGCAGCAGCTACTCTTGTTGGAATTTTAGGTGCCTTTAATGGGCTAGGACGGATCGGATGGGCATCTTTCTCTGATTATATTGGAAGGCCAAATACGTATACGATTTTCTTTACTATACAGCTCATTGCTTTTCCCTTACTTCCCTACTTAAAAGATCCGCTCATCTTTTCAATCGTGATGGCGATCATTTATACGTGCTACGGAGGAGGGTTTGCTTCAATTCCAGCCTATATCGGAGATTTATTTGGTACGAAGCAGCTAGGTGCCATACACGGTTATATTCTCACCGCTTGGGCCGCTGCTGGTTTAGCAGGACCTTTATTTTCCTCCTTTATTCGTGACATTACAGGCAATTACACACAAAGTCTCATGGTCTTCTCTGGCCTATTTTTCATTGCGTTTATCATATCTCTTCTCATTCGGAAGGATATTAAACAACTTCGTGAATCAAATCTTACTGCTCCTTCTTCTGTCACGGTCCGCTCTTAATATGAATTTGACAGAATGACAATCTACAGGTAATTTTTAGATATGAAAACGCTTTACAAAGTAATAGGAGGGTGACGATATCATGGGAAAAACAAAACACAAGGGGCCTATTAAACTCAACAAAAAACCCTCACCAAAGCTATGGGCCTCTTTTGCTCCTATGGGGCTTGGAAAAGTAAAACCGAAACACATTCGAGACACAATGAAAGTGGCATGGGAGAACAAAGATAACCTCCCCTATGCGTACCGTATATTGACTCAGGGCGTTTGTGACGGCTGTGCTCTTGGTGTATCAGGTTTATACGATCAAACACTAGCAGGACCCCATATATGCACAACAAGACTGAATGTGCTACGGCTTAACACAATGCCAGCTATTGATCCAAAATGGTTCGAAGATATTGAGCGGCTCAAACAAATGGATAGCACGTCTCTTCGAAAACTTGGGCGTATTCCTTATCCCCTGATTCGAAAAAAAGGTGAGAATGCCTTTACACGCATTTCTTGGGATGGTGCATTAGATCAAATCGCCGCTAAAATCAAATCGATTGATAAACGTCAGCTTGCTTTCTATTTAACAGCTAGAGGGATTACGAATGAAGTGTACTATACTGCGGCGAAAGCTGCGCGATATATTGGAACAAATCATATCGATAATGCTTCTCGTATTTGCCATTCACCAAGCAAAACCGCTCTTAAACGCTCCCTTGGTATAGGTGCATCCAGCTGTAATTACAGTGATTGGATTGGAACAGATGTATTGATTTTTTGGGGCTCTGTTGCAGCAAACAACCAGCCGGTTTCCACTAAATATATGTACGCCGCTAAAAAGAAAGGAACCAAGATCATTGTCATCAATCCATATAAAGAGCCTGCAATGGAAAAATATTGGGTCCCTTCTATCCCAGAAAGTGCTTTATTCGGCACAAAAATAGCGGATGATTTTTATCAAGTCAATATAGGCGGCGATATTGCGTTTATGAATGGTGTCATCAAACATTGGTTTGAAATGGAAGAGCAAGCGCCTCATTCCGCTCTTGACCATGAATTTATCCAAGCGCATACAACCGGCATAAAAGATGTAAAGCAGCATGTCACTCAGTTAAAATGGTCGGATCTCGAAGCATCGTCAGGCTTATCTAAAGAAAGAATGAAGGAATTCGCTGTACTTCTTTCCAATGCCAATTCAGGCGTGTTTATTTGGAGTATGGGTCTCACTCAGCATCGCTTTGCAACTGATAATATATCACAAGTCGCAAACCTTGCCATGTTACGCGGATTTATTGGCAGAAAACATTGTGGCGTTATGCCTATTCGTGGCCATAGCGGTGTCCAAGGTTCAGGCGAAATGGGTGCCGATCCATTCGTATTGCCCGGCAGTGATTTTGATGAAGAGAATATTAAAAGAATCGAGAAGATATGGGGATTTGATATTCCAAAATGGCATGGTGACACGATTGGGCAATCATTTGAAAAAATGGCTCTTCCAAAAGAACACCCGCAAAAGCTGAAGATGCTGTTTACTAGCGGTGGAAACTTTTTAGAAACGATGCCAAATCCTGAAGCGATTGAAAAAGCACTATCCGAGCTTGAACTTCGTGTCCATCAGGATATTATTTTGAACACCTCTACACTGGTAGAAGCAGAAGAGACTGTGATTGTTCTGCCTGCAATGACAAGATATGAACAGCCAGGCGGCGGTACATCAACCAGTACGGAACGCATGGTGTATTTCAGTCCGGAAATTGAAGGGCCACGCATTGAAGAAGCTAGAGCTGAATGGGACATTTATATTGACCTAGCAAAAAGGGTTCGTCCAGAAGATGCGAAGCTGATTCATTTTGACCATGCTGAAGACATTCGTCGTGAGATTGCCATCGCAAATCGGAACTATGATGGGATCCAGCATTTGTGTCATAAAGGGGATGTCTTTCAATGGGGTGGCGCATGGCTTTGCGAAGATGGGGTGTGTCCAACACCGGATGGAAAAGGACACCTGCTCCCAGCACAGCTTCCCCAATATCGAAAAACTGAGGGGCATTTCAATATCACGACAAGACGAGGCAAGCAATTCAACTCTATGATTTACAGTGAAAAGGATGCCTTTAATGGCGGAAAGCGGCATTCTATCTTGATGAATGAAGAAGATGCGAAAGAGCTTTACGTCCAAGAAGGCGATCCTGTTGTCCTTTTCAATCAATATGGATCCTACCAAGGAGTTGCTCAATTCGGAGAGCTGAAACGTGGAAATATTGCAGTTTATTGGCCTGAAGGAAACGTGTTAATACCAAAAGGAGTTTACGAAAGCTATTCCCAGATTCCAGAATACAATACCACCGCGATATTAGAAAAAGCCGAAACCTTTCATGCAAGAAAAGATCAGCACTACGTGGAGAAACGGATTGATGAATTAGAAACGACTTTAAATTGATCCTTTATGAAAAAACAGCTGGGGGTTTCTCCCCAGCTGTCTATTCACATCTTATTGACCAAAAGAGTTCGCTTCTTTTTGAAGAATATGATTCAATTCTTCTGCATTTGCTGCTGGTTGATATTGTCCACCACCAGCTTTGGCAACAGATTTTAGACTTTTTGCTTCTTTTTCATTTACATCGAAGCCAATGATGTTGACGATTGTGTCAATACCTTCTTCATGTAATTGCTTCGCTGCTTGTGATGGGCTTCCGCCACATGTTTCCTCACCATCGCTGACAACATATACAATATTTTTCCCTTCAGCTTGGTGATCTTCAAAATCTTGTTTCGTATCAGTTAATGCTTTGGCAAGTGGTGTCCAGCCTGTTGGACCATACACATTCAGCGCTTGTTGAAAGGCTGCTTGCTCATATGTTCCAAATCCATAAACTGCTTCGGAACTTGCACAAGAAACGGCTTTTCCTGCATTTTTATTCGTTCCTTCATGACCAAAAACACGAAGCAAGACTTGTGTATCTTCTGATAAAATACTTGCGAAACTTTGGATCGAGCGTTTTGCGATATCAATTTTCTTTTCGCCTTCAACTGATTGTGCCATGCTTCCGCTTAAATCAAGTAAAATCACCACATGAGCAGGCTCCTTTTTCGTTACAGCATGAGCTGGTGAAGAAAGAAGCAGAACAAGACTCGCTAAAATGGTTAATATAATATTTCTTTTCATTAAAAAATCTCCCTTTTTTTCATTTGTACAGAAAAAGAGAAACGAAAGCATCAATCAATCGTTTCCCTTTTCTTCAGCAAGTTATTCGTGTAGTTTTAATGATTCTGCTGTAAGGATAGAACCCATTTCTTTCCCTGTGCTTGCTTGGTAGTAATGACCTTTACCAGCTTTAGCTACTTGCTTCAATTGACCTTCATAGCCATCGTTAAAGTCTAATCCAATCACATTGACTACAGTAGATCCCTTTGAGTTATGAAGCTCTTTCGCTACTTTCACTGGATCTCCACCACAAGTTTCTTCACCATCAGTAATTAAGTACACAATGTGTTTTGTTCCTTTATGAAGCTGCTTATCTGCTTGCTTTGCACTTTCAAGAGCACGTGCAATCGGTGTCCAGCCATTTGGTCCAAGACCGTTTAGAGAGTTTTCGAAACTATCCTTTTCATAAGGCTGAACGCCATAAACGCCTCTAATGACTTCACATGATTGAGCTTTACCTGAGTTTTTGTTGTTCCCTTCAGACCCAAACAAACTCATACGGATTTTAGCATCTTTCGGAAGAGACTGAGCAAATTTAAATACCTCTTGTTTTGCTAAATCGAATTTGCGCTCTCCATCCACTTTTCTTGCCATACTTCCACTTGCATCAAGTAAGATGGTCACTCTTACATCTTTCTTATGTTTTTTGGCTGATGCTGCTTCTGCAAATACTGGTGAAGAGATTGACATTGATAATGTCAATACAGCTAAGGTTACGAGTGTAAATACTTTTTTCAACATGCTTTTCCTTCCTCCTTATGTATTTGATTGAAACATCTTAATCGTAAAATATTCTGTCTTGGAATGGTATAGGACTCGATCCCTTTTTCTCTTTCATCAAAATCACTAAAATTCTGTCAGATGTCTAGATATATTCACCTAACGACTCTTTTGTCACCCTCGTTTTCTCATTCTTTCGAGGGGCTTTGTATCGGCCATCGGTTCTTGTCGGGATGTAAATGTTTAAGATTTCCTGAGGTGCGTCTTAAGTCGCAATTTGTCACATTCTGTTCAAACCTCTTCACACATAAAAAAAGATGCCCCCATTTTGAGGCACCTTTGCTTTTATTTCTTAGCCATATATGTGTTCAGAAAGCGATCAGCTGATTCAATTTTTATCCCTTGATAATAATGTTTCACGATCGCCTCTACTTTTTTACCTGACTGTGCCATATAATGTGCACCATACTGACTCATGCCCACACCATGGCCATACCCTTTTGTCGTAATCACGATTTGCTGACCCTTTCGTTCCCATGTAAAGTCCGCAGAGTGCAATCCTAGTGATTCGCGAATGTCTCTACCCGACAATGTTTTTCCGTTAATGACGGCTTTGGCTACTTGATTGCCTGGTGTACGTTCTACAATTTCTCCCACCTGCTGCTGGCCAAGGGTCACACCCAGTTTTTGCTGAAATTCGCTCACTGTGATGGTTTTCTTGTTTTGGAATTTGGGTGATTTTTCGTCCCATTTACTTGAGACGCTTTTCAAATAAGGGATTTCATTTTTCCAATAAGCTTCTGCATTTTCGGTTTTCCCATTACTTGTTGAAAAGAAGGAAGCATCAATTGGTTTTTCGTCATACGTCAGTACTTTCCCTTGTGTACTGGCGACAGCTTCTGTGACCTTTTTTAATTTCCAATTGTACGCTTTTCCCCAAATTTTCTTCAGTTCCTGTTTATTTTTGTACACTTGGAACATTTGAGTGTCATCTACAAGAGAACCTTGTGGAGATTTGACGGTTTTATCAATGATCATTTGTCTGACGATATACGTTCTAGCGGCGAGTGCCTGTGCCTTGAGCGCCTCAATTTCAAAATCGGCTGGCATTTCAGAAGCGACGACACCGATCACATACTCTTCTAAGGGGATGTTTTCTACCTGCTGATGCGCTGAACGGTAGACGGGAATGGAGACGGGTGATTGTTTCAATTTGACTGAACCTTTCACTTCTTTTTTAACTGATGGTTCTGCTGCTACGTGTTGGCTGGCTGCTGGTTTTCCTTGGAACGTTGGCAACACGAGTAAGGTTGGAATCATTAAAATGATGATGCAAATTCCTGCGATTGTCCATATCATTGGTTTCATATTGGCTGCCCCCATTTGTCATTGAATCTCTTTTATCCTATGGGCAAGGACAAGCTAATATGACAGCTTCTTTCATTCATTGGACAAGTCTTTTGCTGATATGTTTGTGCTCTTCTTCATTTGATTTACTGTTCGTCTTTATGAATAAAATTTAAAACGATTGGATACACTAATGATAAGCTTTTGAAAATGCAACCAGTCTATGATTCTAAAAAAAATCAGCATGCCCAAATGGACACACTGATTTCTTTTATGATTATGCGTTTAGATCTGATACAACTTGTTCTTGTGTCACATCTGCTGATTCATCATTTACTCTTTCAATGTCTGCACCGATTGCTGCTAGTTTTTGGTGGAAGTTCACATATCCACGGTCAATATGCTTCAATTCAGTGACACGTGTATGACCTTCTGCCACTAATCCAGCAAGTACAAGTGCTGCTCCTGCTCTTAAATCAGTCGCTGCCACTTCAGCACCTTGAAGTTGAACAGGTCCATTGATTATCACAGAGCGACCCTCAATTTTAATATCGCCATTCATGCGGCGGAATTCTTCAGCATGCATAAAACGATTTTCAAACACAGTTTCTGTGATCATGCTTGTTCCGTTCGCACGAAGCAATAGCGCCATCATCTGAGATTGCATATCCGTTGGGAAACCAGGATGCGGCATTGTTTTTAGATCGATTGGCTTGAGCTCAGATGGTCCAATGACTCTTAAACCTTCTTCTTCTTCAATGATCTGAATACCCATTTCTTCCATTTTCGCCACAAGTGAAGTCATGTGCTCAGGCACAGCGCCTTTTACAAGAACATTTCCTTCAGTAATGGCTGCTGCCACCATAAACGTACCAGCTTCAATTCGGTCAGGGATGATGTTGTGTTTTGCACCGTGAAGTGTTTCTACACCTTCGATTTTGATTGTACCAGTTCCAGCACCGCGAACCTTACCGCCCATGGCATTGATATAGTTTGCCAAATCAACAATTTCAGGTTCTTTTGCTACGTTTTCTAAAATCGTCGTTCCTTCAGCCAATGCTGCTGCCATGATGATGTTTTCAGTTGCCCCTACACTTGGGAAATCCAAATAGATTTTTGCACCTTTTAAACGGCCATTTACTTCAGCCTCGATGAAACCATTACCTACTTGAATTTTAGCTCCCATTGCTTCAAAGCCTTTTAAATGCTGATCAATTGGTCTTGAACCAATCGCACAACCACCAGGTAATGCAACTCTTGCATGACCTGTTCTAGCTAAAAGTGGTCCCATGACGAGCACAGATGCTCTCATTTTACGGACATACTCAAACGGAGCCTCAGTTTCTAGTGCATGAGATGCATCTACTGATACTTCGTTATTTTCAAAATGTACTTCTGCTCCTAAATGACGTAACACTTCATTGATTGTATATACATCGGAGAGCGTAGGTACATCACAAATTACGCTTTTTTCTGTACTTGCTAACAAAGATGCAGCGATAACTGGTAAAACGGCATTTTTTGCGCCTTCTACTTTAACTGTGCCGTTTAACTTTTGACCGCCGCGGACGATGATTTTTTCCAAGGTCTTCCCCTCCGCGTCCCAAATTCTCTATATTAATATTCAGTCGTTACGATTGGTGTGCCAACCGTAATCGTATGATTTTCGTTCATTTCCGAACTTCTGATGGCAATTTGAACATTCATTTTATCATTTGAAGTCATAATGAACTGTTCCCACTTCTCTGTGTAAGCGGAAAGCGACACAAAATTAGACTCAACGAGATACTCAACTGGTTTTGCTTGAAATTCATTTGCTATCATTTCAGCTTTTTTTTGCAAAACAACATCCATCATACCATTTACATGACCATCGAGACAAGTAAAAATCACAAATTTTTCTTGTAATATGCTTTTTGCATGACGTACGAACTGATCATATGTATGCTCCCAGGTATTCAGTGGGCGAGCACCTTTTTGCTCATATAATAAATACGACTTTTGGTTTGATTTTGTGTCGGTCTTCACGAGTAAAATTTTCGATAATGTATCATTTTTTTCATCTTTGTAAATTCCTGTGACTTTGGTGACATGTTTCTCTTTTTTTTCGGTCCACTCATACTGTCGTAGTTCGTCTTTCAAACGTTTCACTTTTTTTGAAAATTGTTCGGATGAAATGTTTATATTTGTTTTGGCATGAAGCGTCCATCCACTTACTTCGATTTGCTGGTTTTTCATACCTTCTGCTATTTGGGCGAGCGTCGATGTTTCTTCTGCCCGAACACCTTGAATCATCAGAACAAAAAAAAGAATAAATGCAAATAATGGCCAACCTTTTAAATACTTTCTCACTTGTCATTCCCCCTTGCTACAAGTGTTGCCGCAAGGAGATCAATGCATACGTGGAAAAGTCATCAAAGGCCATATTTTTGACACTTCTTTTTACGTTCCCGCAGAAGGCAGTGACCAAACCTTTTATGTTAAAACATATAAGGGATTTGTCTGGAGAAATTTAAATAATCAAGGAAGAAATTGCTGACTGCCGATGCAATAGCAATCGTGAGCAGCATCATGAGCAATCTAGCTTGAATAATTTTTCCTTTTTTAATCAGTGGATCGATATTCACCGCAAGCAATGCCCACCACGTAATGGCGATAAAAAATAGGTGGATCACAATACTGACAATTGCTTGTTGTCCTACGTCTTCCATACACTTGAATCCTCCTTTTATTGATTTCTGTAAAGGAAAACTCCCTTTCATTATATCCTCCAAAATCGGAAAGATGAATCATTTGGAAAAAAGAGCTACATTTAGAGTGAATCCCCTCTTATTCTGATGCGAAGGAGATGATATACTGCGGTGGAAGGAGCTGATCATATTTGAAAGATTCTTTTCCTGACTTTGTTGATTTGTACGGAGAACTGGTTCCCTCATTTGAACATGAATGGGAAGCCATTGCTTTCTACTTTGATTATAGACAGACACAGCTAGAAGAATTAGCACAATTGTGTCATTTTCATAACATTTCTTTGGATTACTCAGAGGAAAGCCTTTATCAGTTAGAGTCATTATACTTCGATGCCTTCCGTCAGCAGCTTTTTGCTGAGTGGAAAATGCCAATAGATGCATTAGAAGCGATGATGAGTGTGTATTTAGGAGAGGTTATCATCCGTCATCATTCAGATGCTGACTGGGTCGTGCGGCCTTATATGGACTCTTCGCACCAATATACGCTTGGCTTACGCAGAAATAATAAAACATGGCATTGCAGTACCCAATTTTGCGAGCAGTTATATCTAGAAAAGCAAGCATCTCATCCTTATGTGTCGATGTATCAATCTCTCATGTCATCCTAAAAAAAATCCTTCTTATCACAGTGATAAGAAGGATTTTCTGTTTTATTTCCCTGCTACATTTAAACGGTTTAATGCCCGTTTTAATGCGAGTTCCGCCCTGCGTACATCACTTTCATTCGGGTGGTTCAAATGCTCTTCAGCACGCTGTTTCGCTGATTTTGCACGATCGACATCAACTTTGTCTGATGTTTCAGCAGCCTGAGCAAGAATGGTTACTTTTTCGGGGCGAACTTCAACAAATCCACCGCTTACTGCAACCAATTCAGTTGATCCACTATGTTTTAAGCGAACTGCACCGATTTTTAGCGGAGCAACCATTGGAACGTGGCCAGCTAAAATCCCAAGCTCACCGCTTTCTGCTCTTACACTGACCATTTCCACATCCGCTTCATACACTGGGCCGTCGGGAGTAACGATATTGACTTGAACGGTCTTCATGCTTTTACCCTCCTAAGGACCAGATTAGGCCTCTACACCCATCTCTTTGGCTTTTTCAACCACTTCTTCAATGCGGCCGACTAAGCGGAATGCATCTTCTGGAAGGTGATCGTATTTACCAGATAAGATTTCCTTGAAGCCTTTAACAGTTTCTTGCAATGGCACATAAGAACCTTTTTGGCCAGTGAACTGTTCTGCTACGTGGAAGTTTTGAGATAGGAAGAATTGAACACGACGAGCTCTGTGTACCACAAGCTTATCGTCCTCAGATAATTCATCCATACCTAAAATGGCAATGATATCTTGCAATTCTTTATAACGCTGCAATGTTTGCTGAACTTCACGCGCGATCGCATAATGCTCTTCGCCAACAATCTCAGGTGCAAGGGCACGAGATGTTGAAGCAAGTGGATCTACCGCTGGGTAAATCCCCATCTCTGTCAACTTACGCTCAAGGTTTGTCGTTGCATCAAGGTGAGCGAACGTTGTAGCTGGAGCTGGATCTGTATAGTCATCCGCAGGTACATAGATCGCTTGAATCGATGTAACCGATCCTACGTTTGTAGACGTGATACGCTCTTGAAGTTGACCCATTTCTGTTGCAAGAGTTGGCTGATAACCTACCGCTGAAGGCATACGTCCAAGTAGGGCTGATACTTCAGAACCTGCTTGTGTAAAGCGATAGATGTTATCGATGAAGAACAATACGTCTTGACCTTGTTCATCACGGAAATGCTCTGCCATTGTCAAACCAGTTAGAGCTACACGCATACGCGCACCTGGTGGCTCGTTCATTTGGCCGAAGACCATCGCTGTTTTTTCGATAACGCCAGAATCTTTCATTTCGTAGTAAAGGTCATTTCCTTCACGTGTACGCTCTCCAACACCAGCGAATACAGAAATACCGCCGTGTTCTTGTGCGATGTTGTTGATCAATTCTTGAATCAGAACGGTTTTACCAACACCGGCTCCACCGAATAGACCGATCTTTCCACCTTTGATGTAAGGAGCAAGAAGGTCAACAACTTTGATACCTGTTTCAAGAATTTCAACTTCTGTAGAAAGTTGATCGAAAGAAGGCGCTTGTCTGTGGATTGGGTCTCTTTGCGCTTCCACACCAAGTGGCTCATCTAAGTCAATGTTATCTCCCAGTACGTTGAATACACGTCCAAGTGTTACGTTACCAACTGGTACTGAAATTGGTTTTCCAAGGTCTACAGCTTCCATACCGCGCTTCACACCGTCTGTTGATGCCATTGCGATGGTTCTCACTGTATCATCACCTAAATGTAGTGCTACTTCTAAAGTTAAGTCGATATCAACTTCACTTTCGCTTTCCGCTTTATGCGAAACTTTGATCGCATTATAAATCTCAGGCAAGTGACCGTCTTCAAAACGAACGTCTACGACTGGTCCCATGATCTGACTGATGCGTCCTGTTTTCATTGCATTCCCTCCTGACAATTATTTCTATTCTAAGGCAGCTGCTCCGCCGACAATTTCTGTAATCTCTTGTGTAATCGCTGCTTGACGAGCACGGTTGTAAGAGAGTGTCAGGCTGTCGATCAATTCTTTTGCGTTGTCTGTTGCACTCTTCATTGCTGTCATCCTTGCAGCATGTTCACTTGCTTTGCTGTCAAGAAGCGCACCGAAAATCAAACTCTCTGCATATTGAGGAAGGAGAACTTCAAGAATTTCTTCTTCAGAAGGCTCAAACTCATAAGATGCGGAACGTTTATTTGGTGTCGCTGCGGCCGAAAGGTCCGTTAGCGGCAATAATTTTTTCTCTGTTACTTCTTGTGAAATGGCACTGACGAAATGGTTATAGAACATGTAAAGCTCATCAAACGCTTCATCAGAGAACATTTGCACTGTACTGCTTGCTAATTCTTTAATATCAGCAAACGCTACTTCGTCTCCAAGCCCTGTTACTTCAGAAATAACTGGAATACCACGCTTTTTGAAGAAGTCGCGTCCGATTTTACCAATCACAATCACCGCATATTCATCAGCAGATTGATGACGAGATTGAATGGCTTGGTAAGCGGCACGTAAAATCGAGCTGTTAAAAGGTCCTGCAAGTCCTCGATCAGATGTAATGACGAGATACCCTGTTTTCTTAACAGGTCTTGAAAGAAGCATTGGGTGCTTAGCACTTGTTCCAGTTGCAATTGCCGCAACGACTTCTTGGATTTTCTCCATGTAAGGAACAAAGGACTTCGCATTATTTTCAGCACGATTCAGTTTCGCAGCTGATACCATTTGCATCGCTTTTGTGATCTGACTCGATTTTTTTGTTGACGTGATCCTTGACTTAATATCGCGTAATGAGGCCAAAGATTTCACCACCTTTTTTCAGGAATCCGTGTTCATTTACGTGAAAAGAGAGAAAAAGAGAATCTTTTTCTCTCGGAAAGATTACTAATTAGTTGCTTGGTGCAAACGTACGTTTAAAGCCTTCGATCGCTGCTTTCCACTCTTCATCAGCAGGCATGTTTCCTGTTTGAGAGATTGTGTCAAACAAGTCTTTATGGTTTTCTTCAATGTACATGAATAACTCAGCTTCAAAGCGTTTGACATCAGCAATCGCTACATCATCTAAGTATCCTCTTGTCAGTGCATAAAGAATCGCTACTTGTTTTTCAACTTTCAGCGGTTTGTTCAAGTCTTGTTTTAAGACTTCAACTGTTCTAGCACCACGGTTTAATTTGGCTTGAGTCGCTTGGTCTAGATCAGATCCAAACTGAGCGAATGCTTCAAGCTCACGATAAGAAGCAAGATCCAGACGAAGTGTACCTGCTACCTTTTTCATCGCTTTGATTTGTGCAGAACCACCTACACGAGATACAGACAATCCTGCGTTTACCGCTGGACGTACGCCTGAGAAGAAGAGGTCAGATTGTAAGAAGATCTGTCCATCTGTGATTGAGATAACGTTTGTTGGGATATATGCAGAGATATCACCAGCTTGCGTTTCTACGAAAGGCAATGCTGTGATAGAACCGCCACCCTTTTCATCACTAAGCTTCGCTGCACGCTCTAATAAACGAGAGTGAAGATAGAAAACATCACCAGGGAATGCTTCACGACCTGGAGGACGACGAAGCAATAATGAAAGCTCACGGTAAGCTGCCGCTTGTTTAGAAAGGTCATCATACACAACAAGCACATGCTTGCCGTTATACATGAATTCCTCACCCATCGTTACACCTGCATAAGGAGCAAGGTAAAGAAGTGGAGCTGGCTGTGATGCAGAAGCTGTGACAACGATTGTGTAGTCAAGCGCACCATGCTTACGAAGTGTTTCAACAACACCACGAACAGTTGATTCTTTTTGTCCGATCGCTACATAGATACAGATCATGTCTTGATCTTTTTGGTTCAGGATCGTATCGATTGCAACAGATGTTTTACCTGTTTGACGGTCCCCAATGATCAATTCACGCTGTCCGCGTCCGATTGGAATCAAGGCATCAATTGCTTTAATTCCCGTTTGAAGCGGCTCATGTACCGATTTACGATCCATAACGCCTGGTGCTTCACTTTCGATTGGACGTGTTTTGCTTGTTAAAATTGGACCTAGTCCATCAACAGGCTGACCAAGTGGGTTCACAATACGTCCGATTAACTCTTCTCCTACTGGAACCTCCATGATACGACCTGTACGTTTTACGTCGTCACCTTCACGGATATCTTTGTAAGGTCCTAAGATTACGATACCTACGTTAGACTCCTCAAGGTTTTGAGCCATACCCATTACACCGTTAGAGAACTCAACAAGCTCTCCTGCCATAATGTTGTCAAGGCCATGTACACGCGCGATACCGTCCCCTACTTGAATGACTGTACCGACATCTTTTACTTCAATTTCAGATTGATAGTTTTGGATTTGCTGCTTTATCAGCGCGCTAATCTCTTCAGCTTTGATACTCACTAAGGTTTCACCCCTTCTAACGATTTTCGCCTGCAAGCTGACGTTCAATGCGGGAAAGCTTTCCGCTGACACTGCCGTCATAAATGCGGTTTCCGATACGGATTTTCACTCCGCCTATTAGATCCTTGTCAATCACGTTTTCTACACGCAGTGATGTGACTCCGGCTTTTTTGGCAAATACTTCAGATAAAGATTGAATTTCAGCTCCGCTGAGCGGTTTCACTGAATACACGATCGCATCATCTATTTGTTTCGTACGGTTTGCAAGTTTCACAAACTCAGACGCCATTTCAGGAAAAATATTCGTGCGCCCGCGGTCAATCAGTAAATACATTGTGTGCAAAACATATGTCGAAACACCTTTGAAAGCTTCTGCAATCAGATGTTTCTTTTTGTCTGCCGTAATCTTCGGATGAACAAGAAAGTCATTTAATTCTTGGTCAGCCTTCAGAACTTTTTTGATCTCATTCAGCTCTTTTTCAGTTTCGTCTACTGCCGAAGAAGCAAGAACGATGTCAAAAAGAGCAGAAGCGTAACGCTTAGAGACAATAGTCACGCTCATCGGCTTTCGCCTGCCTCTTTAAGATACTCTTGAATCAATTTCTCTTGTGCTTGCTCATCAAGTTCTTTTTCAATCACTTTAGAAGCAATTAATACAGATAGTGATGCAACTTGCTCACGCAGTGCAGCCACAGCTTGTTCTTTTTCTTTCACGATTTCAGTTCTAGCAGACTCTTTCAAGCGCTCTGATTCTTGACGCGCTGCTTGAATGATATCTTCTTTTTGTTTCTCACCAATCTTTTTCGCATTTTCGATGAGTGTATGTGATTCTTCGCGTGCTTCTTTTAATAAGACACGTTGTTCTTCAAGAAGCTTTTCAGCTTGAACGTGCTTTTCTTCAGCACTTGAAATTTCATTTCCTATATAATCTTCACGCTGTTTCATAATCCCTAATAAAGGCTTAAGCGCAAATTTCTTTAAAAGTGCAAGCAGGATGAGCATAGCGATCAGCTGGAATATGATATCTCCGGTGTTTAGACCTGCTCCTAAAACTACTGGTAACTGAGACATTTAGTACGGCAACTCCCTTCTTTAAATAATATGTTAAGAAACAAAACATAAAGGAATGGCGAAGTTTCGAACTAATCTGATCTTCGCCATTAAAATTCATATTAGAACGCTTCTCACATATTAACCAAAGAATGCCAAGAATGCGATAACGACAGCGATAATTGGAAGTGCCTCAACTAAAGCTACCCCGATGAACATAAGTGTTCTTAGTTCTCTACCAGCCTCTGGCTGACGAGCGATTCCTTCAACTGTTTTAGATACGATTAGACCGTTACCAATACCTGCTCCTAGTGCTCCTAAACCGATTGCAATTGCTGCTGCTATTAAATTCATTAAAAAGCTCCTCCTTTAAAATAACGTCCATTTTGGACTCTCAATTTTTTAGTGTTCGTCGCTGACTTTATGGGAGATATACACCATTGTCAGCATGGTGAAGATAAATGCCTGGATGGTTCCGACAAACAAACTGAATGCCTGCCATACAATCATCGGCACGATGGCACCTAATGTACCAATGATACCTAGTGCAAGGTTTTGCGAATAGAAATTAGTCGCAAGTCCTGCAAGTAAACCAAGAAGAATCTCTCCAGCGAAAATATTTCCATAAAGACGCAAACCAAGTGTTAATGTGTTTGCAAATTCTTCAATAATTTTCAGCGGTACTAAGAGTGGGATTGGTCTAAAGTAGTCTTTTGTATATTCCTTGACTCCTTTTGCTTTAACACCATAGTAGTGTGTCAATCCCATGACCATAACCGCTAGTGTCATTGTGATTGCAGGATCAGCAGTTGGTGATTTCCACCATAAGTTGTGATCGACCGTAATCGAGAATGGCAGTCCAAGCATGTTTGAAACAAATATGTACATGAGTAATGTAACGCCAAGCGCTAGAAATGGGGCTCCTGTTTTCATGTCCATCGAACTACCTATGATATTTCGAACAAAATCAACAATCCATTCCATGAAGTTCTGCGCCTTTGTCGGACGAATAGCCAGAACACGAGTAGTCAGCACCGCTATGAGAAGAACGATGATACTAGCAATCGTAATCATGAGAACATTGGATAAGTTGAACGTTAACCCTAAAAATTCTGTAGTTTTTGAACTGTGACCCAAAGAGTATTCACCTCTCTTCCATAGTAGAACGTTTAAGTTGAATGAAGGAATCTATCATAATGACAGGATATATTGTCATTAATCCTATAACAACACCTGCCAGATGAACTTCGTTAGGGTAACGCCAAGCAATCGCTACTGCGAGAATTGCGTTGGCCCACCTGGCTGTACTTCCCATTGAACGAATAGATTTTCCTTTTTTAACTGCTCGATCAAAAGCATGCATTCTCCGAATAAGCAGGAATAAATTAAAGAAAGCAAAAATTGTGCCGATAATGAAACCAAGAAACAGTGGTTTAAAACCAGGCATGGCATAGCCAAACACAAAAATTGCCAATAAATAGAACATATATTTACTCTGTCTGCGGAAAATGACGTTTGGATCGTTCATTCATCTGACTCCCGATGAAAAATATTGTAAAAAAGGTGATAAATGGTGATGAAAACTGCGTAGAAGACGCTTATGATAAGCCGTCCTATTTGAAAAAAATCAATCACCCATCGGTCTAATTGTGCAATCAGACTTGAAATCTTTAGATCTATGGGATTCTGCTTCATTCGCTGATACAAACCCTGATTATTAAAGGGTTCACAATGAGGATTAGTAGAGTGCTATAGGCTATGAAAACCTTACCATAATACCCTCGTTTAGCATACAATAGCGTCTATGATGTGTCAATCCGTTGAAAGTTAAAAAACTTTTCTATAATGAGAGAGCACACAAAATGTTCACAATTTCATCAAACTTTAGGAGAGTTGTGACATTCATTCAAAAAAACTGCTAATGTTCAGTATACATTGATTTTTCTAAGAACGATATCAACCGTTTGTCATATTTTTCAAAAAAAGCCCACATGCACGTTTGCATGTGGGCTTTTCATAATCATTCTTATTTTGTTCCATACATACGGTCACCAGCATCACCAAGACCTGGGATGATGTAACCTTTTTCGTTTAACTTCTCATCTAATGCTGCAATGTAGATATCAACATCTGGATGATGCTTTTGCATTTCTTCTACACCTTCTGGCGCAGCAATCAGACACATGAAGCGGATGTTTTTCGCACCGCGTTTTTTCAAGCTGTTTAATGCTTCTACTGCTGATCCGCCCGTTGCAAGCATTGGGTCTACTACGATAAATTCACGCTCTTCCACATCAGATGGAAGCTTCACATAATATTCAACAGGCTTTAATGTCTTCGGATCACGGTATAAACCGACATGTCCCACTTTGGCAGCTGGAATGAGTTTCAAAATCCCGTCTACCATTCCAAGACCTGCTCTTAAAATCGGCACAACTCCGAGTTTTTTACCTGAGATCACGTTTGATTTAGCGACTTGTACAGGTGTTTCTACATCTACCTCTTCAAGCGGTAAGTCTCTTGTGATTTCAAATGCCATTAATGTTGCGACTTCATCCACTAGCTCTCTAAATTCTTTTGTTCCTGTATGAACGTCACGAATATATGTAAGTTTGTGCTGAATAAGCGGGTGATCAAATACATAAACCTTTGCCATTGCTTGCTACAACTCCTTTTCTGTCATCTTCCGGTGAACTTTGCACACTTCCTACAATTCTACATAAAAAGACATCATCTTTCAATATGATTCGCAAATCCTACAAAAAAAACCCACATGCCAAAAATAGGCAAATGGGTCTGCATCTTAATAATCTAATTCTTGATATAGAGGGAAACGAGCTGTCAGATCAGATACACGCTTTTTCGCCTCTTCTAATTTCGCTTCATCTTCATGATGTTTCAGAGCAAGCGCAATAATGGAACCGACTTCTTTCATCGCTTCTTGATCGAAGCCACGGCTTGTCACTGCTGCTGTACCTACACGTACACCACTTGTAACAAATGGTTTCTCTGGATCATATGGAATTGCATTTTTGTTCACCGTGATACCAATTTCATCAAGAACGTTTTCTGCAATTTTTCCTGTAATGCCAAGAGAGCGCAAGTCGATGAGAACAAGATGGTTATCTGTTCCACCAGATACAAGCTGAATATCCTCAGATAAAAGTGTTTCAGCTAGTTGTTTTGCGTTATCAATCACGTTTTGTGCATATGTTTTGAAATCTCCGTTCAATACTTCACCGAAAGAAACAGCTTTTGCAGAGATCACATGCATGAGTGGTCCACCTTGAATACCAGGGAAGATCGATTTGTCGATCTTTTTACCAAACTCTTCACGGCATAGAATCATTCCGCCGCGAGGTCCGCGCAATGTTTTGTGAGTTGTCGTTGTCACAAAATCAGCGTAAGGAACTGGATTTGGATGAAGACCTGCTGCAACAAGACCCGCGATGTGAGCCATGTCCACCATAAAGTAAGCACCGACTTCATCGGCAATTTCACGGAACTTTTTGAAATCAATTTGACGTGGGTAAGCACTTGCCCCCGCTACGATTAGTTTCGGCTTATGCTCACGTGCTTTTTCAAGTACATCTTGGTAGTCGATATGTTGTGTTTCTTTATCTACACCGTATTCTACAAAGTTGTACTGTACGCCGCTAAAGTTTACAGGGCTTCCATGTGTTAAATGCCCGCCATGTGATAAGTTCATGCCTAGCACTGTATCGCCATGCTCAAGGATTGTAAAGTATACGGCCATATTCGCTTGAGCTCCTGAGTGAGGCTGTACGTTCACATACTCAGCGCCAAAAATTTCTTTTGCGCGGTCACGTGCGATATCTTCTACAACGTCTACATGTTCACAGCCGCCATAGTAGCGTTTACCAGGGTAACCTTCTGCATATTTGTTTGTTAAGACAGAGCCCTGTGCTTCCATGACTGCTTCGCTTACGAAGTTTTCTGATGCAATTAATTCGATTTTGTCCTGCTGGCGTTTCCGCTCTAGTTGAATTGCTTTGAATACTTGTGCGTCTTGCTCAGGTAAATGTTTCATCAGCGAAATCCTCTCCAATCTATTTCCATTCGATGTTTTCACCATCTCATTGTACACGGTTTTTGAGTAAAATGTAAAAGTTTTTTTTGGAAAATCGACTTCTTTTTTATGAAAACCCGAATATTCAAAGGGTGAAGCGTCTTCATCATTCAACATTATATTAGAAATATATCCGAACTATGATCTTGTATAAACGGCTCGTTCTCCGCCAATCAGCTTTGGACGAGTTTTTGCAAACGTCACATGTGCTTGTCCTAATTGATGACGGCTGAGACGGACCGGTACGGCTACCCGCTTTAAGTGCATGCCGATGAATGTATCACCGATATCAATCCCTGCATGTGCTGAAATGGATTCAACCAGCACAGGGTGTTCCATTTGCTGATACGCATGCGCCGCCATAGAACCACCCGCCTGACGGACAGGTACAGCCGCTACAATTTCTAAGTTAAGCCGGTACGCCACCTCTTCTTCCACAACGAGGGCACGATTCAAATGCTCGCAGCATTGGAAGGCCAATTCAATTCCTGTCTCGCGTCTCAGTTGATCGAGCTCTTGATAAATAGCTTCAGCAATTTGCTCACTTCCCGCTGTCCCAATGTGCTCGCCAGCCACTTCTGATGTACTGCAGCCAATTACTAAAATGTGGCCGGCTCGCAGTTCAACTGTTTGATGAAACTCTTTTAACATCTCAAGCCAATCTTGACTAATGTTCATGTTAAGCGCTCCTTACAGGTGCTTTTCTTCGTAATCAGCGATTTTACCAATCCGCACAGCATGACGTCCTGCAGTAAAATCCGTTGTCAGCCAAATGTGAGCAATCTCTCTTGCCAATCCTGGTCCAATGACTCGTTCTCCCATCGCAAGAACATTTGTATCGTTATGTTCTCTCGTCGCCTTTGCACTGAATGTATCATGCGCCAGTGCACAGCGGATGCCTTTCACTTTGTTTGCTGAAATGCTCATACCGATACCTGTCCCGCAAATCAAAATGCCTCGATCGACTTCCCCGTTTGCCACCATATTGGCTACAGGAAAAGCATAGTCAGGGTAGTCTACAGAACCTGATCCACATTCACAACCCATATCAATGTATTCAATCTTTAATTCATCCATTAGTTGTTTGATTTCTTCACGAATATTCGTTCCGCCGTGATCGGATGCAATGGCTACTTTCATCGGGCAATTCCTCCTAAGGGTGAGTTAATCTGTCATGTCTTACATTCATTCTTTATTTACAGTTATATTTTAACCTCTACCTAGTCATTTGCAAACAAAAGCAGAAAAACCGTTTGCGCAACGGTTTTACAGGTTGTCCATTTATGAGGATTTGTGATCCTGTTTAAGCTTTTTAGCAAGTTGATACAATAGCGTTTCTAGTTCATCTCGTGTCTCCTGATAAATGGAGAGACTCCCTCCAAATGGATCCGACACGTCACCTTCTGATCCTGTCGCAAATTCTTTTAGAGTGAAGACCTTGTCTTTCACATGAGCATATTGCTCCACAATCAACTGCTTATGCTGAATCGTCATGGTGAAGACATAATCTGCTTCATGAAGAAGTTCTTCTGTTAGTTTAGACGACGAGTGATTCAGTGGAATGCTTTTCTCAAATAATGCTTCGACTGCTTGAGGAGAAGCCTTCCCTGCATCAGAGGCGAAGATGCCCGCTGATTTTACAGTGACCTGTAAGCCTTTTTCATCTGCAATGGAGGAAAAAAGGGCTTGAGCCATCGGACTTCTGCAGGTATTTCCCGTACAAACAAATAAGATATTCATCTTTCGACCTCCTTTTCTTCTATTATATAGCATTTCATTCTACATGTTATGTAAGGAGACTGGCTAGAGCGGAAATAATAATTTGATTCCAAAGGCTAGTAAAATCAATCCGCCAAGCGCACCGCTGTATGAACCTACCCATGACCGAACCTGTTTACCGAGTAATAATCCAAGCCATGTGAGCATCATACTAAAAAAGCCAAACAATAAAATGGTCATCAACACCCGAGAACCGTAAATCCCCAGGCTTAAGCCAACGGAAAAACTATCTAAACTCACACTTGTTGCAAAAAGAACGAGACCGGCCCCAACAGGTGCGATAAATGGCTTATCTTCTTTTCGGATAGAAGCGATGATCATTTGCAGACCCAGCACCAAAAGCAGCGCCCCGCCTATATAGGTTGCTAGGAGCCCAAGCCAACCAGATAAAAGCTGACCTGTTAGCATGCCAAAAAGAGGCATAAACATATGAAATATCCCAATGACAAGTCCAATATAAAG
The DNA here is from genome assembly GCF_005144805.1 of Bacillus sp. S2(2019). Classification (NCBI taxonomy): domain Bacteria; kingdom Bacillati; phylum Bacillota; class Bacilli; order Caryophanales; family Bacillaceae; genus Bacillus; species Bacillus sp. S2(2019). The sequence continues at coordinate 580,840 of NZ_SWFL01000002.1, forward strand.
GATCTGGCGGAATCTCAGCTGAATCATCCCCATGCCGAGTCCAACCGAAAAGGCATCCATTCCAAGTGCAAAAGCCATGATACTGAGTGTCAGCAATTCGCCAGCTAGTTCATTCATGTAAATCCCCCTTGGACACGCATTCTCCTTTAACCTATGTTTGTCCAAGAGAGGTTAGAACTATTTGAATGAAGAGAGGGTACGCCCTCCTGCCGCTTTTTGCAGACGGTTCATGATCGCAGAACCAACTCCCTGCTCTGAGAAGGCTTCTGAAATGATCAAGTCTACATCCGTTTCATCAAATTGTCTCAGCACACGATATAAGTTTGCCGCAACCGTTTCAGGCTTTTCTCTCCATCCACAGCTAAAGATAACATCTGCCGCAAACCATTCCTTCTTTTCTTCTGTTGTCAGCACACCTACTTTTAGCCCTTCAGCTCGGTACTTCTGAATGTGCAGCTGCATGTCTTCATCACTTCCATGAAATATATACATTTGTGCTTCAGGTGCATAATGTGTGTATTTCATTCCCGGCGATACTGGCGCCTCATCCTTTTTCGTCAACCCTGGATCCGTGTTGACCGTTCCTACGACCTCTTCTAACGCTTCTTTTGTAATACCGCCCGGCCTTAAGATCACTGGAATCTCGTCTACACAGGATACAACCGTTGACTCCACGCCAATACCTGTTGAACCACCATCGACAATGCCAGCAATTTTCCCATCAAGATCACTTGCGACATGATCCGCAAGTGTCGGCGACGGTTTTCCCGAACGGTTGGCACTAGGCGCGGCAATTGGTAGACCAGCTGCTCTGATGAGTTCAAGCGCAACAGGATGATCAGGCATTCTTACGCCTACTGTCGTTAAACCTGCCGTCACCTGCTTTGATAATGTGCCCGGCTTACAAGGTAGAACAATGGTAAGAGCGCCTGGCCAAAAGGCATCCATCAGCGCTGTTACTTTTTCATTTTCTATTTGCGCAAATTCATGAAGCTGTTGAACGTCCGCAATGTGAACAATCAACGGATTATCACTTGGGCGTCCTTTCGCTTCATAAATTTTCTTCACAGCCTCTGTCTCTTTTGCATTTGCCCCTAGTCCATAAACCGTTTCTGTCGGAAAAGCGACCACTTCATTCTGCCGCAACAACAGAGCTGCTTGTTCAATTTGTGGATAGTATGTGGATAAATCCTTTTTTAAATCCACAGACCACCTTTTTGTATTTAACATCATACAAACTCCTTTTAAAAAAGATAAAACTGTTGATATATCTCAATTATCCTTTTGAAAGTATAAAAGATGATGCTAAATAAAACAAGCGTTGTCCACAATTTGTGGATAACGCTTGTTTTACAGTGGATAAGTATGTGAATAAGTCCGGTGTTATGTGATTAACTCGCTGTTTTTTGCAGCACAACCGCCTGCTCTTTTCCCAACGACTCTTTTGCATGCTCAGATACCCACACACTTTCTGGGATTTCCTCTATAGGCGTAAAGCCCATCAGCGCTAAAAAATCATGCGAAGAGGAGTGATTGGCTACAACATAAAAGGTGTCCACACCTTGCTTTCCCCCTAGCGTTTGAACACTTTGGAACAGAGAAACGATATGCCCCTGACCAAGTTTATCTGATATCACAAGTGATCTTAGCAATCCTTCTTGTTCATTTAGTCGTTCAAGACCTAAACAGCCTGCAAGCTCACCGTCTGCATCTTCCATGACCACAAATGACGTACGCTCTGCAATCGTCACCCCGCCTTTTGCTTGGCCTTTTTCAAGAAAAGCATTAATGGCCGGGGCATCTTCTTCTGTCGCTATTCTTAATTGATAATACATGCTTTCACCTCTTTTTGTTCTCTTACTTCAACTCTATGAGGCAAAAACAGATTTAGACCTTTTTTAAGAGAAAAGACTAGAGACCCATTCGAACAGAAAGAATTTCACTTCACCCGTCTCTTCTTCTTTTACCACTTCATTGACAGATTCATTTGATGGCTCTGCGGCTACCTGCTCTTTATCATCTCCTTCTGGTGAGGCGATCGCTTCTCCGTTTGAAAAATCGATAAAGCAGAGCGGTGGGAATAACACACACCACCAATTGGCTCCGTCTCCTTCCCCTAACGTAATCAAAATGGCTTCATATTTCCCAGCAGGATAAACAAAGTTGCCATATAGCTTTGTTGGAAATGAGGCTTTTTGAAAGCTGACCGATACGGATTGATCAATGTGTTGTTCCTTTAATTTTGCTTTGGCAATACGATTGATGTCTGGAAGCTTTGAACGAATCACACGTCTGGCTTCTTCAATGGATGTGAGGTCTTTCACCCACTCCGTTATATTGGCATTGACCTCATCTCGAATACTTCGTTTCACATCTTGATCTGCCGACCGGTCACTGTTGGCTAAAATGCGTAAACGAATGGCTTCATCTGGAATCACAACAGGCTGATTGGCAGAAGCAGCCGCCGTCTCCTCTTTTCCAAGGTTTGCAAAAGCACCACATAATAATAGAAACATATAAAGACAAATCATCATTTTACTTTTGAACATGATGTGTTCCCCCCACTTTTTCTCTTCGCTACAAACATTGTGTCCAGGAAACGCATCTCGTAAACAGCAAAAATGATTTTTTTAATAGATTATGAGTAAAAAACAACTACATGAGGTGAGCGAATCAATGTTTTTTCTGCATGCAAAAAAGCCATTCAACAACTTATGAACGGCTTTTTAGTGAGGATTGGTAATCGGAAGGGTACAGTCTTCCATCCCAATCTCGGCTGATTTTTAATCCCGAATCTGTTTTGATAACTGTCATTGCACCTTTTTTCTCAATTTCCTTTTTGACCTTTCCTTTATGGTCAATAAATTGAATGATCATTTCATAGTCAAATTCAATCCTGTCATCGCTTTCATCTGAAGGTGTAAACGTAATTTTTTTCAGTTTAATTTGACAATCTTGATCTTTTGCTGCTTCTAATACACTTGGAAACATACTGTCTTCTGTATATTCTTGATATTCATGCTCGGTTAAATAATCCTTCAACTTCTCCTTCATGTCAGATAGGTCATCCGTCCGATTCACTGTGTATTGTGCTTTTTTATAGTTTTCCCCAAATGCTGCTGCTTCTTTTTTAAAGCTCGGTTTACCGCAAGCACTCACAATCAATAGTACACTGACGATGACCAACACCATCGTATACCTTCTGTTCACACCATTCGCTCCTTCAAAACAAATTTATGTAAAAAATCATGATCAGAATGTTCATTCTTCTATATATACGTTTCCCTTTTACCATAAGTTTCATCTTTACATAATAAAATAGTCCGACTTTATTCAGCCGGACTTCCGTTTTGAATGTGTACGCAAACCGCTCGATCCTTTCCGTTGATGTCCTTGATGATATGAACATCAGCTGAAGGGAACGCCTGCAAAAGAAGCGCTTTTACATCTTGTGCTTGTGTATGTCCTATTTCAAGGACAACCACTGCTTGCTGATGAAGTACCTTGTGGAGATCACAGGCGATACGCTCATAAAACCACAGGCCATCACGCCCATCTGTCAGCGCATTGACAGGTTCATGCTTTGTGACAACCTCTGATAAACCATCCATTTCTTCTGCCGCAATATAAGGAGGATTGGAAATAAACACATCGACTTTGATGCCTTGAGCCATAATCGGTTCAAGTAAATCCCCTTGGACAAAATGAACGTCTGCACCAAGCGCTTCTTGATTTCGCTTTGCTACTTCAAGTGCTTCATGTGAAATATCCGTCGCTGTCACAGTGAGAGATTCTTTTTCAAGAGCTAACGTAATCGCAATTGCACCGCTACCTGTTCCTACATCAACAGCTTTGAGCGGCTGATCATTAGGAAACACACGATTCATCATATTCAATGCCGCCAGCACCACTTCCTCCGTTTCAGGACGAGGAATCAGAACGTGTTTGTTTACCTCAAAAGGACGCCCATAAAAAAATTCAACACCCGTTAAATGCTGCACAGGCACTCCACGCTTGTGCTGTGTGACGAACTTGCTGAATTGTGAATCTAGCTCCTCTGGCAGTGGATCATGAAAACTGGCAAGAAGTTCACTTCTGCTCCATCCAAGCACATGCATCAACATTAACTCTGCTGCATTTTGGTCTCTGCCCGCTTCCGTTAACAAAGAAGAAGCCCATTTAAGGGCTTCAAAGATCGTTCGCTCTTTATTTTGCATTTTGAAGTTTTCTTGCTTGGTCTTCCATAATTAATGCATCAATGACCTCGTCAAGTTTTCCTTCTAAAATTTGATCAAGCTTTTGAATCGTCAATCCGATACGGTGGTCCGTCACGCGGTTTTGTGGGAAATTGTACGTACGGATACGCTCTGAACGATCCCCTGTTCCAACAGCAGATTTACGGGTTTGATCATATTCAGCTTGTGCTTCACGCTGGAATTTATCATAAATTCTCGCACGCAAAACTTTCATCGCTTTTTCTTTGTTTTTGATTTGTGATTTCTCATCCTGACAGGAAACCACTACACCGGTTGGAAGGTGAGTCAAACGAACAGCAGACATTGTGGTATTAACACTTTGTCCCCCTGGTCCGCTTGATGCGAATGTATCCACACGAATATCTTTTTCGTGGATATCAATTTCAACTTCCTCAGCCTCTGGTAATACAGCAACTGTCGCTGTTGATGTATGAATACGGCCGCCTGACTCAGTTTCAGGAACACGCTGCACGCGGTGTGCACCGTTTTCAAACTTTAGTTTAGAATATGCACCTTTACCGCTAATCATAAAGATGATCTCCTTATAACCGCCAGTTCCAGTGACACTCGCTTCCATGACCTCCGTTTTCCAGCCTTGCATTTCAGCATAACGGCTGTACATACGGTACAGGTTTCCTGCAAACAGCGCAGCCTCTTCTCCGCCCGCTGCACCACGAACCTCCACAATAACGTTTTTATCGTCATTCGGATCTTTCGGGATGAGCAAGATTTTCAGCTCGTCTTCTAAACGTTCTGTTTCCTCTGTGAGCTCTGAAATTTCTTCCTTGACCATGTCGCGCATATCGGCATCGAGCTTATCTTCCAGCATGGCTTTCGCATCACTTAGCTGATCATATGCCGCACGATATTGTCTATATACCTCAACAGTTTCTTGAATATCAGATTGTTCCTTCGAATATTCACGAAGCTTCTTAGGGTCGTTCACCACTTCAGGGTCACTTAAATATTCATTTAGCTTTTCATAGCGTTCTTCAATTGATTTTAAACGGTCTAACATGGTCTTCACCTCTGTTTTGTGCGTAACAGTCTAATTATAGTATAGCGGGGTATGACAGTCAAAAAAATTTCCAAAACAATTGATTTTCTGCAATTTTTCACTAGAAAACACGATCTTTGGCGATTGGTTACTTGTTTTGTCTAACGTGAAGGAACGGATGCTCACGAAAGAGAATGGTACTTGTAATTGAAAAAAGGGAGGGCAATTGGTTTGAATACAAATGAGGTTGCAAAGGAAATTGGTGTATCTTCAAAAACCATTCAGCGCTGGGTCAAACAGCTCAACATCCCTGTCGCCCGGAATGAACTTGGACATTACGAATTTCATGATGACATTGTCCAGCTGCTCAAAGAGGTCCAACACCAAATGAACGAAGGTGTGATTCTCCATGACATTAGACTGCCGATCCATGAAGAAACCGCCCAGCAATTATCACCTACTGTAGAAACTTCTGACTCATCAAAACGGATAGAAGCCTTAGAAGAACAAGTGAAACAGCTCCTTCAAGAGCAATCACATGTCAGTCATATTGAAGCCCGTTTCCAAGAAATAGAACGGAAACTCGCTAAGAAAGCAGATGAAGGCGTTTCCTACCAGCTCCTCCAGCACAGAAGAGAAATTGAAGAATTAACTGCAAAATTAGAACGCCTCACAGCCACATTGACAAAACCAAAACCATCAAAAGAAGAAGAAAAGGAAAAGGCACACCCCGACATGAAAAAAAAGCGTGTGCTCTTCCCTCTGTTTCATTCATTTCGCTAAGAAAGGCTGCCTAACGAGGCAGCCTTTCTACTATATTATACGGTAAGTGCAATAATGATCGGTAATGTAATGAGTGACATGATTGCACTGATCACAAATGCCGATGCTGTTTCTGCTTCCTGTTTCTCAAATCGAGTGGCGATCATGGCCGCAACAGCTGAACCTGGGAAGGCAACAAGCAATACAGCTTTTGTAATTTCATCCGCCGAAAGACCCATAAGAATGGCGATAAAATACATAAGTAACGGTTGTACAGCTACTTTGAGCAATGCGATACTGAAAGCTGGTAAGCTCAGTTTAATTTTGCGGATACCGACTGTGACACCGACTGCAAAGAGCGCAACCCCTGATGTCACACTTCCAATTTCCTCTAGCATTTCATGTCCGATTTCAGGAAGTTTAAATCCTAAAAGAACAAGAATGATACTTGCTAACGGTGCAAGCGCAAGCGGCTCAGATAAACCGTGCAAAATCGCTTTCGTCGTCATTTTTAGGAAACTTTCGCCGTCTTTGGCTTTTCCTTTTGTTTTTTCACCGACAGTTGACACAATAATAGCAATTGGATCAAGCAATGCATTTACAACTATTCCGGTAATAGCAATCGGAATTGCAACTTCTTGAGCCCCAAATAAACTGCCCAAGACCGGAATCCCCATAAATGCAAAGGTCGGTTGTGCTGAGTTTAATGAGAAAACAGATGAATCTGTTAAATCATATTTAAAAGCAAATTTCGTAACTAAAAGGATAATGATATAAAAGCCTACGATTCCGAGAATCAATGCAACGAAAAATGGAATTTGACTATAGAATTTATCTTTTGGTGTTGACAGAATGCTGGCGATAAAGTGCGCTGGTAAAGCATACTTTGTAACAAGTGTACTTACACCTTTTGCAGATTTAGCGTCATAGCTGCCGAAGTTCCCTGCGAACCAACCCAGCGCGATAACGAAAAAAATCGGTGCTAGGAGGATCAAAATATTTAAAAAGTCCATCTTACTATTCCTCCTTGAATCCTTTACATGTTTCTTATTTTATAGCGGCATTGCTTACATTACCCGAAACAATGCCGCGTTACACATTTTATTATGCTCTTACAATTTTTTTATATTCAGGAATCCACATAGCATCTTTCACAGCTTGTTCGATGTTGTCAGGTGTTCTTCTTGCGACACCATCTTTAATTGCTGCTTTTGCCACTTCAATAGCTACTTTGATAGAAACTTCTTGTAACTTATCAATGCTTGGAAGTAGACCAGCACCTGGTTTATCATGATCAACCATTTCAGCAATCGCATCCGCTGAAGCAACGAACATGCCTTTTGTGATGATTTTTGATTCCGTTACGATTGAACCAAGACCAAGTCCAGGGAAAACGAACGCATTGTTTGATTGTCCGATTTCATGTTCAATTCCGTTATACTCGACATTTTCGAATGGGCTTCCAGTTGCAACAAGCGCACGACCGTCTGTCCATTTGAATAGATCTTCCGGTACTGCTTCAGCAAGTGGTGTTGGGTTAGACATCGGCATGATCACTGGACGCTCTGTATGAGCTGCGATTTCTTTAATAATTTCTTCAGTGAATGCGCCGCCTTGACCTGATGTACCAATAAGAATAGTTGGCTTCACCTTGCGAACAGCTTCAGCAAATGAGATTTGTCCTTTTTCATCACGAGCCCAGCCTTCTACTTCATCAGAAGAACGAAGGTATGGTTTTTGGAAATCAAGCACTTCATCTTCAAACTGATCTGTTAGCAATCCTCTGTAGTCTAACGTCCAGAATGCATTGTTTGCTTCTTCTTCACTTAGACCTTCAAGAACCATTGTGTCACGCATTTGATCGGCGATTCCGATTCCAGCTGATCCAGCTCCGAAAATCATCACACGGTGATCTTTCAATTGAGTACCAGTTTTCTTGACAGCTGCAAGAACACCCGCTAAAGTAATGGCACCAGTACCTTGGATATCATCATTAAATGTTAAGATGTTGTCGTTGTATTTTTTCATGATGTTACGCGCATTTTTGTTTCCAAGGTCTTCCCAGTGAAGCAATGCTTTCGGGAAGAATTTAAGTGCTGCTTTGACATACGCATCAATGAACTCTTCGTATTTTTCACCTTGTACACGTTTGTGGTGGTTCCCGATGTACAATGGATCATTTAATAATTTCTCATTGTTAGTTCCAACATCTAATACAACTGGAATGACGCGGCTTGGATCAATCCCTGCTGCAGCCGTGTAAACAGCTAATTTACCAATTGCGATGTTGATACCACCAACACCCCAGTCACCAATTCCAAGAATACTCTCAGAGTCAGTTGCTACGATGAGGTCGATGTCGCCTGCTGTTGCATGTAAGTTTTCAAATGCTTTCTCAATACCGTCAATGTTGTCGATTGAAAGGTAGACACCATGAGGTCTTCTGTATTCATGGCTGTATTCTTGAATCGCTTCACCAACAGTTGGTGTGTAAACAACAGGAAGCATTTCACGAAGCTTGTCCGTTAGAAGCTTATAGAATAATACTTCGTTACGGTTTTGCAAATCACTTAAGTATACGTTTTGACGAAGACGATCTGGCTGAGCTAGAAATTGTTTGTATGCTCTCTCTGCTTGCTGTTCTAAAGTCAGAACAGTTGGAGGAAGTAATCCTTCTAGTCCAAGCTCTTGTCTTTCTTCTTCAGAGAAAGCAACGCCTTTGTTCAACGTTGGAATCGATAATACATCTTTACCTGTCAAAGTGGTTTCGAGGTACCCTTCTTTTGTTTTCTTCACGTTGTTCATCAAAAACTACCCTCTTTCTAAAATATAAATAAAGTGAACTATTAATACAAAGAACGATCAAGGAGAAAAATCCTTAATCAAAAAAATTATGACAAGAAATCGAACTTTTCGTTTAAATGCTTTACACTACAGTTAGTCATTTTATGCCTGCTTATACCAAAACGCAAGCGTTGAAAATTAGATAATTTTTTCGTAGCGTTATTTAATTTATTTAAGTACAAATGATGGGTGTTCAGCCAAAAACTCGAAAAACGAAACACAGCGGCATTTGCTATTTTTTTAATTGTCAAGTGTTGTACCAACATCTAGTTTTGGTACTTCATGGTGATGTCTGCATCGTGCTTCGTATGATTCCTGCGCACCTACTAAAATAATGGGATCATCATAGGATGCGGGTTTACCGTCGATCAAGCGTTGTGTTCTACTCGCTGGGGAGCCGCATACCGAACAAACTGCTTGAAGTTTTGTTACAAGCTCTGCACATGCCATTAAATGTGGAACAACACCAAATGGCTCTCCTCTGAAGTCTTGATCAAGGCCTGCAACAATGACTCGGTAGCCTTTATCAGCCAACTGAGTGACAATATCAATGATTGTCTCATCAAAAAATTGCACCTCATCAATGCCAATGACATCGGTTCGTTCTGATATGTGCGTTATTATGTCTTTTGGTGAGGTTACTGCAATCCCATCGACGGATGAACCGTTATGTGACACAACTGAGCTTGTGCTATACCGGTTATCAATCGCTGGTTTGAATATTTTTACTTCTTGTTTGGCAAAGGTGGCTCTTTTGGCTCTCCGAATCAATTCTTCCGACTTTCCAGAAAACATACTTCCGCAGATGACTTCAAGCCAACCGCTTTGTTTCATCACATACATAAGGTCTTCTCCCCCGTTTTAAAGTTCCATCAATCCACGTAAAAAAACAGGCAAGAACGGATTCCTGCCTGTTTATTGTATCTATTATTACTTAAGACCGTATTTTTTGTTAAAGCGGTCAACACGTCCATCAGCAGAAGCGAATTTTTGACGGCCTGTATAGAAAGGATGGCACTCAGAGCAAATCTCGATGCGTACCTCTTCTTTTACTGATCCAGTTTCAAACTCATTTCCACAAGCGCATTTGACTGTAGCTTTTTTGTAGTTAGGATGAATTCCTGTTTTCATCTACTGTCATCTCCTTCCGCCCTGAATCCAATTCGGAAACAGAGTTAATATCTCAGAATAAATTCTGAAACGCACATGATAAAATTATAACAGTGTGAGTCTATGATTGCAAATGTATTTTTTCAGGAAGCTATCTTCTTGATGCAGACATATTTGCTTGTTTCCACTCTTGCGTTAAAATATCGAAAAATTCTTGGTTTGTCTTTGTTTTTCTCATTTTGCGCATGAATTTCTCAGCGAAATCAGGTGTATCTGACATTGATTTTCTCATCGCCCATAGACGATCAAGATGTTCTTTAGGCACAAGCAGTTCTTCTTTTCTTGTACCGGAACGACGAATGTCGATGGCTGGGAAAATTCTTCTTTCTGCAAGAGAACGATCTAAATGGAGCTCCATGTTTCCTGTTCCTTTAAACTCTTCATAAATCACATCATCCATACGCGACCCCGTATCAACAAGTGCAGTAGCTAAAATGGTCAAGCTCCCACCTTCTTCGATGTTACGCGCAGCACCAAAGAAGCGTTTTGGACGGTGGAAAGCCGCTGGATCAATACCGCCGGAAAGCGTTCGACCGCTTGGCGGGATGACAAGGTTGTATGCACGAGCAAGCCTTGTGATGCTGTCCATTAAGATGATGACATCTTTTTTATGTTCAACTAGACGCATCGCACGCTCTAATACAAGCTCTGCTACTTTAATGTGGTTTTCCGGTACTTCGTCAAAGGTTGAGCTAACGACATCCCCTGCAACAGAACGTTCGATATCTGTTACTTCCTCTGGACGTTCGTCAATAAGAAGAACAATCAGTTCTGCCTCTGGATGATTTTCAGAGATGCTGTTGGCAATTTCTTTGAGCAAAATGGTTTTCCCAGCCTTAGGCGGTGCAACAATTAAACCACGTTGCCCAAACCCAACTGGCGCCATCATATCCATAATTCTAGTAGACAGGTGATTAGGCTGTGTTTCAAGAATCATTTGACGATCAGGGAATAGCGGCGTGAGTGCAGGAAAGTGAACACGTTCCTTAGCTGATTCTGGGTCGTCCCCATTTACCGCTTCGACATGAAGGAGGCCATAGTAGCGTTCATTCTCTTTTGGAGGTCGTACCTTTCCAGACACCTTATCACCATTTCTTAAATCAAAGCGTCTGATTTGTGAAGCTGAAATATAAATGTCTTCAGAACTTGGGGAGTAGTTAATTGGTCTTAAGAAACCAAATCCCTCTGACTGAATAATTTCTAGAACCCCTTCCATAAATAAGAGATCCTCTTGCTCAGCATTCGCCTTTAAGATGGCAAAAATTAATTCTTTTTTTGTTAGTTTGCTGTAATAAGAGATTTTGTACTTTTTTGCTAACTCATACAGCTCTTTTAATTTCATATTTTCCAAAGATGAAATCGAAACATCTTTCAATATGGACACCACACTTTTCTAGTCAATGTATTTCATTACAAATGCATGACCATTGTATTTGATTAGCTTTTAATTCCGTTTTTGTTGGAATGACCTCGCTCTCATGGTAACGCTCCCACTCGTTTTATCGTAAAGATAGGAACAATGTGAAATTGAGCTTTGTCAACATAGAGAAGGATAATGAGTATATCGTCATGATGCGGCAGTATTTAAACTTGTTGAAGCTTAAAAAGAAGTAAATTCGCAGAAAATTTCGCAGCACTCTTTAGTTTTACCTCATTTGCAGGGAATATTCAACTTTAAAAAGAAAATGATATATATTTGACACCTATATGAAAAGCGGGTAAAGAATACCCGCTTTCATATTACGGACGAATGACAAGATTCGGTTTTTTCTTTAAACTGTGTCTGCCATCGACGAATCGAACAGTACCTGATTTCGCACGCATGACAACACTATGTGTTGTTCCAACAGAGCCTTTAAATTGAACACCTTTTAATAGCTCGCCATCTGTTACACCTGTCGCTGCAAAAATGGCGTCATCGCCTTTCACGAGGTCTTCCATTCTGAGGACTTTTCCAACATCCAGCCCCATTTTCTCACAGCGTCTCAGCTCTTCTTCACTTTGTGGAAGAAGCTTACCGTGGATTTCTCCACCAAGTGCTTTTAACGCAACAGCAGAAAGGACACCTTCAGGCGCTCCACCTGAACCAAATAGAATATCAACACCTGTGTGATCAAATGCTGTATTAATGGCTCCTGCAACGTCACCATCATCGATCAGCTTGATTCTTGCTCCAGCTTCTCTCAGCTCAGCAATGATCTTTTCATGTCGCTCTCTGTTTAAAATTGTCGCAACAACATCTTCAATATCTTTGTTCTTTGCTTTTGCAACAGCACGAAGATTGTCAATGACAGGCGCTTCAATGTCGATGCAGCCTACCGCTTCTGGACCTACTGCGATCTTATCCATGTACATATCAGGTGCATTCAGCAAGTTGCCATGATCTGCAACAGCGATAACAGCTAAAGCATTCCAGCCGCCGCTTGCTACAATATTTGTTCCTTCCAATGGATCAACAGCGACATCCACGCGAGGTCCATATCCGTTTCCAAGCTTTTCCCCAATATAAAGCATTGGCGCTTCGTCCATTTCTCCCTCGCCGATGACCACAGTTCCCTTCATCGGAATCGTATCAAATACATCACGCATGGCACTTGTTGCAGCATCATCCGCTTCGTCTTTTAAACCTCTACCCATCCAACGAGCAGATTTTAATGCAGCTGCTTCTGTCACCCGTACTAGTTCCATCGATAAACTTCTTTCCATTTTTGTCCAAATCTCCTCTCACAGTCAAAGCCTTATGAATTTTGAAGTTCTTCTATTTCTTGGTCACTCAGCTTTTCACGCCAGATGGTTGCACCCAAGCCTTCAAGCTTCTCCTCAAGCATACTATATCCTCTGTCTATATGTTCAAGCCCTGTGATTTCGGTCACACCGTCTGCCATTAACCCTGCAACAACGAGACAAGCACCTGCTCGCAGATCACTTGCTTTGACCTTTGCACCTTGAAGCTGCGTTTGACCTGTAATAATGGCAGATCTTCCTTCCACCTTCATATTAGCACCCATTCGACGCAATTCGTCAATGTGTTTAAAGCGGGCAGAGTAAATGGTATCTGTCACGACACTCGTGCCTTTCGCTTTTGTTAACAAAGCCGTCATCGGCTGTTGAAGATCGGTCGGAAAGCCCGGATACACAAGGGTTTTGATATCGACAGGCTTGAGTCCTTCATTTCTGCCAACGATCAGCATTTGATCGTTGCTTGTTTCAATTGTGAACCCCATCTCTCTAAGTTTCGCCGTAATTGATTCTAAATGAGTTGGGATCACATTATCAAGCACAACTTCATCCCCCATCGCTGCACCTGCAATTAAAAATGTACCTGCTTCTATGCGGTCAGGGATGATGGAATGCCTGCAACCATGGAGAGATTCCACACCTTCGATCCGAATCACATCCGTCCCCGCACCTTTGATTTTAGCTCCCATGCTTGCAAGCAGTGTCGCTACATCAATAATTTCGGGTTCTTTTGCGGCATTTTCAATCACTGTTTTCCCTTCAGCCAGCACGGCTGCCAGCATGATGTTGATGGTCGCACCTACACTGACAACATCAAGATAAATTCGGGCTCCGACTAATTTTTCAGCGCGCAAATAAATCGCACCCTGTTCGTTTGTCACCTCGGCTCCAAGTGCTTCAAAGCCTTTGATATGCTGATCGATCGGTCTAGGTCCTAAGTGACATCCCCCTGGCAACCCAATGACAGCCTGCTTGAATCTACCGAGCATGGCGCCCATTAAATAATAGGATGCTCGTAGTTTCTTCACTTTCCCATTAGGAAGCGGCATACTGATCATGGAGGTAGGATTGACAACCATCTCACCTTTTTCAAACGTGACCTTTCCGCCAATCTCTTCTAACAGATCTCGTAATGTGTCAATATCTGAAATATGCGGAAGGCCTTCAATGGTTACTGGAGAATCAGCGAGAATCGTGGCAGGAATCAGTGCCACAGCACTATTTTTCGCACCACTAATATGTACGGTCCCGCGCAAGGGGTCACCGCCGGCAATGTTTAACTTTTCCATATTTGTCTCCCTTCTTAAAGAAGATCACTGTTGGAGTTATACTGTTTGTGGATGTCGCGCTTTAAAAGGTCTTGTCCAAAATTTAGCCAATATCAAGAGAAAGAATACAGGTTAAACGAAATTTGTCGGAAGAAAAATAATCGAAGCTTTGCGAGGCTGTGATGTTCTCTTCTTTGCACAAAACATTTCTTAGCGTATTTAAGGAAAACTGCGGCAAACGGATGCGTATCCGTCTGCCACAATCACTTATTTATTCCAGTCTGCTAAAAATTGCTCAATGCCTGCATCCGTTAATGGGTGTTTTGTCAGCTGCTTGATGACTTTCAGCGGCATTGTGCCGATATGAGCACCTCTAAGCGCAGCTTCTGTCACATGCTGCGGGTGACGAATGGATGCAGCAATGATTTGTGTATCTAATCCATGAACATCAAAAATGGTTTTCACTTCACTAATGAGATCAAGACCATTTTGGCCAATGTCATCTAAGCGGCCGAGGAATGGAGAGACATACGTCGCACCAGCTCTAGCTGCAAGAAGTGCCTGGTTTGCACTAAAAATCAACGTGACGTTTGTTTTAATCCCAAGGTCTGTTAACGCTTTGACCGCTTTAAGACCGTCTGTTGTCATTGGGATTTTAACTGTAATATTTGGTGCAATAGCAGCAAGCTCTTTTCCTTCTTCGATCATTTCTTCTGCTTTGAGGGAAATGACTTCCGCACTAACTGAACCTGATACCACGTCAGTGATTTCACGAAGGCGGTCGTGGAACGATACGTCCTTTTCTTTCGCTACTAAACTAGGGTTTGTTGTCACGCCTGCTAAAATGCCAAGCTCGTGTGCCTCTTTGATGTCTGCGATATTCGCTGTGTCTACGAAAAATAACATAACTGTGCCACTCTCCTATCAATAAATTGTCTGAAATGTAAATTTGATTGCGCTTTCTCAAGATATGGAGAAAACCGCCTGTGACTCAGGCGGCTTTCGGTTCTCATCAAATTATGCTTGGTTAGAAGAACCAAATTCACGCATTTTGCCGATAACAGTCGCTTTAATTGCGTCACGAGCTGGTCCAAGATATTTACGTGGATCATACTCTTCTGTTTTTGCAGCAAGTGTTTCGCGAACTGCTTTCGCAGAAGCAATTTGGTTTTCAGTGTTTACATTGATTTTTGCTGTACCAAGTGAAATCGCACGCTTGATGTCAGCAGTTGGGATACCTGTTCCGCCGTGAAGAACAAGTGGAAGTCCAGTTGTTTTACCAATCTCTTCCATTTCAGCGAAACCAAGGTTTGGTTCACCTTTGTATGGACCATGAACTGAACCTAGTGCAGGCGCAAGGCAGTCAATACCAGTACGTTCTACAAGCTCTTGGCACTCTTTTGGATCAGCATAAATAACGCCCTCAGCGATGACGTCGTCTTCTTGTCCACCAACAGTTCCAAGCTCAGCTTCTACAGATACACCGTGGAAATGTGCAAGCTCAACTACTTTTGCAGTTGTCGCTACGTTCTCATCAAATGGATGGTGAGAAGCATCAATCATCACAGAAGTAAATCCTGCATGAATGGCTTTTGCACAAGATTCAAAGCTTGAACCGTGATCTAAATGAATCGCAACAGGAACTGTTACATTATATTCTTCGATTAACGCTTTTACCATTGCGACAACTGTTTTGAAGCCGCCCATGTAGCGTCCTGCTCCTTCAGATACTCCTAAGATAACTGGAGATTTCTCTTCTTCAGCAGCTTGTAAAATCGCTTGCGTGAATTCTAAGTTATTTAAGTTAAACTGTCCAACAGCGTAACCTTTTTCCTTTGCGTCTTTCAACATTTCTGTCATTGAAACTAAAGGCATGATGAAAAATCCTCCCTATGTAGCTAATTTGCTTACTAAAAAAAGCTCTCCACCCTAGCATGACCAGAATTTCTCGCCATATGTAAACTTTCAAAGTCAGATCGCTTTCTTCTTCTTATCTAGAATACCAATTATTCGACAAATCGGCAACAGAATGACTTGATTCAATCATTTCCATCTAGCCATTTGTTTCGAGCGGCAAGTATTCTTTGACCGCATCACGGATTTCATCAATATCAAATGGTTTAGCAAAATGCGTTAATGCACCGAGCTCTTTAGACTCTTGAATCATATCTAGTTCGCCATAAGCTGTCATAATGATCACGCGGATGTCTTCATCAATTAATTTCATGCGTTTTAAAATCTCAATGCCATCCATTCCGGGAATCTTCATATCAAGCAGGACGAGATTTGGTCTATGGTTTTTCACAATATCTAATGCCTGCAGTCCGTTAGCGGCTTGAAAGGTTTGATAGCCTTCTTTATGAAACACTTCATTTAGCAATATTCTAATACCGTACTGATCATCGACAATTAAAATTTTCTCATTCATCTGTTACACCCCATTGCTTTCATTTTTCGCCATAAAAAGAGCTGTTGTTAAATAATTCTGTTTGATTTTCACATTTCCTTTAATTATAATAGTTTACTTTACGACATTTTCTGAGCATTTTTCCTAATATTCTCTTTATATTCTATTATAAAATGATCTGACAGAAGGAGGAAATGAGTCTTGTTAAAAATTTTCACTACCCAATTATCAGGTATTTTTTCACGTATTGGAGATAAACAGGCCGAAGCGATCGAAGACGGTGCACGCCTTCTTGCTCAGGCCGTTGTCAGTGGCCATGCCGTGTATTTTCATGGCAAGAATGAACTGGCGGCTGTAGCCTTAGAGGCATCCGAGAGCAAAGAGCCGTTTCCGGGTGCGAAGGTTCTGCCGCTGGATCAAAAGGAGCGCAGCTTACTTCATCCAAGTGACAGGGTGCTTTTATTTTATTCAGATCCAGAAGATCAAGAGATTCAATCCCTTGTCAAAGAGCTGCACGAACAAGGTACACCTATTGTCGGTGTCGGCCCTGCACAAAAGGAGACGTCATTCATTGAAGAGCATTGTGATGTCCACATTGATTTTCAGCTCAAAAAACCACTTGTGCCTGCAGAAGATGGAACAAGGTTCGGCTATCCTGCACTGATAACCTGCTTATATGTCTACCATGCTCTATCGTTTACTGTGAAAGAAATCGTTGAGGAATATGAATAAAAAAACTGCCGAGAAGATGATATTCTCGGCAGTTTTTTGTTTTATTTTGATTCAGATGCCTGTAGTGAAGCACCAACGAAATCTCTAAATAATGGCTGTGGTCTTGTCGGTCTTGAAATGAATTCTGGGTGGAACTGAGAAGCAAGGAACCATGGGTGATCCTTCAGTTCAATGATTTCAACAAGGCGTCCGTCTGGGCTTGTACCAGAGAAGACAAAACCTGCTGCTTCCATTTGCTGTCTGAATTCGTTATTAAACTCATAGCGATGACGGTGGCGTTCGTACACGACTTCGTCATTGTATGCAGCAAATGCTTTTGAGTCTTCGTTTAATTTACAAGGGTATAGGCCGAGGCGAAGTGTTCCACCTAAGTCATCAACATCCTTCTGTTCTGGAAGAAGGTCGATGATTGGGAATGCTGTTTCTGGATCAATTTCAGCGGAATGTGCTCCCTCTAAACCTAGTACGTTTCTCGCATATTCGATAGATGCGACTTGCATACCTAAGCAAATTCCGAAGAATGGCACTTTGTTTTCGCGCGCATATTGTGTTGCAATGATTTTCCCTTCTACTCCGCGGTCTCCGAAGCCTCCAGGAACAATAATGCCGTCTACATCTTGAGCGAAATCAGCCATATTTTCTGCTGTGACTTCTTCTGCGTTGATCCATTTGATTTGAACATCCGCATCAAATGCATAGCCCGCATGACGAAGTGATTCAACGACAGAAATGTATGCATCTTGCAGCTCAACATATTTCCCTACAAGACCAATCGTGACTTGTTTTGAAAGGTTTTGCACTTTATCAACAAGTGCCGTCCACTCCGTCATGTCCGCATCTTGACAGTCAAGCTTCATGTGCTCACATACAAGCTTGTCTAATCCTTGTTTTTGTAAATCAAGCGGAATCGAATAAAGGGTATCTGCATCCTGACATTCGATGACTGCTTTCGTATCAATATCACAGAATAGCGCAATTTTGTCCTTCATGTCTTGTGCCAATGGCATTTCAGTTCTGACCACAATGACGTTTGGCTGAATACCAAGACTGCGAAGTTCTTTTACACTATGCTGTGTTGGTTTTGTTTTCAGTTCGCCTGCAGCACGGATGTAAGGAACAAGGGTACAATGAATGTACATCACGTTTTCACGGCCGATGTCACTCTTCATTTGACGAATCGCTTCAAGGAATGGAAGGGATTCGATGTCTCCTACTGTTCCACCGATTTCTGTAATGACCACATCTGCACCCGTTTCTTTTCCGGCACGGTACACACGGTCTTTGATTTCATTTGTAATGTGGGGAATAACCTGTACTGTTCCACCTAAGTAGTCGCCGCGGCGCTCTTTCTTCAAAACAGTAGAGTAGATTTTACCTGTTGTAACGTTGCTGTACTTATTTAAGTTAATGTCAATGAAACGCTCGTAGTGACCTAAGTCAAGGTCTGTTTCAGCACCGTCGTCTGTAACAAATACCTCACCGTGCTGGTATGGACTCATTGTCCCTGGGTCTACGTTGATATATGGATCAAATTTTTGAATGGTGACATCCATCCCTCTATTTTTCAGAAGGCGGCCTAACGATGCAGCCGTGATCCCTTTTCCAAGTGAGGAAACAACTCCTCCTGTTACAAAAATATACTTTGTCATTTCGTATGCTCCTCTCTTTTTTACCCTTGCATGACTAGACATGCACAGCTTCATCCTTTTAGAGTGTATCCCTAAATCTCTTGAAAAATAAGAAAGCTCCCTTTCAAATAAATGAAAGGGAGCGTAAATGAACGTATCTTTACGTACTCTTTTTTAGAGAGCCCAAAATACATACTACATAGTTCGCTCTGGAAAGTCAAGACGGTTTTGTCCTGTTTTCAGGACCGGTTTGTGAGGGTTATTTGTCTTCCTCATCATCGTCTAAATCGTCTTCATCAATTTCCGTTAAGCCGTCATCATCTTCATCATCATCTTCGTCGAAGTCTTCTATCTCTTCATCGATTTCTTCATCATCTAGGTCAAGGTCCTCGTCGTCTTCAACAAGATCAAGATCTTCTTCAAGCTCGTCGATTTCTTCTTCCTCTTCAATATCATCGAAGTCTTCTTCAACGACAGCAGCTTTTGTTTTTTTCTTTTTCGCTTTTGTTTTCACAGCTGGCTGAACTTCTTCTTCAATTTGATCAACTGGATACCAGCTGCGAAGTCCCCATCTCTGATCACCTAACGAAATAAAGCGGCCATCTATATTTAAGTCTGTATAAAATTGAGCAAGTCGATCATCAAGATCAGATTTTTGTATCCCTTGCAAACGGACCATTTCATCTATTAACTCGGAAAACGTAATCGGCGTTTTGCTGTCTCTGAAAATTTCATAAGCAAGTTCAACTAAAGACATTTGTTTGAGCTGTTCCTGTGAGTATTCTTTCAAACTCAAGGTCAGACACTCCCTTTCTATTACATGTATGTATCCATTTATCAGTGAAATAATAAGTATTTATACCTTATTCTTACGACAAACCATACCTCTCATTATAAACAAATTAGGGGAGTTTATGCCACCTTTATTGATGTTAATTTTTGATTTTTTCACAAGAGGAGCCTCTAGCGGTCAATCATTTGTGCCGAATTGGCATAATTCATGTGTGAAGCACACGTTTTGCATGCTTTTTTGTCTTCTCTTTTGATGAATACAAAGTCATTTACTCTTCTTAAAAAAGGGGAATTATTCCTTCACAAAATGTTCACTTACGACGAATTGAAACAGAAATCTATAATAAATAGACTAATTTTGAGAGGTTGATCGAATTGCCAATGACAAAAAAAGAAGATATACAATTTGGTGTCTTGATGTGTTTTTGTATGTTTTCAGTGCTGTTCTTTTATAACCTATTTCTAAATGGACGGCTTGGACATATGACATGGTTAGAAGGTGTACTCACCTATGTGATCGGTTTTGCCATCACGTTGTTGATTGAGATGTGTATTGTTGGGCCTTCAGCAAAAAAAGCAGCCAACCGTTTTGCCCCAAAAGGCAAGAAAGTCTATTTTATTCTCACTCTTTCTATCTTTATCGTGTTTGGGATGGTGTGTCTCATGTCTTTATGCGGATATGTCGTTCAAAGCATCAGCACAGGATTTCAAACACAATCGATTCTATCTGATTACTTAACGATTTTCGGTCATAATGTCATGTTGGCGTTCCCTTTGCAGATGTTGATTATGGGACCACTTGTCCGTTTTGTTTTTTTCAAATGGGTGAAATTAAAACAGTCCGCAGCGGTTTAGTCGAATGGATAGGTTACAGCTGGATATTCTGAATGAGTGAAAAAACCAAAGGTACGGTGAATAATGTGCCCGCAGACATGAGTACAATGAGTTTTCTGCGGCTGTTTTCTTTTTCTTCCTTCTTTTTTGGAGACTTTGAAAGCTCTGTGGAGACCATAATCCATATGATCATTGTGACGATTGCTAAAATGCCAATCAATGTTGTGTTCATCATGATAACCTCCATGTTTTTTCCCAATTTTACCATAGTGATCAGGTGATATGAGATCATATTGGAGAGATTTCACATTTGATACAAAAACAGACCACCTCACATCAGGTGGTCTTTGCTTCGTTTCTACATATCTAGCAGTTTCCGTGAGATGACCAGCCGCTGGATTTCTTGTGTACCTTCATAGATTTGAGTGATTTTCGCATCACGCATGTAGCGTTCGACTGGGTAATCCCTTGTATAGCCGTATCCGCCGAAGATTTGTACAGCTTCTGTCGTCACCTTCATGGCTGTATCACCGGCAAAGAGCTTGGACATAGCTGATTCTTTCCCATACGGAAGCCCTTTCGTTTCAAGCCATGCTGCCTGATAGGTGAGCAGTCTTGAGGCCTCAATTGCCGTTGCCATATCCGCTAACTTAAAAGCAATGCCTTGCTGCTGAATGATTGGTTTGCCGAATTGTTTGCGCTCCTTTGCGTAATTGACTGCTGCATCCAGAGCACCTTGAGCAATACCAACAGCTTGTGCGGCAATACCGTTTCTGCCGCCGTCAAGTGTCATCATCGCTATTTTAAACCCCTCTCCTTCTTGACCAAGCCGGTTCCTTTCGGGTATACGACAGTCTTCAAAGATGATTTCTGTCGTTGGCGATGAGCGTATGCCCAGTTTGCTTTCTTTTTTGCCGATTGAGAAGCCTTGCGTCTCTTTTTCTACAATAAAAGCGGTTGTATTGCGCGATGAAGCATCCTTGTCAGTAACAGCAAACACAATATAATAATCCGCAATGCCTCCATTGGTAATAAAAATCTTTGCCCCGTTCAAAACGTATTCATTCCCTGCTTTTACTGCTGTTGTTTTCATTCCGCCGGCATCTGAGCCCGAGCCGCTCTCGGTCAGTGCGTATGCGCCGATCTTCTGACCCGCTGCAAGCGGCTTTAAATACGTCTCCTTTTGCCCATCTGTTCCGAATGTATAGATCGGCCATGAGGCGAGTGATGTGTGAGCAGATAGGGTGACGCCTGTTGAGGCGCACACTCGCGAGAGCTCTTCAACCGCTATGACATAGGCCAAATAATCACTACCAATCCCCCCATTTTCTTCTGGCCAAGGGATTCCCGTTAAACCAAGCTCCGCCATTTGACGAAAAATAGCGGGATCATACGATTCTGTTTCATCTCGCTCTGCTGCTGTTGGCTCCACTTCATTTTTCGCAAAATCTCTCACCATTTTTTGTATCATTTCGTGTTCGTCACTTAATTGGAACTGCATCATGAGCCACCTCACTTCATATTAGCTGTTTACAAATAACCAGCCTTTGTATTTCACTTGTTCCTTCATAAATCTCACAAATTTTCGCATCACGAAAGTACCGCTCTGCTCGGTATTGCTTCGTGTAACCGGCTAGACCAAGCAAATGGATGACTTCTGTACTAATATCAACCGCTGTTTTAGATGCAAACAACTTCGCCATCGACGCTTCCTTCGTGACAGGGCGATTGGCCTCTTTATAAGAAGCCGCTTGATAAACAAGAAGTTTTGCCGCTTCCAGCTTGGTGCCCAGATCGCCCAACCGAATGGTCGTTTCAAGGCCAGCTGGATGCTGCTTTAAATACGTCACCGCCTCAGCTAATGCGGCTTCTGCAATACCAAGGCTTTGAGCCGCAATGCCAATTCTCCCCGCATTTAAGCTAGACATGGCAATCCGAAAACCATCTCCTTCTGCACCGAGCAGCTGTTTTTTTGGAATTCGAACACCGTCAAAATGAAGTGTGACTGTTTTTGATCCATGCAGGCCCATCTTTTTCTCATCTTTTCCAATCGTAAATCCTGGTGTCCCCTTCTCCACAATGAACGCTGATATATTTTTCTTAGCAGAAGCAGGGTCTGTCACAGCAAATACAAGATACACTTCCGCTTCACCGCCGCTTGTGATAAAAATTTTCGTTCCATTTAACACATAGTGATCGTCTGTGCGCTCTGCTTTCAACTGAATACTAGAGGCATCTGATCCTGCCTTCGGTTCAGTTAGACAAAAGGCGCCCAGCTTCTGCCCGGACGCAAGCTTGGGAACGTAGGATTCTTTTTGTTCAGTTGTTCCAAACGCCAAAATCGGCATCGTCACAACAGATGTATGAACGGATACAATGACACCGATGGTTGCACTTACTTTGGATAATTCATGAATCGCCATGATATAGGTTGTAAAATCTGCCCCTAATCCGTGATACTTATCTGGGATCGGAATGCCTAAAAAGCCTAGCCGACCCATTTCAGCTAAAAGCATTTTCGGGAAATCGCCCTGTTCCATCGCTTCTATTTCAGGGAATACATGTTGGCGTGCAAATTCTGCTACTCGTTTTCTCCAAAGACGTTGTTTTTCTGTCAGCAACACATCCATCTTGACTCCCCCTATGAGTGGTCGTGGTAAGTGTAAAAACCTCTCTTTGTCTTTTTGCCCAACCAGCCTGCGTTCACGTATTTTTTCAAAAGAGGACAAGGTCGATATTTGCTATCTCCAAGACCCTCGTGAAGGGTATTCATAATAAATAAACAAGTATCGAGCCCGATGAGGTCGGCAAGACGAAGCGGGCCCATTGGATGGTTCATTCCAAGCGTCATGATGCCGTCAATACTTTCTACATCTGCCACGCCTTCATAAAGGGTGTAAATGGCTTCATTAATCATCGGCATCAAAATGCGATTTGACACAAACCCAGGGAAGTCTTCCACTTCAATTGGGGTTTTGTCTAATGTCTTTGCGGTGCCAAAAACAAATTGGTACGTGGCATCATCCGTTTGTAGCGCACGGATCACTTCCACAAGTTTCATCACGGGAACTGGATTCATAAAATGCATGCCAATCACTTTCTCTGGCCGTTTCGTCACGGCTGCTAATTCTGTGATTGACAAGGAAGACGTATTTGTCGCAAATATCGTGTCATCAGGTGCAAATTGATCGAGGGTTTCAAAGATTTGTTTTTTGATCTTCATTTGTTCAGATGCGGCTTCAATCACTAAATGCGTCTGCTGTACATCCTTTAAATCAGTTGAAACAGCCAATCGCTGTGTAATATCACGGACTGCCTGATGTGCCAGCTTTCCTTTTTCTGCTCGTTTCGTCAGTTGTTTGGTCATAGAGGAAATGGCTCGATGAATCTGCTCCTCTTCCGTATCATGGAGCAGGACGGTATAACCTGACTGTGCAAATACTTGGGCAATACCCGAGCCCATTTGACCAGCCCCAACGACCATGACGGTCTCTTCTATACTCATGACAATGAACGCCTCCCTTTTAATCCACCTTGATCATGATCGCATCACCTTGACCCCCGCCGCTGCAAATCGCCGCAATGCCGATCCCGCCGCCTCTTTGTCTGAGTGCATGGATCAAGGTCAATATAATACGTGTTCCGCTTGCTCCAATCGGGTGACCAATCGCGACTGCCCCTCCGTTCACATTCATTTTCCGCCGATCCAGTCCAAGCATTTTTTCGCATGCCAATGCAACCGCTGAAAAAGCCTCATTGATTTCAAACAAATCGATATCCTCTACTCGCTTCCCTGTTTTCTTTAACACTTTTTCGATGGCATAGGCTGGTGTTTTCGGAAAATCCTTTGCCTCTACTGCTACTTGGGCATGCCCAAGCACAACTGCCATAGGTTTTTCACCTTGCTGCATGGCATATGTGTCTTTCATTAATAGAAGCGCACTTGCACCATCATTGACACCAGGTGCATTGCCAGCGGTGATCGTACCTGCCTGATTGAAAACGGGCATCAGTTTTGACAAACGTTCATATGACGTATCACGCCGCGGGGCTTCATCTTCTGAAATCAGCTGATCTCCTTTTTTATTCTTGACGGTAACGGGGATAATCTCATTTTTAAAAAAGCCGCTTTTTTGCGCCTCAATGGCTCGTTCATGACTTCTTAACGCCCAAAGGTCTTGTTCTTCTCGTGTGACGCCAAGCTCTTTCGCCGCCATGCTTCCATACTCACCCATATGAACACCTGTAAACGAACAGGTTAATCCATCTAAAATCATGGCATCTTGTACTGCACCATCTCCCATTTTGTAACCCCATCGTGCTTTTTTTAGAAGATAAGGAGCATGGGACATGGATTCCATGCCGCCTGCCACGATCACCTTGGCATCTCCCGCTCGAATGATTTGATCGGCTGTCGTGACACTGCGCATTCCTGAAGCACAGACTTTGTTGATGGTTTGCGTCGGAACCGACCAAGGAAGATCTGCATGTCTAGCTGCCTGCCTTGAAGGAATTTGACCTTGTCCTCCTTGAAGGACACTGCCCATGATGACTTCATCCACTTCATGAACATTTGAGGCTCTTTCCAGCGCAGCTTTTATCGTCATCCCCCCTAATTCTGCAGCAGTCAAACGACTTAAAGTTCCACCTAGTTTTCCAAATGGTGTTCTCGCTCCAGATACAATGACCGTCGTGCTCATTTCTTTCCCCTCCTATTTGTTACCGCTTACATAAATGCTAGACAGCACTTAAAACATCGGCATCTATCGACCGATGAACAGAAGATCCATCGGCCTGACACCTTTATGAAGCCTGCGTTCTCGTTTCGCCAAACACTGATTTTTCAAGAAGTTCTGCGACATCAAATGTTCCGACCTGCTCTTCTACTTCCTTCGCTTTCGTCCCATCCCCAAGCATGGTTAAACAATATGGGCATCCTGAGCTGATGATGGATGGCTGTACCTGTAAGGCCTGCTCCGTCCTCGCTGTGTTAATTCGAGTACCTGTCTCTTCTTCCATCCACATTAAGCCGCCGCCGGCACCACAGCACATCCCGGATTCACGATTCCGTTCCATTTCTTTCAGTGTCACACCCGGAATGGATTTTAAAATATCTCTTGGCGGATCATAGACCTCGTTATATCTGCCTAGGTAGCAAGAATCGTGGAAAGTAATGACTTCGTTCACTTCATGAATAGGCGTTAATTTTCCCTCTTTTACTAGCTCTGCCAGTAATTCTGTATGATGGTACACCTCTGCCTCGAGCCCGAAGTCTGGGTATTCATTTTTAAATAAATTGTAAGCATGCGGATCGATCGTGACAATTTTGGTTACGTCATTTTTTTGGAATTCTTCGATGTTCTTTGCAGCAAGCTCTTGGAACAAAAATTCATTCCCAAGTCTTCTCGGTGTATCGCCTGAGTTTTTCTCTTTATTGCCTAGGATGGCAAAAGAAACCCCTGCTTCATTGAGCAGTTTTGCAAAGGCAAGAGCAATCTTTTGGCTTCTATTGTCATATGCACCCATCGATCCAACCCAGAATAAATAGTCAAAGGTCTGATCTGCTTTTTTCAGCTCTTTCACTGTCGGAACATGAACATCTTCTCTTAGTTCACGCCAGTTTTCTCTTTCTTTTCGGTTCAATCCCCATGGATTCCCTTGTCGCTCGATGCTTGTCATCGCACGCTGTGCATCTGCGTCCATTTTTCCTTCAGTCAGCACTAAGTATCTGCGCATATCAATGATTTTGTCGACGTGTTCGTTCATGACAGGACACTGATCTTCACAGTTTCGGCATGTGGTGCATGCCCAGATTTCTTCTTCTGTAATGACCTCACCAATGAGAGAAGGATGATACATTGCGCTCGCCGCAGATTCTTCCGCTCCAGCTCCCCTTGCCTGTAATGCCAGCTGATTTCCTGTCGTCTGTTTGAAAGCAAGTTGCGGAACCCACGGTGTCTTTGAAGTAATGGCAGCCCCTTTATTTGTTAAATGATCTCTTAATCGTAAAATCAAATCCATTGGAGACAGCATTTTCCCTGTCCCTGTCGCCGGGCACATATTCGTACAGCGCCCGCACTCCACACAAGCGTAAAGATCGATCAGCTGAGATTGACGGAAATCTTCAATTTTCCCAACGCCGAACGTTTCTTGTGTCTCATCTTCAAAATCAATTTTTTGCAGTTTGCCTGGCGGGTCCAATCTGCTGACAAATACGTTGACCGGGCCAGCGATGAGATGGGCGTGCTTAGACTGCGGGACGTACACTAAGAACGTCAGTAAAATGAGAAGATGCACCCACCATGCGACATAGAACACAATTGTTGCCGCAAGTGGTGACAGCCAGCCCAGCAAGAAAGCAATGCCGGAAGCAATGGGCTCAGTTGCTGATAGTGAGTGCCCATGCCAAATGATGTTCATTCCGTTTCCCAGTAATACGGTCAGCATCAATCCGCCAATAAACAAAAGGACAAGCCCTGATTTAAAGCCCCTTTTTAAACGGACTAACTTCTCGACATATCTTCTATGGAACGCCCAAACCACCGCCACTAAAATGAGAAGTGTGACTACCTCTTGGAAGAACGTAAAGACACCGTAAAGCGGACCTAATGGTAGCCCGCTGTCTGGAACAAGTCCCTTCATAATAAAATCAAGGGCTCCGAACTGCACTAAAATAAATCCATAGAAAAACAGCACATGAATGATGCCGCTCTTCTTGTCCTTCAGCAGTTTCTTTTGCCCAAACACATTCACCCAAACACGTTCTAAGCGTTTTTTCATGTCTTTTTGAAATTCTTCTTTTTTGCCAAGACGAATATACGCCGCTCGTGTTCGAATGAGATAAATAAACAAATACACAGCGTAAGCGGTCACTGCCGCAAATGCAATCAAGTTAACAATTAAAAGGCTATTCATCTTGCTCCCCCTTTCATTCCCCAAGACCCACTTTGTTCCGTTTCCATGTTGTACCTCTATCATAAATAATGAATGAGTATTCAGTCAATATTTTTTGCCCATTTGGGTACACTATCGTCATATGTAAAAAAGGAGGAACCTTCATGATCGCATGGATCATTTTACTCGTCGTCTTCGTCATTGTTCTACTCGTCAGGCTAGATCTTTATATAGGGAGAAAATATTTTTCTACCCATGCTTTTGAACGGTCTTTTGACCAAACAAGCGGCGATGCAGCCTTTTATCATGATGGCGAACCACTGTTTGATCAGCTTCTTACGGATATACAGCAAGCCTCTTCTTCTATTCATATGATGTTCTTTATTGTAAAGAACGACAAGATTGGGCAAAGGATTCTGCAAGCACTTAAAGCGAAAGCAGAGCAAGGTGTTTCGGTTTTTTTGCTCACTGATCGGTTAGGCTCCTATCCATTTGATCAAACATCCATTCAGATGCTAGAAAAAAGTGGCATTCAATTTTACTTTTTAAATAAACCACGTTTTCCTTTTTTCATTTATCGTTTAAACATGAGAAATCACCGAAAGATCACGGTGATCGATGGGAAGATCGGCTACATTGGCGGGTTTAATATCGGCGATGAATATGTAGGGAAAAACGGTAGGTTTGGCATTTGGAAAGACTATCACCTGCGCATGACAGGACAGGTTGTCGCAGACCTCCAGCATGTGTTTCTGAATGATTTGTACCGGTCATCTGGTATTCACCATCTGCAATACGAGGTTTTTCCTACACTGGAACCGGGAACATTACAGTGTACAACACGTGCGACGGCAGGTTTTTCTTTAGAAGCCTTATTTCTTCACGATATTCAACAGGCGAAAAAGCAAATCACCATCTGCACGCCCTATTTTATTCCATCTGCTCCTCTTCTAAGCGCCCTTCTTGACGCACGGAAGCGAGGCGTGACTGTCGACATCATCATCCCAATGAAGGCAGATCACCCGCTTGTGAAAGAAGCTGGATTTCATTATTTGAAAGATCTGATTGCTGCTGGATGTCTTGTGTATCGTTTTTATAAAGGGTTTTATCATGCGAAAGCCATTCTCATCGATCATAGCCGTTGTATGATCAGTACAGCGAACTTTGATAAACGAAGTTTGTTTTTCAACGAAGAAGTGGATGTGGCCATTGATGATCCCGCCTTCACCGCACATGTAGAGGAAAAGATTCGTGAACACATGGAAGTGTCAGAACTGATGACTGAAGAAAAATACAAACAACGCCCACTTCTCACGCGTCCAATTGAGTGGATAGGCGCCCTGTTCTCGTATTTTTTATAAAGGAGTTGACCTATGCGTTATCGATTTGGTTATGTATCCAACGCCGTCACTTTATGGGAAGCTTCACCTGCCAAGTCGCTGACCTTTGCAAGATACAGTAAGCTCTCAAAGGAAGAGAGGACAGAGGCTCTATTGCGAACGACGAAAGCCAACCTCGCCAATACATTAAGAACGCTTTATTTTGCGATTGCCCATGATATTCCGCTTTACCGTTTTTCAAGCTCGATTGTCCCGCTCGCCACCCATCCTGAGGTGCGGTGGGACTTTGTGACACCCTTTCGCAAAGAATTTCTAGAGATTGGTCAACTCGTAAAGCGGCACGGATTACGAGTGAGCTTTCACCCCAATCAATTTACTTTGTTCACAAGTCCAAAGCCATCTATTACAGAAAACGCCGTCATTGATATGACCTATCATTATGAAATGCTTGAGGCCATGAAGCTTGAAAAGGAAGGCTATATGAACATTCATGTCGGAGGTGCATATGGCGACAAGGCATCTGCTTTACAGCGTTTTGATGAAAATATAAAGCAGCTTCCTGCACATATCAAGGCGAGAATGACGCTTGAAAATGATGACAAAACCTATACGTCATTAGAAACGCTTGATGTTTGTGAAAAGCATGGCATCCCGTTTGTATTTGATTACCACCATCACATGGCAAACAAAGATGATGATGCGGCACTTGATGACATTTTGCCAAGAGTGTTTGACACGTGGGCAAACACTGGCATACCGCCTAAAATCCACTTATCCTCACCAAAATCAGAAAAGGCGATACGAAGCCATGCGGATGGAGTGGAGATGTCGTTTGTTTTGCCACTTTTTCAAGCTTTAAAGCCGTATGGTCGTGATGTGGATTTTATGATTGAGGCAAAGAAAAAGGATCAGGCTTTGCTCCGTCTTGTTGAGGAGCTGTCAGCGATCAGAGGCAATCGGCGGACGGGCGGAGGCACCATTGAGTGGAAATCGTAGAGAAAGGTTTACCTCTATCACAACGGGGGTAACAAAGCTATTGTGAGAAAGTATTTAACAGGAGGATATGAAGATGTCACAAATCTATTCAATCCGAATTGCTGCGAAAGCATTGAATTTACATAAGCTTATTTCTCTATACGAAAAGTGCCAGCACGCTCAGCATCGTTTATATGTATATTCTAAAAAAACAATGTGCAACATTAAGAACATCGTAGAGCTAGAAACCTTTAGGCTTACTCATTTAGAATCAGACTATTTAATCGTGGTAGAAGGAAAAGAGGCACAAGACCTTCTACAGCCATTTGAAAAAGAGAATGCTTCGTAAAGAAGAGCAGCATTAGAGCCGCTCTTTTTTCTATATCCACGCTTCTGTCAGCCAAACCTCGCGTGACGTTGCATTCATTTTTACTTGTGTACCGATTGGCATCGTGAGCATCGGATGCGTATGGGCACTGTCAAATTCCGCAATGAGCGGCCGTTTTGTATCTCCCAGTACTTCAAGTAAAAGATCGTGCGGCCTTTTGCCCGTTCCTTCATCATCAAACAGCTCATGTTTCCCTAAGAGGATACCAGATACCCGTTCAAACACACCATTTATCTTTAACAGAGAGAAGTTCTTTTCGACGATGGAGGCTGTTTTCATACAATCTTCAATGAGAAGGATATCGCCTTTTTGGATTTGAGGCATGAATTCACTTCCCCATATGCCATACATGGCATTTAGGTTCCCGCCGATCAGTCTGCCTTCTGCCTGCCCTTCAATGACGCACATCCACTCGTTTGGACGTTTTTCTTTTTCTCGTATTTTCTCTTCCCAGTTGATCCGTTCTTCCGTCCAGAAGGGCGGTTTTTTCACCTGATATGGGATGGGCTGCGGATGAATGAGAATGTCCTCGAAAGATTGATATGTATGATTGACAAATGGTTCAAACTCTCCAAAAGACGGCACAAGTGCAGGCCCGTAAAAAACAGGAAGACCCGTTTTTTCATAAGCCGCTAAAAGAATTGCCGTCGCATCTGAATAACCAATCATGATTTTCGGATGCTTCATCAGCAGCTCAAAGTCGAGATAAGGAAGCAAACTATTCGAGTTCGTCCCCCCAATCATCGACATGATACAGGACAAATCTTCTCTCGCCATCAGCTCATTCAGCTCAGCTGCTCGTTCTTGAATCGTTCCTGAACGATAGTGATCCTCTTTCCCTGTTAATGATCCTGGTACCACAATGAATCCTTTTTGTTCAAGCCATTCCTTCGCCCGCTCATACCTAAGAGGCGAGGTGGCAGATGCTGGACTTGAGGGAGAATAAATACCTATTTTATCGCCCTTCTGTAAACGCCGAAGCCCCTTCATTCCATCAGATCCTTCCTACACGAGTTTTTACTATCCTAGCAAAAAAAGCC
This sequence comes from Bacillus sp. S2(2019), assembly GCF_005144805.1. Lineage (NCBI taxonomy): Bacteria > Bacillati > Bacillota > Bacilli > Caryophanales > Bacillaceae > Bacillus > Bacillus sp. S2(2019). Next base: position 611,906 of record NZ_SWFL01000002.1, read on the forward strand.
CTTTTTCAAAAGGGCCTCGATTTAAAAATAAAGTACACTTCAATTTAACAGCTTAAACAGGCCAAATATGATGACAGTAAAACTGATGACCAGCGTCGCAAATATCTCAATACGAAAAAGAGCCCAGCTTAATAACTGGACTCATTCAATCACTTCTCTTCAATGACCAAACTGCGCTTCGTGCAGTCTGCTGTATACACCGCCCATTTGAATTAAATCTTGGTGACGGCCTTGTTCTTCAATGCCTTCCTCTGTCACGACGATGATTCGATCTGCATGTTTAATTGTCGCAAGGCGGTGAGCAATGACGAGTGTCGTCCGGCCGACTGCCAGTTCGTTTAGTGCGTCTTGGATTGCTTTTTCTGTTTCTGTATCAAGTGCTGACGTCGCTTCATCCAAAATAAGAATAGATGGGTTTTTCAAAAACATCCGTGCAATTGACAGACGTTGCTTTTGACCGCCGGATAGCTTAACACCGCGTTCACCAATGACCGTATTCAACCCTTCTGGGAAACGCTGAACGAGCTCCTCTAAATGGGCACGTCGCACCGCCTCCCAAATGTCTGCATCACTCGCTTCTAGGTTACCGTACGCAATGTTTTCACGAATGGTGCCTGAGAATAAAAAGACATCCTGCTGCACAATGCCAATCTGCTGTCTTAAAGAGGACAAGGTCATCGATTTTGTGCTCACACCATCTATGGTGATGTCTCCTTCGTCCACATCATAAAAACGAGGCAGCAGACTACAAATGGTCGATTTCCCCGCTCCTGATGGCCCGACAAACGCAACAGTTTCCCCTTGTTTGATCTTCAAGTTGATATCCTTCAATACATGACTGTGCTCATCGTAGCCAAATGTCACGTTTCGATACTCAATTTCACCTTTCAAGCCGTAAATATCACGTGCTCCTTCTGTATCCTTCACATCTGGCTCTGTTTCAAGCAAATCGACATAGCTTTTAAAACCGGCAATGCCTTTTGGATACATTTCAATCACCGTGTTGATCTTATCAATTGGTCTGAATAACACATTTGTGATCAAGACAAAGGCGATAAATCCGCCTGCCGTTAATTGACCTTGAAGGACAAACCATGTACCTGCCAGAAGGACAAACAACGTCACAAGCCTTGTGAGAATATAGCTGATTGATCCGTTAACCGACATAATTTTATAGGAAAGAAGTTTCGCTTTTCGAAAGCGGTTGTTGTTTTCAGCAAAGCGCTTTTTCTCAAAATGTTCATTTGCAAAGGCTTGAACAAGACGAATACCGCCAATATTGTTCTCAACCCTTGCATGAAAATCTCCAATGTCATTGTTGAGTTGTGTAATTGCCTGTGTCATTTTTTTATTAAAATGAAGGGCTAACCAGATGATGACTGGCATAATCAAGAAGGTTAAAATGGCAAGCTGCCAGTTAATCATGAGCATGACGGCAAAGGCGCCAAGAATGGTCATAATCGCAATAAACAAATCCTCAGGTCCGTGATGCGCCACCTCACCAATATACATGAGGTCATTTGTCATCCGTGACATGAGTTTGCCTGTTTTGTTATTATCGAAAAATTTGAAGGACAGACGCTGAAAATGATCAAATAGCTTTTTTCTCATATCTGTCTCAATATTAATGCCAAGCATGTGCCCCCAATATGACACAATAAATTGCATCACTGAGCTGAGTGCGTAAATGACAAACAGCGCAAGTGCGGTCCAGGCAATGACCGTCCAGTTCCCTGTCGGCAGTAATGTATCAATGAAGTAATTCACGATCAGCGGGAAGCCGAGTTCCATGAGCCCAACGGCCACAGCACAAAAGAAATCTAAAAAGAACAGACCACGATAGGGCCTGTAATAGGCAAAAAAGCGTTTTAGCATATGTAAAAGAACCTCACTTCCTCTATAATTGATAATCATTTTCAATTATAGAGGAATCATTATCGAAATACTAGATCAGGAAATGATTTCTTCCCCTGGATTCCCTCACAATACACCTGAAAACAACCGAGCAAACGATTCCTTTAAACGTTCCTTTAAGCCCCTTTTATAAAAATGAACCGGCCCCATTTGCTCACATTCCTTCATATCTTCCTCATAATGAGCCATCAATTGCTCGATCGGTTTCTTTGCCGCTGTAAAGACATTGACCTCAAAATTGAGTTGGAAGCTTCTCATATCAACATTGGCCGTTCCGACAGAGGCAAGCTCTCCGTCTGCAATCATGACCTTTTGATGCATGAATCCTTTTTGATAGTGATACACCTTGATGCCTTCTTTCAAAAGCTCAGAAAAATAAGATCGTGTGGCGTATTGCGTGAGAAAGCCATCGTTTATCTCAGGCACCATCACACGCACATCCACCCCTCTTGTGGCCGCAATTTTTAACGCTGTGCGAATGGATTCATTTGGGACAAAATAAGGCGTCGCAATCCAGACAAATTGCTGTGCATTCGAAATGAGTGCGTCATATAAATCACTCATACTTTCCTTCATATCAGGTCCAGTCGGCACGACCTGTATGACATCTTCTCCTGTCACAGGATGCGGGGTGTGATACTTGGGATCATCAATTAACACTTCATCTGATACATACTCCCAGTCCAGCATAAATATGGAGTGAAGTGTCTGAACGGCTTCACCCTTTAACATCGTATGCGTATCACGCCAAAAGCCGATGTTTTCATCGCGTCCTACATATTCCTTCCCCACATTGAGCCCACCAACAAATCCTGTTTCTCCATCAATAATCACGATTTTTCGGTGATTTCGGAAATTGAATTTTTGATTAAAGAATCCGTATTTTAATGGCAGAAAAGGAGCGACCTTTATCCCCGCCTGCTTCAATCGTTTAATATCTTTTCGTGAGAAGCGAATGCTGCCAGCCGCATCATAGATGAATCGAACCTCTACTCCTTCTTTCACTTTTTCAATCAAGATCTCCATCATCCGGTGACCGAGAAAATCAGATTTGAACATGTAATATTCTATATGGATGAACGTTTTTGCCTTTTTTAATTCTTCAAAAATACGTGGAAAGGTTTCCTCTCCATTCTTTAAAATCTCCATATCACTATTTGTATTTACATGCATCCCTGTTGCTTTTTCTGTGTAATGAAAAAAAGCACGCTGATTATCGGTTAAACGCGTCTCATCCGGTTTACTCTCAAGCTCTGATATTCTGCGTAATTTTTCTCGGTTATACATTCTCTTTGATTTAAACAAATGTCCTTTGACATAAAGCTGCCCCGAGAACAAATAAAACATATAGCCGATGATCGGGAAAAAGATCAGTACATACATCCATAACAGCGTGTGCTGTGATGTCCGGTTCTCTAGCATAAGCGAGATAATACTAAATAAAATGATGGCGATATAACTAGCTGCGTAAAGCTGAAAACCCCACGCTGGAACCGGCCACCAAAACACCACATATGCCCCAAATATCATGAAATATAAAAATAGAAATTCCAGTCTCCTCTTTTTCACATTCTCCGCCCTCATTCTGTCTTTTTCTTTTCCATACCCTTTGCACAGCTTGTCTGAAACGCACGGTTTGCTGCTTTCTTTTAGCTTTTACAGACTGGAGCGTTTTGATCCGATATAATGGAAAATATGTGAAGGAAAGGACGAATGACTTATGTGTACACCATCTGCTTTAAAAAAGGGAAGCCACATTCGGGTAATTGCTCCAAGCCGAAGTGCCAGCATTTTATCAGAAGAAGGAATGGCTCAGGCGAAAAAACGTTTAGAGGCATTAGGGTTCACTGTTTCTTTTGGACAACACGTGTTTGAATGTGATCTGCATTCCTCTTCTTCTATTGAATACCGTTTATCTGATCTACATGAGGCATTCTCAAATGATGAAGTCGACGGCATTTTGACAGCAATCGGTGGCTTTAACTGCAATGAGCTTTTGCCTTATATAGATTATGATTTGATCCGTCAGCACCCAAAAGTTCTTTGCGGCTACAGTGATATTACCGCACTTGCAAACGCCATTACCGCCAAATGTGACATGGTGACGTACTCAGGTCCTCATTTCTCCAGTTTCCAAATGGAACAAGGACAAGAGGAGCAGACAGCCATGTTTCAAGCGTGCGTGATGAGTAGCGAGCCATTTGATGTCACCCCTTCTACAAAGTGGAGTGATGATGCGTGGTATCTTGATCAAGCAAATAGGCAGTTTCATCCGACAACATGGGGGATTTATCAGGAAGGAACAGCTGAAGGCACCTTGTATGGCGGAAATCTTTGTACACTGAACTTATTGCAAGGGACACCCTTTATGCCTCACCTCAAGGATGCCATCTTATTTGTGGAGGATGATGACTTGGTCTTTCCTGAAATGTTCGCCAGAGACCTTGCCTCGCTCTTGCAACATGCCGAATCTATTAAAGGGTTAATCATCGGACGTTTTCAAAAGAAATCCAAGATGACAGAGGAACATTTGAGGTTCATTCTAGATAAACATCCAATGCTCAAACACATCCCGGTGATCTATGATGTAGACATAGGACATACACAGCCGGTCTTCACCTTGCCGATTGGCGGGAGTGCCGAGCTATCCTGCTACGACGGACAAATCCAATGGCGTGTTCATCCATAAATAAAACCTAAAAAGCACCCTCATTTGTTGGTGCTTTTTCTATGCCATCATTTCTTTTTAAAATTTTTTTAGAAAAAGTGATCCAACCCTTCATCCCCTTCGTTAAGTAGATGTAAAAAGAAAAGAGAGGAGGCAAAAACATGTTCTCTGATGTACTTAGCCAATTATTTGATTCTATCTCTAACATTATCAATACACTTGGATAATCCCATTAACGCACACATACTACATGCTTGCCGAAGGGAGGATACAAACTATGTTCTCTGATGTACTTAGCCAATTATTCGATTCTATTTCTAACATCATTAACACACTTGGGTAATTCCTATGACACGCACATACTACATGCTTTCTGAAAGGAGGATACGCTCATGTTCTCTGATGTACTTAGTCAATTATTCGATTCTATTTCTAACATTATTAATACGCTTGGTTAATTTTCAAAACCCGCTATCTCTCGAGAATAGCGGGTTTTTATATAAAGAAGCCCCGCTCATAAAATAGAGCGGGGCTTTGTGCATTACATTTTTTCCGGTGCAGATACGCCAATGAGTTTTAATGCGTTGGCTAGTGTAATTTGTGTCGCCTTCATTAGTGATAGACGTGCTGTTGTTTTTGTTTCATTTTCAACATCAATGACCTTCTCGGCGTTGTAGAAGCTGTGAAGGGCTGATGCTAGATCATAGATATAGTTTGTGACGCGGTGCGGAATACGTTTTTCTGCTGCTTCTGCTACAACCTCTGGGAAGCTGCCGATGATTTTCAGAAGATCGTATTCTTTATCGGATTGAATGTGAGAGAAATCTGCTTTTTCAAGGTTTGGCTCGTAGCCTTTTTCTTCCCCTTGACGGAGCATGCTGCAAATTCTCGCATGTGCATATTGCGCGTAGTACACAGGGTTTTCGTTAGACGTAGAAATCGCTAAGTCTAAGTCAAAGTCCATATGTGTCGCCGCACTTCTCATCGCAAAGAAATAACGAGTGGCGTCTAAGCCCACTTCTTCAATCAAGTCACGCATTGTGACGGCTTTACCTGTACGTTTACTCATCTTCATCTTTTCACCGTTTTTGTAAAGGTGAACAAGCTGAATGATTTCGACTTCCAGTTTGTCCTCTGGATATCCGAGTGCTTGGATCGCCGCTTTCATTCGAGGAATGTACCCGTGATGATCCGCTCCCCAAATGTTGATGAGCTGGTCAAAACCTCTGTCCAATTTGTCCTTGTGATATGCGATATCTGGAAGCAAGTACGTGAAGCTGCCGTCTTTTTTAATCAGGACACGGTCCTTGTCATCACCAAAATCAGTTGAACGTAACCATGTTGCGCCATCTTCTTCAAAGACATAGCCTTTAGCGCGAAGTGTTTCTAGCGCTGGTTCGATTTTTCCGTTTTCATATAAAGACGTTTCAGAATACCACACATCAAATGGGACACGGAAATTCTCTAGGTCGACACGTAGTTTTTCTAGTTCATATTTTAAACCGTACTCACGGAAGAATTTCATACGCTCTTCTTCTGGTTCATGCACGAAACGGTCACCAAATTCATCCGCAAGTTTCTGTCCGATGCCTTTGATGTCTTCTCCTCTGTACCCGTCCTCTGGCATTTCTTTTTCAAGACCGAGCGCCTCAAAGTAACGTACTTCTACAGATAGAGCAAGGTTATTGATCTGATTGCCTGCATCGTTGATATAGTATTCACGGCTCACGTCGAAGCCTGCTTTATCAAGGATGTTGCAAAGAGAATCTCCTACAGCTGCGCCGCGGGCATGTCCAAGGTGAAGGTCACCTGTTGGGTTGGCTGAGACGAATTCGACTTGCACTTTTTGACCGCCGCCTGTATTCGTTTCGCCATAAGCCTCTTTTGCCTCAAGAACTGCCGGAATCAGTTTCGTTAAATACTGATTGTTCATATAAAAATTGATGAATCCTGGACCTGCAATATCCAGTTTTTCAATTGACGCTTTGCCTTTGTCAAATGCATTCACAATGTCCTCGGCGATTTGACGAGGTGCTTTTTTCGCAATGCGTGCAAGCTGCATCGCCATATTGGTGGAATAATCACCGTGAGTTTTGTCTTTTGGCACTTCCAAAAGAACATCCGGCACCTGGCTTTCATCAGCAAGTCCTGCTTTGACGACTGCCGCAATGATTTCTTCTTTTAACGCATCTTTGACCTGTTCTGCGATATTCATGAACGTAAATCCTCCTTATATGAAATCGATAATGTATGTAAATGCTTTTGATCTTCACCTGTCAGCATATCGTACGTAATGTGCAGAAGCCCATTGTCTACATCAAGATCAATGCCATGTGTGTGCACATCGAGCTGAAGTGTGCCAAATGGCATCGTGTAATGTGTCACGGTCGTTTCTCCAATGAGAAAGCGCTGCTTCATTTGAATTGCACCTGATCTCATGACAAAAATTTCTTTTTCACTTATTTTGACAACAGTTTTTACTTGACCCATTTCATGTTCTTCATGGTAAGTGAGATACGTTTTGTCATTCTTCTCTTGATACGTTCCAGTTGTTCGGAATTCGATCGTTTCAGCCGGTTCCGTCTCTGGTTTCATCACTGACTTTACATGAATTGAAATTTGGTTTTGTGTCATTTTGCACTTCCTTTGCTAAGACCCGTTTAACTAAAATAGTATACCATAATCCCGATTGCCTATCATCCCATCATTTCTCATCTTCGTGTGGATGAAACCCCATTCTTGATCTTCACCTGTCTCTTTAGAAAAAAAGAAAAATGAAGCTCACGCCTATCACGAGTCCAGTCTTGAGCCCTGCGCTTTTTCGATTGATGAGATAAAACAGTGCTTGGATACCTGAACTTGCCAAAAATGCCTGAAAGAAATCAAATGGGAGAAGATGCCCTTGCTTATAAACAAATAGCATAAACAGCGCGATGCCAGTGAGATAGAAAAAGCCTCGATCCTGAAACAGATGAACCATCTCATCCTTTGCCTCTTTTTTCGAGGTAAAAGTAGGCGGACTCGCTGCAAGCTCTCTTTTCAGCGTAAGAAAGCCTGCCGCTAACACACATAAAGCGAGTAATACCATCAATACAGAAGAAAACACGACCTGCCTCCTTTATCATGTCACCCATGTAAAAAAAGAGCTTGTCCATATGAGATGACAAGCTCCTCTATCAATGTTATTTCACAAATCCAAGCAGCATTTCTCGTAAAAGTTTGCTTGCTGTATTCGCCGTTTGATCGGAATGATCATATACAGGCGCTACCTCTACAAGGTCTGCACCGACGACATGCACATCAGAACCTGCAATAGCATGAATGGATGCCAGTAATTCTTTTGACGTAATACCGCCAGCATCCACCGTTCCAGTACCAGGCGCATGTGCCGGGTCGAGTACATCGATGTCAATTGTCACATAAACTGGGCGGCCTTTCAGCTTTGGTAATACTTGTTTCAATGGCTCCAGCACTTCAAATTTAGAAATGTGCATGCCTGCTTCTTTTGCCCATTCAAATTCTTCTTTCATCCCTGAACGGATGCCGAAAGAGTATACATTTTCAGGTCCAATAAGTCCTGCAACTTTACGAATCGGTGTCGAATGTGAAAGCGGCTCACCCTCATATTCCTCACGAAGATCGGTATGTGCGTCCATATGGATGATGGCCAAATCAGGGTATTTCTTATACATCGCACGGAAAACCGGCCAAGACACAAGATGCTCGCCGCCCATTCCTAATGGAAACTTCCCTTTTTCTAAAATGCTGTCGACATACTCTTCAATTAAATCTAAGCTTTTCTGTGCATTGCCAAATGGAAGCGGGATGTCGCCAGCATCAAAGAATGGCACCTCGTGCAGTTCACGATCTAAATAAGGGCTGTATTCCTCTAATCCAATGGATACTTCACGAATACGGTTCGGGCCAAAACGTGAGCCTGGACGGTAACTGACGGTCCAATCCATCGGCATCCCGTATAAAATGACTTTTGCATCTTCCCATGTCGGATGACTTCCAATAAACACTTTTCCTGAATAAGCCTCGTCGAATCTCATGCAAGATTCCTCCTTTTACGCTTCAAAAAATGCGCAAACTTTCATTTGCGCATTTCCACTTCGCTTGATTTATTTGATTAAGTCGCTCACAAATTTCGGCAGAACGAATGCCGCTTTGTGCAATTCTTTTGTGTAATATTTCGTATCGATATCAAAGAAGCGGCTGTCTTCTACAGCAAGTGGATCATACTTCTTAGAACCGATAGTAAATGTCCAAAGACCGCTTGGATATGTTGGGATATTCGCTGTATATAACTTGGTAATCGGGAAAATTTCTTTCACATCACGCTGTACATTTGTAATTAACTCAGGTGTGAACCAAGGGTTGTCCGTTTGTGCAACGAAAATACCGTCTTCTTTGAGTGCTTTTGAGATTCCTGCGTAAAATCCTTTAGAGAACAGGTTTACAGCTGGTCCAACTGGCTCAGTTGAGTCAACCATGATCACGTCATATTCGTTGTCGGCTTCCGCAATGTGCATAAAGCCGTCTCCGACTTTCACATCTACACGAGGATCGTCTAGTTTCCCAGCAATTGAAGGAAGGAACTTCTTCGAGTATTCAATGACCTTGCCATCAATATCAACAAGTGTCGCTTTTTTCACACTTGGATGCTTCAGGATTTCACGAATAACACCACCGTCTCCTCCGCCTACGACAAGAACATTTTCAGGGTTTGGATGAGTGAAAAGAGGAACATGTGCCACCATTTCGTGGTATACAAACTCATCTTTCTCTGATGTCATCACCATACCGTCTAAAAACAGCATATTGCCAAACTCTTCTGTTTCCACCATTTCTAAATGCTGAAAATCTGTTTGTTCTGTGTGAAGGGTTTTGTTCACCTTCAATGTAATGCCAAAATTCTTCGTTTGCTTCTCTGTATACCAAAGTTCGCTCATTGTTCATCTTCCTCTCATCCAATAATAAACAAACATCTATTGTTAGCGCCTTTTATCGGCTATGACTATATCGATTGTCCAAGAAAAAAGTATAGTGGATTCGTATCAAATTGTAAAGAACCGCATGAGATAACTTCATTTTTAAAGCGCACCCTTGCAGTCGCCTGTTTAAAACGGTTTTCTTTGTCCCATACTGATAAAAAATCGTCAAAATGGGGGCTTTGCATGGACACAATCATGAGTAATAAAAAAATCCGCATGACCGTGAAAACGATTCGGGCCTGTTTTTTTATCGGCTTGCTCGCTTTTCTATTTGCAGGCACAGTCTTTTTGACGATTCTTTTACTTGCTAAGTGGCAAGGCGCTCCCTCTGTTCAAGTTCCCCAATCCACGACCATTTATGCAGCCGATGGGTCTAAACTTGGCGAATCGAGCTTTGGAGAAAAGAGATACTGGGTTCCGTTAAAGGACATGTCTCCTCATATACAGCAGGCAGTGGTCGCGGTTGAGGATAAAACCTTTTATCAGCATCACGGCTTTGATGTGAAACGAATGGCAGGTGCTGCGGTGGCAGATATTCGTGCAATGGCAAAAGTACAAGGCGCCAGCACGATCACCCAGCAATACGCACGAAATTTATATTTAGATCATGATAAAACATGGAAGCGGAAGTGGAATGAAGCCTTTTACACGATCCGCTTAGAACAAAACTATACAAAAGATGAGATATTGGAAGGATACTTGAACACCATTTATTATGGCCACGGCGCATACGGTGTGGAAGCGGCATCCCGCCTTTACTTTGGGAAAAAAGCGAAGAACTTAACTTTAGCTGAGTCTGCCTTGCTTGCTGGTATTCCAAAGGGGCCTTCTCTCTACTCCCCTTATGTGAATGAGGAGAAATCCAGCGCAAGAAAGAATATGATTCTGAGGCAAATGCAAGAGGATGGCATGATTACGAAAAAAGCGGCTGCTGATGCCAGCAAGGAAAAGCTGTCCTATCGCCCGCTCAAGCAAAAGCAGCTGCAAGCAAAGCAGGCCCCGTATTTTTATGATGATGTGATTCGCGAACTGAAACAAACGCTGGGTTTAACCGAGGAACAAATTGAAACGTATGGTCTTCATATCGAAACGACCTTACAACCTGAATTACAAAAAATCGCTGAAAAGACTTTAACCAACATCATGGATTCTGAATCAGATATCCAAATCGGCTTTGCTGCCATCCATCCCCAAACAGGGCATGTACTCGCCCTCATAGGCGGGAGAGATTACGAGAAAAGCCCATTCAATCGTGTCACACAAGCAAAAAGACAGCCGGGTTCAACAATGAAACCACTTCTCTATTACATGGCTTTGCAAAATGGGTTTACACCAGCAACGGTGATGCGCAGTGAGGAAACCGTTTTTGAACTGGATGAGCAAGGAAGCGGCGCTGCTTATTCACCAAGCAACTATCACGGCTATTACGCCAATGACGGTATTACGATGCTTCAGGCTTTGGCTCTATCTGATAACATTTATGCGGTCAAAACCCATCTGTTTTTAGGAATGGAACAGCTCGTACGTGCAGGCAAGGCGTTTGGGATTCACGAAAAACTAGATCAAGTGCCTTCACTTGCGCTAGGTACCTCACCTGTCAAACCAATCGAAATGACCAATGCTTACGCGATGCTGGTCAATGGAGGAAAACGCGTCAAACCAACCTTTATTACGAAAGTAACGGACGCAAAGGGCAACGTACTATTTGAGGAGAAACAAAAACGAGAGCAAGTACTAGATGAAAAAGCAGCATTTGTCACCACTGACATGATGTCAGGGATGTTCAATGATCAATTAAATGGCTATACAAGTGTCACAGGACGTACCATTTCAAAAGATCTTACCAGAAATTATGGAGGAAAATCAGGGACGACAGGCGCTGACAGCTGGATGATCGGCTTCTCTCCCCAGCTCGTCACAGGTGTGTGGACCGGCTATGATAAAGGACGCACCATTGACTCGGTCAAAGAAACCGCCTATGCGAAAAAGATATGGGCTTCCTTTATGGAATCAGCCCTCTCAAACCAGCCAGCCTCCTCCTTCATGCCGCCAGACGGTGTAAAAGGCGTATATATCAATCCAAAAACCGGTGATCTCGCAGGCCCAGGATGCGAATCAAAGGTATTTACCTATTTTATAGAAGGAACGGAGCCGACCGGTGTCTGCTATGGTGCCGAGAACAAAGCATCTGAGCAAGACACGGCTCAGGATCAACAGCCTAAGAAATGGTGGGAAAAGTGGCTGAAACGTTAAAAATGGACATGAAAAACCCCGAGATCTGCATCTCGGGATTCTCCATGTCCTAGCTTTAACACCAGTTTACTGAAAAAACGACTGGAATTGGTATCCATTCATCATTCTTCACAAAAATTTCACAATTACTCAGGAACAGCCAATCCTTCTTTTAATTCATCTGTGGATGCTTCCCATAACGCCTCATTGTGACTCTTCAAGAAATCAGCGAGCACCTTTTTCGAACCATCATCCATATGACTGACAACGATTTTACGCTTCATGGATTTATCCATTAAATTCACATGCTCAGGAAGTGACTTATATCCTCTGCGGATCGAGCGGTCAACCGTCATTTCACAAGCTGTGACTCCTGCATAATATGGCCCCTCTTCTCTACGGTCAATCGTCACCCATACGAGCCAATACGGTTTTCCGTTAGGTACCTCTTCTTTGGTTTTTAAAAATTTAATTCCTTTTTCGACGGCACTTCTTGCATGCATCGCACCAATATCAATGACGGCTTCCTTTTCCTCCACATCAATGATGACTGGCGAGATATTATCAAGGCTGAGGGCACCTGCCCCAAAACCTCCATGCCCATCCGTTGCATCTGTTTTTTTAATGATATTAAAACCAATTGGTTTCTTCTTTTTACCTTCCATTCATTAGACCTCCTAAAGCAGCGGCTTAAAAATAAGATTGAACCAGTCAATAATTTGATTACGCATTCCGATCAACGGACCAAAAACAAACTGACCTAGCGGTGTGATGACGAAGATGAGGAAAATGATAATTCCATACTGTTCAAATTGCGTCATCTTTGCACGGATGCCGGGACTGACAACATCCTCAATAATACGATATCCATCCAGCGGCGGGATCGGTAATAAGTTAAATAGGAACAAAATCACGTTCAAGTTAATAAAGATTTGGAAGAAATAATCGATCCCCGGCTCAAAGCGCATGAGCGACTCCCCGCCAAATTTCTGAAGAAGCACATACACAAAAAAGCCTAGAAACGCCAACACCAAGTTACTTAATGGGCCAGCAATCGAGACGCAAATTCCTGCTAAGCGCGGGTTTTTGAAATGGTACCGATTCACAGGTACAGGCCTCGCCCAGCCAAACCCAGCCACAAAGATCAAGATCGTCCCGAAAATATCAAGGTGCTTCAATGGATTGAGCGTCAGTCTGCCTTGATTTTTAGCTGTCGGATCTCCAAAACGATACGCAACATATGCATGCGCCAGCTCGTGCATCGTAAAAGCCACAACAAGCGTAATGGCGACATATGGAATCAGTTCTAATGGATAAACAAGAAATTGGTCCAAAGGCATGAATCCCTCTTTCTTTCTATACAATGATTTACTTCATTCAGTATACTATAAGAAGTCCCTTAAACTAAAGGGAAGCGTAGCATGAAAGGAAAAAGGAGGTTTTCGCCATGCCAATTATCACCGTTCAAATGCTTGAAGGAAGAACAGATGAGCAGAAAAGAGCTCTTGTGGAGAAAGTCACAGATGCCGTTGTTGAAACAACAGGCGCAGGTGCAGAAAAAGTCTCTGTCATTATTGAAGAAATGAAAAAAGAACATTATGCTGTAGCAGGAAAGCGAATGAGCGACCTGTAAGCATATAAAAAGGACAAACACTTTTTCGGTGTTTGTCCTTTTGTCTCTTACCTTATCTGTACCAAGCTTTATTACGGTTCACTTGATTTTTATGAGCCGCATCGAAGTAATCGACAGTGTAAGAATAATCATAATTCATTAAGCAGACAATTCCGCTGCCTTGAGGGTCATGCGGCAAACCAAAGTTATGGCCATATTCATGTGTAGCCGCTTTTGCTGTATTCGCTGTTCCTTGATCAAGGTTGACACTGAATGCACTTCCGCTCGGTGCACTATTGTAAACATAAGCGATTCCGCCAGCATCAAAGTTTGGATTTGCTGTAAATCCTGTGACAAAATCGTATCCTCTGCCATCAAAGCTGCGCTGAAGGTTGGACAAAATTTGTGATGAATTTGATCCTGAAGACGTCCAAGACCCTACGGCTTGTACAACAAAGTCCACATCATGATCACGGTTAAATGTCACATCCGCTTGCTCAATGATGCTGACAATGCGTGTCTGCCAATCACTATATTTCGCACGATACTGCGCATCAGCTACTGCGTAGACGGTCACTTTCTGACTGCCTGTACTAGCTTTTGTTGAAATCGAATCTCCTGTATTTGCTTTAAAGGTTCTAGACCCTACCTGTTTACCAGACTCATCTAAAATCTTTGTTGTCACATCTCTTTCAATAGGAGGTGCCTTCGTCAAATCTTTAAAATCGTTTGCCTTTGGCAACCCTTCACTAATATGTGTTTCAAACGGCGCATGATCATGATCATGCCCATGACCTGCACTTGCAACTGGTGCAGAAGCTGAACTTACCCCCGGTAACAAACTACCTACCAATAAAAATGACAAAAAGACTGAACGCTTTTTCATTCCTATCCCTCCTTTGTTTTTCACAAAGTTATATATTCACTGAAAATTCACCATTTTCCTTCTATTCAGTCAAAAACAGGGAATTGGATATACAGGAAGAAAGTCGAAACATGTCATTTTCACTAATTTTTCGGATATTTTGACACACATTTCATCAAAAAACAGCACTTTTGGTCTGGGTCATTTACATAGTAATCATCCGCCTTTTTCTAAAATGATGTCATAGACCCAGCCACATCATATAAGGGAGAAAAAATTGATATTAGAAAAGATAAAGTCAGACTTTACTGATACGAATTATACTTCTTTGCGATTCTCCCTTATGATGAAGAACATAAAAACAATGCTACTTCAAAACAGAAGGGACGATCCACATGTCTGAAAAAAAGCACATACAATTTGGATTAATGTTACATGGTCCAGGAGGTCATATGAATGCATGGAAGGATGAATCCGTTCCAGCAGATGCAAGTGTGAACATTGATTATTATCAAGCAATGACAAAAAAGGCAGAAGCAGCGGGTTTCCGTTTTGTCTTTGTCGCAGATGGCTTATATATTCATGAACATTCAATTCCTCATTTCTTGAACCGATTTGAACCATTAACCATCTTATCCGCTCTTGCAGCGGTCACGAAACAGATTGGACTTGTGGGCACCGTATCCACTTCTTACAGTGAGCCCTTTACCATTGCACGGCAATTCGCATCCCTAGATAAATTAAGTAAAGGCCGGGCCGGATGGAATGTTGTGACTTCCCCACTTGAAGGCTCTGCTGAAAATCACATCATTCGTCCGCATCCAAGCCATTCACTTCGATATGAAATTGCAGAAGAATACTTAAAAGTAGTGAACGGCCTATGGAGCTCATGGGAAGAAGATGCTTTTATAAGAGATCGATCAACAGGGGTTTTCTTCGATCGGGATAAACTGCACACATTAAACCATCATGGCAAACACTTTTCTGTCAAAGGTCCTTTGAATATCGAACGATCTGAACAAGGTCAGCCCGTGATTTTTCAGGCAGGTGCGTCAGAGGCAGGAAAGGATCTAGCCGCAAAAGAAGCGGACGCAGTATTTACGAATGCAGACTCACTTGAGAAGGCGAAAGCATATTACCGCGACGTGAAAAATAGAGCCGCAGCGCTGGGCAGAAATCCAGCTGATATCAAAATTTTCCCTGGCATCCACCCGATTACAGGGAGAACAGTCGAAGAAGCAGAAGAAAAATATGAAGCCATTCAACATCTGGTTTCTATTGAAGAAGCCCTTCATTACCTGGGCAGGTTCTTTGATCACTTGGACTTCAGTCAATTTCCACTTGATGAGCCATTTCCTGATATCGGTGATGCCGGTTCAAACAGCTTTCAATCCACAACAGAATCGATTAAAAAAATGGCGAAAGAACAAAACTTGACCTTAAGAGAAGTCGCTCTACGAGTGACCACTCCCAAAAGTGCTTTTTTCGGAACTTATGAACAAGTGGCAGACCAGCTGATCCAATGGATCGAAGAAGATGCCGCAGATGGATTTATTTTTGGCGCGCCTATTCTAGCAAGCGGTTTATCTGAATGGACGGAACACGTCATTCCGATATTAGTAGAAAGAGGATATTACGACCCGAATTATCCAGCTCATACCCTTCGTGAAAATTTGGGTCTGCCTATCAAGAAGAATCAGTTTCTTAAACAAACCGTGAAATAAACATGAAAAGAGGGGTTAGCTCAAAGGCTCCCCCTCTTTTCATGTTGGTTGATGCAGTCGATTTTCGATGAGATCAATGAATTGAAGTACGGCTCTTCCTGGCGAATCATTTGTTTTTCTCAATAGACCAACTGGCGGAGAAACATGAATGCCCTTTATCTCTAATACCTTGGTGCCTGGAAGGGTAAAGGAATGAGCAGTTCGTGTAAAAAGAGAGACACCTAATCCAGCCTGAACATAATGTTTATGGGACATGCTGCTCGTAATCTCTAACTTATTGTAATTGGTCCCAATGACATCGACGATTTGTTGTTCGATTTGAATACGGATGGGGCAATTGTGTGGCGTGAATAAAATGGTCTCATCCTTTAAATCTGTCACCTCCACTACCCTTTTTTCCGCTAATCGATGGGAAGATGGGACGAGCAGCACGATATCATCTTGAAAAAGAGGCTTATAGCTATTCTCCATCGAAGCTTCTGGTGCTCCGCAAATCGCAAAATCAATCTCATCATGAGAAAGTAAGGAACTCAACGTATTCGCATCCGCTACTTGCACAGAAAATTCTACATTCGGAAACCTTTCCTTGAATTCTGCAATAAGTGCAGGAAATTCTAAGCTGGCTGTAGGCTCAGAAACACCGATTCTAATGAACCCCGCAATGCCCACTTCTAAATCTTGGAGTGTTTTCGTCAATTTCTCATATTCATTGAGTAAAGAATTGGCTCTTTCATAAAAAAGCTGTCCTGATGCTGTTAACTTTAAGGTCTTCCCTCTTTCTAGAAGCTTCTCTCCAATTTCCTCTTCTAAATGTTTGATGTGCAAAGTGATGGTTGGCTGAGAATAATTCAGCGCTTCTGCTGCTTTTAAAAAATTTCCGTATTTCACGATCGTGGCAAAGGTGCGTATCGCTCGAATCTCCATGAAAACCCCTCTTCTCCCTATATTTTAAATATCTGAATCGTGTATTTATGATTACTAATTATACTTTTCTATTGGTTTGCCTTATTATAATTTATATTATCAACTATTCCAAGTTGTTTAGAAGGAATTATCAGAAATGGAGGAGACGAATTGGCAAAAGTAACGATTATAGCAGGCGGGCATTCCGTCCAATCTCGGTTAACCGGTGTCCTGCAACATATCCATCATCGTTTGGCGTTACATGGGATTGATGTTCATGTCATTCAAGTCCACCAGCTTCCTAGCGGCGCCTTAATAGGAGCAGATTTTTCAAACGAAGCCATTGTGAAAGCCATTGATCTTGTGAATGAGAGCGACGGTGTCATTGTGTTAACACCTGTCTACAAAGCGTCTTTTTCCGGTATTTTAAAAACTTTTTTAGATCTACTCCCCCAGAAAGCGTTACAAGGGAAACCCGTTCTTCCCTGTGTTTTAGGAGGAACATACGGACATTTACTCGTCATTGAATATGCACTTAAACCTATTATTCATCAACTCGGTGCAACCGTCGTTCAATCTGGTGTGTATGTTGTCGATCAACAGGTCACAAAGCAGGATTCAAATAGCTATGTGCTTGATCCAGATGCCACAAACAGATTAAATCTCGCACTATCTCAATATCAAAGTCTAATAGGAGGAACAGCTAATGTCGCTCACCCTTAGTATTCTTGATCAAAGCCTCGTCAGTGAAAACGAGAAAGCAGAGACCGGTATTCAGCATACTGTCAGATTGGCTGAAGCAGCAGATCAGCTTGGTTATCACAGGTTTTGGGTGTCTGAACATCACAATAATTCTCAAGTGGCAGGATCATCCCCTGAAGCCCTCGCTGGTTATCTTTTAGCAAAAACGAACCATTTGCGAATTGGGTCTGGCGGTGTCATGCTTCAGCATTACAGCCCGTTTAAGGTGGCTGAAACATTTCATGTACTGGCATCACTAGCGCCTGGCAGAGTCGATTTAGGCGTTGGGAAAGCACCGGGAGGGTTGAACCTCTCGACACAAGCGCTTCAGGAAGATTATCAAGCGTCACGGAAAGACTTTTCTCAAAAATTAGTGGATCTCAAAACGTATCTTACTGAACAAGCAAATGAGTTAAATGCTCAACCAATTCCTAGCGTATCACCCGACATGTTCCTTCTAGGCGGCAGTATTGAGAGCGCGGAATTCGCAGCAAAACTTGGGATATCCTTTGTGTTTGCCTATTTTATTAACGGGGATGACGCATTATTAAAAGAAGCAAGAGAGACTTTTCAAAAATTCAAGACACAGAACACGCACCAGCAATTTCTTCTCGCCATCACCGTATCTGTAGCAGAAGACCATGAACAAGCCCTCTCGTACATCAAGCAAAAGGAAACAGTAAAGGTCTCCTTTTCCGATGGAAGAAAGCTTAATGTGACGTCACTAGAAGATGCAGAAAAGCTGGTGAAAGGAACAAACAAGGAACACTACAACATTCACGTTCAAAAAACCGGTTATACAGCTGGCACAAAAGAAACCGTTCATCACCGGCTGACTGAACTAGCCGAGACATATGATATCAATGAGTTCATTGTGCTATCTCCGATTGTAGACATTGAGGCAAGAATAGCGTCTATCACATTATTAAAAGAAGCATTTGATCATGAACTAACAGCCAAAAACCAAATAAACCAAGAGGTGAGCGTCTAATGTCAAATAATCAAAAAATCATTTTATGGAGCAAAAATGGATGCAGCTATTGTCAGGACATTCAGTCCTATTTCAACGAACAGCACATTACTTATTCAACCATTGATGTAACAGAACATGATCATTACAGAAATATTTTAGAAGAAAAATACGGCGTCCGTTACGTGCCAGTAGTAGAAATCAGCCGTGATCCCCACGTGTATCAAGCATTGCTGAATCCAGATATCGATGCTTTACGAAAAGCGTTGAGCTGACATTACACACTACCCTTTTGATTGGAGGTTTGTCATGAGTCGAGATATTTTTCGCATCGCTACCGAAGAAGATGCACCGGCTTTTCTAGAATTGCTGTCCAGTGCATTTAAACCGCTTGGAGAAATGGGCATTGATTGGCCATCCACGAACGCCACACTTGAAATGGTCACAGAAAACATCAAACAATCCGTTGCTGTTGTGTTAGAACGAGACGGGCGGCTCATATCAACCATCACCATACGTTTTCCGTGGGAGAGCACTCAACCGGTTTCAGGCTATCCATTTGTTTGGTGGTTTGCCACAGCTCCTGATTTAGCCGGTCAAGGGATCGGAAATAAGCTGCTCGATTATGTAGAAAACACCTTGCTCCGGCAGACATTTAAAGCACCAGCATACACACTGGGCACTTCTGGCCGGAAACACCCCTGGCTTCTAGAGATGTACGAACGAAAAGGCTATACAGCATATATTGAACGTGAAGCCGATAATGGCGACTTAGGTGTATTAATGTATAAAGTCCTCATCCCTGAACGGTTCGATGCCGCCATATTAGGCGCACCGCCCTCAGAAGAAAAAGTCCAAACGACTTCAACATAGGAGGTGATTCAACATGGGGGAGTTTTTCAAATGGGAGTATGTCGTCACACTCTTCCCTAAAGTATTGTCAGCTCTTCCAACAACCTTACTGATCGTTTTATTTGCCACTTTGATTGGCAGTTTTCTTGGATTCATTCTTGCTTATTTTCGAATTGAGCGTATTCCCATCCTGCATCAGCTCAGTGCAATTTATGTCTCATTTATTCGCGGAACACCTATCCTTGTTCAAATGTTTATTGTGTTTTATGGCCTGCCTGGTGTGCTTGCAACAATAGGGCTTGATATCTCCATGTGGAACAAATTGATCTTTCTGTATATTACATATGGACTCAATACAGCTGGGTATTTTTCAGAAATATTCCGATCTGCCCTATCGAGTGTCCCAGCATCTCAATATGAAGCGGCCGCCTCGATTGGACTGACGAAATGGCAGATTTATAGAAGAACGCTTATTCCTCAAGCAGGGAGAATCGCCCTACCTAATATCGGCGTGGCCATTGTCAACTTATTACAAAATACCTCCCTCGCCTTTACATTAGGTGTGATGGACATGATCGGAAAGGTTCAAACATTAGGGGCTTTATACTATCGCGTATTAGAAGGATACTTTATTGCTGCCGTTATATTTATCATTTTAAGTATGGTGTTAGAAAAATCATTTGACCTATTGGAAAAACGGATCAATACACCGAAAACAAAAAAACAGCGTCAGACGGCATTGCTTCCCTTAAAAAGAGCCGAAGCGGCCTTTACTGTAGAAAAACGTGCAAAATAAACTGAGGAGGAATTTACATGAAAAATAACAGAATATTCAGTAATCATTACATCATCGGCCTGCTTCTACTTGGTTCATTGCTCCTTGCCGCCTGCGGAAATAATGAGCAATCGGATGAAATCAAAGCAGAAGCAAACAATAATGACCCAGATGCAAAAGAAATCGTCATCGGGACAGGGAACGCCTATCAACCCTTCGTTTACTTAGATGAAAACGGCAAATTAACAGGCTACGAGAAGGCTGTATTAGATGAAGTGGATCAGCTGCTGCCACAATATAAGTTTAAATATGAATCCTTTGAGTTTAAAAATATTCTGCCTGCTTTAGATGCCGGTAAAGTTGATCTCGCTGCACACCAATATGAAATCAATGACGAGCGTCAGAAGAAATATCTATTTGGAAAAGTTGGCTATACAGATTATACAAGCTATGTGGTGGTGAATAAAGCATCCGGTCATGACTTTCAAAGCCTGGACGATTTAGCTGGACACAAAGTGCACACCTCTACAGGAAGTAATTTCGCTTATCTGCTAGAGCAATATAACGCAAAGCATGATCGGAAAATTGACATTGTCTACGGGGATGGCGGGAACGAAATTTTAGTCAAAAACCTGCAGAATGGCACGGTCGATGCTGCCTTACTCACAAAGTATGACGTCAATAAGCTAAACAAACAGTTCAATGCTCATCTTGTGACATCCGGAAAGTCTGTAAACGTATCTAAAACGTATTATTTATACCAAAAAAACAATACAAAACTTCAAAAGGACATTGATCAAGCCCTGCAAAAACTGATTGATAACGGCAAGCTCGCTGAATTGTCTAAAAAAATATTGGGCGGAGACTTTACTACATCATAAGAAAGGAGCGATCTGAGTGGATTTTGACGTTGCTTTTATGTTTCAGGCCTTTGTAGCCGCACTTCATTATTTGCCAACGACGCTGCTATTAGGCTTTCTTCCGCTAGTATTCGGCTCCATCTTTGGCTTCGGTATTGCCCTTATCCGTTTTTATCAAGTGCCTGTATTGTCTCCATTGTTCAAATGGTTTGTGGCGATTTTTAAAGCCATTCCTGTTGTATTAATCTTGCTCGTATCTTATCTTATTTTTTCCGATTCGCTCGATCAATTGGCTGCATCTCTTTCGCTGCCCATCCGTTTTAGCGATTTAGATAGACGATGGATTGCCATTTTCGCCCTTTCTTTATATGCCGTCAGCGGGTTATCAGAGATATTTCGAAGCTCTCTTGCGTCCATCCCAAAGGGTCAATTTGATGCCGCTCTATCCGTTGGTTTCACAGGCAGGCAGGTGTTGCGAAGAGTGATCATTCCACAAGTCTTTCCCATCTCTCTTCCTTTACTGAACAACATGCTCATCAGTTTAATCAAAGCCTCTTCTCTCGTCTCTATGGTATCTGTGGTCGATATTTTAAACGGCGCTTTAATTAAAGCCAATGTGAACTATCGTTATCTTGAAGCTTACATTGCTGTTGCCCTTATTTACTGGGCTTTGTGTGCCTCTATTGAAGCCATCACTGCTGGATATGAGAAATATGTACACAAAAGTAAAAGGGGGCGGTTCGCATGATTCACATCAAACAAGTGCATAAAGCATTCGGTCAAAACCAAATTCTAAAGGGAATTGATTTAACGGTGGAAAAAGGCGAAGTCGTTGTCATTTTAGGACCGAGCGGCTCTGGGAAATCAACATTTCTCAGATGCTTAAATTTTCTTGAGCGTGCGGATCAAGGTGAAATCAGCATTGATCAGACCACTGTCACATTCAATCAAGCAAAACCGAAAGACATTCTAGCAATTCGCAGAAAAACAGCCATGGTCTTTCAGCAATACGACCTGTTTATTCATAAAACAGCACTTGAGAATGTCATGGAAGGCTTAGTCATTGCCCGTAAACAACCGAAAGACCAAGCCTATGACACAGCACTCCAATTGCTCAAAAAAGTAGGATTACTAGAGAAAAAAGATGCCTATCCGCATCAATTATCTGGCGGACAGCAGCAGCGAGTAGGCATTGCAAGAGCACTTGCATTGAATCCGGAGGTCATTTTGTTTGATGAACCGACCTCCGCTTTAGATCCCGAGCTTGTAGGTGAAACACTTGACGTCATTAAACAGGTGGCACAAACAGGCGTCACCATGATCATCGTCACGCATGAGATGAGCTTTGCCTATGATATTGCCGACAGGGTCATTTTCATGGAAGATGGTGTGATTGTCGAATCAGGCACACCAGAAGAAGTCTTTGAACAGACGAAAGAAGAACGGACAAAACAATTTTTAGCAAGATTTTCTTATCATCATTCCTAAAAAACAAGTCGATCCATGAGGTCGACTTGTTTCTGTTTCTATATGCGTGCAAAATAAAAACCAGTCTGTTCTAGCCATTGGCTATCACAAACTGGTTCTTGTCGTTAGTTCAATTCCTTCAACTGATCAATATAAGCAAGAGCTGCCTCAAATTCTTCGTCCGTATAGCGCTGCTTGCTTTTAATGGTGAAGACCTTTTCCTTTACCTCATCTTTTGGCAGATCATCAAAGTATAAAATCGTTGAGACAAGCTCTAGAAAACGAGACGATTGCTCATTCATCTGCTGCGTCAGCACTTTGAGGTCAGGCATGTCCACTTCACACTGATCGAGAAACTCTTTCCCATTGTCCGTCAGCGAATAGCGATATTGATAGTATCCGCCCTTTTTTTCCTTCATTTCGTCCAAGAATCCAAGGTTGCACAGCTCTTCAATTCTGAGCGTCAACTCCTCTGAATAGGGGCCATAAAAATGAAAATCGTATTTCTCGTAAAAAGGCAAATCTAGCTTTTTTGCTATGTAAATCATTTTTTGCAGCTTCTTCCGTCCAACGATTTCCCCAGATTCAGAGAACACCTTCATCAACTTTGCATGCTCTTTCAACAAATTCCCGACATCTCCTTTTTCAGTACTTCCTTATCCCAATCCAAGCAGCTTCATGATCGCCTTCTTTTCTTCAGCTTTTTCCGACATATCTACAATTAAGTCCATCGGGAAATAAAGTTTATGATCGGTTCTTCGTTTACCGGAAATGGCGTCAACAATATCTGACTGTCTCGACAGTTCTTTAATATGACCACTTTGCGTCAAAAGGTGGATCGGCAGCCGTTCTTCTTCTTCGCCCGGTCTATAGAAGTCATAAGGCAAATCAGAGGAAGAATCGACCACTAAATAATAGTCAGGATCAATTCCTGCTTCTTTGAACAAAGCCGTCAGCTTGAAATATTTCGTCATTTCTTCGTTTGGATTAAACTCTGTATATTGGAATAAACGGCGGTTCATAAAACGGCGGCACAAATCAGCCAGCACGTGATCTTCTTCATCTTCCCACGCCTGAAAATAAAATAAGACAATGGATTCATCCAGCTTAATATAGTCCTCTGTGGTGACATTTCCTTCAAAAATTGAATAAAAATGAACCGGGGCATGTGTAAAAATGTAGCCAGTTTCATGCAGCTCTTTTGCACGATGGAGGATTTTTGTTAAAATGACCTCCGCGCTGCGGGTCACTGGGTGGAAATACACTTGCCAGTACATTTGATAGCGGCTCATAATATAATCCTCTACGGCATGCATCCCGCTCTGTTTCATCACAATCTGATCTTCTCTTGGACGCATCACGCGTAAAATACGTTCCATATCAAAGTGACCATAGCTGACGCCTGTATAGTAAGCATCACGCTGCAAGTAATCCATTCGGTCGGCATCAATTTGACTTGAAATCAAACTGACCACCTGTTTGTTTTGATACGTTTTGGCAATGACTTCTGCTACATGCTTTGGAAAATCGTCACTGACCCGGCGCAGCACTTCATTTACTTCCGTCTGCCCTAAAATGATATCTCTTGTAAACGATTCATGATCTAAATGAAAGACCTTTTCAAAGGAATGAGAAAACGGACCATGTCCAAGGTCATGAAGTAGGGCGGCACTCAGTACAAGCTCACGCTCCCCTTCATCCCATTCGGGTCTTCCTTTAAACACATCATCCACAATTCGTCTGACAATCTCGTATACACCGAGTGAATGATTAAATCGGCTGTGTTCTGCCCCATGAAACGTTAAATAAGTGGTGCCTAGCTGTTTAATTCGTCTAAGGCGCTGGAACTCTCTCGTTCCGATTAAATCCCATATCAATGCATCCCGTACGTGAACATAGCGGTGCACAGGATCTTTAAATACCTTTTCTTCGGATAATTTCCCTTTTGGATACGCCATCGTTTCGTCCCTCTTTTTTTAAGACGTGTTTCTATTATATCGGGTAACTTTTCCCGAAAACATCCTTGAATTTGCTGGCGAATGTGTTCTCATAGATTGAACGGACGTAAAAAGCCCGACCTGACAGGGACGGACCTCTTTTTAGGTCGACTGAACACATTCAGTGACATTTATTTGACTTTTTTTTGAACCTTTTCGAGTAACTCATCTTCTGTTGGTGCGGATAATGGGCGATTGTTCACAAACGCAAAAGCCTTTTTTCGTCCTGGACCGCAATACGATTGACAGCCAATCTCAATTTTTGCATCAGGGTCAACCGATTTAAGTCGAGGCAATAACGTTTTTAGGTTCGTCGCATCACAATCGTCACATACGCGAAACTCATTAGCCATGTTCTTACGCTTCCTTTCAATGATGAAACTTCATTCTATATGAAACAGTTGGACAACTAAGAGTGAATAATATACCACCCAACATTGTACATCGAAGCGACTGGAGTTGCAAGAAGCATTGTCAGCACAGAGACGTATTCACATAAAAGCTAGTATTTTCCACTATCCTTTTAGCAAACTTGTATAAACCTTCTTCAACTTGGCTAATCTAATACCATCAAATCTTATGGGGGTTTAAACACATGTCAAAACAAAGACAAGATGCTTGGTCAGAGGAAAATGATCTCCTTCTGGCAGAAACCGTCTTACGTCACGTCAGAGAGGGCAGTACACAACTGAACGCATTTGAAGAAGTTGGAGACAAGCTAAACCGTACCTCAGCGGCATGCGGATTTAGATGGAATGCTGTCGTGAGGCATCAATATGAAAAAGCATTGGCACTTGCCAAAAAACAGCGTAAACAACGCATGCGTGCACTCGGCAATGGACAGCCTGCGAAAAAACGTTTGCTCTATCAGCCGCAAGTTGAAGAAACGATCACACAGGAAGAGTTCTCTCAAGAACTGGAACCTGCGCAAGAAGAAACATTTGCACCTGCAGCCGAAACAGCCGAACAGCTTCAGTTTGTGGATCAAAGCTACAATGAAGAGTTAGCTAGTTTATCACATTTATTGTCACAGGCTTCTCAAGTGACAGAGAAAAAGCCAGAAGCCAATCCATTTGGGCAGCGCCAAGAGTTAACCATTGAGGATATCATTGATTTCTTACGCCGCTATGAAGGCGATGGACAGCAATCATCTGCCTTACGGATGGAAAACAGCCGGTTAAAACGAGAAAACAACGAACTTTCACATAAAGTGTCTCAACTAGAAGCTGAAGTGAAAAAGCTTGAAAAGGATCAGCTCACCATTCAAGAAGATTATGAAACACTCGTCAAAATCATGAACCGTGCAAGAAAACTAGTTTTGTTTGAAGAGGACGACAGTGCCGCACCAACCTTTAAAATGGACCGGAACGGCAACCTTGAAAAAATGGCAGAATAACCAAAAAGTGCTCCCCACCTGCGGGAAGCACTTTTTTAAATATCCAAAAATAGCATCACGCTAAAAAGGACATTGATCAAGAAGACGAACATAAAAATGTACCTAACTTGCCTCACCTGAAAATCACCAAAGATAAAAATATAAAGCCCTGCGATACCAAGCGTCAGTACAGGCTGAAGAAACGGCACGAAAAGCGAAATGCCGTAGCCGGCTCCTATGATGACAGGAAGCCATAGTAAATAGAGGTAACCGCCATTTTTAGATTTCAAGAAACCACTCCCTCTCTTTCTTCTATCTGCTTGATTTCAGGCTGAACAAACTTGAGTCCGGCCATTGTACGACCTCGCTTTTGTGATGTCCAAATCGCAATCGCCGGCTGATCCGTTAGAGATTCTGTGTCAATGGTGATCAGCACTTGCCCATTTAATTCAATTGAATCTTCAAACTCAATTTTGCACCCAGATAAACTGATATCATGTATGATCACCGGCATCTTCTCTGCTAGTCGGTCCTCATAGGCGATCGTGCCTGTCACACCTTGCAATGGCCTTCTCATCCATTTGCGCCGTAGAGCCTTTGGTACCTTCTCCGTTTCTCTTAAAAAGCGGAGAAACGTCCGAACAGCATACGATTTTTTCTCACGATCCGTCACCGCTACATGCTCTCGTGTGAATAAGAAACGGATCAGTGATAAATACTCTGATTTTTGTGTGTCAGTAAAAGCAACACCAACCATCAGCTTGTCTCCCTCTGGATAGCTCCAAACCACGTCACACGACACACTTTCATTCTCTGAAAAAAATAATTGCGTTTGTCCTTGATATAGAGAAGACGCTTTGTCCAATGGAATGGATAGACGTGCACCTGAATCACTCATATCTAGTAGAAAACAAGCCATCGACTGATCTTGATGATCAGAACGAAGATGCCCCTCTTTTTCAATGATAAATCGCTCTGATTTCCGATAACGCGGTCGATCAAACGCCACAAGCAGTGCCATGAATAAGCCTGCACCGTTATAAAGCACCCAAAAAATATTAATCAACATGAGATCAGCGTTCATCGTCCCATTTACCTTCACATCGTACCCTATTTTCACAAGGGCAAGCAATGAGAGCAGCAAGAAGAGCAGATGGGGAATCATCGTTTTCAGATGAAAATGCCTTTTGTCCGTTTGAATCCCCTTCGGTGTCACCAGAAATTCAACACGTTTTTTCAAGAACAGTTCACTGAGTGCCACACCAGCTAAATGGAATGCCATTGAACTTTCATAAATATGACTCCAAAACATACTTCTTTTTTGATTCGACACAAGTTTAAATGCTAAATACGAGCTAAAGAACGCCGGCAGCCAAAACATGAAAACGGACTGGAAATCTGCCCAGAAACTTTGAATACCAAACAATAAAAACAAAATCGGTGTGAGAATATAAATCATTTTAAACAAACCGTTAAACCAATACACAATGCCATCTAAATAAAGAACTCTCTGCATCAGCGTTAAGCCGCGCACCTTCAAAGGATTAAACTTACGGGCACACTGAATGTTCCCTCTCGACCAGCGATCTCTTTGCTTTAACAGATCAAGCCAGCTTTCAGGTGCCAGACCGACGGCTAATACTTCTCCGACAGACACAGATTTGAATTTCCCCTGGAGAAGCATTCCTGTTGCCATGTCTTCTGTAATCACTCCAGTAGCAAATCCGCCAATTTCATCTAATGCCGTTCTTCTAAAAACCGTATTACTCCCAACATACATGACGGCATTAAACCGATCCTTACCAGCTTGGAGAGTTTGCATGAAGAAGTCCTGCTCATTTGGAATTCGATCTTTCGAGAACATATTATATTGGAAAGGATCTTCGTTATAAAACGCCTGTGGAACTTGAACAAACGCAGTTGCCCCATCATGAAAATAGGGCACTGTTTTTTCTAAAAATGAAGGAAGAGGGACCATATCTGCATCAAGCGTCAGAATCAGCTCCCCATCCGTTTGAGACATTGCATGATTTAAATTACCTGCCTTAGCAAATCTGTTATCTGTTCTTGTCAGATAATGAACACCAAACTCAGAAGCAAGCTGCTCTACAACTTCCCTATTGCCATCATCACATAAATAAATTTGAACGCTTTCCTTCGGATAAGAGAGATTCAAACAACCTGCAACAGTGCGTTTCAGCACCTCAATCGGTTCATTATATGTAGCTATGAAAATATCAACTGTTGGCAGCCTGTCAAGATCACTGATCATGACTTGTTTCCGATTTGAAGGCTTCCAAACCAGTGTATAAAACACAAGCAGCTGGATAAACCCAATGCATTCACAGGCAACAAGCAAAATGCCCATGACAATATTAAAAGTACCTTCATGCGGCAATGTAAAGAAGAGGCGCCAGCAAATATAGGCAGCATTTGTTAACACACATAGCACAATGATGACTTTTTTCACAGTAGAGGCCATTGGCTGGATACGATATATCATATACAACAGAGACAAAATACAAAGCATAAACAGCGGGTAATACGTGGTGATGAGTGACAAAACATTTTCCTTCTTTCTTATGTCATAAAGGACTATCACATATAAAATGTCATAGCAAAGGAGGGGATTCTTCCATTACATTGCCCCTCCATTTCTATATAAATCATTTCCACAATCGATCTAACTGATTTGAATAAAAATCAATGGCCTTTCGATAACTCAAAATAGCAGGATCGTTTGTCGTTTCAGTCAAACAGTTCAATAGTATTTCCATGGCTTTGCTATGTTCATTTAAATTATACAAAGTCATGGCATAAAACGTTTGAATGGCTTTATTATGCGGATAAGCTTCCATCGCATGGAGGAATATTTGTTTTGACTTTTCATATTCCCCTAAGGTTCTGTATGTACTTCCTAATCCTAAGAAAGCATCTTCTCTTTCTTCTGAAGACAAACCTAGCTCAAGCGCCCTCTCATAAAAAAAGACAGCTTGTTTTTCCTCCCCTAACACATCATAGCTCCAAGCACATTGATAGTGAATGGAGGCATGATCTGGATACTCTTCTACAAGATGGATGAGCATGTCATTGGATTCTTGAAGATGGCCATTTTCTCGAAGTTCAATCGCTTTCAGAAGTTTCGTTTCCATTACATCACCTCTATTTTTAAGATGGCTGGAAAGATATGTTTACGAGAACACTTTCTCATTCCGCTCAATCATCCGTGTCATGTTCTTCTCAAACTCCAGCTGTTCCTCGGTGGTCAGCCCTGAAGCGGTCAGTTGCTCGCTCAGCTTTTGAAGTTCTTCTAGTAAAAGACGCATGAGAAGCGCACAATCAATGGGTTCTCCAGTTAATTCTGATAGGGATGCCATCGTATCAGGCTGTATATCAGGGAATACCGCTTTCACCTCATGCCTTCTATCCTTTAAGGCCGCCTCATAAAAACGGCGAATCAAATCAGCTCGTTCCCGGCCGCTTCCATCTGCACACAAATAGATTTGCACAGCGACTCCTCCGCGTAATCTACGCTGAGAAATGCCGGCAAATTTCTTTCCATTGATGCTCAAATCGTAGCTACCTGGACAGTAAGAGCCGACAATTTCATAGGCTTCAATGTCCACCTCATACATCGACAGCATCCGGCGGATCAATTCCACCATCGCATCATATCCTCGGTCAATATCAATGCCCTTCTTTTGTTCCGCAAAGATTAAAGACACATTCAGTACGCCTTCATCCAGCACAACAGCAAGACCGCCTGAATTGCGCACAATCACGCGATATCCCTCTTTCGCAAGAAGCTTTACACCATCTTGGAGAAATGGAAGTCTTGTATCCTGAATCCCAAGAACGATCGTATTGTGGTGCACCCAAGAACGCGCTGTCGCTGGTGAGAGTCCTTTCCCGACCGACGCACAAAGCGTATCATCCATCGCAAAAGATTGCTTTGGGTCTACATAGAGACCAAGGCTCGATTGATCTATGATTCGCCATGTCGGCTGCGTCAATAACTCAATAGGTTCATTTTTCATGTCCTGCATATCCTCTCGTTCATAAACTGTGTTTATTATAACATGGAGGGAGAATGAGAGAGAAAAAAGCTCTATGACAAGGAACGTCACAGAGCTTTTCAACTGGATTTGGTTTTCTTGTTCTTCCTTTTCGAAATGAAATAAACAGCTGCAATCAAAACGACAGGAATCCCAACCACGAGGCATGCAGCGATCAATGTGTTCCACGGCAAATCGATCATCTCCTTAATAGACTAAACTTCTATGAAACAGCCGTGACTTACCCAGCTTAACAAGTCTTCAGCCACCAATTCCGCATGCTGAGGGTCCATCACACCAGCATCGACGATCCACACTTTTTTCTCTTCTTCTGCCTGCCGCATAAGAAATACTCGCCCGCCGCCATCGTCACCAATGGCTACATAGCCGCTGGCATAATGATGGACTTCCCATGTTTTATTGCGTTCTACAATGTCTTCAGTTCCGTATAAAAGCAGGTCGCCTCCAATGGAACATCCATTTGATTGTTTCAGTAAGACTTGATGGGCATGAGGAAACATCATATTTAGTTCAGCTTCTGCCTCTTTGATATGTATGTCACTTGCTGGTTCGTTCATGACCAAGTTGGGAATCTGAGAAAAATGAATCATTTTGAAAGCCTCCTAAAAGGTTGAACTAGCGTTTATTCAGCTGATTTTGTCATAATCCTTTTATACACCCGCAGGAGCACCTTTAATAGAAAATAGAAAATGATGACATCGAGTATAAAACCAAAAAATAGAAATTCAACACCATAATTTGAATGCAGGACTAGCCAATCAATGGGAAAACCTCGATAATCCGAACCGGCATGTGGGACATAAACCCCTCTCATAAAAGCTGTCCCAATGACGAGAAGAACACTGATGCTTAATAGCCAATTGACTGTTTTTTTGTTGATGTGTTTTTTCTGATTCATACGAATTCCTTTCTGTGTTTTTGTATCGCTTTCTAATACAAAGACTTCTACCTATCACTATATAATCAATACAACAATTCTTTTAGTAGACTTTCCGCTTTATGTAATTCATCTAAGAATGGATTTAGATAGTCATTATGACTATCCAAGTAAGCCCTAACTCCGCCAATGATAAAGACCTTTTGGAGATCATCATTGGCTTGCATGATTCTTTGGGCATTCTTGTATCTTCTATATATTAATTCAAGTACACCTTGATTGATCTCTTGCGAATATTCTTTTTCTAGGATGTTGATGACCGTTTGGATTTGTTTCTTTAGTTCTTGTTTTTTGTTCATTTTGTTCTCCTATTTACAGCTTTTTGGAACAAAAACAAAGCCGATGCTCGAATCGTTATATTTCGAATATACAAAAGACCCTCTTACAGAGGGCTCTTATTACGCCTATTGTTTTTATTCTTCAAGGGATAATTCCCATAACTTTTGACCGTTTGCTAAATACACTGCATTAGGTGGATCATCATAAAGGGATATTTCTACTAAAGACCTTTCTTCTCCTATCAACCAATCATACACTCTGCTTTCTTTATTTGGAGACGATATGATGTTCTCTACTCTAAAAGCAACGGCATAATATTCAACGTAATTGATATCATCATCCTCTAACCCATTATCAGTTTCGTAAAGTGTGTCTGGTTTCCCTATGATCTTTAATCCGTTACCCCACTCTAATATCAGCTCTTCCCCGCCGTAATCATCTAATGTTTTTATTAAAGGGTTATAGTCCATATGTATCCACCTTTTTAATTTAATTCTAATGGTTTTGAAGGTACGATATGAGCACCATCTTTTGAATAATGTATTGTGCCTCTAGTAGTCTCTATATATTGTTGAGTTTTCATATCATAAGTCTTTCCTATCTTTTGACCAAAATCTATAACTTCTCTCCCGTTTTTTAGGAATTCCCCTCTACCAGCGTATTTATCAAGCAATTCTTGTGCCTTTTTATTATCTCCGTAAAAAATGCTTTTCTTTTTTCCGTTTGCTACTTCTTGCTTGTAATTTGGTGTTTCTGGAATATGTTTTTCTTGAGCTCCTGATTTTACTTTTGCAGGGAAACCATTTACTTCACGGTAAGGTCCCTTAGGTACGGATTGTTTACCGTAAGCAGGTGTTTTAACCCTCTTCACATTCTTCCCTTGCTCCAACCTAAAAACATATTTCCCAACCTTCACTATTTTCGTGATTGGGATGATAGAGGCTGCGGATAAAGCTTGGTCTGTGCTGCTGATGTTTCGGCTGGTTTCTGGGTCTTTACCAGTAACGGCTCGGTAGCCGTCGTAGATGCCGCTGTATTCTAAAATGATGTTTTCGGCGGTTGAGACTACCTCACCGTCTAGTATGCGTTTGGCATTTCCGCGGCTGCGGCTTTCTGGGATGTTGTCGACTTCTTCTATTCTTACTTCGCCGTTTGCGATATACGTTCGGATGATTTGTTTATTGGCGTAAACGGTGTATCTCCCGCCTATAAAATCAATGTCAGACGGATCTGTGACGACTTCATCAGCGATGTCGAATTCTTTTAGCTTTTTGATGCCTTTTACGTTATATAGTTTACCATTTACGACCCTGATGTCTCTATGAATCTTACTTTTCCCGCTCACAGATTCTTTTTGTAATGTCGTAAGCAATGGATCGTTTGCTTTGACTTGCTTGTTGACGTTTCGGAGGGTACCTCTATGAACCACCGTCTCCACATCCGCCTGTTGTTTCTCTCTCAGCTTCTTCAACATGATCATCATCGGGTTTTCTTTCATGTTGTCTATTTTGTCATTCAATCCGCTGATCGTGCTGCTTATTTTTTCTTCTTTTCCATTTTTGAAAATAGACCCTTTTTGATAGCTCGTGATGTCGATTTTGGGACCGGTGAACATGGTGCTTAGCGTGTTGATGTATTGCTTCATTGTTTGCAATGCACTTGTTGTTTCATTCATAGCACTTGTTTGTTCTCTGTCAAAGGCATGGAGCAGTCCAATGGTTCTGGATGTCTCAAGCCACGTTTTTTGATAGCTCTGTTGAAAAGCAGACTCGTCTACATGAGGCAAGTGAACGATATGACTGACCCTGCCGATCGCCTGGCTCACATCTGAAACAATGTCAGAAATCGCTCGCTCTGCTTTTTTTAAACCTGAATCAAGTTCGTGTTCAATAAATGCTTGTGATATAAAGCCGTGCTGATTTGATTCAAGTGTATGAAGTGCCTGCTTTGTTTGTTTGAGCGCAGAGCTGTATTCCTCAATGACAACCTGAAAAAATTGCAGGAAGGGAATATGGCATTCTGTATAAAAGGAGCGGATGGCTTGTCCCGCCTCTCCCTTTAGTGCGCCATCAAGTGAGATGATCTGTTGGATTTGTTTTTCTATGGAGCTAATCTGTTGTGATTGCTGCTTTAATGTATTCAGCGTTTGGTCAATTCCGTTTATTAGCGCAAAAGCATCAAGGGTTTTCATTGCGTTCTCCTTTATTTTCTTTTACTGCTGGAAGCAAGCGCCTTGTCCGTTTCGATCATGGTGTTCACCGCTTGTTCTGTTTGTACAAGTTGTTTCTGAAGAATGTCTATATAGGATGTACTTAATTCGTTCAACTGCTGATTGATTTTTTCTAATGTGTCTGCCGTCAGGAGCTGATTTCTTCCTTTGATGGTTGTTGGAAGTGTTGCATTCATTTGAGCGCCTGATTGTTTTGCATGCTGTAATACTCGTTTGACCTGACTGGCATCTATTTTAATTTCTCTGCTCATGTGACTACCCTCTTTTTTCTTCCAATTGTTTCTGCTTTTCTTTCTCTATTTTTCTTTCAACCGAATGAATTTCATGTTCTAATGAATGGATCTCTGATTTTAAGTCGCTGATTTTCTCATCAATTCGGTTCACTAGATTGGTCAGCTGTACACTTTTTATCTCTTGACTGGCGGATGCCATCTCGTCTCGAATGTCATCAAACGTATCTGCGAGATGGCCAAACCATGTATGTGATGTCAGATCTGGATGAGTCATTTTCTTGTTAGCATCTGCCAGAGCAGACTTTGCTTCTTTTATTTCTTTTCGACACATGTTCAGTTCTATGATTTGTTCTTTTTTTATGGATATGTCTGCCTTTAACGAATACAAGGCTGTTGTATAACCGATGATAGCTCCAGACATCGTCAAACACCTCTATTCCTCAAATAGTCCTCCGTTATGTTACCATTTACTAGCACAAGAGGCATATGATTGAAAACGAATTCACTAAAAAATGAATCGTATGTATTGGGTTTTTATACCTAATTCACACGCACAAAAAAGCTGAATTCATCAACTGAATCCAGCTTTTCATGCTTATTTGAGCGAATCACCTGCTGATGCTGATGGATGATCGCTAAATGAGGTGTCTTTCTTCTCAGGTATATAATGGAGTGAAAACCCGACAAGGCTAAAAAAGGCACTTAACACCAGTGTTGGGTTTTTAAATAGGTTCGTACTAGCAATGATCATATCTCCCTTTTGCAAGAGAATTCCTAGTATTTGACCGAATACCAACAACGTTCCTGACGTTAGAAATAGGACAAGCAGCACTTTAAATAACAATTCCATCAATACTCTCATCTGTTTCTCCTTTCTATACGGGAAGTATCTCCATTCCAATGAGCCAGCCAATACCAACGATCGGAAGCATATAATAGAGGATCAGTGGGATAAAGGTTTTTTCTGGTCTGGCCCCTGCAAGACCAGAAGCGATAAATATGGACCCTGATGCAGGCGGGGAAGCGCCTTCAGTTGATGAAAAAGCAAGAATGGCAACTACAGCCACAACTGGGTCCACTCCAACTGAGATTAAAGCTGAAAATGAGACAAGCCCAACTGCTGTTAATGTCGCTGTTGAAGATAGAGGGCCTGCCACCAGTGTGACAAGAACACCCACAATGAGCACCATGAGCCATTTCGGAATGGCAAGTACTGATGTGATTTGCGTCAAATCATCTGCGAGCCCTAATTCAGCAAGCACTTGACTAGCAGCCACTGCAAACAGCATCAAAGCGCCAATCGTTGTGAATTTAGGAATGGCTGATTTGAAAAATTGAGACCAATCTAAAGCAGACGCCTTGCTTCTTCCAATTGTTAGACTAATTAATATCATGAGAATCGGAATCCACGTAATTAAAGAAATTTGATCCATTGCCTCCGGTCCGATGTTTGGATTACTTTTTAAGTAGTTTGCAAACGGACCAATGGTGATCATGATAGGAATCAAGGCACCGAAAAAAATAAAGATCGACTTCCACCCTTGTTTTACCGCTTCCCAGAAAGGAAGAATATCATCTGGCGGCATGGCCTGAATTTTATTCTTTTTCACCAGAAGATACACCAAAATAAATCGGTATACGACTTGATACAGTCCTCCTATTAGAAGGGCAATATATAAATCTCCCTCAGATACAAGGGCGGCAACTGGTGCAAACCCAAGCATGATAAACATGGAAGAGTTCGGAGGCAGTGCCGCTCCAAGTCCGCCATTCCCTGCTAGAATCGTGGCCGTATGGGTCCGGCTCCACCCGGATTTAATCATCCAAGAGGCCGTGATAGAGCCAGTCGCAGCTGTGTTTGCAGAATTTGAACCTGAAAGAGCGCCTAACACTGCTGAACCTAACGTACTCATATAAGCCGCTCCACCAGGAAGTTTGCCTACAACCGAATTTAGGATTCGTAAGAGTGCATGAATTAATTCCAACTTTTCGATTAAATAGGCCATGAATACAAATGCGACAGCTGCATAAAGCACCTCATATGTGGATGCAAATATTAAACCATCCCAGAAAAGTCTTAACGCATCTAATCCGCCAAATAATGTGGTCGCAATAAAGCCTAGTAGCATGGCTTCTCCCATATTCCGTTTCACCATAACATTCCATATAATGATGACAGCTATGAACACAATCAACGCAATAAAACCCATATCGTTTCTTCGCCTCCCCTTTATTAAATAAAACGCTTACAATTTATTCCCCTTGCTGCATCACGTCAATGACTTCTTCCCAGCTAGCAGGTTTTACCCCGTCAAATCGTTCAGCAAAGTGAAAGTCTGCTAATCTCTCAAGCTTCTGTTGTGCTGCCCGAGACATACTGGCATCAATCTCTGCTTCATCTAGCATTTCAATAGAGCCAAGCAGCTCAACCGCCCGTCTTTTTGCATGCAATGCACTCCCTGTCACAAGACGGTTCATGGTCTCTTCAAAACTTTTGCTATCGATTGTATCGCTTAGTGAAGAAATCACTTGATGTTCCACATTATATTTTTTGGAAATTTCCAAAAATTCAATCAAGAGACCGACAATCCCCTTCATATAAATGCTTCTGATTAGCTTTAGTGCCGAAGCATCTCCTGGCTGGTCACTAATTTTTGTGATATTCATGCCATAAGCATTCATCACTTTCA
The DNA here is from genome assembly GCF_005144805.1 of Bacillus sp. S2(2019). NCBI lineage: Bacteria > Bacillati > Bacillota > Bacilli > Caryophanales > Bacillaceae > Bacillus > Bacillus sp. S2(2019). The sequence continues at coordinate 648,303 of NZ_SWFL01000002.1, forward strand.
TGAATTGGTCAACTCCACTGCCGCTTGCCGTGATCGGAACCTTGTGTTTGTTGATTGGAAGAGGCCCTAGCATGGCGGCATCTACAAATAGAGCTTCTTGCTTTTCAATTTCGTTTGCTACTTGTTTTTTGATGTCTGGTGTTGATGCCGATACATCTACATATAATTGATTCTTTTTCAAACTTCCCGATACGGATTGTGCCACTTCTAAGGTTTTATTCGCTGGTACAGCTGCAATCACAAGATCAGATTTCTCAATGAGTTCGCTAATACTGCTCGTTAATTGAACGCCTGTTTGCGATGCTTTTTCTTTCAACGAGCCAGCTAATTTCTCATTTTGTAATAGGACATCATACGCATAAAATTGATTTAATCCTTCTGTTTTCAATCCCGTTGACAGCTCATATGCCGCTTCACCATATCCGATAAAACCTATTTTCATCACCGATTCCCCTATTCCTGAATTTTTTTCATTCTGCTTTCTAGCCATGCCGGTGCTAAGAGACTGATGTCTTGCTTTCCTTCGTCCACATACTGTTGAATCGTTTTTAATCTCTGATGTTCATACGCTTGTTTCTCTTCCGCTAGTGTCAGCAGGTGTTCCGCCTTTTCCTTTGGAACGATGACGACTCCATCATCGTCAGCAATGACTAGATCACCTGGGGCTACTTTGACACCGCCGCACGAGATGGTTTGATTCAATTCCCCAGGACCATCTTTATAAGGTCCGTTTGGCATAAATCCCTTACTGTAGATTGGAAAAGCCAGCTCCTCTAAAGAGAGTTTGTCGCGAACAAGCCCGTCAATCACGATTCCTTCTATTCCTACAGCCTTTGCTGAATGTGCCATCAATTCCCCTAAATAGGCATGACCCTTATGGTCTTTTCCATCAACAATCAGTACATCTCCTTCTTTAGCAGAGTAGATCGCTTGATGAAGAAATAAATTATCCCCTGGCCGTAAGCTAACAGTAAAAGCTGTGCCGACTACATTCATGCCTTTCGCAACTGGTTTGATTTGATGATCCATCGCGCCGGTGCATCCCATTACGTCTGACAGCAAGGTCGAGTTAAGCTTTTTTGCCCTAGCGATAAGATCATTTGACACGAAATGAACAGTACTCATTGTTTCCATCATCCCCTTTGAGTTATATTCATTACACTTATTTTTATTAAAGTAATATTTATTACTTTCGTGATATGATCATACCACCTCATTTTCAATTAGTAAAGCGCTTTCAAAAATAAAAAAATGAGTTCCACACGACTAATGTGTTGTGTGGTAACTCATTTTCGTTAACATATGATTGATTTGATCTAAACGTGGTTTTGTTCTTTCAGGATCATTCATCGCTAAGGCACTTAAAATGTAATCGACGATAAAGATAGCAGATACGACAGAGTTATGAGAGCCTACACTTGCTGAGGAACATGGTAATACATATTGTGCATATTTGGTTAATGGAGAGCTGTAGCTGTCTGTAATTAAAAGGACTTCCACCCCATAAGACTTCGCTGCTTCCATCAAATCTTTCATACGCTTTGCATAGCGCGGATAGCTGACAGCTATAATGAAATCACCCGAGTTGAAATGAACCAAATCATCCACCCAGTCGCTTTTGTCTGCATCAATGTATTGGCAATTCCCCAATAACCGATTGATTCCGAGTGACAGATACTCACCAACAGGTCTTCCACTTCGAACACTTGTACACAAAACGTGGCGTGCGCTGGCTATTTTCCCAACAATCTGCTGAAAGGTTTCTTCCGTGATATTGTCTAGTGCATACTGGATATTTTGAAATTGCAGTTCTACATGGTCATGCAGGAGCTTATTTTTATTTGAATGCTTGAGATTCGCTTCAAGTCTCGTTTGAGGGTCGGCTTTATGCTTCATAGCTGATTGAAGCTCTTTTTGGAATTCAGAAAAACCGGAATACCCCACAGCAGCAGAGAAGCGCATGATCGTTGCTGTACTCGTCCCGACTTTTGACGCCAATTTATCGACAGTTAAAAAAGCGACTTCCATTGGATTTTGTACGATATAATCTGCAATTCTCCTCTGCGCATCGGTTAAAAATGCGACCTTATGCTGAAGTTTATATATTAAATCCTCCATTATAGCACCTGCCTATCCTATCGGCTTTATCTACGATTCGTGTTTTCTTTTCACTCTTTATTGTACACATTTGGACAAAATAAAAAAACAGCCAGCACGAATCTATCGTACTGACTGCTCTAGTCGAGATGCTATTTTATAGTGCTTGAGCTGCTGTAATCAGCGCAAGATTGTAAACGTCTTCGGCATTACAGCCTCTTGAAAGATCGTTTACTGGCTGATTTAGACCTTGTAGGATTGGACCTACAGCTTCAAAGTTACCTAAGCGCTGGGCAATTTTGTAGCCAATGTTTCCTGCTTCAAGGCTAGGGAAAACAAATACGCTAGCATCGCCTTTGATGACGGAATCTGGTGCTTTTTTCGCTGCCACTGAAGGAACGAAAGCTGCATCGAATTGGAACTCTCCATCAAGAACAAGCTCAGGTGCTTTTTCTTTTGCAATGCGAACCGCTTCAGATACTTTGTCTGTTTCGTCTGATTTTGCTGAACCTTTTGTAGAGAAGCTAAGCATTGCTACACGTGGTTCGATGTCAAACATTTTTGCTGTGTTTGCACTTTCGATCGCAATTTCAGCAAGATCTTGGCTGTCTGGTGCAATGTTGATCGCACAATCAGCAAACACATATTGCTCTTCGCCGCGAGCCATAATGAAGACGCCAGAAGTTTTCTTTACGCCTTCTTTTGTTTTAATGATTTGAAGTGCTGGGCGCACTGTGTCAGCAGTTGAGTGTGCTGCTCCGCTTACAAGGCCGTCTGCAAGGCCTTTATAAACAAGCATTGTACCGAAGTAGTTTTCATCCAGTAATGCTTTTCTCGCTTGCTCTTCTGTCGCTTTGCCTTTACGTCTTTCGACGAAAGCTTGTACAAGATCGTCAAAACCTTCATATGTATGAGGATCATACACGTCAACACCATCAAGTGTAAGACCTAATTCTTTTGCTTTTGCTTCTACTTCTTCCTTCTTACCTACAACAATTGGCTGCAATACTTTGCCATCTGCTAGTTTTTGAACGGCTGTTAGAATGCGTTCGTCCATTCCCTCAGGAAAAACGATCTTAACTCCTTTACCTGCAACCTTTTCCTGAACTGTTGAAAAAATATCTGCCACTTCAATACCCTCCTTGATTTTACAAAAAAAGCGTTCTCTTTTAAGCATACTCTTCTTCTACATAAATTCAAACTACCAACTTACATTATAGCGCTTACAATTTAAATTCTTATTTTTCAAACTAATTAAATCAATTTCTAGAAAAGCGTTTTCGTCGTTCAAGTTTTGATCACATCTTCATTTGGACAAACTATGTTATAGTTGGAACAGATGGAAAACTGTAAATAGGAGTGAAAGAAATGAGCGAACAACATACAACAAATGAAGCAGCTCAAACACTAGATGGCTGGTATGCGCTGCATGATTTTAGAACGATCGACTGGACAGCTTGGAAGCTGCTGACAAGCGATGAGCGTCAAGCCATCATTCATGAGTTCACAGGTCTATTAGAAAAATGGAAAACAGCCGAGCACCATCAGGCTGGAAGCCAAACAATCTATAGTATTGTCGGCCAAAAAGCAGATATTATGCTCATGATTTTACGTCCGACCATGGAAGAACTAGGTGAAATTGAACTTGAATTCAACAAGACACGACTAGCCGAGTTTACGATTCCAGCTTATTCTTACGTGTCAGTTGTTGAACTCAGCAACTACTTAGCAGGAGGCGGAGATGGCGGAGACCCTTACGAGAACCCACATGTACGTGCGCGCCTCTATCCTGAGCTTCCTTCTTCTCAATATGTCTGTTTCTATCCAATGGATAAAAGACGTTCTGGCAATGACAACTGGTACATGCTTTCAATGGATGAACGTAAATCCCTTATGAGAAGCCATGGCTTAATTGGCAGAAGCTATGCTGGGAAAGTAAAACAGATCATTACAGGTTCTGTTGGCTTTGATGATTATGAGTGGGGCGTCACTCTTTTCGCTGACGATGTGCTTCAATTTAAAAAATTGGTTTACGAAATGCGATTTGATGAAGTGAGTGCACGTTACGGCGAGTTTGGTTCCTTCTTTGTTGGAAACCGATTAGCAAACGAGCAGCTAGCGTCTTATTTCCATGTATGATAAACTCTTAAGGCTTCGGATCTCTCCGAAGCCTTTTTATGTATTTGTTTAGAAAGGTGATCTCATCATGAAAAACTTCCCCATCGCTATTTTTGCGTTAACGCTCGGTGCGTTTTCGATTGGCATGACTGAATTTGTGATCATGGGTCTTTTGCCAAATGTCGCAAATGATCTCCATGTATCTATTTCTGCTTCAGGTCAACTGATTACCGGATATGCACTCGGTGTCGCAGTTGGCGGCCCTATTTTAACGTTATCAACTGGAAAAATGTCGAGAAAACGTCTCCTCATCCTATTAATGATTCTTTTCGTGGCGGGAAATGCTGTCGCCGCTGTATCGACTTCTTATGGTCTGTTGATGGCTGCACGTATTTTAACGTCATTTGCTCATGGTACCTTCTTTGGTGTCGGCGCCATTATGGCTGCACGGCTTGTTCCTAAGGAGCGAAGCGCAAGTGCGATCAGCTTCATGTTTACAGGACTGACAGTAGCCAATGTACTGGGTGTGCCATTTGGTACCTTTATAGGAAATCAATTCGGCTGGCGCATGTCATTTCTCGTCATTGCCGTCATTGGTCTCATTTCCTTAATCGGTATTATCAGTTTAGTACCAAATCAATCGAAAGAAGAAGTATTAGATATTCGAAATGAAATATCGGTGTTGAAAAAGCCGCAGGTCCTCGTCTCCTTTGCGATGACGATTTTTGGTTTTGCGGGTGTGTTTACCGCCTTTACGTATATCAGCCCGATCCTGCTGCAAGTGACTGGCTTTCAGGAAAACGGGGTCACCCTCATTCTTGTCCTCTTTGGGCTTGGGGTCACCATTGGGAATTTAGTCGGCGGAAAGCTTGCCGACTGGAAGCTGATGCCGAGTATTATCATCACATTGATCTTGCTGATGGCTGTTCTGTTGTTATTCACATATACATCTGCCTTTAAAGTGCCTGCCGTGCTGACGATTTTTGTGTGGGGAATTATTTCATTTATTCTCGTTCCTACCTTGCAATTCCGCACGATGAACATGGCACATGAAGCCCCGACACTCGCATCAACGCTCAGTCATTCTGCCTTTAATATTGGAAATGCCGGCGGTGCAGCGCTTGGCGGTCTTGCTATTGAAATCACACATTTACAGCTTGTCCCGCTCTTTGCGGCAGGTGTGACATTCATTGGATTGATCATTACGATCATGAGCTATCAGTCAGATAAACGAATCAAAAGGACCTGAGGGCAGGTCCTTTTTCTATTTCACCACGGTCATTTCTGGCTCTTCTATTTGTTTCACACGTTCCTGAATGGGATGGGTAAAGGAATGCTCTGATAAGACAATATGGGAGACCGTTTTTGTAAAGCCAGACACATCTTGAATAAACGCTTCAATTTCTTCAAGAGAAGAAACAGACAGCTTAATGAAAAAACAGGACTGCCCTGCCACCCGATAAGCAAAGAACGCACGTGGATGCTGGTTCATAAATGTCACAAAACGCTGATACTCCCCATTTAATACGGTGACTTCCAGTAAACAGTCTATCATCAGACCCAGCTTTTTATAATTGACTTGAACAGAATACCCTTCGATAATCCCTGCATCCTCTAGTTTTCGCACTCTTTCTGCTACCGCAGGTGCTGATAAATTCACTCGTTTGGACAATTCCCTCATTGATAAGCGGGCATCTTCTCTCAACTCGTTTAAAATATGCACATCCACATCGGTGATTTTCATTCGTTACGCTCCTATCCCAAAATCGTTCCATTTGAAAAGTATTTTATGATGATACTTATGATACGAAATGTAAAATAAAACTAAATAATGGTAGAATTTATTTTAACGGAATTGAATGAAAAAGCAAGTATGGAGGGATCACTTGATGAAAGAATCTTTAGACAGCCAGGCTTCTAAAACATTTCCCATCACACTTGCCATTGCACTCACACTTGGCGTTTTTGCGGCGGGATCGGAGGAACTGGTGATTTCACCACTGCTGCCTGATTTATCAAACTCCTTTCAGCACTCTCTTGATGTTCTCGCTCTTTCCATCAGCATTTATGGGTTAGCTGTGCTGGTTGGAGCTCCGCTACTCGTTCCTTTAGGGGACCGATATTCAAGAGAGCTTTGTTTGATAATTGGGCTGTCTTTCTTTTTAATTGGAACAGTGATGTGTGCTGCTGCCCCAAATTTGGCCGTGTTTTTTGCAGGCCGTGCTATTTCTGGGCTGGCAACTGGTGTATTTGTGCCAACAGCCTATGCTCTTGTGGGCGACCGGGTTCCATACGAATACCGCGGCAAAGTGATGGGACTCATTGTATCGAGCTGGTCTCTTTCTCTTGTCCTTGGTGTGCCCATTGGCGCCTTTATCGGCCAGAGTTTAAACTGGCGCTGGACGTTTTGGATCTTCGCTATGATGAGTCTCATTGTCCTGCTACTCGTCATCCTTGAATCAAGAAAACAAGTCAGAGCAGCTGATCCGAAGGCACCTCAAGCTAGAGAGAAAACAGGCGCTTTATGGGGAGCTTTGAAAATCGATCGTGTGCCTGCCTATTTGACTGTGACGTTTTGCAATATGCTTGGATTTTACGGCATGTACTCGTTTTTAGGTGCTTATTTGCAAAGTCTGTTTGATGGCGGACAATCAACTGCTGGACTTCTTATTATGGCTTATGGCGTCGGCTTTTCTATGAGTATGTTTACTGGAAAATTAGCAGACTGGTTCGGTAAAACCCGTTCCCTTGTCTTTGTGCTGGGTGGAATTGCGATTGTTCTAGCCTTGCTTCCTTATGCGCCATTCTCATGGATGTTGCTGATTTTCGCCCTATTTATTTGGGGTGCAATGCAAAGCTTATCTGTCACGCTTCTAAGCACCGTTCTAAGTGACTGTTCTCAAACCCATCGCGGCAAAGTGATGGCTTTTTACAGCCTGGCCTCCAACCTTGCTGTTATGCTCGGTTCCGCACTGATGGGACCCGTTTATGTCCATTTCGGATATCATACGGTAGGTCTTGTCTGTGCATTGATCACACTTGTTGGTTTTATCATCAGCTTCGGCAGCTATAAACGAGAACGCGCCTTACAGAAAAAACAGCCAACTACACTTGAAACGTAAGCACATTTCACTGCACATCTCGATATGTGCAGTTTTTTAGATCAATTTTTAATATCATCGTATATTACATTTTTTATAAAATTTGTTGACAATTGCCAATTTTAAATTTTATAATCTAGTAAAAATTTGAAAAAGATTGGATGGTAAACATGATCCTAAAGAATGATGATGTGTTTCATTTCAAAGAAGAGCCTAGCCCTTCACCTAAGATGTTTACAGTCAACACACTAGGCCCTAAGGGGACAAGCAGTGAATACGCAGCAAAACATTTCATCTCTCAATCCACCACTACACTCGGCACTCATACGAAACTATCCCTTTATGACACATTCGAAACTTGCATTGAACATACTCTCTCTCAACCACTTCAATTTACTCTCGTTCCACACGCATATGAAGGCATCAAACACTTCTACATGAGACCAGATCTACAGCTTTTACAAATTTTCAGATGTGACACGCCCATGTATGGTTTGGCTGTCAGACCTGATTTCCCATTCAATGAACAAATGCTCCACCATTTAAAAATTGTCTCACATCCTGCACCTGTCAATTTAATTCAATATTTCATTCACCAAAATGCTGAATTTGAACTTGTTAATTCTACAAGTACTGCCGCGCAGAAAGTAAGGGACGGCGAATTTGATTTTGCTTTAACGAATGAGGTGGCAAGAGCCACATATGGCCTCATCTTCATTCGAACGTTTAAAAGTATACCCATGAGTTGGTCCATATTCGGAAAAGGAGAGATATAAGATGCAAACTGAACAAAAGACGCAAGAACGATATTTTCCTCAAGCGAAAAAATTAGAATGGGATAATGGCGTTATCCAATATTCCACTGTAAGAGGCGGTACGGAAGTGTTAATTTCATACGTCCCTCCCCACACAATCATTGAACCTCACGAACATCCCGAAGCACAAATCGGCATTGTATTAAAAGGCGAGCTTCAAATGACTGTCGGCCAATCGACTCAACTGCTCACCCCATTAGAATCAGCCTATATCGCACCACCGTTTGTCCCTCACGGCGCTTCAAATCTGACAGATGAAGAAGTGATCGCCATTGATATTAAGAGATTAAAGGATGACGAAGAATATACAGCTCCCCCCACTTATTTCTTAGACATTTTCAAAACACGGGATTTACTCCCTGGCATGGAAGTGACTTTTTTTGTGGAAGATTGGATGGAGCTGATGATTGCCAATATCCCTGGAAACGGCGGAGAAATGCCTTTTCATAAACATAGAAATGAACAAATCGGCATTTGCATCAGCGGAGGGTATGATATGACGATCGAAGGCTTTACAGAAAAGATGGAATTTGGCACCACCTATTTCTGTGACCCAAGGGAAGATCATGGGGCCATCAATCCAAAGCCAGAAGCATCAAAGTCTATTAATCTCTTCTTCCCTCCCCGCTATAATCGCTTGAAGCCAAAGGCATCTAAGGTGAAGAAATGAAGCTGGATGGAAAAGTTGTCCTCATTACAGGAGGTGCGTCGGGGATTGGGCTTGCTGCCGTCAAGCTCTTCCTCGAGAATGGAGCAAAAGTAGCTGTCGCTGACATCAATGAAAGCAGCGGCAACCAACTCATTGAATCATTGCCGCATGAGCACCTTGCATTTTTTAAAACAGATATTACGAAGGAGTCTGACTGTCACCAAACCGTTCAGAACGTGCTGAGCCGATTCGGTGCCATTGATGTCCTCATTAACAATGCAGGCATCGAAATTGTCTCACCTATTCATGAGATGGCACTGGAGGATTGGCATCGTATTCTTCAGGTCAACCTGACCGGCGTCTTTCTCATGAGTAAGCATACATTGCCGCATATGCTTGAAAAGAAGAGTGGAAGTATTATCAATACCGGATCTGTCGGAGGTCTTGTGGGCTGGCCTGACATTCCGGCATACAATGCAACAAAAGGCGGTGTCATTCAGCTCACCAAATCAATGGCCATCGACTATGCCGCTCATCAAATCAGGGTAAATTGTATTGCCCCTGGCATCATTGATACGCCACTAAATGAAAAGTCCTTTTTAGACAATCACACAGAAAGTCTCGAGATCGTCAAAAAAGAAAAAGCAAAGGTGAATCCTATGCTGCGGCTTGGAAAACCTGAAGAAATTGCTGGCGTGATGCTGTTTCTCGCCTCTGACCTATCCAGCTATATGACTGGAAGTGTCGTCACTGCAGATGGCGGTTACACCGCTAGATAAAAGGAGTGCTTTCATTGAGTAAAAAAACTGTACTTGTCATTGCTGACTTAGGAGGGTGCCCGCCTCATATGTTTTATGAAAGCGTGGCGGCATCATACCATATCGTTTCTTATATCCCAAGACCCTTTGCGATTACAAAGGGACATGCCGAGCTAATCGAAAAATACTCCATTGCGGTCATCAAAGACCGTGATTATTTTGAGACACACCCTTCTTTTGAACACCCTGATTCTATTTACTGGGCACATGATGATTATCCAAAATCAGAAGAAGAGGTTGTGGAAGACTTCATTCAAGTGGCTTCCTTTTTCAAAGCAGATGCAATCACGACCAATAATGAATTATTCATTGCACCGATGGCAAAGGCCGCTGAACGTCTTGGGCTACGAGGTGCCGGTGTCAAGGCAGCCGAAATGGCGCGTGATAAAAGCCAAATGAGGGCTGCATTCAATGCCTCTGGCGTCAAAGCGGTGAAAACTCAGCCTGTCACGACTTTATCTGATTTCCAACAAGCCATTGAGTCTATCGGAACACCGCTCATTTTAAAGCCTACATATTTAGCCAGTTCTATTGGCGTCACCTTGTTTCATGACAAAGCCGGAAGTGATGACTTGTTTTTACAAGTACAATCGTATTTGGAAACCATACCAGTCCCAGACGCTGTCACGTATGAAGCACCGTTTGTCGCTGAAACGTATTTAGAGGGTGCTTACGAAGATTGGTATCAAGATGAAGGTTATGCTGATTATGTCAGTGTAGAAGGGCTGGTCGTAGAGGGCGAATATCTCCCTTTTGTCATACATGATAAAACCCCTCAAATCGGCTTTACAGAAACGGCTCATATCACTCCGACGATCTTAGACAATGAAGCAAAGCAAATCATCATTGAAGCAGCAAGGAAGGCAAATGAAGGGCTAGGTCTTGAACATTGTGCAACCCATACAGAAATCAAACTCATGAAAAATCGAGAAACTGGACTGATCGAATCAGCGGCTCGATTCGCTGGCTGGAATATGATCCCGAATATTAAAAAGGTCTTTGGCGTCGATATGGCCAAGCTATTGATTGATGTATTAGTTGATGGAAAAAAGGCTGTACTGCCAAAACAACTGCTTTCTGGACATACATTTTATGTAGCGGACTGCCACTTGTATCCTCAGCATTTTAAAGAGAGTGGGCACATACCACCTGAATCCACACATATCACCATTGATCATGTGTCTATTCCGCAGGAAGCATTCGTTGGAGATACTGCGATTGTCAGTCAATCATTCCCTGCCAAAGGGACTATGGTGGATCTTGATTTATTTGAAGCTTTTAATGGAATCGTATCTCTTGAATTAAAAGGATCATCCTCACAAGATGTTGCCGCGTCCATCCGCAACATTCAGAAACAGGCAACGATTCAGTTAATGGATGAATTAGTGAAGGGATAGAAAGAGAGGCTGCTGTGGTGAAAATGTTAGCATCTAAAATGATTGAACGGCTGCCTGAACAGAAATTCGGCACCGTCTTTGAAAAAATAGCTCAAAAGACAAAAAACGGAGCAAACATCATGAATCTAGGTCAGGGAAACCCTGATCTACCAACTCCTCCCCATATCGTGAGTGCCCTACAGGAGTCAGCGGGTGTTTTGCCATTTCAACAATATGCCCCTTTTAGAGGCTTTGACTTTTTCAAACAAGCCATTGCAGATTTTTATAGATCGGAATTCGGTGCTGAGATTGATCCGCAGAAGGAAATTGCTCTTTTCACTGGCGGAAAAACGGGGCTGTATGTCATGAGTCAGTGTCTGCTTGATCCAGGAGATATCGCACTCGTTCCCGATCCAGGATACCCTGAATATCATTCAGGCATTTTGATGGCGGACGCCAAGCCATACAGTATCAAACTTGAAGAGAAAAATGGCTATTTACCAGATCTCTCCTCAATTGATCCTGACATAGTCAAAAAAGCAAAAGTACTGTTCTTGAATTATCCGAATAACCCCACGGGTGCTGTTGCAAATGAGGCATTCTTTGAAGAGGCTGCTGCCTTTGCGGCCGCTCACGGGCTGTATGTTATTCATGATTTCGCCTATGGTTCATTTCATTATGAACAAACACCCGTGAGCTTCATGAATACTCCTCTCGGGAAAAGTGTAGGAGTCGAATTATATTCTCTATCAAAGACATTTAATATGGCAGGATGGAGAGTCGCTTTTGCTGTTGGAAATGAGGAGATCATCCAAGCCATCAACACCTTCCAAGACCACGTGTTTGTTAGTATGTATGGCGGATTTCAACACGCTGCGACTGCTGCCTTGCAAAGTGATGACCGTCATATTCAATCATTAAGGGCGATATACCTTGAACGAATCAATTTCTTCATCCGGCAAGCGGCGAGAAAGCTTGGTTGGACAATCGAACGTCCACCCGGCGCCTTTTATTTATGGGCTCCGATTCCTGATGACTTTGAACATTCTCATGCCTTTGCTGACTATTTACTCGAACATGCCGATGTTGTCGTCACGCCTGGAGGAGTATTTGGAGCCAATGGAAGCCGTCATGTACGCATTTCCATGGTTGCCCCGATTGAGGAGCTTGCTCTCTTTATCGATCGCCTGTCCATCCTCCCCATTCGATTTCATCAAAAAACCCGCCTATAGCGGGTTTTTTTCAGTTTATATACTTTTCATCGTTCCACCGTCTACGGAGATTTGTTGACCTGTGATATAAGAAGCTTCCTCTGATGCCATAAAAGCTGCCAATGACGCCATCTCACTCGCTGAGCCCACTCTTTGCATTGGGATACCTGATGCGACAGCTTGTACAGCCTGCTCTCGTGACACTCCCTGCTTCGTCATCATATTGCCGATAAATTGTTCATACCGATCGGTTGCAATAAAACCTGGATTTAAACAATTTACCGTAATACTAGACGACGCAAGCTGTGTGGCTGCATTTTTACTGGCATTAATAATCGCTGCATTCATCATACTATTCGTAAACATTTGTTCACCAGGTTCCTTCCACAGGTTCCCGACAATTTGAATGATCCGTCCATATTCATGTCTTTTCATCAATGCGGCTGCACGCTTCATTGTATCGACGTAGGCGATGGCTTTTTGGGAGAAAGCAGCCAGCATCTGGTCAGTTTCACATGAATCAAATGTATCTGGCTTTCCTCCTGGAATGTTATTGATCAGCACATCGAGTCTGCCAAACTCCTTTTCTATTTTCTCAAAGGCTTCCGACCTCACCGCTTCAACCGACATATCTCCACAGAATAGAGACAGCGGTTCCTTTGTTTCTGTCATATCTTGAATGTGCTGTTTCGTCTGTTCAAGTGAGGCCATATTTCTAGAGTTGATGATCACCTTCATATCGCTCTGAGCGGCAAGTTTTATTGCGATTGCCTTTCCAATGCCTGTACTTGCCCCTGTTACAAATGCAATTCTTTTAGACAAACTCATCCACATCCCTTTTCATCAATATACATAAAATGACACATACAGAATGTATTTCAACAAAAAAAGACCTTTCTCCTGCGAAAGGCCTCTCTTCTCTATTTAAATGTCGTTTCCCAATTAAATCCGATCGCCTCATCATTCCACGCAATTCTCTTCTCATCTGGGTTTTTTGGGTCGTACGATTCTGTTGTAAAATACACAATCTGCAGCGGCGTCTCCCCTAATACGCGGTAGCCATGGGCAACTCCCTTTGGGATGAGGAGCAGCATCGGATTATCTTCTCCCATATAATACACATCGGTTTGATCCTTTGTCGGAGAATCTTCTCTCAAATCGTATAAAACGACCTGTGCATGACCTGCTGGGAAAAACCAAACATCGTCTTGTTTTTCATGATAATGAAAGGCTTTGATGACTCCTGGGAAACTTTTCGACCACGACGCCTGCCCAAAGCGCTTCAGCATCGGTTCGTCATCTCGAATAAGCTCTGCGAAAAAGCCGCGATCATCACAATGTTTCATGAGTTTTTTCGTTTGTACACCATCAATCATGCTGCTCGAATCTCCCTTCTTTCTGCAAGTATTCGTGAAGTGCATCCTTCCAATGTCTTGGCTTCCAGCCTGTCGCTTCAATCGCTTGAAGATCTAAAACAGAGTAGGCGGGCCGAGGTGTTTGGAAACCATACTCTTCAGTGGAAATGGGTTCAATTGTCGTAGACAGACCGCTTGCTGCCACAATTTCTGTCGCAAAGTCAAACCATGAACAGCTTGCTCGGTTACTGACATGATAAATACCTGCTTTCTGGTCAAACAAGTGAATCAAAGCTTCTGCGGCATCCTTTGTATAAGTAGGAGACCCTAACTGATCATTGACGATGCGCAAATGATCCTTCGTTTCAGCCAGCCGAAGAATGGTATTCACAAAATTATGTCCCTCATGTCCATAAAGCCACGATGTCCGAATGATCTTCACTTCATCTGATACAAGATGAATCAATTCTTCTCCAAGTTTTTTACTCTTTCCATAAATGGTTTGTGGATCTGCTTGTGCGTCGATTTGATAAGGGGTATCCGCTTGCCCATCAAATACATAATCTGTGCTGACATGTAACACATCTGCCCCTACGTTTTTAGCTTCAAGCGCTGTATAGTAGGCGCCAATCCCATTCACAAGATAGGCTTTTTCCGTTTCTGTTTCGCATTGATCGACAGACGTATAAGCAGCCGCACTGACAACAATATCCGGACGGAAATGTCTCATTGCATGTCTGACTGCCTGTTGATCTGTGATATTCAGCATACTCCTTGTTAAAGCAATGACGGTGATGTCTTTTTCTTTCAGCTGTTTCGTCAATTCTTTCCCTAATTGGCCGCCTGCACCGGTGATTAAAACTTTCATCGGTCACCCTTCTTCACTTTGATCATATTTGGCACGGTACCAATCAATCGTTTTTTCGATACCTTTTTCGAATGAAGTTGCCTGCATCCAGCCGAGCTCTTCTTTTAGCTTACTGGCATCAATGGCATACCGCCTGTCATGCCCTTTCCGGTCTTGAATAAACTCGATTTGGTCATGAGAGATGCCTAGATGTGTGAGAATGGTTTTAGTTAAATCAAGATTTGTTTTCTCGTTGCCTCCGCCAATATTGTACACCTGACCGGCTGTTCCGTTTTCTACTACTTGTTTTACGGCTCTCGCATGATCCTCTACATAGAGCCAATCGCGAATCTGCTGGCCGTCTCCGTAAATCGGAATCTTTTCACCATTGACCGCTTTTCTAATAATGGTTGGGATTAATTTTTCTTCATGCTGATAAGGTCCGTAGTTGTTGCTGCATCTTGTGATCATGGCAGGTATTTGGTGGGTGTGGATATAAGATTTCACAAGCAGGTCTGAACTTGCCTTGCTTGCTGAATAAGGATTATTCGGTGAGAGTGGTGTTTGTTCTGTGAAAGCAGGATCATCCGGCTCCAAATCTCCATATACTTCATCTGTGGAAATATGAATGAGTTTATTCGCCTTTCCCTTTAAGACCGCTTCAAGCATACGATAGGTACCAAGGACATTTGTTTGGATAAAAGGTTCTGCTGACTCAATACTGCGATCGACATGTGATTCTGCTGCGAAATGAATGATGGCATCATAGGCTTCATCAAATACTTGATCTAGTTCGTCTTGCAGCGTGATATCTCCTTGGACAAAACGGACATGAGGCAGCTTTGATAAATATTCCATCTCCTCTGGATGACTGGCATATGTTAATTTATCAAATATGGTCAGCCGGACATCGGATTCTTGAAGCAGCAGCTTCACAAAATTCAGTCCAATAAACCCTGCTCCACCTGTAATTAAATAAGACTTCGTCATTCGTATCCCTCTTTTTCCTTCATCGTTTCAAACATTTTTGTTGATGCTTCGTGGAGAGATTCATGAGTTCCTGCATCAATCCACCACCCTTTTAACATATCATAGGTCAGCTGGCTATTTGAGATGTAGAGATTATTCACATCAGTAATCTCTAGTTCACCTCGATCTGACGGCGAGATTTCCTCGATATATTGAAAGACGTCTTGATCATAAAAATAGATGCCCGTGACGCAGTAAGATGACGTCGGATGCTCTGGCTTTTCTTCAATTGATAAAATTCGGTGATGAGCAGGATCAATTTCTGCAATGCCAAACCGTTTTGGATCTGCCACCTCTTTCAATAAAACCTTGGCTCCGCTTTCTTGTTGCCTAAAGGCGTCGACAAAAGGGCGTAAAGAATCTTCAAATACATTATCACCAAGCATCAGCACAAATTTTTCCCCTTGAGCAAAGGACTTTGCATAGGATAAACCATCGGAAATACCAGACGCTTCTGGCTGTACTTGATACACAATGTTCATCCCAAGTTCACGATCATCTTCCAGTAACTTTTGAAACAACGGAATTTGTTCTTCCTGTGAAATCAGCATCACATCTACAATTCCTGCTTCTTTCAGTTTGAATAATGACCAATAAATCATCGGGTATGGACCAACCGGCAGCAAGTGTTTGTTGAAAATCTTCGTTAATGGTGCCAGCCGTGATCCCTTTCCTCCTGCTAAAATAACTCCCTTCACATCTACACATCCTTATGTTCTTTTTGGTGTGAATTCATGAGGTGTATAAGAATGTTTTTCACTCGTTCGATTCCTTTTCCATCAATGAGTGAACGTCCATTAAGATGAATGCTTCTGCGGAGAAAATAGCTGTCAGACAGTTTTTGAACAGCTTGCAACAGGTCTTTTTCTTCCACAAGGTCACCTAATCCAAGGTGAAAACAAGCGCCCTTTTGCGCAAACATGCTCGCTGTCACTGCTTGGTGGTCTACTTGCGATAGGACAATGCTGGGCACCCCGATACAAATTACCTCATATAACGTCATACCGCCTGCTACGATAGCCACATCAGCTTCTGATAAAAGAACCGGTAGTTGATCTGTATGTTGAATGAATTGGATATGTTCCGCCTCTACTTGCTCTTTGATGTGAGAGGCTTTTCCTGCGACCGCTAAAATGTCTAGGTGATTTGTTTGAAGAAGCGCCGATACAGCCTTTGATAACAGGCCGCACGGATCACTACCGCCAAGACTGATGACCACCTTTTTACATTCTTTCCGAACCTCATATGTGTCTTTGAATCGTTTAAACTCGTGATCTAACAATAAATAGGGCGTTCCATGATAATAAGCCGTGCCATTAAGCTGCTCGTGCTTCCCGTCCAGACCGCCATAAATGCCGTTTATGACCGTGTCTGCAAGCTGACAGGCTTCCTCTCTTTTTTCCTCAAATAAGACAAGCCTCGCACTGCCACAGGAGTCTTTGATCGTTTGAAGAAACTGAAGATCACAATCAAGCACATCTATGACTAAAAGGTCAGGCTTTAGCTTTTTGATGTCTTGTTGGACCTGGAGAAGCGCATTCGACTCATGCACCATGTGAACGTACCACTCTGGGTGCGAAAGCATTTCTACACAAATCTGATCATTTGTATAGAAATATAGGTCGTTCCCTTCTTGAAGCAGTTCTTTTGCCAAACGTTTCATTCTGACGACATGACCCATTCCTCTTAAAAAACCACCATAAACAACAATCATGATTTTTTTGTTCATTCAGCATCCTTCTGTCTCACAGATTGATTCAAACGAACAATGTCTGGATGTTGTTCACAGATGGAAATGAGCTCAGCTGTCGGCACAGCAATAGAACCACCAGCTTTCTCTAGTAAACGGGTAGCAAACACATAATCTTCTTCTGTATCAATCGTGAATCGATAAGCAGGATATGCAAGTTCTTTGGGCGGTGTGAATAATTGAAGGGAAAATTGCTCGGGATGCTTTCTGATATACAGCGTGACATGCTCACGTTCTGAATAAGTGAGGGGAAATTTGTCGATTTCACATAAAATAGATGCTTCAATCATTTCCCCGGAAATACCGAGTGGTGTTCCGTTCGTATATGTGTAATCAGCCTTTTCCTGTCTATGTTTTTCAAGCATTTTCGACAAAAGCGAAGGATCTATAAATGGATTGTCTCCCGTTAAACGTACGACCGTTTTAGGTTCAAATTGGCGGACAATCTGCGCAAACCGCTCAAGCACATCTGCCTCACTGCCTCTAAACACCTTATAGCCCTTTGACATACAATATTGAGCCAAATAGTCATCCTCTGGCTCGACCGTTGTGGCAATCATAAGGTTTTGCATGTTGTGATGGTAATCATCTGATTGCTTCACCCGCTCCACAATCAAATCAATCAGCGCCATGCCGCCGATCGGTTTCATCACTTTTTTGGGCAGTCTTGTTGACCCCATCCTAGCCTGAATGACAAAAAGCACATCATGCATCATCATGAGACTCCTGTGTGAGTACGTCTTTCCACGAAACGCCTGTATGAGCTGGGATGTCTCTCACAGCCTTTGTGCCAAGTAAAATTGGCATATATCGCGGATGCAATCCCTGATTTTTTTGTCCGGGGCGCAGCACGGCTACATTTTCTGACGTGAGGGTCTCACCCTTTGCAATGCCTTTTGTCGTAAAAATTCCTCGATACGCAAATTCTCGAATCTGTCCTTCAATGGCTGTTGTCGTTTTATAAGAACTGCCAAGAAGCTCCTCTGGTAATGAATGAACGTCTATTTCTGCTTGATTCCGCTGCTTTTCTGCTGCTCGAATGTGCTGAACCATTTCCTTTAATTCTTCAGGATTAAGAGCAAATGAATGATCCGCTCCGGGTAATGTTTTATCTATTGTAAAATGTTTTTCAATCATTGCTGCCCCGAGCTTCACAGCGGCTACTGGCGCTTCCGTCGGGTGTTCACTATGATCTGAGAAGCCAATGACTGCTTCAGGGAAAGCAGATCTTAAGGTTTGAATCACCCGCAGGTTCGTATATGCTCTAGGCGCTGGATACTTTGCCACACAATGCATGATAGCGACTTGCTTATTTTGCTGGCTCGTAATCGTTTCGTATGCTTCATGAACATCTGCAATGGTGGCTCCAGCTGTTGAAAAAATGATCGGCTTTTGAAAAGAAGCCGTATGACGCAAAAGAGGCAAATGGTTGATTTCATAGGATGCCAGTTTAAAAGCAGGCGGATTCGTTTGATTCAATAAATCAGCCGATTCTTCGTCACACACGGTGCTTAAAAACATCAGTCCTTTTTCCTTACAACGTGTCAATAAGACAGGCAGCCATTCTGGCGGAAGCTCCATTTGTTCCACTAAAGAAAAAATAGACACTTCTTCTCCTTTGGCCGTTTCGTATAACCCCGGTTCCTTTTGATACATCCGATCCGCTTGAAACATTTGAAATTTCACCGCATCAGCCCCTGCTTCTTTTGCCACATCAATTAATGCAAGTGCCTGATCCAGCTTTCCATCATGGTTAATGCCTGCCTCTGCAATGATAAAGACAGGCGCATCATCTCCCACTTTGCGATCTCCGATATAGAAATGCGCCATCTTACCTCTCTCCTTTTTTCGGCCACACATGGTAATACAAAAAGGCATTTGTTGTTCTAAACCCCATCTTTTCGTACAGCTGGATGGCTGTCGTATTATGAAGCTGTGTCCCCGCAGAAATGAAGTGATGCCCTCTGTGATGAGACACTTTCATCATCTCAATAAACAGCTTTTTTCCGATCCCTTTCCCTTGAACATCCGGTCTGATCGCAAAAAGCTCAAGCCCCATCTCATGCCCCTTTGTCATACCTTGAATCAAGCCAACCACTTCATCATTTACCTTGGCAACGAGGTTGATATCTGCGCGTCCGAGTAGGTTGTTTCTCATCCACTCCTGATAAAAATGCTGAACAACACGCTGGTCTAAATATGGGTCAAGGGCATAACGGCTTTTCACAAAAGCCTGATCACCTAGTAAGACCGCCTCATCGTAATCCTTCTTATCTGGCACACCCATCACCACATCTTGATCTGATAATGGCATCTCCATGAGGGCAGGCGGTGCCTCAAGCCTAGTCAGACCACCGACATAATACACATGTGATAGTTTTTGAACAATGCGGTTTTTTTCAAGATCAGCCGCCTCAAGACGTAAAAAGAAAAAATCACATTTTTCTGTTCTCATCCAATTGATGAATCTCTCCATCAATTCTTTAAAGAGCAGCGCTGATTCAGCTTCCACAAACTTCACATGAAAAATATGCTTGTCAAAAATGCCGCTCTCCCATTTGGACCATTCGTATAGCAGCACTGCTTTGAGCTTAGCACCGCTGACAAGAGCAAACTGCTTGAATCCTGCCATGCGTTCCGCTTCATGATCATATGTTTTCAGCCAAGCTGCCAGCACCTGATCGTCTATTGCATGAACGACTTTCATGAAGAGGCCTTCTTGTCTTTTAAAATTGACACGACTGCGGTGATGACATCCTGCACATCTTCATCTGTCATACTTGGATAGAGCGGGAGCGAAAGCGTTCGTTTGTAATAAGTGAGTGCCTCAGGGAAATCCTCTGGTGAATGGTTGTAGGTCTCTTGATAATATGGATGCAAGTGAACGGGAATAAAATGAACACTCGTGCCGATTTTATATTCCTTTTGCAGCTGATCAATCATGTCATCGCGTGTGATCAGTGCTTCTTTTGGATCAACTTGCAGCACATATAAATGCCACGCATGTCTTCCCTCATCATGTACAGGCGGCAAGATGAGACCAGCTTCATGTTGAAATGCCTGATTGTATGTCTTCGCAATCTGTTCTCTGCGTGTCTGCATCTCCTTCAACCGGCTTAGCTGAACGAGCCCTAACGATGCCTGCACGTCAAACATGTTCATTTTATAGCCCGGTTCCTCGACCTCGTAATACCATGTTCCCTTTTCTCCATAACGATTCCACGCTCCCTTACTCATCCCGTGAAGCGCCAGCATTCTGATTCTAGCCGCAAGGGCATCATCATTTGTCGTCAGCATGCCGCCTTCACCAGTCGCTATGTTTTTCGTTGCATAGAAGCTAAAAGCGGTCGCATCACCAATTGATCCAATCGGTTGATCATGATAGGTCGTATAAAGGGCATGAGCGGCATCCTCCAGCACGAACAAATCATATTTTTTGGCTATCGCTAAAATTTGGTCCATATCACACGATTGACCAGCAAAATGTACAGGGACAACCGCTTTCGTATGTGGTGTAATGGCCGCTTCTAATTTTTTCGCATCTAGATTGAGTGTCGCAGGATCAATATCCGCGAAAATAGGGGCTGCCCCCGTATGGATGATCGTATTGGCTGTTGCGCAAAACGTCAGAGGCGTTGTGATGACCTCATCACCAGCTCCAATACCTCTCGCCTTTAACGCTAAAAATAGAGCAGCTGTACATGAATTAACTGCTATCGCGTGCTTCGCTCCAGTCAGCTGCCTAAACTCTTCTTCAAACTGTCTCACTTTTGGTCCGGTGGACAACCAGCCGGACTTTAATGTTCCAATGACTTCATCAATTTCTTCCTGTTCAATAAAAGGCAGTGCATAAGGAAGAAATTGTGCTCTCTTTTGTCCCATATCGCTTGCACACCCCTATCTTCATCTCTGAAAATCCACGCCTGTTTTTGTTTTGAGCAGAGAAAGCAGAACATCGGTCGATTGTGCATGTGGATAATGTTCTTGAATGAAACGAGCCCCTTGCTGTTTCGCCAGCTTCATTTCTTGTTCATCCGATAAAATACGGATCGCTTTCTCGGCCAGCTCAATAGGGTTTTCCATGTGGCAGCTGCCAAGCGACTCGTAATAAGGGTATCTTCTGCCTTCTGTCATTTTTCCAATCAGTACACTCTTTTTAAAGAGCATTGCTTCCAGACCAACTGTTGATGTGAGCGTAATGACCATATCCATATACGGCAGGAGGTCATACAAGTCGATCTCTTTTTTAATTAATCTCACATGGTTCCCCGCACGTTCAATCGCTGTGTAGTCATTTAATCGATTTCGAGCGATTTCCCACGGGTGCGGCTTCATAATCAGCTGAATATCTTTCCGTTTTGCAATTGTTTTAAGAACATCACCGTAAAAGGCTTCTGAAAACGGCTGTGTTGCCACAAGTACAGTCTTTTTGGCAGGGTTGAAGTTTAATTTACGAAAGACCATTTCCTGTTGAAGCGGTGTTCGCTCCTGCACCAAATCAAATCTCGGGTGACCTGTGATCTCCACCTGCTCAGGCTGACAGCCTTTATCTACATACCAGTCCTTTTCATATTTTCCAAACACCCCGTGGCAGGTGGTGAAAATCGGCAAAAAGGCTTCGTCTCCCATGAGCGCACCGTGCTGAAGACAAATACTTGTGAGATGGCGCTTCACGGTTTGTAAGGCGAGCACACGGCTATAAGCATCCTCCGTCGTACCAACAACAACAGCTGTGATGGGCTGCATCTCAAATAGCGTTTCTATTTGGTCAATCACATCAATAAAGTGCACAAGGTCCTTCCGAAGCTTTTCTCTAAAAAAGACATTGCCAAAGACAGGATGGTGGGCGTAAGGTTTCAATAGAGCATTTGCTTTTTCAATATATTCAACATGGGCTTCTTTATTAACCTCTCCGGTTAATTCAGGCTTACTAATCACTGGTAATCCGAAATAATCAGCCTTCTTCCAGCGCGCGAGCACCACTGTTTGGTTCGGATGGAACCGCGTGTAATTTTGTTCAGTAAAACGCAGGTGTTCAAAGTGAAGCAGCACCTTTCCATGACTCGGACGATAAGGGGTACGCTTGATCTGCTGTTTATGCTGATCAAAAAAGGGCTGAATGTCTTGCGGCTTTGGACAAGTCGTTGTCAGCTCTTCACCAAACGCCTCATCTTCCATACGTTCCCTCACTTCAGGACTGATGTATTGATAAAAATTACTGATTAACCCAAGGGGTATGTGGCGATAGGATAAGTCTTTCATCAGATTCACATACTCAAAGTACACTTGCCAATAATGATGAATATAATGCGACACTTAAGGTCACCTCCCATGTCTTTGTTTTAATATATGGCGGAGCTCCCTGCAGGTAGACTGCGGAGGAAGTGCTTGAATAAAATCGTTTTTCTCTTCCTCTGCCAACTGATAATGAATAGACTGTTCTGTGATGTAGTTTGTATCCAATACCTCATCAAAAGGGTAGAACGGATAAAAGTGATTTAATCTAAAAAAGAACCGGGCATCTCCTATTCGATAAAAATGCGGACTCTCGTCCCAGTAGGATCCAAACTCAGCACGAATCTTTGTTAAAATGGATGCACGATGTACAACCGAGCAGTGATCAATGGCACAAGGTGCATTCCACTGCACCGTTTGCGCAGGTCGAATCGTTTCCTTTACTGGCTCTTTTTCGCTATTTAAATAGATAACTTTTGAACTAGAATAGACAATTTCTTCATTCGGACGAGCATCTAAATATTTCGTGAGCTTCTCTAAACGGTCTGGTGCATAGACATTGTCATCTGTGGCATAGGAAATATACTCGCCCTTTGCCTGTTCTAATGCTTGATTAATGAGGACGGCATAGCGTGTTTTCGCCGTTCTTTCCTCCAGCGTTTTCACCCCGCTTTGGATAAAATGGACGCGTGGATCTTTACGGAAAGGCTCAATAGCAGCAAGGGTTTGTTCGTTTGATCCATCATCCATGATAAAAAGTTCAAGGTCTGACAAGGTCTGCTGCAACACCGCTTCAATTGATCTGCCAACGTAGGCCGCTTTGTTGTAGCTCGTCATAATGACCGTTACTTTCGTCAATGTTTTCACCTCGGTCTCTTTTAAACTATGGTTATCATATGTGTCTCCTCTTAAAGAGACTGTAGAGTGACCTATTTTTTATAAAATTGGATTTTTTTCATGATCTATCTTTGAAAAACGTAAAAATTTTGGTAATATAAGTAATCATTTATGTGTATTAAAGGAGTAAAGAACATTGGAATATATGAAGAGTGATCTCTCCCAAGAAGAGGAAGCAAAAGGTTTTTTTCGATTCTTTAAAATTTTTGTCGCGACAAAAACGATTATTCGCTCATATGAACATACCTCTATTCCCATGTGGCTGATGATACTCCTTGCAAGTATCGCTGGTACAAGCTGGATGTACGAAGGGTATTTTAGTGAGTATATGGGCAATCATATTCCATATCCTTTTATTCTGTTACACGGAGCAGGTTTTGGTATTTTAGTAGGCAATTTTCTTCTATTTTTCGGTTCTTTCATTTTACAGTGGTTAGGACGACTGTTTTTTGGCAGTAAAGCGCCGTATCGAGATGTGCTCAAAGCTTGCACACTGACGGTCATTTTCCCTTCCACCTTATTTGCTCTTACTTGGATTTTTACTGTGGGGTTGCTTGGTCCGTATACATTTGTGAAAATCTCACCCTATTTAGACCAGCACTATGAAGTATGGTATTATCTCAGCGTTTTACCACTGGTTGATGCGTATACCAAGGCATGGATATTTGGGATGGCTGTTTTAGGACTTGTTGCTGTGATGAAGCTGAGAATATGGCAGGCCTTTATCATTGCCATCGCACCGATCGCCTTATTTTTTCTCATTATGACCCTTCTCTATGACGTCCAGCGAGCTATGAATTGGTTGATGTAAAGAGGCATTCCTTAGATTGTTGGAAACCTTTGCAGTCTAGGCAGTACGAATACGGGGTTTGTCTGAATACTGAGGAACTGCACAAAGCAGTTCCTTTTTTTCGTTCAATGTACATATTCTCTCTTCCTGTCTCATAGTGTGAAAGAGAAAAAGAATGCTATGGAAACAACAGGCGCTTTTCTGCCTTCTGTTTAGAACACCATGAGGAAAGAGGAGGAACGTTATGAAATTGAAAAATCAATTTGGGCAAGGTTCGGGTTTCGAAGGTCAAGATTTTCGCCAGCAACAATATGGAGCAAATCCGTATCCTGCGCAGCAGATGGGTTATTCAGTCCCTCCCCAAACGCAGGGTCAAATGCAAGGTCAAATGCAGCAGGGGTATTCGCCAATGCCGTCTACTGGTACTTCACAAGGAGGCCAAGGTGGGCAAAGTGGCGGGCAGCCCTATCAAATTCCTTCTGGACCGATTTATCAGCAGAACGTCACCGGTCAGCTGCCGCTTGAGCAGTCCTATATTGAAAATATTTTACGATTAAACCGCGGCAAAGTAGCCACGATCTATATGACGTTTGAGGCAAGTAAAGAATGGAACTCTAAGATTTTTAGAGGGGTCATTGAGGCCGCAGGACGTGATCACATTATCATCAGTGATAACAAAACAGGGACACGATACTTATTGTTAACGATCTATCTTGATTACATTACGTTTGATGGGGAAATTCAATATGACTATCCATACTCGATGTCTACGTATTCTCCGAGATAACCTCAAGTTCATATCAACAGCAAGGTGCAGACGCCCTTGCTTTTTTCTTTTGTCTAGGTTTTTGACACACCTTCGGGGGAAGGCTCATAAGATGCCTAGTAGTTTTTATTAAACGCCTAGAGGTGACATCAATGACTGTTGAGCTGGATTATACATCGCCGAATGTCAAATATTCATTTGATTTGAATCAAAGCCCCCTTGTGAAATATGACCAACACAACCTGATTAATGTTTTAGGAAAAAAACAATTAAATTCGCTCGATCAAGTATCTCTGCTGGATATATATTTGAGTAAAAGCAAAGTAGTAGAGCCTCATTATCATCAAAATGCTGCCGAGCTTGTTTATTGTATCGCCGGCTCTGCTGCTGTATCCATGTTGAACCCTTTTACAAAAAAGCTGTCCACCTACACCATTACCCCCGGGCAGGTAGCCAATGTGCCACAAGGCTGGTGGCATTACGAAGTCGCCTTACAGGACAAAACCCATTTGTTAGCCATTTTTAACGCATCGACGCCAGAAGTCATCTTAGGTTCAGACCTTCTAACCCTCACGCCTTCTCACATCATGGCACATACTTATTGCATGAACGAAACGCAGTGGAAGCAGGCGACGCAGCCCGTGAAGCCTGGTGTGTTTATCGGACCTTTCTGCCACCGGGAGGAAGAGGCACAAACGCACCCTGTCCCCCCTTCTCACTATGTACCTTATTATCAAGCACCTCCGAACTATTCTCCTTATTGGAGTTAAGAAAAAACCGATGCCCTATGAGAGCATCGGTTTTCTATCTTATAAATTTTTTGCTGCTGCAATCACTAGCATGATCCAAGAAGCGATAAATGCCACTCCGCCAATTGGTGTAATGGCACCTAGAATCTTCACCTGAGTCAAGGCAAGCACATAAAGGCTTCCTGAGAAGAAAAGAATGCCTGCCAGCATCACCCATCCAGCGGTCGGCACTAGAGAAACACCTGACAGCTTATCTGCCAGAAAGGCGACAATAAATAGGCCAATGGCATGGAACATCTGATATTGAACCCCTTTATTCCATATCTCAATATACTTTTCAGGAATTTTCCCTTCCAGTCCATGTGCACCGAAGGCTCCAAGACCAACCGCAAGCATGGCGTTAATGGCACCTAATATGAAAAATAGTTTCATTCGTCATTCTCCTTATCTCATCAATTATGTTTATCATAGCGCGGGTCTCATCCAACATTCAACTTTCCTATGATGCTGACACGAGATTGTCGGATTTCTTTTTCTTTCGCAGTAGCACTTGATCGACCACAATTGCAATCAGCGTACCAAGCACAAGACCATTGCTCAATAAAGAAATCAGCACAGGATGCATGCCTTTCAATGCCCCCTGCGGCACAAACATTGCGCCCACGCCTGCTAAAACAGCGATGCCAAGCACAAATCGAATGCGCGGGATGTCTTCTTTTTCATACTGATCGAATTCAGACATGGCAATCCCAATCATAGAAGAGAACACCACAAAGTTCACAGCCAGCCCCACAGGTGAAGGCAATGCAGAGAAAAAGCTCATCAATAATGGAAATAAACTAATGAGGACAATGAGCAGACTGCCAAGGAAAAATGGCTTTCTCGATGGAATTTTGGTTGTTTGTATAAAACCCGCTGCCCCTGAAATAGGGACAGGCGCAATCGCACCAATCAGTCCGCTTAGCAAATGACCAAATGCGGCGACAAAACCAGCCGGTCTGGCTCGTTTCCGCTCACGCAGTTCACCAAATGCCTTGACGGAACTTTCCACAATTCGAATACTTGCCAGCATATTCACAATGAGTAAGATCGTAATAAAAAAGGACGTAACAAGCAGTCCACTGTCAAAGACTGGCATGCCAAATGGAAATAGCTTTGGAAACTCAATGATCTGCTCAGGAATGCGAACAGGCTTCGCTAGTCCGAGTAAAGCAAATAACAGCCAGCCGCCTGCAAGTGCGAATAACACAGAAAACTGTCTTAAATAATGCCATTTTGAGCGGCTGATCATGAAGGTGATGACAATAATCAAGATCGATAGACAAAACACAAGCCCATCTACCTGATTTCCCCGATAGCCGATCCCCATCAGCCCTTTCATGATTGGCTGACTTAACTGCACAACAAGTAGCAGCAAATAAATACCTGTGACAACCGGCGTAAATAAAGACGCAAGCCAATTAATGATTTTAAAAAGACTAAAAATAAAAAAGAACGCAGCACTAAAAATTAACGCCCCTTGTAACGCTTGCAAGGTTTCAGGATATGTAGCAAAAATCGTCCCTGTCATGCCTGCATAAAGGGTATATACCCCCCACCACAGCCCTGCTGGACTTTCATTGATCGGCAGCATATGACCGCATAAACACTGCACCATCGCCACAAGTCCAAGTGAAAAGAATGTACTCTGAATCAGTTCCGCCGACTGCACTTGATTTAATTCAAATGCTTGTGCAATCGCAATCGGCACAGCAATAGAAGCTGCGATAAAAAATGCCATCCACTGAATGGCGCCCAAAAATAATTTCAACCCGATCACCTTCCCTTTGTCGTGACAAGACCATTAAAAATCAAAAATAGAGTCACCGTTGCCATCTTTCTCTTGTTGACCCTCTTCTTTATGCTGAAATTTCTTTGCACCGCTAGTGCCCATCAATTTCTCTAGCATGGCTTGATCCGTAGACACAGCCGGTGCAGATGGTGTCTGTATAGATGGAGGTGGTGAAATAACCGAAGACTGCGGCATTTGCACCTGTGATGATGTGTCGAGAATGACATCACATAGTGAAGAAATGACCGCCGCTTGACGTTTCACCTCTTCATCATTTCCACTTTGTTTTGCTTTTTGAATGGCTTCCTCCATTTTTTGAAGCAGACTTGATATATGAATATTCAAGGGTAGACCCTCCAATCTAAAAAATTCGTTTTCCAACATTATTTTACCAAATGAACAAACCGAATGGGCTCATTTTTTCAAAGCTGTGTGCTTCTGTTCATCTGATTTGACCCTTACCCAAGATTCACACATAATAAAAAAGAAACAATATCGTCTTTGAAAGGACTGAAAGATGAGCAAACTCACTGAACTCATTCACAAACAAAAAAACGTGCAAACACCAGCGGTTCAAGATCGAATCCGTCTTCTTAACGATTTAAAAAAAGCCATTAAACATCATGAAAAGGACATATTACAAGCCTTAGCCCATGATTTACATAAATCCGAACAGGAAGCCTATACAACAGAAATTGGCATGGTATATGAAGAGATCAATCATACCGTCAAATATCTTCACAAATGGGCCAAACCATCTCGCGCGAAAACACCTCTGACCCATATCGGATCAAAAAGTATGATCATTAAGGAACCGTACGGAAGCGTTCTAATTATTGCCCCTTGGAACTATCCTTTCCAATTGGCCCTTTCGCCATTAGTTGGAGCCATTTCTGCGGGAAATGCCGTTACTTTAAAACCGTCAGAATTAACGCCGCACGTCTCAAACGTGATTGGCACGATTGTGGAAAGCGTGTTTCAAGAAGATCTTGCAGCGGTCGTTGAAGGCGGTGTGGATGTCAGCACAGAGCTTCTGAAACTGCCTTTTGATTATATTTTCTTTACTGGGAGTGTAGCCGTCGGCAAAGTCGTCATGGAAGCGGCCGCAAAACATCTCACACCTGTCACACTTGAGCTCGGCGGAAAAAGTCCATGCATTGTCATGCCTGATGCAGACATCAAACTCGCTGCGAAACGAATCACCTTTGGTAAATTCACAAATGCTGGTCAAACATGTATTGCACCAGACTATTTACTTGTTCATGAATCGATCAAAGAGGACCTATTGCGTGAAATGACGACCTGTATCCGTGACTTTTACGGGGACCAACCTGAAACAAATCCGCATTTCGGAAAAAATGTCAGCCAGCGTCATTTTGATCGACTTTCACAATTTCTCTCAAATGGCACGATTGTGACAGGCGGACAGCGCAATGAACAAGAGCACAAAATCGAACCGACCATTCTAGATCATATTACATGGGAAGATCCTGTGATGCAGGAGGAAATTTTCGGACCTATTTTGCCTGTCATCACATTTGACTCTCTTCAAGAGGCAGCTGACATGATTAAGGCAAGACCGAAGCCCCTCGCTCTTTACTTATTTACAACAAATAATGAAACAGAAGCTTATATTCTAGACAACCTCTCATTTGGCGGAGGCTGCATTAATGATACGCTGATGCATGTCGCCACTCCATACTTACCATTTGGTGGCGTTGGCGAAAGCGGTATCGGACGATATCATGGAAAAGAAAGCTTTTTTACCTTTACCCATGAAAAAAGCGTCCTACGCCAGACCAATCGCTTTGATTTTTCTTTCCGCTATCCAAATGCGAAAAACGGACTCGACATTGTCCGTAAATTTTTAAAATAAACAGGACGAAGGGATTTCCCCTCGTCCTATTTTGATTCGATGTCCTTGATACACCAGTTGATTTCATCGATCCCCATTTGCTTTAAATAGGCGTTTACTTTTGAGAACGGACGGCTGCCAAAAAAGCCGTTTCTTGCAGAAAAAGGACTTGGATGGGGTGATTCAATGATGTAATGCTTGCTTTGATCAATACGTTCTTTTTTATTTTGCGCATGTCTGCCCCAAAGCACAAAAACGACTGGCGGATCTCGGTCATTCAGGACGTCGATGACGCGGTCTGTCACACGTTCCCAGCCTTTGCCTTTATGCGAGTTCGCTTCTCCTTTTCTTACAGTGAGCACAGTGTTTAACAGCAAGACACCCTGCTCTGCCCAGCTGACAAGCGAGCCATGGTTAGGGACCGGACAGCCGAGGTCATCCTTTAGCTCCTGAAAAATATTTCTCAAAGATGGCGGATGCTTGACACCAGGCTGAACAGAAAAGCTTAATCCGTGTGCCTGTCCTGGGCCATGATAAGGGTCTTGTCCCAAAATCACGACCTTCACATCTTCATACGACGTCAAATGGAGGGCACGATAAATGTCATCTGGCTTTGGAAACACGATCTGCGTACGATATTCTTCCTTTACCCACTCACGTAATTCCTGATAATATGGCTGTTCAAATTCACTTTTCATCACAGCCCACCAGCTATCATTTAAAAATGGCTTCATTGCGGTTGTCCTCCTTCTGTCTGCTGTGCCAATCTTGAGATCATCGGTTTTCCATCCCATACAATCTCACTCTCTGATTCTCGATTTTTCATCGCTGGTTCTTCTAATAGGACAGCAAAATTCGCTGTTGGCAAATCACCGAGCCCATGCTTTTCACTCAGGTCATCTAAATAGTTCTTCCTTGTTTCACCAAGATCACTCGACTGATTGCCCCCACCATCAAAGAACGCATAGATCACACTGGCAGCTGGCACTCGTTTGGCTCGTGCATGCTGCGTAACACGCAGGAAAAAGTCCCAGTCCCAGTAGTGATGCATCGCTGGATCAAAATAGCCGATCTCATCATGTATGCGTCGTTTGTACATACTGCCAGAAGGAACATATGTAGAAAAAACACGCATGTCCTCAATGTCCGCTGTATAAGCAAACAAACGTCTTGATACTGGAAAACGAGTCGCACCTCGTTCTTCAAACGAAACAATTTCCGCATCCGAAAAGACAAAATCAGCGTCTTCCAGCGCCTTGCTCATACGTTCAATATGACAAGGTGTAAAATAATCATCGTCATCACTCAGCATAATGACGTCACCTGTCAGCTCACGCACGCCAACATTTCTTGCGTTCACATGCTGGACATTCTCATCTAAATGAATCAAGCGAATTGGCAGCTCTGGATAGAGTTCCTGAATCACGTCCACTCGCTCTCCTGCATCATTTACGACCACAATTTCAAAAGGCTGTACGCTTTGTCTCGAGATGGATTCAAGCAGTTCACACAATGCGCTCAGCCGGTTATGTGTCACAATTAGTAAAGAAATCTTCATATCGGCCTAACTCCTTTAATAGATTCGTCTTTTTCATTAAAACATAAATCGGCTTTCTTCTCATGATATAAAAGGCGGTTTGATTGATCGAGAAAATGGGAATTTTTGATGAAAAGGAGTGATGATGATGGAATTTTTCACAGTTGAGAATAGTAAAGAAGCCAAACAGACGATCGAACAGATACAATCCACAAAGGACGATGTGTTTGTGTTTGCGTATGACCCCGAACGCTCTGATACCGTTACTGAGTACACGGAAGCAAAGAGCATGACAGCTTTCGATCAAGGGATTTTAGATCAGATCGCCAATGTCATTCGCACCAGGGATGATGAACTGATGGCCAAAATCATGTCGACCGGCGCCGATCAAGAATTAGCCTTAACGCTTTTAGAGGAGCTGAAAAAAGGGAAATTGGTGATTTGTAAAAGATAAAGAATGAGGCGTTCCATGAAGAGTGGAACGCTTTTTTATGCCGTTTCATTGTGATAAATGGAAAAGCTGATTATAATAAGGGATAGAACAGTAACTGTTACACATCACATTGGAGGTTCAGCAACTATGTCTATGAATAAAGCACTCACCATCGCAGGTTCGGATTCAAGCGGCGGTGCAGGTATCCAAGCAGATTTAAAAACGTTTCAAGAAAAAAACGTCTACGGGATGACAGCTTTAACCGTTGTCGTTGCAATGGATCCTCATAACAACTGGGATCATCAAGTGTTTCCAATCGATACATCAACCATCCGCGCGCAGCTCTCGACGATCGTTGAAGGCATCGGTGTAGATGCGTTAAAAACAGGTATGCTGCCAACAGTTGACGTCATTGAACTCGCAGCTGAAACGATCAAAACATATGAGCTGAAAAATGTTGTCATTGATCCTGTTATGGTATGTAAAGGTGCGAACGAAGTCCTTTACCCAGAGCACGCTGAAGCATTGCGCGAAAAGCTCACACCACTGGCAACAGTTATCACACCTAACCTTTTCGAAGCAGGTCAATTAAGCGGCATTGGCGAGATCAAAACGATGGAACAAATGGAAGAAGCCGCAAAACGCATCCATGAACTTGGTGCAAAATATGTGGTCATCACTGGCGGCGGTAAGCTAAGCCCAGATAAAGCAATTGACTTGCTTTATGATGGACAAACCTTCGAACGCCTTGAAACAGACAAGATCGACACAGAGTACACACACGGCGCAGGCTGCACATTCTCAGCCGCAGTCACAGCTGAACTAGCCAACGGCTCAGACGTGAAAGAAGCCATTTATGCAGCAAAAGAATTCATCACAGCTGCCATTAAAGGCTCTTTCCAACTAAACGAATACATCGGACCAACGAAACATTCCGCACATCGTTTGGACAAATAAAACAATAAAAACCGATCCGCCGCTTGGATGAATCGGTTTTTTTTGTTTATCGTAAGCTGAGTCTCTGTGCAAATAACCAATCTGTTAAGCCTGGCGTCTCATAAGCAGGTGTCCATGATGCATGATCATACCCATACTTGCTTGCATACTCGGTATAAATCGGTCTTCCACCAGCTTTTTGAATCGCTTGAATTGTATTTCTCGCATAACTGATAGGAATAATGGAATCATCCTCTGCATGAAATGCCCATATTGGCTTGTTCGCTAAAATTCCTGCCTTACTTGGATCTGCACCCCCCGCAATAGGAATCATCGCTGCAAACAAACGAGGATATGTGATGTTCAACTGATACGAGCCAAATCCGCCTTGAGATAAACCAGTCGCATAAATCCTTTTCTGATCAATCTTATAAGAAGTTAAAACATGCTGAAGCACTTCATGCGCTTTGTGTAAATCTGGTGAAAATTGAAACACATTTGTCAGGTCGATCTCATTTTGCGCGTTTCTTGTTAATGCAAAACCCCCATCCACAGCATTTCGAGCCTGAGGTGCTAGTACGTATGCAGGATGTTTCTTTTGAACTTCAGGAGAAGCCCATAAAACTGCACCATCATTTGCAAGTAACTGCTTTTGATTATCAGTCCCCCGCTCCCCTCCTCCATGTAAGAACAAGACGAGAGGATAAGCTTTACCCCTCTTATGATTTTTCGGAATGTATAATCGATAAGGCATTCCTTGATATTCAAAAGATAAAAAAGATGAGGCAATGTCTTCTCGTGTGACAAAACGATAATTGTACGTAGACGTAGCAAGGCGATGCCTATTTTTGTAAACGCTTACTTTTAAAGTCGTATCGGTATCAATTTGAATAGGCTTTGTATATCGCTGACTTTGAGTTGTCGGCTGGCTGCCATCTGTTGTGTAATAAAGAGAAGCTTTTGGCACCTGAGATTGGAGTGCCACCTCTTGTGAGCGATAATATTGACCAGATGGTACGGAGGCAGTAGGTGTAAAAAATGATGTGTGTTGCGTTCGGGCAGATGAAACGGAAGGATGAAGAAAACTCATAGAAAATAGCACAATGATAAAGGTGATCAGACATTTCTTGGTTGCATGGTTCATATCGTTCCTCCTGTATATGCTCAGATGAATTTTTATTTATTTTGTATCATGACAAAAGGAATGTCAACGCTTTCATTTAAATTTCTGAATAATCTGACTAAAATAAAAAAAGCATACCCGCACCCAGGTACACTCTTTCACCATACTTTTTTACCTACTTTTGCTGATCAGATTCTTTCGCCATTTTTCGAATAAAGGCTTCAATGGATTCAACAAATAAGGCATATTCTTTCATTTGTTTATACGTATCTGACAGCTTCTCTTTTAATTCTTCCTGCTCTAGAGAAGGTTCACCGAGAATAGATTGGACTTGAATTAGCAATTCTTTATATTCTTCACGTTTATCTTCAACATGATCTGCCATTGTCTCCAAGCGTTTTCTAGTCGTCGGCTGCTGTTTTGAATTCAAGTAAACAACCCCTTTTTGTCCTACCGCATTTGGATAAACGTCAGCCTCAGCTGTATATATTTTAAAATGATACCATAATTGAACCTGTTATCATATATGTAAAACGTCATCAAACCGCTTTAGGCTAACCTTGTATATACATGATATAGGCTTTAAGATACAGGCTGATCTCACTAGAAAAAGCAGATCAATGATCTGCTTCTTTTTGCAAATGCCACGTCTTCAATTTAAGCTTCGTTTCATTTCTACCACTGATGGAGATTGATTTATTTCCCGGGGAAGGAAAGTAACGTGCAGTAAATACTTCCCGGCCTCCGTTGACAAAAATCTCAATCGATGATGCATCAATAAAGATATGCAGATCCTGTAATTCATCAATTTCTACTTCACGAACTTCCTTTGTTCGATCTTCAAATCGATCTCGCTCTAATGTTAGTTTGCCTTCATCTTTATCATAAATGATACGAGCAGCAGCACGGATACAGCATTCAAATCCTTTTTGTGTTTCAATTTGATCAATGAATACCTCTGCGCTCGTCAAATCTTCAACAGGAATGGAGTGAACAGATCGTTTAACGTGAAAAACATGCTCCTGCTCATTTGTCCGCATAGATCGAAGTTCACTTACCGGCTTTTGAATAAGACGTCCTTCATCATCTAAACGAAGCTCTCTCGGAATCGTCAAACAATGGATCCATTGATAAGAGACAGTTGGATGATGCTCTTCCCCTTGATCTGGTACACCCATCCATCCCATTAAAATGCGTCTGCCCGATTCATCTTGGAAAGTCTGCTGTGCATAAAAGTCAAAGCCACGATCCAGCTCCTCAAACGCTCCATGCGTATATTGGTAGGTACGATCATCGAATGTACCAACAAAATAACCAGATTGATGTGTATTGTTGTATTTAAATCCATCAGGCTTCAGCCCCTGTGGTGACACGATCAATACATCCTGACCGTCTAATTCAAACAGATCTGGACATTCCCACATGTATCCGAAATGGTCTAATCCATTCTTTCCACTGCCTGCAATAATGCCTTGAAACGTCCAATTGTCTAATGTATCAGATGTGAATAAAACAAGATGTCCTTTGAGATCTTCACTTTGTGCTCCAAGGACCATGTACCACTTTCCATTCCGCTTCCACACCTTCGGGTCACGAAAATGTGCAGTGAATCCCGCTGGCAAAGTCGCCACGACACCTTTTTTCTCAAAATGAACCCCATCCTCTGACACAGCTAAACATTGATATGTCTCACGATTCCCTTGCTCGTCACGGACATTTCCGGTATACATCACGTACATACGACCATCGTCAATGACTGCACTGCCAGAATAACAGCCATTTTGATCAAACCAATCACTTGGCGTGAGGGCAGCCTCTTCATGCTTCCAATTCACTAGATCGGTTGATGTGTAGTGACCCCAGAATTTTGCACCATGTCCTGTTTTAAATGGCTGCCACTGATAAAACACATGATAGACTCCCTTCCACTGAATCAATCCATTCGGGTCATTTAAAAGACCAACTGGGGGCATTAAATGGAAGTTCTGACGGTACACATCTTTTTTCACCAAATGCTCATAGTTTCGAATACGATCTGTTACCTTTTGACGAAGTGCTGCGTCCGTTATTGTCATCACTGGTGACCACTCCTTGATTATTTTTCGACTTCTTTGACTTTAAAGATGATGGTAAGAATAAATGAAACAGCAACAGCTATTAACATACCAATAACATAATTTACCACATTTTGTAAACCGAATGGGGCTGCAATGGCAATCATCGGAATCCCTGTTAAACCATAAGCGTTGGCGGCTACCTTCGTGAAGACGACAAACGCCCCGCCTAATGCACCTCCGATCATTGCAGCAATAAATGGCTTACGATAACGAAGATTCACACCGAATATGACCGGCTCTGTAATACCTAAGAAAGCAGAAAATGCTGCTGGTAAAGCAATTTCTTTCGTTTTTGCACGCTTTGCTAAGAAAAAGACCGCTAGCCCAGCTCCGCCTTGAGCGACGTTGGACATGGCCCAGATCGGCAGCAAATAATTCCGTCCAATATCATTCAGAAGTCCTGCCTCAATCGCATGAAAGCTATGATGAACACCTGTCAGTACAATTAAAGAATAAGCACCTCCGAAAATCAGTCCAGCTAAGAATCCTGCATGGTCATAAACATAAGTGAGTGCATTCGAGATCCCTGTACCGAGCATTCTCCCTAGCGGTCCTACAGCAATAAACGTCACAAATCCAGTCACAATCACCGTCACAAACGGCGTCACAAGTAAATCAATACTGTTCGGCACAACTTTTCTTAAGTTCTTTTCAATCACGCACATGATATACACAGTTAATAACACGGGAATGACCGTTCCTTGGTAACCAAGAAGCGCAATATCAAAGTTGAATAGATGCATATATTCTGGTTTTGCGTCTGTCAGTCCCCATGGATTCAGCAAGCTCGGGTGAATCATAATGCCCCCAATGACAGCTCCTAAATATGGATTTCCACCAAACTCTTTGGCTGCACTAACCCCAATTAAAATCGGTAAAATGATAAAGGCAGCACTTGAGAACATATCTAGCATTTGGAAGATGGCAGAGCTTGGATCAGCCCATTTGAAGGCTTTCATCATACCTAATAGGCCCATTAATAAACCGCTTGCTACAATCGCTGGAATGATTGGTACAAAAATATTCGATAGCGTCTTGGCAAAACGTGCAAGTGGATTCATTTTTTGCTTCACGGCTTCATCATGGCTGGCTGGTTTTTGATTCTCGTCGTCTGCCTCAAGACCCGCCTCACGCGCAAAAGGCTCATATACTTTGTTGACAGAACCTGTTCCAAATATGATCTGGAATTGACCCGAGCTTGAGAAGGCACCCTTCACACCCTCAAGTTCTTCAATGGCATCTTTGTCAATCAACGCCTCATCTTTCATCACCAATCGGAGTCGTGTGGCACAATGTGTTGCGCTAATGACATTTTCTTTGCCGCCTAATAATGTTGTTAATTCTTTGGCTGTTTTTTGATAATCCATGTTGTCTCCCCCTTTTTTTAAAACAAAAAAGACCTAAAATTCACTAACGATGAAAGGACATACACGTCCCCTCGTTACGCAAATTTTAGGTCTTGCCTGCCTGACAGTCACAATCCCACGATATTGGTTTTTGATTACGCTTTCATCATAGTATAAGAGCGTGACCTGCGTCAACCTATTTTTTCGAATCAAATGACCCATATACACTAATTAGAGTAGTGTGCATAAAAAAAAGCCTGCGGACAGGCACAACCTTTACACCAATTCGGCATCCTGCAGACGCTGGACATGCAGCGTGATGTAGCCGATCTCCGATTCAGGGAGATGAAGTCCATATTCTTTTTTCAGCAAATCAGCCAGTCCAAGTGCACACCGGTAAGCCGAATCATACTTTGTTTGGATAAAAGTCAGCATGTCATCGTCCATGATTTGAAATGCTTCATTCGATTCCAACCTGCCTAATGCATACCTCAAATGTGTCACAAGCCGCTGATATGAAATACTATCCTCATCAATCGAGCGCTCAAAAACGCTTTCGATATGCTCGATCATTTCTTTGATCATCGTTGTGTATTTGACCGTCTTCTTCATGGACTCCGTATTCATTTTGGCCGTATGAATATGAAGTGCCACATACCCTGCCTCATCGTCCGGCAGGTCAACCCCAAGCCGCTCCTTTACATAACGAATGGCATACTTTCCAATATCATATTCCTGCTTATATAAGACTTTGATCTCACCAAGCAATTTATTATATAGCACAATGCCTTTTTGAACGCGTTCAATGGCAAAGGATAAATGATCTGTCAGTGAAATGTGGATATGATCACTGAGCGGCATCATGAGTTCACCCTCTGCATAACTAATAATATGCTCTGCCACCTCAATATGCGCTTCTGGCAATGTCGCAAGAATTTGTTTGAATTTCTCATTTTCTTCACGCACAACAAAAATCTTCTCTATTTTTTGAACGGGAACGACGTCATTTTTCCCCTTCTGAAAAGCAATTCCGGGCCCCATCACAATTTTCTCCTGATCACCCTCCTTTACAACCACTGCATTGTTATTCAATATTTTATATATCTTCAAGGGGCATCCTCTCCCACAGATAACGTGTCTTATGTGGGATTTTACCCTGTTTCAACTTTTCTGTAAAGATAAGAGCGGACCGGCACGCGCCTCTCTCGTTGTCTTTTCATCAAGCATCATCAGACTTTCTTGAAACGGCTTTTCTGTCCTGCGCTTCTTCTTCTTTTCATCTGCCAGTTTCTCTAGCTTTCTCTCATTCACCGCAAGAAAGAATCCTCCATCCACTGCTGCCACTTTCACCCCTTGCTTCTTCAGCAGCTCACCAGGATTCACAAGCACATTCATTACAAAACCAAACCATACACTCAACCAGTTCTTCCATTTCTTCACTGAACATCCCTCCGATTTCCTTAGAATCTAGCAGTTCTAGCAAATTAACTGTTCCTATCATATCCCGAGAAAAAAGAGAGGTTTGTCACAATCTGGGTGAAAAAACGAACTAGTTTTCAGAAGTTTTGTTGAAAAGTGCAGAAGATGAGCATGTTTCACAATGTTTCTATGAAAATTTTATACACACACTATCCCAAAGATAAGCACATCTTATCAACAGGGTTTATCCACATATCAACACCCTCTTACTAGATTTTGTGTATGAGATTTTTTTATTTTCCATATATATATCTGAATAATCGAGTTATCAACAGATTATTGTGCATAAGTGTGACTTTATAAACAAAATAGTTCTTTGTGACTATGTAAAATAAGACCATTTTAGTAAAGGAATTGGTTTCATCGTATGGAATACTTAATAACGGGCAGTGAATCTTTCCTATTTATCCACAAAAAGAAAGGCTATCTCCCTAAATACACAGCTAGAAAGGGGAAAATTAATTGAAAAAAGTAATCTCTCGTTCTTCTGTTCTATTGTTCTCCACTATTTTTACCTTATCCACATTCTTTTCAGGTCAGGCTGCTGCCGCTCCATCGAACAAACAGGTGGAACTGGAAAAAGCAGAAATCTTCGGCGAAATCAATGTTAAGTCTAGAAAACACACCACTGTCATTGTTGAATTAAAGGAAAAATCCTTAGTTGAAGCCAAGCAAGAAGGCGAAGCACAAACAAAAGCCTCCCTCAAAAAATCTCGAACGAAAGTAAAGAATGCAGCACTCAAAAAGTTAGATAAAGCGAGTGTTCGTCAAGAATATGAAAAAGTCTTCTCTGGTTTCTCTATGAAACTTCCTGCAAACGAAATCCCGAAACTGCTCGCAGTTGACGGAGTAAAAGCCGTTTATCCGGATGTTACATATCAAACAGATGAAGTGAAAAAGAAAAGCGTCCAGCTTCCTAATGAGGATGTCTCTCCACTCATGGATAAAAGTGCTCCATTTATCGGTGCCCCAAAAGCATGGGATGCCGGCTACTCTGGAAAAGGGGTAAAAGTCGCTGTCATTGATACTGGAGTAGACTATACCCACCCTGATTTAAAAGGAAACTTCGGATTATACAAAGGCTATGACTTTGTTGATAATGACTATTCTCCACAAGAAACACCAAAAGGAGATCCTAGAGGCGAATCGACAGATCATGGTACACACGTCGCAGGAACAATTGCGGCAAATGGACAAATTAAAGGTGTCGCTAAAGACGCTACCCTTCTCGCCTACCGTGTCCTTGGACCAGGCGGATCAGGAACAACTGAAAATGTCCTTGCAGGCATCGACCGGGCTGTCACTGACGGAGCCGATGTCATGAACCTTTCTCTTGGGAACAGTGTGAATAACCCTGATTATGCAACAAGCATCGCACTGGATTGGGCCATGTCTGAAGGGGTTGTTGCTGTGACATCAAACGGAAACAGTGGGCCAAACAGCTGGACCGTTGGATCTCCTGGGACATCAAGAGATGCTATTTCTGTCGGAGCCACTCAGCTTCCGTACAGTTTATACAACGTGAAATTCCCGAACTATTCAACAGCAAAAGTGATGGGCTACTATCAAGAAAATGATTTAAAAGCACTTGACCAAAAACAAGTCACACTCGTCCAAGCAGGCATCGGTGACGAAAAAGATTTTGAAAACATCGATGTCAAAGGAAAGGTGGCAGTGATTGAACGTGGAGCCATTGCCTTTGTTGATAAAGTGGACAATGCGAAAGCTGCTGGTGCGATCGGCGTTGTCATGTACAACAATACCGATGGAGAAATCCCTGTGGATGTACCAGGTCTAGCACTTCCGACGATTAAGCTGTCAAAAGCGGAAGGAACAGCACTTGTTAAAGCCATTGAGGCTGGTAACAATACAACAACTTTCTCGATTCAATTTGTGAAAGAGTTAAGTGAACAAGTCGCTGACTTCTCATCTCGCGGACCTGTTGTCGATACGTGGATGATCAAACCAGATCTTTCAGCACCTGGCGTGAGTATTGTCAGCACCATTCCGACACACGATCCTTCTCAGCCATACGGCTATGGATCGAAGCAAGGAACAAGCATGGCATCTCCTCATGTAGCCGGAGTAGCAGCGATTATTAAACAAGCAAAACCATCGTATTCTACAGAGCAAATTAAAGCGCTGATGATGAATACAGCAGAAACATTGTATGATCCAAATGGCAGCCCGTTCCCTCACAATACGCAGGGCACAGGCAGCGTTCGAATCATCGAATCACTTCAAGCATCTTCTATTGTGTCTGATGCAAGCTATTCGTACGGCACTTTCTTAAAAGAAAAGGGCGTTCAAATCAAAACGAAGAAGTTCAAGGTAGAAAACCTGTCAAAAGCACCGAAAACCTATACCATTGATTACAAGTTCGATGGCAACGGCATTAGCACAAACGGCACGAAAAAAATCACAGTAAAAGGGAATTCCACAGGGTCCTTTACTTCCGCAGTACAAGTGAATTATGGGAAAACGAAAAAAGGAACGTACCAAGGCAGTATCACCATTCGCGAAAATGGCAGAAAGGTCACTGAAATCCCTACTTTATTGATTGTAAAAGAGCCTGATTACCCGCGCGTCACTTCGGTTTCCGTAGAGCCGGATAACCGTGCTGGAAGCTATGTTATTAGCAGCTATCTCCCAGGCGGTGCTGAAAACCTTGCATTCCTCGTCTACTCGACAGATGGAGAGTACTTAGGTGAAGCAGGAGTTTATCAACATGTTGATAAAGGAGAGCATCGTGTGAAATGGAATGGCACGATCAATAAAGGACAGAAGTTAGAAGCAGGTGAGTATACAATGCTTGCGTATGCAAGCCTGAAAGGCAAATCAGATACGGTTCAAACAAAAGAACCATTCGATATTTATCCTGAATAAACAAGAATCACATAAAAAGCCTTGTATGAGCCCATCAGCTCAACAAGGCTTTTCTATCATATATGGAGGAAAGAGAAATTCATGTTGATATGGCTATGGATCGTTTCTTTTATGACGGCTTTTTTTCTCACGATCACCTTGGTTTATTTTTTTACCTTTTTACATGCAAAACAGCCTCGTCCTTTTCATCAAGCATGTGAACTGACTGTCTATACCACCTGCATTTATCCGCTTAGCTTGGCGGTGACAGCTGCCTTTATTCTCACCATGATGCTCCTCTATCCCTTTTATTGGCTGCGCAGACGGTAAATTCACATAAGTTATGCGTCAAAAGCTTCTTTTAATAAACGATACGATGTGAGACGGTCTTGCATGTGATGTGTGATGGTCACAGCGATCACTTCATCTGTACGATACGCCTTTGCGAGTTCTGTCAGCTGCTGCTTCACAGAGGCTGGCGTGCCAACAACCATTCTCTGTCGATTGGCTGCTACTCGTTTTTGTTCATATGGACTGTAGGAATAGTCCTTTGCCTGTTCAAATGAAGGAAAGCCGCCAAGGTTCTGTCCTTGTTCGTTAGCTAATAATGATAAATCTAAGCTAACAGCCAATTTTTCTGCCTGTTCCTCTGTTTCTGCACATAAAACGAAGACCGCAAGACTGACACGCGGCTCACCACCAAATTCTGAAGGTTCAAATCGGTTGATATACTGCGACACAGAGTCTTCTCCGCCTTCTCCATTAATGAAAAGAGCAAACGTATAGCCTGCACCTGCTTTTGCGGCAAGCCGTGCACTTCCTCCAGAGGAACCTAACATCCATACCTCTGGGGCAGTATCTACTTTCGGAGAAGCGGTCAGGTGAGGCAGCGGATAAAATTCATCGGCTAAATCATGTAAATACACCCTTAATTCTTCTACCTGCTCAGGGTATTGATCACCAAGTCGCTTCCGTTCTCCATGATGAAGGGCAATGGAGGAGATCGGCATACCTCCAGGAGCACGTCCAATGCCAAGATCAATTCTGCCCGGAGCCAAGGCTTCGAGCACTCTGAAGTTCTCTGCTACTTTATAGGCACTGTAGTGGGGCAGCATGACGCCACCTGAACCAATACGGATATGTGACGTCACAGCTGATAAATGACCGAGAAGCACCTCTGGACTCGATCCTGCGAGCCGGTTTGAAAAGTGATGCTCTGATACCCAAAATCGATGATAACCCCATTTCTCTGCCTGCTTCGCCAGCTCGACTGTTTGCTTCAGCGCCTCAGCAGGCGTCGCATCTCCAATCAATGGAGATTGATCCAGTATACTTAATTTCATGATGTCGCACCTCTTACAGAAATCCCCCTCTCTCACTTGAAAGGGGGATTTCCTGATTTATTTTCGATTAAAGCCCTTCTCTTTCACAAAATCTCCGAGGAAAGCACGTTTTGGCTGGCTAAAGCCTCGAAGCATTTGCTCAGACCATGTATCTTTTCTCTCACCGTTTGTTCGTTCTTCATAATATGATGAAATACGATCATCGTATTCTTTTAAATAACGATCCACATGAGCTTCGTCTTGCTGATATGTGTTTTCATGATAGATCAGCTCAACGGGCAACCGTTCCTTTTGAGATGATGAATTGGCAGGATGTCCTATGGCCAGGCCGAATAGCGGCAGCACATAGGAAGGCGTTTCAAGTAATTCTGATACTTCCTTCAGCTGATTACGCAGTCCGCCGATATAGCAGATGCCAAGTCCCATAGATTCTGCGGCGACACTGACATTTTGCGCAGCGAGCGCCGCATCAATCACACTGATCAGAAAGGCTTCAGTATTCTCAAGCGCTTCTTGATGGTTTTTCCCTGCTTTTTTTGCGATATAGTCGTGGCGTTTCAAGTCTGCACAGAAAACAAAAAAATGCCCATTCTTCTCAACGTATGGCTGATTTCCAGCCAGTTCAGCAAGCTTCGCCTTCTTCTCCTGATCTGTTACACCAATGATACTATACGCCTGTACATAGCTTGATGTCGAAGCAGCCTGTGCACTTTTGATAAGTGTCAGCACTTCTTCGTCTGTCAGACGCTCATCTGTAAACGAACGGATGGACCGATGATTTAAGATGGTTTCTATCGTTTTATTCAATTCGAAGACCTCCTTCACTCCTACTATCATAAGACAAATGAATATTGCTTTTCAAAAGTTAGAACTCACACCAAAAAGGCAGCCTACGCTTAGACTGCCCTTTACCCGTTTTATTTAAATAAATAACTTTGATATTTCGTTAATTGAACACTTGCATTATAGGCGATACCAAATCCAATCAGAACTGATAAAACAGAGCTTCCCCCGAAGCTGATGAATAAGAGTGGTATCCCCGTTACAGGCATGACGCCTATGTTCATGCCAATGTTCTGGAATGTATGGATGACAATCAATGCTGTATATCCTACACAGAAAAATGACGCAAACCGGCTATAAGGATGGATACGGTCAATCAACACAACAAGCCTGTAAATCAGGAAGAAGAACATGATCACCACAAATGCGCAGCCGACAAAACCAAAGGCTTCCCCTATGATAGAGAAAATCATATCTGTCTGTGCTTCTGGAACATAAACTTTTAAGTTTTTAACACCGTTCCCGAAAATTTGTCCTGCCCCAATTGCCATAATGGCTTGCTCGACTTGATATTTATCCGATCCAGACGCATCCTGTGTCTGGGCTTGGTTGGCTGTCGAAGAACTATCAGGCAGCCAAGCGGTAATCCGGTTGATCTGATACTGCTGAATCCCGATCTTTTGTGCGAAATCAGGGAATAGAATAATCACGGCTAACACAGCGGCAACTAAGAGCACAACCACTGAACCGATGAGAGAGATCAATTTCCAGTTGACCCCTGATAAAAAGACCATG
Source organism: Bacillus sp. S2(2019) (assembly GCF_005144805.1). Classification (NCBI taxonomy): domain Bacteria; kingdom Bacillati; phylum Bacillota; class Bacilli; order Caryophanales; family Bacillaceae; genus Bacillus; species Bacillus sp. S2(2019). The sequence goes on from NZ_SWFL01000002.1 coordinate 692,349, forward strand.
ACAACGACAATAAACATACATACCGCAGCCGTACCTGCATCTTGCAAAAAGATGAGTCCGACTGGTACAGCAGCCACGCCGGCAATTTTTAATAGTAGGAAAATATCATCTTCTAATGTTCGTTTTCCTCTTGGGGTTGCCTTCCCAATAACAGAGGCGAGCATCATAATCAAACCAATTTTCATGAACTCTGAAGGCTGAAATGTTCCAATTCCCGGTAACACAAACCAACTTTTTGCACCATTTTTAATTGGAGCAAAATCATGACCTGCAATTTGTGCAGGAGCAATTTTTAAAAGAATTAAGAGCATAATGCCGCCTATAAAAATATATAAGCTCAACTTTTCTAATTGTTCCAGATCGAAGTAATTAATAGCCACAATACAGATGACCCCGACCATGTAGTAAATGATCTGTCTGGTCCATGCATTAGATCCATATTGCCCAAACTGTCCCGCAGCATAAATAGCGATGACACTGATGGCAAAGAAGGCTAAAAATATAAAAATCAAATCTCCTTGATAGTAAGGAGATGTATTCTGCTTGTTCATGAACTAACCACCCTTATTACAAAACATAAAAGCCCTTATTTATATTAGATTGAAATTTTCACAAAAGCAACTCACCTTAAATATGACGGAAGTGACACCTGAAAGGTTCCATTCTAATTTCAAAAAATGAAATACTTTTCATCCTAACAATAGGAAAAAATTCCTTTCTACTCTATCATGACAACCGATCATAAGTCCTTTAAAAAGATTATTTTACAGATTTTAAGGGGAAAATTCAATGACTTATGTGGCGATATGAAAGGTGAACATCTTGCCAGCATAAGCTTAACTGAGGTATAAGAAAAAAACAATTTCTGCGGAATAAGGCCCATTTTCCAATTATTGAGTTTACTTCAAAGTCAATTGTGGTATAATATTTGTAACAAAATGTTCACAATATCTCCTAAAAACAGACACAATTGCATCCTGACCTCTCATTTGAATTGAACATCAACTTACAAAGGAGTTGGATACGATGGATATGTTCTTTGCGTACCTATGTATTGCAACAGCTACACCCCTGTTTTTATGGTTGGAAAACAGAAAGATTGCATTAGCATCTATTCCACCCATCATGATTATGTGGATTTTCTTCGGTCTTTACATGACAAGCAGTTTATCTCCAGCAGGACATACCTTCATGATCGCATTCTTTGCCATTAACGTGATTCTGGCTCACATTGCAGCTTTCCTCATCTATGGACTTCCATTCATTCGCAAAAGATTCAGCAGCAGATAGATTTCGCATCATCAATTGGAAGCGTTATCACAATCAGCATAAAAACCACTCATCTATGAAAGATGAGTGGTTTTTTATTATTTCTCTGAATGCTCAGACTGCTTTGGCGCAGATGGTGAATAACCGTCTTTGCTGTTCTCTCCGTGGCTGTAGTGAGCCGCGAAGATCCAAACAGACCCGATGACGAAAATGATCGCACAGAACAGACCAAACAAAGTATTTCCGACTTGAACAGTCCCGTTCTCACTCTCTGTCATGTGCATGAACATGAACAGCTGCAAGAATGCTTGAATGAAGGCAAAACCAAAGATAATCCATAGTTTTGCGGAACTGCCAATTTCAGCTCCGATGGCAATCCAGAATGCTAAGATGGTTAGCACAATGGAGAGAATGAAGCCAACTACGTGTTTCCAAGGGAAGTGTTCGTGCTCTGCTGAGGAATGTGTTTTTCCAGCCATATCACAAAAGCCCCCCTAATCCGATCAAGTACACAGCTGTGAAGATGAAAATCCATACAACATCAAGGAAATGCCAATATAGACTTGAGATAAAGATCTTCGCTGCTGTTTGTGGAGTTAATCCACGTTTTTTAATTTGGAACAAGACCCCGGTAATCCAGAAGATACCGATGGATACGTGTAATCCGTGAGTTCCTAAAAGAACAAAGAATGCAGACCAGTATGCACTTGTATGAATGCTCGCACCCTCATGTACATAATGGAAGAACTCGTAAATCTCAAACCCAACGAAGCCTGCACCTAGAAGCAGTGTGAGGATCGTCCAAATGACAACCCCTTTTGTACTTCCACGGCGCATTTCATGAACGGCAATCCCGCATGTAAATGAACTCACCAATAGCAGGAATGTCATGATCAATACAAGCTTCATATCAAATAGCTCAGCTGGCAAAACGCCGCCAGCTGTTCTGCCATGAAGAACAAAGTAGGTCGCAAAAAGTGTTGAGAATAACACGATTTCCGCGCCAAGGAATATCCAGAAACCAAGGATGTTTAAACGTCCTGTTTCAGACTGATATTCAAGCGGTGCATTTGCATAGCTGCTATCATTATGTCCCATTACTTCTGCGCCTCCTTATTCTTTTTCTCTGTTTCAATCACTTCTTCAACAGGAATATAGTAGCCATCGTCATATTCAAATGAACGTAAAATCATTGTTGCGAATACACCGATTAAGCCGATAACGCCAATCCAGTACCATTCAAATACAAGACCGAATGCACCAAGTCCGAAGAATGCAGACATGATAAGCGGTCTGCCTGAATTGTGCGGCATGTGAATTTTCTTGAATTCTTTTTCAGGATGAACGTCTACATTGTTTTGCTTCCAATGATGGAATGCATCTGGTGACGTCACTTCTGGAAGTGCTGCAAAGTTATAATGCGGCGGAATTGCAGAAGATGTCGCCCAGTCAAGCGTACGTCCTTCTCCCCAGCTGTCTCCAGACACTTCACGTTTCGCGTGTCTCCAGCTGTAGTAAATGTTATAGCAAAGGATGATGAATCCGATACCCATCATGAATGCACCAATTGTTGAAATAAAGTTTAGTGCAGTCCAGCCATCTTCTGGTCCATACGTATAAATACGTCTTGGCATTCCTTGCAGTCCTAAGAAGTACTGCGGGAAGAAACAGATGTTAAATCCGATCATGAATACCCAGAAGAACCATTTGCCGATTCGTTCGTTTAACTTGTAACCAAACATTTTCGGATACCAGAAAACAAGACCTGCAAAACAAGCAAATACAGTACCTGCGATTAATACATAGTGGAAGTGGGATACTAAGAAGTACGTGTTATGGTACTGGTAATCCGCAGCTGCCATCGCAAGCATAACCCCAGTCACACCACCGATTACGAAGTTCGGGATGAAACCAAGTGCCCAAAGCATTGGGGATGTAAAACTGATACGGCCTCGATACATTGTAAAGAGCCAGTTAAAGATTTTCACACCTGTTGGTACAGAAATCGCCATTGTTGTAATCGAGAAGAATGAGTTAACCGCTGCACTGTTCCCCATTGTAAAGAAGTGGTGAACCCACACAAGGAAACTAAGAACAGAGATTGCCACAATCGATACAACCATCGCTTTGTAACCAAACAACTGCTTTCTTGAGAACGTCGCAAAGATTTCTGAGAAAATACCGAAAGCCGGCAGGATAACGATATATACCTCAGGATGTCCCCAAATCCAGAAAAGGTTCGCCCAAAGCATTGGCATACCGCCCGCTTCGAGTGTAAAGAATGCTGAACCGAATAAACGATCGAATGTCATAAGTGCTAAAGCAACTGTTAAAACAGGGAATGCGAAAACGATAATGACAGACGTGATCAATGTTGTCCATGTAAACATCGGCATACGCATAAGCGTCATACCTTTGGTACGCATTTTTAAGATGGTCACCATGAAGTTAATACCTGTCATTAGTGTACCAATACCTGCAATTTGGAGCCCGAGCAAGTAGTAGTTCTGTCCAGGTCCTGGTGAGAAATCATTTCCGGCGAGCGGCATGTAACTCGTCCAGCCTGCACTTGGTGATCCTCCAATAACGAAGGAAATGTTGAACAGCATTGCTCCGACCATAAATGTCCAGAAGCTCAAGTTGTTCAAATACGGGAATGCAACGTCACGTGCACCAATTTGAAGAGGAACCACGACGTTGATTAAACCAATTAAGAATGGCATCGCCATGAATAAAATCATGATCGTACCATGCGTTGTGAAAATTTCATTATAGTGGTTTGAATCTAAAAACGTATTATTAGGAAGCGCCAGCTGCGCGCGCATCATCAGTCCGTCTACCCCACCGCGGAAGAACATAATCACAGCAGCAAGGATATACATGATTCCAAGCTTTTTATGATCAACTGATGTCAGCCATTCTTTCCAGAGCCATTTCCACTTTTTGAAGTAGGTTAAAACAAACACAATGGCAATAGAAGTAAGAGCGATAGAAATTTGCGCACCAAGAATTAATGGGTCTCCAGTTACAAAAAACTCATCCCATTTTAAATGCATAACGGCCTCCTCCTTTCCTTAGTCAGTTTATTCGTTTTCTAGTTTTCTTTTATAGTTCTTCACATTCTCGAAAGGATCTGTCTTGGAATGCGGAGAAACTGATTGGTAACCTAAACGTTTGCGTGCTTGGAGTGCATATTCAGAATCCTCTCCGTGCTTCGCAAAAGATAAATGTGTTGATGAGAATGTCTGCACATCTGCAGCATCAGGAAGCATCAAGTAGTCATACGTTTTCTTCGTTAACTTTGGTGCTTCTTTTTTCGTTTTATTTACCCATTTATCATAGTCAGACTGCGTCATCGCATTGACTTTGAATTTTTGCTGAGCAAAGCCTTCGCCTGTGAAGTTGGCGTTTCTTCCTTCATATGTGCCTACTTCATCAGCTTGAAGATATTGTTCCATTTCCATTCCAGCCATCGCATACTTCTCCCCGCCTAGCTGAGGAATCCATAGTGATGCCATTGTATCAGCAGAAGTGATTTTAAATAAAACCGGCTGATCTTTTGGAATGTTTAAGTAGTTCACTGTTTCAATATTTTCCTCTGGATAGCTGAAGATCCATTTCCAATCAACTGCTGTAGCATAAACGACAAGTGGATCTTTATGACTTGTTGCTTGAGGCGCCTCTTCCAAAGAGTAAATGGTTTTTACAGTTGGAACTGAAAGGGCAGCAACGATTAATATTGGGATCACTGTCCAGACAACTTCTAGAAGCGTATTCCCGTGTAGTTCTGGGTTATAAGAGGCGTTTCCAACGTCCTTACGCTCACGGTATTTAACCAAAATGATGGTAAACAGTACAAATACCGCACCAACGATAAAGAGCATGAATCCAATAGATAAAAGGATTAAGTCTTTTTGTTGTGCTGCGACTGGTCCTTTAGGATCTAAAACAGCGATATTGCTGCAACCTCCTAATACAAAAACACTCACGAGCATCGCTAATAAAAGCATAGGTTTAATGGCTCTGAACAAGAAGATCACCATCCTTCCTTAAATAATGTATAAATTGCTGAATAATTGTGAAAAGCCATCTGCCTTCGAAAACTTTTCTTCCCTTTGTAATGCTATCAAAATCTGTTGGAGTTAGCTTCCCTTTTTTCAAAAGTTCATTTATTTTTCAACAGATTTCTATTAAAATGTCATAAATTCGACATAAATATATATTATTGCACACACAATAAATTTCTAGGATTTTGAAAAGTTGAGAGTTGAAGGCAAAGGACATACAATCAAGAACTTTGTCAAATTTAGGTTTACCACAATAAAAAAGTTTGGTCAAATTTCAATTTAACTTTATGAAATTTTATCTAGGTAAACAATTCCGAAATAGGTATCCCCATATTTAACAAAAACCTTACTCATTTTAACGCAAGTCGACAAGAAAAGAAAGTATCGATCGCTCGCCTATGCGCTGTAATGATTGGTAATGGTGATAAATGAGTGGAAACTCACTAAAGACTTCCAGCAAAAAACCGGCTCATCGCCGGTTTCTCATTTATTCATCTCTCACCAAAATGTCTGGTCGCCTATAGATGCTTCCTTCATGTTCTATGTCTATATACGTCCACTTGCCTGTATAGGTTAAAAAGCGATTCCCCTCTTTCTCTACGACCATCGTATCCTCTGATTTCAATCCTGGTAAGGAAGGATTCCAAGTGAATACTTGATGAAGCTGGATCTCTTCCACGGATGAAGGAACTGCAATGATCTCTCTAGACACAAATCCAGTCCTCCCTCCTTGGTGAAGCTTTTTCCAGCTATCAGGAAATCCTTCTTTTTCATATTGAGCAATGCCTGCCTTCAATACATCTCCAATGGTGTTCCCTGGACGAGTGGCTGCATTCATGACCGTGTCAATTCGCGCAAGCCTTTCCTTGTTTTCTTCAAGCTCCTTTGGTAGCTGTCCAAAGTAAACGGATCTTGTGACATTTGCCACGAGTCCATGCCGTTCAGCACAAAGGACAACCAGTGCATGCTTTTGAAGTGCTTTTTCTGTTGGGATCGGGTGGCGATATTGATGAATCCGGTCATCTGTCGCCACGAGTAGCACTTCTATCGTCATCCCCTGCCCGATCGCTCTTTGAGCAACAAGCGAAGCAATTTCATGCTCCGTCTGTCCTGGAACGATTTCTTGACAGACACTTTCTACAATAACAGCTGTGTCATGACAAAGGGTTTCGTATTGGCTGAGCTGTGGTGCTGAAAGGATTGATCGAACACGAGACAAATCGGGTTCGATCCATTCCACTCCTTCCATGTGAATATCCGCACCGATTCGTTTGTCTTTTATGAGTGTTTGAATGTAAGGAGTCTCATCCTCAAACCAATCCATTGTGACGACTTGAAAGGGATGGTCAAAATACGCCATTTCTTCTTCAATGATTCGTTTTTCTTCCATTTGATTCACAACTAGAACAATGTCGTCTTTCAACACAAGTAGCTGACAAACGCCCTCTGGCGTGTTTAACACAATGTGGTTTCTTCTTCCTCCTGTAAGCCAAGAAAAGTTATTACGCTTTTGAATCAGAACACCATCGAGTTGTTTTTCTTCCATTAAAGTTCTTACCTGTTCAATCATCAACTCATCACCTGCCTGTATGGAGTGTTTGAACGAAACGTTTAAATGCTGTTTTCCCTTGCTCTGTTCTTTTAAACACACCCGCCTGCGCGAGTATACGAGAAAAAATGAGGCCGATTTCTTTTTGTAAAATGGTTTCTACGTTGTCCTTCGTAAAGGTATTCTCTTCGATCAGACGCTCTGCCCATGACTCGTGCTTCATGATAGGCGGACAGGCTTTGATTTCTTCAAGAGGGTTTTTGGATAGCAGCGCCGCTTTTAGCTGGCTTAATTCCTCTGCTAATCTTCCAGGAAGGACGGCGAGACCCATGACTTCGATTAATCCGATATTCTCTTTTTTAATATGATGAACTTCTTTGTGCGGGTGGAAGATTCCGCCTGGGTGCTGCTTGTCTGTACGATTATTTCGTAGCACGAGATCTAATTCGTACTCATCCCCATGACGGCGTGCGATTGGTGTAATGGTATTGTGCGGGGTCTCTCCTGTATGAGAGAACAGCCCCGCTTCTGGATCTGAATACATTTTCCACTCATTTAATATAAAATCCGCTGCCTTCGCAAGTGTCTGCTGGTCGCTGCTTTGAAGCCTGATCACTGACATCGGCCATTTCACAATACCTGCCTTCACCCTCGGAAACTTTTCGAGAGAAAACACTTCTTCCATCTCTGCTTTCGCCATCGGAAATTCATGAGCACCACCTTGAAAATGGTCATGACTTAATATGCTGCCTCCAACAATGGGAAGATCAGCATTTGATCCTATGAAATAGTGCGGATATATCGATATGAAGGAAAGCAGACGCTCGAAGGTCTTTTTAGATATCTGCATTGGTTCATGCTCGCCCTTGAACACAATACAATGTTCGTTGTAATACACATACGGCGAGAATTGCATAAACCACGACTCATTTGTAAGTGTCACCGGAATAATCCGGTGATTCTGTCTTGCTGGGTGATTGATGCGTCCCCCAAACCCAACGTTTTCTTTACAAAGGAGACAAAGAGGATATTGCTTTTGACTAAGCTTTTTGGCTTCAGCGATCGCTTTTGGGTCCTTTTCCGGTTTCGATAGATTAATCGTGATCTCAAGCTCACCATCTTCTGTCGGTGTAAACCACTGCACATTTTTGGCGATTCTGCCTGTATGAATATAGTGGGCATGCTGCTGCATTTCATAAAACCAGCTTGTCGCTGCCTTTGGTCCGTAATGCTTGCGTTTCTCTTCAAACTTCGCATAGATGACACTCGGAGGCGCCACCAAGCAGCCCATGATTTTGGCATCTAATAAATCACGATACGTATCTGTCCCGTCAGGAATAAGACCTGTTTCAACTGCCCAATCGAGCATTGGCATTAAGATGTCTTCAAGGTCGCTGTCTCCTGAGACTGTTCTTGCCTCAGCATCATCGAGACCAAGCACCTCTAGCAGCCGGTTCCTTGTATAATCCATATCTAGTGGTGAGATCAGCTCTTTATTAACCCCATATTGAATCAGCTGTTCTAGCTTTTCAAAAATATCAATCGCCATTCCCTTTGTCTCCTCCCCTGCCTGCTACACGTTACTCACTTTGATAGCCATCTGGATGTTTCTGAAACCAATCCCATGCACTTTGAATGATGGTGTGGAGATCTGCATATTGCGGCTTCCATCCTAGTTCTTTCAGCGCTTTTTCTGATGAAGCAATCAGCTTAGCTGGATCACCCGCACGTCTTTCTGCCACCTGTGCTGGAATGGCATGACCTGTCACTTCTCTTGCGGCTTCTACGACCTGCTTCACAGAGAAGCCTGTGCCGTTCCCTAAGTTGTACGTCGCGCTTCCTTTTCCTTCACGCAGACGCTCAACCGCCAGAATGTGCGCCTCTACTAAATCCATGACATGAATGTAGTCTCTAATACATGTGCCATCCTCTGTTTCATAATCATCACCGTAAATCATGATTTGATCACGTTTTCCTAATGCCACTTGCAGAATAATTGGGATTAAATGCGTTTCTGGCTGATGATCTTCACCGACAATCCCTTCTGTATGAGCACCGGCTACATTAAAATAGCGAAGCACAACGTATTCGATACCATATGCCTGCTCAGACCACTTCAGCATTTTTTCAATCGCGAGCTTTGTTTCCCCATAAGGATTCGTTGGGTTCGTCTCATCCGTTTCAACGATCGGTACACGCTTTGGTTCACCATATGTCGCAGCAGTTGAAGAGAATACAATGCGTTTCACATCAAATTCATTCATCACCTGAAGTAAAGCCGTTGCCCCTCCGACATTGTTGTCATAGTACTTCAGCGGGTCTGTTACACTTTCTCCAACAAGTGAATCTGCCGCAAAGTGCATGACCGCTTCTATGTCATGCGTTTGAAAAACCCGTCTTAAAAAAGCATGATCCCTTAAATCTCCCTCTTCTAATACGGCACCCTTTACGACTGCCTCTTTATGACCTGTCTGCAAATTATCCACAATCACCACTTGTTCTCCTTTAGCCAAAAGAGCCGCTACCGCATGACTGCCAATAAAACCTGCTCCCCCACATACTAAAATTGCCATCAAAATTCCTCCTTCGTTAATTCTCTAGCGCCGCCTCCAATTCCAGCTGTGTAAAAAGAGGCTTGAATGCCTGTTTTTTCTTGATAAATCGCACCTGTTTCTTCTATAAATGAGTCCAGTAGCTCTTCTTTCACAATGCTGACGGTACAGCCCCCAAAGCCAGCACCTGTCATACGGGAACCAATCGCCCCTGGATGTTGCCATGCGGCTTCGGCCAGTGCATCTAGCTCATGCCCAGTGACTTCATAATCATTCTTTAAAGAAAGGTGAGATGCCTTCATGAGTGCACCTAGTTCTTCCATTTTATCATCTTTCAGAAAATTTACTGCTTTCATGGTCCTCTCGTTTTCCGTGATGGCATGTCTTGCACGTCTTCTACACGTTTCATCTTGTATCAAATGTTCATGCGTAGCGAATTCATCCACCGTGAGCTCACATAAATGCGCAATATCTCGTTCTTTTCTAAGATCGTTTAAAGCCGATTGACATTCTGAACGGCGTTCATTGTATTTGGAATCTGCAAGTGTTCGTTTTTTATTTGTATTGGCAATGACAAGTGCCAGACCCTCTTGCCGAAATGGGCTGTATTCAAAGGAAAGTGTGTCACAATTGAGCAAAATAGCGTGACCTTCTTTTCCAAGACTAATTGAAAATTGATCCATAATGCCGCAGTTCACGCCAATAAACTCATTTTCAGCACGCTGCGCAAGAAGGGCTAGGTCGATTTGCGTTACGCCGAATGACGACCATTCATTGATCAAGACAGCCGTGACGAGCTCAATAGAGGCAGAGGATGACAGGCCTGCGCCATTTGGGATATTGCCGGCATATACAATATCAAAGCCTTCTTTCACATCCATGCCTGCTTCGATAAACTGTTGGAATACTCCCTTCGGATAATTCGCCCAGCCGTCTGATTCTGAGAAAGCGATTTCAAAAAGGTCGAACTCTTTCACACCTTCTTCTTCAAAATTCAAGGAATACATTCTGACGCGTCCATCTGATCGTCTTGCTCCCGCAGCATATGTACCAAGGGTGAGTGCACATGGAAAGACATGGCCCCCATTATAATCTGTGTGTTCACCAATCAGATTGACTCTGCCTGGGGCGAAAAAATAGCGGAGTTCATCCTGATCTCCAAATTGCTGGTAAAATGCTGCTCGTAATGTGTCGATCATATCCATTCCCCTTTTCTCTTCTGATAATCTTATTTTAGTTGCCCCGTCAGCTGAAGTTCAATGGTAAAAAAATCGTTAAAAAATACCCTTTTTTTGCTGTGAATGGTACGATGTGATATGAGGTGTAACATGATTCAAAATAGAAAAAGGTTGTTTTTTGCTGTGAAGGAGGGTTTCCAATTTGAAGAAGGAAGCATTTGCATTTCGTTTTCACCATTCTGATGTGACATTGCCGGCCCAAATCTGGTCTGTTGGCTGGGAAGTTCAATCATCTTCGTTATACAGCTGGAATGGCGTAGAGCGGAAGGATCAGGGCAAGTGCATCTTTCAGCTCACACTGTCTGGACACGGCATGATTGAAATCGGACAGAAACGATTCAAAGTATTGCCTGGACAGGCCTTTCTGGTGAAAAGCCCCAGTGCTTATCAATACTATTTTCCAGAAGACAGTGAACATTGGGAATTTCTCTATTTAACACTTTATGGGGAAGCCTGTGACCTTTGCTTTGATCAATTTATCGATCAAGGAAAGCAGGTCATGCGTTTTCATCCGAATTCCAAACCGATCCGCCTGCTAAAGAAGATTTATGATGAAGCCAGTGAAAGACGGATTACCAATCCATTTGAGGGGTCTAGCCTTGCTTATCAATTTGTCATGGAACTGTATTCATATTTGCCAAAGCTTGAGGGACAAATGGAGAAATGGCCTGAGCCCATCGTCCAAGCGGCCTTATTTGCAAGCCACCATTTTCACGAGGAGATTGGGCCTGACGATATGGCAGCTGCGGCACGTTTATCCAAAAGTCATTTTACGAGGGAATTCAAAAAGGCCACTGGCTTCACACCGATTCATTATTTAACCAATATTCGTTTAGAAAAGGCGGAAACGTTACTGAAAACAACGAAATACTCGATTGAAGAAATCGCCATACAGTGCGGCTACCGAAACGCGAATTACTTGAATAAAGTCTTTCGAAAGAAAATCGGCATGTCTCCAAAGCAACTCCGGGAAACAAGCGATGCATAATAAAAAGCAGCCGCTTTTCAATTGGCTGCTTCTTTTACGCTTTCGTCAGGTCAACACGAATTCTCCCTTGTCTTAAAACAATGGTCATTTGCGTATCAGGGGTCATTAAATTTTCTAAAATGTCCGTTGCTGTTTGAAGCGCAATGTCCATTCGGTTGATCTTTTCCTTTTCTTGCTCAGAAAATGCTTCTGGATGTGCGGTCATTTCCTTGACTAGCCTCAACACTTGTTCATGCTGCTTTTCTGTTTGTTGATATATGGCATCATATAATTCGTCTGGCCTGCTGCTCATTTCACATCACCTATCTTTTTCATGTGTTAAATCGCATCTTCTTTTGTTTTCTTGAAGACGAACCATTTACTGGCGACATAATTGACCACGACAATCACAAAGTTAACAAGAATTTTTGCGACGGTTTCGTTGAGCGCCATTTGGCTCACAAATAAAATCATCAACCCCAGATCTACACCTAGAGACATGAGACGGACACTAAAAAATGAAGAAAGCTCACGCATCAGGCTTTTTGTGTCACGAGCCTTTTGCTTGAAGACATACTTCTTATTGGTGATATAAGCAAAGAGCACAGCAAATACCCATGAAACAACCGTTGCTGTTTTGTAATCCATAGAAAACATCTCAACGAATAAATAGAAGCTGACTATGTTGACAATGGTTGTACACACACCCATGATCAGATACATGACAACTTCTTGATACTTTTGAAAAAGGCTATACATGTCTTTCTTCATTCCTTCTTGGTGAATTCTGTTTCTTTTAGAATACCATCTTAAGAAGAACTTCCCAAACGAACAATATGTGCGTCCTGTAAAGATGAAATTTGTTCTCGCTGATGGCATATGTCAACCTTATGGGTTTATATGAGTCAAATGATTTAGGTCTTTATCATTATTTTAATTTATAATCTTTTAACTGACTTTACAATTGTTTATTATGAGAAGTAAGAATTCAATATTTATGGGTTTTTTAGTCATTTTTTTAGGGACGTGGTAGGTGATAGATTTTACAAAATAGGTTAAATGTCATCATTTTTCGACAAAAATCTATTTTTGTACTCCATTCACATACACGTACAGTTACTAGACGGTTTGTTCAAGTCATTGGTTGCAGATGAATATGTCTTATTGAACTGGAGGATATTATGGATACGCAAGTGAAAAGAAGAGTTGACGAAGAGTGGGTTTATTTGATTCAAGAAGCGAAAAAAATTGGACTAGGCATCGAGGAAATACAAGCTTTTTTAACATCCAACGGTGATCAGAAGATGATAAACAAACCGTAATCAACGCCGTTATCCTTTGTCTTTCAGATTGCTTTGGCTAAAGTTCTAACCTGTCAATTGACCTTTTAAACATCCTTTCATGACGATACGCTACAATAATTGAACACCTCATCATACCAATCCCTTCCACTCAATGGGGTTCTGTCTTTCTATTTTTAGGAGGACAGTCCGTTCCCTGTTCTTTATATGACCCCTTTTTAGCTGTCATTCATGAAAATTGCCCATTTTCGTTATAAAACCAAGCTCCCCACCCATATATTAAGCATAAGACACAAGAAAGAAGAAAGGTGGGTGGCGCGTGAGTTCAGATTCCCTATCTTATTATCATCAAAAGAAGGATCAATATTATCACGGTGTGAACCCTGTGATTGTCCATCGTATTCGCAAGGAATGGACGTCTATCTTGGATATCGGATGCGGCACAGGCCAGCTTGGAAAAGTCTTAAAACAACAAGACCGTACCATATATGGAATTGAATCTTTTGAAGATGCAGCAAAGCAGGCTGAGAAAGCGCTGGATCATGTTTTATGCGGCAATATTGAACAGATGGCGCTGCCTTATCAGCATGAACAATTTGACTGCATCATTTTCGGAGATGTTCTTGAACATTTATTGGACCCTTGGGCCGTTTTAAAAAAGGTCAAACCTTTTCTGAAAAAGGAAGGGGTCATCTTGTCTTCCATTCCGAATATTGGTCATATTTCAACGGTTTTAGAATTACTGGCTGGGAGATTTTCTTATACAGATGCAGGATTAATGGATCAAACACATTTACGCTTCTTTACCCTTCACGAAATTCATGCCCTCTTTCAGTCAGCCGGGTTTCATGTTCGTGAGCTTGAAACCATTCGTGTACAACACCCTTCCTATACGGGCGTCATGAATGATCTACATGAATTACTCGTAAAACATGGCATCCGTTTTGATTTTAACGAGGCAGCGACAGCCTATCAATACGTGGTTGAGGCGGTTCAACTCAATGAGTAGCCCCACCATCTTATTTGTTTTATGTGTAAATGATGAGTCGATGTTTCAAGCTTGCTTCCGGCAGCTCGCTTCACTTCCTGCTCCGCACGGGTATCATGTAGAGGTTTTGCCCATTAGACATGCATCAAGTATGGCCTCTGGATACAATGAAGCTCTCACTCATCCTGCACAGTTTAAAATTTATCTTCATCAAGATACACTCATCGTCAAACAGCATATGCTTCTCGAGCTGATCCCACTTTTCTTGCAAAATCCGTCACTTGGCATGCTTGGGGTAATAGGTGCAGAAAGTGTGCCAGACAATGGAATCTGGTGGGAGAGCCATGATTGCAGAGGGAAAGTCATTGAATATCGGCACGACACCTATCAGCTACTGACGTTTGAATCTGGTCATCCACAGACAGAGCCCCAAGGTTATATCAAAGCTTCTGCTATTGACGGTCTTTTTATGGCAACACAATATGATATCAAGTGGCGTGAGGATCTTTTAGACGGCTTTCATTTTTATGATGTGTCACAATCTTTTGAGTTTGCACAGCAAGGATATGAGGTTGGGATTGCAAGGCAAGTGGAGCCCTGGTGTATTCACAAATGCGGAGATCATTTTGATGCAGAAGCATATGAAAAAGCAAGACAAACATTTCTTGCAAATTATCGATAGAAAGCACCCTTTTCGGGTGCCTTTTTTATGATATACTGTCATAAACAACCAGATCGTCTCATATGCATTGGAGTACCTTGTCCCTAATTCGTACAAAGGAGGAAACAATGGCAGACAAAAACGTTCATTATAAGAAGGTTGCCGCTTCAAAGGATTTTCGAAAACTTCTTGAGGAAAAACGCAGATTTATCGTACCGATGACGATTTTCTTTTTTCTCTTTTACTTTTCACTTCCGGTTGCTACATCCTACTTCACCTTTTTGAACACGCCAGCAATTGGAGCGATCACGTGGGCTTGGTTATTTGCCCTCACGCAATTTGTGATGACATGGGTTTTATGTGGGCTTTATGCAAAAAAAGCAGCTCAGTTCGACAAATATGTAAGCGCTTTAAAAATTGAATCAAGAGGTGATGACGAATGAGCATGACCGCTTTTATTTTATTCATAGCGATCGTAGGGCTCACATTGGTCATCACGTATTTTGCTGCGAAAAAAACAAGCAATGCGAGTGATTTTTACACCGCAGGCGGCGGACTGACTGGATTTCAGAACGGCCTTGCCATCGCCGGGGACTATATGTCTGCTGCTTCATTTTTAGGGATCGCCGGCATGATCGCCTTAAATGGATTTGACGGCTTTTTCTATAGTATTGGTTTTCTTGTAGCGTATCTTGTCGTCCTTTATGTCGTGGCTGAACCGCTTCGAAATCTAGGAAAATATACGATGGCTGATATGATTGCTGCACGATTCAAACGCCCTGCTATTCGAGGCGTGGCTGCTTTTAACACCATCACGGTTTCCACTTTTTATATGATTGCACAGCTTGTTGGGGCAGGTGCATTAATCAAACTGCTTCTTGGCATTGATTACTGGATTGCGGTGCTGATCGTAGGTGTCTTGATGACCATTTATGTCGTGTTTGGCGGCATGATCGCAACCAGCTGGGTACAGATCACGAAAGCTGTGCTTCTCATGCTGGGCACGCTGATTATTTCGCTGCTTGTGTTTGCCAAGTTTGATTTTAGCCTGCTGAAGATGTTTGAGCAGATGAAAACAGCGACCCCGCTTGGTGGGGCATTTCTTCACCCGGGAAATAAATATGATGTGCCTTTAGAGACCCTGTCTCTGAACCTTGCCCTTGTGCTAGGAACAGCAGGTTTGCCGCATATTTTGATCCGTTTTTATACGGTAAAGGATGCCATTTCGGCGCGTAAATCTGTTCTATCTGCTACGTGGATCATCGGGATTTTTTATTTAATGACGGTTTTCCTCGGCTTCGGTGCCGCTGCTTTTGTCGGAACAGATGCAATTACGGCAGCCGATGCAGCAGGAAACATGGCAGCGCCACTGCTTGCACAGGCACTGGGGGGAGATTTATTATTTGCCTTTGTTTCCGCTATTGCCTTTGCGACTATACTGGCAGTGGTCACCGGTCTCGTTTTATCCGCCGCGTCTGCCTTTGCTCATGACTTTTATAGCCAGATTATCCGCAAAGGGAAAGCGAGTGAACGGGAACAGGTGAAGGCGGCACGCTTTGCTTCTATCGGCGTGGCCATCCTTTCCATCATTCTTGCATTATTTGCGCAATCTTTAAACGTCGCTTTTCTTGTGTCACTTGCCTTCGCAGTGGCAGCAAGTGCGAATTTACCGTTGATTATCTTCACTGTCTTTTGGAAACGATTTAACTCAACAGGTGCTATCGCAGGAAGCTTAACAGGCCTTCTGAGCGCACTCCTGATCGTGTCACTCAGCCCAAGCGTCTGGGACCCATCAGGGGCAGCCATTTTCACAGGAGAGCCGCTTATCCCACTATCGAACCCTGGGATTATCTCGATCCCGTTCGGATTCCTTGCGGCTTACTTAGGCACCATTTTCTCCTCTGAAAAAGCAGATGAAGACACCTTTACAGAAATTCAGGTAAAAGCACACACAGGTATGCATATGGATACAGATTGATGAGAAAAAGCCGGCTGCTCTGCCGGCTTTTTCAGTGCTTGCTATTTCAAAACTGTACTCAATATGGGATAAATTGGCCTTTTAATCTCTCTTTATATCTTTCTAACTTGTCACATTTCCTCAACGTGATCAACGAACAGCATGTGATGACGATCAGCAGAATTTCATGAACTTCTCCTCTGTTATCAATGATTCTTTTCAACCCTATTACCCCCATAGACTTCTCTTGTTATTCCTATGTTATCATTTTAAACACATACTGGAAATTCACCCCACAAGGAAGAAGTGAAACATATGCATAAATTGTACTCAGCAAAATTATTATTTGAATCTAGCTCCTCACCAAAGGTGAGACCGGATAAAATCTTTGAGGAACGAATCATTTTAGTGAGAGCAAAAAACAATCGAAAAGTGAAACAAATCGTCAAAGACCATTTTCCAGATGAGACATTTGAAAATGGGGATCATGGACAAACAACCACAAAACTAGTAGCCGTACTAGATATCTTTGAGCTAGTTGAAAACTTAGACGAAGGTCCCCTGCATTTAAGCGAAGTGTACAGCCGATATCTTCTTTTTGATCAAGAAACATCTGCTAAAGAAGCGATTGACGCTTATTCGTTAGACAAATAAAAGAAGTCTAAGCTACCAGTGTGTGAACTCAAATTGCTAAACAGTTAGATAAGAGGGATAAGTGCACTAATAATGGTTGGGTAGATATATATTAGGAGGACTGTTGTGAAGAGGATAATCAAGTATGCAGTGATGATTTTATTTATGAGTGTATTTTTCTATTATTACAATATGTTTGTACCTAAAAACGTTCTGTACATTTTCATTGCATTTCCATTTTGTTTTGTTGCTATAAGTTTGATTGATAAGCTATTTACGGATAAATAAATCTAATAATAAGCAAGTCTCATGCTTGCTTATTATCTCATACTGTCTAATTAGAGGGGATAATATCCGCTCTGCCGGCTTTTTAATATCGCTGGAATAACTCTGGGTTTTTCGGGACGTTTTCTAAATAAACGATCTTTCCTTGATCATCCAGCTCCGCAATATCAATGCCTTCTGCTGTATATACACGACCGTCTGTTAACTTTCCGCAAACAGCCCAGTTTGTTTCATACTTCCCATCTTCACGTTTCACCCAGCCATCCCACATATGCTTAATGTCTTCATGTACGTGGAAAAATGTGTTCAAAAACTGTGTGAACGCTTGGATGCCAGGCTTTTCAGCACCATTTAAGACAATCATGACATCATCTGAAAACAATGCCAGCAATTCGTTCATTTGCTCTTGCCCTTTTCCCGCTTCATCATATCGGCGAAAATACGTATCGAGCACTTCCATCATTCATTCTCCTTTATTTACCTGTCATTTCGAAAATAATCGAACAATTAGATTGTACACAATTGTATCTCTACTGTCTATTTTTCACGCAGATAAGAAAAGACATGGATGAGTCAATCCATGTCTTTTAGAGATGAAAGAGCTGCTTTCTCTGACTCGACGAGAGATGTTAGTTCTTCCGCAGCTTTTTTCGGATCAGCGCTTTGGCTAATGGCGCTAATGATGCTAATGCCATCGGCTCCCGCTTGGATGACTGGTGCCGCATTTTCATATGTGATACCGCCGATGCCCACAATAGGAATGTGAAGACCGTGTTGACGTACTTCGTTGATTAAAGAAACACCTTGGACACTGCGTGTATCCTTTTTTGTTTCTGTAGGATAGACTGGACCCATCCCAACGTAATCTGCCCCGTCCTTCATCGCTTGCCTCACTTCATCTAGATTGTGCGTGGACACGCCTAATATTTTATTCCCGATTCTTTGCCGTACATCTTGTGCAAGTGTATCTTCCTGCCCAACATGGACACCATCTGCATCAAGATCGATTGCAAGTTGTACATCATCATTTACGATAAAGGGAATATTCGCTTCTTGGCAAAGTGCTTGAATCTGCTGAGCGATTTTTTTCTTTTCTTCACCTTGCAGAGCACCTTCACCCTTTTCACGAAACTGAAACATCGTGATCCCGCCTTGAATGGCCTCTTTCACCACATCAAGCGGATGCCGGCTTGTATTCGCTGTTCCCATAATAAAATAAACCGATAATTGCTGTTTGATTAGCTGCTGATCAACCTTCGTCATGCAAAACTCCCCCTATTTTCCCTAACGTGATCACATCTTGACCATTTGTATTGGATAGCGCGTTTAACAATTCGATTTGAAAGGTGCCTGGCCCTTTCTCTTCTGTCTGCTGAGCTGCCTTTTCTGCAGCGACACCATAAAACAGCAGAGCTGATGCCGACGCATGAATGGGCCGTTCCCCTGTTGCACAAAATGCCCCTATGACAGAGGTGAGTAAACAGCCAGTCCCTGTCACCTTGGTTAACCATTCGTGTCCATTATGAATAGACAGAACCTCTTCTCCATCTGACACGACATCCACTTCCCCTGTAATCGCCACAACGGTTTGAAGGGCTTTTGCCGCCTGCTTTGCTAAAGACGATACATCTCCATTTGCCCCTTTTGCATCAACCCCTTTTGACTGCCAGCCTTTCACTCCAATTAAATGAGCTATTTCAGCAGCATTCCCTCTGACAACAGTGATGCCCACTTGCTGTAACAGCTGTTTCGCCGCACTCGTCCGAAACGTTGTCGCACCAACACCAACAGGATCTAATAGAACCGGTACACCTTTTTCATTGGCCGCTTGTCCAGCAATGACCATCGCCTCCACCGTATCCTTTGTTAGTGTGCCGATATTCAGCACAAGTGCATCCGCTAATTGCGCCATTTCTGCCACTTCTTCTTTGGCATTTGCCATGACTGGAGAAGCACCTAAAGCAAGCAGTCCATTCGCTGTAAAGTTCGTCACAACTTGGTTGGTGATATTATGGACAAGCGGATTTTCCGCTCGAACCTTTTCCAAAAGATGAGACACGCAGCTTAATTTCATCTGTATCGTCCTCCCTTTTACTCTGCATCCCACACATAGGATTTTGTATGCTTTAACCATTCTCTTGCAGCAAAGGACAAGTAGCGGTCCTTTCGCCAAATGACACCCAAATGCCAAGGAATAGACGGATTTAAGGAAATGATCCTCACTTTATCAGGATCTAGATCACGGCAAATCCGTTCAGGCAGAAGCCCGATTCCAAGGTTCTCAGCAACCATTTCACTGATGAAATCCCATTGTGACGTTTCATAAATAACGTTCGGCCTGAATCCCGCATTCATACATTCATTTAAGATTCGGCTGTGCAGAACGAAATCTTCTCGAAAGAAAATAAAAGACTCTTCCTTTAAATCAGCCAAATGAACCTCATCACGTCCTGCCATCGGATGTGATGGATGGGTGACAAGCTTCATATCCTCTTTAATGATGGTGTATGTATGAAAAATTTTATCATTTGCAGGCAGAACAATGACACCAATATCTAATGATCCATCCTCTACCCCTTCCTCTACTTTAATGGAGCCATGCTCCACCAATTGAAAGGTGACATCTGGATACTGCTGGCGGAATTCCCCCATCACATTTGGGAAAAAGCTTGATCCAATCATGGGCGGCAGTCCTATTCGGATATGTCCTTTTTTCACATTCATTAAATCATTTAATTCACTCGTTAAATTCTGAAAGGACTGTGTGATTTCACTCGCCTGTGTATACATGGTTTGTCCAGCATCTGTCATTTCAACCTGTCTGCCATTACGGTAAAACAACTGCACACCTAGCTCATCCTCAAGGTTTTTGACCATCTTGGAAATGGTCGGCTGCGACACATAGAGCGATTGCGATGCTTTCGTAAAACTCTTTAACCGTGCCACTTCTAAGAAATATGTTAAATGTCTGATGTCCACATGGTTCACCCTTTCTATAGACAAAAGGAATACTAACTATTCGATATATGTATTTTACCTATAATAGAACGTGCTGTACACTTTAAAGTAAGCTCACCGATTAGAACGTTGTGTTGTTTTTGTGAAACAGTGAACAATTTATATAGAAAAAGGAGTGAACAGAAAGTGCAATTGCTCAAAACGTCGCTGATTGCTACCCTTCAGATTATGGCTTTATTTGCTTTTGCGAAATTGATGAATGTGCTGGCGGCCTTTTTGCATTTGAGAATTCCGGGCACGATCTTAGGCATTCTTGTCATTTTCTTATTACTTCATTTTAACATCATTAAATTAAAATGGATTGAACTTGGCGCCGTATGGCTGCTCGGAGAACTGCTGCTCTTCTTTATCCCTTCAGCAGTAGGTGTGATTGATTACGGAACATTACTTTCTCAATCTGGCACAAGTATTGTCCTTGTGGTTTTACTTAGTACCTTTGTGGTCATGCTCTCGACTGGCATGATGACGCAGATGATTGCGAAAAGAAAGGAGCGAAAAAAGCTATGTTAGTTGGCGGACTATTTTTGATCCTAACCATTCTGATCTATCTCGGATCAAAAGCGGTTTATAAACGTCATCCGAAAGTCTATGTCTCCCCTTTACTTGTGACACCGGTTGTTCTTGTGGTCTTGCTGTTAATCGTGAACATTCCTTACGATGCTTACAATCAAGGCGGAAAATGGCTGACAAATATGCTTCAACCTGCGACTGTGGCATTTGCCATTCCTTTATATAAGTATTTTCACATTCTGAAGAAGCATGCAGTAGAAATTATTTTGAATGTGGCTTGCGGTTCTATCGTTGCAATTTTATCAACAGCGTTTATCGCCAAATTGTTTCATTTGGACACGAGTCTGATCGAGAGCCTCGTCCCAAGATCCGTCACAACACCTGTTGCGATGAGTGTGTCTGAAATGATTGGCGGGATGCCGTCCGTTACGGCTGTATTCGTCATTTTAACAGCATTATTTGGCTCAATCATTGGACCATTGGTTATCCGTTATTTCCGTATTGATAATGACATTGCAATGGGCGTTCTGCTTGGTACAGGAGCACATGGTGCAGGCACATCGAAGGCCTTTGAACTGAGCTCGGTCTCAGGCACGATCTCAAGTGTGTCCATGATCATTTCGGCCATTATTACATTATGTGCAGCGCCTATCCTGATGTCGTTTGCCCTATAGAAAAAGCCATTTCCCTCTATCGGAAAATGGCTTTTTCTTATGCTTGGATGAAGACAACCTTTAAATAGTTCCCCTCAGGATAATTTTTCGTTGTACGGAAGTCCTCAGGAAGTGTATATTCCTCAAGAATACGATACGTTTTCCCAGATTCTTTAAAGGCCTGTGCAATAAATCCTTTAAACTTTTTCATCCCAAATGCACTGCTATTGGTTGACGCCACAATGACGCCGTTCTCAGCTGTGATCTGGATGGCTTCTTTTAATAGTTTCTTATAATCCTTCGCTGCACTGAATGTGTGTTTCTTCGTTCGTGCAAAGGATGGTGGGTCCAAGATCACAACATCATAGCTCCAGCCTTTTTTCGCCGCAAACGGGAAATATTTAAAGACATCCATGACTTTGATATCCTGCCCGTCTACATCAATGCCATTCACTTCAAACTGCTCAGATGTTTTTTTCAAACTGCGGTTTGCAACATCTACACTTGTCGTACGGTTTGCTCCGCCAAGCGCTGCTGCTACAGAGAAAGCGCCGGTATAGGAGAACGTATTAAGGACGGTCTTTCCTTTTGCATAGCGATCTCGAATTGCTTTTCGCACATGACGCTGATCAAGGAAAATACCTGTCATCGCACCATCATTTAGATAAACCGCCACGTTCATCCCATTTTCTTTGACGATAAGAGGAAATTCACCTTTCTCCCCTTTTACAAAATCGTCATCTTCGATATATTGTCCAGACGTATCAAACCGCTTCTTTTCATAAATGCCTTTATAGTTAGGATACACCTGCTCAATCGCAGCCAATACATCTTCTTTTAATGTATAAACACCTTCGCTATACCATTGGATGAGATAGAATCCATCATAATAATCAATCGTGATTCCACCAATTCCATCCCCTTCTCCATTGAACACACGGAAAGCCGTCGTCTGTGCATCACGAAATAGATGCGTTCTGCTTTTGGATGCCTGTTCAAGTTTAGAAACAAAAAAGGCCTGATCTATTTTTTCGTTAGCGTCAAAGGAAAGTACCCAACCGATGCCTTTATTTTGCACACCATAATATCCTTTCCCTAAAAAAGAGCCTCTTTCATCTACCCATTCAATGAGTTCGCCTTCCTGTACACCATTCACACGCGACACAGCATCTTTTGAAATAAGCGGATATCCCTTTTTCACTTGTTCTGCAAATGTTTGTTTTAATGAGATTTTTTTCATTTGTGTCATCCTTATCCTAAATTGACTCTCTCTATCCTACCATATGAATGTATACGTTACTTCTATTATGATAAGATGAGGAGAAAAATATCAACTCGACATAGAGGAGGCTCTTTTTTGACAACATTACGCTTAGATCATACAGGGATTATGGTGACAAATATTGATCAGTCCATTGATTTTTATGAAAAAGTGGTGGGCATGAAATTAAAGGATCGCATCACTCATACAAACGGAGTCATTGAACTTGCCTTTCTTGGCTTTAAAGACGAAGCAGAAACGGAAATCGAACTCATTCAAGGGTATAGCAGTGACCTTCCATCTGAAGGAAAGGTCCACCATCTCGCCTTCACAACAGATAATATCCACGCGGAATTCAACCGTATTCAAAAGCTGCAAATTGAGCTAATAGATGAAGAAATCACAACATTGCCCAATGGCTATTGCTACTTCTTTTTCCGAGGGCCAGACCAAGAGTGGATTGAGTTCTTCCAACGATAATATTTCCTAGGAAATGCATGCGAATCGGTATATTCATTCTCGTCACAAAAGAAAAAGAGTAAGAGCATACCTGCTCTTACTCTTTTTTTATAGCACCTTACTAAGAAACAATTTGGTACGCTCGTGCTGCGGGTTTCCAAAGAGTGCTTCTGGTTTGTCTTCTTCGACGATATATCCGCCATCCATAAAGATCACACGGTCTCCCACTTCTCTTGCAAAACCCATTTCATGTGTGACGACAATCATCGTCATTCCTTCGACTGCTAATTGTTTCATAACAGCTAATACATCCCCAACGACCTCAGGGTCAAGAGCAGATGTCGGCTCATCGAATAAGAGCACTTTCGGGTCCATCGCCAAGGCTCTTGCAATGGCAACACGCTGTTTTTGTCCACCAGATAATTGGTTAGGGTAACTTTTGGCCTTGTCTTTCAAGCCGACCTTTTCAAGCAAGTCTAATGCTTTATCGACTGCCGCTTTCTTCTCCATCCCTTTTACTTTCACCGGTGCGATCGTGATATTTTCTAACACGGTTTTATGAGGAAATAAATTAAAGTGCTGAAACACCATACCAACTTCTTGTCGTACTTTATTGATATTCACTTTTGGGTCTGTAATCGTATGTCCGTGGACAACAACTTCCCCAGCCGTAATATCCTCTAATTTATTGAGACATCTGAGAAATGTGCTTTTCCCTGATCCTGAAGGACCAATGACACATACAACCTCTTTTTCCTCGATGACTGCATTAATATCCTTTAAGACTTCGTTATCACCAAAGGATTTCTTCAAGTTTTTCACCGTAATCATACTCATTTCACATCAAATCTCCTTTCTGCGTAGCTAGCCAGTAGAGAAAGTAAATAAATGATCACGAAATAAATGACACCGACAATGAGCCAGACATTCAAAGGATCAAAGGTAGCCGATGCTTGAACTTGTCCCCGCTGCATGATATCAGCAATACCGATAATCGATAAAAGAGAGGTGTCCTTCAAACTGATGATGGCTTGGTTCGTAATGGCTGGAAGCATACGGCGAAATGCCTGTGGAAGGACGATAAAGCGCATGTTTTGTCCACCTGTGAATCCTAAAGAGCGTGCGGCTTCAGTTTGTCCTTTATCGATGGACTGAATCCCTGCACGAATAATTTCTGAGAAATAAGCTCCTGCGTTAATCGCTACTGTAATAATCCCTGCCGGCACTCGGTCAAGTGAAATGAATTCAAGTGTATTAAGCCCAAAATAAATGAAGAATAGCTGTACGATAAATGGCGTACCTCGAATGGCATTGACAAAAACGAGTGAAATAAAGTTCAAGATTTTAAATGGTGATAGGCGGAATAGTGCCACAATCAACCCGATGATAAAACCTAAAATGATAGCAACAACAAAGATATATAATGTGGTTTGCAAACCATCCATTAAATACGGAAATGCATTAACAATCGTATCCATGTTTCTCCCTCCCTAATTCACATATGGTTGACACATAAAGAAAGCGCGCTCTGAGCGCGCCTCGCTTGTGTTATGACTTCAAATATTTCTCAATAATTTTGTCATATTCACCGTTTTTCTTTAGGTTTTCCAGCCCTTTATTGATTTTCTTCAATAAGTCCTGGTTTTTACCCTTCATCACTGAGATCCCGTATTGGTCTCCATTCAAGCGATCTCCAACTGTTTTCAATTTCAAGTCTTGCTGTGCGATCGCATACGTAATGACAGGATAATCCTCAATTAAAGCATCTGCATTTCCATTAGATACTTCTTGGAACATAGATGGACTGTCATTGAATTGAACTACTTCATACCCATATTTGTCTGCGTTATCTGTTGCAAATTTTGCACCTGTTGTCCCATTTTTAACAGCTAGCTTTTTCCCCTTTAAATCATCAATCGATTTGATGCTGCTGTCCTTTTTCACAACAACTGTCAGACCAGCGTCGAAGTATGGATCTGAGAAATCCACTTTCTTTTTACGCTCATCTGTAATACTCATACCACCCATTCCAACATCAAGCTGACCTGCTTGCATCGCTGGAATGATCCCTGAGAAATCCATTGCTTCAAGTTTCACTTTGAAGTCTTGGTCTTTCGCAATGGCGTTAATTAAATCAACGTCTATTCCCACCGTTTTTCCGCCCTTTTCAAATTCAAATGGCGGATATGTTACATCTATCCCGATTTTATATGTGCCTTTGCCTTCTCCCGAACCGCTGTCTGATTTTGAACCACAGGCTGCCATGACGAGCACAACAATTAGTCCCATGATCAGTAACATCGATTTCTTCATAAAACACGACCCCCAATTGTCAGTTTTGTCTAAATATTCGCAACAACAATCTTACTATACCACGCTAAAGCTATACTGTGTGATATTTTTTATCAATACCAAAGATCCATACAATTCTAGATCGATAGTCTCTTTAAATTTTACTTTTTTGCGAATAACTCATTTTATTCTGAAAGAATCATGTTTCACAATATTCATGTGATATAATCTCACAAAAAACCGAGAACACCCCTTTATCAATACCACTTCTTTCTCACCTATGAAAAAAACCTCTTTCACTGTCTCTCTTCCCCTATTGATATCCTGATATATTTTTTCCAACATCCTCTTTTTACCTAAAAAAATGTAAGCGTATACAATTTGATCGCTACTCCCTATTTTTTTCACTACTGGTTGAATTTACATCAAAAAACATGTTTTACAAATTGAGATAGACCGCTTAAAATATAAGAAGATACTTAATATGGAAAGATGATTCAGACAAATAAGAATCCGCAGAAATGAATAGGTGAAGAAAGGAGGATACCAATTGGCAGAAACAGGTGTTTTGTCATCCGTTGATGTAGCAAATATGCTAAATGACTGGTATGTCTTGATGAAAAAAAGAGACATACAAGAAGCCATACAGCTAAAAGGAGAGATTCTTCAAGCATTTGATCGAATGGAAGAGAATCAAGACGTCTTACTCTACTATCAACTTTTAGAATACCGTTTCAAAGATTTAGTCGAAGATACAGCTTCGTTAGATCACAGTCTTTTTGTGGATGAAAATGCGATTCGTACAGATGATATGCTCAGCTACTATTTCTATTTCTTTAAAGGCATGTATGAAATGCGCAGAGGGAATCAAGATTCAGCATTTCACCATTTGAAATTGGCAGAGGATAAATTAGATCTCGTTCATGATGACATTGAAAAAGCAGAATTCCATTATAAAACAGGCTGTCTATACTATAATATAAGATCCACACTTCTCTCCATCCACCACTTAAAAAAGGCTTCGTCTATTTACGACGCAGATCCATGTTATGTGAAAAAATCAATCAGCTGTCAAATGATGCTTGCTCTGAATTATGCGGATCAATCTAAATATGATGAGGCAGAAACTTTGTTTCAACAGGTGATTTACTCACTAGAACAGATGGAGGATCCGGATTTACTTGGCCACGCATATTGCAATGCAGCTTTTATTAAAAGTCTAAGAAATGAATACAGTGAAGCTGTGCCGCTCCTAGAAAAAGCTTTATTGATTGAGTCATTCGAAACTTCTTCCCCAGGCGGCTATTTACTGGCCTTGTATGCCTACACGAAAGCGCTATTTAAGCTGAAAAAGCCTGGTTTGTTCCACTATTATGTACAGCTTTCACTTCAAAAAGCAGAAAATTTAAAACAACGAAACATTTCACTTAAATTATCCATTTTAGAAACATTGATGCTCCAGCCAAACAACATGATTGAGCAGATCATTTCTTATTGTGATCAATTAGAATCTATGAATTTCCTTGTTGATCTTGAGGCTATCTGTCAGGATGTAGCCGCCTACTTAACTGAAAATGGTCTACCTAAAGAAGCGATTTATTTTCAGAACAAGGCGTTGTCATTCAAAACTTGTTAAGAAGATGGAGTGATGTATGATGAAAAAATGGCTGATCTCAAGCGCGATTTTTGCGCTCTTGTTCACAGGTGTTTGGATTGGTACTTCTACACAAAAAGGCAGCCCGTCTGCACAATCGCAAGATGACGGTACGATCATTCAAAAGAGAGATCGAGGCACCAACCCTTAATAAGACTGAAAAGAGTAGCTGTCATTCAAAACAGCTACTCTTTTTATTGGTTAATCAATTTCTCGTTTGATATTTTGCATTTTTTCATCTAAGTAGTGAGCGATATCTGCCGCTTCCTTTAGTTCATCGGTGAGCTGATGAGGAACATCGTTTTGCAGTTTATAATAGATTTTATGTTCGAGACTCGCCCAGAAATCCATCGCAATGGTCCGCACCTGAATTTCAACCTTCACATGCTCCACACGATTCGTTAAGTAAACAGGAATCTCAACAATTAAATGAAGACTTCGATAGCCATTTGGTTTCGGATGCTGAATGTAATCCTTCACTTCAAGGATCTTTAAATCCTCTCTTTGCCTCAGAACATCAATAATGTTATAGATATCTTGAATAAACGAACAGATGATGCGGACACCAGCGATATCATGTATGTACTCCTTGGCACATTGTGTGGTGATGTCACATCCTTTTCTCGCTAGTTTATTCACGATGCTTTCAAAGGATTTGATCCGTGATTTAGTATGCTCTATTGGGTTGTGTCCATGGATTAAATTATATTCCTGACTAATAATCGAAAACTTTGTATCCATTTCATCTAATGCAAATTTATATACTAATAATTCATTTTTCCAGTCTTCCATGACACTTTTCAAATCTTCTACATGAGTTGCTGACATATTCATTTCTTTTTGTCATCTCCTTTTGGCAAACAGCTGTTACACTGCTTTCCGTTTACTAGACGGAGAGAGGACGCAAATGGTTTTAAAAAAATACATCTTAGCTCCGCTGTTTGTAATAAGTCAGCGCGAGTGCCAGTGCAAGCACAGATCCTTTCACGATATCCATTGCATAATACGGGACAGACATCATCACAAGTCCATTTTGCAAAATACCGATGAGCACCGCACCAATAAACGTACCGAATGCGTTTGGTTTACCTGCTCCCATGACTGAAAACCCGATAAAAGCAGCAGCTACCCCATCCATTAAATATGGCGTTCCTGCGTTAATTTCTGCTGTCATCACCCTTGATGCCAGCACGATACCACCGATCGCCGCAAATAAGGCAGACAACAGATATGCTGCGATTTTGTATTTGTTCACATGAATACCAGACAATCGGGCGGCTTCTTTATTTCCACCAATGATATACATCAATCGCCCATGCTTTGTGTAAGTCATAAAAACATGTGCAAAAAGCACAATGGCCGCCATAATCAAAATGATATAGGGTACCTGCCCAATCTTGCTGAAAAAGGCAGGGATGGTGCCAGTTGAAAAAGTGCCATCAGGCAGCACCATATTTTCAGAAATGGTCGCACCTTTCGTATAGGTTTGTGCCAGCCCTTGAATGATAAACATCATGGCTAGTGTCATGAGCATATCTGGAATCTTCATTTTGACAATCATCCAAGCATTCAGCAAACCGACAATAAGAGAAGCCGCCAGCGCAGAAAGGATCGCAATGAGTGGGTTTTGCGAGAACCATACAAACATGGAGATCACAATTGCATTTGATAACGTAGCAACTGAGCCTACAGATAAATCAAAGCCGTTCACTGCTAGTGAGATCGTCAGCCCTACCGCAATGATGGTTACAATCGAGATCGATCGTAAAATATTGATGATATTTCCTGACTGTAAAAATGCCGGATTGGCTGCCGCAAAGACAACAATCAATACGACAATCGTTAAGATGGTGCCATATTGATAAAAGAAATCAAACAGATGAAAGGATGGCCGCTGTTTCTTGATTTGTTGAACTGGGGCTGAAACTTGTCGTTCACTCATGATTGTCCTCCTGTTGAATGATATAAAAGCTCTTCTTCAGTCATTGGTGCCGTCATTTCCCGGGCAATGCTGCCATCATATAAGACGTATACTCGGTCGGCGATTCCTGCAATTTCTGAAAGCTCACTTGAAGCATAAATAACCGCTTTTCCTCTTTCAGCTAGTTCTGCAATGAGAGAGAAAATGTCCTTTTTTGCTCCAACGTCTACACCTTTGGTTGGTTCATCAAAGAGATAGACATCCGCCTCAGCCAACAGCCATTTTCCAATTGCAATCTTTTGCTGATTTCCACCAGATAGATGCTTCACCTTCGCTTCAAGAGAAGGTGTCTTGACGCCAAGCCGCTTGACGATTCCATCTGCTGCCTTCCGTTCCTTAGAACGATGTAAGAAGCTGAACGGCCGTGTAAACGAACGTAGACTTGCAGCTGTTACGTTCCATCCAACAGTTTCTTCTGTTAGAATCCCTTCTTTTCTCCGTTCTTCAGGCACAAGGGCAATACCCGCTCTCACAGCGTGATGAGGCGACTTGATATGAATGGTTTGACCATGCAGCTGCACAGTGCCTGACTTTTTTTCTGAGGCGCCGAATAGGGCTTTGCACAATTCTGTTTTACCAGCACCGACTAGTCCTGCAATCCCGAGAATTTCTCCTTTTTTCACATGAAGATGAATGTTGTTTAATTTATGCTGGTCATGCAACTCTTTCACGTCAAGCACAATCGGTGCATCCTCAAGCGTTGTACGAGATGGGAATTGTTCCTCTAATGGCGCGCCAAGCATTTCTTCAATGACCTGCTTTGGATCGGTTTCTTTAATGAGGTGTGCCGCCACATCGGTTCCATTCTTCATCACAGTCAGTTCATCACAGATGTTGAAAATTTCTGGCATGCGATGCGAGATAAAAATGATGCCTGTGCCGTTCTTTTTCAATTGATGAATCATTGAGAATAGCTTGCTTGTTTCTGCATGACTAAGTGGAGCGGTTGGTTCATCCAAAATTAAAATGCTGCATTTGATCGACACAGCCTTGGCAATGAGCACCATTTGTTTTTCTGCCAGTGTCAAATCACTCACAAGACGCTTCGTCGAGATGTCAATGTCCATCTCTTTTAACAGCTGTGCTGCCTTGCGGTGAATCTCTTTCCAGCGGACGAATGGATTTTTCTCAATTTCATGGATCATCATATTTTCGCCAACACTTAAATATGGCACTAGAGCTGTATCCACTTCTTGATGGACGGTCTGCACACCGTATGAGGCCGCATCCTTCGGAGTATGAATGGTCGCCGCCTCGCCATTGATGTGGATGGTTCCTTCAAAATGTGAATGAGCACCAGAGAGAACTTTCATTAACGTTGACTTCCCAGCACCGTTAGCCCCAATCAGGGCATGGACTGTGCCTTTTTTTAATGTGAAATTTGCTTGATCTAACGCTTTGACTCCTGGGAATTCAATCGAAATGTTTTTCATATGAACAAGCGGCGTTGTCATAGGTGTCCTCCTTCTCTCCTGATCGTCAATTGAAAAACGAAACACCCTCTATGAAAAGAGAGTGCACGTGGTTTATTTTGCATAATGCTTCTTCAAGGTCTTCATCCAGTCTTCTTCAAAAGCAGTCGATGATCCGAATCCTTTTACTTCTTCTGCAAGATTGACCATATTGATGGCCTTTCCTGCATCCTGAAGCTGCTTTTGTGAAATGAGAGAGGCCTCAAGGTCATAGGAAGATGGCGTTTTCTCACCAGCTAGTTTCTTCGCAAGAATCCTTACGTCGATTGCACCAATGAGCTTCGGATCGACAGCGGCAGTGTACTTCCAAGGACTGTCTTTCGCAGTCATTTCTTGGAGATCGGCATTAGATACATCAATACCGTATATTTTCACTTCGGTTCTTCCTGCTTCTTTTAAAGCTCTTGCAGCACCAATCGCAAATGCATCCCACGTGGCAAAAATCGCATCCAGTTTACCCTTTGGATATTTATTTAGCATAGCCGCAACCGCATTTTGTGTTTGAACTGATGTATCAGAGGCCGCAACGCCAAATCGGTCAAGTTCCTTGATCCCTGTATGCTGTTTGAGCGTTTCTTGGTACACCTTGTTTCGTCTCACCATTGGAGGGAATCCGTCTACCCAAAGATACGCAATATTTGCTTTCCCTTTAAAATCAGCCACGAGTGCATCTAATGATTTTTTCGCTAATTGCTCGTCATCTTGAGACGTCACTGTGACTCCTTTGATATCCTTCAGCTTCGGATTTGAATCAAACGCCACAACTGGAATGCCTTTCGCCGTGATCTTCTTCACATCAGCGACTGTCGCCTCATCATCCCCATGAGAGATGATAAAGCCATCATAGTTTTCTTCTAGTGCTTGAGAAATGGCATCATGAAACTTCGCCGTATCACCATTTGCCGTGTAGACATCTACTGTAAAGCCTAGCGCTTCCCCTTCTGCCTTCGTTCCTGCTAAAAACTGAGCGGTATGATCGTCCCCGCCAATTTTACGGATGACTTTAATTTTTGCTCCCTGTCCTTTTGCAAATCGCTTCGGGACATTGTCAAAGGAAACCTTTTCGTTTGCATTAGCCTTTGAGCCTGCGCTTGATCCCGTACCGCAACCAGATAATAGCACGGTCAGGACCGTCAATAATACAAGAGATGATGTCCAATATTTACGTTTCATTGCTGTTCCTCCTCAAGTTGTTTTATTTTTCACATCGGAAAACTAGGTAAAAAAGTGGAAATATGCCTGTGAACCCCGTCGTTTGATTCTCAAAAAAGAGATCAAAAAAAGCCTCTCTTGATAAAGAGAGGCTTGATCACCGTTGCATGAAACATGTATCGGGAAGTCTTCCTCTCTTATCTGTCAAAGCTGTAACAGCTTTGCAGGAATTAGCACCAATTTCTTAAATAGAAACGGTTGCTGGGCGTCATAGGGCCAGTCCCTCTGCCTCTCTTGATAAGAGATCCGTTATGAAATTTGATTTAGTTGAAATGTCTTCTTTACTTTAATGTGATGTCTCATCAATGTCAATGACTTTTTTGAAAATTTCTAAAATGATCATTTACACCGTATACCTTGTTTAACTGCCGATGATTTTCTTAGCAGGTGAAGATGCCTTAAGACGGAAATCATATTTTTTCTCATTCACAAATTGGGGATTGAGGTGTGCTGATCCTTTATCTTGACCGCTTTTCGAGCGATACGTTTTGTAGCCTTCCATCCATTTCCCTCGCCATACCCACTGAGAGGCTTTTGCACCTTTGCGGTCATCGTAGACATTCTTTTGGAATGTATTCTTCTTGTTCACTTCGTAGAGATTCACGACTAAGTAATGCGAAGCACTGGCTGTCATGATATTATTCGTGATTCGATTGTTCACCGATTGATATTGCATGAGCAATTGACCGCCTTCTAAGCCGGCTGTGTCATTTTTATACAAAATGTTATGGGAGATGGTCGTGTTTGTCGTTCCGCCGCGCTTCTTGTCATATCCGCCAATGGAGATGCCTGTATAACGATTTAAATATACTTGATTGTGCTCAATGCGAATGCGTTCGGCCATCTTCCCTTTATGTTCACTTGTGACCTCAATCCCAAGGTCATTATGATGGCTGATGTTATGATCAATCACGATGTCTTTCCCGCCATCCACATAGATTCCTCCTGCGGAGATATCCTTGCCGTACGCTGGATTCCCAACACTCGTAATCTCATAAACTTTGTTTCTAGATACGACACCATTTCTCACTTGATCATACTTTTTAGAAGGTGCGACATTTTCAAAACCAATTAAATCAATCCCGATATTGTCCGTATGCCGGACTGTATTATGTGTCACGCGGAATTTTTTAACGTTTCCGTTTAGCACAAGGGCTTCACTAAAACCTAGCTTTAACTTTTCCACAGTGTTTCCTTTGATTTCAATGTCTTCAATGGCTGCAGGTGCTTTCGTTCCATAGACCGCAATGCCATGAGCATTCCCATTTTGATGTGTCGTCTGAATGTCGTACACACGGTTGTTAAGCAGTTTGACGCCTTTGCCGCTTCCTGTGATGAATATACCGATGGGTGTCACATCTTCTTGATTCGTTTTAATATGACCGACTGTCAGCCCTTTCAGGGTGATATAGCTTTTTTGATCAATCTTCACAAGACCACCGTCTGCTTGATTTCCTTTAAGAGATGCTCCGCTAATGACAGGCTTCTCTTTTCCATACGCTTGAAAAACAACTGGTGCTTTCTTTGTTCCAGAATGGCGGACAATCAATTTCTCTTTGTATGTACCGCCTCTCATATAAACTGTTGTCCCAGCTTTCGCGATACTTGCCGCTTTTTTCAGCGTACGGAAAGGCTTTTGCTTTGTCCCTGGATGTTTGTCGTTCCCATTTGCTGCGACGTAATAGGCAGTACCTTGCTTCGCACCAGCCTCCTCCGTCATCGCTTGACAGCCAAAACTAATGGCGGTCATCAATAAAATCAATAAGGCGCCTGATATCATTCGTTTCATCTCGTTGTTTGCTCCCTTCCACTCTCTTCTACCTTTATCGGTTAAAAAAAAGAGGATTAAAATATGGCAATGCCCCTTGCAATGTACTAGTCAAAAGGTGTATGGTTGAAAGAATATCTTACAGGAAAACAAATCGCTTTTAAATTGTCAGATTAATCAGTTAATAATGAAATTGGATTTTATTTCTAAGGGGAAACTTCAGTAAAAACACGACAGAGAGGAGGAAAGCGCTTTAACAGATTTTTCTTGTCTGAATTCCAGAAAACCTATTGCTAATATTTTGTGAAGGTATAGAATAGAATCATAATTATTTCATATTATTAGAATTTTCAAATAATCAAACAGCAAGGAGATTTACGATGCCAAAACAACCCATCCGCGTTGAACTTAGTTCAACAAAAAAACCAAAACCTCAATCTGATCAACTTGAATTCGGAAAAATCTTCACAGACCACATGTTTGTGATGGATTATTCAATTGATAAAGGCTGGTATGATCCGAGAATTATCCCTTATCAGGCGATTCCAATGGACCCAGCTTCTATGGTTTATCATTATGGCCAATCTGTTTTTGAAGGCTTAAAGGCGTATGTGTCTGAGGATCAAAAGATTCTTTTATTCCGTCCCGAAAAAAATATGGAACGCTTAAACAGATCAAATGACCGTCTATGTATCCCGCAAATTGATACAGAAACGGTTTTAGAAGGCTTAAATGAACTCATTCGCATTGATAAGGATTGGGTACCTGATGCAGAGGGCACTTCTTTGTATATTCGTCCATTCATTATTTCTACTGAGCCCTATTTAGGTGTTGCACCGTCAAGCACCTATAAGCTGATCATCATTTTATCTCCAGTAGGTTCTTATTATAAAGAAGGCATCCATCCGGTCAAAATTGCGGTGGAAAACGAATTTGTCCGCGCCGTTAAAGGCGGAACAGGGAATGCCAAAACAGCTGGAAACTATGCATCGAGCTTGAAAGCACAGCAAGTTGCTGAAACAAAAGGATTTTCACAAGTCCTGTGGCTT
Organism: Bacillus sp. S2(2019); assembly: GCF_005144805.1. Lineage (NCBI taxonomy): Bacteria > Bacillati > Bacillota > Bacilli > Caryophanales > Bacillaceae > Bacillus > Bacillus sp. S2(2019). The sequence continues at coordinate 727,145 of NZ_SWFL01000002.1, forward strand.
GATGGCATCGAGAAAAAGTACATTGAAGAAGTCGGCAGTATGAATATCTTCTTTAAAATCAATGGAGAAATCGTGACGCCTGAACTGAATGGCAGCATTTTAGAAGGGATCACACGGAATTCTGTGCTTGAGCTGTTAAAGCATTGGGAAATCCCTGTGACAGAACGTAAAATTTCAATTGATGAGTTAATTGAAGCACATCAATCCGGTGAACTTGAAGAAATCTTCGGGACAGGAACGGCAGCCGTCATTTCTCCTGTCGGTGAATTAATTTATGACGATCAGCCATACGTCATTCAAAATGGTCAAACAGGCGAAGTATCGAAGAAATTGTACGAAGCGATTACCGGAATCCAAAAAGGAACTCAGCCAGATATCTTCGGCTGGACAGTAGAAGTCGATTCGGTCGTCAAGCAGGCATAAGCAAGCTAAAGAACCTTTCATTTGATGAAGGGTTCTTTTTTTGTTTCTTTATCTCCTTCACTACCTCATAATGGAAAATATGGATCTATTCCACGCTTAAGGAGTGATGATATGTTTTTTACTTATTTACTAGCGTTCTTTGGGATTTGCATCGGATCAATCATCATCGCTACAGGTTTCGATGATTCATCGTTCTTCACCCGTTTTCTATTTAAGTTTCTCGGAATTTCTATCTTTGTTCTTTCCATTACTTTTGTAAAAGTGAGGCGAAAGAGGTTACGCAACAAAAAGGCGAAAAAGACTTAGATGTCCATCAGCCTCTCATCAAAGCGTGCACCAAAACAAGACCGATATCCCCACAATGGCCCCTGCATATATCCACTGTTTCCCTTTGATACTCCGCTTTCTCTCGATCAGTAAAAAGATCTCTGGTAAAAAGACGATGATGATTTCTAGGATAAAAACAAGATGATAAACTGGCGGCATCGGCTGGAAATCAAAGTCTCTTTCATCTCCACCGATGGTTGCGAAATACATTAACAGATTGGTTACTGGAATAGTAAAACAAACGAGCAGGCGGAGAACATACATCCACACATCCTGTCTATGCCGAATCAGGCCAATAAATGAAGCGATGATTCCATACAAAAACAAAACCACTGTGCCGTAACTAAGTAGAGGTTGAACGATAAAGCCGTAAAGCATTAACCCAATTGCCACCATATTCTAACCGTCCTTTCTTTGAAGCAGTACATGTTGTTTTTTCTATCATACACTGCTTTCTCCGGTTTCCATATGAAAAAATCATAAAAAACGACCCCATAAAGGGGCCATTTTATTTTACGCATTCACTGATTTGAAGAACTGCGGTAAATATTCACGGTGCGCTTCAAGCATTTCATCTAAGATTTGCTTTGCAATTTCGTCAGAAGGAACGAGTGGATTGATGGTCATGGCGACAAGAGCCGTCTCGTAATCTCCTGTCACAGCTGCTTCAGCTGCCACACGCTCGAAAGACTTGATTTGTTGAACGAGTCCTCTCACAGCCACAGGCAGATCACCTGTCGCGATTGGTTTTGGTCCGTCCTTTGTAATGATACAGTTCACTTCAACCGCTGATTCGGCCGGAATGCTGGCAATCGCTCCTCTGTTCACTGTGTTTACCGGTTGAATGTCATGTTTATCATTATAGATGGAGCTGATCAAATTACATGCTGCATCGCTGTAATAAGCTCCGCCTCTTTTTTCGAGTTGCGGCGGTTTAATCGATAAATCTGGGTCTTTATATAACTCAAACAATTCATGCTCGACTTGCTGCACAACCTCTGCTCTTGTTCCTTTTTCTTGAGCCGCTTTTTGTTCTTCCTCCAGCATATCTTTCGTTTTATAGTAATAACGATGATACGGACATGGAATAACCCCTAAGCCTTTGACGAAAGAAGGCTCCCAGTTTTTCGCTTCAATATTCCTCATCGACCACTGGCTATTTGGATTTCCTAATTCATCGAGCACTTGATCCATAATGCTGACCCCGTCTAAATACACATCTAAGCCATAGACCATGTGATTGAGGCCTGCAAATTGTACTTCAATGCGTTCGACATCGACATCCAGCGCTTTTGCAATGCCCATTTTGATTCCAATCGGCACATTGCATAGACCGACCACTTTTTTCAGATTCGTGTAGCGTAACACCGCCTCTGTGACCATGCCTGCTGGATTTGTAAAGTTCACCAGCCAGGCATCTGGGCAAAGCTCTTCCATATCCTTCACGATGTCTAGAATGACTGGAATGGTGCGTAGACCTTTAAATAAACCGCCTGGACCATTCGTTTCCTGTCCAATGACGCCATATTTAAGTGGGATTCTTTCATCCTTGGCTCTGGCTTCGAGCAGTCCTACACGAAATTGTGTCGTGACAAAGTCCGCATCTTTCAGAGCTGCCCGGCGGTCAAGGGTGAGGTGCACTTCAATCGGCAAACCTGCTTTTTCAACCATACGTTTTGCAAGGGCACCCACGATGTTCAACTTTTCCTGACCTGCTTCAATATCCACAAGCCATAATTCCTTTACAGGCAATTCTTGATATCGTTTAATAAACCCTTCGACGAGCTCAGGCGTATAGCTTGATCCACCGCCTATTGTGACAATTTTGATTCCGTCTTTCATGAATTGACACCTCCGAATTGCTTCATTTTTTCATGGAGCTCAATGATTTCAGCTGCAAGCTCCTTGACGGTCATAGCGTTCATCAGATGATCCTGTGCATGAATCATCAAGAGACTGACGTCGGTTTTCTCTCCTCTGATTTCTCCTTGGATTAGCTCTGTCTGTGCGTGATGCGCCTCATTTAACGCGTCTTGTGCTTCCTGCAATTTTTGCTTCGCCTCATCAAAATTGCCTTGCTTTGCACATGTAATGGCCTCCATGGCCGAGCTTCTGCCATTACCACCGTGCAAGATGAGTTGAAACACAATTTGTTCCATTTCCATCGGCCGCATCCCCCTTGTTCCCTCTATTACATGCTGACGACATTTTCATCTGTTGATGCTTTTGCTTCAAGCTCATTTTCTTCTTTCAATTTCTGCTTATCCCACATTCTAAAGAATGGATAGTATAGCGCAAATGACAAGGCAAGGTTAATCAGCTGCATGACCGCGCCAGAGATTTTCCCGCCTGTTGCGAGATAGCCTGAAATGATTGGCGGCATTGTCCACGGGACAGCGATCCCTGCCGGTTTTGCTACAAGTCCTGTGCTCATTCCGATATATGTGGTGATGATCATCATAATTGGCGTAAGGATAAACGGAATGAGAAGCATTGGGTTCATCACAATCGGCATTCCAAAAATGATCGGTTCGTTGATGTTAAAGATGGCTGGCCCAATCGCAAGACGGCCAAGCTGTTTCATTTGTTTACTTCTCGCACGCAAGATCATGGTCAGTACCAAAGCAAGCGTCGCGCCGCTTCCGCCGACATTGATAAAGATTTCAAAGAACTGCGCTGTGAAAATATTCGGCAGCACTTCTCCTGCTTGGAAGGCAAGACGGTTTTCATCCATCGCACCGAGCCAAATCGGACCCATGACTCCGCCGACAATGGTGGCTCCGTGAATACCACATGCCCAGAGGAGCATTTGCACACCGATGGCAACGATACTTCCGCCTAAGCTTCCACCAAGAATGGATAGTGGTGTGCCGATTAAGACCGTGATGATATTATGAATACTCTCAAAAGGTGTCATCTCAATCAGAAGCCTAGCGACCCAGATCAGCGTGATGACCACAAAACCTGGAATAAGTGCGATAAACGATTTACTAACTGCTGGCGGTACACCATCAGGCATTTTGATGACAATATTCCGCTGTACAATAAAGCGGTAAATTTCGGTGGAAAGCATGGCAATAATCATGGCAACGAATAGCCCTTTACTGCCCATCAGTGTGACGGGAATACCGCCATTCACGAGGATAGCTTCTGTTGATCCTTCAGGTGTGAACGGGACTTGATAAGGTGTGGCTAGAAGGAAAGCTGCGACAGCAATTGCACCAGATGACAGTGCATCGACTGCATACTTTTCAGCTAACCTGTACGCGATCCCAAAGGTCGCAACAAGTGCCATAATGTCAAAGGTGGCATTCACAGGATAGGATAGTTTCGTGGCCCATTCGGCTCCGAAGACACTTGCCATAAAATCGCTGTATCCTGGAATCGGAAGGTTGGCTAAAATGAGAAACAGTGAACCGACGATAATGAGAGGCATGGTTAAAACAATTCCGTCACGCAATGCTTGTAAATGTCTTTGAGCGGCAATCTTCCCTGCAAACGGCATAACCTTCTCTTCTAGAAATCGGTTGAATCCATTCATCCCTTCCGCCCCCTTTATCCGTTCACTAACTGTTCAGCAGATTTTAAAACCTCAGCACCATTACATACGCCATAATGCACGGTATTAATCACGTCTACTGGAATTCCTTTGTCTTCTCCGAGTTTTTTCATTTGCGGTAATAAATAACGAACTTGAGGTCCTAATAAAAGCACATCGGCTTGATCAATATGATTTTTTGCAGCATCTCCAGATACTGCCCAAATACGATAGTCTTTTCCTTGTTCTTGTGCACTTTTCTCCATTTTTGTGACAAGTAAGCTTGTTGACATACCTGCTGCACAAACTAATAAAATGTTCATTGTAAACGCCCCCTTTTTGAAGTATGAAGCTTTTCTTTACACATTCATCATATTATGAAACCGCTTTCATAAACACCCATACTTTTTCCTTTAGGAAGCGGAAAAAGTTAATATCACACCATTAGTTCTTGTACGAAGGCGCTTTTTTATCCATGACATCCAGCATGTCTTCAAAGGTGTCACAGGTGATGAGGTGCTGAATAAATTTCACATGATGGACAAGCTCTCCAAGCAGACGGTACATGCCTTTTAAGTCTTTGGCATTCTCTTTTTCGACACAAAGCAAGCACACAAATTGAACTTTTTTCTCTCCCCAAATAATCGGTTTTTCTAATGTACAGATCGCCCAAAACGTCTCTTCTGTCAGCGGGGTCATCGGATGCGGAATCGCTGTATAATGCCCAAATGAAGTCGGTGCAGACTCTTCTCTTTCCATCACAGATTGTGTAAGTTCTACTGGCGCTAAGCCCATGTCAATGACCTTTTGCGTGAGAAAGTGTATGACCTCTTCCTTTGTTTGAAAGGCGCGTTTTGTAAAGACCAATTCCTTTTTCATATATTGCGTGGCTAATGTCACTCTTGTTTCACTTGTCAAAGCTTCTTCTATTTTTAAAAAATCACTGCCTCCTAAAATCGTGTTCACTTGAATGACAGGAATCGGTAAATCCATATGAATGGGAATGGTCGTAATAATTAAATCCAATGCATGTAAAGAGACATGCGGAAGGGAATAAAGCTCTGCTGTTCCTAAAATGGTCAGCTTCGACCCAAATTGTGACCGCAAACGATCTTGAAGTAGCCTTGCACTCCCTGCACCAGACGCACAGACAATCAGGCATCGCTTCGGTGGTATCTCCATTTTCCTGCGCTCTAAGGCCGCACCAAAATGAAGTGCCATATAGCCGATCTCATTTTCATGAATGGACAAACCTGTCTCTTCTTCAATGACCCTGCTCGCCACAATCCCTGCTTCAAAGGCAATTGGATAGCCCGCTTTGATCTCATCTAGCATTGGATTTCTTAAATTCATTCCATACTTACACCGATTGATCGCTGGCTTTAAGTGCAAACTGAGGCCAATCAGCAATTCCGCATCTCCCGCTAAATCCAGCTGCAATTTTTGATCAATGGCTTTCAGCATCAGCTGAACAAGACGGCTCGTGTCATCATCCACAATTTGTTTTTGACCGCCCGTTGAAAAAGACTGTACCATTTTGGCTGTTCCTAGCAAATGGATGGCGATATAAACGATTTCCTCTTGTGGAAATGAGACATCCAGCAGCCCTTCAAGACGCTCAACCATTTTTTTGGCTACCTTGTATTCTTTTGCCCTTGGGATTTCGTTGATTTCTTCAGGCAGCACAGATACATAGTTTCCGTGTCTAATCCGTTTACAGGCAATAGCAATATGAACAATTAAATTATTCATGCAAATGTCTGATAGATTCATTTTTTCCTCGTTGATATAATCAATCATGGTTCTCTGAATCAATTCCAGCTCATGTTTTGGCAAAATCGTAACCGCCGTGTCCAGCATTGTTTGATAGGAACGCCGTTCATTGAATAAATATTCTGACATGCAATAACGGATTTTCATCTCAGATCCTTTAATCCGGCAGCCTTTATTCGGCTTTGCTTCCAGCTTCAGATCAAAGGGTTCGAGCTTACGTTTGACCCATTTCATGTCATTACTCATCGTCGATTTACTAATAAACAGCTGCTCCTGTAAGTCTTCCAGCTTCACATATGATTCCGCTAGAAGCAGCTTTTTCAAAATAAATCGAACTCGTTCTTCTGGAAGAACAGCAAGCGGTTCTTCCTGTTCGACTTCTTCCTTCATAAAACGGCGAAAGGCATTCTCATCGTTGATCAACAGCTCATAGCCAGCGCCTCTAACAGCTGATACAGCTGCTTGATATGGGGCTAGACGCTCATTCAGTTCCTTGATGTCTGTTCGGATGGTGCGGCTTGTCACTTGTAAACTGACAGAAAGCGCTGCGCTCGTGAGAGGAGTCTCAGCTGCCATCAGCTGACTTAAAATGTGCGCCAGTCTTTTACTCAGCATTAGGTCGGCCTCCTTCATTTAGGGTGGAGAATCTGCCTTGTTTGGACAGGTTGTATACGCTTACAGTTCTCTTCATTACTCATATTCTACTGAAAAGAAATAAAAATTGCCAACTCATTTATATGACAAACGCCCCTATTTATACAACCAACCATATCTAATGACCTATGAATCTTCTTCTAAGATGCTGTTGTGGAAATCATGAAAAAAAGGCGTTACACCTCCGTGTATCCGCCTTTTTCTTATGAGGAAATCAGTTGTGTAAAGACAACCAATCTTTTTTCATGTGTACCGGCTGCATGATCAAAAGTTCCCGTACATGTGATGAAATTGAGATTCCGTGTAAAGGCGTACCCGAAAAAAGCATTTGGTTTCTCATCACGCGGATAGCTTTTCAACTTGAGAACCTCAAAGGTTCGCTTTTCACCTGACGAGGATGTCACAATGACTTTGTCTCCCTTTTTTAGCTCCTTTAGTCGATAAAAAACAGCTGGACCCCACTTATTATCAACATGTCCATTTATGACAGCATTCCCTTTATCACCAGGCTTCGGACCATCTTCAAACCAAGCCGTGTGATCTGTATTTTGCGGAACACCCATACTGCCATCCTTTGATAAAGTCGTTTTCTCCACTTTTGCTTGGACATCAATCGCTGGAATGGAGATGTCAGCGGGGACAATACCCGATGGCTCATCTTTTAACGTGTCGTGTGAATGAGATTGATTCTTGGCTTGTTTTGCTGTCATTGGCTCAGGAGATGATGCAGTTTCAGAGGATGACTTTTCATCTATTGATTGGGATGCGCAGCCCGTGATGATGAGAAGCGTAAGAATACCAAACAGCCATCTTTTCACGCAAGTCGACCTCCTTTTGAAGAAAGGAACGGCACGATTGTGCACGTTCCCTCTTGTCTTGATATTGTTTAATTTGATGGTTTACGGCGAATGAGGAAGAACGCGCCCACTGCACCTCCGGCTAAGATGAGACTTGCCATCATCCCAGCAAATGCTTCATATGACATACCTAATGGACCGGCTGTGCCTCCCATACCTGTTTTCGGCATCTCATTTGGCTTGTTGGATTTGAATAATTCAGGATGCTGATCGACAATAGCTGATGCGACATCTTGACCAACCATGAACATATGGCCGTATGCTTCTCTGACAGTCGGGTACAGCTGATCATATTCGCCATTGTGATAAGACGTGTACGTTTTGATGAGCTCATCAATATGGGTTTTCAACCCGGCTTCTAAGTCAGTCGCCTTCAAGCGGCCATCTGTCGCTTGATCTAAAAATTTTGCTTGTTTCATACGGTAAGCATCTAAATCTTTAACAGCCTTCTCTTTTGCTTGCTCGTCTCCTGATGCATCCGCTTTAACATAATCAACTAAATATCCGATATGACTTGACCAGATCGTTTTAAATTGTTTTCCTGCATCTTTTCCATAAACAGAAGCGATCGCATCTGATAGATCATTCGTGTTTTCATTTAACGCTGCTGCCGCTTGGTCAAAGTCCTTGCTGCCATCATTCCCTTTTTGCATAGCCACTACCGCGAGTGCCAAATGCTCTGAGAACAAGTAGTTTAAATCCTCACGAAGATCTGCGGCTGGAGTATCCACTGATTTTTGATCAAATTTCCCAGGAAATTGATCTGTAATCGCCCATGATACGCCTTTACCTACTTCAAACATATGATGAATGGATTTTCTGACCGTTTCATAGGTTGTATCAAAATCCTTTTCTGTGTAACTGTCAAAAGCTTTTAGCAGTTCATTGACGTGCATTTTTAAACCTTCTTCAAGTTCACTTGCTTTCAATCTTCCATCCGTTGCTTTATCAAGCATATCAGCTTGTTTCATGCGGTATTGATCAAGCTCTTTGACCGCTTTCTTTTTACCTGCTTCATCTTTTTTTGCTGTTGCTTGTACATAATCAACAAAGTAACCGATATGGCTTGACCAAATCTCTTTGAATTGTTTCCCTGCTTTTTTTCCATACACAGAGGCGATCGCATTTGATAGATCATTCGTGTTTTCATTTAACGCTGCTGCTGCTTGATCAAAATCTTCACTTCCATCAATTCCCTTTTGCATCGTGATCACTGCTAAATAAGCATGTTCTGAGAACAGCTGATCAAGCGCTGCGCGAAGATCCGTTGCTTTATTTGACACCTCTTGTGATGATGACGACTTTTTTGCATCCCCATGCATATGTCCTTCGTGTGCACTTGCCATTTGAGCAGTTGGTAATAATAATGCTGCACTAAGCGGGATCGTTAAAAATGCTTTTTTCATTTTCATCTGTTTTGCCTCCTCTTTCCGTTTGTTATGTACTTAACGGAGAGAGAAGTGAAATGGATCATTCCCACAGCATATTTTTTTGTTTCATTCATTTCATAAAAAAAAGCCGGATTACCCGGCTGATACGTTACGACTTTTGGATGCTTTTCGTTCTTTGTATATTTTCCTCACCACTGGATAAATCACTGGTGCCCATTTGACAATTTGTTTCAGCCACTTTTTCATTTTCTCCCGCGCCTCCTTATTGTCATTCTTACAAGACAATTCCCGATCTTGTCATGAAATAAACAGGTGCGGGAGAGCAGGAGTTAAATGACGCCTTGTGCGATCATGGCATCTGCCACTTTGCGAAATCCTGCAATATTTGCGCCTACCATTAAGTTTCCAGAGTGTCCGTATTCTTCAGCAGTCTCGGTACACTGACGATAAATCGACTGCATCATTTGTTTCAACTGACCATCTACTTCTTCAAAAGTCCAAGACATTCTCGCACTGTTTTGCGCCATTTCTAACGCCGAAACACCCACTCCGCCAGCATTTGCCGCTTTTGCTGGTGCAAACAAAATATCATGTTGTTCAAATACTTTGACGGCCCCAAGTGTGGACGGCATATTGGCCCCTTCTCCTACAGCGATGACACCGTTTGCCACTAGCTGCTGTGCTTGCGACTCTGAAATTTCATTTTGGGTCGCACATGGCAGCGCAATGTCACAAGGGAGAGACCAAATTTGTTCGCAATCTTCAATCAATTCAGCATGCGGGTGAATGTCTATGTAGGCACCAATTCGCTGGTTGTCGACTTCCTTCAGCTGCTTCACTGTCTCAAGTGAAATGCCTTGAGGATCGTAAATGGCTCCGCTTGAATCACTACAAGCCACAACCTTTCCGCCTAATTCCAATACTTTTTCCATCGCATAAATCGATACATTTCCTGACCCAGACACAACAACAGATCGCCCTTCAAATTGCATTCCGTGGGCTTTTAACATTTCTTCCATAAAGTACACCAGTCCATAGCCTGTCGCTTCTTTTCTCGCTAAGCTGCCTCCAAAACCAGGACTTTTTCCTGTCAGGACACCTGCTTCATACGCACCACGCATTTTTTTGTACTGGCCGAACATATAGCCAATTTCGCGTGCACCTACCCCAATATCTCCTGCCGGTACATCTTGATCAGGTCCAATATAACGACTGAGTTCACTCATAAAACTTTGAACAAAACGCATGATTTCTCCATCAGATTTCCCTTTAGGGTCAAAATCTGATCCACCTTTTCCTCCGCCGATCGGCAAACCTGTCAGTGCGTTTTTAAAGATTTGTTCAAATCCTAAAAACTTGATGATGCTTGCATTGACCGATGGGTGGAAACGAATGCCCCCCTTATAAGGACCGATGGCACTATTAAATTGAACCCTGAATCCTCTGTTCACCTGTACTTTGCCTTCATCGTCTACCCACGGTACACGAAACATCACAAGCCGCTCAGGCTCAATTAAGCGTTCTAAGATCCCCTGTTTTTCATACTCTGGGTGTTTTGCAAAAACCGGGACGAGGGATTCCAGAATTTCTTTCACAGCTTGCTGGAATTCCGCCTCGCCTGGATTCCGTTTTTCTACATCCTCTAGCACACGGTGGATGTAGCTTTGTGCTGTTTGTGCTGCTCGATCTAAGGTCAACATGTCTCATCTGCCTCCTTGTCAATATCTCACTCTTTGGTTGTTAGATTTTCTAACGCATATTGAGATTAATTTAACACCATTTGTAAAAACTGATCAATATTGATAACAGATGAAAACGATGCCGAAATGAGATAGATCAAGCAGGATCACCTTTCATCATGAAGATGACCCGCTCAAAGAATGACTATCGTGCTAGAAATGACGAACTGGACGTTCAACATCCCGCTTTCTTTGACACATTCATGAAACTTTCACTTTTTCTAGATGATGATCATTCAAAAAAAAGGTCAAAAGTTTTACAACGTCTTTCAATCTTTTCTGAGCTTTTCTCCTCTTTTCCGATCAGGTAAGACAACACACAGCCAATATAAAATAGAAGAAGATGGGAAGTTGATTAACCCAATGATGCCCCAGAACCATTTATAACGTCCTCTTTTCTTGGCATCCATAAATAAGAGAAATCCTTGTGCAAACAGTAACGGCAATACGCACAATAAGATGATCATTTCTGTCTGACTCATAAGGAAGACCCTCCTTTAATCTGTTGATATTCCTTGATGCCGACAACCACACAGAGTGGCACGCTCACCACTTGGAGAAGAATGAAGATGATGGGCAAATGAGTAATGGCAGCTGCAAAAAGTGTCATGATGGTCAGACTGACGATGATGTACGCCAGCACTTCTTGTTTAAAACGTTTTTTCTCTTTTTCCTTTGCCTGCTTTAGCATCAACATCAAAGCTTGTTCACTCGGCTTTTCTACTTCAATTTGTTCATCGAGCTCCTGCAGCTCCTCTTTTAAACGATCGGCGAAACGATCTTCTTTCATCAGTCCCACTCCTTTCGAATTTTCTTGATCCCATGATGAACCCTCGATTTCACCGTACCTTCTCTCACCCCGAGCATCGAAGCGATTTCAGGGTAAGTAAAGCCATAATAGTAATGGAGAAGGATCGGTGCTCTCTCCTGAGCCTTTAACTCATTTAAAGCATCCCACATGTCATGCCAAGTATGGCCTTTTTGCTGAACATCCCATTTGAACCGGCGGATGGCTTCTTGATTCGCCTTTCCTTCTCTCGTATGTTCACGTTTTCTTTTCTTTTGATGATCTAAAAATTGTCTAGATGCAATGGACATGAGCCATGTTGAAAATAATGAATCTCCTCTAAAAGAAGAAAGTTTCATGTACGCTTTGAGCATCGTTTCTTGCATGATCTCCTCTGTCAGCTCTTGTTGAAGGGTCAATTTCATCAAATAACGGTAAAGAAACGAATAATGATGCCGATAAAGGGCGGTAAATGCGGCATCATCCCCCTGTTTTGCCCGCTTAATCCATAAAGTCTCCTCGGTCTGCTCCAAACACGTCCCTCCTTCCTCTCTTTCTCTTATTGATTAGACGACACCGGTGATCGCATCGTTTAAAATAGACCTTCTTTTTTTAAATTGGAGCCTTTTCTACCTGCTGTTCAGCGCATGGATCTATTTGATATCCATTTTTTTCTTATGTAATGATTATGACATGTCTTTGTCTCTAACAAAATGACGCTTTTGTAATCATCTTGATTTTCCTTCAAATGGGGAACGTCCTTTTCATAATCACTAGGTTACCCCAATACCTATCGTCAATGATCCTTGTCTCATGTAGATAAATTGAAATAATCATTGCCTTAGTTTCCTTGAAAATCGTGGAATACTTCGTTTCAATTCTTAGCCGATGATACCTTTTTGCGTGCTATGCTCTTCCTACATTCCGAAAGAGGCGATGCTGGCGAAGGAAGGAGGAGCGATTGAATCGCAGCTTATTTTGGAAACGTTTACATTAAAACAAAATATAGAATGGAGATGTTCATGTTGAAGAAAAAAGTTCCAATGTTAGCTGGTGTGTTAGCGGTTGGTCTCGTGACTTCATTATTTGCGCCAAATGGGGAGGCAAAAGCAGCAACGAAATATCCAGAAAGCCCTTCGATTATGGCCAATTTTAATCAGCAAGGATTCTCCACATTAAATGGCGGTACAACAGGCGGTGAAGGCGGTAAAACGGTGACGGTGAAAACCGGAAATGAACTATTAGCTGCCCTCAAAAGCAAAGGAACAAATGAAAAATTGAAAATCGTGGTAGACGGAACCATTACTCCTTCTAATACTTCAGCCAATAAAATTGATGTGAAAGATACAAACAATGTCTCCATCGTCGGTAAAGGGACAAACGGCGAATTTAACGGGATTGGTATTAAAGTATGGCGCGCCAATAACGTCATCATCCGCAACCTCAAAATCCATCACAGCAAAATCGGTGATAAAGATGCCATCGGAATCGAAGGTGCCTCTAAAAACGTATGGGTCGACCATAATGAACTCTACAACACTTTAAACTCTGATAAAGATGACTATGATGGGTTATTCGATGTGAAAAATGACTCTGATTACATTACGTTCTCATGGAACTATGTCCATGACAGCTGGAAAACGATGCTGATGGGCAGCTCCGATAACGATAACTACAACAGAAAAATCACGTTCCACAACAACCGTTTTGAAAACTTGAACTCTCGTGTACCGTCTATGCGCTTCGGGGAAGGCCATGTGTATAACAACTATTATAAAAACATCCTAACAACAGCGATTAATTCACGTATGGGCGCGAAAATGAGAATTGAACACAACGTATTTGAAAACACGAAAAATGCCATCGGCAGCTGGGACAGCCGTCAAGTCGGTACTTGGCATGTCATCAACAACTCTTATATTAACAGCACAGGTAGCCTGCCAACGTCTTCAACAGGTACGTACAACCCTCCTTATAACTACTCTTTGCTTAACGTGAACAATGTGAAATCAGAAGTTGTATCAAATGCGGGTGTAGGAAAAGTAAATCCTTAATCTCAAAAAAACGTTCGGGCAGAAATCTTCTGTCCGAACGTTCTTGTCATCCATTTTTTACACGACCGAAAATGGACGGTCCATTTCATACAGCTTTTGATAACGCACATTTTCTTTCAGCAAATCATGATGCTGCCCCTGCATCTCAATGCGTCCATCTTCAATAAACATCATACGGTCACATGCCTCACAGCCAGTGAGATGATGGGTGATCCAAATGACTGTTTTTCCTTTTAACACACGGAAGATTGTTTCAAGCAATTCACGCTCTGTGCGTGGATCAAGCCCGACGGTTGGCTCATCTAATACAACAATCGGTGTGTTTTGCAGCAAAATCCGAGCTAGGGCCATACGCTGCCTTTCTCCACCAGAGAAACGAACCCCTGTCTCTTGTACACCTGTGTGATAACCTTCTGGCAAAGACTCAATGTAATCGTGCAGCTGCACTTGCCGCGCGGCTTCTTTTACTTGCTCTTCTGTCGCTTCTGGAGAACCTAAGCGAATGTTGTTTAAAACAGATGTATCGAATAAATAGGGCTGTTGATTGAGTACAGACACATAGGAGGAAATCTCCTCTTGAATGCTTTGTACCGGTTTCCCCTGAATGCTGACAACCCCTTGATTTGGCACGACTGCCCCTTCTAACAATTTTAAAATGGTCGATTTGCCTGCACCGCTTTTTCCTAAAAGAGCGAGCGATTCACCTTGCTTCAGTGAAAACGAAAAATGCTTTAGTACATGTTGATTGACTTCATATCCGAAGGTGACTTGATCAAAACAGACCGCTTCAACGCCATCAGAGACGGGTGTCTCGTCTGCTGCCTCCCTCTTCACTAATCCTTCATACGATTGCTTTTCATAATGATTTAATCTGCTGACGGCATGCTGATAAACAGGAATATCACCTGCTGCATCTGACAGCGGAAGAAAAGCTTCTGTTAATGGAAACAGCACAAGCACAAAGGCTGCGATGAGCGTGTGCGGCATAGAACCAGCCTGAACGACTGAGCCGCTCCAATACACGACAAAGACGACTGCTCCTCCAATGACTAGCTGTGCTAAAAATTGGCGCAGACGGATAAACCGATGCTTTGCCGCTTCGAGTGCTAATAGCTTTGCTTCTTTTCGTTCATAGCCTTCAACAAAATCGTTCTGTCTGCCGCTAAACAACCAGTCACTCACGCCCATGACGGCATCTGTTAAATGGCTGTACAGTTCATTTCTGCCTTTCTTCATTTGAATTTGTCGTGCCCGGTTCACAAGTACTGTGATGTATGGGAATACAAATACGAGCAGCGCCATATAAAGCAGCATCAATCCGGCAAAAGGCCATGAAAAAAGCCCAAGTGCTCCAATCGAAGCGGCATATAAAAGCAGCGCACCGATGGATGGAAAAATTGTTTTTAAATACGCATCCTGTAATCTCTCCACATCTTCTGATAACAGCCCAAGCATTTCACCTGTTCCAAGCTTCGTCTGTTTGGCACTTCGTTCAGCCATATCATAAAGACGTACCCGCATTTTTTCAATCATCGTCAAAATGAGTTGATGACTCGCCAGTCTCTCTGCATAACGAGCCGCTGAGCGTGAAATACCAAAGGTACGTACTGCCACGATTGGGACATAGACCATCAAGATATTCTCAGGTCTTGTGGCAGCTTTTGAAATGAGGAACCCTGACGTATACATGAGCATAGAAGCAGAAAACACCGCAATCGCCCCTAAAAAAAGCACCAAGGCAAACAGCTTTTGATTCTCCTTGATATAAGGTATAAACCAGCCTTTACTGACCATGTGTGACCGCCCCCATTTGTTCCTGTACCAATTGATAGTACACACCTTTTCTTTCCATTAATGATTCATGAGTCCCCATCTCTGCAATCGTCCCATGATCCATCACAATGATTTCATCCATATCCGTCATCCAATGAAGTCTGTGTGTGGCTAAAAACACAAGTTTATTTTCAAACAATGGAAGCATTGTTTTCTTTAATTCATACTCTGTCTCAATATCCAGATGAGCCGTTGGTTCATCTAACAGCATAATGGATCGCTGGCCGAGCACTGTGCGAGCGAGTGCAATCCGCTGCGCTTGTCCGCCGCTCAGTCCTCTGCCCTGTTCGCCAATGACCTCATCCAGTCCATTGGGGAGTTCCGCTACGAGATGAGACAAACCTGCCTCTTCCACCGCTCTTTCGACGTCTTCATCGGTTGCATTCGGTTCATAAAAACGAATATTTTCTCTCAGTGTCATGTGAAATAAATAAGGATGCTGCGGCATATAAACGACTTCTTTTTGCCATGCCGCCAGCTGTAAATGAGCAAGCGGCTTTCCGTTTAGGATGATTTCACCTGCAGACGGTTCAACAAAACCGCCGAGAACATCCGTTAACGTCGATTTCCCCGAACCACTGGCACCGATGATCCCAATTTTTTTCTTTCCTTTCACAGTGAGGTCCACATCCTGAATCGAATATGGTGCATGCTCATCATGCAAGACACTGACATCTTGCAGTGTGAGCTCAGATTGCTCATTCCACTCGTTCAGCTGCACGGATTGTGTCTCCTGCTCTCGGAAGCCCTTTTCCTCTAAAATCACTTGAATCGCCTCATTCGCTTCTTTACCGTTTAACGTCGCATGATAATCATTTCCCACTTCACGGACTGGCAAAAAATATTCTGGCGCGAGCATCAGTGCGGTCAAAGCCGGCAATAACAAAAGATCTCCTTCAATTAAGCGCAAGCCGAGAAATACAGCGACAGTCGCAATGGACAGCATAGAAAAGAAATCGAGAGCAAAAGATGAAAGAAAGGCGACTTTCAGTGTGCTCATCGTCGCCTTTCGATAACGCTTTGAGACCTCTCCAATATTGCGAGAATGCTTTTTGCTAATCCCTAAGTAGCGAAGCGTTTCCAGGCCACGGAGAGAATCAGTAAAATGATTGGATAATTTCTCATACGATCTCCATTGTTTGGCCGCTTTACGCTGAGCGACAAGTCCTAGCAAAATCATAAAAACAATTAAAATTGGCAGCGTGACAATGAGAATGACAGCAGATGTTTCATCTAATGTCCAAACATAGACAAGCACCATCACCGGAATAACTGCCATGTTCACCATTTTCGGCAAAAACAGCTGTAAATACTGACGATATTGGGCAATGCCCTCCATCGCCAATGTCACAAGCTTTCCTGTTCCTTTTTTCTTCGTGAAAGCTGGCCCTAAACGGAACAGCTGGTCCAACAGCTGCTTTCTGACGTCTGCTCCAATTCGGGAAGAATAGGTGAACATGACCTTCTCCCGCATCAAGGTGAGACCGTGCCGCACCAGAAAGGCAGCAAGAAACAGCAAGACATAAGGTGTTGCCTGCATGAGGCTCTTCCCGTCAAACAGCGTTGTTATGGCATGTGCCAGCCACTGTGCTTGAAAAATGATACTTGCTCCTTGGATGATTGACACAATACCTAAGAGGGCAAGAAGCCCCCTCATTCCTTTTAGTTGAAGCAAACGTTTATCCATTAGTAGGTCATTGGCTCCTTACCGCTTACACGTTTACGGAAGACATAGTAGCTCCAGATTTGATACCCAAGCACAAAAGGCAGCAAAGAAATGGCAACAATCGTCATGACCGTCAGTGAATAAGATCCTGATGCAGCGTTTTGAATGGTGAGGTCGAATGCATGGTTGATCGAACTAATCATGACACGCGGGAATAATGCTGTGAAAAGCATGGTCACTGTCACCATAATACCTGCACCTGTGAATAAAAATGTCCATCCATCACGCTCTTTTCTCATAAAGAATAGAGCCGCTACATAACAAACCACAATGAGTACAGTTAAAGGGATTGTGATGATCGGACGTACGGTATAAATGTCTGTTTCAAGAATAGACACACCAACAAATAGAACAAGAACTGGTAGTGCAATCAATAAAACACGCTGACCGAGCTTTCTTGCACGATTTCTTAAATCACCCTCAGTGCGGAGTGTGACGAAAATCAATCCATGCAGAAGGCAAAGAACCGTCACAGCTACCCCGCCGATCACTGAATAAAGATTCACAAAGTCTGTAAATCCAGCGTACATATTCATGCTTTGATCAATGGGCATTCCTCGTAAAATACTTGTGAATAGCACGCCGAGTAAAAATGGCGGAAGCAGGCTGCCAAAGAAGATCACCCAGTCCCACGTTTTGATCCATGAAGCCTTCTCGACCTTCCCTCTAAATTCAAAGGCGACCCCCCGCCCAATGAGCGCTAGCAGGAGAACCGTAAACGGAATATAGTATCCGCTGAACATCGTAGCGTACCAGTGAGGAAAAGCGGCGAAAATAGCTCCGCCTGCTGTAATCAACCAGACCTCATTCGCATCCCAGAAAGGGCCAATCGTATTGATTAAAATGCGGCGCTCATGTGCATCTTTTCCAAGAAGCTGCATGGACATCCCGACACCAAAATCAAATCCTTCTAAGAAGAAAAATCCAACAAACAGTACTGCGACAAGAATAAACCAAATCTCGTTAAGATATGCCATGATATGCGCCTCCATCAAATGGATCTGTAGACAGGTCCGTTTCATCCTTTTGATCTGTATTCTCTTCAGAATGTGCACCTTTTTTAATTTCTCGAATGAATAAGTAGGCAAGCACGATGGCAAGAATCAGATAAATGGTCGTAAAGCTAATGACTGAGAATAGCAACATGCCGTACGATACGTTTGGTGAAATGGATTGTGCGGTTGTCATCATACCAAAGACTGTCCACGGCTGACGCCCAATTTCCGTCATGATCCAACCAGCTGAGTTTGCAATAAACGGGAACGCAATCATCCATACCATGAAGCGTAAATACCATTTGTTTGATTCTAGTTTTTTTCTAAAGCTCAAATACAAACCAATCATACTAGCAAAAATCATCAACATACCGGCACCCACCATGATTCTAAAGCTCCAGAAGGTTGTTTTGACTGGAGGAATGTAATCTCCAGGACCAAACTTGGCTTCATATTCTTTTTGAAGGGTCAGCATGCCTGGCACATCTCCACTAAACTTCGAATAAGCCAAGTAACTTAAAGCAAACGGAATATTGATCTCCGCAGAGTTTTCTTTTTTATCTGTGTCAATGTTGGCAAATAGTGTCCAAGCCGCTGGATCTCCACTATCCTTCCAAAGGGCTTCACTTGCTGCCATCTTCATCGGCTGTGATTCCATTAAGTGTTTCGCTTGATCATGTCCAGAGAACGCTACACCTAAGCCAGAAATGAAAGCAAGCACCATGGCAATCTGGAAAGATTTTTTGAAAAAGGCGACTTCTTGTTTTTTGACCATTTTATAGGCACTAACTCCTGCGATAAAGAAAGCACCGGTTGCCAATGCACCAAACAGAACGTGCGGGAACTCTACCCAAAGTTGCGGATTTGTCACGAGCGCCCCAAAGTCATTCATTTCTGCACGGCCATTTTTAATCACAAATCCAACTGGCTCCTGCATAAATGAGTTGGCGAGTAAAATCCAAAACGCCGAAAAGATCGTACCAAGAGAAACGAGCCAAATACATAACAAATGGATTTTTTTCGGCAGACGGTCCCAGCCGAATATCCAAAGACCAATAAAGGTCGATTCAAGGAAAAAGGCCAATAGCGCTTCAATGGCAAGCGGTGCACCAAAGACATCCCCGACAAACCTTGAATAATCAGACCAGTTCATCCCAAACTGGAATTCTTGCAGAATCCCTGTCACCACACCTACTGCAAAGTTAATTAAGAAAAGGTGACCCCAAAATTTTGCCATCTTTTTATAGATGTCTTTTTTCTTCACCACATAAAGGGTTTGCATCAATGCAACGATAAATACCAAACCTATAGACATAGGAACAAAAATAAAATGAAATAATGTCGTAGAGGCAAATTGAAATCTTGCTAAAAACAGCTCACTCACAACCTTACATCCTCCCTTACTTTCGCATGCCGAATGATTCGAGATATTTATGCTCACCATTTCACAAAAAGTTCACTATTTGTTCAATGATTCACAAATGAAAGTCCATTTGATATAGTTCACTCGGTGAAATTTTACTCTTGATTTTCATTCGGTTAGTTATTTATACCTGTACTTTACACCCATGCGCTTCAAAAATAAAGTAAATTTTACCTAAAATTTGGATAGGATTGTGTCAGTTGTTTGAATACTTTGTCAAAAATATGTGACGGAAAGAGACAATCACAAAAAAAATAGCGCTGCTTCTTCGCTGCAGCGCTTTTGAATATTTAGGCTTTTTTCTGTAAAGCGGGTCTTGTGACTTGCACTTCATAGTACGTAATTTTGTTTTTTAACAGGCCTTCAGGTTTCGCCTTTCCGTGAGCGTGCGCATCACCAAATGCCTGAGATTTTGTCCAATTCACAAAGTCTTCTTTTCGATTCCAGCGGGTGTGAATGGTCACTTCATCGTAATCAGTTGTCTGCTGAGTGACCCATACTTCCATACCTAAAAAGCCTTCCATAAATTCTACTTGTCCCTGCTTGTTAAACCGTTTAACAAGGTGGTCGGCACTGCCTTTTTCTACTCTTACTTGGTTGTTTACAATAATCATGTTTGGTTCATCTCCCTTTTGTTGTTGAATGGAGGCAATGGGGATAATGAGCGGATGCGGTCCGTCTAAGTGAACCTCCGCCTGAATCCCAAAAACCTCCTTGAAAAAGTCTTCTGTTAACACTTCTTTTGGTGAGCCAATTTGATGCACCTGACCTCGCTTCATAGCAATGAGACGGTCACAATATTTTGCGGCCTGCTGCAAGTCATGGAGAACCATTAAAATGGTGATGCCATGTGTTTGATTCAGCTGTTTGAGCAGCTCCAATAATTCAAGCTGATGTGCAATGTCTAAATAAGTGGTTGGCTCATCCAGAATGATGGTCTCTGTCTTCTGAGCCAGTGCCATTGCAATATATGCCTTTTGTCTTTCTCCGCCTGATAATGTATGAAGCATTCTATTTGCATTCATGCGGCTATTCGTCACCTCAAGCGCCCACTCAATCGCTTCATGATCTGACGTGGTGCTTTTTTTCCAGATGGAACGATGCGGACTGCGTCCAAGTGCGACCAACTCACGTACTGTCATCGATGGAATGGCGGTTCTTGTTTGCATGAGAACTGCCACCTCCTTGGCGATCTCCTGTGCCGTCATCTCTTTTTGCGGGATGTCGTGAATGTAAATCATGCCGCTTTCGATTGAGGTCAGTCGTGCGGCCGCTTTGATAAAAGTCGACTTACCTGACCCATTCGGGCCAATGATTCCGGTCACACTCCCTTTAGGAACAGCTGCTGAAATGGAAGACAGCCGAAAGCCGCCTTGACTGAGACTCACGTCATCCATTGCAATGACATCCATCTTAACCCCTCCCTTTCTTTTTTAATAAATAGAGGAAGAAAGGTGCACCGATGCAGGCAAGCAAGATCCCTACAGGCAATTCAACCGGTGTAAACCAGACCCGTGCCGCTGTATCAGCAAAGACCACAAGCACGCCCCCTCCAAGCATTGAAATCGGTAGCAAATACCGGTAGTCATCTCCGATTAAAAGACGGATAAAATGAGGCACAACAAGCCCGACAAAACCGATTAAACCGCTGACACTGACAGCTGCTCCAGCTAAAAGAGCGGCCAGCGCAATGAGAAAAAATCGAGTCCGCTCTACTCGAAGGCCCAATAGTTGAGCCGATTCATCGCCAAGCAAAAGGAGATTGGACGGTTTAATGGCGAAAAAACAAAGACATAATCCAGCCAGCGCATATGGCGACACAAAGCTAAGATGATGCCAGCTCCGTCCGTTTAATCCCCCTGATAGAAAAGGCAAAACAGCCTGCACACGCTCACTGTAAAGCACCATAAATCCATTCATCACCGCACCGAGCAAGGCATTGACGGCAACACCTGCCAAGATCAATTTAAGCGGTGAAACCCCTTGATCAAATGACAGCATATACACGACAAGAGCTGCTAATAAGGCGCCCAGAAAAGCGGCTGCCGGAAGCAAATACGTGAATTGTGGAAGAACAATCATGCTGAGTACAGCAGCTAACCCGCCGCCCGCAGTCACACCAATGATCCCAGGGTCAGCCAGTGGATTTCGGACAACTCCTTGTAAAATCGCCCCTGATGCAGCGAGGCAGGCCCCAACGAGAAAACCAATGAGCACACGCGGCAGCCGTAAATCCATGACAATTTTTTCATGAACAGGCAGACCTGATCCCGTGAACACAGCCATTAAATCCGTCAGCGATAATTGGACAGAACCTACCGCAAGTCCTAGACAGACGCCCACACATAAAGTGAGAAACAATCCTGGTAACAGCCATTTTCGTCTTGACTGCCTTTTTTGAAAATCTAGTTCTGCATTCATCTTCATGATGACAATCGCTTCAATTTCTTCTCTAATTCATCGATCGCTCTGATGACTTCTGCGCCTGGATTTGTCCCAAATAGGTCACTTGGCAGAATCTCAACGTGTCCATTTTTGACAGCTGATACATCGTGCCACGCCGCATTTTGCTTCATTTCACTCATAAAGCCTGCTTTGACATCTTCAGGATTGCTGTGTGTCATCAGCAAAATGAGATCTGGATCGGCCTCGATTACCTTTTCTGCATTGATTTGTGCATATTGCGGAAACTTTTCGAGTGCTGGTTCATTTTCAGCAATATTCGCCCCACCAGCGATCCGCAGCAGATCACCGCTTAAAGATTGCGGAAGTGCCGCCATATATGTGCCGGGCGCACCATATACAACGAGCGTCTTTACTTTTTTCTCAGGCTGCTTCACTTGCTTGATCCGCTGATCGATTTGAGCATTGAGCGCTTTGGCCTTTTGCTGTTTTCCAAGTAAATCACCAAATAAAGAAACTTGACGCTGGATGTCCTTCACTGAGTTGGCACTTGTCAAAAGAAGCTGTGAACCAATTCCTTCTATAGTAGAGATATCCTTGCTGTTTAATGATTCATTCCCAAGCACCACATCGGGCTTTAAACTCGTGATCAGCTCGACATCAAATTGATGGGTTGTGCCAATTGATTGTACGGACTTTGCCTTTTGTAGATTGTCTGGCAATTCGGCAGTTGGCCGGCCGACAACCTGGCCACCTAAGGCATAAATGATGCTCATGTCGCCAGTTGACAACGAGACGATCCGTTCAGGTGATTCATGAAACGATAATGTTCTGCCGGCAAAATCCTGAATGTTGAGCGCACCTTGCTTGCTCTCATTCTCGACAGGCGCCGCCTGGCTGCATCCGCCGAGGAGCAGCACAACGACGAGTCCTGCCAAAATCACATGTAAACATTTCAACCGTCTGTCTCTCCTTTTCTAGTAAACTTTCTTTAGCTTCGCCTGTACCACGAGACGCTTGTTTTTAGGTGCCAGCACGTGATCACAGGTCGATAATGTGAGAATCAAGTCATCTGTGGATACGTCTGTTTTCGTTTGATAGATGGACTTCCTACGCACAGCTTGCAAGTAGTGCGCATATTCACCAAGATCCTGAAAATCAGTCTGAATATAATCGAAATCGACTGTCGTCTCATACACAGCAAAAATTTCTGCTTCATAGCTTTGATACAGCGTATCGTACTGAAATGTGCGATGATCTTGGAAGAAATCTTTTTTCAAATAGTTTGTGAGACCAGCAAACATAGACCCATCCCTCATTCGATGACCGTACACCACTGTATTGGGACTTTCATGCAAGACGTCATTACGATAATCCATAAAGATACTGCCTGCCCGTGTGTCATCCTTTACATAATTACGAGTTAAATAGAATGCATTATCGTTTGACTGAACAATTGGATACTGAATCATCGTGTCCTTCATATCAATCCAACCGACAATGTCTTCATTCACCTTTCGCAAATCATCAAATGACTGACGAATTTCTCCAGGTTTTCGCTGTTTCATTCCATCCTCGTGTGTGTAAAGTGTCTGAGCCTTTGCAAGCACCTGACGATTTTGATAATAGCCTAAGAGCTCCAAGCCAATGGCAGTACCGCTATATAGAAAAACACCTAAACAGACGATCGTCAGCATTCGCTGCCCGATTCTTTTCCCTCGTTTCACACTGTCTCACCTGCTTTTTGCACAACTTATATGCCTACAGGCACGATATACATCCCTGTTTCTGCATCCTGCTTAATTGTGACGGACACATGATAAATGTGCCGCACCATCTCTTCTGTTAACACATCATTTGGCCGTCCTTCGCGGATGATTTGCCCATCTTTCATGGCGATGATGACATCACTATAGCGAATCGCCTGATTCATATCGTGCAAGACCATCACGATGGTTAATCCATGCTCGACATTGAGCTCTCGAATGAGCTCCAGAATGTCAAATTGATAATACATATCCAAATAAGTCGTCGGTTCATCTAAGAAAAGGATCGGTGTTTTTTGCGCTAAAGCCATGGCAATCCATACACGCTGCCGTTCTCCGCCTGACAATGAGGCGAGAGGCACTTTTCGCTTATCCGTCAGCTTTGTACAGGACAGTGCCCACTCAATTGCTTTCTCATCCTCTTCCTTGTCACTGCCGCGCATCGTCTGGTAGGGCGTTCTCCCAAATGCCACGACTCGTTCGATCGTTAAATCGAGCGGCGCTTCATTTTGCTGATGTACGACTGCCAGCTTTCTCGCGAGTTCCCTTGGCTTGAACGCATTCAGCTCTTGCCCATCTAAATGAATCTGTCCTTTATGTGGACAATGGTTATGTGCCATCAAGGAAAGCAGCGTGGATTTGCCCGAGCCATTTGGACCGATAATGGTCGTGATTTTTCCTTTTTCGATGTGCGTGGTGACCGATTGAACAATGTCCCTCTGCCGATCATAGGAAAACGACACCTCACGAATGTCCATGCAGACGATCCCCCCTTCTTAATAAAAAGATCAGAAACGGCCCGCCAATGACAGCCATGATTGTAGAAGCAGGGATTTCATTTGGTGCCACAAGCGTTCTGCCGAGCGTATCAGCCGTCAAAATGAGCAAGGCCCCGCTTAACGCAGAAAATGGAATCAGTACCCGATGGTCCGAACCGACGAGCCTTCTAGAGATATGGGGAATGAGCAAACCGACAAAGGCAATCACGCCCGCTACCGCAGCAGTCACCGCTGCTAATAACACCGCCGTGATTGAAATCAAAAGGCGCATTCTGGTCACACGCAATCCTAAGTTTTTCGCCGTCTTATCTTGAAGGGCAAGCAAGTTACACCATCTGCTAAAGAAAAGCGCAACCACAAGCCCAATGACGCCATAGACACCGATTAAACGGACATCTCCCCACGTTTTCATCGTCAGATTCGACTGTCCCGACTGATTAATGGTGATATTGAAATAGCTGCAAATGGTCACAAACGCTTCTGCCAACCCTGTAAACATGGCATTGATGGCGATCCCCACCAGAATCATTCGAATCGGGCTTAAGCCGCCTTTCCAAGACAACACGTATACGAGGAAGCAGGCAATTGCCCCGCCTAAAACTGAAAATAAAGGAGAGTAGAAATAAAATTGAGGAAGCGCTGTAATTGCCATTAAAGAAAAGAAGCTAGCTCCCGATGAAATACCAATAACACCGGCATCTGCTAATGGATTCCTCATCACAGACTGCAAGAGGACACCGGAGACAGATAAAGCCGCCCCTGTAAACATCGCAATGAGCATGCGGGGGATTCTTAAATCTTTAATGATTTCTACCTGTGCATGTTGACCGGTCATAAGCCCTTCCAATAATTCAATCGGTGTAACATGAATGCTCCCCGTAATGGCGGAATAAATAAATACGCCGGCTAGTAAGAGACTGACTATCAGAAATAAAATCCCTGTTTTTTTCATCTTGAACGTCCTTTTATCATTAAGATTCGCCGCTTATGACGGGTACAACATACGAGTTAATTCATCTAATGCCTCTGCTGCCTTTAAGTTGCCTGTTGTCCCGAATAAGCTTTCTTCGAGGTCGTACACCCGGTCTTGTTTGACCGCATTAAAATGTTTCCAAATATCATTTGTTTTAAATTCTTGATCAAACATGTTGACGACTTCATCCGGCATCCCATGTGCGGCTCGGAGAATGATATCTGGATTGGCTTTTTGTAAATACTCCGTATTGGATGCCAAATACTCCATTTTCTCACCTTTTACGATGTTCTTTCCTCCTGCAATACGCACAAGATCACCGATATACGAATTCTCTGTTGCCACTAAATAACTGCCTGGTACACCAAGCAAAATGAGAACGGATGGCTTCGTCTTTCCCTTCGTTCTCTCTTGTATGTCTTTCTTTTTTTGTTCAAAATCATCCACAATGCGTTTCGCTTGTGTCTTTCTATCATATTTTTCTCCAAGCTTTGTGATGGCGTTCTCCATCTTGTCCAGGCTCTCAAGGTTGAGGTATGTCGCAGGGACAGAAGCTTGTTGAAAAGGCGTTTCTAAATCATATTGAAGGGTCGTGACAGACAGGACATCTGTCGGTTGAAGTGATTGGATGATTTCCATGTCCGGGCTCATTGGGTTACCGACTGCTGGGAGTCCTTTGTATCGAGCCGGCAAGGATTTTTGACTTGTTGGCACCCCGACAAGATCCACCTCTAGCGCATCCATGATCTCAGCAGCAGCTACAGTCGTTGCCACAATGCGGGCACTTGATGCTGCGCTTTTTTTGCCTTTCGCTGAGCTTTCAGCTGATTGTGAGCAGCCTGCTAAGAAGACGCACACACATAGAGCCGTGATCAGGGTACATAACATTCGATGCTTCAAAAAACGGAAGCCTCCTTTCGAAAAAAGGAAGTGGATGCGCCGAGATGAATGGCGCACCTCACTTAAAATAGATTCTTTATCTTGTACGAGTTTGATACTTTCTGACGAGCACGAATAGTGACCCGCCGAATAAAAGAATGTACACCCAAAGAAGTGAAGTATCTCCTGTTTTCGGGTTCAACTGACCTGTCTCAGACTTGGTTTGGTCATCTGATGGCGTAAAGGTCATCTGCTCTGCGCCCGTTTCCTCTGGTGCGAGATTCGCAGGCTGGTTTGGTTGAGAATCGTGATCATTCGGATTTTTCACAAAGCCGATGCTCTCATCGTCTCCGATCACCGTCGCAATTCCGCTTCCTTCACCACTTGCGATGCCTTTCGTATCATAGACAAGTTTGACATCGTACTGCTCATGATAATTGGCAGCTGGAATGTCAATTTTCACGCGTGCTGCCTGATCACTACTCAAACTTTTTGCTTCATATTGAATCACTCGTGTATCTGCTTTTTGATCAGCCTTTGCAACTAGCGTCTCTTCAAATTTACCGCCGGTTCCTACTTGGAACGACGTGATGGCTGAGCTATTCTTGACAGTGTATGAAACG
The DNA here is from genome assembly GCF_005144805.1 of Bacillus sp. S2(2019). Taxonomy (NCBI): domain Bacteria; kingdom Bacillati; phylum Bacillota; class Bacilli; order Caryophanales; family Bacillaceae; genus Bacillus; species Bacillus sp. S2(2019). Next base: position 754,088 of record NZ_SWFL01000002.1, read on the forward strand.
AAATGGCGGCCATTTTTCACCACCAATGTCGCAGGGCTCACGACGTAATCGTTCATGCGAGAAAGCTCATCTTTGTCTGCTTTCTTCATTGAAAAAGGAAGCTTGTATACTCCGTCTTTTAGCTGAACTGTCTCTTGATTCGTTCCGCCGTTCGTTGTGTCTGGTGCTGGTTTATTTGGTTTTGGTGTTTCTGGTGTAGCCGGTGTTTCTTCCTCTATTTGACCGTCCTTCAGTGGAACGATGCTTTTTGAATCAAATTGAAAACGAATATCGTACGTTTGATCATAGTGAGCGGCTGCTACTACAATGTGTACTTTTCCGTTAACTGCTTTTTTCAGATCAGACACTTCAAATGAAACCACTCTTGTGTTCTTTGCTTGATCTGTGCTCACGTTTTTCACTTCTTGATAAGAACCGTTTTTCTCTATTTTCAAAGAATCAACTGACGTATGATCCTTCACCGTAAAGGAAACGGTTTGCGTTCCATTTTTAACGGTTAACGATGCTGGATGTGAGAAGTATTGGCTCATCCGAGATACCTCATCCTCATCGCCCTTCAGCACACTGTAGTTGATACGATACACACCATCTTTTAATTGGTTCTGTGTCGAATCAACTGGTGTTGTGCCGTTTTGATCATCTGGCTTTGTTTCGCTGTCGCCTGGCGTCGTGCCGTTTTGATCATCTGGCTTTGTTTCGCTGTCGCCTGGCGTCGTGCCGCTTTGATCATCCGGCTTTGTTTCGCTGTCGCCTGGCGTCGTACCGTTTTGATCATCAGGTGTTGTTTCACTATCGTCTGGCTTCGCAGGCGTGACAAGTGTGAGACTGCTCTCGTCGAAAGCGAGCTGTACGTCATACGCCTCATCATAAATAAAGCCGCCTAAGTCCCAGTAAATTTTGACCCAGCCATTTAATTTGGCTGATACATCGGCTACATCAAATTTGATCACACGCGTATTCGCTGTCTCATCTTCACTGACCGTTTCAGTGGTGACGAGAGAACCATTTTGTTCGACCTTGAAATCTGTGATTTCTTTGCTTTGCTTCAGCGTAAGATAGGCAGTCGTCTTGCCATTTTCGATGATGAGCTTAGCTGGCTTTTCTGTATACGTATCCATCATGGATGCTTCAGTGCTGCCATTTTTTAAAATGGTGAATCCGGCCGTATATTCACCATCAACCAATGATGCCGCCTGAGCCGTTCCTTGAGGCAGCTGAAACGCAGTCAACAAACTGAATAAAACGAGCAGAATAGCTGTCTGTAGATGAAAAAGACGTTTCAAAAGATGACACTTCCTTCCGTTAATGCTTGATGATCCACTTTCTCGCTAAAAACCCGCCTGAACATAAGACAAGCACAAGGAGCCATCCCATCTGGCTTGTATCACCAGTTTGAGGATTTTCTTCTTGTTTTGTTTTGGTGGATGAATCAGTTGTTTTAGTTGTTTCTTTTGATGTTTCTTGATGTTTTGCTGCACCTGCTGTTTCTTTTGAATTGTCAGAAGAAAGTGACTTGATGCTGCTTTCGTCGAATTTCAGCTGGATGGTATAGTCGTGATCATAATCAGCCGATTTGACTGTGACATGGATTTTTGACTTGATTGGTTTAGACAAACTCTGTGCTTGGAATTGAACAAGCCTTGTATTGGCTTTCTTATTCGTTGATAGAATCGTCGTATCGACATAGCCGCCATTTCCCGGCACTTTAAATTCCGTTACCCAGCTGCTGTTTTTAATGGTCATTTGCACAGTCAGCTTGCCATTTTTCACGATCACTTTTGCCGGCTTCAGCCAGTAATCATTTGCCATCGAAACGGCAGTCCCTTCGGCCTTCATCACAGTGTAATTGACGGAGTATGTACCATCATTTAATGAGGCAGCCTGTGCATTTGAAAAAGGCAGTATAAGTGCCAGCAATAATGCAGCCACAAAGGCTGGCATCCTGATCCATTTTTTCATCAGATGAATTTCCTCCCTTTTTATTGAACAGTTGCTGCATCAAACTTGACGCGAATATCGTAATTGCCTGTATATCCAATGACCAGTACAGTCACACTCACTTTAGCTGGTACAACATCTGTCAGGCTGTTGACATTGAACTCTACCGTTCTCTTGTTGGCAGCTGCGTTTGTACTGATCACCTTCGCATCTTTGTAGACACCTTGATCCAATGTTTTAAAGCTTGTAATCCAAGAGCTGTTCGTTAACGTGACTTGCGCTTTGATTTTTCCGTCCTTCACAACAAGCTTAGCTGGTTTTTCAAAATACGTATTTGCTGTTGAAGTTGAATCACTGTCTGCTTTCCATACCACATATTGTGCTGAATATTGACCATCTGCTAAGCCTGCTGCTGAGGCAGAGCTAACCGGGGCTAGAGCAAACAATAGAACAAAGCTAAAGAATAATAAGACGTGTGATGCTGAACGAAGTGATTTCATATATATCCTCCTAATTGATATTGATAATTATTCTCAATAGATAATAAAAAAAATAACCTTTATCAGCGTATGAATCACACTCATAAATGATTATGATAATCATTATCAATTGAGTTTAAAAAATAAATCTTTGCTTTCGACAAGTCAAAGATGTCTGCTGCTACATGATGTAGTGATACACGGTTTAGGTAATCTGTCCCATTCATGATACCATGGCATAACCTCCCCCATTCCATTACAGGGAAAAGAACCCTCTTCTCCTTGATATTATATGATGAATGAAATTATTGTCAACATCATTTTTCATACTATTGACTTAGATTTCTGGAAAATCACAAAAAAAAATCGATCAGGGACACTGATCGAAGTCGATTAAGAAGGGACATGTTCACCCTTTTCACTATTTTTTCGCTCTAAAGACCAAGCATACATTTCCCGTATGACTGGTTCAATTTTCTTTCCTTGTTCTGTTAGTTCATATTCAATCCGCACTGGAATGTCGGGATATACTTTTTTCTCAACAAGTCCTTCAGCTTCTAAATCTTTCAGCCTTTCTGATAATAACCGTCCGCTGATGTTCATTTCATTTTCTAGCTGACAAAAACGTTTTGGCCCTGTCAAAAGCTGATTGATGATGAGAATCACCCACTTCTTCCCTAAAATCTCCATGGCATCTGTAATTGGACAGCCATCTACTTGAGCCATACTTTACTCCCTCCTGCTTTTCTCTACTTTTTTTCATTATAACATAATTAATTACTTGAAATAAGTCACTAACTATTATATAGTTTAGTTACTAAAAGTAACAAGGTAATCATTTTTATCAATTTTCAATAAACCATTGAACATACAGATGCATATAACATGAAGGAGATGACCGAGCTTTGAATACAATAGAGCAAGTAAGATTAGGTGTAACAGAATTACATGTGTCCAGCTTTGAGCGTTCTTTGCCTTTTTATACAGACATTTTAGGTTTTACTTTATTAGAACAGACGGATTCTACTGTCACGCTTGGCAGCAACGCAAAGGAACCAATCCTTGTGCTGAAAGAAGATGTGCAGCTGAAAGAGAAGCCGGATCATGAGCCAGGACTTTATCATTTTGCGGTTTTATTACCTACCAGAAAAAACCTGGGCACATGGCTGGCGCATGTGATCAAAAAAGGCTATCCTTTAATTGGAGCAAGCGATCACTTTTTCAGTGAAGCCATTTATTTAAGTGATCCAGATGGCATCGGCGTTGAGATTTATGCTGATCGTCCTCAGGACATATGGGTAGGTGAGCATGGAGAGCTGAAAGGTGGCGGAAATGCCCCGCTTGATGGAGATGGTCTCCTGCAAGAAGCCGCTGATTCCACCTGGGAAGGACTCCCGGCTGGTACAGTCATGGGACACTTGCATTTCCATCTCAACCCAGAAGAAGCCGATTCCTTTTATGTGAACACGCTCGGTTTTCATATCCGAATGGCTCCCCCAGCCAGCTTATTCGTTGCTGGTGGCATCTATCATCACCACCTTGCCTTTAATGCATGGGGACGAGGGAGAAAAGGAGCCATTGATCCACGTTTTTCAGGAATTAGAAGCTATACACTGGTTTTCCCAAAAGAAGACGATAGAACATCCGTCGTCGAACGTCTGACAAAAGCAGGTGTTCACATGAACACGACAGGAAAAAGCAACGAATTTATTGATCCATTTGGCGTTCTCGTTCGTTTACAGATTGAAGAAACAGACAAAAAAGAAGGTGTAGAATATGGACAAACACACAGAGGTTAAAACAGCCATTTTAAAAGATAAAATCAAACGAGTACAGCAAGAAGACGGATTTATATATATCACTGGACCTATTAAACTGCCAGTGAATTTAGACGGTAGAACGGTCATGTTTAACTGGTATTCATGGTTAAAAGACGATGGGAAAGAACCATTATCAGATGAAGCTTTAATCGAAAGCCTTTCCTCCCGTGAACTTGCAGATCACCAGCAATCAAGCGTCCTTGTTTACGGAGATTTCGAACATGCTGATGAAGCGCTGATCCGCATGCATTCCATCTGCCACACCGGCGATATTTTCGGAAGCAAACGCTGTGATTGTGGGTTCCAATTGAAACAGTCTATGCGAATGATTGAGGACAATGGAGCAGGCGCACTGTTTTATTTAGCCAACCATGAAGGACGCGGGATCGGTCTTTTCAGTAAAGCCATGGCCTACATCTTGCAAGAAAACGGCTACGATACAGTAGAAGCGAACGAAGCACTAGGCTTTGAAGATGATACACGTCAATATGAAGAAGCGATTGCTGTTCTTCAAACATTGCGTACAAAGCCAGTCAGACTGATCACAAATAATCCGAAAAAGACGGATGCTATCAGTCATGCAGGCCTTTCTCTTTCTGGACGGATTCCACTTTGGGGTGATGTCTCTGAGTTCAATGAAAAATACTTGCAGACAAAAATTAACCGCTCAGGCCATATGAAAGCGGATCAAGAGGTGCGTACGATTGCCACATCATGAGCGATATATGAAACTAGCCCTTGAAAATGCTGAAGCAATGAAAGGTCAGACATCTCCCAATCCGCTCGTCGGGGCTGTGATTGTGCGAGAAAATGAAATTGTTGGGGTCGGGGCGCATATGAAGGCCGGCGAACCACATGCAGAAATTCATGCACTTAAAATGGCTGGAGACAAGGCAAAAGGTGCCACGATCTATGTAACACTAGAGCCTTGTTCCCACCATGGCCGCACAGGCCCATGCGCTGAAGCACTTGTGAAAGCTGGCGTAGAAAAAGTTGTCGTTGCTGCACTGGATCCGAACCCGCTTGTTGCCGGGCGCGGGATTGCCATTTTACAAGATGCAGGCATTCAAGTCATCACAGGCGTCATGGAGCAGGAATCCATTCTCATGAATGAAGTGTTCAACCACTTTATTACGAAAAAAACGCCTTTCGTGACACTCAAAGCAGGCATTACGTTAGACGGAAAAATTGCATCTGCTACGTCTGACAGCAAGTGGATTACATCAGAAACGTCCCGTTATGATGCACATCACATTCGCAGTATCAACGATGCGATCTTGGTCGGTGCGCAAACCGTCATTCACGACGATCCTTCATTAACAGCACGCATTCCAAACGGTCATCATCCGATTCGAATTGTCTTAGACTCTAAACTGTCTATCCCGCTGACAGCAAAGGTGGTCACGGATCAAATGGCGCCAACTTGGATCTTTACAACAAAACAAGCCGATGAAGAAAAACGAGCCGCTTTAGAAGCAGCTGGCGTCAGCGTCATCATGACGGATAGCGATATCCGGGTGCCCTTACAAGAAGTACTTCAAGTGCTCGGAGAAAGAAATATCTCCTCCCTGATGATTGAAGGCGGCGGACAAATCAATGCCTCATTTTTAGAGCAGCAGCTGGTCGATAAACTCGTCATCTACATGGCGCCCAAGCTCATTGGCGGACGACTCTCTCCTTCTTTTTTCGGAGGCGAAGGCATACGCCTCATGAGTGATGCAATTGAACTGGATCAACTCTCTCTTGAACCGCTGGGAAAAGATATAAAGATAACGGGTTATCCTGTTTATCAATAACATACTTTCATAAAATAAGGATGTCGAGATTTTCTCGACATCCTTATTGTTTCTCACAAGATTTATTTTCTACAGTCTCTCTAAAAATTCAATTCGATTTCCAAATGGATCATCTACATAAAACCTGATGGCTCCATCTAACGGCTGATCTTCCTTTATAAGAATGTGATGTTTCATTAATGTCTCTTTTACATTTGATAATTTTTTTACTTGAAAAGCTGGATGAGCTTTTTTCGCTGCTTGAAATTGATCTTCAATGCCAATGTGAAGCTGTTGATTGCCACACTGAAACCAAACACCACCACGTTTTGCTAGGTGAACAGGCTTAGGTATTTCCTTCATTCCTAGAATCTCTCCAAAAAACAAACGTGCTTTCTCTTCACTCCCCTTTGGGGCAGCTAACTGGACATGATCAATTCCAAGAAAATTTGACATCTTTGCTCTCTCCCTTTTCACATCATTTAAAAAACATTATGTGTGACGATCACGTCTGAAGAATATATCTAGATGTGTACTCAAGCCCTATGATGTTGTCGATCCACAAATCATCTCCACGAAACGTGTCGTAAAATGTTTCATGTGAAACATCTGTGATCTAATATTGATCAATTTCCCTTTATCAGCCTGCCAAAGCTTTCGGGTGAAAGTCCCGGTGAAATGCGCAGGCGGTGTAAGGACATCATGCCTTGTTCCTTTTTCGCATGTCCTGGTTCAGTGGTTACAGCCATTTCATATCCTGCTTCCTTCGCCAGCTTCAGCGTGTCTTCGTTATAGCGACCGACCGGATAGCTGACCATGACCGTTTGTTGGGAAAACCGCTGGTCAAAGAATACCTTCGATCCTTTTAATTCTTCTTCCTGCTGCTTCTGTGATAAACGATTGAGCTCTAAATGATGAATGGTGTGACTCTCTATTGAAATACCATGCGCCACCATATCATCCATTTGGGCATCGGTTAAATGATGCGGGCGGCCGATGGACTGCTCGATCATAAAAATCGTGGCTTTCATTCCATATTCCTTTAAAATCGGAAATGCCTTTGTGTAGTTATCCGTATATCCATCGTCAAATGTGATAAGAACATACTTTTCACTTGGTGTCGAATTGGTCGCGAGAACTTGATATGCCTCTTTCGGCGACAGCGTGACATAGCCGTTGTCTTTCAGCCACTTCATATGAGCCGCAAATTCGCTTTTTGGCACACGTAAAGAATTACCCCTAGAAATGCTGTGATACATCAAGATTGGAAGTGCAACGGGTTCCTTTTGCTGAATCCAGTTTTGTTTGTCTATCTCTGCCGCTTCAATTTGCTGCGTTTCTGTTGTTTCTTTCGTTTGTCCTTGACCCTTTACCTCTTTGATGGCTTGCTGGTTTCCTTCTGTTTGCTGTTTCGTACCCATACAGCCCGAAATGAGCAGCATGACTAGACCAACTGCAAGCCACATACATGTTTTTTTCATTCACCAATCCTGCTTTCTCTTTATCTATCGAATGATTATAACAGAAATTGGTTAATAACTATATCTATTTTGACAGGGTATTCATTTTTTTACACATTTCGATCATTTCAATGGCAAGCAGATGGATGGTCTCTGTTGTGAGCATTTGGTCTTCTGCATGTATGAGCAGTAAAGAAAAGGGAAGCTGTTCCCCTGCCGCCTCTTTTTGTATCAGTGACAAGTGCAGGTCATGGATGCTTCGAAACGCTTCCTCCCCTTTTTCAATCAACTGCTGCGCTGCTTCAAAGTCATCCGCTCTTGCTAGACGAATGGCTTCTACATAATGGCTTCGTGCCTCACCTGCATGGGCAATGATTTGAAAGGCTGCTCCCTGCATTTCCTCTAATACCGTCATCTGCTTCTCCTCCGATTGCTCAAGATTCATTTGCTAGTTTCAGTGCATGTTCTAGAATTTTTTCTCCATTCGCTGTTCCATATAATCTTACATTTACCACATCGACAGGTATATGATAAGGTGCCGCTGTTTTTTCTGCTGCCTTTCTCATAAAGCTAACTTGCGGCCCTAGCAAAATGACCTTTACATCGTCCCCATGCTCTTCTAATTCGTCCGCAATGGCCCCTTCAGGTATCGCATAAATTTCATAATCCAGCCCTTTTCCTTCTGCGGCTGCCTTCATTTTAGATACCACAATCGACGTTGACATTCCTGCTGCACAAGCGAGAATGATTCGCTTCATATCCCATCACTCCTATTGATAAATAAAATCTGGTTCATCCCTTAATTTCCTCGTTTGGATTAATGTCTTGTACCAGTATCCTGACGCTTTCATCTGACGATTCCGTTCATTATCCAGCTGGATCTCTACTAATCCGTAGCGATTCTTGAATGCATTCATCGGTGAGACATTATCCGTAAAAGCCCACAGCATATATCCCTTGCAGTTTGAACCTTCTTTTTTCGCTTGAAGGGCTTTTTTCAAATGCTGACTGATAAATGAAATTCGGTACTGATCATCAATGATGCCGTCTTCGTTTTTAAACCGTTCTTCCTGCTCGACCCCCATACCGTTTTCAGCCACAAACCACTCGATATTCCCGTATTCCTCTTTTATTCTCATACCCATATCATAGACAATATTCGGATAGATTTCCCAACCTCTGAATGGATTCATTTTTCTCCCTGGGAGCTCAAATAGATCGTAATAATAAGATGGATGAAACGGTGTATTTTCGTTCCAAGCCTTGCTAGGTGCCTTAACGCGATGCGGATAGTATAAATTAAGACCGACCACATCGACTGTATGATCTTTAATGATCTGAAGCTCTTCTTCCGTTGCATCGAAAAGAATGTCATGCTTTTTCAATACATCAAGCAGTTCTTCTGGATACTCGCCTTTAATGGAGGGATCTAAGAACACTCGATTAAAAAACAAATCATACATGCGGGCAGCTTCTTGATCATGTGACGCAGTCGATCTCGCATACGTCACTTCTGGATTGAGAATGACCCCGATTTTTGCACCGGCTGATTCCTTCAAGCCCATTTCCTGAAACAGCTTCACCACTTTTGCTGTCGCCAAGGCTTTATGATAGTTCCACTGCATCCACTTCTTCGTATTTTGCTCGAAAGGATAACGAATAGCATCTAGATACACACGAGTCTGAACAACAATTGGTTCATTAAAGGTAAACCAATATTTGACCCGGTCTCCATAGCGTTCAAACACTTTTTCTGCATAAAGAACAAACAGCTCGACAACATGTTTAGATGACCAGCCGCCGTACTTTTCAAGTAAAACGGCAGGAAGCTCATAATGCTCTAAGCAAAACATCGGCTCTACACCTGCTTCAAGTAATTCATTGATGAAATCATCAATATAACGAGCATAGGTCTCATCTACAATTCCATTCTCGTAATCGATGAGAAACCTCGACCAATTGATCGATGTCCGGTAATGAGATAACCCAATTTCCTTCATAAGGGCTACATCTTCAGGATAGCGCTCGTAAAAATTCGTTGCTCCTGCTGGTCCGTATCCTTCGTGCCATACGTGATACCCCTCCTTATACCAAAGGTCTATATACGAATCCTGATGCGGTTTCTTCCCTTTCCAACCCTCCGTCTGCCAAGCAGAAGCCGCAGCACCTAGAATAAAGTCATTGGGTATGTCGATTTTGTTCATGTTGCCACCTGACCTTTCTTCGTGTGAATTTGAAGTCCTTCCCACATCCCTTGTAAATACATAGCTCCAAGTGCTCGGTCGTATAATCCATAGCCAGGTCTGCCCGTCTCACCAAAGATCATTCGTCCATGATCTGGCCGGACATAGCCAGCAAATCCTTCCTTAAACAATACGTTCACAATCGCTCCCATATCGAGGCTACCTGCTGACGACAGGTGTGCCGACTCTTCAAAATCACCGTTTTCATACAAATTGACATTGCGTAAATGAGCAAAGTGTATACGCCCTTTTTTAGCATACTTTCTCGCAAGTGCAGGAACATCATTTTTCGCATTACAGCCTAGGGAACCGGAACAAAAGGTCAGTCCATGCTGTGAGCGTTCATCGAGCTGAAGGATACGATCTATTTGTTCTTCACAGCTGACAATGCGGGGCAGACCAAATATGTTCCAAGGAGGGTCATCTGGATGCAGTGCCATGTTCATGTTCTCTTCCGCTGCAACTGGAAGGATATTTCCCAAGAAATAGTCTAGGTTCTCAAACAACCCTTCCTCCCCCAATGCCCTGTATGCAGCCATCAACTTTCTCATTTCTTCCTGCGTATAAGACGTATCCCACCCTGGTAAGGAAAGTTGATCTTTTTCTATATCCATCTGTTCAAGCTGATGCTGAAAATAAACAAGAGTCGTCGATTGATCAGCTAGTGGGAAATCGAGCTGTGTTCGTGTCCAATCAAGGACTGGCATGAAGTTATAACAAATGGCCTTCACACCATGCCTTGCTAATCGCCGGATATTTTCTTGATAATGCTCGATATAAACATCCCGGCTAGGCTTTCCCAGCTTAATATCTTCATGGACCGGGAGACTTTCTACGACTTCAAAAGCAAGATCGTGACGTTCGATTTCCGCTTTTAAATGAGCAATACTTTCCTCCGGCCACAGATCGCCAGCCGGCACATCATAGACGGCACTGACAATCCCTTTCAAGCCGGGAATTTGCCGAATATATGAAAGGGAGACAGGATCTTCTTTGCCATACCATCTAAATTGCATGTTCATTCATGAGCCCTCCTTCTATTCTGAATCAGGTGCTGCTTCTGGCTTCCGGTTGGATAAGAGGACAAAAGGTAAATAGATGAAAACAGCGACAACAATACAGATAAGCTGTGTGATGACAGCCCCCATACTGCCAGCGGTAGACAGCCAAGCATTCACAATCGGAGGTGTCGTCCACGGCACCATCACCACCGCTTTCCCCGCAAAACCTGTAGCGGTTGCGATATAACCAATCGTACCTGTCACGAGTGGTGTAACGATAAACGGAATTGCCATCACAGGGTTCAACATGACAGGTAATCCGAAAATAACTGGTTCATTGATGTTAAACAGTCCAGGTCCTGATGAAAGCTTGGCAATGCTCCGCATCTCTTCTCTTCTTCCTGCTATAAAAATGGCGATCAACAGACCAATCGTCACACCCGAACCACCAATGCTCATATACACATCCCAAAATGGCATCGTGATAATATTTGGAATCTCTTTGCCCTCTTGAAATGCTGTCATATTCACTGCAATTGATCCTAATAACAGCGGCTCGCGAATCGGTTTAATCATTTGGTTGCCATGAATACCGATCACCCAGAAAAATTGAGCCACAAACATTAACGTTAAAATACCAGGCAGTCCCTGCACAACACTTTCAAGCGGACGCTGCACGACGTTATACACCGCTTCATGCAAATAAATGCCTGTCACACGATGAAACGCAAACCCGAATGAACTAATGATTGTAATCGTAATAATTGATGGGAAAAGTGAAGAAAAAGACGTCGCCACATTTGATGGAACAGAATCTGGCATCTTAATTTGCAGCCACTTCACCTCGGTAAGCTTACAAAAGATTTCTACAGAGACGATGGCAATGATCATACCCAAAAATAAGCTTTTTGGATCGGAGAATTGCCTCGCCAGCACATCGACAACCTCACGCATTGATCCATCGACTTCAAGAAGAAGTGTCGTCGGAATAACGGATATAAATGAAATCAATGCCATTAATCCTGGGAACAATGATTTGTGTCCATTGATTTTCCCGAGCTCAATCCCGATGAGGAACACAGCCCCGATCGTTAAAAAGTTCAGCGTGGCATAATTGATTGCCTTCATAATTGGCTGAAGCTCTGCTAAAAACCTGAATATCTCAAAATGGGCAAGCCCCGTTTCCGGGCTCATGATCATATTTGCGACCAGTACAGCAAATGCCCCCGTAATGATAATTGGCATTAATGTGACAAATGCTTGCTTAATCGCCATAATATATTTCTGATTTGTAATACGATAAGCGACATGTCCCATGACGTCGGCCGCTCTCTCTTTAAAGCTCATGATCCGTCTCCCCCTTTACAAAAACTCGTGATCATCCTCCTTTTTGATGTTATTTTAAAAGCGCTTTCATTAACATCCAATCTTTTTCCTCACAGATGCGGAAATGGGTATCCTTTTTTTTCATCTGGCTGTTCCAACACGTGCAGCGCCGCCGTCAGTTCTTCAAATGAAGCAGCTTTGATGATTTGCTCCACCACTTCCTTCTGCTCTGTCAAACGCACAAGAAATTGATAAAGTGACTGCAATTCTTTCTGATACGTCTTCTGTATACTTAACAAACAGACGACCTGTACCCGCTCTTCGCCCCACAGCACTGGTTTTCTCAACGTACAGATCGCACAAAACGTATCATCTGTTGCCGGTTTGATTGGGTGAGGAATTGCGACCAAATGACCGAACGACGTAGGTGACACTTCCTCTCTTTCCAGCAATAGCTGTTCAAAATCATCGGGGATTCGGTTTTGTTCCTGCAATACATTCACGAAAAATTGAAGAACCTCTTCCCTTGTTTGTAGATCTTGCTGAAAAAAAGTCATCTTCGGACTGATATATCGCAAGACCCCCATTTCTTGTGACCCCTGTACAAATTGTTTCAGCCTCAACATATCGTCTTCACTGAGGATCGTATGTACATCAATCACTGGCACAGGTAGTGTGTTCTGAAGCGGGATGGTACTAATGATCAAATCGATACTTCTCAAGTCATACGACAAAAGGTCACTGACACTTGCAGTACCAGCAATCTCTAGCCTTTCGCTAAAGGCGGCCTTCAGCTTATGGAGAAGAAGCTGACTGCTCGCGACACCCGTTGCGCACACAATCAAGCATTTTTTTCTCACAGTCTGAGTTTTTGTCCGCTCTATGGCAGCACCAATATGCAGCGCCAAATATCCGATTTCATCTTCATGAATCTCTACATTCTCATTTTCCTTCAACCATCTTCCCATATAGACACCTGCTTCAAAAGCAATCGGATAATGCCTTTTTATGTCTGATAAATAGGGGTTACGGATGTTCATATCATATCGGAACCGATGAATCGCTGATCTCAGGTGAAGACTTAGTCCCACAATCAATTCCTTGTCTGTCTGAATATCAAGTGACATGTGCTCTTCGACATAACCAAGTAGTTGGTGAGTTAAACGGAAATGCTCTTCATCAAGCATGTGAAATAGCGTGTGGCCCGTTTCTCCATACGCCATCATTTTTGCACCCATTAAATGAATCGCAATATAGGCCATTTCAGATAATGGAAAATCTATACCGAGTACGTGACGCATATCTTCTGCCATTTGCCTCGCCACTTGAAAAGCGGGCTGTGTTTGAATGTCTTTGAGTTCTCCTTCCGGCATCATCACCAATTTTTTCTCTTCAATTCGTTTGCACGCAATGGCGATATGTGTCACTAAGTTGCTTAAACCGATCTCTGAGACATGAAGGCCGCTTGCCTTTGTACGTGAACGCACCATATCTTGAATCAATTGATACGTTTCTTCAGGTAAAAGGGCAGGGTTCGGATGCTCCTGCTGAAACACATGCTCAGCTAGACAATACCTTAATTTCATTTCATCTCCAGTCAGCCTCAGTCCATATTTAGGTCGGTGTGCAACAGAAAGTCCATGTAAAGAAAATAGATGCTTGACTGCTTTCAGGTCATTTTTCACAGTAGATTCACTCACAAATAATTCCTCGGCCAATTCATCTAATTTCTTATAGTCTTCGGACAACAAAAGCCTTCTCAATAAATAAGAGATACGATCCTCAGGCTGATTTGGAATAACTTGATTCTTTTTTTCATTTCTTTCTCTCATTGAGTTTTTCAAAAAAGTACGAAATGCTCCATAATCTTCGACAGTCAATGTATACCCTGCTCCACGTTTCATATGAAGTGTTGCCCCATGTGCTTCTAATATTGATTTAAGCGCTTTCATATCTGTTCGAACTGTTCGTGATGTGACGCCTATCAGGCGTGCAATTTCTTCACCTGTCAGCTCCTGCTCTGCCTGCATTAACCGCCTCAACAGCTCCTCCTGACGTAGAGATAACATAGACTCCCCTCCCTTGGTCAATTACTTTTGCCTATCATCATAAACGAAAATAGAACTCTTTGCCCAGTTTTTCTTTCCGACCGGGAACTTTGTTATGGCTCAAACGTATGAATATGAAACAAGAGGAGGGATACATCATGTTTGTTATCATCATCATCATAGCTTCTTTAGGCGCCATTACCGCCCACATGTTTACACCAAAAGATAAGCGTTCATCTTCTAGGCATTCTGCACATCACAGTTCAACAACCAGTAACTATACTGATTCGTATACACATCACGCTTCTGATGCCTCCTGCGGTGGTGATTCAGGTGGTAGCAGCGGATGTGACTAAACCAAAAAAAACAGCCGCTTGTTCAGCCGGCTGTTTCGTTTATTTTATTAAAGAGCTTTCCAGCCCCGTTCAATTAAATGTTTGACATCCTTTGCAAAATCCTCGCCTTTTTCCATCACATCTTGGGCTCTTCCTGCAAAATTACTAGCGACAGCGAGTTCCATTTTTTTTAACTCAAAGTGCATAATTTTTTGGTCTATCTCCGTAATATAGGTTTCATACTCATTGTTCACAATGTCGTGCAGCACGTGATAGGCTTCTTTCCGATGACGGTGAAAGTCCGTTCCTCTCTCACCTTTCCATGACGAATCTAGAGCAGGCTTCTTGATTTCCTTTATGTCAGACTGCGCAAGATCTTGTTCTGTTCGAATATTACTTTTGGCTGTCTTTAACCGAGAGATCATTTCGTCAAATTCTGCACGTTTGTTTTCAATCCCCATATGCAGATGGTGCAGCATCTCGGATAAACTCATGTCATCCACCTCTATTAGACCTCATAAGAAAGCACGGCGTCAGCGTTTTTGAAACCGGGCAGATCATCTGCTTTTTCCAGTCCTGACATTTCTATCGTTCGCTTTCATTAAGTATAGTATAAGGTGAAAAGCCTTAGGCTTAAATAGGGAAAAGGTGTCCTTTTAACATGGTGTTTGGAAGAAAAACGGAATAATCTAAGGTCATAAATCCCGAATTATATATGAGTCTTTACGACTATATTTTACATCGTACTCAGCTACGCTATCAATAAAACGATTGGGGCTTATGATTTTGCCGCAATCGCTTCATCCTGTTCTTTTAGCGTCTTCACATTTGAGCGTGTATCCTGAACGTTTTTGATTAAGGCTTCTTTAAAGCTTGAGACCATTTCGCCCACCTCTGCTTCACGTGCCGTCCATTTGGTTACAAATTCAAGGCTGTTTTCACCAGCTTTATCTGCTGCTTTTTTCATTGTTAAAGCTTCAACTGCTTGGGAGACTTCATCTAGTTTATCCATCACTGTTTGGTAGTTTAACTTAATTTGTCCCATTATGATATCCTCCAGATTGGTTCAGCATGAAGCTCGCTTACAAGCTGCTCCATGCTTTTGAGATCAAGCGTTTTGCGTCTTCTACTGCGTCTTCTCCTTTTTCAGCCAAACGTGCGGCATCTCCAGCTAAAGAGCTGGCAAAGGATAAGGCAGCCTGCTCTGCTTCTAGTGTACTGATTTTGAATTCGATTCGGCTCACGTAGCGTGGATATTTATCGCTTACGATCGTTTGCAGCGCATCATGCGCTTCATTTCGTTCTGATTTGAAATCTTGGCTCCGCTCCCCTTTCCAAGAGGCCCCAAGCTTTGGCTGCTTGATTTGTTTTAGGTCTGTTTCTGCGGCATCTTGTTCACGTTCAATCTTACTTTTTGCCTTTTTGAGTCGAGCAATTTTCTCTTCGATCTCTGCCTTTTTATTTGAAATGCCACCGTTAAGGGCAGACAGCATATCCGATAAGCTCATATGGGTTCCTCCTCCTGTCAAAAATAAAAACGCTGCTTAGAGTCCCTCTAAACGAGCGTAATGGTGAATCGCACTTTTTCCAATATTGTTATTATAAGGTTCAAAGACTCATGTTTGAATAGGGATTTGTGCCCTTTTTATGGTATAAATATGCTTTCAATCTGCTTCACACCACACCTTAAGCCCTCTTTTATAGGGGGTCAAAATACACAACCACCCTTCTGGAAACATACATAGTCTTACGGTCCTAGGACAAACAAAAGCCGCCCGGGGGAGGGGCGGCTTTTGCAGTGGCTTATGATGCCGATTCTTCTGAGTCTTGTTGATTTTTCACGTACCAAATGAATTTCCCTGTATATCCGTAGATGATGGCAAGACCAATGGCAACAAAGCTCAGCCACATAAATGGTAAATAAGAGAATGTCGAGACGCCTAGAATCCCTGCCATGTAAATTCCGTTATCTGACCATGGAACCATACCAGACGTAAGTGTTCCACCAACCTCAGAGTTTCTAGATAACACACGTCTGTCTAATTTTAATTTGTCATAGCTTTTTTCCATGATTTTTGGTGTAAGAATTAATGAGACATACATTGCACAACCAAAGATATTCGCAAAGAATGCTACTACAAGTGTAGACAGTGTCACATTTCCTGCATTGTGCAATTTTTTCTCGAATGTTGCGACGATCACTTTTAACACGCCTAAGTATTCAAGAACTCCACCAAAACCAAGTCCAAGAATAATGACCACTAGAGATCCTAACATATTCACAATACCGCCACGGTTCAACAGTGTATTTAAGAAATCTACATCTGAATTAATAGAGAAGCCGTTATAAGCTGTACCAAGCGCATCAGCTGGGTTCATTCCTTGGAATGCCATCGCCCAGACTGCCCCAAGCAGTGCACCAATTGCGATAACAGGCATTGACGGTTTTTTCAATACAAGTAATAGGACAACAATGACTGCCGGAATGATCATCCAAATATTAATCGTGAATGTATCCTGCAATGCTTGTTTCAAAAACTCTACTTTATCTTGATCAATATTTCTTCCACCATACATAAATCCAGTAATTGTAAACATAATAGCCGTAATCACAAAGGCCGGTATGGATAAAACCATCATGGCTCTTACATGCGCCAGCACGTCCACTTTTGAAAGAGAGGAAGCGAGCACAGTACTATCAGATAGAGGAGATAATTTATCACCAAAATAAGCGCCAGATAAAACAGCCCCAGCTACGATCGGTAATGGGATACCCAATCCTTCACCAATCGCAATCATCGCAATACCTGCCGTTCCAACTGTACCCCAAGACGTACCAGTAGCAACAGACATAATAGAACAGATAATCAGTGTAGCTAATAAGAAGATATTAGGATGAATAAATTCCAGTCCGTAATAAATTAACGTGGGTACAACACCGCCAGCAATCCATGTACCAACAAGTGCACCTACTGCAATTAAGATTAAAACAGCCTCTAATCCATTTGATATCCCTTTTGTGATCGCATTTTGAAGGTCTTTGTACGAATGCCCTAAACGAATTCCTAAAGCAATAACCATAAACCATGAGATGAACAATGCTAGCTGAATATCTAGTTTGAAGTAAAGAGTGAATGATAAAACAATTGCTAAAAATAAGCCAAGTACAGACACGACTTCTAAAATAGACGGTAGACGTGGTGTTTTCATTTTGTTTCCTCCCTTTGTGCGTGCGTTAAGCGTTTTCAAAATATTGTGAAAAAAGTGTGTCAATTCGAAAGAAAGTGAATTGCCTGTTTTTCTCTATTTCACAGGCAATTCCACATATTAATAAAATAAAATTTTTGATATTATTATCGCTCTAGGAGCTCTGCACCCGCAATGCCAGGCTTTGTCATCTCGTAAGGATTCAAAATAATATCAAGTTCTTCTTCTGTTAACACATCATTTTGCAGGCAAAGATCTCTGATCGATTGTCCTGTTAAAATGGCTTCCCTTGCGATTCTAGCCGCGGCTTCATAGCCTAAGTGAGGGTTTACCGCAGTAATGACACCTGCACTTTTTTCGACATATTCTTTCAAACGTTTTTCATTTGCTTCGATGTCCGCTAAACAATGATCTGTGAATGAGCGGAATCCGTTATTCATTATACTAATAGATTGAAGCAAGTTAAAGACCAGAACAGGCTCCATCACATTTAACTCAAGCTGGCCTGCTTCAGAAGCAAGACAGATGGTGTGGTCGTTCCCAATGACCTGGAATGCGATTTGGTTAATGAGCTCTGCCATGACTGGATTGACTTTTCCAGGCATAATGGATGATCCCGGCTGACGGGCTGGCAATGCAATCTCAGCAAGTCCTGCACGTGGGCCAGATGCCATTAAGCGAAGGTCATTCGCAATTTTAGACATGTTCATCATGCATACTTTTAAGGCAGCAGATACTTCTGTGTATGCATCTGTATTTTGCGTCGCATCTACGAGGTGCTCTGCGCCTACTAATGGCAGTCCAGAAATATCAGCAAGCTTCTTCACGACGATTTCGATGTAGCGAGGATCTGCATTGAGGCCTGTCCCAACAGCGGTCGCACCCATGTTCACTTCATATAAATGCTGTTTTGATTGGTTGATTCGTTTAATATCACGGCTGAGCACACGGCTGTATGCTTCAAACTCTTGTCCTAAACGGATCGGAACAGCGTCTTGTAAATGAGTACGCCCCATTTTGATGACATGATCGAATTCTTTTGCTTTCTTTTGAAATACGTCATGCATGGCCTGCATCGTCTCAAGTAAAATGTCTAACTGCTTGAGCACTGCAATATGGATCGCCGTTGGGAACGAATCATTTGTCGATTGTGACATGTTCACATGTGTGTTTGGACTTAAATGAATGTATTCGCCCTTTTGATGTCCCATGATCTCGAGGGCTCTGTTTCCAATGACCTCATTGGCATTCATATTCATAGACGTTCCTGCGCCGCCTTGAATCGGGTCTACGATGAAATATTCATGGAATTTGCCTTCAATCACTTCATCTGAAGCTTGAACGATCGCATTTCCAATTCCTTCATATAAACGTCCGACTTCCATATTGGCTTGAGCTGCTGCTTTTTTGACAATGGCAAATGCTCGAATGAGTTCTTCATGCATGCGATATCCTGTAATCGGGAAATTCTCTTTTGCACGAAGCGTTTGAACACCATAATACACGTCTGCGGGAATTTCTTTTTCACCTAGAAAATCCTTCTCGTAACGATAAGTTGCTTGAACCATCT
The DNA here is from genome assembly GCF_005144805.1 of Bacillus sp. S2(2019). Classification (NCBI taxonomy): domain Bacteria; kingdom Bacillati; phylum Bacillota; class Bacilli; order Caryophanales; family Bacillaceae; genus Bacillus; species Bacillus sp. S2(2019). Next base: position 773,290 of record NZ_SWFL01000002.1, read on the forward strand.
CGTATGACCTGCTTTCTATAGAATAGTTAAATCACTAAATCTTCTGCGATTGGCGTTTCCATAATCTTTTTCACTTCTCGTGGATCTGTTGTTTTACCTAATGCCCACATGAGCTTTGGCACGATGGCTTCTGTGTTCATGTTTCTTGAACGAGCAACCAGTTCTTGATTGATTTTACGTCCTACTTCATACACACTCATGTCTTCTCCTTCTTCGAGACACTGAGTGGTGATCACAACAGAAATGCCTTCTTCCAGCAATTCGTTGATTTTTTCTAAAAGGTTTCTTCCTTCGAAAGGAATTCCGCCGCTGCCGTAGCTTTCAATGACGACCCCTTTGTACAAACCTTTGATTGAATCTAAAAACTCAGGCTTCAGTCCTGGATGCAGTTTTAATAAACAAACGTCTGTGTTCAAGGATGCATCTAATTTAAGCGGTTTCATTGATGATCTTTTTACTTTGCTATTGTATTCAATTTGATGATTTTCAATCGATGCAATATATGGGTAGTTAATACTTTCAAATGCATCGTAGCTTTTCGTTCTTAGTTTGATTGCGCGAGTTCCTTGAATGACTCTGCCATCAAACACGACGTATACGCCGCCAACACCGTCACATGCAAAACGAATCGCATCTGTAATGTTTTTCTTCGCATCTGTTTTCTTAAACGTAATCGGGATTTGCGACCCTGTAATGACAATTGGCTTATCAGGATTTTGCAGCATATACGATAGTGCTGCTGATGTATAGGCCATTGTGTCCGTACCATGCGTGACGACAAATCCGTCATATTGATCATAATTTTCATAAATGGCTGTTGCGATATCAACCCAGTATTCAGGCTGCATATTGGTACTATCTATACTCATTAGGGACTTTGTGTCCATTGTGTAGTCTGCATTAATTTCGTTTAAATAGCTTAAAAGGTCCTCAGCTTTAACACCTGGAGCTAAACCATTTTCACTCTCTACAGATGCAATCGTCCCACCAGTGGTTAAAAGCAATAATTTCTTCAACAGGTCCACCTCTTTCAGTAAAATTACTTCGTTTGTCACACATATTATAAGCCAGCTTGTGCTATTCTATAATATACGCTTTACGCGTACCTTCATTGCCATTATAGTCACATAACGCGAATTAATCAAGAAATTATTACGCATAACGCGTACACTCTTTGTCAAAATATGATATACTGTTGTTGTATATAAAGGAGCGTTCATGTATGATACTCGATCGTTTAACCACCCTTAGAAAAAAGAAAAAATGGTCTCTCCAGCATACGGCAGATCGCCTAGGTATCGCCAAAAGCACCTATGCCGGTTACGAATCTGGGTACCGACGACCTTCGCTTGAAGCAGTGAAACTGCTGGCTGATTTGTATGATACGTCCATTGATTTTTTACTTGGTAGAACGGACGAGCCAGAGATCCAACGCAAAATCTCTGATATCAAAATTGAGCTGACGGAAGCAAAAGAAGGAACCATCCATGTAGACGGCGTTCCACTAACAGATGAAGAAATCAAACAGCTTGTTGCCTTTATTCGGGCGAAAAACACTCTGAAAGTATAAACAACACAAAAAAGAGAGGTCCCTGTCATAGAGGGACCTCTCTTTTTCTGCTTACGACAGCTCACTTAATTCCTCTAACCGCCGCTTCGCTTCTTCTTTATTAAAGGAACTATAATAGCGATAATTCTCATCATCTAAGATGCGGTAATGCTGGCTTAGTACATTTTGCTGGAGACGAAACGTACCTTTTTTCACAGACGTCCGCCACCAAACCTTTCCGCCAATCGTACGTTCAACAGATAAATGCAATTCATCGTGGGCGACGACTTCCAAAATCTCAAGCGGATCATCCCCAAGTGTCCCTTTTAAAATGTCACTATCCCTGAATAATGCACATACGGCCGCAGATTGCGTCCAGTTGAGGCGAAGACGATTCTTTTCTACCTGCTGCAAATGCCGTTTGGATAGCCCAAGCACCTCAGCCATGCGGTCCTGTGTATAGTTTTTTTCTTTTCGAATTCGTGCCATTTGTTCTGTGACGAGGTCGATTACCATTTCTTTGTCCATCTCTCATCACCTCTTGATTGTTCAGTCTTTACTGACATCATACACGATTTCTTAAAAAAAGTGGCGTCTCACCTCATGGAATGATGGCTAAAACATCTATTGATTCTGCTTTTCACCATGACCATGCTGCTGTTTCCAATTTTCTTGGGCAGTCTCATGTAAATATGGATAAATGTTTTGTTTCACCGTTTGCTCAAATACTTCTTCATCTAAAATACTGTACGCCGGAATCTTGATCAATTTCCCATCCATTTTCCGAATGAGCACATCCATGAACAGAAATCCCCTGATACTGTAACGATGCCTGCGCATATCAATAGATTGAATGTCTTGAAAAGGGATTGTTTGTTGCCGGTATAAAACAGCGCCATTCTCTCCTCGCTGAATGCGAAAAATCACATTTCCCCTCTTCGTAAAAGCCGGAAGAATCATCAAAAAAGAGATCCACCCATAGACAATGCCTAATAATCCACCTAAAAATAAAAACAACGTATAATTCGATTCAAATGTAAGAGCTTCTGAAAATAACCAAATACCGATGATGCCAAACCCGCCCGTTGCTAAGAATGCCCATACTCTTAGAAAGGGTCTGCTCCTCACTTCTATTACTTCACTTGGATTCAAGCGCCATTCTCCTTTTCTCCATTAGAATATAGAACGTAAACCGTCCATATGAGCCGTCTCTATCCGAAATTCATTTTCCTTCATGCCCGACACTAGCCAAGAATGCTTCTGCCCCGGAATAACAAATATCATAGACTCTACATCCGGCGTATTATTTTTATCATAAGTGACCTTCATCAAAGAATCCATTTTTCCTTTTCTAACCCTTACATCAGAAACAAATGCCCTCACAAGCTCTTGGTTCTCTGCTTTATTTAGAAAAGAAGGCCAATCATCATTCCCTTGACTGGCTTGTTCTAACAGCAGTTCAAATTCTTCTGCCTGCAAATTGATGACTGGTGTGAGGTGTTCACTCATGTGTATGTTCAAAAAGGTTGTCACTTGCTCCACAGTCTGCTGATCGTCTTTTAGTTTGTGAATCTGATGCACTTGTTGATCATAAAGCGTATGGTGTGAATACACACCTGCCTGAGTCGTATGAAAGGACGTACTGACCTCTTCATCTAATGCACCAAACCTTGAAGCTTTCACGGTATGTGATGCATCGTTCATGGCTTGAATGAAATGCCGGTATTTTTCTTTATAACGGTATTGTCTATTTCGAAATTCCAGCACGTCTTTTGCCAGCAAAGAGCGGCATGCAATTTCAAATAAAAATCCAAGACGTTCATCCTCTACATCTGGATAATAGGCTTCCTTTAAAGACATCCCTTGCTCAAAATAGCCTTCACTGTAAAAACTAAAGATGAGTTCCTCGATACTTAGACTTAGCTGATCCAACTTGATCTCTCCTTATCCAAAAGAAAATGCGCCCTTCAAGAAATCACCTGCACCTTTCAACAGCGAATCTGCGGTTTCTTTTGTTTTTTCTATTCCTTTATGTATCACCTGATTTGCTTGATCAATGGTGTCATTGACTGCTTTAACACCTTGACCTGCCAGTTCAAATGCTTTTTTTCCTTTATCGACAACCGCATGAATTGGGTCTTTTAATTTCACTGCGACCTGTTCTGCAAAACCAGAAGTAAGCTTGGCGACTTTTTCACCAATAAAGCCACCTACTGCTGATCCTATCGCACCGCCAACCACTGTTCCAATCGGTCCTGCAAAGCTTCCAAGAGCGCCGCCCACAACGGCACCTGCAACAGATCCGCCTGCAATAAAGACCGTATTATTCACTGCATTTCCAACAGCCTTTGCATTTTCACGCTTGAGAACTTCTGGCTGATCCCCAAATTCCGCATAGTTCTCCGCAATTTTCAGACCGCAGCCAACCGTTTCTGTTGCACCTGTGACGACCGTTGCAATGATAGCATTTCCTTTCGCAAATCTTGCACCATTTTTCAGAACAGACTTGATGCCAGCTGTGTCCTTCCAATTGATACTTCCTTTTGTGAAATCACGTACACTGTTCGTGAACGCCACTGTATCGCTAGGATAAAATTTTGTAAATTTCTTATGGACCAGGTCAGCCATCGACCAATTCGATCGTTTTAATAATTCTTTTTTGCTCAGCCAAATCCTTGCCAACCGGTCAAATCTCGTACCTTCTACCCGTCCGGTCACATCAAGAAGGAGCTTTGAATGCTGCGCAGCATATCGGCCATTTTCTTTAATAAAAGTCGTCATGCCAAGCCCATAGTATTTTGCCTGCATCATCACAATACCAGCTAGGCTCGTGAGTGTACCATATTGATCATACAGACTGTACATTTTCCTTAAAATATCATCAGCTTCGACCATTTTATCCGTTGCATGACGAATGGCAATGTCGTCACTGCTCAATTTGCTCATTAAGGCTTGTCCAGAACCCCATGCATCTCCTACTCCAGAAAAACAGCTTCGATAACGGGGATCACAGCCTAGGATGAGGCCATCCAGTTCACTATGTAAATCGTGGTGCTTTGTTTCGATGGCCGAAAGCTCTCCTACAAAATCATTCGCCAGCCCTGTCAGCTGATCTGGATCTACTACAATGTCACGCGCCATCACATCATCTCCCTTCTCGATTTCTTTCTCTCCGTTCTTCTCGCCTTTTTCGCTCAAGCTCTTCCATTTTGGCGATTTCAGCTTTACGTTCCTCGATTTTGACAGCAGCATCCCGCAGTTCCTGACTTGTTTCAAGCAAGTCCTTTTCAAATTGATCATAGCGTACCGCTGTTTCCTCAAAGCTTTGATCAAATTTATCTCTTGCTTCCCCTTGCCAGCCTGATCCAACTGCCTTCAGCCGATTCTCAAGCAGCTGCTTCGACTGCCGAATGCCATCAGCGGCTTCCTGGAACTTTTGAGCGAGTGCAAGTGTTTGACTAGAATCCAACTTTCGCACCCCTTTCTCCCAAATTAACGTACAAATGGATGATTTTATATGTCCTCATTATAAATAAAAAGACACCCAAAAAAATCACCCTAAAGAACCATTCAGCACATCGCAAAATAAAAGTAGGTCTTTTTCCTCTCTAATTGTCAGAGAAAGCCTTTCTTGTTATGAAGCGCATTCAAGACATGATAAAATGAACATATTCTACAAAAGGAGTGACGTATTGATGAAAGAGGAAATGATCCAGCGATTCACAAGTTATGTAAAAGTGGATACACAGTCTGATGCAGACATAGAGAGCTGCCCATCCACTGAAGGACAGCTGAACCTAGCAAGGCAGCTAGTTGAAGAGATGAAATCCATCGGCATTCAAGAAGTGACAATGGATGAAAACGGTTATGTCATGGGCACGATCCCATCTAACACAGACAAAGAAGTGCCAACCATTGGCTTCCTGGCTCATATCGACACAGCCACTGACTTCACTGGCAAGAACGTGAAACCGCAGATTCACGAGAACTATCAAGGCGGGGACATCACGTTAAACGAAGATCTACATATCGTATTATCTCCAGCACAGTTTCCAAATTTACAAAAATACCAAGGACATACGCTCATCACGACTGATGGCACGACCCTGCTCGGTGCAGATAACAAAGCTGGTATCGCAGAAATTATGACCGCCATGCATTACCTGATTGAGCATCCAGAAATCAAGCATGGAAAAATTCGTGTCGCCTTCACACCAGATGAAGAGATCGGCAGAGGACCTCACAAATTCGATGTTGATGCCTTTGGCGCTTCTTATGCTTATACGATTGACGGCGGCCCGCTAGGAGAGCTTCAATATGAAAGCTTCAACGCCGCAGGTGCAAAAGTATCAATTAAAGGAAACAACGTCCATCCAGGGACAGCAAAAGACAAAATGGTCAGTGCTGCAAAGATCGGCATGCTCTTTCACAACAAACTTCCTTCAGATGAATCTCCAGAATACACAGAAGGATACGAAGGCTTTTTCCACCTCACAAGATTTGTAGGAGAAGTAGAAGAAGCAGAGTTGCAATATATTATTCGTGATTTTGATAAAGAGAAATTCAACAAGCGCAAAGCACTATTTGAAAAAATCGCAAACGACTTAAAAGCAGTCTACGGCGAAAACAGCATCACCCTTAGCATTCAGGATCAATATTACAATATGAGAGAAAAAATTGAGCCAGTTAAACATATCGTAGACATCGCTCATGAAGCCATGGAAAACCGCTCAGTGACACCTGTCATTGAACCAATCCGCGGCGGTACAGATGGCTCACAGCTTTCATATAAAGGACTTCCAACGCCAAACATCTTTACTGGCGGGGAAAACTTCCATGGTAAATATGAATTCATCTCTGTAGAGAACATGCTGAAAGCGTCAGAAGTGATCGTGGAAATTGCACGTTTATTTGAAGAAAAAGCATAAACATGTTTACAACCGTTCCTGTTCGGGAACGGTTTTTTAATAAAAGTTTACAATTTTCTGAAACTTTTATGACACTTAATCGTACTAATAGAGACAACCCCAGAAAAATTCTTCTTGACGAGTGAAATAACTGGAAATATAATAGTTAAAAACAACCAGTATTTTAGACCTAAAAAAGCAGCCAGAATAAACCTTTAGAACTAAACGCTATTTGCTAACTATTTTCAGTTATAAACATCACTCACCCTGTCTACACTTAAAGAATAGGATGAATTGGAGGAATGTCATATGATGATTTTATTGATTATCGCTTCACTTTGCTGCTACTTACTATTCTCTTTCAAAAAAGATAACCGCACCCAAAAACGAAAAAGCGCAGAGCTTTCGGAGTTTGAAATCTTTCGTATGCGCCGCCACTACAACGGCAAACGCCGTCACCCACTAAACGATGCACCCAAACAAGTATAAATGTAAAAAGAAGAGCCTCATCACCAGGGGCTCTTTTTATGTATAAAAAAACGACCAAATTCATGGCCGTTTCTCTTGTTTATTTATACACCTTCGCAGGTACTTGAATCATAGGAATTCCTACATAGTACGGTGAAATTTCATATGGCTGGAAGACAACAGCGATTCCCTTTTTCGTGAAGTAGTACTGCGTGTCGTAGCCGATTTGAATATCGCTTTTTTTCAGATTCGCATAGAATTTACTTTTATGCTTCTTTGTGTAGTTATAGATATAATCTCTTACTTTTGTACGCTTTTTCTTTGTTTTTACCACATCTGTAAAGTACAGTTGCTTTGTTTTTTTCTTTGTTAACACATAGTTCATGCTCGTAACCATCGTATCCCCATGCATGCTACCGTCATTCATGTAATCATAGTTTAGGATACTTAGTTTCTTCCCATTGTTAAATTTCGTTTTAAACGATCTCTCGTATGTGATCTTCCCAATGCCTTCTTTTTTCGCTTCGTCCTTTAAGAACAAATACGTAGAATAGGAAAATGCGATATCTTCTTTTAAATCATGGTTGATGGTTTTCATATGCGCTTTACTAAGGTTTTTCACCTGTGCATATTTAAACGTTTTTTTCTTTTTATAATAGTGTGTACTTACTTTTGCTTTTTTCACTTGTTTGGCATCCGCAGATCCAACTGGCGCAAACAATGAAACAATCAGCGAAAAAATGAGCAGGCTGATCGTTAGGCCTTTTTTCATTGTCATAGTAAAAACCCCCATTTTTGTCTATTACCAATTGAGTATACCATGACAAAAGAACCAAAAGAAGTGTTTTCTTCCATATTATTCTTTATTTTTCATGTGAGGTTTGTTTACCGTTTTCATAAGTTCCTGTATGCTTAAGATAGAATGTTAGATGAAGTGTGGTGTTTATCATAGAAGAGAATATTTTCAGTCATATCCGGACAACATTTCATAGTTTGTCCCCTACCCAGAAAAAGATTGCCAATTACATTTTACAAAACCCTCAGAAAGTTGTGCTTCATTCGATTAGTGCACTCGCTGCTGAATGCAACACAAGTGAAACGACGATCTTTCGTTTTCTGCGAAAAATTGGCTATGAGTCCTATCAAGTGTTTCGTGTCCATGTCGCGCAGGATATTGCGACCAATACGCCTCAATCTATATACGGTGAGATCGAAGCATCTGATAGTGTCGCAGATATTAAACATAAGGTCATAGAGTTAACAACCAACTCTATTCAGGATATGAAGCATATTTTAGAAGACCAAGCTGTGACACAATTTATTGAGCAAATGAAACAGGCACATAAAACAGTCTTCTTTGGAGCAGGTGCCTCCAGTTTTATTGCCGGAGATGCCTATCATAAGTTTCTCCAGCTTGGCTTTGAAGTGAGTCTATGCAGTGATCCTCATATGATGAATATGATTGCAACACATGCAACGGAACATGATTTTATCGTCGCGATCTCACATTCAGGGGAAAGTAGAGAAATCCTTGATGCCGTGCAATTTGCAAAGGAAAAAGGTGCAACGGTCGCCTCGATCACGAGCTATCCGAAATCAGAGCTCGCCAAGAAATCCGACTTTCATCTGCTCAGTTCATCGAGAGAAACAACCTATCGTTCTGACTCAATGATTTCTCGTATTAATCAGCTTGTGATTATTGATGTTTTGTATGTCGCAGCTGTTTTAGAATTAGGATCAAATGCGATCGACAACGTCAAACGTTCTCGATTAGCTGTAGCTAAAAATAAAACATAATCGACAATAGACCGGAGCTGTTTCCGGTCTTTTTTTTGTGACTTTTCTCATATTTTCCGTTGACACATTCCTATTTCGTCATGTACATTAAATGAACAATAGTTTATTTCCTACTATTAAATTAGAAAGATAGTATATATACTAACAAAAAGAAAAGAAAGCGCTTTTTGTAAGGGGTTTCTAAATAGGAGGCGGACAAAATGGCAAAGCAAATTGGATTCATTGGATTAGGCATTATGGGGAAACCTATGGCACTCAATCTATTAAAAGCCGGTCATACTGTGACTGTTTTCGATATTCATACAGAAGCTGTTCTAGCATTAAAAGAAGTGGGCGCAAATGCCGCTGCATCAGCTGCTGAGGCAGCATCTGAAAGCGATATCATCATCACGATGCTTCCAAAAGGTGAGCATGTAGAAGCAGTCGTAGCAGGTGAACAAGGCATATTGGCTACAGCAAAACCTGGCACGATCATTATAGATATGAGCTCTATTTCACCTGTTACTTCTAGAGCATTAGCGGCACTGGCAAAACAGCATCAGGTCGAATTTATCGATGCTCCTGTCAGTGGCGGAGAGCCAAAGGCGATAGACGGGACACTTGCGATTATGGCGGGCGGAGAAAAAGAGATCTTTGAACAAGTAAAGGATGTCCTCTATGCCATGGGCACAGATGTCGTATTAGTTGGTTCAAATGGAAGCGGGACAACCGCAAAGCTTGCGAATCAAATCATCGTCAACTTAAATATCGCTGCCATGTCCGAGGCACTCGTCCTTGCCGCTAAGTCTGGCATTGCGATTGATAAAATGTATGAAGCCATCCGAGGTGGACTGGCAGGAAGTGCTGTACTCGATGCGAAGGTTCCTCTCATTTTAGAACGAAACTTTGAGCCTGGCGGACGTATTGACATCAACTTAAAGGATTTAACCAATGTCATGGAAACTGCCCACGATATCGGCGTTCCTCTCCCGCTTTCTAGTCAGCTGCTGGAAATCTTCCACGCCCTCAAAGCGGACGGAAAGTCTGGACTTGATCACGGCGGAATCGTTCAATATTACGAAAAAATGGCTCATGTTGAAGTGAAGAAAGGATGAGGTTCTATGAAACAAAGCATTGAGTTACTAAATGCCATTCCGAAAGCGGATTCAGCCCGCATTCAATCAGCATACGAACAAGCACTAAACCATTTTCACAATAAAGTGATTGTATTAGACGATGACCCAACAGGCATTCAAACGGTACACGGCGTCTCTGTTTTCACCGATTGGTCAGAGAAAAGCATTGAGGCTGGTTTTCTTGAAGACAGCCGTATGTTCTTTATCTTAACCAACTCTCGCAGTATGACAGAGAAAGAAACGGCGGTTCTTCATGAAACGATCGCATCAACGATTGTGAAAACGGCTGAACAGCTTGATCAAGATTTCATCATTGTCAGCCGGGGGGATTCCACCCTGCGTGGACATTTCCCACTGGAGACTGAAATTCTCAGAACGACCATTGAACAGCAAAGCTCCCGCCAATTTGACGGCGAAATTCTTCTTCCCTTTTTTAAAGAAGGCGGCCGCTTTACGATTGGCAATATTCACTACGTACAGGAAGGTCACGAATTAATTCCTGCTGGTGACACAGAATTTGCATTGGATCGTACATTCGGATTTCAATCTTCTCACCTCGGAGAATGGATCGAAGAGAAATCAAACGGATCGTTCACTAAGGAAAACACTACTTATATTTCTTTAGAAGATATCCGGGCTTTACGTATTGAACAAATCAAGGATCAGCTGATGACCGTGAAAGATTTTCAAAAGGTGGTTGTGAATGCAGTGGACTATGACGATGTCAAAGTCTTTGTCGTTGCCCTCATAGATGCCATCAAAGCAGGTCAGCACTTTCTATTTAGAAGTGCGGCAGCTCTCACAAAAGTGCTTGGCGGTGTTGAGGATCAAGCACTATTAACTAGACAAGACTTAATACAGGAAGAAAGCACGCACGGTGGCCTCATCATGGTCGGTTCCCATGTCAAAAAAACAACCGAACAATTGCGAGCGCTGCAGCAAAATAAAGACATTGCATTTATTGAATTTGATACACACCTCGTGTTAGAACCTGAAGCATTTCAAGAGGAAATTGACCGCGTGATTCAACAAACTGAAAGGCTTTTAACAACCGGACAATCGGTTGCTGTTTATACAAGGAGAGAACGGCTTGATCTTGGAGACAATCGCCGAGAGGAAGAATTGAAACTCTCTGTTCAGATTAGTGATGCGGTGACAAGCATTGTCCAGCGCCTCTCCATTCGCCCTAAGTACCTCATTGCCAAAGGTGGAATCACCTCAAGCGATATTGGAACAAGAGGACTCAGCGTCAAACGTGCGACCGTCGCAGGTCAAATCAAACCAGGTATTCCCGTTTGGCAAACAGGAGAAGAAAGCAAATTCCCATTTATGTCTTATGTGATTTTCCCGGGAAATGTTGGCTCAAAGGATACGTTAAAAGAAGCAGTAGACATACTTGAAGGATAAAGCAGAGGGGGCGTTCACGCTCCCTTATGCAGCACAAAGGAGGAAAGATCATGTCGTTAGTTTTTATCGGACTTGGCGTTTTGTTATTACTTTTACTCATGGTTGTCTTTAAGTTAAACGCTTTCATTTCGTTGATTATTGTCTCTTTAATCGTTGCCGTTTTAGAAGGCATGTCACCACTTGAAGCGATTGCTTCAGTCGAAAAAGGGCTTGGAAGTACACTCGGCCATCTGGCGTTGGTTCTTGGCTTTGGAGCGATGCTTGGTAAATTGATGGCTGATTCTGGCGGTGCTCAGCGTATTGCCATGACACTCATCGACCGCTTTGGTATCGGGAAAATCCAATGGGCGACGATGCTGACTGGATTTGTTATCGGAATTGCTCTATTTTATGAAACCGGATTCATTATTCTTATTCCATTAGTCTTTACCATTGCTCAAGCCGCAAGACTTCCTGTGTTGTATGTGGGAATGCCGCTCGTCGCTGCACTCATTACCACACATGGCTTCCTCCCTCCTCACCCAGGGCCGACAGCCATTGCCAATGTATTTCAAGCCAACATGGGACAAACCTTATTGGTTGGAATTATTTTAGCCATTCCTGCTGTTTTAGTAGGCGGACTTCTGTTTACGAAACTATTTAAGAAAGACCAACTGCATGCACACATTCCAAAGGACTTGTTTAATCCAAAGGAATTTACAGAAGAGGAAATGCCAAGCTTCGGCATTAGTATTTTCACCGCTATTTTACCTGTATTGCTCATGACATTCAGAGCATGTTTAGAAATTTTCTTCCCGTCCTCCCCGCTGCTACCGGCAGCTGAGTTTTTAGGCGAGCCGGCGATTGCCCTATTAATCTCTGTGCTGCTTGCCATCTACACATTTGGTCTTGGCAGAGGAAAGGGCATGCAGGACGTCATGAAGTCGATTACAGATTCAATTGGCTCCATTGCGATGATTCTATTGATCATTGCAGGCGGCGGCGCCTTTAAACAGGTGCTCATTGACAGCGGCGTTGATCAATACATTGCAGGGATTATGCAAGGAAGCACACTGTCTCCTCTGCTCCTCACTTGGCTGATTGCAGCTGTCCTTCGTGTCTCTTTAGGGTCAGCAACTGTCGCGGGTCTCACAGCAGCTGGCATTTCTGCACCGCTGATTGGTTTGACGGGAGTCAGCCCAGAATTAATGGTGATTGCAACAGGCGCCGGCAGTATAACATTCTCTCATGTGAATGATGCAGGTTTCTGGATTTACAAAGAATACTTTAATTTGTCGATGGCTCAAACTTTTAAAACTTGGACATTGATGGTGACTGTTCTATCACTTGTTGGATTAGCCGGTGTTCTCGTCGCTGATTTGTTTATGTAGGAAAATAAATAGGAAAAACCATTGACTTTTTCTCGAAAAGATTGAATAATTGTGTTTATTAAGAAAATTGAATCAAAGGTAACCTTATTAAGAGTGGTGGAGGGACTGGCCCTGTGAAACCCGGCAACCGCTGTTCCTAGGAACAGAATGGTGCTAATTCCTTAAGCAAGCTGATGCTTGTTTGAAGATAAGGCAGAGATCTCACAGTATATGATGCTCTTCCTTATCCAAGGAAGAGCTTTTTTATTTGATTTATAACTTGAAGAAAGAAGGGATTCAGCATGACACAAGTACAAACCATTGGTAAGAAAACAACAAAGCCGCCATTTCGCGCAGATCAAGTAGGGAGTTTACTTCGTTCTGAACGCATCAAAGAAGCCCGCAAGCAAAAAGCAGACGGTACACTGACAGCAGAACAGCTCAGACAAATTGAAAACGAAGAAATCACTCGTATTGTAGAGAAGCAAAAAGAAATTGGATTAGAGGTTGTCACAGATGGAGAATTCAGACGTGCATGGTGGCATTTTGACTTTCTAGAAGGGCTTGATGGGGTCGAAGGATTTGAAGCAGACCAAGGCATTCAATTCCACAATACGACGACAAAAGCGAGAGGCATCAAAGTAACAGGTAAGATTGATTTTACTGATCATCCAATGCTGGAGGATTATCGCTTCCTTCACAGCATCGCGGGTGATCATACGGCTAAAATGACGATTCCAAGTCCGAATATGCTCTTTTTCCGTGGAAAGCTTGAAGAAGGTGTGTACGACAGCTTAGATGATTTTCACCGTGACGTGGCACAAGCTTATAAAAAAGCCATCCGTGCTTTTTATGATGCAGGCTGCCGTTACTTACAGCTAGATGATACAGCTTGGGCTGTGTTCTTTTCTGAAAAAGGACATGAACAAATCAAAGCTTTTGGCCGCGAAGAAGATGAACTGCGTGAATCGTTTGCGAAAACAATCAATGAAGCAGTTGCCGATCGACCAGATGATTTAGTGATCACCATGCACATTTGCCGTGGTAACTTTAAATCAACATGGGCAGCCGAAGGTGGTTATGAGGCAGCGGCAGAAACGATTTTTGCAGGTCTCGATTTGGATGGTCTCTTCTTAGAATTCGACGATGACCGTTCTGGCGGATTTGAACCCCTGCGTTATGTGAAAAATCCAAACCTTCAAATCGTACTAGGTCTTGTCACTTCAAAGTATGGGGAACTTGAACCCGTTGATCAGATCAAAAGACGAATCGAGGAAGCAGCTCAATATGTGGACATCAACCAAATCTGTTTGAGCCCACAATGCGGATTCGCCTCAACAGAGGAAGGCAATTTGTTAACAGAAGAGCAGCAATGGGAAAAGCTGCGTCATGTGATTGAGATTGCGGATCAAGTGTGGAAATAGGCGGAAATCTGCAGAAAAAGATTACCGTCATAATAAAGAACCGCTTTTTTGGCGGTTCTTTATTTTTTGTCATCTCTATCAACATTATATGAAGTTTAATCGTCATACTTCTATAGTAGAGTTAAGAAGATAATGAATATAAGTTATCTTCTTAAAAACCATCTTTTATACTCATAAGTTGTCTTACAACAAGTTGTGTAGATTGATATACATCTAAGTCATCTTTCTTGCCAGTATATCCCCTACTGAAATTCCCTTGAAATCGTTTGGTAAATTATTTATCATTGATTTTAATTTTTCTTCTACCTTTTTTCGTTCATTTTCATCCAAAAGATCAATATTAACGAGTTCTCTCCATTCGTCTTTTTGAATCAATCGATTCCTTAATTCTATTAAAATTAGATCTAGCCAAGCTGGCTGACCGAAGGTAAAGTTTAATGCAATGGTTTCTTCAGAAGAACTAGTTGAATGCCAACAACCTCTTGGAAGAAATAAAAATGATCCCGTATCCAAAATCAATTCCCTACCATTAGATAAATTTTCATCAGGAAAATCACCATTCCAATACGACTTTAATGGATCTGGCAAATGAGGAGCCTCAATTAATTCATAATGTTGAAGTGGATTCACTGTATTAAAATTTTCAGCCAACTTCCATTTCTTTTTCCCTTTAAGTTGAAAAATGAAATTACAATACGCATCAAAATGTGCTGAAAATCCAGCTGATTCTTTAACAGCGTACAATACTGCTTTTGCCATTGTTCCCTCAGGCAAGCCTAAAAGATTATCCTATACCATTTAGAATTCAATTTAGTGGATATACAGCTCTCTAAAACCATAAACGCCTTCCTAGATTAAAATAACCGATGATTCTAGCCATCTTTTGTATTTTCTCCAATTTCTTTTTTACAAACTATCAATCTATTTGCAACATCAATCTACTCATCACTATTACTTTATAAACATAAAATTTGTCAAAAAATCATTGTTTAAATATTGAAAAAAATATAAATGACATGCTATTATCTCTTTTGTTAGGATATAAAATAGGAATTTAATACATATATAAGAGGAATGTTACATCAAAAAAATTATAAAACTCCATGTCTTGTTGAGATTCGTAATGTAGTTGTTGCTGGAGGACATTAATAACTAGTTTTTCATACCCTAACACTTTATGAAAGGAGTGTACAATCTTTGCTGACTCATGGTGAATGTTATTTATATAATGATTTTGTCAAAGAAAATCAACTATACATATATCCTTTGAAGATAATAAAATCTTAAATCATACCCTGACACAAACGAGCCAAAGCTACAATCTTGGACCTTGTTATAGAAAAAAGAATGAAGGGAATCACAATGGAGAATAATACAATTTTCGTAAAAAATCCTGATAATGAACAAGAAAGAACTTAAAAAGTATCATTATCGAACCGGGCATGTCCCTAAATCAAGTCGCAGCTGATTTTTATGAACGAATTGACGGACAAAGAGAGTTTATTTCAATAGTAACGGAAATTGCTGAAGAATATGATACATAAGTTCAAACTTGTATCAAAGACCCCCAAGCATTGAGTAAACAATTAATTGAAAAGGAAGTTGTATATGTAAAATGAATAAAATGAATGATGATATTCTAGAAAACATCTATAAAAACATTTCAACTAAGAGAAGCAAAACAATCGTTAATTACATTGCAATGCTAATGGCACTAGCAAGAGATCATGAACTAAACGAGGATGATTTAATTAATTGGATTCACAGTAAATTAAGTGCAATAGGATATTTTCAAGAAAAAAACCGTTTATTTACTCAAAACAAATTAGATGAATTTGTCGTAGAGTTTATTGAAGGAAGAGCACTATTATATGATGATATCAACATAACTGAAACAAAACAAAACGAATATGTCATCAGTAGCAAATTGTGGTACAAAAAGAATCCACCTGAAAGTTTTTTTTATTTTGGTATTGACCCTGAAGATTTTTCGAACTACGCACAAAAACTTGCTCAAATAAACGCCGAAAAACTAGGTATCTCAATCAATTTTTCTAAGGATCAAGCGAATGACAACGAAATAGCTCATATCCAGCTTTCAAAAAAATGGTCTCTTTCAGAAGAATTGACAGTAACTCAGCCAAGTTCAAAAGACTTTTCGTGGTTAACATGTTTTTTCAATGAACATTGGGGTGGAACGACTATGGTGTCTAAAGGGACAACTTATAATGTTTTAAATGAAAACATTATGTTGGCTAAACGTGGAGATACTATAGTAGGAATATTAGTTTACAAAATATTCAAAGAAGAGGCGGAAATCCTGACTTTAGAGGCTCTAGAAAAGTACCATGGGGTTGGCAGTAAATTGCTTTTTGAGTTAGAACAACATCTAAAAACACAAAATATACAATCTATTAATTTAATCACTAGTAATGATAACTTAAATGCCATTAGGTTTTATCAAAGAAAGGGATATTCTTTCAAAAACATCTATATCGGTGCAATTGATAAAGCAAGAATGCTTAAGCCGACAATTCCCTCTATAGGAAATTACGGAATAAATGTCAAAGATGAATTAGAATTTGAAAAAAGGTTGATACGATGACTATAAAAAGCAGATTGATTATTATTGCGATTTCACTTTTAACTTAAACCAAGACGCAGCTCTCACGATTAATACATTACACATTCCAATACTAAAAGAAAACATAGATGTTTTAATGCCTTTACAAGAGGATAACTTATTATATATCACTATTAATAATAACATTGAATACCTTGTTGATTCACGCGATGATTATGAATGGTTTACTTTTTTAAGTAAAATCAATGGTATCAAATCCATAAAAGATATTTTATCTCAAAATAATCAAAACTTTAGAGATATAAAAGAAAGACTTGAAGAATCAGTATTACTTGATATTATCGAATTAAAACCACTTTTTGAAGATCAAAGCTCTTCTTCAAAAGCATAAATAAATATATTCGAAAGATCATATGATTTATTTGAACCACGCAAAAATTTAAAGTGTGGTTTATTTTTTGTGCAATTTTGTCTTTTTCATAAAACAAAAAGCATTATCATTCCAAAGTGACACCTAAAGAATGATAATGCCTCGATTCAAATTGTTTTCATCGTTTTATGACACCGTGTGTTCTCAAAGAAACCAAATATTTTCTCTATTTAGTCGTCTAAATGCTTTCCATTTGTCGCGATCACTTGTTTATACCAATCAAAGCTTTTCTTTTTCTTTCGATCTAATGTACCTTTTCCTTCGTTATCACGGTCGACATAAATGAAGCCGTAGCGTTTTTTCATTTCAGCTGTTGATGCACTGACAAGGTCAATTGGGCCCCAGCTTGTATAGCCGATCAGATCAACGCCGTCTGCGATCGCTTCTCTTGCCTCGAGCAAATGACTTCTGAGGTAATCAATTCGGTAATCGTCTTGAATGGAGCCGTCTTCTTCTACTTGATCCACAGCACCCAATCCATTTTCTACGATAAACAATGGTTTTTGGTAGCGGTCATATAGTTGATTTAGTGTTGTACGAAGTCCTTTTGGATCAATTTGCCAGCCCCAATCACTTGCTTCTAGATAAGGGTTTTTCACGCCTTCAAATAGGTTGCCACCAGTAACTTGTCCAAGAACCTCTGGATCTGTACTTGTCACAAAACTCATATAATAGCTGAAGCCAATATAGTCGACTGTATGGTTTCTTAGAATGTCTTCGTCACCGTCTTGGAATTCAATGTTGATGTTATTTTCCAGGAAATAACGTTTCATGTATCCAGGGTAATAGCCTCTTGCCTGTACATCTGAGAAGAACAATGTTTTACGATCTTGATCAATCGCAGCAAACATATCTTCAGGTCTTGAGCTGTACGGATATGTGGTCATCGCTGCAATCATACAACCGATTTTCGCATCAGGAATGATTTCGTGTCCTGCTTTAACAGCTAGAGCACTTGCAACAAATTGGTGATGCGCTGCTTGATATTGAATGCTCTTCTCGTCTTCGCCTTCTTCAAATACAAGGCCGCCCCCTGTGAAAGGAGCATGTAAGACGACGTTAATTTCATTGAAGGTCATCCAATATTTCACTTTATCTTTAAAGCGAGTGAATAATGTTTTAGCGTATGTTTCATAAAGACCCACAAGCTTACGGTTTCTCCATCCGCCGTAGTTTTTCACAAGTGCAAGTGGCATTTCATAGTGAGAGATCGTGACAACTGGCTCAATTCCATGCTTATGCAGTTCATCAAATACTTTTTCATAGAAAGCGAGGCCCGCTTCATTCGGTTCCGCATCGTCGCCATTTGGGAAAATACGTGGCCAAGAAATGGATAGTCTGAAGCACTTGAATCCCATTTCTGCAAACAGGGCAATATCTTCTTTGTAGCGATGATAGAAGTCGATCGCATCATGATATAAGTTAAGGTCTTTCATTGATTCATCGAATGGGTGCATAATACCGTGTGGTGATACATCCGCTGTCGATAAGCCTTTTCCATCTTTGTTATAAGCACCTTCAATTTGGTTGGCGGCTACTGCGCCGCCCCATAAGAAACCTTTAGGAAATGTTTTTTCTAAATTGGTCATGTTGAATGCCCTCCTCATTTTCTTCTACACTGACTGTAAGCAATGTCTCTTTTACTGTAATCGCCCCATCTGTTTTCGCATTAACTTGTGCATAATCATTTGTGTTGGTGACGATAATTGGCGTTGTTACATCATAGCCATCTTGCTGAATGCTCTTGATATCAAATTCAACTAGCAGATCTCCTGCTTGAACGAGATCACCTGACTCTACATGACTTGTGAAATGTTTACCGCCAAGTTTTACTGTATCAATCCCCACATGGATGAGAAGCTCTGTGCCTTGATCACTCTTTAAACCAATGGCATGTTTCGTTTGGAAAATGGTTTCAACCTTGCCGTTGAACGGGGCTACTACACGTCCAACTGTTGGGACAATGGCTGTTCCTTTACCCATGATTTCATTAGAGAATGTTGCATCATTTACTTGATTGAGCGGCTTTAGTTGACCTTCAAGCGGGCTTTGTACCACTTCATTTTGAAGCGCTACTGTGTCTTTCTTTTCTTCTGGTTTGTCTGCTTTTGTATCATCTTTCACTGGTACATCTTTGAACCCTAGAACAAGTGTCATGATGGTTGCTACAACAAAGCCGATCACTAATCCAATGATGGAGTACACAAATGTCGGTCCAATGAACGTTGGGAGACCTGGAAGACCTGCTGATCCTGATATCACATATGACTTTACTTTGAAGATAGACATGAACACGCCGCCTGCTGCTGCACCAATGAGGGCTGCAAGGAACGGTTTTTTCAATCGCATGTTCACACCATACATAGCAGGTTCAGTAATACCCATTAATGCAGTGATACTTGTAGACATCGCCAATGATTTGAATGTTTTGTTTTTTGATCTTAAGAAGACACCGAATGCTGCGCCTGCTTGTGCCATATTCGCTACAAACATCATTGGAAGAATGAAGTCAAAACCGTTTAATGTAATGTTGTTGATCATGATTGGAAGTAGTGCATAGTGCATGCCCGTAATGATCAATGGTGACATAAATCCACCGATTAAGAGTCCGGCCAAAATACCTGCATGTTTGAACAATAAATCAATTCCACCTGAAAGGCCATTTCCGATAATCCCACCAAGCGGTCCAACCGCGATAAGCATAACTGGTACCACGACAAGAAGTGTAACTGTTGGAACAAGAATGATTTTTAGTGATTTCGGACTATATTTTTCTGCGAATCTTTCCACATATGAGCCGAGCCAGATAGTGAGTAGAATTGGAATCACCGATGAAGAGTACACAACGGCAACCACTGGCAAGCCTAGAAATTCTGTATTTCCTGCACCTAGTAAGGCAGTGAGCTGCGGGTGCAGTGCGGCTGCTGCAATGGCAGCGGCGATATACTGATTTGTGCCAATTTTTTTGGCTACGCTTACAGCAAGCAGAATCGGTAAGAAGTAAAAGGCTCCGTCTCCTATAGCTGTTAAAATCGCATATGTGCTGCTTTTATCTGAGATCCATTGGAACGTCAGCATTAATGCCAAGATTCCTTTGATCATACCAGCTCCAGCGATGGCTGGAAGAATCGGTGTGAAGACACCAGAGATAAAATCGAAAAGCTTTGAAATCACATTTTGTTTTGATGCTTCTTCTGAATCGCCTGACTTTACATCTGTTGATAACCCAGAATCAGCAATCATTGCTTGATAGACGTTTGATACGTCGTTGCCAATAATGACATGGTATTGACCGCCGCTTTGATTCACGCCCATGACGCCATCTGTTGATTGCAGCTTCTCCTTATCCGCTTTGCCTTCATCGTATAAATTGAAGCGAAGTCTTGTCATACAATGCGTGACTTGCTTTACATTCTTTTCACCGCCGACAAGCTCTAGAACTTCTTTTGCTGTTTGTTTGTGGTTCATTGTGTTACCCTCCAATCGTTGATTTCATCTTGATATAGAAAAAACCTAAACATCCATTAATGCCCGAAAAATAGCGATTCAGACATTAATCGATATTTAGGTTTTGCCTGCTTAACCAGTAACAATCCTTCATAGCGATTGATCGTTATTCAATTTTATAAGCCTTTAGATACAAAAAAACCTAAATCATGCCTTATCAAAGATAGGGACAATGATTTAGGTTTTGCCTGCTTGACCAGTAACAATCCTAAAAGATTGTGGGTTATTGAGTTTATAGTTATAAATTAGCATGTTAATTTTGATATGTCAACGCTTTCTTTTTGATTTATTTTCTTTTTATGACTCGATCGATGTGCAAAGTTAAGTATAACATCTCATCTTCTATGAGACTTCGGTTGTATTCTTTTTGAACATAGTCATTAATTTTCTCCGCACATTGAAAAGCGGCTGTATTTTTTTCCTTTACCACTTCATACAGAAACTCATTTTGATTTTCCATTTGTGTTTCGTTAAACAGACGCTGTCCAAAAAACTTCAAATGCGTGACAAAACGGAAATAATTTAATGATTCTTCGTCCAAATCAATTTGGAAATGATACTTTACGATGTTCAAAATATCTTGAATCAGTTTTGTAATTTGAATGACATTCGGCATTTCCTCATTCAGTTCTGCATTGACAATATGCATCGCAATAAAGCCTGCTTCATCCTCGGGAAGATGGATGTTGAGCTTGTCCTGTATGATCCGAATCGCTTCTACACCACACATGAATTCCTCTTTGTACAGCCGTTTGATTTCCCAAAGCAAGGCATTTTTTATGTCCATTCCTTTTTGATGACGTTCAATAGCAAAGGTAATATGATCCGTTAATGTGACATAGATGCTGTCATTTAAATTTTTGTTAAGGGTCGTTCTCGCGTAATCGATAATTGCCTCACACACTTGCATATACTCGATCGGAATATCATAAAGCAGGGTTTTGAATTTTTCTGATATATCTTTATTTTGAATGGAAAATACTTTTTCGATACGTTCTTCGTCAATCGGGTCTCCGCTTTTCTTTTGAAACGCAATCCCTCTACCCATAATGACCAGCTCATGCTGCTCGTCATCATACGCACTGACCACATTATTGTTGATTACTTTCGAAATGATCAATTGATCCCCCCCAGTACATTCCGCTTTTTCGAGCATTTCATTGTTGATTGATATGTCATTTTATTATTATTTTCAAAAAAGAGGACTTTAAGATGATTTTACATTTTTTTTTGATACGGTCAACTAGAAAGAATGACATATTACCTCTCAGAAATGACGATTTAGGGGCAAAAAGGCTAAAAATAGACAAAAAACACTCTTCAAAAAGAGTGTTTTTTACAAAATTAGGAGCAATCCCAGTTATAGACGACATTTTCGAAATGTTTTCGTTTGAGGTCTTCTGGTTTGATAAAAAAGTTGGCAATGCCGCAATCTCCCCACAACATGTCCACTTCATCATCTGAGTCAATTTGCAATAATAGCACAGTATGTTCTTGGTCTACATAGGTACGCGGGTCTTCTTGTGTAAAACCTGGGTATCCGCAAACTTTATGGCCAAAACCACTTGCTGTCTCATAAAATTCATCTAGCAATTGATCTGCTTCATCACCATCAATACCAACAGCATCTTCGAATAGATCCCAGCTTTGCTTTCCTGTGACTTTTTCAAAGCGGAAATCCCCTACACTGATCGTTTCGCTTGATAATTCACCTGTAATTGCACCTTCCTTCGTAACTGGAAAATAAAAATCGTCAGGAATTTTCACGAATGAAAAATCAGTCAATAAGTCTTCTTCAGCTAAGAAAGGTTCCTCAATAAATTTGATCCGAAAATCTTTTTGCTCTGTTTTATGGTCAATATTCATCCCATAAAGATCATCATGTACAGAAATAAAAACTTGCAAAAGTCCTGTTTCTGGGTAATCTTTCAGCTTTGGCAGCTGGCCGAAATTGATTTGTGCCAGCAGCTTCATAGGATGGCCTTCTCCATCAACGGGATATTCGTCGTTTTTTGGGAAATAAGGATCACCTGATATTTTGCTGTCATATGGTCCTGTTTTTCCTTGTTTTATCTGTAATTGAATCAGTGGTTTTTCAGTTTGATCTAACAATGGACGGTAAGGCGCAAGTACTTCTTGCAGCTTTGCTGATTGTGTCAAGATGGGCTTCCTCCTTATGTATAGGTCTAATGATCAAAACAGGTCTCTCTTTTTCTATCATACAGAAGTGTAACTTCCCTGTCAGTGAAAAACCGGTCAATATCATGACAAAAAACTCACTTCAACACGTTAAAAAACCTCCGATACGGCTGGAGGTTTTGTGATTCGTTTATTTATTTCACTTGATAATTCACTAAGTCTGTTGCCAATGTTTTCATCGTTTCGTTCGTTTCGTGCAGCCCCTCAATAATTTTTGTGAAAGTGCCAACGAGTTCTGCTTGATGTTCAGATGAAGCCACGATTTGTGCTATTTCTTCTTCCATTCCTTTGATAGAGCCTTGCACATCTTTTAGCGCTGTTTCAATATCAGTCGTTGCTTGCTTCGCGTGAGTAGACAGCTTTCTCACTTCCGTAGCAACCACCCCAAAGCCTGCTCCTGCTTCACCGACTCTTGCAGCCTCAATGGATGCATTGAGTCCAAGTAAGTTCGTTTGATCAGAGATACCTTTGATGAGATTAGACACTTGGTTGATTTTAGAGGAATTTTCGACAGTGGTTTTTGTATTTTGTAGAATTTGTTCACTTGTCGCTTGTAGTTCCTCTGAATGTGCAGCCACTTGCTGTACCATCGCGACTAGTTTTTCGGAAGCATCGTTACTTTCCGTCATAATGTGTTCTAATCGTTGTTGATTCGTTTGGTCATATGCTACACAGAAGGCAGCGATTACTTGACCATTGTCATCTTTAATCGGGACGGCGACGATGTCCATAGGAATTCCGTACACCTCTTTAGGAATCTGGATAAATGATGGCTCTCTCCCATTTTTCAACATCGAAAAGTTTTGGAACCCGGGAGCTACAACGTCGCCTGCTTTAAACCCTAAGTCAATGTTCCCGTGCTGCTGATAATAAAGAACCTTCTCTTTCCCTAATACAGAAAAGGTTAGCTGCTCTCTCATAGCTAGTCCAACGATTGGTAAAGCGTCTATTATGTTATCAATTCTCTGTGACATTCGCTCACGTTCATCCTCTCTTTTTCTCAGTACACTCTCTTTATCGGTTCTTTATATGATCTATTACAGCCTGCAATGTGTACTAATATCAACCAAATGACCTAAGACATATAAAACAGCCACATTCCATCAAGAGAATGTGGCTGTTTTTAAAAGAAGAAGATGCATATCAACACACTAATGACGATGAAAAAAAGATACATGCAGTCGATCCATGAAGTGCTGATGACATGATAATACGTTCTCTCCCTCGTCCCTGTGAAGCCTCTTGCTTCCATCGCAATGGCTAGTCGTTCAGATTTCCGTACGCCTTGCGTGAAAAGAGGGAGTGCATAACGTATAAACGCTTTCCAACTGTTTTTTTGCTTGTAACCTCTAATTTTATGTGCAGCCTTCATTTGCTTCAATTCACTTTGAAACAACGGGATAAACCGGAAGCCTGCCAGCATCCCATATGCCCATTTGGGTGACATTCGGCATTGATGGATTAAGCTCATCATAAAGGCCGTCAAATCAGTTGTTGATGTAAAAAGGAGACCAAATGTCACAAAGCCAAGCATTCTAAAAGAAATGGTCAGCCCATTTCTTAAACTCTCCTCTGTGATATGAAACCATGCCCACTTCCAAACTGTATGATCTCCCTTGCCAAAGGCCGCGATCATCCAAAACACGAGAATGAAAAAGAGCAGATAAGGTACAAGTCTGGTGATGAGGTATTTCAAATTCCAGCCGCCTAGGACAAGTCCAATTCCAAGTGCAAACAGCCAGATGATGAACGTCGTTTTAGGATCAGAAATTGCCATCAGACAGCACATCGCAAGGAGATGGGCGAGTAATTTCATGACTGGATTTACAGTGGATAGAAAGGAGTGATTACTTTGCAATCGTCATCACTTCCTTTCTTTCAGCCATATAGCGATAATGTAACGGCACTCTCAGCTCACAGGAAGTGACAAGTTCCTGATGAGAAAATAAATCAAAAGGCGTACCATCATAAACATGCTCCCCTTGATGAAAAACAAGCACTTGATCAGCGCACTCATCAACGAGTTCCATATCATGTGTGACCATGATAATAGTGGTGCCTTGTCGTTGACGTTCTTTTAAACGCCGGATTAACTCCCTCGCCGTTTTCTCATCCTGCCCGAAGGTCGGCTCATCTAAAATGAGTACATCCTGATCAAAAAGAAGCATCGTGGCAACACTTAATCTTCTTTTTTGTCCTAAGCTTAAGGTGAAAGGATGCGCGTCTCTATGCTTCTCTAGACCGAACTCTGCCAATAGCTGATTCGTTTTTTCTTGCACCACAGACTCTGGCCAATTTCGCTGTCTCCCACCAAATGCGATTTCATCAAACACTGTGTCCTGTATAAATTGAAGTTCTGGATTTTGAAATACAAAGCCTGCTTTTTCATATAATGTTCGGTCAGACCACTTTTTCAGGTGTTTTCCTTTTAAAAAAATGTGACCTTTCTTTATTGGTTCTAAACGGATGACATGTTTAAGAAACGTACTTTTTCCGCTTCCATTTTCACCGATGATCGCAACCCAATCTCCTGCTTTTATATCAAGGTGCAGGTCATCTATAATGCTTTTTTTCCCGTAGCTTAATTGTAGATGATCTGTGCGAATGATTGTCTCTCGATTTGTTGATGTCTCATGACGTTCTTTTCTCGCCTCAAAGGTTTGCAAGAGTGTTTGACTCAGTGGATGAAACGGATCTTGTACGATAGTGGACCATTTATCGGGAAATATTTTCGGACGCCAAATGCCGGCTTCTTTCATTTCTCCCTCAAATGTGTTCATCACGTCTTTTGGCGTTCCATCTGCTATAATACAGCCTTGAAGATCTAACAAGATCACCCGATCCATCCACTCGATGACACCGTCTAACACATGCTCCACAAAAATCATCGTCTGATTCTGTTCAGCCGAAAGCTGCTGAAGCAATTGAAATATCTCCATTCTTCCTGCTGGATCAAGCTGTGCAGTCGGTTCATCAAAGAACAGGACATCTGGCTCTAATGCTAGTAAACAAGCAAGCGCCAACCGCTGCTTCATTCCGCCAGATAAGGTATGAATATCTGTATTTGGGTCAACATCCAGCTGTACCTTTTTCATGAGATGTTGAATCATGTCATCCATTTGTTCTCGAGGGACAGATCGATTCTCTAAGCTAAACGCAATTTCTTCATTGACTCGGTGCATACAAAACTGCGAATCTGGGTCTTGAAACATGACACCAGTATGCCTTTGCCGCATCACTTCTCCCTGTACTTCAGCTTCCATATGCTCTGGAATAATACCAGCAAGCACAGAAATCAGCGTAGATTTCCCGCTTCCACTTGGTCCTAATATCAGCACCTTTTCCCCCTTTTGAATAGAAAGAGATACTTGATGAAGAACGGGATTCGCCTGTTCATAAAAACGGACAGTGAGATTACTGCACGCGAGAAATGAATCCATGCTGGTCACCCTTACTTCGTTTTTCTTTCATGATGGCATATTGATTCAGCACACCCGTTTTAGATAAAGCATCCACCACAACCTTTGCCAAGCAACCGCCGAGTAACATACCGCTGATGACTTGAGTGACAAGTGTCATGAGTAACACTTGAGGCGTGTAATAGCCGAATCCATTGGCAATGAGGCTATATGCCATTGCCCCTACTGCTGCAAAGGCACCAGACAACATGAGTGTCCACATACGATATCGCTTATAGCCAAATAGAGCGAAGGCGATTTCTGCTCCAAGTCCTTGGCATACACCAATCAAAAGCGCAGAAAGACCGAAGTGGCTGCCTGTCAGTAATTCCACGGCGGCGGCAGCTGTTTCTGCGATGAGGGCAGCTCCTGGCTTTTGGATAATGTAAGCAACGATTGGACTGGCAATGACCCAAATTCCGAACATGATGTTGCCTCCTGCTGGACCGACAAGGGCTGTAATCGGTAAATAAAGCGTCGACCACCCTAAATAGATAACTCCGCATGCCACTGATAAAATGACAGCAAGAACGACTTCTTTCATCTTCCATGTCATGAAGAATGCACCTCCATTTGGACAGGCCACTCTTCGACAGTAAAGGCCATGTCCCAGAATTTATACTCAAGCTGACAGCTTAAGATGAAGTGCTGTTTCATTTTCTTCTTTTCCTTCTCACTTGCTTCTTCCGCCCACTGATCAAGCCGTTTGCAAAGCTCCACTGTAACAGAGTCCGTTAACCCGCCATAAAACGTGATCCACTCATAGAATGGATGGGCAGGATCGGGCTCTACATCTCTGAGCATTCGTTTGCCTATTTCCCAATAGGTCCAAGGGCAAGGGAGCAAAACCGCAATGATTTCTCCTAGCGTCCCTTCCTCGGCGACTTGCAGCATGTGATGAATATAGTGATGAGCACTTGGCGCCAAAGATGCACCTTGCAGTTCATCATAAGCGACACCTGCCACTCGGCAAAGGTTTTGATGAGGATGTGTCTCACTATCAAGGACAAAAGCCATTTGTTGATGGAAAAAGGTAATGTCCTCTCTGTCTGTACATCTGCTAATGGCTGCCGCATAAATTTTAATAAAGGCATTTAAATATTCTGCATCCTGTTTGACATAATGAATGATCTGTTCCTTTTCGAGTTCTCCTGCTGCTAGTCCTCTCACAAACGGATGCTGATAAATCGCTTCAAATAATGGTTCTGCTTCTTGCCTTAATTGCATTGAAAATGTCATAAAAAAAGCCTCCTCTTTTTCAGTTGAATAAATGAAAAAGCCACCCCAAATGGAGCGGCCTTCTTATCGATTCAATCATGAATAAGACAAGGTCCAGCTCCACTTCCCTCCGCTAGTACAAACTAGATCAGGTTCAAAGGGTCCAAGATTTCCTCTTGTCTCAGTCATACATGACTCCCCTAGTGGACTTTTGTCATTTAATTATCTTTACTCTACACATGTGGCGATTTGATGTCAACCGCCGATCTTAATTCAATGTATTGATCGTTGGCAGCTTCTCGATCCCTGCTGCATAGTAGAAATTAAGGACACTGAAGAAATCAATTGGCTTTCCTGTCTTTAAATCAACAGCCAAAATATGATCTCCGTAATTTGTCAGGTCATCAATGTCTAAACGCCTTGGCGTTGTCTTTCCGAGAGTATCAACAAAGCTGCTATGGTAGTACTGCCCACTAGCAAACGATGATTCATGATACATAAATAATGTCTCCACATCTAAGTATACAAGAATGGCCTCAGAGGAACTCGCATATGGAGCAGAGTACGATACTGGTGCCGAAATACTTTTCACTTTTACACTGTCAACAGAATGCGTTCTCTGTTGATATTTTCCATCATATGAGAAATAAAATACACGCTCCCATTTATAATCGGCGGTCTTAGATTGTTTGTTATACACTTTTGTACCATTTGCGAAAACATCCCCATTGGCATACGCAGCAACAAAGTATTGCAATGTTGATGATAGGGATTCAGCACCTGTGAAATTTGGTGGGTTTTTTGCGTTCACCTGTAATGTATATGAGTCTCCAAAGTCTCCACCGCTAGTAATACCAAACGCATAATCACCCGCTGGTAAATTGCTTAACGCAAGCAGACTGCCTGCTGGTTGAATCAGATCCGTTGGATAAGCTTGTCCTTCTTCATAATCAATAACAAATAACTGAACGAAATAATCAGCATTTGGAGAGGTAATCCGGCTGATGAGCGCCTGAGGGGACGATGTACTTAAGAACCATAAATCAACTGGATCTTCCTCGTTTAAAACTGCCGATTGATTAATGGCTAGTCCATCAATAGAGCGAACGGCAGACGTACGCATCTTTCCATCTGCAGCCGCTTTTCGTTTAATACTTATTCCTTTTTTCTTATCTACTTTAAATGATTTTTTTACTTCCTTCTGTTGAACCGCAGTCCCTTTATCTTGCTTTTCAAACGACTCTTGCACTTGCTGAATGGCTTTTTCAGTCAGTGGCGATACTTTTTCACTTGATTTTGGTGCATCTTCTGCATTGATTGCTGGTGAAAATAAACCTGTTGTGACCAATAAAATAGACAGTAAGGCGGCGGTGATTTTGACATAAAATGCTCTCACAGGAACATCCCCTTTTCCCTAATTTGGGTTTTTTACCCTGTGATTATTTTACCATTTTTCTAATACTTGTTTTGGACTTTTTTAGGAAATTTTTATAACAAAAAACCAGCCGTATGAGTCACGACTGGTTTTTTTGATGATTTATGCAATGGTTTTGACAAATAAGCGTGCTGTTTCTGCACTTGATCCTGGATTTTGTCCAGTAATGATTTGTCCATCTACAACAGCGAATGGCGCAAATGCATCGCCTTTTTCAAATGCTGCCCCTTGCTCGCGAAGTTTTGTTTCCAATAAAAATGGAACTTTAGATGTCAGCTGAACAGCATCTTCTTCCTCATTTGTGAATCCTGTTATTTTCTTGCCGTCGATAAATGATTTTCCATCACGATCCTTCACATCAACAAAGGCAGAAACGCCATGGCAAACTGCCCCAACGGCTCCATTTTTGTCTGAAATCGCTAAGATCGCATCGGCAACCAATTGATTGGATGCAAAGTCGATCATTGGGCCATGTCCTCCAGCAAAGAAAATGCCATCATACTCAGCTGGGTTTACATCTGTCAGTGCCTTTGTGTCTTGAAGTAATTCATACACATCTTGATATTGTGCTGGAACTCCTTCAGGAATTGAATTTTTATCGATCGGTACTGTTCCACCTTTTATTGAAACGATTTGCACGTTGAGTCCATTTTCTTTAAAAATATGAAATGGCTCGGCCAATTCTTCTAGCCATAAGCCTGTTGGGTGTCCGTTCATTTCTGAGCTGCTTGTTGATACTAATAAAACGTTCTTGCTCAACTTTATCATCCTTTCTATTTATCATGTGGCTATTTTATATTTTGCACAATTAAATATCAAGCAATCAGACTTGGATACAACTCTTTATGTTATACCCGATTTTTTAAAAAATATAGCCTCACTTCAAATCTAATCATTCTGTCACATTCTATTGACAGGGAATTTCATGTAAAATTGTGATGAAATGATATAATATGAGAAACAATTGACAGACCTCTTGCGCTAGAGGGAATTTAAAAGGAGTGGAAAAAGAGATGAAAACCTATTCGATTGTGATGATTATCATCACGCTCTGTATCATATTGGCTGTCTTTTTAATGAATCTTACGGGCGTCATGTATGGAAAAATCATATTGGCTGTCGCTGTTGCCCTTTGTCTTACGTCCATTATTCGTTTGATGGGAATGCGTAAAAGATAAAAGCCGCCCTCTGGGGCGGCTTTACTGTGTAGACAAACCCTCGCATTCGGTGTCAGTCCTGCGCTTCGGTGCTCACCCATGTCAAATTCGCTCCGATGCTCGTCCTTCCTAAACTGCAAAGGTTTTCTATCACGCTGATAGGATTATATAGCCAGGATAAGTGCAATTAATGCAAGAAAAGCTGGTAACCCTTGTTTGATGATAATCGATTTATTAGACGTCACCCCGCCAAATACTGCTGCGATGAACACACAAAGAACGAAAAATAGCTGAATCATATATCCTACGGTATTCGAACCAAGAATGAGCCCCCAAATGAGTCCAGCAGCTAGAAAGCCATTGTATAGCCCTTGATTAGCAAACATCACTTTCACATTTGGATCCTTTTGTAAGTGTTCAGGCAGATTGAAAGATCTTTTCGCCATTTTTGATTCCATAAAAAACATTTCTAGTAACATGATGACAATGTGCTCTAAAGCGACAATTCCTACTAAAATCATTGCTAAAATATTCAATTTAGTGAATTCCTTTCTGATAGACGGTCTCGTATTTGTATTTTGTCCGTGTATAAATCAAAGTCTTGGATCAGCTCTAACGCCTCATGAAAACGACTTTGTGGAATGTCCTTCATTTTTCTTACACCAAATTCCTTTTTAATAAAAGCCATGATGGTATTAATATGAAGCTTACCGTGGCCATCATACTCTAAATGGCTGCAAAAAGTCTGCATCGTCCCTCGAATCACCTTTAATTGCTTGGCAGTGACACAACTCATTGGTAACGCTCATCCTTTCTTGGTTTTTTAACAACTAAAAAGAACATTGAATGAAAGAAAAACCTTCCAATCTCTATTATATAATGGTTTCATTCGGATATCAAAATAAAAAAGAACAAACATTCGATCAAAGACGAGTCATACGCTAAAAATCCATGTCTTAACGTATCAAAAAGCCGGATTCATGGATAGAATCCGGCTTTTTGTTTAGTTGCTTTTAGAAATTAATACCTTTCCAACAGAACGGTCCTTACTTTGTCCGACGACTTTAAAGGATAGGCCGTATGTTGGCACATCACGTCCTGCATCCGGGTTATTTGGATTCACATAGTTCTTTTTATCACTAAATGTACGCGTTGGGCGGATATAGCGATCCTCTAAGGTTAAGCCTGTTGTCGCTGTATAATCAATATTCAGCTTGGTGCTTGGATTCAAAGAGAATGCTGCATCATGTACTTGGAAACCTGTCGCTGCAATAGAGCCGTCACTCCATTTCAACACTTGTTGATCTGCATCTACGACTCCAAGGAAGCCGTTCCCTGGATGTTTTCCAACCCAGTTATCACTGTACGATTGATCGACGTACCACACGACCAAACCGTTATTATAGCTCATCAGACTTGCTCCTCGTTTGATATGCTTTAAGCCTTTATCGACATCAGCATAAGAGCGCCATTCTAGTAAATAATACTGAGCGGCATATTGTTTTCCATTAGATTGAGAGAATCCGTTAAAAGTGAACGTGGACGTTCCCTCGGCATCATCTGACCACACTTTTGCTCCATCTGCTGTAACCTTTAGATCATCTACAAATAAACCTGGCAGTGAATATCCTGCATCGGTTGTATAGCGGAATTGCAGATCGATCTTCTTCCCTGCATAAGCAGAAAGGTCAAAAGATGCATCTACCCATCCATCTGATTTCCCATCGATGCCATTGCCTTCATTCGCTCCTGCCTCATTTCGATCATTCGTAATATTACCAGCAATGGTTGTCCATTTGTCTGTCCCAGTTTCACGAACTTCTACATACGCATAGTCATAATCTTCTTCGATATCGTACCATGCTTTAAACGTAAGCTCGGCTTTGCTTCCCTTCGACAAATCAATCCCTGATGTCGTCATGGTAGCATTCAAATTGTCACCTGTTCCGCTGAAGTATGAATATTGCCCTTGTGCAGGCTGAGTGACCACAATCTCTTTATCTGGCAAATCGACTCGAACCGCATCATGGTTGGTTCCTTTTGTTGCTGCTTCATCGATTAAAACTGTTTTGCTTTTTGTTAATGTCTTACCATCAATGGTTTTTCCAGAAAGCCAGTTGCCGCCATGCAAGTTTTGAAGCATTTCTTTTGCATATGGACTAAAACCTGTTGGTTCCGTACCAGGTACTTTACCTGCCCAGCTTCCGCTTGACATGATAGACCAATAAGAAACGGGCTCTCCTCTGCCTGTGTATTGTGTATCGTATTCATCAGGCAGACCAAGATCATGTCCAAATTCATGTGTGAACACGCCTGCTGCGCCATCTTCAGGCTCAATCGTATAATCTAGAGCGCCTAACTTTCCGCCTTGACCCACTTCTGATTCAGTGTTTGGAATCTCAAATACATCACCAAGTGACCAGCGATGCGACCAAATCGCGTCAGAGCCAAGCTGTCCGCCGCCAGCTTCTTCACCTACGCCAGCGTGTACAACCATGAGGTGGTCAATGATACCGTCCGGCTCATTATAAACACCGTCCCCATCCATATCATAGCGGTCCCATTGATCATATTCACCAAGGTCAATGTTTGGATCCTTTGCCGCTGCTTCGAGGGCTTCTTTCACCAATTCGCGCGGTCTGCCGTCACTGCCTGATTCGTCTGGTACGTTCCCGCCATAATATGCTGCTTCATGCTTGGCTGTATACCATCCAGCTACTGTTCCACTAATCGTGTAGCTTCCACCGGACTGCTTTTCATAATACTGCTTCATAGATACTTTTCTTTTACCATCTGGACCGATGTAGCCATTTTTTCCGAAAAGCATATCTTGGTAATGCTGCTGATCGTACTTGTCATAGTACATATCAGTCTCTTCTTTTTTAATACTATTATGCTTATAATCTTTAAAATCTACTAATAATACCAAAACTTTATCATTACGGACGTCGCCTTTATATTTTTCCTTTTTCACCGGCTTTACTTGATTGCCTTCTTTTCCTTTATGCTTCTTTAACTTTTTCTTTTTGGCTAGTTTATTATGTACATTTTGTTTGTATTCTTTTAGGAATTCAGGTTCTTCTGTTAAGGTACTTGCGCTTTGTTTCATCGCTGCTTCTTCTTTTTTCTTTAAGTAGTTCTTTAATGCTTTTTGGGTTTCTGCCTCATTGGCATTCTTTTTGATCTTTCCTTGTTTTTTCAAGGCTTTGATGAGGCGGTCTTCATTGACAACACTTGCGTCGAATGGAATACCTGAATAATGACCACCATCTGAGGATGTTGACTTTTCTGAGGTGTGGGCAGATAGAGGGGTGCTGAAAGCTGTCAATGTGCCTAAACTGAGGACAGCTGTTAGTGCGATGCTCGTCCATTTCCCTTTTTTCATATTGGTTCCTCCCTAATTTGGTAATAAATAATATCTAATTCTAGCATATTCCAATATACTTAAGTCGAAAAACATTTTATTTTCAGAAACTTTGTGGAAAATGCACAATACGAGATTGAAATAGGTGGAACGAATTGTCGAAAATAAAAGAACCCTAGGCTATAAATGCCTAGGGTGTTTGTTGTTTTTCTATGAAAGCTGCTCTCCTTGATATGCAACAACATCAAGTGGAGCGGCTAAAAATTCTTTTGCCTTTGCGACGAAAGCTTGGAAATGTGCACTTGCATTATGGCTTTGAACCGCTGCTTCATCTTTCCACACTTCTACCATTAAAAAGGTGTTTTCTTTCTCTGTATCCTTGAAAAGCTTGTAGGACACATTGCCTGCTTCTTCCTGTGAAGCTTTCATTAAACCGTTGATTTCTTCTAGAAATACGTTTTCTTTCTCTGGATGAATGGTCATCCCTGCATGAATAATAATCATATGATCGTCTCCCTTTTTTTAAAAATTATTTCCACTCTGTGATGCGATCGATCGGTAAACGGTAAGAAGCATAACCTTCGTCAGCCGCTTTCCCAATGGATAGAAGCATAACTGGTACATAGCGCTCTTTATCCCAGCCGAATGTTTCAGCGATGACTTCTTTGTCATATCCGCCAATTGGGTTTGTATCATAGCCATGCGCACGAGCAGCAAGCATCAGTTGCATTGACACAAGTCCACCGTCAATTAAGATCGTTTCACGATTCACTTGCTCTGGAAGAGCTTCAAAATGTGCAGTTAATGCAGCAATTTGTCTTTCTTTTACTTCCTGCGGCATGTAGCCATTTTCTACTGCTTTTGAATAAATTTCTTCTAAGTATTCATTGTTTTTCATATCTGCAAACACAGCGATGACAGCTGATGATGTAGCTACTTGTGTTTGGTTGAATTTTGCGAGTGGTGCAAGCTTTTCTTTTCCTTCTGGGCTGTCAATGACCATGAAGCGCCAAGGCTGAGCATTCACTGATGATGGTGCTGTTGTTGCCTCTTCTAAAATCTCCGTCATTTCTTCTTTGCTAATTTTCACTGCTGGATCATAGTTACGAATGGAGCGGCGTCCTTTCATAATTTCCATAAAATCGTTTGTTTTTAATGTTGTAGCCATGTTGAAACACTCCTTTAGGTTGTTTGAATCTTTTCGATGTTTTGTTGTATTCGGATGAGCACATCAGTGAGAAGCTTTCGTTCTTCGTCACTTACGTTTTCAAGCATTTCTGAGATAAATCGTTCTTTTTCTTTTTTAGAAGCTTCGATTCTTGTTCTGCCTTCTTCTGTCAGACGAACAAGCGTGACTCGATTATCTTCTGGCTTTCTTCTGCGCGTGACCATTCCTTTTGTTTCTAACTGTTTTAAGTGACGCGTCACAGCCGCACTATCAATATTTACTTTTTTCTGCAAATCTGACTGGCTGATTTCGTCTGCTTGAAATAACAGTGATAGCAACTCTAGTCTTGATTGGCTGATGCCCGTGCATGCTTCGAACTTCACGCCCATCATACGGTTCACACACTGCAAACGATATAATACCTCTGCTTCTTCAGAGCAAAATGCAGTCAATGCCATCCCCTCTTTTCTATTCAGATCAATTAGTTGATATATCAATCATTGACTCGTCAACTAATATACACCCATTGTTTCATGATTGCAAGAGGTTTGTTTCATAAAGTGAAATTTTTTATTTCAATCAAAAAAGACGAGCTTTTGCTCGTCTCAGACCGTAGACAAAGGGCTAAAATGTAGTTTATTTTAGCCCTTTGTCTTCTTTTCAGCGTGAAAGAAAACCTTTGCAGTCTAGGAAGGACGAGCAATGGAGCGGAACGAATTTGACATTCGTGAGCACCAGCGCGCAGGACTGACACCGAATGCGAGGGTTTGTCTTCACGCTGGGACGAGCTTTTGCTCGTCTTAAGAACTTGGTGTTGTTGTTGGTCCCACATAGTAGCTGATAAATCCAATGATCATCAAGACAACAAAAATAAAGAGAATGAGTTTGAGCATTCTCATGGTTTATCCCCTCCCACTCATCTAACTTATCATATCTAGAAGAAGCACTACCTAAAATTTACATAAAAAAAGACAAAAGCGATTCTTCACTTTTGTCTTTTTCACTTTATTCTGTAATCACTGTATGAATCAAAGTCGGAGCATCGGCATGGTCAGCGATGCGGATGTTGTCATAAATTTTCTCCATGACATTCGCAACATCTTCACGATTTGCATGCAGCGTCACGAGAGATTCGCCTTTTTCTACACGATCGCCTACTTTTTTGTTAAGCATGATGCCAACAGATAGGTCGATATCGTCTTCTTTTGTTGCGCGTCCTGCTCCAAGAATCATCGCTGCAACACCGATTTCGTCTGCGACGATTTCAGCGATCACACCTGATTCTTTTGCCGGCACTTCGATTTGATAAGGTGCTTGTGGCAGTTTTTCCGGTTGATCTACAATCGAGCCGTCTCCACCTTGGTTTTCTAAAAATTCCTTGAATTTCTCAAGTGCTTTGCCGTTTTTCATGACTTCAATTAGCTTTTCTCTTGCTTCATCAAGTGTCTCTGCTTTTTTCGCAAGAACGACCATTTGACTTCCTAATGTGAGCACAAGCTCGTTTAAGTCTTCAGGGCCTTCGCCTTTAAGCGTGTCAATCGCCTCTTTCACTTCAAGGGAATTTCCAATCGCTAATCCTAGCGGCTGAGACATGTCTGAGATGACAGCCATCGTTTGTCTGCCAACATTATTTCCGATACGAACCATTGCTTTTGCAAGCTTCTCAGAGTCTTCAGGTGTTTTCATGAAAGCACCTGCACCTGTTTTCACATCTAATACGATTGCATCTGCGCCAGCAGCGATTTTCTTACTCATAATCGAGCTTGCAATGAGCGGGATTGAGTTAACAGTCCCTGTTACATCACGAAGGGCATACAGTTTTTTATCAGCAGGTGTCAGGTTGCCTGATTGTCCAATGACCGCTACTTTATGACGGTTCACCAGCTCGATGAACTCGTCTTTTGTAATTTCAACGTGGAAACCTTTGACTGCCTCTAGCTTGTCGACAGTTCCACCCGTATGTCCAAGACCACGCCCAGACATTTTTGCAACAGGTACATCAAGTGCTGCAACAAGAGGAGCGAGTACAAGCGTTGTTGTATCGCCTACACCGCCTGTTGAATGCTTGTCTACTTTAATGCCGTCGATAGCAGACAGGTCAATTGTGTCCCCTGAGTTTGCCATAGCGAGTGTTAAATCTGCACGTTCTTGGTCCGTCATATCTTGGAAGAAAATCGCCATCGCCAAGGCACTTGCTTGGTAGTCAGGAATTGTTCCGTCCGTATAACCTTTGACAAAGAAAGAAATTTCCTCTGAAGATAATTCTTTTCCGTCACGTTTTTTCGCAATGATATCTACCATTCTCATTGTTTTCACCATTCCTTTTTTAGTTTAGTAAATCAAACCGACAACGCCTGCTGTTAAGAAGCTGACGAGTGTTGCACCGAATAACAGCTTTAATCCAAAGCGTGCGACAACGTTTCCTTGTTTTTCATTTAAGCCTTTCACTGCTCCAGCAATGATACCGATAGACGAGAAGTTCGCAAATGACACAAGGAATACAGAAATGATCGCTTCTGTACGAGCAGTGAAATGAAGACCGTCGCCAGATAGAGCAAGCATCGCTACAAATTCGTTAGATACCATTTTAGTCGCCATAATACTTCCTGCTTGTACCGCTTCACTCCAAGGTACACCAACAAGGAAAGCAAATGGTGCAAACACATATCCAAGTACATCTTGGAAAGAAACACCGATGGCAGCTGTGAAAATACCATTAATCATCGCAATTAATGCAACGAATCCAATCAACATCGCAGCCACAACAATGGCTACTTTGAAACCATCCATAATGTATTCGCCGAGCATTTCGAAGAAAGATTGTCTTTCTTCTTCTACGACTTCAAGCATGTCTTCGTCTTTAGACACTTCATATGGATTGATGATAGACGCAATAATAAATCCACCAAATAGGTTCAGCACAAGTGCTGTAACAACGTACTCCGGTTTAATCATTTGCATATACGCACCGACAATGGACATTGATACAGTCGACATCGCAGATGCACACAATGTATAAAGACGCTGTTGAGGTAATAATCCAAGCTGTTTCTTAATGGAAATGAACACTTCGGATTGACCTAAAATCGCTGACGCTACGGCGTTGTAAGATTCTAGTTTCCCCATTCCATTGACTTTACTAAGCAAATACCCAATTCCGCGTACGATCAGCGGAAGGATACGCCAATGCTGCAGGATACCAATCAAGGCAGAAATGAAGACGATCGGCAGCAAGACATTGATAAAGAAAGTTGACGCATTATCATTCATTAAACCGCCAAATACGAAGTTGATCCCTTCACCAGCATAGCCTAGAAGCATTTGGAATCCTTTTGCAAAGCCCCCGACTAGGAAGTTCCCAACACCTGTATTGAGCAGAATATAACCTAAAATAAATTGCAGTACAATCATGACAATGACTGGACGGAATTTCACTCGCTTTTTCCCGTTACTTGCCAGCCATGCAATGGCGAGAATCACCAGCAAACCGATAATACCAATGACGTATTTCATGTTTTTCCTCCTTGAATGAATTCGTTTACATTAATGTGCTTGTATGGAACAAACCCTATTTCGCAAACAAATTGCGGAAGAAAATCCCAGAAATGAGACCCTTCCGCATATGACTTTTTCATCATCTAATGAGTCATGATTGTTATCCTACCATAGGATCGTATGAATTAATAGTCTTTAGAAGGAGCTGATTGATCCCCTTTAATAATGGAAACGCCTGCACTGGCACCAATACGGGTTGCGCCTGCAGCTGTCATCGCTTCTACGTCTTCTTTTGTTCTCACGCCGCCTGATGCTTTGACACCGATGTCAGGTCCAACTGTTTTACGCATTAATGCGATGTCCTCAGCTGTTGCACCGCCTGTACTAAATCCAGTCGATGTTTTGACGAAATCAGCGCCAGCTTTTACAGAAAGTTCACAAGCTTGTACTTTCTCTTCATCCGTGAGTAGACAAGTTTCAATGATGACTTTCACTAAGGCTTTGCCTTTTGCTGCGTCTACAACGGCACGAATATCTTGTTCAACTGCATCATATTCGCCATCTTTCAATGCCGCAATATTGATGACCATGTCCACTTCAGTTGCACCGTTTTCAATGGCATCCTTTGTTTCAAATGCTTTCACTGCTGTTGTGTTTGCACCTAACGGGAAACCGATGACTGTACATACATCAACGCCTGTTCCTTCTAGTTCTTTCGCCGCAAGAGATACCCAAGTTGGGTTCACACAAACGGAAGCAAATTGATATGTCTTTGCTTCTTCTAGTAACTGCATGATCGCAGCTTTAGATGTATCTGGTTTTAGTGCTGTATGATCAATGAGCTTTGCTATTGTCATGATTCACACTTCCTTTTAAATATGATACTTTCATCTTAAATGACTATTGAACAATTGTAAATATAGTTATGAAATTTTGTTCATCTATTTTGTGACATTTAAAAGAGCTCTTGCTGTGTGCTGATCGATCATCAATACGTTCGCATATTTTCCTCTCAGCGCCCCATGGATAGAGGCAACCTTTCGATGTCCACCAGCAACAAGAATGGAGCGCTCTTTTGTTCTCAAATCATCCAGCTCCACACCGATTGTGCGATTATTAATCGCTTCACTGCAAATGCGTCCTTCTTGATCATAAAAACGCGAACAGATATCTCCGACACTGGATGTCTTGAGCAGCGCCTTTTCTTCTTCACGGAAATAACCGAGTCTAAACAAAAGCGCCTCATCTCTTACCGTCCCAACAGTAAACACAGCGATATTTGCCTGTTTGCCCATTTCAATAATGCGCTGAATATGTCTGTCCTGTTCGACCATCTCTTTAACGGCGGCACTATCGAACACAACAGGCAGTGGCAAATAGCGTGGTGCCGTTTGAAAAGCTGATGCAAACAGCTGAATCGTTTCCGCAGAATATGTATTCACATGTGAATGGCTGATTCCACCTTTCAGCTGAACCACTTCTACCCCTTTTACCTGTTTAGGTTGCATCTTTTGAGCAATTTGATACATCGTGGTGCCCCAGCTCACTCCAACGATATCGCCGTCTTTCACCGTATTTTGAAGATAATCTGCACCAAACCGGCTCAAGTAATCCGTAATCGTTGGATAATCGTCCTTTGGCGAAAATACCACATGAGCCTCGAGCAGATCATATTTTTCTTTCAGCAATAAGGACAGCTCATTTAAATCCTCAAATGGGTCCATCACTGTAATTTGGACGTACCCTTTTTCCTTCGCATACTGAAGCAGACGAGACACCGTTGGCCTCGACAGGTCAAGCTGCTTGGCGATTTCCTGCTGACTGTAATCAGATAAGTAATAGAGCCTTGCTGCTTCAATACTTAATTGCTGTTTGTCCCGATCCATTCGTACGCCTCCTTTTTTCCTCTATCATAACAAATTGTTCACTTCACCATGCACAAATGTTCATTTAAAGAAAATGGTGTAAGCTGCGTGAAAGGTCTCTTGCTTCTCTAAGGTTTGAATGCCGAATTTCTCCTTATACTGCCCGTTTGTCCCTTCCATATCAGCGATCCCATACCAAGGCTCAATACAAACAAAAGGAGCCATTGTTCCCTTTTCTTGATCATATGGAGACCAAATACCAACGAACGGAAAACCACTGAGATCGACCTCAACGCCGTGACCTGCTTGAGAAGTCAATGATACTTGCTCAATATGACTAAAGATCATTGCATCGTTCTGAAAAAGTTCTGGGCGAAGTTGAATCGACTCAAACTCAACACCTTTCTTCTTCTCTCTCACAAGTGAATCATGAAGTTCATATTGAATTGGATCATGTTCGGTGGAAGGGATCAATGTGAGTGAATAATCAGCTGTCTGCTCGCCTTCAACAAGCGGGACATGAAATGCCGGATGCCCACCAATCGAGAAATACATCGTGCCATCTCCTTCATGAACAATTTCCCAGGAAATCGTTAGTCCATTTTCCGACAGTGCATAACTGATGCGCGCTGTAAATTCATACGGATATTGTGACGTGTGACGGCCATTTGATTGATATTGAAAAATCACCTGATCTTTTGCTTCTTCAAATAGTTCAAAATCAACATCACGCAAAAATCCATGCTGCGAGAGTTGATACGTTTGATCGTCTATCTTGTATTGATCATCCTTCAACCGTCCGACAATCGGAAATAAGACGGGCGACACCCTGCCCCAATAAGCAGGGTCACCAGACCACATATATTGACGTCCACTTTCTTTATGAAGCACCTCTCTCACCTCGGCACCTCTCTCATTGATTTGAACCAATAACAGATCATTTTCAATCGTTCTCATTCAACACATCCCCTTTCCTTCTTCTTTTATTATGACAGGGATTTTCGGTTTGAGTATAAAAATAAGAATCCCTCAAGCCTTAGAATAATTCTTCATATAAAAAAATTTTAAAAAAGACAGAAATTCGCCAACAAAATGTAATGCTGATTCGTCTAATCTTATATAAAATAAAAGAATCGTTGTTCTTTTGGAGTGACAACAAAAAAGACGCGTTTGACATTGATGGGGGATTCTTTTTCATGAACAGCAAGGAAAACCGTTTACGTTACATATTAGGATTAGATGGGCTGAGAGCTGTTGCCGTATTGGCGGTCATTGCTTATCACTTACATATTGAACCCGCAAGCGGCGGGTTTCTTGGCGTTGATTTGTTTTTTGTGATTTCTGGTTACTTGATTACAACCATCTTGCTGCATAAGCAGGATTTGGGCTATCAAGAGCTTCTGCCTTTTTGGATGGGCCGCATCAGAAGGCTGCTTCCAGCTGCCTACGTCATGATTTTTTTAATCGTCAGCTGGTGCGCCATTGCTGGTTCAAATGCATTAATGTCCATTCGTGGCGATGCCTTATCGTCCTTTTTTTATGTGAGTAACTGGTGGTATATTTTTCATCAGCTCTCTTACTTTGACAGCTTCAATGC
This sequence comes from Bacillus sp. S2(2019), assembly GCF_005144805.1. Lineage (NCBI taxonomy): Bacteria > Bacillati > Bacillota > Bacilli > Caryophanales > Bacillaceae > Bacillus > Bacillus sp. S2(2019). The sequence continues at coordinate 814,783 of NZ_SWFL01000002.1, forward strand.
TGTATCTCCACTAAAAAATTTATGGTCTTTGGCGATTGAAGAGCAATTTTATCTCATTTGGCCTGTACTGTTGATTGCTGGACTGAAATGGGTGAAAAATAGATCCCATCTTCCTATGATCACCTTTGGTCTGGCACTTGTATCTGCGTTATGGATGGCCATTCTCTATTCACCGGATACTGACCCAAGCAGGATCTATTATGGAACAGACACACGTGCGTTTGCACTCCTCATCGGGTGCAGTCTTGCATTTGTCTGGCCCATGCACAGACTTTCCAGCAGAAAGTTACTTCCTGTCGGCAGACGTATGTTACAAATAGCCGGATTCGGTTCGATGGTCATTTTCCTCTTATGTGTTTATGCAGTCGACGAATTTGACGGCTTTCTCTACCAAGGCGGTATGCTTTTATTCTGTTTGAATGCAGCGATCTTAATTGCGTGTGTCTGCCATCCTGCCAGTCTTATTGGGAAATGGCTGTCTTTTCAACCACTCGTTTGGCTCGGAAAGCGGTCTTATGGCATCTACTTATGGCATTATCCAATTATCGTGCTGACCACACCGGTCATTGAGATTGGACAGCCTTCCATAGGACGTGTCACATTGCAGCTCATCGCAATTCTACTCATATCAGAGGCTTCCTATCGTTTGATCGAACAGCCGATTCGTAAACTCGGGTTTAGACACTATTTTGCCTCTTGGTCGATTTGGAAAACAGGAATCAAGCAATGGTCTATGTCCAACAAAGTGTTTCTTGGGATTGCCGCAGTCCTTTTGATTTTATTTACCATTGGCATGTCTAGCTCGTCTCATACATCCCCACATGCCAAGGAAGTAACACAAATTAAGACAGCGCCCCAAAAGGCAGGCGGTCAGACAGAATCAAAAGTGAAGAAAAAGAAAGACAAACATGAGAAAAAAGCAGCGGATCCTAAACAATTTAACCAAGTTCTTGCCATTGGTGATTCCGTCATGTTAGACATTGCTTCAAATTTAGAAAAGGCCTATGAACCCATCACCATTGACGCAAGGGTCGGAAGGCAAATGAACGAAGCCATCCGCATCGCCCCTCAATATGCTTCTTTTAACAAGGCTGATGCCTCTGTTATTATTGAGCTTGGCACAAATGGTTATTTTACAGAGGGGACTTTGACCTCATTCATTCAACATTTCTCGAAGGCTCATATTTTTCTTGTGAACACTCGCGTTCCAAGATCTTGGGAAAATGATGTGAATGCAGTCATTGAGCGTGTGGCCAATCAACATCACAATGTGAGCTTAGTCGATTGGCATTCAGCCGCTACCGGACAGCCATCCTATTTTCAGCCAGATGGTGTTCACCTTTCCACAAAAGGCTCTGACACATTGACTGAGCTCATTAAAGCCAGTATCAAGAAAAAAGGAGATGTGTCCTCAGCATCATAAGAAAGCTAGCATCCTGTGAAGACATGTGTGCAGTTGCTCTGTGTATTTTGATAGAAGATTCAAAAAAAGACATGCTTTCCAATGATTGGAGGCATGTCTTTTTTTGTGATGGATGAGCACGGAGCTGCATTATGTTTTACTTTTAAAAGACCAAACGATGACAGGGATGAGAATTAACGATAAAATTCCTCCGCTTAAAGATAATGTAGCATAACTCGTATTCGCCACGACCATTCCTGAAAGGGCACCGCCAGAAGCACCTGCTAACGCAACAAAAACATCGAGTGTTCCTTGGGTTTTTGCCCGGGTTGATGGATCTGTAGAATCCACTATTTGAGCAGTACCACTAATTAAACCAAAGTTCCATCCCAATCCAAGTAAAGACAAAGCAATGATTAATAGAATCATTGAATCACTTGGTGCGAATGCTGCTAATAAACCAGCAAGTAACAATGTGATGCCCGACGCTATGCTCATAGCTGTTCGTCCTAGTTTATCTACAAGTACACCCGTGATAGGTGAAGGAAGATACATGGCCCCTATATGAAAACCAATCACAATGCCCACTTCGGCTAATCCATGACCATGATGCTGCATATGCACCGGTGTCATGGTCATGAGTGCCACCATGACAATTTGAGTTAAGATCATCACTGTGGCACCTACTGTAAGCCCTTTTTTATCTGTTTTTTTATCAGCAGCATCTGCTTTATTTCCATGACCATGTTCTGCTTTGTAAGTTGCTATTCTTCGGGCAATGTCTAATGGATCAGGACGCAACAGAATAAAAAGGACAAGACCAGCTACAATAAATGCTACTGCTGATAAAATAAAAGGACCGGCAAGTGCTGGAACACCAATGGACACTGCAAATTTACCCATCACTTCAACTAAATTCGGACCTGCTACTGCTCCAAATGTTGTCATGACCATTGTTGTACTAATGGCAGTTGCACGCTGTTTAGAATTCGCTAAGTCCGTCCCAGCATAACGCGCTTGTAAGTTCGTGGATGTTCCTGCTCCGTAAATGAAGAGCGATGCAAATAATAAAATGACACTATTCATCATAGCTGCCAGCACAACGCCAATTGCTCCGAGCCCTCCAGCAACAAAACCTGTCGATAAACCGATGCGTCGTCCATAACGTTGCGAAAGCTTTCCTACAATGAAAGCTGACCCAGCTGACCCCAAAGTAAATAAAGCGATTGGGACTCCTGCATAGGCTTCAGTTCCAAGCATTTGTTGCGCTAAAATGGCACCTACCGTAATTCCTGCAGCTATTCCAGCCCCTCCAAATATTTGCGATAGACTGACAACGAACAATACTCGTCTATATAAATTTTTCAATTTTTGGGGTGAATCTATATAATTCTTCACTACATCTTGTTCTGTATCTAACACTTGTAAACACCCACTTGAGATTTATTTGCCCAATATAACCATTATATCAGTTCCGACTACAACCCTTGATTAAATCTCTTCCACCTCTCGGCCATTTCATGGAGAGCAAGCGGTTGTTTTCGGATTATGAATAAAGCGCCCACATGACTGACCTGTACTTTTGAGCTGATGCGTATCTTTTGTCGTTTTCTTTTATGCCGTTAAAAGGCTGGCTCTCAATGCTAATGCGTGCTTTTCGTTCGTTTTTTGATCCACCAACGCAAAATCACCATTCTCATACGCTAATGAAAATAATTCTTCGATATGAAAGACACCTGCCTGAAACTGCTTGCTCAATACATGCAGTGCCACAGCACTTGCGACTTGAGCCGTTGCTTGAGACTCATCGCGACCTTTTATTCCAAGCGCTGCTTGATGAATTTCGTTACCCTTCATTCCTACCGCTTCCACTTTCACTGCATATTGATCTGTACCCATTTGAGCAGATTGAATCAGTGAAATGGCACGTTCCTTGATTTTCGGCATCGTGAGAAGGGACGTCATTCCGAGTTTCCTTGTGAGAGCAAATGCACGTGTCGCCGCGCGAGAATCAAAACAGAGCCTTGTTGTCACAGAAGGCACATGGAGCGTCGAAGGCAATGTTTGCTGGTCAGAGAAAGGAAACTGATAGGCTTGCCGCTTTCCAAGCGTTTTGCCAAAATCAATGCGTTTCCCTCCAGTAAAACTTTTGACTTTCTTTCGCTGATGATTCTTCGTCAGCTCATAATCCGTATGCACATGATCAAGCGTCCATTCAATAGCTGCTTTTCCATGCTGGTCGCCTAACCCAAGCATGATACTAATATCAATTTGCTCCACAGAGGTCAGAATAGATGCCGCCTTCGCTGCAAGCAAATTGGTGAGACCAGGTGCAAGACCTACGCTCAGCACAGCCGTTGCGTTCAATGATTGCTGGACCTTTGCTAGCTTCTCAATATAGGCTCCTTTTGCTGAAATATCGAGATAATCAATACCTGACCGTAAGCATGTTTCAGCAAATGACGTGTCATCTTGATCAAGACACATGATCACGAGTTTCGTTTCATCCATCCAGTCCGTATCCATTGGTTGTCTTACGTCTATCTGAAATGGACGTACACGCCCATTCGTTTGGCGTGCAAATTGTTCAGCCTTCTCATAACTTCGGCCAGCCGCAAAGACTTGGCCTGGATACACGTCACTTAATTGAAGACATATTTGCTGCCCCACATGTCCATAGCCGCCTATCACCATCACTTTTGACCTCATTTTCCAACCGCCTTTCTATTGCCTCTTTTACAAACAATCCCTTTGATCATGCCAGCTTGAAAATAAGGTCTGATGTCTTGAAATCCCGCTTCGGTTAATTGTGCTGTCATCTTTTCTTCAGACACGGGATATGTTGTGACACCCAGCCTTTCTCGGAAGGACGTAAACACTTCCTTTCCCAAGCCTTGACGCTTCATGAATAGAGAAAGCATATGAAGCTCCTGCTGAAATGCAGGCGTTTCTGGGTCTCCTTGAATAAACGCCAGCACGAGAGGCGCCCCTGGCTGAAGCCGGCGGGCGATCTCCTGTAAAAAGGTCAGCTGATCTTTTACAAAATGAATGACAAGCAAACTTACTGCTGCATCGTACAACTTTTCAACCGGCACTTTGTCTAAGGCCATCTCATACCATGTGACGCGATCTTGCATATGAAGCTGTGCCACTCTGCGCTTGGCCATATCAAGCATGGTTGGAGATGGATCAACCCCTATGATATGCCAGTCTTTATTTCTTTGAAGCATGTTGATGATCTCTTCGCCCCCACCTGCTCCGACTGTTAACATGCGAGAAGCCGCTCCCATTAATTCGATTTCTACTCTATCCACTGTCAGCTCATGCAAAAGATGATAGCCCGGTACTTTATGTGCAATTGTCGCCGCATAGGATTCAGCAACAGGATCATGCCAATGTTGATTTACACTCATATGTCTTCTCCTCCAGTTTCCGCTTTGCTTCGTTCCCTTTACACTAACGGTATGTTATCTTCATTGTAAGAAGATAGATGAGAAAAAACGATCCCTAAAAGTGGGGATATTGAGGAGGAGATCAAATGAACAATCCAGCCGCTCATTTTCAGCAGCTGAGAAAAAACATTCGAGATGAACTTGCTGCTATCTGTGATTTTGATGCTGCCTGTATCACAACCATTGATCCAGCTACTCTCCTCTCGACGGGTTCTTTTACAGATGAACCGATTGAAGCCATACATAACGAGCTGTTTCAAAATGAATATTTAAAAAAAGATGTGCACCAGCATGAAGATCTAGCGAAAGGTCCTGTCCACGTTGCCAGTCTCGTCCAAAGCGGAGAATACCTCAATAGTGGTCGATACCAGCACATTTTGTTGCCTAACGGATGGGCAGATGAATTGCGGGCAGCCCTTGTGATTCAAGGTGAATGCTGGGGAATCGCCAGCCTTTATCGGAAAAAGGAGAAGGAACCTTTTCATGAACAAGATATACAAGCGGTTAGTCGCCAAACACCAGCACTCGCAGCCAAGCTGAGAGATGAACTTTTTAAAAGAAGAGAAACGGAAGAAGATGAAACGGCGGAACACCAAGGCTTCCTCATTCTTTCACACGATTACCATCTTCTTTATGGAAATGAAACCGGTCTTCATTGGCTCCACACCTTCCAAACCTTTGAGCAAATTCATGACGGTGCCATCATGCCCCGTCCGTTTAGAGCATTAGGTGCTAAGCTTTTATATGGCGGCGGTGACCAAACAGCGGTCAGCATCACCAGAATGCCGACAGGGCGTTTTCTCTCTCTTCAAGCATTTCGTTTAGCACAAGCAGCCGGGCAGGAAGAGGCTGTCATGATTCATATTAAACGAGCTCAAACAAGTGACATCCTTCCTTATATAGCGAAAACATATCGGCTAACAGAAAGAGAAATGAACGTCCTTGACTGCTTAATAAAAGGACAATCCACAAAAGAAATTGCCAGTACGTTATTTATCTCGCCTCATACGGTGCATGATCATGTAAAGGCGATGCTCGAAAAAACAAATTTGAACAGCAGACGTATGCTTGTTTACTTTTTCTCACACATATAAAAAAGCGGCTACCTCATTGGTAGACCGCTCTTTCTTTATTTTCCGATGACTCGCTCATGCAGAACATGTGCTACTCCTGCTTCGTTATTGGATTTTGTCACAACATCCGCAACTGCTTTGACATCTTCAATGGCATTTCCCATCGCAACGCCACAGCCCGCAAATTCTAGCATCGACACGTCGTTCCCATTGTCACCAATCGCCATCACTTCTTCACGAGAAATCCCCAGTTCATGCGCTAGAAGCTTCACAGCATTCCCTTTGCTCACATCAGGATGAAGAATTTCTAGGAAGAAATCTGTGCTTTTTACCATCATGTACTGATCCTTCACTTCAGATGGAATGGCTTGTATCGTCTTTTCCAAACGTTCCGGCTGATCAATATACATCATCTTCGGAAGTCTCATGGATGGGTCTGCCTCTTCGACAGGTAAATACTTGAGCGGCAATTTCGTTAAGTACGATTCAAGTACCGTGTATTCACTAATATCCCGATTTGGTGTGTATAGATGAGCTGAATCGAAATAATGCATAGGTGTATCCAGCTGACGGCTCAGTTCATATAAAGAAGTCAAATCATCATAGGATAAAGTTAATTCTGATACGACTTCATTTGTATGGCTGTTTTGTACAAGCGCTCCATTATAGGCGATGACATAATCCCCCTCTTGATCAAGCTGCAGCTCTTTTAAATAGCGATGCACCCCGCCAATCGGCCGGCCTGTACATAAAACAATTTTAACGCCTTCTGCCTTCGCCTGTTGAATGGCTTCAAACACCTCATCCGGCACCATATGCTGATCATTTAATAACGTACCATCCATATCAATTGCGACTAATTTATACATTCACTGCTCCCCTTTTCTCAGCAAAACATGCTGTCACTATTTTGAGTGATCATCTACATGATCACATGCTGTTCATCATACTATGTACCTATTTTAGCCTATCGTTTTTTTCTCACACTGTCTACTTGTTCATATCTGTAACAAAAAATCACTTCATCCTCATCTATTATAACCTATTCTATGAAATCCGCTGTGAATAGGACAGACCTGTCATTTTAACAGTATGAAAAGGAACAAATGTTCATCGGAGAATATTTTGAAACTAGCAAATCTAATTGTATGATGGATAGCAAAGAAAGGAGGTGCAGGGAATGATTACATTTACGAGAGGCAAATTGTCAAAAATGTCTGGTGTACATATTGAAACCATTCGTTTTTATGAAAATGAGGGTGTGCTCCCCGAGCCTAAGAGAGCACATAACGGCTATCGTTTATATGATAAAAAATATGTACTCATGCTATCCTTTATCACTGAAGCAAGAAAGCTAGATTTTTCACTCAAAGAAATTCGAGAAATTATCACGTCACTATTCGAGAAACAGTCGAAAACAGAAGCGGAACAGCTGCTCGAACAAAAAGTAGAAGATATTCAAAAATCCATTCAAGAGTTAAAAAAGAGGAAGGCGGCCATTCAACTGTTAACGAAACAAACATTAGCTAACATTAGTTAATTGTAGAGACTGCCAAAGATGTGCCGGTATTTTTTACTGGCACCCCTCTGCGCCTAGCTGTTAAGTACACGTTGTATGAAAACATCAGGTATACTAGAGACAGCTTGACGTGACATCAATCGTATGGAAGGGGTTATGAATAGAATGAGAATAGCAACCATTGGAACAGGTGTGATTGTGGAAGGTTTCCTCCAGGCAATTGAACAGCTTGAAGGTGCTTCTTGCCACGCTGTCTATTCAAGGAAGGAAGCTACGGCAAAGAAACTCGCAGATCAATTTGGGGTGCAAACGACTTATACGGATTTAACCGCTATGTTAGAAGATCCCCACATAGAAGCGGTATATATCGCATCACCCAATCGTTTACATAGCGAGCATGCCACGGCTGCATTGAAACACGGAAAACATGTGATTTGCGAAAAGCCTTTTACCTCTAATGTGAAAGAGCTAGAAGCCTTAATCGCTCTCGCAAAGGAAAAGCAGCTCTTCCTATTTGAAGCCATTACGACCGTTCATATGCCCAACTATCATTTAATCAAAAAACACCTTCATCAATTAGGCAGAATCAAACTCGTTCAATGCAACTATAGTCAATATTCAAGTAAATATAATCAGCTGCTCGCCGGGGAAACGCCGAATGTCTTTAACCCAGAGTTTTCTGGCGGTGCCCTCATGGATATTAACATTTACAATGTTCATTTCATTATGAATCTATTTGGTTCACCGAAAGACATTCGTTACCAGGCCAACCGCCATCCAAACGGCATCGACACATCTGGTGTTTTAACTTTTACTTACAATGATTTCATCGCCACAAGTGTTGGCAGCAAAGATACAAGCAGTATGAATTTCGCTTTGATTCAAGGGGAAAAAGGGTTCCTGCATGTGAAAAATGGTGCGAATGGCTGTGAGGAAGTGTTGCTGCATATAGGAGACCAAGTCACTTCACTCAATGCACAAACCAATTCAAACCGCCTGTTTTATGAAGCGGAAGCATTTCAGCATATCATTGAAACAGGAAATGTCGAAAAGTGTTATGAATGGCTTGATGACAGTCTTTCTGTCATGAAGGTTCTTGAAGCCGCTAGGAAAGACGCCGGTATTGTTTTCCCAGCGGATCATGCTTAAATAAAAAAACCGCCTTCTGATGAAAAGGCGGTTTTTTGACATTAGATACTCTTTGAATATGCCACCAGACGCTGAGACATATGATTCACTTCATCAACTGAAGCGTTCACTTGCTCTGTTAAAGCAGCCTGTGTTTGCGTAAGAGCTGTCATATTGGAGATATTTTCAAGAATTTGATCGATTTGTGTTTTCATTTCAGTTAAACTAGATTCGATATTTTCTGTCGCATTGGCACTATGAAGCGCTAGCTTACGCACTTCATCGGCAACGACTGAGAAACCGCGTCCCTGCTCGCCTGCTCTTGCTGCTTCAATCGCGGCATTCAAACCAAGCAGATTCGTTTGGTTTGCCACTTCTTTGATTAAGTCTGAAATGTTCTTCGTCTCATCTGCACTGTTTTTCGCCAGATTAGCAGCAGACGTTGACTGCTCTTGAGCGACAGCAAGCTCTTGTGCTTGGTTTGTCACAGAACTGATGCCAGATACCATTTCACTAATAGAACTTGAAAGCTGCTCTACTTGAGAAGCCATTTCATTCGCTGTTTTTTCTTTATTTTTTTCTAACGTAATATCACGAATCGTTCCTGCGACACGTAAAGGGACACCCTTCTCATCACGAATGGTTTCACCGCCCGCATGATACCAGCGATACTCGCCATTTTTACTCTGCAATCTATAATCAATGTCAAATGGTGTGCGGCCAGAATGGTCATTTAAGTGATCCGCAAAAGCTTGGAGAGCCGATTCTTTATCTTCAGGATGCAAACGATCACTCCAGCTGCTCAACACGTTCGGGAAATCCTTTTCATCTGTAAAACCAAGCGTTTTTCTAAACTGTGGAGACCACCAGAATTCATTGTTTGGATTGACAGGATCGCCAGCCTCTACAACCATATCCCAAGGCGCTTCCACAAGCGCACGGTTGATCAAGTCATATCTTGTCACGAATGCTTGCAGCTCTTCTTCTTTCAATTTCTGATCATGAATATCAAAAAGAGCCCCTGCCACACGAAGAGGTACACCATTTCGATCTCGAATCGTCGTTCCAGTTGCTTTGAACCAGCGATAATCGCCATTTTTCAACTTCAGACGATACTCGATATCATACGGTGTACGGCCAGAATGATCCAATAAATGCGTAGAGAATGCATTCAAGGTGTATTCCTGCTCATCTGGATGAATTCGAGATGCCCAGCTGTCTAAGACATTCGGAAAATCGTTTTCATTTTGGAAACCTAGCATTCTGCGGAAATCATCCGTCCATGTGAATTCGTTTTTTGGATTCACAGGATCTCCTGCTACAACCGTCATATCCCATAGACCCACTTGAATGGCTTTTGTCACTAAATTCATACGCATATGAATATCTTCTTGCGCTTCTTGCATCTTTTGCAACGCTTCATTTATTTGAGCCACTGCTTCTATTGTTTGACTAGAAGAGAATGCAGCAGTATCAATTCTGGCTGAAAAATCTCCCTTCTCTATTCGTTCAACTAATTGACTGCTTTCACTTAGAAGGGCCTCCGACGATGAATCACTTGCTTTTCTCATAAACATCTTCAATAACTCCTTTCATTCTTTCGTACGTTTTTGAAATATTTTACAGTTATAAACAATTCTTTATTAGGACTTTAGTAATACAAAAGATATATCGACAAAAACTGAAAATTGTTTATGTCAGAATGAAGGCAAAAGTTCATTTTTTCACGAAGTTTCAGATTTTGGGGATGGGTCATGGAAAAGATTTATGGAAGAAAACGGCTCATTTGATAGAATCAACCGCCTATTTTGTCTGAAAAATCTCTTTTTTTATATTGACACTGACCGCTCGAAAAAAGAAAATGGAACATAAGCATTTTAAAAAAGGAGAACGTCATGAGCGCGAATCAGGAACAACACGAATTAAAAAAGCTTTTATCGCCGCGTCATATTCGCATGATTGCGATGGGCGGGGTCATTGGTACAGGAATCTTTAAAGGAAGTGCCGATACAATCGGCTTAGCAGGTCCTGGAGTTATCTTTTCCTATGTATTTGCTGGATTGCTTCTTCTCATTGTCATGGCGGCTTTAGCTGAAATGGCCATCGTCTACCCGGGGAATAACCTTCGCGACCTCATACAGATTGCGCTTGGTCAACGTTTTTCATTTGTTGTCGGATGGGTTTACTGTTTTATGTGGCTCACTGTATGTGTCATTGAAATCATTGCAGCGGGGAGTTTGCTTCAATATTGGATGCCAAACGTACCATTATGGTCTTTATGTTTACTTTGCTCGCTCTTAGTCATCGGAATTAATTTAAATAATGTAAAATACTTTGGTGAAATTGAGTTTTGGTTCGCTGGAATGAAGATTTTCGTTATTATTGTGTTTATTATTCTCGGTGCTGCATTATTATTTGGAATCATTCCGAGCGAACAAAGCACGCCTGTTCTCACCAATTACCAAAACTTTGTCCCGAACGGATGGGGTGCTGTCTTTGCCTCATTATTAGTAGTGATCTTCTCGTATGGAGGCTCTGAATTGATCGGGCTGACCATTACAGAAACAAAGGATGCAGAAAAGGTGTTACCTGGTGTTGTCAAAAGTATGATGTGGCGCATCATCTTGTTTTACACACTGCCGATTTTGATTATTTGCGGACTCATTCCTTGGAATCAAATCGATCCGAATAACAGTCCTTTTGTCCAAGTCTTTTCAGCAGCTGGCATGCAGGGTGCCTCTCACTTCATTAATTTCGTCTTAATTACAGCTGTTCTATCTGCCGCCAACTCTGGTATTTACGGTACGACGAGAATGATTCATTCTCTATCTAAATCAGACGGCGGTCCAAAAAAGCTGGCACAGGTCAACAAAAGAGGTGTACCTATTTTAAGTTTATGGGTGACCGTTCTGTTTCTTTTAATCGGAACATTCTTTGCTTACTTGTACCCAGATCAAATTTTCAGCTATATGCTGGCTATCCCTGGTTTTGCGGTTTCTCTTATTTGGATCAGCATCTGTCTGGCTCATTTGAAACTGCGTCCAAGATATCCGCAGGAACCGTATTTCAAAGTTTGGTTATTTCCGTATTTCACTTTATTTGCTGGTCTTGTACTCAGTGTCAGTTTTGTTCTGTTCCTATTCAGACCAGAGAACTTACCTAGCTCGATTATCAGTATCGGTTTCTTAGCAGCCGCCATCATTGCTTCATTCTTAATGAAAAAGAAAGCTTAGAAACGAAGCAAAAACCCGCCTCAGTGGCGGGTATCAAATTGTTGACAAAGGGCTAAAATGAACTTGATTTTAGCCCTTTGTCTTCTTTTCAGCGTGATAGAAAACCTTTGCAGTCTAGGAAGGACGAGTACTGGCGCGGAGCGAATTTGACATTCGTGAGCACCAGCGCGCAGGACTGACACCGAATGCGAGGGTTTGTCTACACGCTGAAACCCGCCTCAGTGGCGGGTTTTTTCATGAGCAGCTGCTGCGACTTCGAAATCAACAGACGCTTTTGGGATGCCGTTGATGATGATGGTTAATGTATGAATGCCCTCATAGTGCTTTCTCGTTGTCATATTTTGAAACGACTGTGACCGGACAAATTCTCTATGCAGCGCCGATCCTGTTTCAAATTCTGTGATTTTAAATACCTTTTGATTGCGTGTACCACGAGCTTTCACGTAATCAATGGCATACTCTACGCGCAGCTTTAATGGCTTATCAACCTGAAGAATAAAATGAAAGGTCAGTTTCTCTCCAATACGAACGGGGTCTTGCGTCACCTTCAAATCCGTTACTTGGATAGACGGATCATCTCCATAGCCAAATAAAGCCATGATATCTGGATCGCCTTTTTTCAATAACGTACGGGATGCATGTTTGACAATCCAGTTTGTATGTTCATTGGTTCCATACCAGCTTTTGACCATTTGCTTCATGAGGTCTGGCTGAATTGCAGAAATATCATTTAAATGATTCGCCACACTTTTTTGCACATACTTGGCCGAATCTGACTTCAAATTTTCTAAAATGGGCAGCGTGACAGAAGGGTCCTTTTTCAGCGCAGGGACGGATAATCCCCACGGCAAACGAGGCCTGCATCCTTCACTAGCGAGACGGCGAATATGTTCATTTTGATCCTGTGACCACACAAGCATCTGCGCCAGCATTTTCTCTTGATCTCGAATGAGAAAAGGTCGAACGGCAAATTCAGCAGTGGAAAACGGTGTAAAGAATTCAAGTGCTTTGATCGAGATATTCCAATGGTCAACACCATATGTCTCGACGTAGTCTGGAAATACAAGCGCACTGAGCCCTGTAAAATGCGGTGCTGTCTGACGCAGTACATCGATTGCCTTCTCATAATCCTCAGGCAGACAGGCGTGCATCGATTCAGTTACTCTTCTCATTCGTCCTTTCAACTCGAGCTGCTCCCAATCCTCTTGAAACACAAGCTGCTGAAAGTGATCAGCATCAAATACAGTTGACGCTTGCGCAAGTTTTTCTGCTAAATGTTGAATAAATGGTTTATTATATACATGTTTTAAAGGTTCGATCGTGTCCGCCTCCCATAGCTCAATATCATTATTTTATCCTAAATTGTCAAAAGCGGCATAACAACAAACCAAAAACAGCCCAATCCCGAAGAATTGAGCTGTTGTGCCGTTATATAAACATATTAATGATCATAATAAATGCAATGGCGCTAACGGAAATGATGGTCTCCATAGCCGTCCATGTCAAGAACGTCTCTTTAATGGTCATACCAAAATACTCTTTGATCAGCCAAAAACCAGAGTCATTGACATGAGACAAAATCAGTGAACCCGCTCCTGTTGCTAAAACAAGCAGCTCTCTGCTCACATCCGGCATGGATGCAGCGATTGGGGCTACAATTCCGGCCGCTGTCATCATGGATACTGTAGCAGATCCTGTTGCCACACGAATAACCGTAGCAATCAGCCAGCTAAGTAAAATCGGTGAGATTGGGGAGTGTTTGGCTAAATCAGCAATATAATCCCCAACGCCTGAATCGATCAATACATTATTGAACGCTCCGCCTGCACCAATCACAAGCAGAATGGAAGCGATCGGTCCCAAACAATCATTACTGAATGACAGCACTCGGTCACGGCTCATCCCTTGTATAAAGCCAAGGCTAAAGAAAGAATACACTGTCGCAATCAGTAAAGCTGTTATAGGATCTCCAATGTACTTGAACATCTGATACCACATACTATCCTCTGGCAAAATAATGTCCGCCAACGTGGCAAGCAGCATAAGAATGACCGGCACCAAAATGGTAAACATCGTATTTGCAAAACCTGGAAGCTTCCGATCAGCATTTCGTTCCGTGAATTGCTTTCTGAGCAGCTCTGGAACTGGTTTATGTATCCGTTTTCCAATCCACTTACCGTACAGCGGTCCAGCAATAATAGCTGTTGGCAAACCGACGATGATTGAAAAGAAAATCGTTTTCCCCACGTTGGCATGATAGATGCCTACTGCTGCCATTGCAGCTGGGTGAGGCGGGACTAACCCATGCACAACAGACAAGCCTGCGATTAATGAAATCCCAATCGTCACGAGCGAAATGCCCGTTTCAATCGCAATGGTAAAGAGTAAGGGAATGAGAAGAACAAATCCGACCTGGAAAAAGACAGGTATCCCCACGATAAAGGCTACAAACATCATCGCCCAATGCACATTCTTCGTCCCAAATCGGCTGATGAGTGTTTGAGCGATCCGCTCAGCGCCCCCTGACTCAGCCATCATTTTCCCAAGCATCGTCCCAAGCGCTAGCACAATCGCCAGTAATGATAACGTGTTCCCTAATCCCGTTTTAATCGATTGAATGATTTCCTGTAAATCCATTCCTGTAGCAAAACCTACTAGCATAGAGGTAATGATCAAACTCACAAACGGATTCAACTTAGCGACTGTAATGAGAATGAGTAAAAGGACAATCGCCGCAATCACAATGAATAAAAGCATGTTCTCCCACCTTTTCCCCGATGTTTAACGATTTTGTTTTAATTGCAACGCACTAATGACATCAAATTCATCCTTCAGTTTGTCATAGAGACGCTCATATAAATAAAACAGCTCTATGTATGTTTCGTTGTTCTTCATATTTGGTTCATGGCGGGCAGAAATACGAATCCATTCCTGCACCTCTTCTATCTCTTCCATATGACCTAAACTATGAAGTGCAAGGACAGCCGCCCCAAGTGCGGAAGCCTCGTAGCTCTCTGGAACGAGCACTTCTCTGCCCATCGTATCTGCCAAAATCTGTCGCCATAGAGGGGATCTCGCAAATCCACCAGAAGCCCTGACATCCTTCGCTGGACCTGTTAAATCTCTTAGTGCCACACCGATCGAGAAAACACTCATAATGACGCCTTCTAACACGGCTCTAATAAAGTGCTCGCGCTTATGCTGAAGACCAATCCCAAAGAACGTGCCTCTTGCGTTTGGATTCCAATAAGGTGCTCGCTCACCTGTTAAAAATGGTAGAAACAGCAGTCCTTCTGAGCCAGCTGGAACCTTTTCTGCAATGTCAATCATTAGATCGTAAGGGTCTACACCTAGACGCTTTGCTACCTCCACCTCTGACGACCCAAATTCATCCTTCAGCCATCTCAGCATAATTCCGCCGTTATTGGTCGGTCCTCCGACGACCCAATGCTTGTCCGTCAATGCATAGCAAAATGTTCTTGATTGCTCATCTGTAATTGGCTGATCTACGACTGTACGTACTGCACCACTTGTCCCAATCGTGACTGCTACCTCACCTTTGCCAATTGCACCAACACCAAGATTCGCTAGTACACCGTCATTTGCACCCACAACAAATGGTGTATCTTCTTCAATGCCCATTCGCAGCGCAATTTCTGGCTGAAGCCCACGCAGCTGATGCGTCGTTGGAACAAGTTCAGACAGCTGATTCACCTGAATTCCTGCAATACGTAGTGCCTTCTCGTCCCATTGAAGCGTTTCCAATCGGAACAGTCCTGTTGCTGATGCTATTGAATAATCGACCACATACTGACCGAAGAAATGATAAAGAACATACTCTTTGATGGAAATGAATTTTGCTGCCTGATTGAAGACGTCAGGTGTCATTTCCTTGATCCATCGTATTTTTGAAAGCGGTGACATTGGATGGATCGGTGTTCCGGTTCTTTTATAAATTTGAAAGCCATCTAAGTCCGCTATGATTCGTTTCGCTTGTTCTGCACTTCTGTTATCAGCCCAAATGATACTGTTTGTTAATGCTTTTCCATTTTCATCCATGACGATTAAGGAATGCATCGCCGTACTAATTCCCACACCTATGAGGTTTTTTGCATCAAATGCTGCTTTCGTCAATGCGCCTCTTACACTCGCAATCACAGCATCTAAAATATGTTCAGGGTTCTGCTCAACCCATGCTGGCTGGGGGTGAATGAGGTCATAAGGAACAGAATGTTTTGATATGACTTTCCCCTGTGGTCCAAATAGAACCGCCTTTGTACTTGTTGTTCCAATATCCAAACCAATTACCGCCTGGTTTCCCTTCATCTGTATCACGCCCAATCATTGATTTGAAATAAAGTGTCGTGGTGTCGTGGTGCCGATGTACCTGATAAATCCCATTATAGGAATATTTTTTTCGACATTCAACGACCAAAAAGAAAATAATTTTCATTTAAAACCTTAGAATCATTACCACAACAGCATTTTTCACTAATAGAAAAATTTATTTTTGAAACCATTACACTCTTTTTTGAGAAATGGTTTCTCTCATTTGCTTTAAGTTTGTTAATGTTTCCTGCTGCCTTAAATGTGCAAGCGCAAAATATAGCACATCAATCACAGTAAGCTGGGCAAGCCTAGCGGACATCGCTTCCGTTCGGAAAGCCGTTTCTTGCGTTGATGTATACAGCGTGACATCTGCAAGCTGACTCAATGGAGAACGCTGATAGCTTGTAATGCCAATGGTTTTCGCTCCTTTTTCCTTAGCTGTTTTCATCGCATCCAGTAAATCCTTATTTCGACCAGAATGAGATATACCAAGCACTGTGCTCTTTTGATCAAGCAGACCTGCCGACATCGCTTGAAAGTGAGAATCTGTATGAACAATACAGTTGATGCCTGTTCTCATAAATTTGTGAAAAGCATCTGTGGCGATGAGGCCAGACCCACCGCTGCCATAAAACTCTAAGCGCTCTGCTTCATGGATTAATTGTACGGCTTTTTCTACATCTTCTGGATTCAACAATTGAAAACTATCCTTTAATGCAGTGATGTTTGCCTGAAATACCTTTTGCATAAAAATGGCAGTATCATCGTCAAGACTCATCTCTTCATCTACATAATCAGGCTTCGTTTGGTCTATTTCCTGGGCAATAGCAATCTTCAAATCTTGATACCCCTCAAATCCAAGCCTTTTACAAAGACGAAAAATCGTTGCCTCTGAGCTCTCTGTCTTTTTGGCAAGCTCGACAATCGACAAATGGATGATGTCGCGGGGCTCACTCGTAATATGCTCAGCAATTGCTTTCAGTTTTGGCGGCAATCCTCTGCTTGCTGCCCTTATCTTATCCATACTACTTAAACTGACAGAAGCCAATTGACTTCACTCCTTCCTCATTCATGTGAGCGCATACATTTCCTCATGTTCCCATCTTATAAAAAAGAAGCCTGTTTGCACAGACTTCTTTTTTAAGAATTCAAGACTTTGATCATTAAATCAAAAAACCCTTCAGCATCTACATCCATACACACTTGAAGATTGCGATCTTTTCCCCATTGATGCTGAAAATCACATATCATTTGACCATCGCAGAACTCACTCTTCGTCTCCACTTCTACATGAAAAGCCTGTGTATTCACAAGTTGTTTATCAATTGCAAGACTTACAGCAAGCGGATCATGCATGGCACATGCCCACACCCCATTCCGCTCAAAATAGCGCTGGCGATAAATGCTTGTGCTCTCTCTGATATAACTGGCTAACGTTTCATTTTGAATGGCATTAATTCTCTCATCCGTTAACAAGACCTGTCTCGTGACATCCAGCCCTACTTGAGTCAATGAAGGGAAACCAGCCTCCAGCACCAATTTCGCCGCTTCTGGATCTGCATATGTATTAAATTCCGCAACTGGTGTGACATTCCCCTGTCCCTGCACGACACCCCCCATAAAAATGACTTCTTTCACGTGATGAATCAGCTCAGGGCATTTTTTTACCGCAAGGGCTAAATTCGTTAACGGCCCTGTCAACACAAGCGTAACCTGCTTCGGATACTTCAACACTTGGTCAATGATAAAATCAGGCGCAAAACCTTCATCTGCGGTCTTCTTAGGCCGGGCGTCCTTTAAAGCGCCGCCAATTCCATCCTCCCCATGCACCCGATGTTCATAATGAGGGGCTCTCAAAAGAGGCGTTACTGCACCTTTGATGACAGGGATTTCCTCTGCCTCAACCAGCTCAAGCACTTTACACGTATTCAACGTCGCCGCTTCAACAGACACATTCCCGCACACCGTTGTGATCCCCAACATATCAAACCGCTTACTTTTCACTGCAAGCAAAATACCAATCGCATCATCAATTCCAGTGTCTACATCCAAGATCAATTTCTTTTTATTTGCCATGTTTGAAAGCTCTCCTTTAAATGAAAGTGTTTTTATTGATTAATAGCATATTACTTTAGTCATCATTTATAGGGAACAAATTGATAACGGATATTTTTTACTCTTTTTCTCCAATATCGTTGAGATACTGTTCACGTTCTTTTTTAGAGAGACTATTCAAAAAATTTTCTTTCACTTTAGGTTCATCTTTATATTCATCCCAGTCTATAAAACGATCTGATAAATCAGGGGAATGACTCATCGAAGCGATTTCGTTAGTTTTGTATATTAATGATGCAGAAAAATGATATTTTTCTGCATCGTTATTTATATATCCATCAACTGTGACATAACCCATAGGGCTTATAGATACATTTTTTTTAAATGTGATGGTTTTAATAAAATTGTGAATATCTTTTTCATGTAAATATTCTTCAATTTTTGGTTTCATCTTTTCTGCGAATTCTTCGGCCTTTTCTTGATCGCTTTTCTCTTGCACTACTTCATCTGAAAAACTCTGATGAATGTACTCTACAACAAACACAGTTACGGAGATGACGGCGACCACAATTATGATAGAAAATTTCATGATATTTTTCATAAAAAGCAAAACTCCTTAATGAACTTTAATCAGCTGACTATTGAATTTGGCAAAATAAAAACAGGTAGGCTAGTACCTGTTTTACTCTTTTTCTCCAATGTCTCTCAGATACTGATCACGTTCCTCCTTAGTAAAACTTTTAAGGTAATTTTCTTTCACTTCCGGCTCATCTTTATATTCTTCCCAATCTATAAAGCGGTCTGATAAATCAGGGTCATAACTCATTGAACCGATTTTTTTAGCTCTATATTGTAAAGAAGCTGAGAAACCGTACTTTTCCGGTTCATCATTTACATAACCATCAATCGTAATATCTCCCATTGGGTTAATGGTCACATCTTTTTCAAACGTTATGGTTTTTATAAAGTTATGAATATCTCTTTTGTGTAAGTGCTCTTCAATCTTGGGTTTCATCTTCTCTGCAAACTCTTCTGCTAATTCTTGATCACTCTTTTCTCTTTCTTCCACGATATTTTTTCCTCCCGCATCGTTTGATTCTTTTTTCTTGTCAAATTCTAGAATAAGTAAAATCACTGAGATAACTATGACGAGAACTAGAACACATATAATTTTAATTGTATTTTTCATTTAAATAATATCCACCTTTTATTGATATAATAGAGATATTTTTTGTATAATAAGCGATAGATCTAAAATAGATATTTATACCACTACATAATATAATTACCAAATATAAAGATAACAGGAGTGTTAATATTGACCATAAAGTCAACTCGATTTAAGCTTACTGACGAAGACTATAAAGAAATATCAACAAAATCTTATGCTATTAAAAACTATAAGGACTATAAAGAAATAGAAATTAGCAATGATAGAAAAATGTATGTCATTGACTATAAAGAAACAGAAAAAGGGCTTAACTCACTAACTCTGGTATCAAAGGATGACTTTATTCGATCCGGTAAAGGCAAAGACCTCACCAAAATCAAAAACGCCGTCATCGCCTACCGCGGCTCAGAACCAATTGGCGCAGGCCAATATAAAGATACCATTAAAAAACATGGAAAAAAAGAGTCAGATGATCTTCTTTCTACCATTTTGACAAAGCTTCCTCCTTTTAGCCAGTCAGAGACGTCAAAGGAAGTCACGACGAAGATGACGACAGGGACAACGACCTATACAAATGAGATTGTACAAGATTGGTTGATTTCAGATACGAAGTATTTGATTAAAAATATCCCTTTTGAACACGGCGCAGAGAATCAAATGGTGCAGGCGGACCGGTATGCAAAAGAGATCCATAAGAAAATGCCGAATGCGAAGATGTATGTGACAGGGCATTCACTTGGCGGGTCAAATGCTTCTTATGTTCTTGTCAAAAATGATTTTATTAAAGGCGGGGTCACCTTTGAGAATCCGAATATTTACCCAAATCTATCGGATGGTCTGCAAGCCAAAGCATTAAAAGGTGATTACCGTAGTAGATTAACAGAATATATCAATCTCAATGACGGGCTTTCTCTCTTAAATCGTCATACGACAGAAATCGGTCGTGTGAAAGTGATGTATGATGCCGCTTTACCTGAAGGCGTCGATTACACTGAGGACTCCTCAAAGGCCGTCCAATTTATGAAAAATCTCCTCAATCGGGCAATGAGTGTGAATCCTTCACTTGATGCGAATTTATTTCTTGAAGCCCTCGCCGGCAGCCATGGCTTAGACCGGTATTCCTTTTCGTCAGATGGCTCCGTTCAAACCATTGATGATATGTTGAGAAAAAACCCTTCTCTCACTGCCGCCATGTTACATCAATTGAGCCAATCAAATGTTCACCCGCAAAGTGTGGTAGCGATTTTAATCAAGTCGCATGTTCTTATGAACACAGGTCGTACATTCTCCACATATGCCGAGCACCATATGCAGCAAATCATTCGCAAAATTGAGAAACTCGATGACAAAGTGGATCAATCAGTGGAACGCGTTCGTTCAAGATACAAACAAATTGTCGGTTTTGGCTCGTATGATCAGCTGACGGCTTCAGATGTGGATGCTGTCATTCGCCACTTAAAAACAGAGGGTCTTGAAAATGAGTTCTATTCGGTCAAAAAGTATGATGCAGCGATTGATCATGCGATGAATATGAAAAGGTGGTTGGACTCAATATCAGATGATATGAGCCAGCTAGGAAAACAATACCACGATGCAGATACGGCCCTAGCCAAGAACATGGGTATTTCTTAAGGAGTACGACAAATGGAATTTTCAAAGAAACAACCAACAGATGCAGATCGTTTTTTGCAAAGAATGACAGATACGCATACATCAAGCTCCATCTTCTCTCAAGCAAACTTTAACACGGAAGACATGACACCAGCAGAGCTGGCTGCTTTGAAGGCAAAGATCAAAGAAGAACAGAAAACAGCGCTGATCAGAGCCATCCGGCATCAACTTCAAAATGAATTTGCAGAGGATCGCCAAGAAGCCAAAAAAATAGTAGATCTGATTGATGACCTTCTGATTAACGTGTACAAACATCAAAGGAACATCCAAACCCATATGTCAGGTGAAGCCATTGACGCCTTAATCGAAAAAATCGAACAAAGACTCACATTTTTTGAGCTGAAAGAAGATGTTCAATCCGCCATCGACTCGATCGGCATTTAAATGAACCTGCCATCCGGTGAATCTTTTCCCCGTCTCACTCGTATATACTAAAAGAGTGATTGATTTGAAAGGAGATCTGTTTGTGGGATATATGTTGTTATTTTCGGTTGTGATCGGTCTTGTCCTGACCCTTTTGCTCACACCACTCAGGTTAATCGTTAGAAAAAAAGGGACTGAACAACAGGTGCCGCTTATGTGGATTGCGGGACTTGCCCTGCTGTTTATCATCGGGATTTTCGGCTTCTACTACATCACCAATTTAGACCGCAACCCATCATCACTGTGGCTCATTGGACTTGTTGTGACAGCAGCAGGTGCCTTTTTATCAGTGGGATTGGAGCGGAAGATCAAGGGCGTTTTATTTCTCATATTATTGTTGCTCGGTGTTTATATGGCAACCGCTTTTCTATTCAATGCAAATGAGAAATTCGACGTGTCTAAGATGGATCAAAAAGTCGAAATCAAAGCGTTTGATGAGACAGAAACACCTGCGAGTGTACCACCGCAATTTGCTCGCAATAAGATGAAGAAATCGTTCGGACAGGTGCCAAACACGAGCTACTACGAGCTGGGTAGCTTGCAAATTCAGAAGGTCAATGGTGAGTATGTGTATATCGCTCCCGTCGAGTTCTCCGATTTCTTTAAATGGATTCGTTCTGGTAGCACACCGGGTTACTTTACATTAAGTGCGACCGACTCATCTGCCAATCCAAAGTTTGTGAAAACCGAGATGGTCTATACGCCTTCTTCCTATTTCAATAAGGAAATTGAGCGGCATATCCGTCTTCAGTACCCAGATTTGATTTTCTATGGAGACACGCAGCTAGAGATCAATGATGATGGCAAGCCTTATTACATCCAAACATTTGGGGATTTCATCACTGCACGAAACGGGTTTAAAGCTTCAGGTGTGGTTGTTGTGGATGCCAAAACAGGTGAAACGAAGAAATACGCCTTAGACAAAGTACCAGCCTTTATTGATGGCGCTGTTTCGCCAGAGGCTGTCAGTCTGCAAAATAGTTACTTCGGCAACTATGTACATGGTTTCTGGAACAGCCTCTTTGGAAAATCAGATGTGAAGCTGCCTTCTGATGAGGGGACTGAAGCCAATGTAAGTCCGGTGTTTGATTCAAAAGGGGATATGTATTACTTCACAGATTTCACGAGTCCAAAAGAGGGCGTTGATTCCATGCTCGGGTATGCACTAACAAATGCCCGAACAGGAAAAGCCACGTATTATACGGGTAATCTTGAAGAATCCTACATGGATTCACAGGGAGCTTTGCAAATTATTGAGAAACGATTTATCGAGAAGAAATGGAAGGGCCGCATGCCGATTCTTTATAATTTCTATGGGGAAGCCAGCTGGCTTACACCTGTTCTCGATTCAAACGGATTCCTGCAAAACTACTTTATTGTTTCGGCAGCCAATCCTGAGATCGCCGCATACGCTTCTACACCAAATGAAGCACTAAGAGCCTATAAAACAGCTCTTCAAAAAGGCGGTGGTACCGTCAATAGTTCATCAAAGCAAGAAAAGAAAGAGTCAACAGGTAAAGTGAAAAGGGTGTATAAGGAAAAGACCGGTGATTATACAACCGTCACCTTCTTACTAGACGATGGGAAAAACTACACGATGTCATCTGAAAAAGAGCCTCTTATTATTTATTTAAAAGAAGGCGATCAAGTCAACATGAAGTATACAGATACAGGTGAGATTTTCCTCCCAGTCGATGAAATCAACATCAAAGGATTATAAAAAAAAGACGCTTCTCCTACTGCGGAGAAGCGTCTTTTTTCTCTTTTCTCAACAACTCAACAAGCAATTCCTTATTTTTATTCCCACCTGTCATCGGGGATTCGACATAGGAAAATGTCCGTTTAAAGTCCATTCCCCTCACAGAAATGACAGCCAATTCCCCGCCAATGCTGCCCCGCTGGAGCACATATTTAGATAAAACAGACAGCCCCATTCCATGAATGACAGCTTCTTTAATCGCTTGATTGCTGCTAAATGTCACAAAGGTCCGCGCTTTCAGTCCATTTGATTTCAAGACGTGCTGTAAGTATTCTCCTGTCCCAGATCCTTCTTCTCTTGTGATCCATGTTTCATTTTGCAATTGATCAATGGTGACATCCTTTTTCTTTGCAAACGGATGGTCTAATGGGGCAACGATATACAGTTCATCCTCTAGGAACGTTTCTACAGAGAGTTCTTTGTCATTGGTTTGTCCTTCGATCAGTCCGATGTCGACATGGAACAACCGAACATGTCTAGCGATCGCCTCTGTATTATCAATGACTACCTCAATATCAACATGCGGATAGAGCTGATGAAATTGTGCCAAGATTTGCGGCAGTACATACTCCCCAATGGTAAAACTCGCTCCAATCGTGAGCTTCCCTCGTGCCAGATGATGATGCTCATAAATATCCTGCTTCGCCTGTTCATATAAACGGATGATTTGTTTTGATCGATGGTACAGCATATCCCCAGTTGGCGTCACCGTTAATTGCTTTGGCGAACGATTGAGCAGAACCGTCTGAAATTCCTGCTCCAAATTCTTAATGTGAAGACTGACACTCGGTTGAGAAATCCGTAGCTTCTGAGCTGCTTTAGTAAAGTTTTTCTCTTCCACAACTGTCACAAATGTCTTCAGTGCATCATAATACATCTGTCCCTCTCCTATCAGAAATCTTAATCCTACATCTTCAATACATATATCTTACTAATTCCTTTCGAGATCGTAAAGAACAGTCTAAACGCAATCAATTTAATAAAAATATTTACTAATTTTTTTAAAGACTCTATACTGAAAGGAGATATTTTCTATAGGAGGTGCTGACTTGGCAGCTAAAATAAAGGACATTGCGGAAAAAGCCGGATTATCCATCGCCACCGTGTCTCGCGTATTGAATCAAGATCCCAACCTATCGGTTACGGATCAAACACGTGAGAGAGTATACGCGGCAGCAGAAGCTTTGTCCTATCAAAAAAAGACATTCAAACATTCACTAAAAAAAATTGCCTTTCTCTATTGGATGACCGAAAAAGAAGAGCTTGAAGATATTTATTTTAAATCCATTCGTCTAGGCATTGAGGAACTCACCAATACCCGAAGCTTAAATGTTACCGCTTACAACCCGTCTGATGGTCTTCAATCGATTGATCCTTCTACAGAAGGCATCATCGCCATCGGTCGATTTAAAAAAACTGAGCTTGATCAATTATATGCGATCACAAAACATATCGTCTTTATTGATACATCACCAGATGAAGACCGCTTTGATTCTGTGAAACCAAACCTGAAACGAATTGTAGAAAAGATTATTGATTCTTTTATCGAAAAACAGCACACATCCATCGGATTTATTGGCGGGACAGATCTTGATCTCAATACAAATAGGCGTATTCCAGATATTCGTGAAACGACCTTCCGCCAGTACATGACAGCACACAACAAACTGGATGAACAATTGGTCTATATCGGTCACCACTTCTCTGTAGATGAAGGCTATTCATTGATGATGAAGGCGATCGACGAGCTCGGTGATCACCTGCCAACCGCTTTTTGTGTCGCAAGTGATCCTCTTGCGATAGGCTGTTTACAAGCATTAAATGAACGCGGTTTTTCTTTACCAAATCGAGTGAGTGTCTTTAGTATCAACGATATTCACGTCTCTCAATATGTGTCACCACCGCTCACAACTTATCACATCCATACCTCTTTACTTTGCGAGACAGCTGTCGATTTACTTTTAGAAAGACTTGTTGATGGCAGAACATTACCAAAAACCGTGCTGATTGCCTCAGATCCTGTCTTTCGGAAAAGCACGATATAAACAGCTGGAAGCCCTGCCGTATGTGGCGGGCTTCTTTTCTCTTTATTTCGGTAAAAAATTTTACTTAATAAATTTAATAAAATGTGTTTACTTTTTTTACTCAAGTTGATATTCTCACATTAAGAAAGCGTTTTCTTATCATCTGTGAAAAAAGAACGAGAGGGGATTACGAATGAAAAAGGGAAAATGGGCGACATTATCGGCAGTCGTTGGTACTGCTGTGCTGCTACTGTCAGCATGCGGACCAGGAGATGACAATTCAAGCGGTACACAGCCGGCATCTACAGGTACAAAGACCTTGCTAGTGTGGGAGGATGTCAAAAAGTCTGATGGGATTCAAGACGCCGTCAAAGAATTTGAAAAACAAAACGACGTGAAAGTCAAAGTAGTCGAAAAAGCATATGCCGACCAAATTGAAGCGCTTCGTCTTGATGGCGCAGCCGGCACTGGTCCAGATGTCATCACCATGCCTCACGACCAAATTGGATCAGCTGTCACAGAGGGATTGTTACAAGAAATCAAACCAGATCAAAAAGTAATCAATTCCTTCACAGACGAATCGATTCAATCACAAACGGTAGATGGTAAGCTGTATGGCCTGCCAAAATCCGTTGAAACCACTGTGCTTTTCTATAACAAAGACCTTGTGAAAAAGGCACCAACGACACTCGATGGCTGGTATGACCTTTCGAAAAAGCTGACAAAGGACGGGAAATACGGTTTTGTTGCGAAGTGGGATGAAATTTACTACGCACAAAGTGTATTAGGCGGATCAGGGGGCTATATTTTCAAACAGAAAAACGATGGGTCTTATGACGTCAATGATATTGGTCTTAATAACGATGGTGCCATCGAAGGCGGAAAATACATTCAGACATTCTTTAGCGAAGGACTTTTCCCGAAAGGCATCATTGGTGAGCAAGGAATCAATGTCCTCAATTCCTTATTCACTGAGAAAAAGGCAGCGGCTGTCATTTCTGGTCCATGGTCATTTGGTCCTTATAAAGAAGCGGGTATCGACTATGGCGTGACGGAATTGCCAACACTCCCTAACGGAAAACATATGAGCTCGTTCTTAGGTGTAAAGAGCTACAACGTCTCCTCTTATTCTAAAAATAAAGAACTTGCCGAAAAATTTGTTGAGTTTATCACGAACGAAAAAAATTCGAAAAAGCGCTTTGAAGTAACAGAGGAAATTCCACCAGTGAAAAAGCTGATGAAAGACCCAGTCATTACTGAAAACGCTAATGCGGATGCTGTTTCAAAGCAAACGAAATATGCCACGCTGACTCCGAACAATCCAGAGATGGCAGAGGTGTGGAAGCCGATTGACAGTGCATTAGGACTGATTGCGACTGGCCGTACCGATGTGAAAAAGGCATTTGATGACGCGGTCAAACAAATCGACTCGCAAATTAAAGCGAATCACTCCAAATAAACATCAAGCGCAGGTAGCTGTTCATCTATCATGCTGCCTGCACTTGATCTAATTTCATATGAAGTAGGTGTTAGACGTGACGGGTAACCTTGAACTAGACCGCACACACATAGTGGAATCAAAGACACACCGGAGACGGGCGCTAATGTTCTCTCTTATACCCGGGATGGGGCAAATATACAACAAACAGTATGGCAAAGGGGCACTCTTTTTCCTGTTTGGCGTTTCTTTTCTACTTGTGTTTTATGATTTATTCAATATTGGCTTCTGGGGGCTGTTCACACTTGGTACGATGCTGCCTCGTGACAACTCTGTTTTCCTTTTAGCAAAAGGAATTATTGCACTTTTAACAGCTGGATTTGGCATCGGTTTTTATGTACTCATGATACGAGATGCATTTATGAACGGAAAGAAACGTGATCAAGGGGTTCCGCTTCATTCCATCCGTGCTCAATACCATCAGCTCATCGACCAAGGCTTTCCTTATTTAATGAGCACTCCTGCTTTCTTTTTACTTCTATTCTCTGTTGTCTTTCCTATTATGTTCAGCTTTGCGCTGGCCTTTACAAACTATGATTTATACCACTCGCCTCCTGCCAATCTCATTGATTGGGTAGGCATCAAAAACTTTCAAAATATCTTTTCAATCGATATTTGGAGAGACACATTCATTGATGTACTAGGCTGGACGGTCGTATGGACGTTGGCTGCATCGACCCTTCAATGTGCTGTCGGCATTTTCCTAGCGGTTCTGCTCAATCAAAAAGATTTAAAAGGAAAACGGTTTTTCAGAACGATTTTGATTCTGCCGTGGGCTGTTCCAGGATTTGTGACCATTTTGGTGTTTGCTGGATTGTTTAACGACACGTTTGGTGCGATCAACAATACCCTTTTTGCATCGATTGGAATTGATCCAAAACCATGGCTGACAGATCCATTTTGGAGCAAAATCGCTCTTATTGCGATGCAGACTTGGCTTGGTTTTCCTTTTGTGTTCATTATGACAACTGGCGTTTTGCAGGCCATTCCTGAAGATTTATACGAGGCTGCAACCATTGATGGGGCAAATTTCTTTCAGAAATTCCGTTCCATTACATTACCGCTTGTCCTCTATTCAATTGCACCTATATTAATTACGCAATATACGTTTAACTTTAACAACTTTAATATCATCTACTTATTTAATGGCGGAGGACCGCCTGTGGCTGGCTCAACTGCTGGGGGAACGGACATCTTGGTGTCTTGGATTTACAAACTGACGATGCAATCTTCTCAATATGCACTCGCTGCCGCTGTTACGATCTTACTGTCGATCTTCGTCATCGCCATTGCACTTTGGCAGTTTAAGAGAACGAATTCATTTAAAGAGGAGGACATGATGTGATATGGGATCAAAACAAAATAAGCTCATTCGCCTGAGTATCACTTATTTCATCCTTTTCATTGCCTCCGTTTGTATTCTATATCCACTCCTTTGGACGATCGGTGCTTCCTTTAATCCTGGGAATAGCCTGATGAGCACAAGCATGTTTCCGAAGAATCCAACGTTCAGTCACTTTACAGAACTCTTCTTCGGTCAGGGAGCACTTTATGCAAAATGGTATTGGAACTCAATGAAAATCAGTATTGCGACTATGCTCTTAACGTTGATCCTTGTTAGCTTTACAGGTTATGCCTTTTCTAGGTTCCGATTCAAAGGACGCAAGAATGGACTGATGCTCTTTTTGCTGCTGCAAATGATTCCTCAATTTTCAGCGCTGATTGCCATTTTTGTATTGGCTCAAATGCTTGGACTCATTAACAGCCACCTCGCATTGATTTTGATTTATGCAGGCGGACAAATCCCGATGAATACGTATTTAATGAAAGGTTATCTTGATGCGATTCCAAAGGATCTCGATGAATCAGCCAGAATGGATGGCGCAGGGCATTTCCGGATTTTCATCCAAATTATTATGCCACTTGCCAAGCCGATTTTAGCCGTTGTTGCCATCAACTCATTTACAGGACCGCTGGGTGATTTCATCATCTCCAGTGTCATTGTCCGTTCACCCGAAATGTATACGCTCCCAATCGGTCTATACAATCTTGTATCAGACAAAATGGGTGCCAGCTACACGACCTTTGCAGCCGGGGCTTTACTCATTGCGATTCCAGTTGCTTTATTGTTTCTTGTTTTACAAAAACAATTTGTATCCGGCCTCACACAAGGCGGGACAAAAGGATAAGGGGAGATTTGATGAAGAAATGGTTGCTTGTCACTGTTGTCGTTTTCTTTCTGATGGGGTTAGGTATTCTGCCTGAAGCAAAGGCTGATTCGATTTCGGTGAAACCGATCAATGGATTGCAAGGTGATTTCATCAAAGGAGCCGATATCTCCATGCTCGCAGAAGTGGAGCGAAGCGGCGGCAAATACTACAACCAAAACTGGCAGCAGGTTGATCCGCTCAAGCTATTAAAAGAGAAAGGTGTCAACTATGTGCGCATCAGACTCTGGAACCATCCATACGACAACCAAGGCCGTGCCTATAACGGCGGGACTAACGATTTAAATACCGCCATTGCTCTATCGAAACGTGCAAAAGCACAAAACATGAAAGTTCTGCTTGATTTTCACTACAGTGATTTCTGGACCGATCCCGGTAAACAGTTCAAACCGAAAGCTTGGACCAATCTCTCCCAAAGCGATTTAGAAAAAGCTGTTGGCACTTACACAAGCGATGTACTTAAAGCGATGAAAGCACAAAATGCCCTGCCAAATATGGTACAGGTCGGGAATGAATTGAATTCAGGTATGCTTTGGCCGAACGGAAAGAGCTGGGGTGAAGGCGGCGGTGAATTTGACCGGCTCGCTGCTTTGCTAAAAGCGGGAACAAATGCTGTCCGCTCTGTCGATTCAAACATCAAAGTCATGCTTCATCTTGCACATGGGGGGGACAATGGTGCATCTCGCTGGTGGTTTGATGAAATCACCAAGCGAGGCGTTTCCTTCGATACGATCGGTTTATCTTACTACCCGTATTGGGAC
This sequence comes from Bacillus sp. S2(2019), assembly GCF_005144805.1. NCBI lineage: Bacteria > Bacillati > Bacillota > Bacilli > Caryophanales > Bacillaceae > Bacillus > Bacillus sp. S2(2019). The sequence goes on from NZ_SWFL01000002.1 coordinate 844,509, forward strand.
GGGGGATTTAGCGGTCTTACTAACAACATGAATGATATTAGCGCCCGCTATAACAAAGATGTCATCGTGGTAGAAACCGCCTACGGCTTTACAACAGCAAATGGTGATAACCTCGATAACTCATTTAACCAAGATTCAGTCAATACGGCCGGTTATCCAGCATCACCACAAGGGCAGGCATCTTTTATACGAGATCTATCAGAAAAAATTTCACAAGTGAAAAACCATCGTGGGAAAGGGTTCTTTTATTGGGAGCCGCTTTGGATTCCAGCAAAAGGTGCTCCGTGGTCTAGTCAATACGGGCTCGCTTATATTCAAACAACCGGCACAGTCGGGAATGCTTGGGAAAATCAGGCCATGTTTGATTTCAACGGAAAAGCCCTGCCTTCTCTTGATGTATTTAAACAAATGACACCGTAATTAAACAGATAGGACGTGACAAAATGGGAAAGCGTTACCCACTCGTTCACCCAAATGTGAAAGGCTTTTTGCATGGTGGCGACTATAATCCTGATCAATGGCTTCATATGCCGGAGATCATTGACGAAGATTTTCGATTAATGAAGCTTGCACACTGTCAAACATTCTCTATCAACATTTTCGCTTGGAGCAAGCTCGAGCCAAAAGAAGGGGAATATGATTTTGCCTGGCTGGATGATATCATGGACCGCTTGGCAGCACAGGGAGCTCACGCCATTCTCGCCACGCCAAGCGGAGCAAGACCTGCTTGGCTCTCGCAAACATATCCAGAAGTCTTACGCGTTGAAGCAAACCGCCAGCGCAACTTGCACGGACTTCGCCATAATCATTGCTTTACCTCACCAGTTTATCGAGAAAAAACGAATACACTCAATCGTTTGCTTGCTGAACGCTACAAGGACCATCCAGCGCTGATCATGTGGCACATTTCAAATGAATACGGCGGTGAATGTCATTGTGATCTTTGCCAAGAAGCATTTAGAAACTATTTGAAAGACAAATACAACCATGACCTTGAAGCTTTGAATCAAGCATGGTGGACGGGATTTTGGAGCCACACCTTTACCGATTGGTCGCAAATCGAGTCACCAGCCCCTCATGGCGAGCACATGATTCATGGCATGAACCTAGATTGGAAGCGTTTTGTCACAGCGCAAACGATCAATTTTTATCAAAATGAAATTGAACCGCTGAGAGAATTAACACCTCATGTGCCAGTAACCACCAATTTTATGGGCGACTATCCGCATATGCGTCCATTCCTTGGACTGGATTATCATCAATTTGCAAAAGAAGTCGACGTGATCTCATGGGATAGCTATCCAGCATGGCATAGCGGCAGAGAAACCACTGCAGAATTAGCGTCAAACGTCGCCTTCGTTCATGATTTATATCGGTCATTAAAGGATGGTCAGCCGTTTCTTGTGATGGAAAGCACACCAAGCCTCGTGAACTGGCATGAAGTGAATAAGGTGAAGCATAAAGGAATGGCACACCTCTCTGCCATGCAGGCGATTGCCCACGGGTCCGACTCCGTCCTTTATTTCCAGTGGAGACAAGGCCGAGGCGCCTCTGAAAAATTCCATGGAGCCGTTGTGGATCATTCAGGACATGAACACACGCGTGTGTTTCAAGAAGTCGCTGATTTAGGAAAACAGCTGGAGCAGCTTCAGCCGATTGCAGGTACATCCGTTCAACCAGAAGTAGCCATCATATATGATTGGGAAAACCATTGGGCAATTGATGATGCGCAAGGCTTAAATAATACCAACAAACGCTATGTAGAGGCTTGCCAAACTCACTATCGCAGTTTCTGGAAAAAGGGCATCCCTGTTGATATTGTCGGGATGGAAAAGGATTTCTCATCCTATCGAGTGCTTGTTGGACCAATGCTCTACATGATCAAACCAGGCGTGGCAGAAAAGATCGAAGCATTTGTCAAAGAGGGCGGCATTTTTGTGGCAACGTACTGGAGCGGCATGGTCGATGAAAACGACCTCTGTTTCCTCGGTGGTTTCCCTGGCCCTCTCCGCCATGTACTTGGGGTTTGGGCAGAGGAAATCAACACATTGATGCCAGATGAACACGTCTTAATGACCACAGGAAATGGACGCACTTATCATGTCGGGCAATATTGCGAGTCCATTCATCCTGAAACAGCCTCTGTGTTAGGGCATTTTGAGAATGGCTGCTATGAAGGACAGCCCGCCCTTACTGTCCGTCCATTTGGCAAAGGGAAAGCATACTATATGGCTTCTGAAAATGAGCAGGCGTTTTATGATGATTTTTACGAAGACCTTATCACAGGAATAGGCATACAACCGATCCTATCCTCTTCGATTCCAGAGGGCGTCAGTGTCCAGAAACGAACAGATGGATCGCAGGACTTTGTGTTTATGATGAATTTTACAGAACAGCAACAGAACATTTCACTAGATTCAGCGGAAAGCTATGAAAATATGCTGACTGGACAGCATACATCTCAACAGTTACAACTGAATCCTTACGAATACGTTATTTTGAAAAAATAGCGTGAAAGAAGCGTCCATCCAAAGGGCGCTTTTTACTTTTAAGTGAATCTAAATACCTATAAAATCTCTTCCGGTAGTAGATTACCAATAGAATCATTATTTTTTATCTAAATTTTTTGACATATTGAACACCGCGCCACGATTGGATTCACCATCCTTTTTTACCATTGTATAGGTATGAAAGCGGTTGCCTAATACTCATATTTTTGATACTCTTTTTTTCAATGCAGATGTGGGACTGCATTGGTATAAAAACAAACAAATGTAAACGGTTTATTGTAGGGGGAGGGGCTTATGTTAACGTTTGTTGGATTGTTGATTATTTTAACGATTGTTGTTTTGCTGATTTGGGGGAAAGCGAGTCCAATTGTCGCCATGGTCATGGTGCCTTTAATAGGGGCGCTCATCGCGGGGTTTGGTATCAATGACATTCAAACTTTCTTTGAACAAGGGATTATCAAAGTATTGCCAGTGGCGACCATGTTTATCTTCGCCATTTTATTTTTTGGCATTTTACAAGATACAGGGTTCTTTGAACCTGTAATTAAAGCATTAATCAAGCTGACAAAAGGAAATGTTGTCACAGTTGCGATGGGAACTGCCTTGATTGGGGTCATCGCACACTTAGACGGAGCAGGAGCTACCACCTTTTTATTAACTGTACCTGCACTGCTTCCGCTTTATAAAAAATTACATATGAGTCCTTATTTATTGCTTTTGTTAATCGGGACGAGTGCTGGATTAACCAATATGATTCCATGGGCTGGCCCCACAGGACGGGCAGCAAGTGTTCTAAATATGGACCCATCTGAACTGTGGGTACCGCTTATTCCCATTCAGCTGATCGGGGTCGTGCTCGTATTAGGAATGGCATTCATTTTAGGAAAAAGAGAAGAAAAACGAATTCGGGTGAAAATCGCCGCAAATGAAGTAGCCGCTGTCCAATTAGAAGGCGCCGATTGGGATCGTGCCATTCAATCGATCAGCGAAACAGGCGATGCGTCTTTAAAGCGTTATCACTTAATGTGGGTCAACCTCATTCTATTTTTAGCTGTTGTTGTCCTTCTTGTGCTGAACGTGATTCCTGCTAGCTATATGTTTATGATTGGTCTTTCACTAGCACTTCTGATTAACTTTCCAAATGTGAATTTACAAATGGAGCGAATTAAGGCACATGCCCCGAGTGCACTAATGATGGCGGCTGTTATTTTCTCCGCAGGTTCTTTTTTAGGGATTCTTGAAGGAACGGGCATGCTAAAGGCGATTGCAGTGGACAGCATTCACATTTTGCCAGCTTTCTTACTGCCATTTTTACATATCATTGTGGGGATATTTGGGGTTCCGCTTGATATGCTGACAAGTACGGATGCCTATTATTATGCACTTCTGCCGATTGTCGAATCGATTACATCAGAGGTTGGCGTGTCAGGGACATCTGCAGCATACGCCATGATGATTGGAAATATCATCGGCACCTTTGTCAGCCCTCTTGCACCTGCTGTATGGCTCGCCATCGGTCTTGCAGGGGTCGATATGGGGAAACATATCCGCTACTCCTTCTTTTGGATGTGGGGGTTCAGTATCGTTTTACTCATCGTCGCCAAACTGATTGGCATCATATAAAAAAGAAAGACATGCGCAAAATCAGCGCATGTCTTTTTCTTTGAATTATGAAGGATATTCACTCGTGTGAATGTCTGTTTTCGGTTTTCTAATCAGTGACATCAATCCAACGATTAGCAACAAGATCATCGGAACGAAAGCAAGACCAACAGTTCCAATTAAAAGAGTCACAGCCGAAACCAAGAAAAGAATACCAGAAAGCACGGCACGGCGATCTGTTTTCAAGACAATCACACCAACAAGGGCTAAGACAGCCGCAATTGCGGAAACAACCATAAACTGAACGCCAAAGGCATGAACCGAAGCTTCAAGTGTTTCAACTGGCAAGGCGCTGCCTTCCTCTTGTAAAATTTCATTCATTTCTTCATAAAATGCTGGGTCCACAGAGAGCATCAATGCCCCAAAACCAACACCAATTACGTTGAGGACAATACTGATAATCCCCATAATTTTTTCACCTTTACGCTTAATCATTGATAGAAACCTCCTAAAAAGTTAAATTAACCTGTTTTTACTTCTCGCTTTTGGAAGACGATTAAAGCAACCGCCAAGAAGATGGCCCAATAAATGACTAGGACCGTTAGTGAGAAACCTAGGGACATGCCTTCGATATAAGTAGGTGTTTCTGCGAAATACTGTACAGGATCGTTGGCAAACAATAAGTATTTCGCCCAATCAAAGAAGAACATCAAAATGCTTGTGATGGATGCTCCGACAACATAGGCTAATACACTAATCGCTATGGAAATGGCCTCGCTTCTAAACACCGTTGAGATAGCAAAAGAAAGTGTCCCTAATACAACAAACATAGCACAATGCGCCAAATAATAAGAGACCATATTTGCAAACTGAGACCGTTCAATGACTTCACCATTTTGATAAGCCAAATACACATAATCATTGTTTAGTCCAAAGAATATCGCACCTAAGATAAAGGATAAGATAAATAGGACAGCGATTAGGAAAAGTGAATATAGTTGGACGGTAAAGTATTTAGACAAAAGAACCTTCAACCTGGATGGCGGACGAATCAGTAATAATTTAATTGTACCATGCTTATATTCAGCCGAGACAATTGTGGCTGCAATAATAATCACAAATACACCTACCAGCTGAAGCAAATTAGCATTTGTTTTCACATAAGTCCATGCATTTTTACCGAATTGATCGGCTGGAGGTAAATCATGTTTGATTCGATACTCATTGATCGCTATATCGGTTTCAAGGGATCTCTTATAAAATCTTATATTATCCTCTTTCAATTCTTGCTTCTTTGCTTTATTGATTTCTTGCAACTCAGTTTTCCAATCACCGGATGCTTGATCTCCGTCATTTGTCTTAACAGCAAAAATCAACGTCGCAATCATACCTAAAACAAGAAGCCCAACCATAATCCAAGTACCCACACGATAACTGATTTTCATCCACTCGTTTTGAATGAGGCGAATCATACGTCTGCCTCCTTTTTACCTGTTAAGCTTAAGAACTTATCTTCTAAGGTTTGTTTTTCTACTTTGATTTCGTACAAATGAATAGAAGCCTCGCTCAAATGACGAATCAATTGTGGCATCTTCTCTTCTAGGATGGAGAAGAATAAGTACTGCTCCTCTTCTCTAACTGTGATACCTTCCTCAAATGCTTCAATGAGCTTTTGAGCTTCTTCAATCTCACTTGATGCTACTTTCATTCGATAATTGACCAAATCATCCTGCTTCGTCTCCGCACGCTGATCCTCAATCGCAATCAGCTTTCCTTTTTGAATAATGGCGAAACGATCACACATCAATTCCATTTCTGACATGAGATGACTTGAAACAATGACAGCAAGCCCTTCTTCCTTTGCCAGCCTTCTCAAGTAATCTCGTATCATACGAATTCCCTCTGGATCTAGTCCATTGGTCGGCTCATCTAAGATTAGCAGTTTCGGTTTATGTATCAATGCCTGAGCAATCCCCAAACGCTGCTTCATTCCTAATGAAAACGTACGGACACGCTTATGTTTCACATGCTGCAAACTAACTAGTTCTAGCAGTTCATCAATTCGACCTTCATCCACTTTTCCATTCATTCTGGCAAAATGAACAAGGTTTTGTCTTGCCGTTAAATGATTATACATTTCTGGATTTTCAATAATTGCACCGACATCTTGGATGGCATGCTGATATGAAGTTTGAATACTATGACCATTAATCAGAATGTCACCGGATGTAATGGGAGAAAGACCGACCATCATGCGAATGGTTGTCGTTTTTCCTGCGCCATTCGGCCCTAAGAAGCCAAAGACTTCGCCCGCTTGGACAGAGAAACTCAAGTCTTGAACAATCTTTTTCCCGCGAATATGCCTAGATACATTTTGCAGTTCTAAAACGTTCGTCACGTTACCTCTCCTTCTTTGTCTAAGTATCATCTATCATCTATTTCCTGATAAACACCATGATCCGTCAAAAATAGAAGAACACTTCCATATGGTACAGCAATGCCCAAAAGTTGTGAAGGGGATTAGGCAAAATTTAGAGAATCATCTGCCTTTTTTAAGGTAGGGTTAAGAAAAGCGTGAATTTTTATAAGAAAAGAGGCTTGATTTTTTAAAAAAAGAATCATTTTCAACAGGTACATATGTATGAAATGATGTTTAAGATTATACCTTTCACCTATAAATATCGAAATAAAAAAGAGGCTGATGGTCGACAGCCTCTTTTCATACATTATACTTTCTTCACAAACTCCGATTTTAACTTCATTGCGCCAAAACTAGGAATTTTACAATCAATGTTATGATCGCCTTCGACTAAACGAATCCCTTTGACCTTCGTCCCTATTTTTAAAACCGAAGAAGAACCTTTGACTTTTAAATCTTTAATCACAGTGACCGTGTCACCATCACTTAATAGATTTCCATTCGCATCTTTGACAACAAGCTGTTCCTCTGCCGCTTGTTCTTGTTCTAGCGACCACTCATGCGCACATTCTGGACAAATAAGCATGCTGCCATCCTCGTATGTATAGGTTGAACTGCACGATGGACAATTCGGTAGATTAGACATTTGTGTTTCCTCCAACTTTCTTTTTCATTTAGAACCATTTTACCACATTTCTATAGAAAGAAATGTGATAGAAAAGGAAACATTTTTCATCATTTACTTATCTCTTCCAAATGTCATGACGGCCGCAATATTCCGCGCTGTTCTCTCTACATGCACACTAGCATCATGAATGGCTTCAGCCAGAGTCGTGACGCCAGGGACAATACTAAAAAGTGCATCAATGCCATGATCATGTACGACTGCACTGTCTTTTGAGAGAGACCCAGCGATGCCAATGACAGGGAGTCCATATTGTTTCGCAGCTTTGGCTACACCGATCGGCGTTTTTCCGTAAATGGTCTGCTGATCAATCCGGCCTTCCCCTGTAATGACTAGGTCAGCGTCCTTTAGTACGTCAGCAAAATGTACGGCTTTCAGTACAATATCGATTCCCTTTTGCAGATCAGCCTGTAAAAAGCCTAATAAACTCGCGCCCAGTCCTCCTGCCGCTCCTGCACCTGCCGTCTCACCAAAGGAGACATGAAGATGCTGCTTAGCCACTTGTGCAAAATGAGATAAATTCTTGTCCAACAGTTGAACCATTTCTGTATCTGCTCCCTTTTGAGGACCGAACACAGCAGACGCTCCTCTTTCACCCGTTAAAGGATTATCCACATCACACGCCACTTCCAGACGGACTGATCGCAATCTTGGATCCAATCGAGATAGATCAATAGAAGCTAATTGATTCAGTGATCCACCGCCCGGCGTGAGGTCTTGGCCTGCTTTATCGAGAAAAGAAGCGCCTAAACCTTGCATCATGCCAACGCCGCCATCATTTGTTGCGCTTCCGCCAAGCCCAATGATTAAATGCTTCGCTCCTTTATCCAGCGCTGCAAGCATTAATTCTCCTGTCCCTCTAGACGTCGTGAATAAGGGGTTCCGTTTTTCTGGCGGGACAAGATGTAATCCTGATGCTGCTGCCATCTCTATGACAGCTGTCTGACCATCTCCCAACATACCAAAAAAGGCATCCACAGGTTTGCCAAGCGGACCCGTGACCACTTGCTGGACAATCTTCCCGCCTGTCGCATCCACTAACGATTGAACTGTGCCTTCTCCTCCATCTGCCATTGGGATTTTCATATATTCTGCATCTGGCAAAATAGAGCGAAATCCTCGTTCAATGGCACATGCTGTCTCATAAGCAGATAAACTTTCTTTAAATGAATCTGGTGCGATCACAATTTTCATCCAAAAACCCCTCGTTTCTCATTAAATCCTCAGCCGAACAGCTGGAAAATACCAAAGATAATGGTCGATACCACAGTTAATGTCAAACCAATTAACGATTCAAAGGGCATTAATTTCAACCGTTCTTTTATATCCATTTGAACACTTCCCGCCGTTGCATGGAAAAAGCTTCCGTGCGGCATATGGTCTAGCACAGTTGCGCCAGCGTGAATCATAGCTGCGCCTGAAAGGGCAGATACACCAAGACCAATAAGAGTTCCGCTAAATACACCACTTGCAACTGCCGTCCCTGCAGTTGTCGAAGCTGTGGCTGCCGACATAAAAATTCCAGACGTTGGTGCAAGCAAGTAAGGAGGTAATCCCGAAGCGTCAAGCGCTTGAATAAATACCTCTTTCATGGAAGAATTCGATACAATTCCAGCTAATGTGCCTGTACCTAGTAACATGATCGCTACACCTGACATTTTATGCAGCCCTGACATCGCATAATCATTGAGAAACTTCCCTTTTTTCATGAAAAGAGCGCCAACAATTCCGCCTATTGGTAAGGCAATCATTGGATCAATATTTATTTGAAACAACGGTCTCAAGGCTAACAAGAGAATGGTCACAAGTGGGCCGACAAGCGCTTGTAGAAAACCAGGTACTTGAACCTCGCCTTGGTCTGCTCCCTCTTCCAGAACTGGTGTCCCTTTATTCGCAAGCTTTTTGGCTAATACATACGTGACGGCTATCCCGAAAATAGCCGGTATGACACCTGCCGCCATCAGGGAAGTAAGCGGGACACCAAAAGCATCAGAGGCTGCAATGGCATTCGGATTCGGTGACATGATATTCCCCGCCTTCCCTCCTCCAATCATCGCAAGTAAAATCCCCGTTTTAGAAAGTTTTGCACGCTTGGCAATGGCAAGTGCGATTGGTGCTACTGTAATGACTGCTACATCTACAAAAACACCCACCGTTGTTAAAATCATTGTTGCAAGTGCGAGTGCTAAAAGTGCCCTCGCCTCTCCAAGCTTTTTGACGATGGCCTCAGCAATAGATAATGCTGCACCCGACTCGATTAAAACCCCTGCCAGTACACCTGCCGCCATGATTCGAAGAACAGCCGGAATCATGTCCTTTGCGCCTTCCATCATGACGTTCACGGTCTGCACAATATCTACACCGCCAACCAAACCGCCAATAAATGCGCCTGCCAGCATGCCATAAGCAGGTGATACTTTTTTTAAAATGAGAACAATAGCGATCACAAGCGCAGTCAATGCGCCTAATGTACTTACTGTCACATCTCCACCCATTCTCCATCCCTCCTGATTGTCTTTTCTTAATTGTAAGCGTTTACTCATTGGGATCGAGTTGTGAATCTAAATGAACTTCTTTTATTTATTTCTCAATCTAGTTGTGCAAATGCACAATTAAGACAGTTGATTGTCCAATTGTGCTATGTACAGCTCCATCAACTGTTTCACATGACGAGGGTCTTTTCCGGTCAATGCCTGGATTTTATCTAAACGATATCGCAGTGTATTGCGGTGAATAAATAGACGATCAACGATTCTTTGTAAATCCCCGCCCTCTTCAATGTAAACCTTTAACGTTTGAACGAGCTCCATTTCTTGTATCAGCGGATGATAAAAATCACTCCACCGTTTGCCCTCTTTGGCGGCTCTCGCTTTTATAAACAAGCTTTCAAGCTGATAAGATTCAAAGACATATATGCTTTCCTCTGGATGGAGCACCTTTCCTAACCGCAGGGCCTCTCTCGCATGCTGAAAGGACAACGGTAATTGACTCATGTCCTCAGCGACAGTTCCTACACCCACTAGCACTTGTCCATCAACTGCACCTGCCATTGTTTGTTGCAGCTGTTCGATCACATGCTTGAATTGATGGTCACATATCGGCTGTCTTAACAGGATCAATTCATGACGGAAGGTCATGCCTAGTAAATCATCCGCATTCTTATCGTATTGAATGGCATGCATCATTTTGTGTACAGTGTCCTCAGACGATGGAATCGGCTGAAAAACAATAGCCATTCGCCGCTTGTCTAAAACCATTCCAAGCCAGTCAGCACGGTGTTTCAGCTGATGATCACCCATGTCAGACTCGGAGATGAGCTGATTCACAATTTCACTCTCTATTCGCTGCCGCCACTGGAAGCGTTCAAGCAGAAAAGATTGCTCTAATACGAGCTCAGCTGCCATTTTCACCAGCTCGGCATGATGACGAATGTCCTCTGGCTCACCCGTAATCCCAATGACACCAACAACTTGTTCCCGAAAGCAAATAGGCAGATTGATTCCAGGTCTCACGCCTTTTAAGCGGCGGGACGTCTCCTGATCAATCTCCACACTATCTCCGCTTGACAGCACTAGACGTGCTCCATCATGTTCTTGTCCAATCCTTTTTCGTTCACCAGACCCAATAATGACACCATCTGCATTCATGACATTGATGTTTTGATGTAAAATATGCATCGTACGTTCAACCATCTCTTGAGCCAATTCACTGGTTAAAAATTGCATTCAGCATCTCTCCTGAAGGGGTTTTCATTCAATGTATCATAGTGTCATTGCACAATAAATGCAAAGCTTAAAAAAACAGCCGTTGACAAAGATACGCCAAAAAGTGTTTAATCAAATCAAGGGACCGACCGACAGTCTAGTCAAAAGAAAGGATGGCTTTATGAGAACCGTTAAACATCCTGAGGAACGCAAAAATGACATCTTGAATGCAGCAGAGAAGCTTTTTTCAACCAAAGGCTATCAGCAAACCACAATTATTGACATCCTCAAAGCCGTTGGCATTGCAAAAGGCACATTCTATTATTACTTTACTTCCAAAGAAGAAGTGATGGATGCAATCATTGACCGGATCATAAAAGCAGATATCATCGAGGCAAAGCGTATTGCCGCTGATCCAGATATCTCAGTGGTTGATAAATTATTTCGCATCATCATGGCACAATCTCCTAAACAGGGCAGCCATAAAGAAGGCATGATCGAACAATTTCATCAGCCTGCTAATGCAGAGATGCATCAAAAAAGCTTGATCAAAGCCATTACAGAGCTATCACCCGTTTTAGCAGAAGTCATTCAGCAAGGGGTAGAAGAAGGGATATTTCAAACGGATTATCCGCAAGAGACGGTCGAATTTCTTCTCGCTTCTGCACAGGTTATCTTTGATGAGGGACTTTTCCAATGGACCACAGCGGAAAGCATACAACGGGCGCTAGCATTTATCGCAATCCTTGAAGCCTCTTTACATGCAGAAAAGGGAAGTTTCTCCTTCCTTCTCCAACGTTTAACTGGAGAACCGGAAGACAATAATCAGTGATTGGTCACTTCAATACCAATCCTGCATACATTATAGACTGACGGTCGGTCTAAAAGGAGAGTGATTTTCATGTCGTTATCAGCCAAAAATGGCTCCACCCATTTTATTTATCTCGTTCTCGGGCAAATTATTTCCGTTTTCGGGTCTTCCTTGATTCGTTTTGTTCTATCTTTACACGTCTTGGATATGACACATCGTGTTGATTTATATGCTCTGCTTTTCGCTTTATCCAATATCCCGCTCCTCCTTTCGCCATTAGCAGGAGCAATGGCTGACCGGTTTAACAGAAGAAATTTGATGATTTTATTTGATGTTCTTACTGGCATTATGATTCTGGCTTTTTATTTCTGGTTATTTTCAGGTCATGATTCACTTTATATGATTGGAGCCGTCATGATTCTCCTTGGTGTCATGAGTACGTTTTATGCTCCTGCTGTGATGTCCAGTATTCCTCAGCTAGTGAAAGAAGAAAAATTAGAACAAGCGAATGGCATCGTGAATGGCGTGCAGGCCCTTTCAGGTGTTGTCGCTCCTATCATTGGCGGCGTTTTATACGGACTCATTGGGAGCCAGGTCATCATAGGCGCTAGCAGCATTGTATTTTTTCTATCAGCGTGCATGCTTTTACGGTTAAATATCTCTTTCTCACCTAGCCCACTCGCAGAACCGATGACCAAAGTACTCTTGAAAGATATGAAACAAGGATTTTCCTATATCGGAAGCCAGCCATTTTTAAAAAGAGCCATGCTGCTTGCAGCGTTGCTAAATTTCATCCTCACACCATTTTTTATCGTTGGAGGTCCCATTATTTTAAGGGTCACAATGAAAAGCAGTGACATCATGTATGGAATAGGAATGGGCATCATTGAGTTTGCCGTCATCGCAGGCGCCCTGCTAGTTGGGCTTGTAGCGAAACATTGGCGCATTCCTACTTTGTATCGCTGGCTGCTCGTCATCGCAGTCATTTTGCTACCTGTTGCTTTTTCAACATCCAAGGTGGCTCTTCAATTTGGGACATTTCCAGCCTATTTTCTCTTTTTAGCAGGGTGTCTCCCAATTGCCATGCTGCTCACCATGATTTCGATCGTTGTCATCTCACATGTGCAAAAGAAAACACCCAATGCTCAATTAGGAAAAGTCATGGCCAATCTGACAATGGTCTCTCAATGTGCTGCACCGCTCGGTCAAATGATGTACGGGTTCTTGTTCAACACTTTTTCCGCCAGCATGTATGTGACCGTGTTAATCGTCAGTGCCTTGATGTTTGCACTTGCCTTCCTTACAAAAAATATGCTTCGACATGAAGGAGAATCAGCCTCATGAGATTGACGTTTATCAAGAAAGACCTAACCCGCCACCGTCTCATTTCAATCGGCTTAACCCTTTGCATCATGATGACATCATTTTTAGCAACAAGCGCTGCGCAAATGACAGTCCAGTTGAATGGTTCCATTTCTGATTTACTCCAATCAGCCAAAGCACCAGACTTTGTCCAAATGCACGATGGGAGCTTAGATGAAAAAGCGGTCGATACATTTTCAAGTAAACAGTCGATGGTGAAGGCACATCAAATTGTTCCAATGATTCCGATCGAACATGTCAGCATCAAGTTCGGGCAGGAGCCTGCTCAAGCGGGTGTGATGGATCATTTATTTGTAAAGCAAAATCGCTATTTTGATTTCCTTTTAAACGAACGAAATGAAAAGCTCACTGTAAATAAAGGAGAAGTAGCAGTCCCTATTTATTTTCAACAAAAATACCACTTAAAGATTGGCGAAAGGTTACTCATTACAAAAGGCTCTCATCAATTCTCTTTTCAAATCAAAACGTTCTTACGAGATGCCCAAATGAATCCAAGTCTTGTCAGTTCAAAGAGATTTCTTCTGCATGATGCGGACTGGGCGGCACTGAATCAAGTGTTTCAAAAAAAGGAGTACTTAATTGAATTTTTATTGCATGATGCTGGTCAAGCAGATGCTTTTCAATCACTCTATCAATCATCTGAGCTGCCACAACAGGGGCCTGCTGTCACATTACCCCTGCTTCGCATGCTGAATGCCCTAACAGATGGTATGGTGATCGCCATTCTCCTTCTTGTCTGCTTTCTACTCATTAGCATTTCTCTCCTCTCTCTTCGTCTCGCTATGACCGCCGCTATAGAAGAGGATGAACGTGAAATTGGAATCTTAAAAGTACTTGGAATCCCTTTATCAAAAATCAAACAATTATACGTTGGGAAATATGCTGTGCTTGCCTGTATAGGGTGTATAGCAGGATATTTAATGACGCTCATGTTTGGTGATTTGTTTACAGCCAATATTCAGCAATATATGGGGAATCGCCTCTCTTTTATTCATCAGGTGATCCCGCTTTTGGTATCAATTTTGACGGCAATGATCGTCATCTCATTCAGCTATACTGTCCTAAGGAGATTTGGTCAAATATCAGCCGCTCAAGCCATTCAAGGCGGCATAAGCTCACCAAGCCGTAAAAAACAAATTCCTATGCACCTCCAGAAAAACAGATTCCTCCCAGTCAATTTTTGGTTTGGTTTGAAAGATCTGTTCTCGCGAATAAAGGTGTATTCAACAATTACCTGTATTATTGCGCTTTGTACATTTTTAATGTTAATGCCGATTCAGTTATGGTACACATTACAATCACCCGATTTCGTCACATATCTTGGCTCAGGAAAAAGTGACCTTCGAATTGATATTCGGCAGGGAAACCATTTAGAGAAAAGTACAAATAAAATAGAGTCTATGATTAGCGTAGACCAAGACATTCAAACATCTGCCGTCTATGAAACAACTTCTCTACAAGCCAAAACAATGGAGAATACACTAGAAACGCTCTATTTAGAAACAGGTGATCTATCAGCATTCCCTCTCACCTATTTACAAGGAAGGGAACCGTTTAAGGAGGAAGAGATTGCTTTATCGGTGTTAAGTGCTGACTCACTTCAGAAAAAGATAGGCGAAAAAGTCACTCTCGCCACAAATGGACAGCAAGTTCAAAAAATGGTTACCGGCATTTATCAAGATGTCACCAACGGAGGGAAAACAGCTAAAGCATTATCTCAGCCTTTTCCTCAATCATCCCTTTGGAAAACCATTCAAATACAATTAAAACAAGGAATAGACATGGCAGGAAAAAAAGCAGCACTTGAAACAAATATGTCTCCTGCAAAAGTGACAGATACGAAAGAATATGTGCATCAAACAATAGGAAGCACCGCATCTCTAGTAAAAGTGATTGCATTATTTTCAACCATCGCAGCTTTTGGAACAGCCAGCCTCATGTTAATGATGTTTCTGCACATGTTAAGGGCGAAAGATTCAAATCGTACTCACTTGTTAAGGACGATTGGTTTTTCTCAAAAAGATTTAACCTATCAATACTTAACAAGTTTTATCGTCGTTCTCTCTATTGGTGCCTTCATTGGAGCAATCGCTGTTCATACTATTGGTCCGGCGTTGATAAGTGCAGGCGGCGCATCATTAGGAGCATCCAGCCTTCAGTGGTTAGCCCCGAAATGGGTTTGGATCGTGTATCCTCTCCTGCTGTTTATGGTGAATGTAACTGTCATCTCGTGGTTATTGAAGTCCTTTTTTTCTAGTAAAATCAGCCGTCATACACTTTCATAAGGAGATGTTTCACATGGAACAATTAATTGAAGCGAAACAATTGTCTTTACAAATTGATTCATTTAAAGGACAAAAACAGACCATTCTTAGAAATATTCACTTAACCATTAAACGTGGAGAATTTGTCACCATTATGGGACCTTCAGGGTGCGGAAAAACCTCTTTGCTTTATCAACTTAGCGGTATAGAGACATCCTCCAGAGGAGAAATCAAATATAAAGGTCAACTGCTATCAGAAATGACAGACAAACAGTTAACAGCTTTGCGCTTATCAGAGATGGGATTCGTCTTTCAACACAGCCACTTACTAAAAAACCTCAATCTATTTGATAACATCATTGCTGCAGCTTACTTAGCGAAGAAAATGACGAGAAAAGAAGTCAATGAACGAGCAAAATATCTAATGGAGAAACTTGATATTGATCATTTAGCTGATAGATATTTATCAGAAGTATCAGGAGGACAGCTCCAAAGAGCCTCTATCTGTCGAGCTCTTATGAATGAACCAAACATTCTTTTTGCCGATGAGCCCACAGGTGCTCTTAATTCAAGCACCACAAAGGAAGTCATGGATATTTTTTCACAAATCAATTCTGAAGGAACAACTTTGCTTCTCGTCACCCATGATCCAAAAGTGGCCCTTTGCTCTGAAAGAATTTTATTTATGAATGACGGTGAAATTTCAGCCCATTTAAATTTAGGAAAATACGATCGCTTCACCGCTGAGAAACGAGAGGCCTTGTTAAACAAGTGGTTACAAAACTTAGGGTTTTAATTGGTGTCAAACAGGCAGAAAGCTGCCTGTTTTATTTTTTCTTACACTCAAAGGAGTAATCCATAGTCATACTATTTGTTTCTAGTATGATTTTGCCGTCTTCTTGTTGACAAGATTCTGTCAGCAACTCAATTTCTTTGCTATAAAAGTATCTCTTTGAGATATAAAGAGTGACTAAAACAAGTAAAAGCGTCGTCATCACAATTGTCATTTGCCAGTTTAACATTTGAAATCTTTTTTTCATTTCAACATCCTTTCTGAAAGGTCAACACTTGTCTTGGATATTCACCTTTCTCAGTAACTACCAGTTTCTTTTCCAAAATCATCTAGCAACATCATAACTGATTTTCCCTTCTAGATCGACCTTTCATTGTTCTTCTCTCATAGCTAAAAAAGCTTTATTTCATATATTTGGATGGTATTTTCGACCATAAACTTAAAACTAATAGTATCTATCACGTTTTTAGACTTCCAAAAAAAGATTTTACTCATTTGAATAAACAATCAATCATCAATACAATAACGTACATCTCATGACATAAGGTCCTTTTTATTACCTCCTGTCAATCACCTCCCAGAAACGATTATATTTTACCAAAAATTGTGATATCGTTTTTTATTGAAACAGGCGAAAGGATGTTAAAGAGGTGAAATTTCCATGAAAATCATTTCAGCTGAACAGGTGGGGAACCGTTTAAATGATTGGCGAATTGCCATTCGTAAGCATGATGTGCACAATGCAAAGACAATCTACACAGAATTAAAGGAATTACTTCAAGAGATGGAAGAGAATCAGGAGGTCTTGACCTACTATTCATTGCTAGAAGGCAAATTTAAGCTCATGTTATATGAACGAAGAGGTAAAAAACTGAATGAACCGACAGTGCTAGAATACCCTTCTAAAACAAACGACTTAATTGAATATTATTTTTACCTATATAAAGCCCTTTACGCTTCATATAACAGAGACTATGCATCAGCCATCGGACTGTTTAAAATTGCTGAGAAAAAACTACAAAACATTCCTGATGAAATAGAAGTAGCAGAATTCCATACGAAGGTCGCAAACCTATATATGATGCTTCACCAAAGCCTGATTTCACTTCATTATATTCAGAATGCTATCGATATTTTCAAAGGTCATGATGGCTATGAAAGAAGACTGGCAGCAGCTTTTGTGATCGCAGCCACCAACTTCATGGATATTGGCGATTTCAAAAGAGCTGAGAATTACTACACAAAAGCATTACACATCTCAAATCAATTAAACGATCATTTTCTAGCATCACAGCTTTATCACAATATCAGTATTCTATATGCCGAAGCTGGAGAATCAAAAAAATGTATTGATGCCCTAGAAAAGGCTCTTAGTGATGATAACTACCTTTCATCTTGTTATTTCGAACACTCCATGTTTATGTTACTAAAAGAGCTACTCTCCATTGATGAAAAGTCGCAAGCTCTCTATTATTTTGACTTGGTCAAACAAAAACAAGAAATAGACAGAAACCCCATCTATACAGCAAAAATGAATTTTCTCTATCACCTATATTTCACTGAAGACATATCCAAAAAAGCTCAAACCTGTTTCGATGACATCAGTATTCTGAAAGAATTAAAGGATGTTGAAGGTGCCCGTGAATTAAGTGCACTAGCTGCCAAACACTTTGAAGAGCTGGGTTCAATTCACCAAGCATACCTCTTTTTGAAGGATGCCTATCAATTGGAACACACTACACTTAATTGGAGGAATTATGATGAAAAAAGTGAGTTTACTCATTTTCGCTTTAGCCATCGTTGTTTTCGGACAAACGGTGTCTTACAATTCGTTAAATGATACAAATCTTAACCCAACAGAACGACCTATCGGAACATAAACCGATACAATACAAATAACCACTTGCCTCATTACAAGGCAAGTGGTCCACATTTATTTTAGTTCTTGATAAGAAATGAGGCGGTGAATATGTACCGCCAGATACGTAAGTTCGTCATTTGGAATAACAATACTATGCACCTGTTTAATATAATCTTTGATTTTGAAAGCTACATCCATCGCTTGAGGATACAAGTGTGCAATTTGTTCAAACAACTCATTTTCTTGATCTGATAATAATTTATTTGCGTAAAATCTTTCAACAAAGAATTTCACATGTGTAATAAATCGGCTGTAATGAATATTCTCTTGATCCATTTTCATATTCAACGTATAGCGGACGAGATTCACAATACTTCCGATCATCTTGGCATACTTCATGCCATCTTTAGAATCGGACTCTTCACCTAACGCATTAATTAAATGGAAAGCGATATTGGCCGCTTCTTCCTTTGGTAATTGTATGCCCAATGTATTGTTGACTAACTCAAGCGCATAATTACCTACTTCAAATTCTTCGGTATAGTAGTTTTTGATTTCCCAGTATACTCGATTTGTAATATTAATATTCTTCTTGTGCCGTTCTACTGCAAAATTCAAGTGGTCCATCAAGGTAAAATAGACACCAGAATTCAGACTTGAGTTTAAGCGTTTTTCAGCATATTGAACAATATGCTGAGTTAAATCGATAAACTCTTGTGGCATTGAATCTAATAGTTGGAGAAATTCCTTCGCTCTCATGTTATCGACAGACATAAACACTTGATCTGCCTTCTTTTCTTCAATCATTTGACCTGGTTTTTGTCCATAACCAATCCCACGGCCGAATAGAACCATCTCCTGTTGGTTCTGATCTTCAGCCAGAACCACACTCGAGTTTAAAACTTTTTTGATTTTAAACATCGTCATCACCTGTTTTCATGATTGTGGTTTTTCAATCAAGCGATTCACCATTTGTTTCAATGACCTTTTTGTACCAATAAAATGAGTCTTTACGAGAACGTTTTAATGTACCGTTTCCATCGTCATCTTGATCTACATGAATGAACCCGTATCGTTTTGACATCTGTGATGTACCTGCACTAATAATATCAATTGAGCCCCAGCTCGTATATCCGAAGAGGTCAACGCCTTCTTCCACCGCTTCTCTCATTTGGCGGAAATGCTCTTTGAAATAGTTAATACGATAATCATCGTGAATTGATCCATCACTTTCAACAACATCTTTTGCACCCATGCCGTTTTCTACAATGATCAGTGGTTTTTGATACCGATCATATAATTCTATTAAAGAAATTTTCAGACCAACCGGATCAATTTGCCATCCCCAATCAGTAGATGGAAGGTAAGGATTTTTGACCCCACGGATGGTATTTCCATCCGTCTTTTCTAATCCTTCATCAGCTGATTCAGTTAAAGACATATAGTAGCTGAACGAGATAAAATCTACTGTATTTTCTTTTAAAATAGAAAGATCATCTGATTCCATTTGGATATGAATGTTTTTTCTCTCAAGCATGCGCTTGATAAGCGGCGGGTATTCACCAAATACCTGAACATCTGCATAGAAATAGTTTTCTAAGTTTTGTTTCAATGCCCGCTCCACATCATTCGGATGACAAGTGTGCGGATACGTTGTTAATTTTGTCAGCATACACCCTACTTGACTGCCTTGTATGATGCGATGACAATCTGCTGTTACGAGTGCAGAGGCAATGAATTGATGATGGAGTGCTTGATAAACCGTCTCTTCCTCTTTCCCTTCTGGGCAGCGATCAGGAATAATTCCTGCTGTAATAAAAGAGTGGCGGTGAATACTATCTATTTCATTAAAGGTCAGCCAATATTTCACATCATGTTTATAGCGTTCAAAACATACATTGGCGAACTTAACAAAGAGATCAACGACTTTTCTTTCAACCCAGCCATTATATTTCACGCTCAGTGCTAACGGCATTTCATAATGTGACAGTGTCACAATCGGTTCTATGTTGTGTTTTTTCATTTCTGCAAATACACGATCGTAAAATTGGAGTCCTTTTTCATTTGGTTCGTTCTCTTCTCCAGTTGGGAAGATACGGCTCCATGCAATAGAAATGCGAAGAGTTTTAAAACCCATTTCAGCAAATAGAGCCAAATCCTCTTTATAGTGATGATAGAAATCAACACCTCTGCGTTTTGGATACTTTTTATCATCTGGGTCTTTCATCGCTCGATCTATATTTTCAGAAGTAACAGCTAGATGCCCTTCATAATCTTCTACACTCAAATTAGACCGGTACATCGCAATATCAGCAACAGATGGGCCCTTTCCATCTACATTCCAAGCGCCTTCTGCTTGGTTGGCGGCAATGGCGCCGCCCCATAAAAATCCTTTTGGAAAACCTTTTATTGTCGTCATATGTTTAGCCTCCTAATTGGGTGATAACCATCAATGTATCTTGGCGATTGACCTCTTGTAATGGCTGTACCTTAATATCATATTGATCTGTATTCGTGATGACAGCAAGCGTAACTGGATCGTATCCTGCTTCCATGATTTTTTCTACATCAAATTCAATGAGTAAATCCCCTGCTTGTACACGATCTCCTGCCTGCACTTTTGGATAAAAATACTGTCCTTCCAACTGTACAGTATCAATGCCAATATGGAATAATACTTCAACCCCTTTGTCCGTTTTCATACCAAGTGCATGGTTTGTTTCGAACAGCAAGGTGACCTCACCATCTACTGGTGCATATAACGCTCCTTCTGAAGGAATAATGGCAATTCCGTCTCCCATGACCTTTGAAGAGAAAATATCATCTTTTACTTCAGCTAGAGAGATCATTTGACCAATCACAGGGCTTTTGAAAGTTTCCCCTGCTCCAATTTGTTCAGCAAATGCATCTTGATCATTTGTCTTTTCTTCTACTTTTTTATCCTTACCTAATACAAAAGCAGCGATAAAAGCAACAACGAAGGAAATGACAGCTCCAATGACAGCAAACATTAGATTTCGTGGAAGCTCATCTGATATAAACATCGACATACTTGCTAATCCAGGACCAACAAGTACAAAAGCTTGTATACCAACTAATCCAATGAAGATCCCGCCAACAAACGAACCAATCATGACACTTCCAAGTACGCGTTTATTTTGAAGTGTCACACCATACAAAGCAGGCTCTGTGATGCCAAAAAATGCTGAAATTCCTGCCGAAATAGCTGTTGATCTGAGTACCTTGTCTTTCGTGCGTAGTGCCACTGCGAAACATGCTCCACTTTCCGCAATATTATGCGCAAGTGATGCTGGTAAATAAAGTGCTTCTTTCCCGAGGTTCCCCATCGTTGTCACTGCATAAGGGACCATTGCTTTGTGCATGCCTGATGCAACCATAAACGGGAGTACCGCTGCTAAAATTGCAACAGCTACCCAGCCTACTGTATTAAACATCGCAAGAATAACGGATGAAAACCCTTGTCCTGCTGTAAAACCAAGTGGTCCTAATAACAGTAACGTAACGGGTACAGTAATGACTAATGACATCATTGGGACAAAGAAAATCCGAATTGGTTTTGGTGAAAATCGTGTGAAGAATTTTTCCATTTGAGCGTAAAGCAATACAGAAAGGATTGCTGGAAACACTTGATACGCATAAGCTATATTTTTTACGTCGAATGACATTAATTGCGCACCTTCAGTAAGCATGGCTGTCATGTTCGGAAGAAGGAGTGCACCGACTGCTGATAATGCGACCAGTGGGTTTACCTTTAGTTTATTTGCCGTTGTGACAGCGACTAGTAATGGCAGGAAGTATAGTGGTGCGTCACCCACCATGTTCAGTATTTGATAGGTTTGGCCTTTTGCATCCACCCATCCTAATAAAGAGAAGAGGAGAAGAAATGATTTTAAAATCCCTCCGCCTGCGATAGCCGGAACAAGCGGCTGGAAGACACCCACAATGAAATCTAATAGAACTGTGCCTGCTTTTCTTTTTTCTTTTGGCTGATTGGATGGCATGCTTTGCCCAGACGAGCTGCCGCCCATTAAATTTGTTACCTGTTGATACACTTCAATCACGTCATTCCCAATGACCACTTGGCATTGTCCTGACATTCTGACAGCTATGACACCTGGTGTTTTTTCTAATGCTGGTACATCTGCTTTTTTCTGATCAATTAGTGTGAAGCGAAGTCTTGTTGAGCAGTGTTCAAGGTGCGCAATGTTTTCTTTACCACCTACATGCTGTAAAACATCTTTGGCGACTTGTGTGTAATCCATTTTTTCTCCTCCTTTTCTCATACATGAGACCTATATTTTGGCAATAAAAAAAGGATCTAAAACGACAAATTAAAGAAATTCATCGTTTTTAGATCCTGCCTGCATGACCAGTCACATGTCTAATTTATTTATATTGGATTTGTTTTCAGTATATATTGATTATATGAAAGCGTCAACATTTATTTTTCTGAAATTTATTAAGGTCTATATACCCAAAATACTTTTCTTTATTTACTTAAAGCAACTCTTTTGTTCCTTCTATCATCAATCAACAAAATGTTTCTCCATAAAAAACCAGATAAGTTGATTCACTCATCTGGTTTAAGATGCCTATTTTCTCTTTTCTTCTGCTTTCTTTTTAAATGCTTCCGTTTGTTCTTGATATTCCTCTTTCGTGACCGCTTTAAATTCTATAATCCCGCCTGCCATTTTAAAAGGAAATTTAATGTATGTTGCGTCTCGGTCAGTTTCCCCTAAAATAAAACCCTTTTCAATTGCAGGATAAGTACTCAAATCAAACATTATCCCATCTGAAACTCCACCTGCTGTATGTTTCGTTTCTTTATAAGGTTCACCACCATCTCCTGGGGCCTTTCTCATTAGAAAAGAACCTGCCCATTCAGACTGCATATACATTCGTTTTACTTTTAGAAATAGTTGGTATGAACCATCCTCTGCCGTATACAGATAACCATAAGCGCCTGTTACTTTCTTGATGAAGTTTCGTACATAATCATGAAATCTATTTTCCGTGTCATCCATCAGTTTCTCATATCGAGTATGAATGTCCTGTTGAACAGCACGTAGTTTTTTTTGATCAACTGCTTTGTATGTGATGCTGTGCTTTTCATCTTGTTTTTTCACAAAAAGATTCTTTTCGGCAAGGTGAATTTCATATGTGACCGTTTCTTTCCCTTGCTTCACATAAAATTCGTAACCGTTTTCAATTGATTTCCCAGTTAATTGATATTTGTTGATAAATAGATTGGGATCATAATGCCTTTTCGGATTTTCCTCTAAAATGGTTTCATTCAGATGACCTGTTACTTTTCCGTTTCTTTCCGTTACCTTGAACCAGTTCACACGATCATGAGTCTTATATGCAAAGGCGTAGGGATGATTCAAACCACTCTTTTTTGCGATTGCTTGATAGGCTATCCAGCCGCCTCCACCAATCAGTAGTACCGCCAGAATAGTCATGATCCAGATTTTTGATTTACTCATATGTCCCCTCCAAACTATGATCGTTCACTCTATATGAAGGATTCATCTTATTGATTAACCAATCAGTGATCTCTTCACCTCCTTTCTAGCATTTATTTTTTTCTCATACCTCTTGTATCTGCAGTTATACATCGTTTATTATATATCTAAATGATATATCTCTTAGATAGGTGTGTTGATCAATGAAAAAATACAATGATACGACGTATGCGATTTTGGGGATTTTAACGACAGATTGTAAGTCTGGGTATGAAGTGAAGCAATTAATTGATAGGAGCTTGCATCACTTTTGGAAAATTAGTTATGGACAAATTTATCCAGCTTTAAAGTTAATAGTCGAGGAAGGGCTTGCGAAGGTTTCACCCGCTTCTACAACTGGGCGCTCAGACAAGCGGGAGTATCATCTGACTGAAAAAGGGCTGGACACGTTGAGGCAATGGCTGGCGCAGCCGCTCGATCAAGTACCATCAGAACGAAATGAAGTGTTATTAAAGTTATTCTTTGGTCAATATCTTTCGTTTGAGAAAAAATTGGTGCTTTTACAGGATTATGAGAGGCAGCTCCGTATCCGTTATGAGACATATGTTGCGATTGAACAAAACATTCAAGAGCTGTATCCAGATGAAGCTGATGCGAAGTATTGGCTGTATACGTTAGATTACGGAAAGAAAGTGGCGCAGGCTGGAATTGATTGGTGCGTGGAGACCTGTGAATCGATGAAGAAAGAAGGATGAACAAATGAAAAAAAATATACGTGCTGGCAGGTATACAACAGACAATTCTGAGCCGATTGTTGTGTTCATTATCGGAATGAGAATCAATAAACGCTGGGCTGTCCATCAATGGTTGCCAGTATTTAAGGCGATGCCGGGGATGATCAAAGAACTTTATACACATCAAGAAGAACTTGGTTTTCTCGGGACAGAAAATTACTTCGGTTTACGCACCACCACCATGATCCAATATTGGAAATCAACAGAGGACCTCCTTGCCTACGCCAAGATGGAGAAGCATTTGGCTGCTTGGAAAGGATTTAACCAAAAAGCACGAAATAATGACGCGGTCGGAATTTATCATGAAACGTATCAAATTCAAGCCGGCTCATATGAATCTATCTACGTGAACATGCCTTCATATGGATTGAGCCAAGCGAAAGCACCCATCCTAATTGGAAAAGGGAAAGGAAAAGAAACCGCAAAAGAACGCCTTTCTACAACAAATTCCTAGAGCTGATTCTCTAGGAATTTCTTTTTGCAACCATCACAAAATGTTTTAATATACGGGCAGTTAATCCCCAAATGGTGTAACGATCGTAATCATAAAACCACTCCTCAATCGAACGACTCCCCCAGCTGTATTTTTCACCATTCATGATTTTTCCATAAGGAAAATCCTCTCCTGGTGTTGGCTGCACCGATACATGGTGTAAGTATGGTTCGTATTGGCTGAGCCATGATAGAGGCACAGTAAAGGTCTCCTCTACTTCTTCTTGATTAAAGGAATGTTTGACCTGCTGTTCATCAATGATTCCGACAAATGGATATACCACAAAGGATGGAGAGGCAATATAAGGACTGAGCTGTCCTAACACCTTGACGGATTCGGGCGGAATCCCTAGTTCTTCATATGTTTCCCGCAGTGCAGCTTCTTGTGCGGTTTCGCCGCCGTCGAGTTTGCCTCCTGGGAAGCTAATATCGCCAGGCTGTTTTCTCATCGTCAGTGATCGCACTTCAAATAAAACATGCCATTCCCCGTTGACTTGCACCAAAGGGACAAGGACTGCCGCTTTGAACGCTGTCTCTTCTCCGATAAATAGCGGCTGTGATTGATGTAAATCACTTTTTAATTGATCAATGAACATGGGCATCACCTATTTTCTGTTTCTCTTTTCTTTAGCGTATCATTGATTCCCTTTTGAATAAAGGCGATCTTTCTGACAATTATTTTTATCATTTTGACAATTATACTTGTCAAAATGAATATAATACTTTACAATCAAGATAACATTTTGATCAGAGTTGAGGTGACAGAATGAAAAATCGGCTAAAAGAGCTGCGAGCACGTGATGGTTTAAACCAAACGGAGCTTGCGAAACGGGCAAAGGTTTCCCGCCAGACGATCAGCTTAATGGAACGAGATGAATTAATGCCGTCTCTCTTACTTGCTATGAGGCTTTCACGTATTTTTCAAGAACCCATTGAACAAATTTTTCTATTCGAGGAGGATGAACTCACATGAAAACTGTATACAAAATGCTCTTAGGTGCTCTCCTTGGTTTTCTCGGTGCTTACTGTTTGCTGGCATCCGAATTTGAGATGACACTTCTGCAGACAGCATTTGAAGCGACTCTTGTCATCACTGGCTTGACAGTTCTATTCATCATTTATTGTTTTTCAGGCATTTCGCGCATGAAGAAAAGAGTCTCTCTTTCAGTATCTGGTGATGAGGAGGATGAACTCGAGGTAAAACAGTACCGAACTTTTACTGATGTAACGTTAGCTAATACGGTGAGTACCATTTTATCGATCATTGCAATTGGTATTTCCATCGTGACTGAGCAGCCACTCTGGCTGATTCTCACAAATGCTGCCTTATTTTTGATCACCGTCATTCTTTCTTATGTGTCGACCTCTGTCCTAAAGCTCGTCTATCCTAATCGTCACCTACCTAGTCCAACCGATAAAGATTATGGCAAAAAACTGCTCGCCATTTCTGATGAAGGCGAAAAGCATGTGATGCTCGATGGGCTTTTTCACACTTTCCAAATGATGAATATTTTATTGACCGGTGCCATGTTTATTTTGATTGTCTATTCTCTTGGCGCCAATCACTCTCAGCTCTTCTCCATCATCGTCGTTGGACTTGTTCTGATCATTCTTAATGCATACTATATGTTGAAGATTCGAAATCGTTAAATAAGCAAAAGCACAGCCATTTAAAAAGGCTGTGCTTTGAGTAAATGGCGGAGTATCGAATTTGAAATGAATGATTGATCAACTTCTTTCATTTTTAGTTGATAATTTATTTACAAAATATGAAATAAATATTCCGACAAAAATAATATTAAAGAGGTTGCCTAAAATAAATTCAAACAGGGGAATATAACCAAAAATCCCTTTTTTGATAATAATAGTAGGATAATTATAAAAGAACTCTAAACCTTTATATATTATTAAAAGACTCTCGTCGCTCTTATACTCCATACTATTAAAAAATCCAAAGATATTATTATTATTATAGTAAAAGGCTCCGAAGGCAACACCAACTACAGTAATAAAAAAGAGATATACAAAAATAAAATTTGTTAAATGAACAAAAGTGGATCTAAAAATATCCATCACATTTTTTAGAAATACAAATGTATATACAGTAGTGAAAAAAATTATTGTAATCATTAACTTGATATTAGATAAATTATCCAAAAACTCTAATAAAAGAGTAAGTGGATACAGCAATAGTATAAATACCTTAAAGATATAGCCTACAATATTGACATCCTTATTATCATGTTTATATGCAAACATGAAAGCTATTAATAGCAAGAATAATATTCCAACATAAAAATATAACTCTTTTATGTTAAAAAATTGCACAGATAGAAGAAGGAAAAATAGAAAAAAGGCAAACCAAACTGTCCATTTCCCTTTACTGTTAATAAAGAGAGATTTTATCACAGCACTCTTTATTAATTTTTTTAAATCAACCCATTTTAAGTTACCTTTAAATTTAATTCCTCTCCAATTTACACCACGGAAAAACTTCAAAATGATTTTATAATACCTTTCCATATAAAATAAACTTGTTATTATAACAGGTATTAATAGAAGTATAAAAATAACACCAAATAATATTATACCCAATCTTATCCTCCTCCCCCTAAATATTTCTAAGATTATTACGATTCATAAGAAAAAAGGATTCAAAAAAAAGCCTATTACGGCTTTTTCATTAAACAGCACGGCGTTTCTTTCGTGCATAAATCAAAAATAGAAACCCAAACCATACAGGTGTCAATAACAGGGCTGGACGTGTAGCATCAGCGAAAAGCATGATGACAAGAATAGCAGCAAAGAGCACAAGAACCGCTATATTCACAAAAGGTGTAAATGGCGCTTTAAAGGTAGACGCCTTATGCAGTTCAGGACGTGTCTTCTTATATTTCAGATGGCATATTAAAATAATACTCCATACCCAAATGAAACAAATGGCACTGATCGTTGTCACAATACCAAAGGCTTGTTCAGGAATCAGCTTGCTTAAAAGAGCCCCTACTGACACCACAATTGTCGAAACAAACAGGGCATTACTTGGAACAGCATGCTTATTTAGTCGGCCAAAAGATGCCGG
Source organism: Bacillus sp. S2(2019) (assembly GCF_005144805.1). Taxonomy (NCBI): domain Bacteria; kingdom Bacillati; phylum Bacillota; class Bacilli; order Caryophanales; family Bacillaceae; genus Bacillus; species Bacillus sp. S2(2019). The sequence goes on from NZ_SWFL01000002.1 coordinate 872,395, forward strand.
TCCTTGTTTTTGATGACTGAGATTATACAAAATTCGGCTCGTTGAGAACATACCGCTATTACAAGCAGACGCCGCAGATGTCAGGACGACAAAGTTGATGAGTCCCGCCGCTACTGGTATCCCAATGAGCCCAAAGGTTTTCACAAAAGGACTTTCTGATGCACTGAGTTCTGTCCATGGGTTGATGCATAGTAATACAAAAATCGCACCTACATAGAAAAAGAGAATTCTTAATGGAATTTTATTAATCGCAGACGGAATATTTTTTTGCGGATTCGCTGTTTCTGCTGCTGACACACCGACAAGTTCCACGCCCACATACGCAAAAATCACCATCTGGAATGACAATAAGAAGCCTGTCACACCATTTGGAAATAATCCTCCGTGTGACCACAGATTCGTTACCGTCACGGGCCCTGCATCTGTTTGAAAACCAATGATTAACAGGACAATTCCAACGCCAATCAACAGTAATATCGTAATCACTTTAATAAGTGCAAACCAAAATTCCATTTCTCCAAAAAGCTTCACCGTTAATAAATTAAATCCTAGCAAAATCAATAAACAAATAATAGCAGGAATCCACTGCGGAATATCAAACCAGTACTGCACATACACCCCGACCGCAATAACATCCGCCATCGCTGTCATAATCCAGCAAAACCAATACGTCCATCCTGTCACAAAGGAAGCCCATGGTCCAAGATAATCCTCTGCTATATCCGTTAAAGACTGATAGCCCGCCTTAGATAAGAGCAATTCTCCAAGTGCCCTCATGACAAAAAAGATGGCCATTCCGACAATTAAGTACGCAAAAATGATCGATGGTCCTGCCAATTGAATAGCCTTTCCAGACCCTAAAAATAGCCCAGTTCCAATCGTTCCGCCAATGGCAATTAATTGAACATGACGGTTTGATAAATCTCGCTTTAACTCTTGTTGTGCCAATTTCAACACCCTCCTACGACACGATCCTATACTGAAATAATGAACTCTCAAAAAGTCCATAAAAAAAGAGATTGGATGCGCTCCAATCTCACGGTCATAAAAGAATAGCAAAATAGAGAAAAGCAATACACAGTATGATCTATGCATCACAAATACAATATTTCGTACTCTTCTGTCCTTTTGCCTGAGATTGTGAACCCTTCGGCGCCGCACATACATGCGGTCTCTCCAGAAGCTGCTCCTGCCATAGTGTGACCCACAGCAATCATAGCCTTCGATATTTACTTTAAATGTTGCTATTTCTGAATAATTTTATATTTTACGCCTCTAAAAGAAAGCTGTCAATGGTAATCTTTTAAGATGTTGTTTCCTCCTTATCTGAAGCCGATATGACATCACTTCATCAACACCCCTTGATTAAGGTATAATGAAACAAAGAATGTTCGGCTAGTTTGGTGGAGACATCCATCTTGATGATGAACCATAGTTAGGCAATCCAATGAAGTTGGTGAAGACAAATGAAAAAAATGAACAAACAGCGTGTGACATTACAAGAAGTCGCTCGGCATGCCGGTGTATCGACTTCAACGGCCTCACTCGTTGTTCGCAACAACCCTAGGATCTCTGAAGCCACCCGGAAAAAAGTGCTGCAATCCATGGAGGATTTGGGATACGTGTACGATCGCGTCGCTGCCAACATGCGGTCGAAAAGTTCAAATATTGTGGGTGTGATCGTCACGGATATTTCAAACACCTTTATTTCTGAATTTTTAATTGGAGTGCAAACCACACTTGAATCACTTGGCTATACCGTTTTACTTGGGACAACCTTTGATAGTGTAGATAAGCAGGAGCGTCTCATCTCCACAATGGTAGAGCACCGAGTGGGTGGAATTATCTTAAATCCAGCATCGAAGAGCTCGACACGAACGGTGAAACAATTAAACAACATTCGCACACCAAAAGTATTGGCAAATCGTGAATTAGCAGATGTCCATTGTGATTATGTCGGCGTTGATTATGAACAAGGTACTTGGATGGCGGTGCGTCATCTTCTTCAAAAAGGGCATCGCCGCATCGCCTTTTTAGGTGGAATCAAATCCTCCTCGACTTGGATTGAACGGATGAAAGGGTTCAAAAGAGCCTATGATGATGAGGACCTGACGATGGATGAATCTCTTATTATCGATATGGTGCCTACCCGTGAAGGCGGGAAAGAAGCCCTTGCCCAAGTGATTGACCTTCCCGAACCACCTACTGCTATTTTTTGCTTCAGTGATTTAGTGGCGTTTGGGGTGATTCAAGAATTGGCAGCGCATGACATCAAGCCTGGTGAAGACATTGATATAGTTGGGTTCGATAACATCCCTGAAGCGGAGATGTATCACCCGCCGCTCACCACAGTCTCATCATTTCCACGATCCATTGGAGTCAAAGCAGCCAACCTTTTGTATCATAAAATGAATGAGCAGGATAAAGAACTGCAGCGATTGATATTAAAGCCTCAACTTCATATTCGAGAAACCTCGACATGATCATGAAAAGGAGAATTGCAAAGCGATTCTCCTTTCAGATTGTTGACAAAGGGCTAAAATGAACCTTATTTTAGCCCTTTGTCTTCTTTTCAGCGTGATAGAAAACCTTTGCAGTCTAGGAAGGACGAGCACCGGAGCAGAGCGAATTTGACATTCGTGAGCACCGGAGCGCAGGACTGACAAAGAATGCGAGGGTTTGTCTACACGCTGAAAGGAGAATTGCAAAGCGATTCTCCTTTTTTTATTGAGCAAGTCAACTATTTCTTTATTACATTTTTCTTTTTTTAAATCGCAAAGTCATAAACTTGACACATTTTATACACAGGAGTATATTTATCTCGTTGCTTCTTTTAGTATATCGTTATACCTTTTATGAACATATCGTTATTTATGATATCAACTACAGTTAAAGATGGATCTTTTGATTCTGATCAAATCGAGGAAGTCCATCAACTTATGATAACTGTTATTATTTTTAATTATTTAGTAGAACGATGTACTTATTTGAAGAACAGATGAATATTCATTATTTTTTCATCAATCACACAAGGGGTGTTGTGATGGACTTAATATTATTTACGTTTAAGGAAATAACAAAGGGTAACAAGAATTTGGCCCGAACAGGGTTTCAAATATAGGAGTGGGAACATGAAAAATCCATACATTAAATCATCACTTGGCATGTATTTAAACTACTTCATGCTAGGCATGATCAATATTATTGTGGCATCAAACATGGAAAGCTTATCTGAACGCTACCATGTAGATATTCCAAAAATCAGCTTGCTTGTATCAGCAATCGGGATCGGTAAATTAATTGCTCTCTTTTTCTCTGGCCGGCTGGCAGACAGCTGGGGGCGAAAACCTGTCATTATTACAGGTAACTTTCTTTACTTATTATTCTTAATTGGGATTCCAACAACGACCAATTATACATTGGCTTTCATTTTTGCCATTTCCGCAGGGATTGCAAACTCATTGCTTGATTCAGGGACATATCCTGCTTTGACAGAGTCATTTCCTAAAAAAGCAAGTTCAGCTTCTGTATTAGTGAAGGCGTCTGTATCAATTGGTGCGACTGTTCTTCCATTTATCTTGGCATTCCTTATTGCACATGACATCTTCTGGGGCTGGGCATTCTTTGGTCTAGGACTTCTTTATTTACTTGTAGGCATTTACTTGATCTTTATGCCGTTCCCAAATCATAAGCAAACGGCTTCTCAAAACGATCTTCCCGTTCAAGAGCAAATGAAGGAAGAACCGAAAATGTTTGGTGAAGGTTTAGCTGTTGTACTTATGGGATTCACGTCTACTGCATTATTTGTTGTATGGCAAACTTGGCTTCCACAGCTCGGGTTGAAATTGATTGGGCTTGGCTCAGGACAAGCGACACAGCTTCTTTCTTATTTTAGTATTGGTGCACTCGTATCTGTTCTATTGCTTTCAATCGTATTAGATAAATTCATTTCACCGATTATGGTCGCCATTATTTACCCAATCGGGGCATTCCTTGCCATGCTTTCACTATTTCAAATTGAAACGTACGGCATTGTCATTGTTAGTACCTTTTTCTTAGGATTATTTACAGCCGGCATTTTCCAGTTGGCGATGAGTATCATGATGAAATTATTCCCTACAAACAAAGCAACGGCTTCATCATATGTCAACATTGCGGCAAGCTCAGCGTTTATCCTTGTTCCGCTGATTACAAGCGGACTCGTTAGCACGTACGATATTAAAATGACTTTATTCTTCGATATGATCATTGCGGTCATCAGCGTATTGTTAGCAGTCTTTGTTTTACGACGCATGAAAAAATTGTTTAGATAATTAAAGGAGATGTCAATCATGACAAACATACACGAACGTAATATTGATGGAAAAACAAAATTAGTCGGTCTTCTTGCAACACCAATCGGACACAGCCTGTCACCACGGATGCACAACCTTGGCTATACACTAACAGGAATCAACTATGCTTACCTTGCTTTTGAGGTAGGAAATGATGAACTAGAAGCAGCAGTAAACGGGATGAAAGCGATGGGTGCAGCTGGATTTAACGTATCCATGCCGAACAAAATGAAAGTGCTCGATTACTTAGATGAACTAGATGATTCTGCAAAATATACTCGTGCAAGCAACACAGTTGTGAACAAAGATGGCAAGCTGGTTGGCTACAATACAGATGGTCTTGGTTACGTAAGAAACTTAATTGAACACGGCGTTGAATTAGCTGGACAAAAGGTTACACTCGTTGGATCTGGCGGCGCTGCAACTCCGATTGCCATTCAGCTTGCACAATCAGGTATTCGTGAAATTAGTATTTTTGCTCGTAATGATCAATACTTTGTTCAAGCAGAGGAAAATGTAAATTACATCAACAACGAAATGAAATCATTCGGTGTCAAAGCGAATATCTTCCCACTTGAAGACAAAGACGCTTTCCGTCGTGAAGTAGCTGAAAGTGCGATCTTAGCAAACGGGACAAGCCTTGGCATGAAACCATTAGATGAGCTTAGCATTATTGACGATACCCTTGATGTATTACGCAAAGACTTAATCGTGACAGATGTCGTCTACAACCCGCAAAAAACAAAACTTCTTGCTCAAGCACAAGAAGCTGGTGCCAAAACGATTAACGGTCTTGGCATGATGCTATGGCAAGGTGCCCTTGCGTACAAACTGTTTACTGGCGAGGATATGCCTGTTGAACAAGTGAAACAAATTCTATTTGAAAATGACCGTTTCTAAACGAAACACAGAAAAAAGACGACCTCCGCTTTGGAAGTCGTCTTTTTTTATTCGTGTATCATAATCCGGCGATATCGATTGAGGATATACATCGCCCCGATGATCGCAACAACAGCGACACCCGCATCAAATATAAAGATTTGCAAAATCGTAGCGTGGGTTTCGATCAAACCAGTGACGACCGGAATCACAATGGCGGACACTCCGCCTGCTGTTGAGATAATTCCTGTCATCGTCCCTTTGTTTTTCCAGAAGAACTCAGCCATTACGGTTAACGTCAGCTGAAAGACACCCGCTGTTGAAAAGCCCAATACAAATGCATTGACGGTCCCGATGACTGGAGACTTCACCACCAATAGCACACAGATAGAGGCTAATGTAATGATCGGATAGAGTAGCAGCACGGTGACCGGACGAACAATGCGGCGCAAAAGAAATGCGAGCAATAAGACAGACAGCAAACCGCCCATGCTATAGTAACTAAGCAGCTTCACAGCACTGCCAGAAGCCATTCCCAATATTTCCTCACCGTACGTAGGCAGCCAAATTTGTGGCAAGGCGTACAGACCATTTGATGTAAAACTGATCACAATCAGTGCGACCCCTTCTCTCCAAAACGTAGGCTCTGATGAGAAGCGTGGAAGTCCATCATGCTCCGTCACCTGAACTTGCTCCACCTTGCGATGATTCGGAAATGGCAATGTCCACAGCATGATCACATTTACTAAATAGATAAAAGCAGGTAAATAAAACGCAAATCCATAAAACAGATCATGCTCTGCTAAAAAGAAAATAGCGAGCGGCAGAATGGTCGCCCCAATCGAAATAAACGCCTTCACCATCACATTTGCAGATCCCGAGTTTTGAGGAAAAGCTTCCATTAAAGCCGGATACGTCCCTGCATCCATCGCCGAATTCGCCACCCCTGCCAAAATCGCAAACGCAAACGCGATTTGATAATTCGGAGACAATGGGATTCCAATGAGGAACACCGCCATCAGCACCCCCGAAACCAAAATGACCGGCTTTCGTCCAAAACGATCTGACAGTACGCCCGATAAACCATACGTGAGCACCCTGCCAATACCGAGTGCAGATATCATATAACTTATCCCCGCACTATTTGTATCTAATTGTTTGATCAAAAATGGCATATTAGAAGCCAAAATAATATTGACCATACCTAATAAAAAATAATTGATATAAAGACTAGAAGCCGTTCTCAAATACGGATTCTTCATGCTGACACACCCCTCAACACATTGCAATGAAGTGACAAATAATGGTTACGCTTACAAGATTCATGCGTGAGGAGAAACAGCTTTGCAACCTTCACGTACTTGAAACATCTCATCATTTCATGCGGCTCACAGCTTACATGCCCTTCATTTATCAAGCATCTCTTCAAATTTTCACTAGCTCTTATTTTATATGAATGTGAAAGGTAATGATAGTGAATTGCTTAAATTTGAGGGAAATGGTTATAGAGAAAAATCCCTGTCATTTTTTGAAATGAAGCTTGATCTAAACTCACATTCCCCAAAAACTAAACTCATAAGAATATTCTGTACGCTCTATGCATAATCCAAAATGAAAATCCTCTGCTATTAAAATGAAATCTCCGTATCCACTTAAAAATTTGGTTTGCTCAAGAAGTTGATTTAAATGATGAAACACTTCATCCACATTCACTAAAAGCGCTTCAATTTCATGATCTCGGAAAAAAAGCAATCTCCCTTGTTTAGGAGTCTCTTTTATCCTCCCGACCATTTCATTTAACATTTGTGTAGACTTTTCAATATGCTCTAGATAGTTGTCTCCATGTATTTGACTTTTATGTTCTCTCGATTGCAGGAAAATAAATACCTTCTGACAAAAAAATTGATTCTCTTCGACCTCCAAAAAAGGGGGTTCTGGAAGTGTCATATAGCTTAATTCGTTTATTAAGTGCTTTCTTCTGCTTTTTCTTTTTAAGGTTTCGATTTTTGTTTTTTGGTTTTTATTCATATTAGCCAGTTCAACATCTCCTTTCCATTTTGTATTTATCCTTACGATAAATACCTTATTAGATAATTAATTAATTTGTTAAAATGCATCTTCATTCATAGATGCGAACAACTCACAACAGACTTGCAGCTAACCTTCCATTATAAGCTAGGAATTAAGAATATTACACATTATGGGGAGCATCATCGCTTTCATAAACAAGTTGCCCACATCGAAACCTTCCACTCCAATTTAAAATCAGAAGGGTTCTATCATCTTCACCACCTGACAATCACTACGCAGCGATTTTATAAAATACATATACCAATATTCGAGTTCAATGGAAATGAAACAACCAGTCACCGAAAGAGTTTCGACAACTGGCTGTTTCATACGGTGTTTTGCTCCCAGTCTCACAAAACGGGAGGGCAAGTCCCAAATGTGGGGATTGTTTAAAATATTACGGATTATTCTCTTTTTGAGATACTATGAATGGCTTTGTATTCGCTCCTGTATTTTCTGGGTATGATCTTGATTTAAAATCATTGCCAATTCGGCCTCATTTAGAACAGATCCCCATCTAAAGATAATTTCACTATTCAAACCATACTTCAAAAAAAGCGCTTGATAATCTACTTCATGACTATTCTGATCCAATCCTGAGTAAAACAAATCTTTTATAGATTCCTCTGAGAGCATAGAATCCCTACTGGCAATCATGAAACTAGATTGATACTGATCCATTATTCGCAATGCCTTATCTAAATCAGGTTGAGGTACTTTGGCCATACTGACATAAAATTGATTTTCTTGTTCATCTAAAAGTAATTCTGGCCCCTTTTCAAAACCTGAAGTATTTATTTCCGAATCAATCGATTTCCATACTTTTCGGAATCTCTCTATTCGCGAATGTACATCATTTACTTTCTTACTTAGAAAGATATAAAAATGGTAATTAGTTAATTGACCGCTAAAAATTTCGATTAATTCATTTTGACAATAACTTTGAAAAGCCTCTATTCCACCATCATTTAAAAAGTGATATCCGTTTATACTATATACACTTAACTGTTTAAATTCATTTATTTTCTGATCTAACCACTTATAGTAGTTTGTCACACCTTGTTCGAATTCAAGTTTTATTTTCATTAGTCACCTTTAATCAGTAATTAAAATTGCTCGAATTGGACAACTGCTTTTTCTTTTTGTAAAAACTCATCAAAAAAAGATACTAATCTATTTATATTCTCTTCTTTTGAATATAGTAACGGATTATAACCATATGAAGGAGGCATATAATGAATAAATGGTTCCATATCCTCAGGGTAACCAAAATCAGCGTATACTTCACACAATTCATCCAATAACTCTTCAGGTGACTTCTTATTTTTTTCTTTTAAGTGAGACATTATACCATATCTCCATTTCCTTTTTTCAATGTCCCATTGGCTAGATTCTTCTTCTACCAAATCATTGTATAATTCTACTAATATCATTTGGAGTTTTCTATAATCCTCATCTGGATCGCCAGCACCCCAAGCTAATTCTAGGATTAAAGAATTTTCACATTCAGTATGATTAGATAAGTATTCCACTGCATACTTGCTTATTTCTTTGTATGAGATCAAATCTAGCCTAATTCCTACATATATAGTTTTCCAATCAACTTTTATTTTGTGATGTTTTAAATGCTCTAATGAAAAATACATAATTTAATACATTCCTTTTGTGATTAGACAAACTAATAAATTAGATATTTTTAAAGATTTTTATTTCTGCCCTACACTTCGAAATAGTAAACATCAAATACCCTTTCTGCTAGTGAATGTTAAACCCCCTAACTTCCTGTGTTTCTGGTAAATGTCAAAGGTTTCATATACTTTATCTTATATACTGATCTACTTCTTCTACTGTTGAAATATCTTGTATAAAGAATAATTATTTATTCTGGTAGTATTATTGCTCCTTAAATTCATATGAATACCTCATATAAGTTAATCAACCTTCGTATTAAAGGTTTACTCAGTTAGGTTTAATTTTCACAAATTTAAAGTAGTCTTTACCTTGTCCAAAAGTAAATAAACTTGTGCCTTCTGTTCTGGAGTTTCAGCAACATACTCCATACAAATTTCTTCCAAGCAACTATAGAAATCTAGATTATCCATCACAATTTCATGATAAGATGCTGTGTCCATAAATATCATTACTCCATTATTAAATTCAACGTCCTCTGAATGCTCTGGAAGTTCGTATCCCATCATATGATCTTGCCAAGGTTCTCTATGGGACAAACACTCTAACACCTCAAATAAATCATTCTTCAAAAAAGAAAAAAAGTCTTGAACTATTGGCTGCATATTATTTAACATCAAGATCCTCCTAATTACTATATTTTTTCCATTCTAATACTGGATACAAACTTTCAATTTCCCCTGTTTTTGGATTTTTCCATCCTTCAAATTTTAAACCATTTGATGTACCTTGTATTACATGTTGACCGCCTCTAGTTACATACTCAGTACCATTTTCCATTGCCTCTTGTCCAAATTGGTAAATTTGTTCATCAGTAAATACATTATCATCATAAACAGTCTTCTTATGAGTAGAGGCTTTAAATTCTTTTGTATACATACCACGCTCTTGTTTTGCTATTTTATAGTACACATCATTTATTCCATGGACCGAAGGATGGCGTTCCTTTCTCTCCAATTTATAGGGAATTTCCTTTTCATTTAAATAATTGAAAAATTCCTTTTCATTATGACCACCACTTACACCTGTTTTACTAACACCTTCTGGTCGAATTAGATGATTTTTGCTATTGTCAGAATACTTATGTTTAAATCCACCTTTCCCTGAACTATCTTTCACACCCATCTTCCCATGAAACCCTTTCGCCCCAAATGGCAAAAGCATCCCCAAAGCCGCATTCATACTCGCTTCCTGCTGTTCTTTCGAGACTTTATTTCCAAACATATCTCGACCCGTAATCGCTTCGCTGAAGCCGTTAGTTGCGGTGAGGCCATATAAGCCTTTTTGAGATGTTTTTAGGGCGTCAAAAGACTTCTGTGATGTCTTGTAAATGTCGACGGCTTTGACTGCGGCGGACGTGGCTTGAGTCGTTTTATAGACGGCTTTTCCGCCTTTGAAAATACGTCCTGCCCAGCCGACGATCGGGATGTAGCCTGCTGCTGCCATGCCGCCTGCGGCGACTCGCTGGCCTGCGGTGAGTTCTTCACCTGTGATCGGATCGACACCTGTTGCGGCACGTTTTGCATCGTTCACGCCTGTCAGCTCATTAACGATATTCCCACCGTAATCAAGAGCTTTTTCATACCACGGACGGTTGGCGAGCGCTTCTTGTTCCTTTGCGATCTTGCGGGCTTCTTCTTGATCTTTTTTGATTTTTAGATATTCAGAAGTTTGCTTCTCAATATCGCTTTTTGCCTTGTAGATTTCGCTATTTTGATACGCTTTCTTGTCAAAATTCATAGGCGAAATGGATTTTCCGTCATTTGTGGCATTGATCATTTCTGCGTACAATGCCATTGTAGCCTTCTCCTCAGTCTCTGACAAAGCATATTCATCTTTTAGATTTTGATCAAGTTCTATTAAATCTTTAACCGTTTTCTTGCGTTCATCTTCCGCATCTGCAATCTTTTCGTCAAAGGTTTTACTATCAAATACCTCCAGAGAAATGAGGTCATCAATATCTTGAAAAATCGTTTTGAGTGCCTTTTTTTGATCCTTTACAATGCTTTTGGCGTTTTTGATGCCCATATGTACAGCGTTGTCTAAAAAGTGTTCTTCTACAAAGGTATCGCCGCCAAAGTTTGTATCATCAAGCGTTCCAGAAACACCTTCATGAAAGGCTTTTTGTTTATCAATGAAGCTAATAAACATGTCCACATTTCCTGCGAGCTCTTTGTAGAAGCTTTTAATGTTATCGGCACCTTTTCCAGTGAAGTCGTCACCGAGGTTGGCAACACCTTGTAATGCCTTTTTTAAATCTATCATTTGTTCGCGGAGTTCCTGATAGTGTTTTGCCCTTGTATCCATGGCACTGGTTAGTGCTTTTGCATCAAGTATCTTGCCCAGAAGAAGCCACTCCCTCCATTATTGATCATAAAGTCTATTTTACCGTGACCTCCAAAACGGAAAAATAGGCTAAATGACATAAAAAATGGAATGGACTTTCTATTCAATTTACCCTCTAATTTGGATAAACGAGTTTATCCATTGTAGAGATATAGAAAAGGCCAGACAGTTCATTATACTCTGTCTAGCCACATGTTCACGTCACTTATAGTCATTGATTGGTCCTTTATCCATCAAAACATCAATTTCATTTGAAGACTTCATTTTTAATTTAGGTCTGCGCTCGGAATTCGGCTTGCTGTAAAGCTCTAGTGGACGGATGATCACGCCATCATTTGTGTTTTGAAGTATACCAGGAACACAAGAATAAATTCGATCATTGTCATTTGCATGTTTTGCATAAATCGTGACAGACGTTCCTTGATGATTATCGATACTCATAGACACTCTATATCTATAGAAAGAACCTGTTCCATTTGATTGAGCAGAGTAAACAACGGGTACCACCGCAAGGATATCATCATTTAACCTTAGTTTAATGACTTCTGTTTTCATTGATTCACGATCTCTACCGACATCTCCCATATGCTCAACAGCCCCGTTACCGTAACTTTTGAGAGCGGGAACACCTTTTGCGCCAAACATGGCCACATCTATTTGTTTTCCTGACTTCGTATAGATCAACGCGTAAATATCATAATCGGTACCAGACTCCCAAGATACTGTAGCCGTAATCTCTGGTGTTTTGTCAATGATGATCGGTTTATGACCTTTGTCTAGACTTATTTTACCTTGAACTTTCTCTAAGCTAATAGGTGCAGAGACTTTCTCTTTAGCGGCTGTGTTCATTGGAGCAGGCTCATTAATTTGTTTTTCAGAAACCATTTGAGGAGGTGTAGAAACATCCTGTTCATCAGGTTCAACCTCCACCCCATAAAGCTTGCATAGCCCTTCCAATCCAGAATCGAAGCCACGCCAGATGGATCGTGCTTTCGTTTCACTATTTCTTATGTATAGCTCTACTACGACAATACCCTTTTCATTTGTAAAGCTTACTGGTGTTAGGTATAGCACCTCATCACCTGTTCGAATTTCTGCTTGCAGATTCTTCACATGAGAAAAGCCGATTCCTCGATCCTCTGTTAGTGTAATAGCCATCTTTGTGATTCCGACAGGCACTTTGCTCATATCAAAATTCAATTGATGTCTTTTCAACTGATCTGATATCTCTGCTGGTAAAAGTGTCGCGACACCCGTAGTACTCTCCGGCTGATTGTAAAAAATAATGCCATTATCTCCTTGAACTAGATTTGAATCTGTTAAGAGAAACGCCGTTAAAGAAATATCAATTGCAGATGAGACTTCATAACTGATGGATAATTGCCCCTTTGGAGAGTTTAGTACGGTATTGGCACCCATTTGCAGAGTTTGATTCATTTCAACAACTCCTATTCTTTATCTACCATTTATCGTTTTTATAGACCAATTATACCAAATTATGCAATAGAACCTATTAATATCTTTCTCTCTTTTCATCTCTGCAATGATATGAGACAATGCCACCTAAAAACAAACTACTCTCGAAAGGAGAATCAATGTGTATAAAAAAATCATCCCAGCTGTTACAGTGATATTCGGTTTTTGGATTCTTCTTCAATTAGCATTTAGCATCAATATCTTTCACAATCCAATGAATTATTTTATTGTGATCACTCTCTTTTTTCTTTGTATTCAGGCTACATTGAAGCATAGGAAATAAAAAAACCCGAACAAGCGAATCCCACGCTCATCCGGTCCAGTCATTTCTTTATTACACTTCTTCACCATTCGTTGCGATGACGTTTTGATACCAAGTAAACGAATCTTTTTTGAGTCTCTTCATTGAACCATTACCTTTGTTATCACGGTCAACATAAATCATGCCGTAGCGTTTTTTCATTTCACCGGTTGTGAATGACACGATATCAATGATGCCCCAAGGTGTGTAGCCGATGAGGTCCACACCGTCATATTCAACCGCTTTTTTCAGTGCTTGAATATGAGAAGCGAGATATTGAATTCGCTCTGGGTCATGAATAGAATCGTCTTCTTCCACTTGATCAATGGCACCAAAGCCATTTTCCACAATGAATAGCGGGATTTGATAGCGATCGTAAAAACGATTCAATGTATACCTTAAACCTGTCGGATCAATGGACCAGCCCCAGTCACTTGATTTGATATACGGATTTTCTACACCATGTGGCAGTGCTCCATTGACAATGTCTCCTTTGTGATCAGATACTGCATCGCTTTTGACCGTTGTTGACATATAATAGCTAAAGCCAAGGTAATCTACTTTTCCTTTTCTTAAACTTTCTTCATCGCCTTCTTCAAATGGAATATGATAGCCTTCGCGCTCAAATTCTTTTAACGCGTAGCTTGGATAGTAGCCACGCACTTGGACATCTGGGAAGAAATAGCGCTGTCTCATATATTCTTCTGCCAGCATGACATCTTCTGGGTTTGAGGAATATGGATAAATTGGCACGTGGGACACCATCGCTCCAATTTGAAAGGACGGATTGATCTCTTTTCCTTTTGCCACTGCCCATGCACTTGCAAGCAATTCATGATGGCCCGCTTGATACATGACTTCTTTGGCATTTTCGCCTTCTTTGACAGATACCCCTGAATTTGTCCAAAGGAACAACGGGTTGTTGACGTCCATTTTGTTATTGATTTCATTAAATGTCATCCAGTACGTGACCTTGTCCTTGTAACGATTGAAGCAAACTTCCGCGAATTTCGCGAAATATTCAGCGACTTTTCTGCTTCGGAATCCGCCGTATTCTCTTGCCAAATGGAGGGGCATTTCAAAGTGAGACAGTGTAATGACAGGCTCGATGCCATGTTTAATCAGTTCATCAAACACATCATCATAAAACTGTAAGCCTGCTTCATTCGGCTCTTCTTCATCCCCTTTAGGGAAAATTCGGCTCCAGCCGATCGATGTTCGCAAGCATTTTAATCCCATTTCAGCAAACATGGCGATATCTTCTTTGTAACGATGGTAGAAATCAATGGCTTCATGGTTTGGATAAAAAGTTCCTTCTTCTATCGTTTCCGTGATCTGTCTTGGAACACCATGAGCACCTGCTGTCATGACATCTACAACACTCGGCCCTTTGCCAGCTGCATTCCATCCACCTTCGAATTGATGAGCGGCTAATGCCCCGCCCCATAAGAAATCTTTTGGTAAAGTCATTATCTATTCCTCCTATTTCACAATTGTCATCATGACGTCAGTTGGCTGACATGTCGAACGTTTCTCTACAATCACATCTTCGTATGCTTGGGTATTGGTAAGGATAACAGGTGTGATTGTTTGTAATCCTTTGCTTTCAATTGCTTCCTGATCAAATGTCATCAACAAGTCACCCTTTTTCACCTTGTCGCCTTCTTTGATATTGAGTGTAAATGCCGATCCATCTAGAGAGACCGTATCAATTCCTACATGAACAAGTAACTCCACACCAAATTCAGAACGCAGACCAATCGCATGTTTTGTTGGTGCAAGCATGACGACACTGCCATCAAACGGTGCAAACAGTTTGTTATCGGTCGGATGAATGGCAAAGCCTTTCCCCATCGCTCCAGAGCTAAATACGGCATCTGGCACTTCAGATAACGAAAGCACCTTTCCTGTAAGTGGAGCCGTGATCATTTCTTCATTGTTCATAGAAGCTTGTGTCGTTTCTCCGCCTTGATCTTTAACAGGTGTTTCACCAGCTGGCTGGTCTACCGTATCTTCCCCATAACCGAACAATTGAATAAGCACAACTGGTAATATCAGCGCAATGGCCACACCAATCAAAATACCAATGATAGACGTTGGATAATCTGCACTGATTCCGTTCACAATGGTCAGAGGGCCAGGCAGCCCTGCATATGCAAAGTAATAAGGCGTAAAGAAGCTGGCCACAATGGCACCGACTGCTCCAGAAATACACCCGAAAATAAACGGCTTTTTAAAACGTAAGGTGACACCGTAAATCGCAGGCTCCGTAATACCGAAGAGTCCTGTGATTCCAGCTGAAACCCCAACTTTCCGTGTTTCCCGATTTCTTGCTTTTAAAATAACTCCCAGCACCGCACCGACTTGAGCGATAACAGCGATGGTTTGATATGCCTGAAAAGAGTCACGTCCATATTGTTCAAAGTTCGCAAGTACCATTGGCGTGATGCCCCAGTGAACACCGAAAATCACGAGTACTTGCCAGAAACCGCCGATAATGGCCCCTGCCAGAGCTGGTACATTTTCAGCTAAGACATTGTATCCGTTTGCAATTCCATTTGCACCTGCTGTCGAAAGAGGACCGATTAATAGAATAGTTAACGGAACCATGACGACCATACATAAAAATGGGACAAATAGCGGTTTGACGACTTCATGAATTCGTTTGTTTAAGAATTTTTCTACATAGGAAAGAATCCATACTAAGAAAAGCGGTGGCAAGACGGATGATGTATAAACCGTTTCAGATAAAGCAATCCCTAAAAAGGTCACACCTTCCCCTGATGCTACACGTCCAGCAATCTCTGTCCAAGAAGGACTGACAAGCGCAGCTGTACAAGCAACCGCGATATACATATTCGTTTTGAAATGCTTGGCTGCAGTTATCGCAATAAAAATAGGCAGGAACGTAAACGGTGCCCAAGAAATAAAGCTAAACACTTCATAAGTTCCTGTTTTCGAGAAGCTTGGAAATATCAAATTTATTAAGATAAGTGCACCTTGCAAAATACCAGCTGCGGCTAAAATATACACAAATGGCGCAAACACAGCGGACATGGTCGCAATGACCCGATTCAGTATCGTTCCTTTGTTTTCATTCGGCTGATCATCATCCGACGTTTGGAGCTGAACAAGGTTGGAAAAATGCTCATATACCTCACCTACATGCTGACCGATCACAACCTGAAACTGACCACCGTTTTCCACCACTGTAATGATTCCAGGCATGGCGTTGACCGCTTCTTTTGCCTTTGGATTAGAACGCTTCAACACCAAACGCAGCCTCGTGGCGCATCTTGCGGCACTCACCACATTTTCTTCTCCGCCAACTGCTTCTAAGATGTCTTCTGCAAGCTTTTGATAATCCCTCACTTTTGACATATAAAACCCCCCTTTATCACTACTAGTATATGTACATTATAATTATACCGGTACAATTTATCAATACATATATAATTTGAGTTTGCATATCAAAGAGAAATCGGGATGTGCTATAATACAAAGACAATAAATCGTGAAAACAAAGAGGAATGGCTATGTTAAAGTATCAACAAATTGCGAGCGATATTGAAAAATATATTGTCACACATGAGCTACAGCAAGGAGACAAACTTCCTGTGCTTGAGACGCTCATGAATCAATTTGCTGTGAGCAAAAGTACAATTATCAAATCATTAGATTTACTCGAAAGAAAAGGGATTGTCTATCAGGTGAGGGGCAGCGGCATCTTTGTGAGAAGGCACAGGCGCAAAGGCTATATCAGCCTTTTATCCAACCAAGGGTTCAAAAAAGATTTAGAGGAATTTCAACTGACATCAGAAGTTCTCACGTTAGATACCGTCAAACCGCCAGAAGAAGCTGCGCTGAATTTAAACATTGAACCAGATGAGGATGTTTTCTACCTTAAACGCATTCGTTACATCAATGGACAAACTTTATGTTTAGAAGAGTCCTATTACCGGAAAACCATTATTCCTTACCTCAACACAGAAATTGCAGCCGATTCTGTATTTAAATTCATTAGTGAAGGCCTTGGTCTTAAAGTGGGCTTTTCTGACATGTACCTGCAAGTTGGCAAACTAAACGAAACTGAAGCGAAGCACCTCGGACTTAAACAAGACGATCCTGCTCTTCGTGTCGAAACCGTCTTTCATCTCACTAACGGCCAGCCCTTCGACTTCTCGAAAATCACATATAACTACATGCAATCCCAATTTTTTATTCAGGCGAATAATTATTATGGGTGATGGATGGAAAAAGCCTCCTGAGACATTCAGGAGGCTTTTCTACTGTTCTCTTTTAACCTTTAAATATTTCTTCCCTCTCTCTTGAGTAGTTAGCCCGTCAATGGCAGTATCACCATAAAAAGTGACTAAATAATCCCCTTTACCTATAAGAACAACTGGAAAAGCATGATGTTCTTGCAGACTCTTTTCAACATCATCTGGATGAATCTCGACTTCCATTTCATGACCAATGAATGCATACTCAAACGGAAGAGTATGATAAAGTTCTACAAGACACTGTACGATCTCCTGTTGAATACGAACGACATCATGTGAAACAACCTCTGTCCACTTTAAATATAGAACGAATCCCACAAAACCAGCTTCTTTTTGTATGTTCATGGTTGTATGTTTTAGACATGTTCCCGCCAATTCAAATTCTGTATAAAAACCTTCCAAGTAATTGTTTTTGATTTTATTCTCTTTTACATCATGTTCGATCCATGCTTCGCCATTAGCGTCCTGACTAAACTTTACTTTTGTTATTGACATTCCTTTTTTTGTTAAATAGTCAGTCAGTTTGTGAAAAGTGGTTATTAAATGAATGTCATCATAGAATACCAATCCGATATTGATATATCCCCCTAAAGCTATGCTGAACCCCTCGCTTTCTTTTTGTTTTGTTCAAGCATACTACAAAAAAGCAGGTTCCTTCGTACCTCCCTTTTGATCCATCATTATTTTTTTCCCTTAAACGTCTTTACCGTCTTACCACTCTCTGACATTCCTTTTCTTGTAATGGTAACGTAGACTTTCCCACCCTTAGCGCCTAGTTGTTTGATATTGTATTGCATGAACAATTCCAATTCATCACATTCAAAAGATTCATTTTACGAATGCATCCTACACACTTATGATGAACATAACAACATGTTTAGGAGGATTCGTCAGATGAAAGATATTAGGGTGTATCATGTTGATGCGTTTACAACTGAGAAATTTGGAGGTAATGCCGCTGGGGTGGTGTTGGATGCGGAATGGTTAACGGAGGATGAGATGCAGAATATCGCCAAGGAGTTGAACTTACCCGAGTCCGTTTTCTTGCTACCGGCACATGATGAGAAAGCCGATTATCGAGTGAAGTATTTCACTCCAACGGAAGAGGTCAATTTCTGCGGGCATGCGACGGTTGGGTTGACTTGGCTTTTAGCGACGGAGCTAGGGATGGCTAAAGAAAAATCAGGGGTGGTGTTAGAAACAAAGATTGGCCATGTTCCCGTTGTATGGCACGAAGAGAATGGCAAAGTTGTGGATGTGGAGATGACACAGGTCACGCCAAAGACGCGAGATTTTATCATCGATGTAGAAGAGCTTAGTGATATTCTCGGTATAAGCAGTGACAGGATTGATCCATCCTATCCTATAAAATTAGCAAACACCGGAAACTGGCATCTCCTTGTTCCGCTGAAACACCAGAATGACATTGATCAAGCGGCACCAAACTTAGCAGCTTTAGGGAAAATGAATAAAGCGCAGGGTATCACAACGACTCATCTTTATACGTTTCAATCCATAAAGGACTGTGATCTTTATACAAGGGATTTTGCACCTGGCATTGGTATACCCGAAGATCCTGTAACGGGAGCAGCCAACGGGGCATTGGCCGGATATCTGTATTTGGAAGGGATCATTTCTCAGCAAGAAACCACTCATCTACGCATTGCTCAAGGTGATGCAATCAGCAGACCAGGATTGCTTCGTATCACGGTCATTCCGAATGAAACAAAGCCGGTCATTAAAGTAGCAGGTGCAGCGGTTATTACCATTCGCGGGGTGGTCACGCTATAAATTGATCAGCTTGAATAGAGACTCTCGTTCAAGCTGAATCTATTTAAAATGATCTTTGACTGCTTCAATCCATCTTTTAGTAGAGGGAGAGGCTGCGTTAAAAGATTTAAACGCCATATTGATTTCGCGATAAACACGGGTCTCAAGTGGAATTACGTTCGCATGAGGCACCTGAGGCGGCAACATCAATTTCGGAATGATCGTGAGCCCAAGGCCTTCCTGAACCATAGAGATGAGCGTATTGTTGTCCCCAATCTCAAATAAAACATGGGGTTTTACGCCGCTTTCTTTTAATAATTTCTTAATGAGTTGATCACAGCCCGCTTTTGGCATAATAAATGGTTCATCTTGGAACGAAGCCACTTCCATCACCTTCTTTGTATGGAAACGATGACCCTCTTGCATGAGCACCACCAATTCATCTTGAAACAGTGGAACAGTTTCCAAATCTCTAGATGGCTGTGTTAAAAACCCAAGATCAACTGTGCCAGACGCGATCCACTCTTCAATCTCTTCATAGCCGCCTTCGTATAACTCCAATTGGATATTGGGATAGCTTTTCGTAAAACGATGAATGAGCTGTGGAAGCATTTTTGAAGAAAAACTAGAGAACGTGCCGATCTTGATACTCCCAACTTCCGTCCCTTGAATCAACGCCGCCTCCTGCTCAAGCAATGACGCATGATGAATGATTTGGCGAATATGCGGCATCACCCGCTCACCTGCATCTGTCAGCGACAGCCCGTTTCGATTCCGATGAAGCAGCACAATCCCAAGTTCTGACTCAAGCTTCGCCATATTATGACTCACCCCGGACTGCGTCAGCCCAAGCTTCTCACCGGCTTTTGTAAAACTGCCGCATTCGACGACTGTTTGAAATACTTTGTATGGGAATGTCATTCGTTTGCTCACCTCGTATTTTCATATTGTAATTTGAAAAATAGATCAAAATGTCTGATTCATCCCGAAATTCAATTTTCACCTATAACCACTGAGATATTTTGCTAAATTTATGATACGATAATAGGCAAAAAGACTACAGGGGCTTGCTAAATGAGTGAACTTTTTATTGAAAAACGCGATTTTATGACAGATCAAATTCAATCTTTACGAACCACCGTATTTCATAATCAACCTATTGTCTATATTATTTATGATGAAAAGAAGAGACCATCTGCTTATATAGGTCAGTCAGTCCAAGCTAGCAGGCGTTTGAAAGATCATTTGAAAGACAAGAATAAGAATAAACTGACCAAAACCATTCTGATCGGACATGAACGCTTTCATCAATCTGCCTCTTATAATATTGAGACAAATCTCATAAACTACTTTATTGCGGAAAATCGTTTTCAATTAAAAAATGTTAGCCAGACACGATCCAGGGAGATGCACCATTATTATCAGAAAGACTTTTACAATGAATATGTCTTTAATGAGATATGGACGCAACTTCAAAAAGAGGAGATCGTTACTCATTCAATTGATGCATTAAAAAATAGAGATATTTATAAACTGTCTCCCTATAAAGAATTATCACCTCAACAAGTAGAAATTAAAAATGAAATCTTATCTTTTTGTAAAGAGCATATCAAACAGTCCGGTCACCATGTGATTTCGATAGAGGGTGATGCAGGAACTGGGAAAAGTGTTTTACTAAGTTCTCTCTTTAATACGATCCAAGACTTATCAAACGATATGGAATCTATCTTAAACAAAAAGAACAATTATTTACTTGTGAATCATGCGGAAATGCTTAAAACATATCAAAATATCGCAAAAAGTCTGCCAAATCTGAAGAAAAAACAAATTATGAGACCAACCTCGTTTATCAATCAGATGACAAAGTCAGGTGATATGGCTGACATCGTGTTAATTGATGAAGCACACCTTTTATTAACAAAAGATGATAAGTACAATAACTTCCATTATCAAAACCAACTAGAGGAGATTATCAAACGAAGTAAAATCACCATTGTCATTTTTGATCCAAAACAGGTACTCAAAATTAAGAGCTACTGGAATGAAAAATTACTCGAGGAAATAACAAACAGATACCATGCCAAGACTGTGAAACTTACAGAACAGATGCGTATGCATGCCGATACTGATACGTTGAAATGGATTGATCAGTTTGTCTCAAAACGATTATTAACTCTGCCTAAAAAACAAGAATCTTTCGAACTCAAAATTTTTGAGAATCCTAATCAATTTAAAACTGCCATTCAAGAAAAAGATAATGAAGTAGGCTTGTCCCGCATTGTATCTACCTTTGACTTTTTACATAAAAAAGATGGAGCTGCCTATATCGTAGATGAAGACGGTATCAATATGCCATGGAATTTTACAAATGATAAATGGACATGGGCTGAACATGCAGATTCAGTTAGAGAAGTGGGCTCAATTTATACAGTTCAAGGATTTGATTTAAATTATGTCGGCGTCATACTTGGCCCTTCTATCAGCTATGATGAAGAAAAGGATGAACTTCTCATTGACACGTCAAATTATAAAGATACAGGTGCATTCACATCCAGAAGTGACATGTCAGAAGAGGAAATCAAACAGGCAAAAGAAAAGATTATACTAAACTCAATTAACGTTCTGATGAAGAGAGGCATTCACGGGCTTTATATTTATGCAACAGATGAAAAATTGAGAAGAAAATTACAAGAATTAAGAGGGGGAGGCATATATGACCGAGATCAAAGATTTAATACATTCGATTAATCAATTTCGAGATGATCGAAACTGGAGAAAATATCATAATCCAAAAGACTTGGCCATATCAATTTCGATAGAGGCAGCTGAGCTGCTTGAAGACTTCCAATGGAAAAATAATGAGGAAGCTCTTGAGGCAAACGAAGTTAATATTCGAGAGGAAATAGCAGATATCTTAATATATTCACTAATGCTTTGCTCAGACCTTAATCTAAATGTGAAAGAAATAATTAAAGACAAGTTAATAAAAAATGGACAGAAATATCCCATTGAGAAGTAAAGAAACCTGATTTGTTTTAATTATAATGAAGAAGAGGCTCATAACACTCTTCTTCATTTCGGCCTTTATTTTAAATTTATAATTTAATTCATCGTTGTCGTCGACGAAGACCTAGACGCTGCTTCATCCGCTTTCACACAATCAATCGCAACAACCAATGCAATCATCACAGGCTCCATCTCTTCTTTCAAAATATCCACCTTGTAGCTATCCCCCCAAGTAAACCATTCCTTCTTTACCTGACCGATCACTTCGCCGCTTTGCAGCACTTGGAAATTCATATCCCACCAGTTCCCTTGTACTTCGATACCAGCGGCATCAATTGAATATTTTGCTTTGAAGAACGTAAACTCTTTTTTGATCGTCAATACCTCTTGCCCACCGACTTCTACTAAAAACTTCGGTAAAAAGCTAAACATTTTCTTCGTAATTACAGCGATGACTTCTCGTTCTGTATTCAAAATGGTAAACGTCTTTGGCACCTTCATAAAGCTGCCTTCGACCACATATACATCATTCTCCTGTTGGTCCTTTACCGTAAACCTGCCGCTCAGACTAAATACCTTTTGCTTCATATACAGCTGCTTCATATGTACCTCCGATTCCGTTCAAAAATTTATCCGTTCTTCCCTTACCCCTGATTATACCAAAAGATAGAATGTGCAAAAAACCACCTGATAGCAGGTGGTTTTCGATTACTGATCCATTTTCAGAGATTCTTTTTCATATGTTTGAAAAGCATCTTCCATTCCCATGATGACCTCTTTCATTTTGACATAACCACTTGTATAAGGAATAGAATCTCTAATCTCTTCCCACATAAAATGATAGAACTTCAGGTCATCTGTTTCACACATCACAAAATCTGTGTAATCCTTACCTGGAAGAGCTTCAGCATCAAAAAAGCGCACCGTCACATGTTCCTCATATTTCTGCAGCAACTCTTGCAGCGAAGCCGCATGGGTTCTGCGCTCCTCTCGTGGTAAAGCAAGCCAAGATGGATAGAACTCTAATAAAACAACCATCATATATTTCATCATCAAGCCCCTCGATTCTTCTATGATGTGATGATTGTACGCCAGATCTAGAGAATGTGCATTAACATAGGTTAATGTTCAGCAGGATGCAGCAGCCTGCTCAGCGAAACTGGAGAAATACCGATATATGAGGCAATATGATATTGAGCGATACGCTGATGTAACCCGGGATATTTCAATAAAAACGCCTGATATCGCTCAATGGCTGGCAAATAGAGCAGTTCCCTCTCACGCTCTTCCTTTCTCGTATACAGCCTTTCAACCCTCACCCGAACAAACCGCTCCCACATATGACTTCTGTCCATCAACATTTGAAGTAGATCATACGGAATTTCAATCACGATAGAATCCTCCATCGCTTCAATCGAATAAGGAGAAGGCTGCCCGTTGATCATACTTGCATAAGAAGTAGCAAAATCATCTTCCAACGTAAAAGCCACGTTGTACTCCCTTCCATCCGGTAACAAATAGAAGAGACGGAAGAGACCTGTTATGCAGAAATAGGCATGCTTCACTGGATCGCCAGCCTTGATTATGCATGTACCCGCTTTTAATTGTTTAATCGTTGTTCCATCTTTAAAGGCTTGCCAATGCTTATGTTCAATAAGATATTTCGATATTTTGGTTTTGAACGTGTCGTATGGGTTAGTTATTTTATCCATCTGTAAGTTACCTCTCTAGTAATGGAAGACTTGATAAAAATTGTATCAGGAAACACTCAAGTTATAATGGAAATATAAGCGATGATGAGGGGAGAAACAATGAAAAAAATCACTTTTTTTGACTGGACCGTCCATTTACAAGCGGACTTAACAGCGATTACCGATCATTATGAAAAGAAAATGGTCATTTTAGAGCCATCCATTGAACTAAATAGCATCATCTGGATGGATGACAACAACGAGCTACAAATCAAACCTACTTGGGATTGTGTCATTTCAATTGATCCAACCAATAAATCACTGACAATCCGGCAAACAAAAGAAGTATTCGGAGATGTGTACGAATGAAAATAGGAGGAACTATGAAGAAAACCGCTTTTTATGATTGGACGATTCACTATCCTGACCATTTAACAGCAGTCAAAGATGATACAGAAAAGAAAATGGTTTTTCTAGAACAGACCATTGAATTTAAAGGGATTATCTGTATTGATGAGAATGATGAACTTCAAATTAAACCTACTTGGGATTGTGTCATCATTATTAATGCCAAAAACAAGTCGGTCACAATTCGTGATGCAGAAGACGTTGTAGGTTTACCATAGAAATAAAAAAGTCTCGTTTGAGGAAAATCACTCAAATGAGACTTTTTCTGTTTAGTCACCATAATTATTTAATAACCATTTACAAAGTAATCAATGGTTTCTAGTTCATCTTCTTTCAGTTCTCTGTTCACATGTGCTTGATATTCACTCTTGATCCTCTCCTGATCTCCCCCATAAAGATCAGTGTATTTCGCCATCATCCGAAGCTTGTCTGTTTCCTGACGAAACTCCTCTTTTGTCCACGGTCTTTGATGTGAAGGAATATACGTCTCCGCATCAAAAGCATCTAACTCATCTAAAAGACGCAAAATTTCTTTTACCGTAAAATGTACTTTTTCTGCATACATTTTCGGATAAATGCAATCACCAAGAAACAGGATTTTTTCCTCTTTCACATACACGATCACTGAATCTGCAGCATGATCGCCCCCAACATGCTGCACAACACAAGTGACCCCGCCAAGATCAATCTCCATCCGACGATCAAACGTGACATCCGGTAAAACCACCTGAATCTCTCGATGATTCTTATATTCTTCTTTGATGGCCTTCGCGCAGAACTCAATCTCCGTTCCTTCCCTCACCCGCTCATCAATCGCCTCATCTGACCAAGAAAACGGAAGAAGCTTCCCCATTTCTTTTCTGGTTTTTGCAGAAGCAATCGAAACCGCATGAGGCAGCGCCGGCAGACCAAAAATATGATCCCAATGCCAATGCGTGAGGACAACCATATCCGGCGTGGCGTTCTCTTGTTTTAAGGTCTTTTGGATAAAATAGTTCGCATGATCTTCTGAATTACCGGCATCGATCATTAATGTTTTGTTATTGCCTTCGACCACGCCTAGGATGGGGCGGTCGGTGAGTGATACTGGTGTGATGTAGGAGAAGGTTTTGCCTATTTTTTTGATTGTGTGCATGGTGTGCCTGCTTTCTTTAATGTATATTGAACTACTTATGTCTTCTAAATACGCCCCTAAGCGTGGTTCAGTTGTACATATATATTATAAGCCCGGAAATTTACTTATTATTATAGTCATTAATTATTGATATAGTCTTGTTTGCAACTTCACTTCCAAGAGATGCATACAATTTCTTATCACCAATAATATAAAATTCTTCTTTAGCTCGAGTGGCCGCAACATTCATTATATTGGGCTCTGAAACAGCCCATTTTGCTGCCCCACTGCTATTGGAATCTGCTCCTAGGACAAAATAGACAATTTTCGCTTCTTTTCCTTGAAAAGTATGAACAGTTCCTACATTTGTAGCCTTACCATCTTGACTCTTAGTAAAATCAATTTCTTCTAAAACTTTTGCAACTTGGTAAGCCACGTTTTTAAATGGAGAAATCACATAGATTTCATCAGCTAAATCTGAATTCACTTGTAATCGCTCAGTAATTTGTTTTTTTAGTAAATCCGCTTGTTCTTTAACATATTTATCATTGGCTTTTCCAGTAGAATGAAGCCACTCTGATATCCCTTGTACCTCATCTTTATTTTTACCCTGTACCATTAAACCATCATAAGATATTTCATTAGAAATAGTGAACATCGGATAGTTTGAACGTCTATGTACCCACAGTGGAATACCAACCCATTCGTCTTCGTTTTTTTGGAATCCATACTGACTAGTATCGTCTACTATTGTTTGAGTGGATGCATCAGCAGAGACAAACTTTTCGTCTACATTATAGTTTCTTCCAATCAAAGTTAAAACATTTGGATCTAAAGTTAATACTGGCTTTATTTGTGAGGGGTCCCCAACAACCATTACTTTTTTACTTCTAAAAATGGCTCCAACACTAGCCTGTGGTAGTGCTTGACCAGCCTCGTCAATAAATAAGTTGCCTATTGAATTTTCTTTGAGGTTTTTAAACATTCGACCAAAACTTGCAAAAGTAGTACTGATAACTGGCACAGTGAAATTGATCCATTGCCATGCTTCTGAAATTAACTCATGGCCATTCTCTTTCGCAATGTAATTTGATTGTTTATTCCAGATAATCCTTGCCGCTTTTAAATTTCTTACGTTCTCATTGAGGAATTGCTTTCTAACTTTTAAAGCCGAAATAAATAATTCTGATTGTAAAATACGAAACTCCTTTGTAAACCAAGGATTAGACTTTTGAAGTTCTTCGTATGATAGAGAAAAATCTATTTCCTTAATTCCACTTTGTGATTTGACCTTTTCAAATGCATCAATTTCTTTTTTCATTTTTCCCAGATCATTATTCTTAGCATTCACCCATCGTTCAAAGGTAGATTTTCTTTCCATCATTTGTTTTTGAGTATGCTCTTTTTTAACAGCATTTTTCTCTAGATCATTTTCAAGCTGTCTATAATCATTTGTAAGTGTTGTTTTTTGTTGAGTTAGATCATTTAAGTGTTCATTCACGCTGCTTAGCTTTTTGAAATAATGTTCAACTTTAGATTTATTAAATATTTTCTGAAACCATAAAAAACTAGGTTTTTGTGAAGTAAGAACATGATAATTTCGTTCAGCTTGTACTTCTGCCCTTGATAAATTTTCAAGTTCAACAGAAACATTAGATAAAACTTTTTGAAACTTTAATTCCTCTTCTCTAAGCCTCTCTAATTCAGCTTTTGCTTCTTTTTCATTACTAGTCAAAACTGTATGTTTTTCTTTGTTCTCATTTTCAAATTCTTTAACTTGATTGATATATTTGATATTTAGTTTTCGGATTTCATAAAATTTTCGACTATATTTTTCTACTTTGTCTCTTCCAACTTTTAATTTATTATAAAGCCGTTTGAATTCCTGATATACTCCAGTATTCGATTGATCATCTTCCTCTAAATCTTTTTCAATTGCCTCTATATTGAGAAGCAATTTATTCATGTTGATTGAATTTCCACCTTCTAATGAAAAAACACCCCAATTTTTGTCATTGAGCAGTTCACTTATAATGTATCGATCTTTTCCAAATCCTTCTCCTGTTAGTTGAGAATTAGAAATATCTTTGAAATAATTTGCTTTCTCTAATTGATCTTGAAAACATTTTGGAATCTCTTCTTTCACCGGTAATTCATTAACGATATTTTGGACTGCTCCATTATTTGAACTTGCCACAATAATATTTTTATCAGAAATAGATCGTGGTAAAATGCCAAGCTTAGCATTTTGCCAATAGGTCAGACTGCCTTGAATCACTTTATTAGAAAGATTTGAAATAGCTAGTGCCTGTTGTACGACTAAATCGGCAAAAATATCCTTCAACAATGTTGTCTTGCCTGTTCCTGGTGGCCCGTTAATACTTCGGATATCGTTTTTGTCGTTTAAAGCTAAATTGACAGCAACTTGTTGCATAAAGTAGGAAGCATAATCAGGATTTGATGGAAAGCGCCCTAACGGATAATATTTTGGTTTTAAAGCAATCTCCTCAAAAATATAAGCATTAAAATGCTCAGACTCTTTATGACTGTCTAGATTTCTTCTATTTCCAGTAAATCCGTTAAAATATCTGTTTATATTTTCAGTATTAATTAACTTTGCCATTTTTAAATCTTCAATAAAGAAGGAATGTAGATTAATATTCTCATTATCCAGATGTCGTATGAATTTATAACGGAAATTATCTACTGACACATGATACTTTTGTATAAGTTTAGAAAACACATGATGAAAACCCTCTTCAAATTTTCGATCTAATTCTTCTCTAAATAAAGTTTCAACTTTTAAAAAATCATCAGGTAAATGGCCATGTTCGCGGATAAAACCGCTCATTGTTAAAAACAATTTATCAGCCACCAGGTTGAGTTGATGATCAAAATATAAAGCGAAAGTAAATTTTTCCGAATGACTGATTTCCTCATAATTTTTCTCAATATTATATTTTTCTCTCAAAATATCAACAACTTCTTGGAAATTGAAAATACCAAAGTAAAATACAATTCCAGACTTTTTAAAGGATTTATCTGACATATTATTTTGTCGTTTTTGATGAGATAAAAAATTCATAAAGAATTGTTGCCAATCTTGTTCAATACGATAAAATGTCTTTAAACCTTTGCCACTTTTGTTAATTGATCCTTCTGTTAACTGTTCTATTGTAATCCATGCATTTAGAATATCTTCCTTTTTATTCATATTGAATCTCCTAATATCGTGCAATTTAAAATAATAATACCCTTTAATTTTTTAAAATTTTTTAATATATTAACATTCAATAGTAATGCAATTTTCTAATATCACTCAAAATCAATATACAGTAATACTCTAATAATACAAAAATCGTCATTCTTTAGAAATGACGATTTTTTGTATTATTTTTTCATAATTCAATAGCTTCTTTTTTGATAAATTGACTTCTACTCTACGATACGAAAAATTCTATACATTTGAATATTATTTACCCCCATATTAATATTAAATGCTTAAACAAGTCCTAGATTTCCTATTTCTGATCTAATTATATAAAAATAGTGAGCATGTATGAAAAGGACATTCTTAATTATTATTACTGTTTTTAATTTTATATTTATATAAATCTTGTTTTATATTTCTGAAAGACTCCCTTTCCTTATTATTTTCAGTTGATGCACGCATATATACTCTTCCTACTTGATATATACTAGATAATGCATTGAATATCTTAGAATCAGCTTTCCACTCATTTTGAGTCTCTATATAATTTTCATCATTATCTTTATTAAGCAATACCGCTTCTTCTCCATTTAAATCTTTTAATGAATCAATTGAAGTAAAACTATCTGAGACAAAAGATTTTAATTCCAAATTATTATTAGTTATATAATTAACTATATCTTTAGTTTCATTTTTTATAATTT
Source organism: Bacillus sp. S2(2019) (assembly GCF_005144805.1). NCBI lineage: Bacteria > Bacillati > Bacillota > Bacilli > Caryophanales > Bacillaceae > Bacillus > Bacillus sp. S2(2019). The sequence goes on from NZ_SWFL01000002.1 coordinate 901,677, forward strand.
CTTTAGTTTCTCCATCTTCTGGGAAATATTCGTATATTCTCTTCCAAAGTTTCCGATTTTTTAATTCATTTATTGTTTGTTTATCATTATCATCTGGAACTTCTCTTTGTACCTTATCTAAAAACTTCTCATCTGAAAGTTCCAAGTACGAAGATATAAAATCATCGCCAGTATTACAATTAACAAAGCAATATCCCTTTTCTTTTAAATCATTTGTAGCATGAGATAACATGGTATTACACGCTTGATTTGTCTTATGGTAATAAACTTGAACATAAAGTTCATACCTTGCTTGAAGGAAATTTTCTATTGCAGGTAATCCGCTTTTTTTAATGCCCAACTTTATCTTTGTTTTTTCCTTATCAATAAACGGCAATAAAGATTTTAATAATCTGTTGAGATCATAAGTCCCATACTTTACCCCACTAAAATAACTATCTCTTAATAAATAATCCATTCTGTCACAATCTAAAGGTGCACCAGCTACAATTTGGTTAAGAAATGGTGTAAGATTATATTTTTTTATATTAATTTTCTTTAGATTAAGCTTTTCATTCATAATAGTTAAAATAATTTTAATACGTTCGTCAGTAAATCCTATACTTGATAAAACCTTTGCAGCAAAATAATAAGATACAAATTCATGTTCAACATATTCTAATGCTTTGTCTTTTATTAACTCTTTTAATGAACTAGCGAATTCAGTATTAAAACTAATACTTGTATCGTTCGAAATCATTTCTAAAAAGTCAGAGTTTTTTGGTGCGAATTGATCAAATAAATGAGACATTGGTCCATGCCCTATATCATGTAAGAGTGCTGCAATACGTAAATTTAAAAACACATCTATAAATTCTTGATTAGAAAAGTATTCATTATCAAAGATATTTCCATTCCCATCAAGACCGTATTTTATTCTCTTATTTTTCAAGGTATTAGCATTACTGAATGCATTTAAAAACATCTCACTTGCTAAGTGCATTACACCAATAGAATGTTCAAATCTTGTATGATTGGCAGAAGGAAATACAAAATATAAAAAGGTATTCTGTTTAACTTTTCTCAACCTATTAAAAAGCGGATGTGAAATAATTCTCATTTCATCTTCAGTCATTCTTACTAGTCCATGTATTGGATCTAATATACTTTTATTTAATTGATCAGTAACTATTATCATTTTTTACCCCTTTTCGTATTTATTATTTTATTTCCATACTTACTAAAAGAACCACTTTTTCAAAAAGATTAAGATATATTCTTTAAAATACATCTCACTTATGATAAGGCTCCCCCCGAACAATCCGAAACGCCCGATAAATCTGCTCCACCAACACCAGCCTCATCAACTGATGCGGAAACGTCATCCTCGAAAACGACAACTTCTCATTCGCACGCTGCATCACAGCATCACTTAACCCAAGTGACCCACCTATGACAAAACACACCTTACTTTTTCCGTATGTTGCCAGCTTATCTATTGTATCGGCTAATTCTTCGGAAGTTTTCATTTTTCCTTCGATGGCGAGGGCGATGACGTGGGCGTCTGGGTTGATTTTGCTTAGGATGCGTTCGCCTTCTTTGTCTTTGATGATTTTCATGTCTTGCTCGCTGAGATTCTCGGGTGCTTTTTCGTCTGCGAGCTCAATGATGTCGATTTTTGCGTATGCCTGTAATCGTTTTGTGTATTCGGCTATGCCTTGCTTTAAATATTTCTCTTTTAATTTTCCTACTGTGATAATTGATATATTCACAGGTCATCCCCACCTTAAGAACAAGTTATTCATATAAGTTATCAACAATTGTGGATAAAATTTGTGTATTTTGTGTCCGATCATTCGTTCCCCACTATATATATTGCAGGTTCATCGCACAATTCACAGGTTGTGGATAAGCTGTGTGTATGTTCGATTTTTCTGAATTCTGGCGGTGTTTCGTGATCATCTATGTACATGTCTAGTACGGTTTCTATATGTTCTGCACAAGCATAAAGTGATTTGTTCATAAGTTTCTAATTCCTCCAATATGTTGTTTGGTTATGCACAAGTGTTTCGCTCATTGTTCAATATAACCGATTTATTCACATGTTAATAGTCTTTTACCATTTTCCACACCTTTTATCCACAAACCAAATAAAAAAGCCTCCACTCTTGTGAAGGCTTCCTTCTATCAAAACGGATTGTAAAATCTCGTTCCTCTAACAAATGTAATCACTAGCGACACAATCAGCACCACGCCAACAAACAATAACGCCGCATAATCTGCTTTTTGAAAGTCTTTCGCCGTAAACCATGTGCGTTTTTTATGCTTTCCAAACCCGCGCAGTTCCATCGCATTGCTGATCGTTTCAATCCGCTCTAGGCTAGAAAAAATCAATGGCATCACAATCGAAAGCGCATTTTTAATCCGTTTCCCCAGTTTTTCATTCTTCGATAAATCAATGCCTCTTGCTTGCTGAGAAATGGCAATCGTGCGAAAATCACGCTGAATATCTGGAATATAGCGCAAAGCAATCGCTACCGCATACGAAATCCGGTAGCTGACCCCGATTCTGCTGAGCGATGAGGCGAATTCACTTGGATTTGTTGTGACAATAAACAATAGCGCCGCTGGCATCACGGTCACGTATTTCAGTGTAATGTTCAATTGATAGAAAAGCTGTTCAAGTGTGACGTTGTACCAGCCTGCAATGTGAAACAGCTCGTGCTTCGCTCCATAGATGGCGACACCTTGCTGGGGAGCAAAGATGTAAATGGCGATGTTGTTGATCACAAGAAAAATCGCCAGGACAATCACTACGAAAGAGATATCACGAAATCGTATGTTTGATAGCTGAAAGAACACGATACTGGCAACTAGCATAAACACTAATACGCCTGTATCATATGTGAGCATCGCTGCGGATGACCAGAGGATAAAGCAAATGAGTTTGGTGGCGCCTGTCAGCCGGTGAATCGGCGACGGGCGATCGATATAAGACAGCATGTCTACAGCCATGTCATTCGTTCCTTTCTGTCAACCTCAATGAAGCGATCCACGAGTTCATTTGGATTCGGCCAATCAGCTTTCAGCGCCAGTTCATATAGCGACGTTTCCTTTAAGCTCGCCTTTTGGACTAGCAACTGATCTGTCAGTACTTTGGCTGGTGTATCATCTGCGATTTTTTCTCCATCTGAAATGACAATGGTTCTTGTTGTGTATTCGAGCATGAGATGCATATCATGGGTGATCATCAAGATCGTGACTCCCTGCTGATTTAATTGCTCTAAAAACGTCATCATCTCTGTGTAATGTCTAAAATCTTGACCGGCCGTTGGCTCATCTAAAATGATGATTTCTGGCTCTAACACAAGAATCGATGCGATGGTGACGCGCTTTTTCTGTCCAAAACTAAGGGCTGAGATCGGCCAGTTCCGAAATGGATATAGCCCGCATACTTTTAAAACCCGCTCTACACGATCCTTGATGTCGTCTTCCTTTACGCCTCTTAAAACGAGACCGAGGGCGACTTCATCAAAAATCATTTGTTTCGAAATCATTTGATTTGGGTTTTGCATGACGACGCCGATTCGTTCGGAGCGCTGCTTGATGGTGTCTCCTGTGATGTCATCGCCATTTAAAAGGATTGTCCCTTTTGTTGGCTTTTCAAATGCACAAAGCACCTTGGATAGTGTCGTCTTGCCTGCGCCATTGGCACCGGCAATGCTGATCATTTCTCCTTTTTTGACGGTAAAAGAGATGTTATTCAGTGTGTTGGGTCTTGTCGGATAATCAAAGCTCAGCTCACGCACTTCTAGTAAATCCTGCGCTTCATTCTGCTCGACTGATGTCTCAGATGCTTCCATCCATTGTTCGATTTTCTCTTTTGCCTCGTCATTTAAGGTGAGGTGCTGTAAATTAGCGATCTGATCTCCTGCTGCAATCGGAATACCTGCATATTTCATCGCTCTCACATATAAAGGCTCACGTAAATACGCCGCTTCTAATACATTTGAGGCGAGCAATTCATCTGGTGTCATATCCGCTGCAATCGTGCCGTCATTGACAACGATGATGCGGTCGACATGGCGGAAGAGGACGTCTTCCAATCGATGTTCCACCATCACGACCGTTTTTTTTGTTTCTTTTTGCAGACGGTCAATGAGATCGATCACTTCTTTGCCTGTTGCGGGATCAAGGCTTGCCAGTGGTTCATCAAACAGCAAAATGTCGACATCGTTGACAAGTACGCCTGCGATGGCGACACGTTGTTTTTGACCGCCTGACAGCTCATGCACGGATGATGTCAGTTTGCCGTCTACCTCTGTTAATTTTGCCGCTTTCTCGACACGTGTTTTCATTTCTTCGCGTGTGACTTGATCATTTTCTAGTGTGAACGCGATATCTTCTCCAACGGTCAGCCCGATAAATTGTCCATCAGGATCTTGCAGCACCGTTCCGACGAGCTGTGAGAGGGAGAAAATGTTCTCTTTCTTTGCATTTTTCCCGCCAATGTGAAGACTTCCTTCCATAGAACCTTTATAAGACGCAGGAACTAGCCCATTGATACAATGGGCTAGTGTGCTTTTTCCCGATCCAGACGGGCCTGCGATGAGGACTTTTTCTCCTTCATAGATGGTCAGGTTGATATCTTTCAATGTTGGTTCTGCCTGACTGCGATACTTGAATCCGAAATGTTCGAATTGAATCATCGGTTTCTTCATTTATGTGTTCCACCTTGCTTCATGATGTTTCTTTCGATAGACTGCCGCTTTTGCTTCTTGTTTTCGCATAAGCCGCAATGATGATGGTGCCTAGTACACCGACTGTGATGATGTTTGAGATTCCTGCCACGATACCTTGAACAAACACTTTATTTGCAGGTTCTGCATAGATCACAATGTCGAGTACCGGCGCAATGACAAACCAGCCTAAAGCTTGTGCGCCGGCTTGGACGGCGTTGAAGAGCGTGATTTTTTTCCAGCCAAAGTCGCCCTCTTCTACTTTTAAACGGTTCGAAATGAGGCCGATCAATAAACCAACCACACCCGAAACGATAATCCAGCTCCACCAAGGTCCAAATGTGGTGGCATCTTTAATGAGATGACCAATAAATCCAATCAATGCGCCTGCAACAGGACCAAATAGCACGGCCATTAACGCAAGGAACGCGTACGATGTTTCAATTTGTGTATTCGGAATCCCAGTTGGAATGGAGACGAAGCGTCCTAAAATGACAAAGACGGCTGCGCCAATTCCGATGGCAACGACAGTTTTCGTTGAAAGTTGTTTACCTGCCATGATGTTTCCTCCTCTTATTCGTATATAATGCGCGGAGCTTTGCGAATCGAAAGGCGCCAGCCTGTGCCTGTACCGATGTTATAAGCCTTTGCAAATGACCCTTGATTGATCGCCACGCCTAAATGATCGAGTGAATTGACATATACGAGTGGTTCGCCTACCTTTAAATCGGCAAAAGATCGTCCATAGGTCATGATATTTTTATACACATTTTTTGGCCCGTTGGCAATGGTAACTTCTATTGCATCCCCATAATTGATTGAAAGCTGTTCAAATAACGTATGATGAATGTTTGTCCATAGGTTTCCGAACCGCACATCTAAAATATCAATCGTCCCTGTGATCACTTCTTCTTCCGCATAAGCTTGTACGACTGGAAGGTGAATAATGTCCTCTATATTCGCCTTTGGCCCGACCTCTTCAAAAGAAATCACACCTGAAGCAATTCTCGCGCCTGTATAGGCGTAAATGTCTCTACCATGGAAAGTATGTGATTTTCCTGACTTCGGCAGACGGTTGATGGTTTCATCTAAATACCGAGCCTCCACGATACCAATATCCTGTGCGACATGCGTAAGTGTCCCATTATCAGGTGTGATGATGTAGTGTGAGCTTGTTGTTTTGACGACGAGGCTCTTTCGCTCTGATCCAACGCCTGGATCAACAACGGAGACAAATACCGTTTCTTCCGGCCAATATGTGACCGTCTGAAGCAAGCGATAAGACGCTTCCCAAATGTCGTATTGGGGAATGTTGTGAGTTAAATCAAAAATGCGGATGCCGCTGCTCACTGTATTGGCTACGCCGTACATTGCGCTGACCGCTCCATCATCAATACCGAAATCTGATTGTAAAACCAATGCATGTTCACTCATGTTAATCTCCCTTTCATTTGAAAAAATGGTTGTGGTGTTTCACGTGGAACATTTGAACATTTGTATGAAAAAAAGTGGACAATAAAAAATACCCCATCCTTATCTATGAATCATAAGGACGAGGTATTTGTCTCGTGGTACCACCTTTATTTACTGTTTGCTCGCGCTAAACAGCCTCTACAAGTACAAAGCTCCAATTTGGCTCATATACTGTGGTTTTGATAACGAGTACCAACTCTCGTCGTCACCTACTAATATCATGGATATGTTCAGCACGAGGCTCAGAGACCATTTTTCGAATCATTATTTTTGCTTCTTTTCAGCTACCGAAGCTCTCTGTGGAAAAATTGATGATTGTACTTTCTCTCGTCATTGCCTGTTTAACTATCTTGAATTAAAGCTATCATACATGATGTTTTTTGATAAATCAAGATATTTTTCTGAACATTTTTAAAAATGAGTTAACTGTTCTGGAAGAGTCTTCTTTTTTATAAAATTTAAGCAAATGTTAAAGAGCGAGATATGGTGTCTTTCTTTTCTAGCGGTATAATAAAGATGAAGGGAGGTACAGTGTGTGTGGACCATCTGTATGAATGAATTTAAGCAGCTCTTCAAAAGCACAAAATCCATCTTAACTATTGTTATTATTTTCGTTTTATCTACTTTTGTATCAAGTCTTCCATTTATAGCTGCTTATCAAGGGAAGTGGGAACAGGCAAAGGACCCTTATTCCATTGGGAATGAACTAGTGATTTCGTTATTTGGTTTCTTCCTTATTTTTTTATTATCTCATGATATTTTGAGCCGCGAAATTCATTTGAAAACCATTCGTTTTCTCGTCAGCAAAACGACCCGTTTAAACATTGTCATCGGGAAATATCTTGGGCTGATGCTGTTTTGGCTCAGTTGCATTATGACCACATATATATTAAATATGGTGATTTCACATCGTTTTCTGTTCTCTGATGCCTTAAAAATATTAACGTTTATCAGTGTCGGCATCTCCTGTGCTTTGTTTTTGTCCATGCTCTTTCCAACACCACAGAAATCGATGTTTGTTGGCATGTTGTTTTCCTTTCTATTTCCAATCATGAGCATGATGTCTGTTCTTTCTTCAGAACGGTTGATTCACTGGTTCCAATACGTGACGCCTTATTATTATGCGCGCTGGAGTGAACCGCTGACCTATGTGCTGATGAATGCCGCATTGACTGTTGTCTTACTCGTTGGAACGGCACTACTGTTTCAGAGGAGGGATGTCTAAGTGCTTCACACAAAAGGGCTGACAAAAAAATATCGGACAAAAGTCGCAATAGATCATATTGATCTTGATATCCATCAAGGGGATATCTTCGGCCTCATTGGACCGAAGGGTGCTGGTAAGACGACCTTTTTTAATATCATTACAGGGATCTCCCGCCCCACCTCTGGCACATTTATCATGATGAACATGACGTCGTTAAAAAAAGTACGTCATCATATCGGTGTTCTGCCTGAATATACAGATTTATATGAAGGGCTGACTGCTATTGAGCATATTGCCTATTTATCGAAAATTACGGGTACTCGCCAAAAAACGAGCTATTATGAAGAATTACTCGAATTTGTTGACTTACATCGTTATCATCAAGAGAAAGTCGGTGCCTTTACACCTGGGATGAAGAAGCGGCTCGGAATGGCTCAAGCCATCGCTCATCAGCCTGACTTTATTTTACTTGATGAGCCTTTTGCGGATATTGATGCAGATTCTATCTTACATATCCAGCGGGTGATTGAATCGTTAAAATTTGAAGGAAAAACTGTCTTTTTAACAGCAGACGAGCCAAGGTTCACCCAGCCTATTTGTACCAAAACAGCTTTCATATCTGAAGGAAAAGTCGTGTCCTCAAGTACTCATCCTCAAGAGAAAACCATCACGTCCTCAACCATTCGTGCCACCTTCAAGCATGCATGGATTGATGATGAGGTGAAGCCTGTTCTCACGCAGTACTTACAAAGTGTGGGAACAGACCTTGTGATCAGAGATGACGAGACCTCATTGTTGATTCGTTCAGAAGCTCAAGTCCCAGCCATCATCCGTGCGTTTGTGAAATGCAAAGTCGACCTATACCGAGTCACGGCGCAAGATGCCATGATGTCCACATAAAAAAGTACCGTACGCTCGCCGCACGGTACTTCTCTTTTTTATAAAGGCTTACTCATGTAAATCCCAGTCTCAGCAAATCCCGTTTTCTCATAAAGTGAGCGGGCGATTTGATTATGGGCAAAGACATGCAGCGATAGTTTTTTCACACCTAATGACTTTGCCTGCTCTTCTAATGCCGTCATGGCCTGTTTTGCCAACCCTTTTCCTCGATACGCTTCAAACAAAATAAAATTATAAATAAATCCTTCATGCTGGGGATGATCTGGATCATAGCAAAGCCATACCCATCCAATGGCTTCTTCTCCATGTAAGATGTTCCACAGCTCATGATCCTCTGTCTGAAGACCTTCAGGAAGCAACCGGTCAAATTGTTCCTCTGCGTTCTTTTGCGCTTCTTCCTGATTCCACGTCCCTGCGAGTACCTTTTCTTCTGCGTACCGCTTAATGTCCTTCTCTATCAAGACGTCATAATCCGTTTCTGACATTGGCTGTAATGTGACCAATCGTATCTCCCCCTTTTCTTTATCATATGCTGGGCATGAAAAAAAAGCCAGTCCCTTATAGGAACTGGCTAGCCACCGAACTGATCGGTTTGGGAGAGTTTGATCTCGACTGATTTTTTCTTTCCGCTTCGGTAAAATTGCACCTTTACCTTGTCGCCTACTTTCTTTTGATAAAGATATTTACGCAGATCGACGATATTTTGTACTTCCTTGCCGTCAAACGACGTCACGACATCCAGCTCTTTTAACCCTGCTTTCCCTGCTGGAGACAAAGGCTCGACACTCATCACGACGACTCCGGTTGTGACCTTTGATGGCAGTTTTAACGTTTCCTGCCAATGATAGCTCGCAATATCTGCTAGTGATTTCATCCCAACACCAAGGTACGGACGCTTCACCTCTCCATAGCGCTCTAAATCCTCTATGACAGGGATCACCAGATTCGCAGGAATAGACAGCCCAATCCCTTCCACCTCTGACTCAGCAATCTTCATTGAATTGATGCCGATCACTTTGCCGTCCATATTAATCAAGGCTCCGCCGCTGTTCCCAGGATTAATGGCGGCATCCGTTTGCAAAACTTCCGCATTCCAATCCGTCTGTCCGTCCCCATTAGAATCAACAGGGATCGCACGCTCCGTTCCAGAAATCACACCTTGTGTGACGGAGCCAGCAAATTCAAGGCCCAATGGATTTCCAATGGCGATGACAGGCTCACCTGGTTTGACATGGTCTGAATTGCCGAAGGCAGCGGTTTTTTTGATCTTATCACTTTTGACCGTCAGTACCGCTAAATCCATCAGCTGATCACTTCCGACAAGATTTGCCCCGATCCTTGTCCCGTCCTGAAGGCTCACTTCAAGCTGGTTTGCGCCTTTGATGACATGATGGTTGGTCACGATATAAAAGGTGTCACCCTTTTTTTTATAAATCACACCTGACCCGCTGCCTGCTTCACCGCCTTCTTCCCAGAAACTCGACTTTTGAATGTTAATGACGCCGACAACTGTATCTGACATACTCGATACCACTTTTGTGACCGCATCATTCACGTTCACATTGACGGTCTTTAAAGGGCCATCTGATGCCTGCTGATCTCCAGCTGATTGCCAGCCAAAGGGGCTGCCGCTTTGTCCAGACACATAGGGGAAAAAGAATCCCATTAAAAAAGCTCCTACCAATACACCGATCAGACCAGATAGGAAATATCCTTTTCTGCTTCGTCTCGGCTTCCACTCTACATCGCGATAATCCACTATGTTTCCTTCCTTTCAGTGAATAGATGATGTATATAGTGTTGGTAAGAAGCTCTTATCTTAATCATACGATTGTAAAAATCATACGGCGCAAAGCGGGGTTGCTTTTTTCGGGTCCGTATCATATAAATCAAAGCCGTCCCCTACAACAAAGCCCTTCATTTCAAGCGTCTGCTGGACCGCCATACGGGCTAAGTCCTTCATGTTGTTGTCTTGACTCAAGTGGGCCAAATAAATGCGTGAGGTGGCGTCTCCAATCACGTCTGTCATAGCAAGAGCTGCATCTTCATTGGATACGTGTCCGACATCGCTCAAAATTCTGCGTTTAATACTCCAGGGGTAGCGCCCCATTTGCAGCATGCCGACATCATGGTTGCTCTCAAATACGAACGTATTGGCTGATTTAATAATCCCTTTCATCCGGTCACTCACATAGCCTGTATCCGTCATAAGGGCAAGTTTACGCCCGCCATAATGGAATACGTAAAACATGGGCTCTACCGCATCATGTGATACGCCAAATGATTCAACATCGAGTCCGCCGAATGATTGAACCGTCTCCATATCAAAGTGGAATTTCTGCTCCGTATCCACTTTCCCAATATGTGACTCCATCGCCTTCCATGTTTTCGCATTTGCATAGACAGGAAGCTTGTACTTTCTTGCCATCACACCGAGTCCTTTAATATGATCTGAGTGCTCGTGTGTGACAAAAATTCCGTCCAAGTCTTCAGGCTTGCGATCGATTTGACCAAGCAGCTCTACCATCTGTTTGCCGCTTAAGCCCGCATCTACTAAAAAAGCATGCTCGTCTGTTTCTAAATAAAAAGCGTTCCCCGTACTTCCGCTCGCTAGTACACTGAACTGCAAGCTCATGTTCTCTCACTCCAATGAAGATTTGTCTTCTTTCTCTATATGATCAAGTGTTGAGCCATCAATGGCATTGATCAAATATTCTTCTTCTGTCTTTTTCTTTGAACCAGTTGCCACGCCTTCAATCTCTACTCGCCATACAGGAACCATTACTTGAGTGCTTGCACCTGGGTATTGCGTGTAGTAGCCAAGCTCCACTTTTTTCACTGTCGTGTTTTGGCTCAGCATATTTTGTGTATATAAGTCCTTCACCGTTTCAAGCGCCGGGACAAGGGTCTCTTTTCTCACTTCATTAATCGATGTCACCATCGACTGCCGATACGAGACGACCTCGTTTTGATCGTTCACATCCAATGTGATCTTCCCAATGGTTTCGGTGTCATCAAGACCTTCTTGGAAGATGTATTTTCCTTTATACGTTTGGAAAAAGACGATTTCACCTGTTTCTTCATCGATGCTCCAGAGCTTATAATTCTTGCCATCCAGCAAACGCTGGCTCACAAGATTGGTCGCTGCTGTTTTCATATCTTTTTTCGGCAATGCGACTGGTTTATTGAAGGTCATTTCAAGCAGGGTGACAGGATCATCTTTCTCGGTTTTCGGGAATGTGCTTTTCGTCTTTTGATCAGCTAATCCGTCGACATCCTTTTTCGTATATTGCTTTTTCTCAGCTGTAATACGGTATCCAATCTTCGCTTCATCTGATAGATTGCCATATTTGATTCCGTCTGCCTTCATTTCTTCCAGCGTATCTGTTTTTTCGATAATCGCAAAATGATCGGTCGATCGCTTTTCAAAGTATTGAAAACCTAGAAAGATATCGAGAACGAGAAAGGCTAGGATAAAGATCGTTTTGGTCTTATTCCACTCCATGATTCTCGCTCCCCTCTGTCAGCAAATCATTCGATAAAATGACGGTTTTCCCGTTATATTTCATACACCATACCGGCTCTAGCCAGACAAACATCGCTTGATCCTGATCTGATGCCGTGGATGTCGCTTGATAGGCAGGGAAAATCTGTTCAATTTTCTCTAAATCATCATACTTCGTCTGCTTGATGATCAAGTTTTTCAGCTCTGTCCCATTCATCAGTTTGACCTGTTCACTCTGACTCGCTTTGTTGCCGAGAATGTAGTTTGGACGCTTATAACTCAAGATGTCATCATTCGCCCATTGTACTTCAAGTGATGTCATACCAAATGGATGCTTTGTGCTGTTGACGATCGGCAGTCCATCCATAAACATATTAAAGGACAGCTGCTGGTTGCTGTTAATGCCGAAGTATTGATAATTATCGGTAAAACTTCCGGTATCATTGAAATATTTCACGCTTCGCTTGATCAAATCTCCCGTTTGGAATACGGTACTAGAATTGATATTACGATGCTGATATTGGATGCGGTGGTCTTTTTGATTTGCTTCAAGACGACTCGTTCCATCTGTATATACCGTCCGGTTTAAATTAGACTCCTCCCCAACTAGACTTGGGTCTGTAAACAAAGCGTCCTTGAATTTGCTTGTCTTAATCGTTTCGATAAAGAACATTTTCGCTTCAAGCTGCTTTTGCTTCTGCGGCAGAAGGAAATCTCGTTTTGAATTCGTAGAGAAAGTATATAGATCATAGCGCGGCATCTCGTTTTGAGCGGCTGCAATACTATCCATCAGATTACGATAGTTGGCTGATTCAATCGTCAGCTCAAGCACCGTTTCCTTGCTGTATGAAACCAAATAGACTTTCTTATTGGCCTTATCCGGCTGAGCGAACGGCACAATCATCCGGTCAAATGAGTTGTATTCAATGGATTTATTTGGCCATTTAAACAGCGCTTGGAAAATATCAATCGGAATCGGATCATTGAACACAAGATCCAATGTTTTGCCTTGCCCCTCGCGTCCATAGAAGAAATTCTTAAATTTCTGCTCGGAATATTGGTCCGACACATCGGCAATCTCTTTGACATCCCACAGGCTCACATCATTCCAAAAGTTTTGGAAGAGTTCCTTTTGATCCACTTTGAAATGCTCTCCATTGGAATGGATGAACATCTCACGCGGTTTCACGACATCAATGAGACTCCGAGGCTCGTCGCTTGAAATCTTCTTCGTTTCCACGACCTGTGTACCGGCATCCGCCTGATCCTGCATGACGGGCTGGAACATCCAAATATTCCACGTAAACACAAGACTGATCGCAATTAGGATTGTCAATATAATGGTTTTAAAGGTCTCACGCTTCATCCCAATCATCCTCTTGTTCTTCATTGTACGGAAGGGTAAAGGTTACCGTTGTTCCTTTTCCTTCAATGCTGTCAGCCCAAATATCTCCGCCATGAGCCTGAACCATTTCTTTTGCAATCGCAAGACCTAGGCCGGTTCCGCCAAGTTTTCTTGTTCTTGCCTTATCCACTCGATAAAAACGTTCAAAGATTTTATCCATATCCTTCTTCGGAATACCGATTCCTTCATCTTTGACACTGAATAACACAAGACCTTGCTCCTCATCCAAATCGACAGTGAACGTAATGTGTCCACCCTCTGGCGAGTATTTCATAGCATTGGAAATGATATTATCGAGCACCTGTGTGATTTTGTCTTGATCAATTTCCACATATATTTCACGCTGCGGCAGGTTCCGGATGAAATCGACATGCTGCTCCTTCGTCATTTCAAAACGATCAATGACGAGCGAGATAAACCTAATAAAATTCGTCCACTCACGATTGAATTGATAATCCTTGCTGTCGAACTTAGACAGCTGGAGCAGGTCATTCACAAGTCTAATCATGCGCTCTGTTTCATTTTGCGTGACACTGAGGAACCTTGGCGCAAGCTCTTTATCACCAATCGCACCTTCAGCGAGAGCCTCAAGATAGCTTCGCATCGTCGTAAGCGGTGTGCGCAGCTCATGGGATACGTTCGCCACGAATTCACGACGTTCCGCATCAATTTTTTCCTGCTCGGTTACGTCATAAATGACCGCGATCAAGCCATCAATCTTCCCATGCTCTTTCTGAATCACTGAGAAATTGACACGCAAAACAGACAGTTGATCTTCACGTTCAATTTCTAGTAGCATGGAGTCTTGATTTTCGACTAAATCTTCAAATGTATGAGTTTCTTCTAAGCCAAGCAAGGATGTGATCGGCATCTCTAGAGCTGTTTCACGTGAAACATTCAAAAGCTCTAGTGCCGGGCTGTTTAATAGAATAATGGCCCCATTTTGATTCGTGGCAATGACGCCATCGGTCATATAGGCGATAACAGAAGAAAGCTTTTTCCTCTCACCCTCTGTCATCAGCTGCGCTTCCTCCAGCTCTCTCGTCAGATGGTTAAATGTCGTTGCTAGCTGACCAATCTCATCATGTCCATACTTTCGGACCTTTCTGGAAAAGTTCCCTTTGGCGAGCTCGATCGCTTGCTTTCTCATATCCGAAATTGGGTGTGTAATGGTTCTGAATATGAATATACCAAGTAGAGCGGTCGTCCCAAGTGCGATGAGTGTACCTGTCGCCAAAATGGTGTTGATCGTTCGCATTTGGTTAAAAACACTTTCCATGGATGAGACCACATAAATGACACCAACGGTTTCTTGGTTCTCATTTTTCACGGCTGTCGCTGATATGCGGACTCGTTTATTCGATTCTGGGTCATAGAATTTTTTCTCGTAGTCTTTGCCAACCGCGAAAATACGGCTAATGATTTGATCTGTGATTTTCTTCCCGGCAATCTCTTGACTGCCGTTATTCACAGAGGCAATGACCTCTCTGCTTTCGTCAATATAGCTGACTTCAGAAATTTCATTAGACTCATCTTTGTTGTTAAAATCGTTTAAGATCTTTTGAGCATCCTCTTTTAATTCTGCCTTGCTTTTCGATGAATCTTGTTCTAGGTAATACGATAACGAGTAGATTCGCTGATTCAAGGAATTATCATAGGAATTAATTAAGGACTGCTCTAGCTGCTTCACAAAGTACACGCCAATGATCTGCATGGCGACAATGATCAGCAGCACATAAATCAAGGTCAATTTAAAGTGAATCGAGCGAAAAAAACCTACTTTACTCATAAGAATCTTAGTCCTGCTCTGGGTTTCTTAAATAGTAGCCGACGCCTCG
The DNA here is from genome assembly GCF_005144805.1 of Bacillus sp. S2(2019). Taxonomy (NCBI): domain Bacteria; kingdom Bacillati; phylum Bacillota; class Bacilli; order Caryophanales; family Bacillaceae; genus Bacillus; species Bacillus sp. S2(2019). The sequence continues at coordinate 916,723 of NZ_SWFL01000002.1, forward strand.
TCTTGTTACGATCCAGCTCGGGTGGCTAGGGTTGTCTTCAATTTTTTCACGAAGACGGCGGACTGTCACGTCTACTGTACGGACATCTCCAAAGTAATCGTAGCCCCAAACCGTTTGCAGTAAGTGCTCACGTGTCATGACTTGTCCAATATGTTTCGCTAAGTAATGAAGCAATTCGAACTCACGATGCGTTAATTCAATCGTTTCGTCACGCTTAGACACGACATACGCATCTGGGTAGATCACAAGTGAACCAATCTCGATATCATTTGATTCAGATTCTTCCTCTGATTGCGGAGCAGCCGTCTGTCTTCTTAAATTTGCTTTTACACGTGCAAGCAGCTCGCGTGTACTGAATGGCTTTGTGACATAATCGTCCGCGCCAAGCTCAAGACCAATGACTTTATCGATTTCAGAGTCTTTTGCTGTCAGCATGATAATCGGCATATCATATTTCTTTCTCACTTCACGGCATACTTCAACGCCATCTTTGTTCGGCAGCATAATGTCGAGCAAAATGATGTCTGGCTTAATTTCTTCTACCATTTCAAGGGCTTCATTTCCGTCATACGCACAATGAACCTCGTAGCCCTCTTTTCTTAAGTTAAATTCCAATATATCCGCAATCGGCTTTTCATCATCTACGACAAGAATCTTTTTTTCCATTGTGATTTCCTCCTGCATTTTTAGCATCTATGTCATTCCATTTTGCATGTCTCATTACGCCTTCTTCATTTACGAAAAAAAAGGCTCACTGTCTATTATAACGTTTTAAGAGGCAAAGATAAAAATAATAACGGCTTTCTTTGCTAGTAAACGTTGGATAGAAGAACTTCACCCAAAAGATTTGATGACTTTTTCCTTTTTTATTGAAACTTTTCCAGTCACCAAACGTCTATATACATGTAACGTCTTCTTCTTATGGAGCCGGGCCCTACCTAGGTCCGGCTTCTCCCTTTTTATGCCTTCTTTTCATAATAAAAACGCACCTGCGATTGCAGATGCGTTTGGAAGTGGCTCGGGACGGAATCGAACCGCCGACACACGGATTTTCAGTCCGTTGCTCTACCAACTGAGCTACCGAGCCATCATCAAAAGATGAATATGTATAAATGGCGGTCCGGACGGGACTCGAACCCGCGACCTCCTGCGTGACAGGCAGGCATTCTAACCAACTGAACTACCGGACCTCAGTAACTTGCCCGAAAAAGCAATCGTGGTGCTCCTTCAAGCAAGTGAGGAAAAATTAGCTTAACGCTAAAGTAAATCAATGACCCGTACGGGATTCGAACCCGTGTTACCGCCGTGAAAGGGCGGTGTCTTAACCGCTTGACCAACGGGCCAAAACATGGTGAGCCATGAAGGACTCGAACCTTCGACCCTCTGATTAAAAGTCAGATGCTCTACCAACTGAGCTAATGGCTCTCGGTTTGTGAAAAGTAATTCTGAAGAAGTTGTACTGCGTCAAACCAATCGCTTTAAAAAAGCTGGAACATCGCATCCTAACAAGTTTCAGAGACCTTTGCAACAACGAGATTTATAATATCATAGAGTAATTACATATGGCAATACGTTTTTCGACATTTTTTTAAAAAAAGTGTCGGATTTGATATCTTCTGTTAAACCGCCTAATCCTGCAAGCGCCTTCATTCAATCAATGGCTACTGCCCAATCCAGCACACAGAAACGTTTGATTCCGACCAATATTGGTTATACAAGAAACAAACAGCATGGTGATTGAAAAAGGAGGAAGCATAGGATGAGTTCATTTAAATTAGGAGATAAAATGCCCGATTTTTCACTGCCAACAGTGCAGGGCGATCACATTGAGTTTTACAAACATTTAGAGGAGCATCAAAGCTGGCACCTTATCGTTTTCTTTAGAGGATCATGGTGCCCAGTATGTGTCGAGGAATTAAAAGAGCTGGAAAAACAGCAATCCTATTTTCAAGACAAGGATATTCACTTAATGACGATCTCAACGGATAACCCTGAAGACTTGAAAGAATTTGCAGACAAAGAGGGACTTTCTTTCCCCATCATGTCTGACCAAGACCTCACATCATTGAAAGCCTATGAAGTCTTCTATCACGGGGAAGATGCCCCATACGAAGATCATGGGGTGCACGGAGAACCTGCCTATTTCTTATTAAATGAAAAAGGCCAAGTCCTCTATCAGCAAAGACAAACAAGTCCATTTGGCAGACCGCACGCCAACGAACTGCGCAAAATCATTCAATACATTCGTAAAAATTTAAAAGGCCAATATAAAAGCCTGAAGTAAGGAAAAAGCCCTCGTGATGAGGGCTTTTTTTATGAACGCCTTTTATTATATAGCCAATCTGCGGTAAAAAAAACAAAGAGACCCGCCATGAGAATGATAAAAGTGACAGGTGGTTTATTACCCTGGAAATACATGTACAGCGCATGTCCTCCTAATGCGAGAAGATAAAAGACAAATGCTGTTACAGCTGCTTTATGTGTATTCGCTTGTTCTCTTTTCGTCATTTTTTTAAAAAACATTGTGTCTATCCCCTTTATGATGCTTTTTTCATCGTCACCCGGCGAAGTGCCCGTGAACGAATATATTCCATTGGCCCGATTCCCCAGACGTTTAAGCAGCATGCTGAAATGGCGATTTGCAGCAGGGAGATCAACAACCATGACAAGACGATAAGGGGGGCGTTGATTTGACCGCCAAGACCCAATCCCCAGCTGTAAAAAAGAAGCGAGCAGATGACATTTTGCAGGATATAGCAGCTAAGCGCCATTTTCCCTACATATTCAAACCAAGTCCACATGAACCATGACTCCGTGCGTGCTAGAAGCTTCGCCACGACAGCAATATAGAAAATAGAGAGGAATGGCGAAAACACATAGCGCACCACGAATTCCACTATGTCATTTGGTACAAAGACGAGCGCATTCAGCGGCAGTCCAATCCACAAACCCATTCGGAACAATGTTTTCCGCAGAGTTTGCCCACGCTCATTTGCATAAAATACACCGGCTCTCATCATCCGCACACCTAATAAAAACAAAAAGGTATTCATTGGGATAATAAAGATTGCTTCTTCTCGGTACATCAAAAAGTGCTGTAATCGGTCTTGAACTTGAGATATCCATGTCTCCGGCAGTTGTTCTTCGTACGCTGGTTCACTGCTCTCGTCATAGGATTCATTTTCCAATTCAGAGAAAGAAAATACAACGAGAAAAGCCGTCACCAACAAATGAATGACACCCGAGACAATCATGCCTTTTTTGATGCGCCGACTCCCTCCACGGACAATAAACGCCACAAGCAAACCCGTGACGGCGTAACTCATGAGCACATCATATTCCATCACTAGCGCAAAATGGACAAAGCCTTCAATAAATAAAAATAAAAGAATCCATAAATATGTACCCGGCCAAGTCGTATTTTTTCTTTTCGCCTGCTGGTATTTCAGCTCTAGCCCTACGCCAAACATGATTGTGAGCAGCGATAGCATTTTGCCATAAACGAACATAGAGACAAGACTTTCAAGAAAACTACCATTTTCATATTCATCCGCAATCTGATCTGTCGCAAAGGTATCCCCTGCGTATGCAAAAAACCAGACGTTTGTACCCAATGTTCCTAATATCGCAAAACCTCGTAAAATATCTAATAATCGTATTCTTTCTTTCACTAGAACGCTCCTTCCCTTTTATACAGTTATCACATTTTGGTAATGACAGGAAGAGCGTTCCGTAGAAATTAAGGAATATTTAAACAAAAAAACACCAGTAAAATGTGTGATTTTACTGGTGTCTGATCAGTCTATAATGATGGACGGTACACGCTGCGGACAACGTTCGTTTGGGAACGGTCTGGTCCGACTGAGAAAATAGAAAGTGGAATACCTGTTAATTGTGAAATGCGCTCTAAGTAATGACGGGCATTTGCAGGCAGTTCACTTAAATTCTTCACGCCTGTAATATCCTCTGTCCATCCTGGCATTTCTTCGTAGACAGGTTCACATTTCGCTAATTCATTTAGACTTGCTGGGAATTCTTCAGTGATTTCTCCGTTCAATTTATAAGCAACACAGATTTTCAATTTCTCAATCCCTGTCAGTACATCAATGGAGTTAAGAGATAAATCTGTAATTCCGCTCACACGGCGCGCATGACGGACAACAACACTGTCAAACCAGCCAACACGGCGCGGGCGGCCAGTTGTCGTACCGTATTCACGGCCAACTTCACGGATTTGATCGCCAATTTCATCATGGAGTTCTGTCGGGAATGGGCCATCACCTACACGAGTTGTGTAAGCTTTTGATACGCCGACCACATGTTGAATTTTCGTAGGACCTACACCAGAACCAATCGTCACGCCTCCAGCCACTGGGTTAGATGACGTCACGAACGGATATGTCCCTTGATCGATATCAAGCATAACGCCTTGTGCCCCTTCAAAAAGAACACGGCGGCCTTCATCTAGAGCATCGTTCAATACAACAGATGTGTCCACGACATATTTTTTCACTTGCTGACCATATTCATAATACTCATCTAAAATATCTTCAATTTTGAAGCCTTCTGTGTCGTACATTTTCTCTAAAAGACGATTTTTCTCTTCTAGATTACGGGCAAGCTTCTCTTCAAATACTTCACGATCTAATAAATCTGCGATACGGATTCCGACGCGGGCAGCTTTGTCCATATAAGCTGGTCCGATTCCTTTTTTCGTCGTACCGATCTTGTTAGCCCCTTTCCGCTCTTCTTCTACCTCGTCCAATTTTAAGTGATAAGGCAGAATGACATGGGCTCTATTGCTGATTCTGAGGTTATCTGTACTCACATTCCGTTCGTGAAGATACGCAAGCTCAGTGACCAACGCTTTAGGATCAACCACCATTCCATTACCGATGACACAAGTTTTCTCTTTGTAAAAAATACCGGACGGAATGAGGTGTAGCTTGTAAGTCACTCCATCAAATTTGATTGTGTGACCTGCATTGTTTCCCCCTTGATAACGGGCAATCACCTCTGCATTTTCTGAAAGGAAATCGGTAATTTTCCCTTTCCCTTCGTCACCCCACTGCGTACCTACTACGACTACTGAAGACATATCGTGCACCTCCGTTAACCTTTCAAAACGTTATCTCTTTCAAACACATTTATTTTATCAATGCACAATGAAAAAGTCAACGTGAAATCCGAACATTAATATATCGAAATCGAATTTTGTTCGTTTTACATGTGAGGAAAAGCGCTTTAATTGCTCATTCTACGCTTAAACAAGAAGATTTCGATCAAAATTACTGTTTTTCTCATTTCCGTTTGTTCAGTGATTTTCAATCAATTGAATCATCGAACTTGCCATAAAGTCGGGTGAGTATGGTCTGCCTTTTCTCAGCCACCACTCAGCTGTCCCAACATAAGCAGAAATGACAAATTGCTTCTGCATCTCGAGAGGAACGTGTTGTGGATCAGGTGTTGAACCTGTGACTTCTTCTAGCCCCAAAGTAAAGCTTTCTTCAAAAAAAGCACTGGCCGTCTGATGAATATTAAGCTCTCTTCCCCTTTTCAAGAGAATCTGATACTCCTCTTCATGTTCCTGCAAATGCTGATAAAAGCGGTAAATATACACATATGCTGCATGATCGCTCTTCCACTCACTTTCATGTACAGGAGCAAAAATAGCGGTTTTCATGACATCAAACATCTCATCCATGACCTGCTGTGCTAGGTCAAACTTATCCTCATAATGCTGATAAAAGGTGGTGCGATGGATTCCTGCCTTGTTCGTCAAATCTTGTACAGAAATCTTCCCCCATTCCTTCTCCTTTAATAACTGAAATAATGCTTTTCTTAATTGTTGCTTTGATTCAGTTGTGCGCTTATCCCCTCTGTAGCAGTCCGCCACAAGCCGCTCTCCCCTTCCCATTTTCTTCAACAGATTTCTCTTTTCTGTTGGTTGAATCCTTTCTCCTGATGAATTACCTTTAAATCTAACACAGTGAAAAAAAGGAATCATCTGACAACCCATAAGGAGTGATGATCATGGAAACAACAACACCTAGTGCCGTTCAGAAAGCGTTATTAAGAGGGAAAAATAAGCAGGACCCGTATCACCCATTTGATTGGTACGCCAAAATGCGTCAAGAATCCCCTGTTCATTTTGATGAACACAGCCAAACATGGAGTGTCTTCACCTATGAAGAAGCAAAGCGCGTCACCATCGATAAAGATACCTTTTCTAGTCAACCTCCTCAAGACCACCGGAAACATTCACTGATGAAAACAATGGTCATGATGGACCCGCCAAAACATACACGAATCCGTTCCATTGTGAGCAAAGCCTTTACACCCCGGGTGATGAAATTGTGGGAACCACGCATTCAAGAGTTAATGGATGATCTCATTGCACAAATAGAAGGTAAGGAAGAGATTGATCTTGTTCAAGACATCTCCTATCCGCTTCCTGTCATAGTCATTGCAGAGCTTTTAGGTGTGCCAACAGAACATAAACAATCCTTTAAAGAATGGTCCGATATTCTCGTCAGCATGCCTAAAAGTGAACATGAAAAAGATGTCGTTGAATGGCAAAAAACACGGGATCAAAGCGAAGCGGACATGATGGCGTTTTTTGCTGACATCATTGAAGAGAAGCGGCAGAACCTTAGTGAGGATTTGATTTCGCTTTTAATCCAAGCGGAGGAAGATGGAGATAAGCTGTCCGCAGACGAATTAATTCCTTTCTGCAATCTTCTCCTGTTAGCAGGCAACGAAACGACCACCAACCTGATCTCCAATATGATCTTTAGTTTGTTAGAAAATCCGGGGTCGTATGAAGCGCTCGCTCAATCACCTGACCTCATTCCTCGAGCTGTGGAGGAGGCTGTCCGTTTTCGTGCCCCTGCGCCTACCATCGTCCGGTATGTCACAGAAGACACCGAACTTGGAGGAAAAGTCTTGAAAAAGGGAGACAGTGTGATTGTCTTTCTTGCTTCTGCGAACCGGGATGAGCGTCAATTTCCAAACGCACATGAGTACGATATACACCGGCACCCTAATCCCCATATTGGCTTTGGCCACGGCATTCATTTCTGCCTAGGCGCACCACTTGCTCGCCTGGAAGCATACACTGCCATCAAAGCCATACAGTCACGATATGAATCACTAGAGCTTCTCTCGTACGTCCCAATGACAAGCAGCGGTATGTATGGACTAAAAGAACTGAAGCTCCGTGTCACGCCTCGTTCCTAACAATCTGAGACTCTCACAAGATGGGAGTCTTTCTTAATCAGGTGTAATTCCTTCTGTATTCATGAGCACCACTCGATATCCATCTGGATCTTCAATCGTCACGCCTCCTCGATCCCAGTACGGGTTCGTAGAGGTGACATGCCGTCCGCCAAATGCGATCAGTCTCTTTTTCATCTGCTGAAATTCTTCTTCATCCGGAATATAGAATACAAGCAGCTGCTCTGGGTGGGGAACAGGCAAGCTTTCGTCTTCTTCATGTTTGGTGATTTCCAGATGAACATGCTGGTGAGGAAGCCCAAGCATGACCCCATCATACCCTTCATGCTGATCAAATGAGCCTATTCGTTTCAGCCCTAAACCTTCTTCATAAAAAGAAACAACCTCTTTCATGTTGACGGTCGGACGTGCGATGCGTAATTGAGCGGCTTCGAATTGTTGAAACTTCATCAGTCATCACTCCTTTTCTCTCCCTTTAGTATACGCTCTCTTTTTCTCCCACTCCTCCTCATTTCGACTGTTTTTCAGTCATTCTTTCGATGTAGATGGATCAAAAAAGCCCAGCTTCTTGAGCTGGGCTTTAAGCACCGGGCGGAACACCCGCATCGTCAAATCTTCTCTCTAAGTTGACGAATTTGTTATATTCTTTCACGAAAGCCAGTGATACCGTTCCAACTGGACCGTTACGCTGTTTCGCAATAATAATTTCAATAATGTTCTTATTCTCTGATTCTTTGTCATAGTAATCATCACGATAAAGGAACGCCACAATATCGGCATCCTGCTCAATACTTCCTGATTCACGAATATCAGACATCATCGGACGTTTGTCCTGACGCTGCTCTACCCCACGAGAAAGCTGTGATAAGGCAATGACCGGCACTTCAAGTTCTCTTGCTAGTGACTTTAAAGCCCTAGAAATTTCAGATACCTCTTGCTGACGGTTATCGCTTGATCGTCCACTCCCTTGGATGAGCTGTAAGTAGTCAATCAGGATCATACCAAGCCCGTTTTCTTGCTTCAAACGGCGGCATTTCGAGCGAATCTCACTTACTCTAATACCAGGTGTATCATCAATGAAAATCCCACTGTTTGATAGCGAACCCATCGCCATTGTCAGCTTACCCCAGTCCTCTTCTGTGAGATTACCGGTTCTTAGGTTTTGTGCATTGATATTTCCCTCGGCACAAAGCATACGCATGACCAGCTGCTCAGCGCCCATCTCTAAACTAAAGATGGCGACACTTTCATCTGTCTTGGTCGCAACGTTTTGTGCAATATTTAACGCGAAGGCTGTTTTCCCTACGGACGGACGAGCCGCTACAATAATCAAGTCATTTCGCTGGAAGCCAGCTGTCATCCGGTCAAGCTCTGAGAAACCCGTTGGAATCCCAGTGATATCACCTTTTCGATTATGAAGCTGTTCAATATTATCATATGTCTGAACAAGAACGTCTTTAATGTTTTGGAAAGCTCCTGAGTTTTTACGCTGAGCCACTTCCATAATGGTTTTTTCAGCATCACTCAATAGATCTTCTACTTCATCCTCACGCGTATATCCATCCTGTGCAATGGTTGTCGCTGTACGGATCAGACGTCTTAAAATAGATTTTTCTTCCACAATTTTTGCATAATATTCAATGTTTGCGGCAGTTGGGACAGAGTTCGCAATATCTGTTAAATACGAAATCCCGCCTACCTCTTCTAGTAAGTCTGTATTGGCAAGTTCTGATGTCACCGTGACAAGGTCAACCGGTTCCCCTCTATCACCAAGTACAAGCATCGCATTGTAAATCTTTTGATGCGACATTCTATAGAAATCCTCTGGAATTAATACTTCAGAAGCGAGCGTTAGCGCAGATGGTTCTAAAAAAACAGCACCTAATACGGCCTGCTCGGCTTCTATATTTTGCGGCGGCAGCCGGTCATCGAGAAGTTCCGTCATGCCAAGCACCGTCCTTTCATAAAAAAATACGCTACTCATCATTTTAACATTTTCATCAATAAAAAAGTGAAAAACATCAACTATAGTCAAAATTACCATGTCGATGTTTTGTTGAACAGCGAAACAACACACTTCAAATAGAAAAGACTCTGTAACATAAATTGTTATAGAGTCCTTTATATCGCTAATGGAATTTGTAGCTGTTGTTCACACATGTGATCGATACTCCAACATGGCATGAACACGCACATGATCAAACCTTGCAAATATCAGGTGCGTTTTTTAATCTATCGTTTTCTTAACTCCATAATTCACCTGTTGCCCAATGTCTTGTAAGGAGCCATTTTGATAACTAATAGATAACACCAAATCGGGAATAGAATCAAATCCGTTTTTGGCTAAGTCAAAGAGCTGTGCACCATAATGTGATGCAGCAATGCGGGCATTTTCTGCTGTGTATGGGTTTTTCAGAAGTTCTTCTTTGTAGATATCAAAAATGTTCGCTCCGGTATCCGTTACAAATTGACCGTTTACAATGCTTAAATCTTTTAAGTCGAAGCCTGTCACCGTTTTGATTTGATTGACAAGGTGGAACTTTGCAAGTGAATCCGGCGTGAATTGAGTCGAATCATCATTTCTACTTTTCATAATATGAAAAAATAGTTCTCTTGTATTGTTACTTGTATTCAGTATATCTTCTATTTGTTTGGCTAGGGTTTCGTCTGTTGATCCACTCACCACTAATTTGAAATGATTTGGATCAATGGTAAAAGTTAAATTGGCGTTTTTAGGAATGTTCAAACCATTGGTAGAAAACAAAGCTTGCAGTTGTTCGTTCACCTTTTGGCGATTTAATAGTTTCTTTTCTACACTTTCCTGGGTAGGATCGTACCGTTTTTCATTACGGAAAATAGCATCATTGAAGTCATATTGTCCACCTTTATTATTCCTTGCCCAACTCATTTCCATCGTATAAGCAGCTTCTCTCTCCACTTTAGTTAGATCACTTCTGAAATAAGAAGAGTATGGATTTCGATACTTATCATATATATGGCTCTGGGGATCTTTGAATCGTTTATTTTGTTCATTTATTTTTTCGTATTTTTCATCTAATATTTTCATTCGTCTATCAGATTCGGTCATCACTTCGTTTGTACTTTTAATAGCTGATTGGCTATTGAAGTCGGTAAAGTTCTGATTGTTTAGAGCAGTTGCTGCATTTGATGTATTGATCTTCACTTTGATACTCCGTAATTCACCTTTTGTCCAATGTCATATAAAGACCCGTTTTCATACCCAATAGATAACACCAAATCGGGAATAGAATCATACCCGTTCTTCGCTAAATCAAAGAGCTGTGCACCATAATGTGATGCAGCAATGCGGGCATTTTCTGCTGTGTATGGGTTTTTCAGAAGTTCTTCTTTGTAGATATCAAAAATGTTCGCTCCGGTATCCGTTACAAATTGACCGTTTACAATGCTTAAATCTTTTAAGTCGAAGCCTGTCACCGTTTTGATTTGATTGACAAGGTGGAACTTTGCAAGTGAATCCGGCGTGAATTGAGTCGAATCATCATTTCTACTTTTCATAATATGGAAAAATAGTTCTCTTGTATTGTTGCTTGTATTTAATATGTCTTCTATTTGTTTGATCAATGATTCATCAGTTGATCCGCTCACCACTAATTTGAAATGATTTGGATCAATGGTAAAAGTTAAATTGGCGTTTTTAGGAATATTCAAACCATTGGTAGAAAACAAAGCTTGCAGTTGTTCGTTCACCTTTTGACGATTTAATAGTTTCTTTTCGACACTTTCTTGGGTAGGGTCGTACCGATTTTCATTACGGAAGGCGGCATCATTAAAATTATAATACCCTCCTCTCCCATGGTTAGCCCAACCAATTTCCATAGAGTAAGCAGCATCTCTTTCTGGTTTGGTTAGGTCACTTCTGAAATAAGGAGAGTATGGATTTCGATACTTATCAAATATATGACCATGAGGATCTTTGAATCGTTTGTTTTGTTCATTTATTTTTTCGTATTTTTCATCTAATATTTTCATCCGTCTATCAGATTCGGTCATCACTTCATTTGTACTTTTAATAGCTGATTGACCTTTAGAATCTATTTGGTTCAGATTGTTCGAAGAACTGGCTGTATATGACGTATTAATATTCATTTTGATTCTCCTTTTTTAAGAAAATAGTGATTATTAAATATATCGGCAATTCAGTTAAAATTTGTTAGTTTAATGTCGATATAGTAATTATTACAAGGAGGGTTAATATATGACAAATACTATCTTTAAACGTTTATTATTACCAGCATTATTATTGGCGCTTGTTACTAGTTTTTTTGCACCTAAGTCAGCGGAAGCAGCAATTACCGGGAATAACAGTCCTAACACTGCAAGTTCAATGGGATATTGGAAAAATAGTCGTTCAGACACGACAATCTTACCTGAAGGTGAAAATGAAGCGTATTATCAGTTTACGATCAATAAAGGTGAAAGAGTTTATGTCAGAAGTTCGTATAATAAGCAATATACTGGGATGAAAATCGAGGTTTATAACTCAAAATATTCTGATGCGAAAACAGAAGTAATTAATCCTGATTCAGTAACACCCTTTATTTTTGCAAATACTGGTGACGTGACTTCAACTTCAGAAACTTATTTTGTGAAAGTAACCCGTGGTACATATACCGGAGACATGTATTTTTCTGTTTCCATTCAAGATCGTATCAAATCTGGAAATGGGACATTCAATTTTACGGGGACAGCTACAAACTTGGGGAATTCTTCTTTAAATTTTTTAGGGGTTGATTCTTCTGTCATTACAATGGATTTAACGAACAATTCTTCTATTCCTAAAAGTGCAATTGTCAAATCGATTACGACAACTAGCACTCAAACGCCCAACCAAGGGAATGTCACACACAAACTGATGGCTAGTGATAGTAACATTTGGTATCAATCACTTTTCTCCTCTGCAACAAGTGGTTCTTATCGTATATCTCTGGATGATCAATTAAGAGTCGCTCAAAAATGGAGCTTTAAGTACAACGCAAAAGCTACGGCGAGATCTACTATGAGCAATGTCAAAGCCGATATCCGTTACGAATATGATGTCACAGATGGATTTTAAGTGAATGATGTTAACAGATATGTACACCAATTGATCAAAAAGTAAGGGCACATCCCTTACTTTTTTTATTGCCTCATTTTTGATGTTATATGTTATTTCGCCACTTTTAAAACAGCCCCTCCTCTTTCAACACGCTCTCTAGCAGAACCCCGACTGACCATTTCATTTTGTTATGAATGAAAATGTTAAAAAGAAGAGTAGTGTATTTTTGTATGAAAGGACGGTGCTTGGTATGGCGGAACTTCTCGATGACCGGCTGCCGACGCAAAATATAGAAGCAGAGCAGGCCGCATCAATGAATTGGGCGAAATTAACATTTACATAACTTTATGAACATTTGACTTTATAATTAATAACTATTATTATTTGGTTTGCTCACATGATAATTGAGAATCATTTTCATTTGAAGTTTTCAAGTAATACTCTCATCCAACCAATATTCACAAGTCTGCTTTTATCACCATATGAGGATCATTTTGAGGAAGGGAATTTTTATATATGTTGAAACACCCTGAAGGAATGGGTACTGAGAATTCACTTTTCGGAGAAAGCCGCCCCTTTTTTATACCTGGGACGGAGCAACTGGATATCACAGCACACCCATACAGACTTTTTATATTTAAACCGAATGCTACTCCTCCAGCGGCTGGTTTTCCAGTCATGTACGTACTTGATGGAAATTCGCTTTTTGGCACAATGGTCGAAGCCATTCGTTTACAGTCAAGAAGACCTGAAAAAACAGGAATCATACCTGCAATCATTGTTGGAATTGGCTATCAAACAGAAGAATCCTATCATCCGCTTAGGCATTATGATCTCACTCTTACCGACCCTGATGCTTCCATTGGGAGGAAAAGAAAGGACTTCTCCAACCATACATATGGCGGCGCTTCTACTTTTTTTTCTTTTTTAGAAATGACGGTAAAGCCCTATATCGAACAACGCTTTCCGATTAACCAAAGTCGTCAAACACTGTTTGGGCATTCTCTTGGCGGTCTTTTTGTATTACACACACTATTTGAGCACCCTGATGCTTATCAGACATATATTGCAGGGAGCCCTTCTATCCACTGGAACAAAAAATTATTTCTAGAAAAAGAACACCAATTCACCAACTATATACGTCAGGTGCCTATGGATGTCAGGCTGCTTGTAGGTGTAGGTGAGTTAGAAAAACATCATCCATGTCAAATGAATGATCATGCCAATTCACTAGCAAATCGTATGTTGCCTTTATCGTCATACGGCTTGCATACTGCCTATCACGAGTTCCCTGAAGAAGGACATACGTCCGTTTTGCCGGTGCTGATGAATTATGCTTTTCGTTTTGCACTCTATCATGATGTTCCTTTAACAACCACAGACATGAAAAAAAGCTAGTGAACACACGAAATATAGTGATCTATCTCAAAAGATTGCCCTTATCACAGGCGCAGGACGGACAACGAATGCAAGTATTTCTCTATACCCTACGCACCCTGATCTCCATCAGGGTGCTTTTTTGACAGAATAAACACACCATTTTCCAGCTCTTTCTGATACAATTCAATTGAGAATATTTATCAATTAATAAGAGATCAGGTGGTTTTATGGGAAACAATCCTCAATTATGCACAAGGGTAAATGCTGAACAATGCATTTATCGATTAACATATACTGAAAAAATAAATAATGCAGATCTTCCACATACGGAGCAGCAGTTGTCAGATACTTTCTGCCTCCTTTTTAGCATAAGCGGCAGCGGTTTACTTACATTGAACGATCAAAGATGGCGATTGAAACATCTGACACTCTATACGATGATGCCTGGGGAAACATTTATGTTGAAAACAGAGCCTTATCAAAAACACGAGCTCTATCTGTTTCGCTTTCAGATGTACACGCCGCAAGGTCAAAACATAGAAGAAGTATCAACTGAACATGCCCGCTCTTTACTGAATGTATGGCAATTTATCGATATTAGCTCGATTGAACACATTCATTCTTTACTGTCCGACATGACAGCAGAATGGCAAAAACCTGAATCCATTAGCTTTTTTAGAAGCCAAACCCTTTTTCAACAGCTCATGATGCAGCTTTTCACACTGCATAAAGAAGACATTTGTGACACAACACACGCCCTTTTTAAAACAAAACAATATATCGATCAACATTCCGAAGAACCTCTCAGCCTTACAAGTCTATCTCATATGGCTGGTATCAGCGCCAATCATTACAGCGAGCTATTTAAAAAGCATTTTGATGTGAGTGTCACTGATTATATCACCAAGAAAAGACTGGCTAGAGCCAAACAGTTCATGGCAAAAGGTCATGCAAAGCTCAAAGACATTGCACAGGACATCGGCTATCAAGACCCCTATTACTTTAGCCGTATCTTTAAGAAAAAAACGGGTATCACTCCTTCTGCTTATATGAAAAGCCGTCAACGGAAAATGGCTGCCTATGGCCATTCCATACTCGGTCAGCTCACACCCATTCATATCATCCCATATGCTGCCCCTCTTCACCCTAAATGGACAGCACATGATTTTGAGCATTATGCAGAAGAAATTCCGATTCATCTGAGTGCACATCGTATCAACGAACACGCTGAAGCCAATTTACAGCAATTGAAGGAAGCACAACCTGAGCTGATCATTGCCAATGATCATGTGACAGAGGAAGAAAAACAAGTGTTGAAAACCATCTGTCCTGTTCACTTTGTTCCATTCACACAATTGGATTGGCGCGCTCAATTCAGACAAACAGCTATGTTCTTAAACGAAACGAGGGAAGCAGAAGAATGGCTCCTTCATTACGAGGAACTCGTCATTCAAGCGAAAAAGGCATGCCTTATTGATCATCCACCAAGAACCGTCCTGCCTCTTCGTATCTTTCAAGATCAGCTCTACTTATCTGTCAATCGCACCATGTCAGAAGTAATTTTTCATGACATTGGCCTTCCGCCAGCTTTTCAGAATGATGGCCAGCTCATCGAAAAAAAAATCAGCATTCACTCTATACAGCAGTTAGACCCCGATGCCATCTTCCTCTTGTTGCATAAAGAACCAAAAACCATTGCTTTTTATCAAAAATTAAAGCAACAGGAGGCTTGGCAAAATCTCAAGGCTGTGACGCAACAAGCTGTCTATCCACTCGCTTCTGACCCTTGGCGTGAATACACAGCAGCTAGTCATCAACGAGTCATTCAGGACCTTTTATCTTTTTTTCCGTAAAAAGTCCATCACTAGACAGATCATTGTCTATGGATAAAAGGACGAATGACTACTACAATCTTTAATTGAGAACAATTATCAGTTAAAGGAGAAAATAAATGAAAAAATGGTTCGCATTGCTTATCCTTTGTATCATGACGATCACCGCAGCAGCCTGTGGTGCTGCAGAAAATAAACCGGCTTCCAACACAACCAAAAGCAAGTCAGCTGAAGCAGCAGAAACAAACATCAAATATTTAGATCAAACGTACAAACTCAAAACACCAGTGAAAAGAGTCGTCATTGCTGGAAGCCTAGAATCGATGGAAGATGCAAAACTACTTGGTATCGAGCCTATTGGTGCTTCTACTGTCGGCGGCACTTTCCCTGAATTATTTAAAGACATTACAGCAAAAACAGAAGGCATTGGGGAAAAAACAGAACCGAACCTAGAAAAAATCTTAAAACTAAAACCAGACGTGATACTCGGATCAACCAAGTTCCCGCCTGCAATAATTAAAAAACTAGATAAAGTTCAAACGACGATCCCAGTATCACATGTCTCTTCCGACTGGGAAAGCAACCTTTTATTACTCGGTGAACTGACTGGAAAAAGTGAAGAAGCGAAAAGCATCATTTCTGATTATCAGAAAGATCTCAAACAAGCGAAAGAAACCCTGAAAGACAAAAGCAACAACAAAACAGCTGTCATTTTACGCATTAGACAGGGCGACCTGTACGTGTACCCTGAAGACGTATACTTCAACTCTACTTTATATGGGGACTTAGGATTTACAGCACCAAGTGATATCAAAAAAGCCAAAGCACAAGCAATGATTTCATTGGAACGCCTAGGTGAACTCAATCCTGATTATATCTTTGTTCAATTCTCCCAAGAGGAAAACTCATCGAATCCAAATGCATTGAAGGACTTAGAGGGAAATAAAATTTGGAACAGCCTAAAAGCTGTGAAAAATGGACACATCAATGAAAATGTCGTTGATCCTATGCTTCAGGGAGGAACAGCACTAAGCAAAACCACCTTCCTTGATCAGGCTGTCAAATGGCTAGATCAAACCAACTAAAAAGATGCGCATCTTGACAAAGGGCTAAACATTTTAGTCCTTTGTTCTTCTTTTCAGCGGAGCTTGAAAACTTGAAGGAGAGAATACACATGAACGGAACGTTTCTATATGACGAATTGAACGGGCGTCAGCTTGATATTTACCTTCCACCAGACACCTCTATTGATGTTCCAGCTGTCTTTGTACAAGATGGCTCTTCTTTGTTTAGAACCCACCTGCTAGAGATCGAAAGCATGATTGAAGCCAAAACCATCTCGCCAATCATCATCGTCGGTATACACCCCTTCAATCGACTTGACGAATATACACCATGGAAAGCATCATCACTGCATTCTGGATTCCCTGACTTTAAAGGTGAGGCACAGACATATGTGTCATTTTTAGCAAATGACTTGCTTCCATATATCAAAAGAGAATACCCAGTTAAACAGACCGGTCATGAACATAGCCACGTAGGTGCTTCATTAGGTGGACTCTTTGCTATTTATACCTTATTCATGTACCCTGACCTTTTTAAAAACATCGCGTCCCTCTCCGGGTCATTTTGGTATCAAGATTTTCTATCGTTTGCTAAACAACAAAGCATTCAGTCTGTGGACCACCTTGTCTATTTGTCTGTAGGCAGTGAAGAAGGGAAAGGCAAAACATCTGCCCAACAGCACATGCCTTTATTCAACAAACAACTCCATGATCTTTTATTACAGAAAGGGATGCAGGAACGAAAGCTTCACTTTCACATTGAACAAGGAGAGGGCCACCATCTGAAACAATTTCAAAAAAATTTCTTATCGGCCATCAAGTGGTTTTATAAAAGAAAACCTTAATTTTTTATCAGCAAGTCACAAAGTCGATATGGTATATTGGAACGTATAGATTGAAAGAGGAGGGATTTGCGCATGAGACCTTTACAAATCTCAGCCGATACCGCACAAAAGCTTGCTACATCACTCAATGTACCGTTAGAGCAAATCATGCATATGCCGCAGCACATCTTATTAGCTAAATTAGCGGAGCTTGAACAGAAGAAAGATCGTTCTTAAAGAAATAAAGGAGTTTACATTCATGGAACAACAACTAGAAAAATCAACATTTCATCCTCGCAGTACAGGTCAAACCATTTTGCTGATTGCTGGGATTTTACTCATTGCCTTTAACCTGAGGCCAGCCATTACGTCTGTTGGTCCTGTGATCGGTGCCATTCGTTCTGATTTACAGCTATCAAATGGACTTGCTGGTTTCCTCACGACATTACCACTGCTCTCATTCGCATTGCTATCTCCCATTGCACCTAAAATCGGAAAACGTCTTGGGAATGAACGAACACTTTGGCTTGGGCTTGCTGTCCTGCTCTTTGGGATTGTCATTCGTTCATTTGGCAGCATCACCTTTTTAATGATGGGAACGGCGCTAGTTGGCGTCGGGATTGCGATTTGTAATGTGCTTTTACCTGGACTTGTGAAACATAAATTCCCTGCACATGCTGGATTAATGACAAGCGTGTATACGACATCGATGTCCGTTTTTGCTGCACTTGCATCTGGTGTCAGCGTTCCGCTCAGTCATGCGATGCCTGGGGGCTGGAATACATCATTCCTTGTCTGGGCCGGACTTGCCCTTCTTGCGATGATGGTGTGGGCGCCGCAGCTTCTTCATCAGAACACAGCGGCTGTCAAAAGCATTTCGCTCAAAGAGCAGCCAATATGGCGTTCACGTGTCGCATGGCAGGTGACCTTTTTTATGGGCTTGCAATCATTCCTTTTCTACAGCAGTATCGCATGGTTTCCTGATATTTTGACATCACATGGCATGAACCTGGCGACAGCGGGATGGATGCTCTCTATTATGCAGTTCACTGGTCTGCCATCCACCTTCTTAACGCCCGTCTTTGCAGAAAAATTAAAAACGCAAAGACCGCTTGTCGTCGGCCTTGTCCTTGTGTATTTACTCGGCATGATTGGACTCCTTCTCGGAGGGTCGACGCCTATTCTTGTCATCTCTGTGCTATTCATCGGCGTCGGACAAGGGGCCAGTATCAGTCTTGCCCTCACATTTATCGGATTAAGAACAACCAATATGGAACAAGCAGCTGCCCTCTCTGGAATGGCGCAGTCACTCGGTTATTTATTAGCCGCTGTTGGTCCATTCATGATCGGTATCCTTTTTGATGTGACACATACATGGACACCAGCCATTATCATCTTTATCATCGTCCTATTTTTCATGTTTATATCCGGTATGCGTGCTGGACGAAGCGTCTATATTTCAGATCCGTCATAAACAAAGGGGTAAAATGAACTTTATTTTAGCCCTTTGTCTTCTTTTCAGCGTGATAGAAAACCTTTGCAGTCTAGGAAGGGCGAGTACTGGCGCGGAGCGAATTTGACATTCGTGAGCACCAGCGCGCAGGACTGACACCGAATGCTAGGGTTTGTCTACACGCTAAGAACCCGTCTCACGAGGAGACGGGTTCTTTTCTGTTTATGCTTGTTCTGTGACGTGCACTTTTAATGTTGCTTGTACTTCTGGGTGAAGCTTCACCGGTACATTTGTGTATCCTAACGCACGAATGGCATCATTCAACTCGATTTTACGCTTATCGAGTTTGATTTGATGTTCTTTTTGCAATTTATCAGCGATCTGTTTGCTTGTAATCGAACCAAATAGACGACCGCCTTCACCTGATTTAGCAGTGAGTTCCACTGTCAGCGCCTCAAGTGTTTCTTTTAATTGTTTCGCTTGCTCAAGCTCTTGGATGGCATTCTTTTTCTCTTTGTTTTTCTGCCCTTCCAATGCGCTTAGGTTCGTTGGAGTTGCTTCAACAGCTAACCCTTGTTTGATGAGAAAGTTGTGAGCGTATCCGTCAGCTACATTTTTGACTTCGCCTTTTTTCCCTTTGCCTTTTACGTCTTTTAGAAAGATGACTTTCATCTTTGAACCCCTCCTTCGAAATATTCGTCTATGGCAGCTTTTAACTTCTCTACCGCTTCTTCAATGGTTATACCATAAATCTGGGTCGCAGCGTTAGTTAAATGACCGCCACCATCTAATGCTTCCATAATAATTTGAACGTTGATATCCCCTAACGATCTTGCACTAATACAAACCGTATCGTCATCTCGCCTTGCGACAGCAAATGATGCTTCAACCTCACTCATCGACAAGAGAGAATCAGCCGTTTGTGCGATCGTAATTTGATCATAATACTCAGACCTGTCAGACGGCAAGGAAGCAATCGCTACCTGATTTTGATACAGCTCTGTATGCTGAATGAGCTTTGCCCGTTTGATGTAATGATCGACTGTCTCTTTCAAAAACTTTTGCACAAGGACAGGATCTGCCCCTTTTGCACGAAGGTAGGATGCTGCATCGAACGTTCTTGACCCCGTTCTGAGGGAGAAACTCTTCGTATCCACGATGATCCCAGCAAGAAGTGCTGTGGCTTCAATCATGTTAATCCGCAATTTCTTCGGCTGATACTCTAACAGCTCTGTCACAAGTTCTGCTGTAGATGAAGCATACGGCTCCATATAGACAAGTAAAGGATCACGGATAAATTCCTCACCACGTCTATGGTGGTCAATGACAACGACGTTTTCGATCTTATTTAGCAGTCGTTCTTCCATCACAAGGGACGGTTTATGTGTATCTACGACCACAAGCAATGTGTCATCCTTTGCAAGCTCCATCGCTTCCTCAGGCGTGATAAAACGGGACCAAAGTTCTTCATAATTTTTAATTTCACTAATTAAGCGTTGAACGCTATCCCCAATCTGGTTGGCATCAATGACGATGTAACCTTCTTTTCCATTCGCCTGAGCAACCTTTAAAATCCCGATCGAGGCACCGATAGAATCCATGTCGGGGAACTTATGCCCCATGATCATGACATTACCGCTTTCAGATACAATTTCTTTTAAAGCATGTGAAATGACCCGTGCGCGTACTCGTGTCCGTTTTTCCATTGGATTGGTTTTTCCGCCGTAGAATTTCACTTTCCCATTCGGCTGTTTAATCGCTACCTGATCCCCGCCTCGTCCGAGGGCAAGGTCAAGACTCGACTGCGCAAGTGCGCCAAGTTCTTTTAAAGAAGGAACAGACGCACCGATTCCAATACTAAGGGTAAGCGTGGCGCTATGTGCCCCTGTTTTCTCACGAACCTCGTCTAAAATGGAAAACTTCGACGCTTCTAGCTCTGCTAAGATGCTCTCGTTTAATACCGCCATAAATCGTTCAGATGAAATTCTTTTTAGGAAAATGCCATATTCTTGCGCCCAATTGTTTAACAGCGATGTGACTTCACTATTTATCGCGCTACGCACCTGATCATCGAGACCTTGTGTGACATCATCATAATTGTCTAAAAAGATATAAGATAACACCGTTCGTTCATTTTCATACTGTCTTTCAATCTGCACTTGTTCCGTGACATCAAAGAAATATAAAAGGCGCTCTGACCGTTTAATAATGACTTTGAATTTCCGGTCATTCAGCGTCACATTTTCTGTCTCAACCTCTTGTTTAATAAGAGGCACAATGGATTCAAATGTATCATACAAGGATCTGCCGACAAGTGTGCTTTCATGGAAGCACGAAGCGAGAAATGGATTGGTCCATTCGATATAATACTGGTCATTAAACAGCATAATACCAATTGGCATCTCCATTAATGCTTCTTCTCCAACCTTTTTGACTCGATAGGATAATGTTGAAATATATGAATCAATCTCTTTTTGCACCTGCGTATCTGCCCACTTTAAAAAGTAGAGCACACCCGCAAGGACTAAAAGACCAACCGCTCCTATGATCCAATTAAAATAAAGGTTGAGGAGGACTGTGATCACCGCAAGAACAATTAACGCGAAGATCGGATACTTGATGACAGGTTTTCGATAGAAGCTTGGCACTGATATCAACTCCTCAACATTCAGAGTGAATTATTTGTTTTTACTTTTTCTCTTAAATCAAAGCCTATGTCAGCAATCCCTATAATACGCACAATCACACCGATTGGCGGAAAGAGAATCGTCAATACGACGGCAAAAATGGGTACCACTTTTGAGATGTTTTTTTCGTGGCAATAATAGAAGATAAAAGAAAAGCCCTGAATAAGCACCAGTATAAATAAAATTTGAAAAGCACTCGTTTGCACGAGCGATAAAAAGCTGCCTTTCTCCGGCTGAATCAGCATCAAAAGCAGTGTGAGTAAATAATACCATACCATGCTTTTTGGCAGTCGCATATCCTTAAATTTCTTAAGAGCTGGCATGTCTGGAACAAACCATTTGATCAACGGCCGCACAAACCAATGATTGACGAAAGACATCAGCGTGACAAAAATCAAAAGCGCTACAGGTAAAGAATTTAATGCCGTATCCTGCAATTCTCTAAACTGCTTGAGTTGTTTTGCTATGTCCTGATCAGAAGCGCCAGATTGTTTTAAGGTACTCTCTACCATCGGCATGATTTGGTCAATTGATTCCTTTGCAACACCCAGTATATCTACTTGAAACAGCTGGACACTGACAACAAAGTAAATGAGAAAACTGAATAAGTAGATCAGCGCACCCGTAATAATCGCCTGACCTGGCTGCCTCCTGCTGTAGAAAACACCCATACCTACTCCAACAGCAATCAGCATTGGCGCACTTAACAGCCCATTAATAGACCCAATTAAAAAGCTGATCACTATGCCAATAGCGCCAGCCGCAATTCCTTTTTTCAAGCCATGCCTGATTGTATAGAGAATGATCGGAATCGGAGCAGCCATGAAGAAAATAATGGATAAAAGTGGCACATACAAATAAAACAGCGTCATTACCGCAAAAATACTGATCATGATAGCGCCTTCTACTAACGCTTTTGTTTGTTTCACACCTTCACCTCAATCCAATCATTTTTCTATATCTTGCTCAATGTGTACTTCTATGTATACGTACGATGTACGCTCCGCCATATCTTGACCCAACCTTTATTTTACCATAGCCGTAAATCGCAAGTAAAATGCAGGCTATCCCTAGAGCGTTTCACGTGGAACAACTTAGATCGTCTTGTACATGCAACTTTTCAGACAGCATGTTACAATTTTTTAGATTATTCTTAGCTATAAACCCTGAATTCAAGGTCAAAAGCTGTTAGAATAGAAACATCATCAATAAAAGTAAGAAGGAGAATTCACATGGGAAAAACACTCGTATTCGGACACAAAAACCCTGACACAGACACGATTTGCTCTGCTATCGCTTACGCTGATCTGAAAAACAAAATTGGCGTTCAAGCAGAAGCTGTCAGACTTGGAGAAATCAATGGAGAAACACAATACGCATTAGATTTCTTTAAACAAGAAGCACCTCGTTTCATTGAAACGGCTGCAAACGAAACAAAACAAGTCATTCTTGTCGATCATAACGAATTCCAACAAAGTGTAAGCGATATTGATCAAGTACAAGTGACAGAGGTCATTGACCATCACCGTATTGCCAACTTTGAAACAAGTGAACCTCTTTACTATCGTGCTGAGCCAGTTGGCTGCACAGCAACGATCTTAAACAAAATGTACAAAGAGCACCAAGTCACAATTGAAAAAGAAATCGCTGGTTTGCTTTTGTCTGCGATCATTTCTGATTCCTTGCTATTTAAATCCCCAACATGCACACAGCAGGATGTTGATGCTGCGCATGAGCTGGCAAAAATCGCAGGAGTAGACCCTGAAGTATATGGTTTAGATATGCTGAAAGCAGGAGCTGACCTAAGCCAAAAAACAGTTCAAGAATTAATCACACTGGATGCAAAAGAATTTGCACTAGGTAACAGCAAAGTCGAAATTGCACAAGTTAATACAGTTGATATTGCTGAAGTAACAGCAAGACAAGCTGACATCGAAGCAAAAATCAATGAAGTTATCGCAGCGAAAGGTCTTGATCTATTTGTTTTAGTGATCACAGACATTCTAGAAAATGACTCTCTTACGCTTGCACTTGGTGCTGAAGCAGCAAAAGTAGAAAAAGCATTTAATGTCACACTTGAAAACAACACTGCTTTACTCAAAGGTGTCGTATCAAGAAAGAAACAAGTCGTGCCTGCACTAACAGACGCACTTTCTTCATAAACTCAAAAAGACTGCTGACATCTTCAGCAGTCTTTTTTCTTCTTTTAGTGAATGTACATATCGCTGACAAGAATATCCTTTAGCACGCTTGTTGGAATCGTGAATTCAACTACACCCATGTAACCAGGCGCCACATCATATTCGTTGAAGGAAATCACCAGTTTGCCTTTTGAATTGATATAGAAACTTTGATCTGGCTGAATCTTCTTAAACGGATCAACCGTATCTTGCTTCGTCATCCAGTAAATCTTATTTGAATCCTCTTTCATCTGTTTCTTCATTTGTTCTTTAATATTTTCACTAATCACATCAATATAACGGTCATCTTTAAACAGACTTGGTAATGTAATGAGTACATGGTTTTTCTTATCCACCGTATCATATGTCATTTCCTCTGCCGCAGAAGCCTGAGTCGTCACCTTGTATCGACCTAGTGAAAGAATTTGATCATTATTTGTTCTTACTTCATATCCGCTCTCTACACTCAAATGACCATTTTTATAACCCTTTGTTTCCTTTTCAAAATCTTGATACAGCTTTTTGTTTTCAGCTAAATATTTTTGATTCAGGTTGTCTTGTAATTTTCCGTCCCCAAGCCCTGAAACGTGTGGTGTTTTGAGATCAATATTTGTTCCCTGATCGCTCTTTTTAAATTCTGTGAACGTCACGACTTTCACAAGCTCTCCAATGACGGGTACTTCTGAAATCGCTCTTGCTGCCTGCGGACTGACATTTACAGTGGTGACAAATAAAGCAGCCGCAGCAACAAGTCCGATCGTCCATTTCTGAAAATGAGGTTGCTTGTTTTTTCGTTTTAATGTCCGTTCAACCATAGCATCGTATTCCGGGGGAATAGGGATTTCTAGATATTCTTCTTTTAACTGTTCCAAATGCTTATCCATTTATATTTCCTCCTGCGATAATTCTACTTTTAAAAGCCGCAACGCCTTATATAATCTTGTTTTAATGGTGTTTTCATTTTCTCCAAGAATATGAGCAATGTCCTCTAGCTTTAAATCCTCAAAGAATCTTAATATAATGATGACCCGATACATCTCCGGCAAATCTTCTATCGCCCGTCTGACATCTTGATCCTCATAGACATCCGATTCACCCTGTGATAAAAATTCCAGCGTGTCATCGTCTGTCACTTGCACACGCTTCTTCTTTCGTAAAAAGTCGAGGGCAGCGTTTACGACGATTTTATAAAACCAGCTATGCATCTTGGTCGCATCCTCTAATCGGTGAACAGATTTGAGTGCTTTATGAATCGCCTCTTGAACGACATCCATCGCATCTTCTGGGTTTTTGACATAGCTATAGGACAATCGATAAAAACTGTGTTTATGCTCCATTACGTAATCCGCAAATTGATCATCAATCTTTCGTTTCTTCATTTTACAAAGAGCTCCTTTATCTTAAATGCGCATCTGTTATTTCTTACATTGGATAGACGCGCACCTGTTAAAAATAGTTTGCGCTCCATTATTTTTTTAACATGTCATCCCATTTACGTTTCTATACAAAAAGAGCGAACCTGACGGGTTCACTCTTTTAAAGCCGTTATTTTTTGATAAACAAATGGTTTAAGTGGTGATAGCGGATGAATGATGGACACTCCTGTTTCCTGCTCCACCTGCTTTGCAGCGTGAACCATCGAGAGCTGCATCACACAAATATCTCCATGCTGCTGCTTCACAGATTGCCTTAACTGTTCCATGATTCGCTCATGATAGGCTTGTATATCACCGTTCAAGCAAAGATGAAAGACATCCTCTAGCACAACCACTTCTGCCTTCAACTGCTTTCCCCGCTCTTTTACATATGAAGACAGTCGCTTCATCGTTCCTTCTACTGTATCTGGGTTTGAAAACACCAGCTGAAGCGGACCCTCTCGCTCACAAATCTGCTCAAATAACGGCTCATCTATCGAAACAATTGGTTGTTTGAACAGGTGCTGCTGCTCCCCCAAAGCCGCAATGTATTGTGTACACGTTAATAAAACAAGATCAGCCTCTCCTTCTTGCATGAGTCTGTTGATGGCATAGGTTTGCTGCTGCTCAAGATCAAATGCGGGATCTTGTTTGGCTCGTTCCATAAATGATGAATCGACGATGTGATGCAGATCAAATCCTGTGTCATAGAAAGCGTCGTCAATGTAAGAAATATTAGATGGATGTGCGTGAAGGCAGTGTAATCGAATCATTAGGTCCGCTCCTCATAAAAGTTTTCACTCATTATATCAATCCTTGTATGAAATAGGGAGCAACATGACCATATTGTTAGGGAGATATTGAAGGAGGGATTCTACCTTGAAAGAAGATCAACAGCCTACATCATCTTCAGAGTCAGAAGAAACCTTGACGAATCGACAAGGTCACCCGGTAACAGATAATCAAAACATGAGAACCGTTGGGAATCGAGGACCGACTACGCTTGAAAACTACGATTTCCTAGAGAAAATCAGTCATTTTGATCGTGAACGCATCCCTGAACGTGTCGTTCACGCACGAGGTGCCGGCGCACACGGATACTTTGAAGCCTACGGTACATTCGGTGACGAACCCATTTCCACTTATACAAGAGCCAAATTATTTCAGGAGAAAGGAAAAAAGACCCCTGTCTTCGTTCGATTCTCTTCTGTTATTCACGGCGGACATTCACCAGAAACTTTACGCGATCCACGGGGATTTGCGATCAAATTTTATACAGAAGACGGCAACTGGGATCTTGTTGGGAACAACCTCAAAATTTTCTTTATTCGAGATGCTTTGAAATTCCCTGATTTGGTTCATGCCTTTAAGCCTGACCCTGTCACCAATCGTCAGGATGGCGAGCGCATTTTTGATTTCGTTTCACAATCACCTGAAGCAACACATATGGTGACATTTCTCTTCTCACCATGGGGCATTCCCGCCACATACCGGCACATGCAAGGCTCTGGCGTCCATGCCTATAAATGGGTGAATCATGAAGGAAAAGCAGTACTGGTCAAATATCACTTTGAACCGAAGCAAGGGATTCGCAACCTGACACAAGAACAAGCCCAAGCCATTCAAGGGGAAAACTTTAATCATGCCACACAGGATTTATATGAAGCCATTGAACAAGGGGATCATCCTGAATGGGAAGTATACGCTCAAATCATGGAAGATGACACCCACCCCCATCTAGACTTTGATCCACTCGATCCGACAAAGCTCTGGTACAAGGATGACTATCCATGGAAACCGATCGGACGAATGGTGCTAAACAAAAATCCAGAAAATTATTTTGCAGAAGTGGAACAGGTTGCCTTTGGGACGGGGGTTCTTGTAGACGGATTAGATTTCTCAGATGATAAATTGCTGCAAGGACGTACCTTCTCATACTCTGATACGCAGCGATATCGTGTCGGGCCAAATTATTTACAGCTGCCGATCAATGCCCCGAAAAAGCATGTTGCCACCAATCAGCGAGATGGGCAAATGGAATATCATGTGGATCAAGGAAAAGGACAAAACCCCCATGTGAATTATGAACCGTCCATTCTCGGGGGATTAAAAGAAGCGCAGCAAGATGGAAAGGATCATACGCCTTTTGTAGAGGGTGAAGTCAAACGAGAAGCCATTGACCGCCCGAACAATTTCGGACAAGCGGGAGAAACCTATCGCCGCTTCAATGATTGGGAACGTGAGGAACTGATTAAAAACTTAGTCAACACCTTAGCTACCTGCCAAAAAGACATCCAAGACCAAATGATCGAAAACTTTACAAAAGCTGATCCTGACTACGGAAAACGTGTGGCCGATGGCTTAAAAGCCTTCAAACAAGAGGAGCCAAGCGGACCCATTGGATCAACAGGCGCGGCACAGGCTGTCAATGATGCGATCAACAACAGCACCCCTTCAGATCCTTATTAATGAAAAAAGAATGCAGCGGAGTGGCTGCATTCTTTTTGTATACATCTATTAAGCGTTTTGACCTTTTTTGATCCATTCTGCTACATTCACTGTACGTTTCGCCTGATGTTTTGCGGCTGCTTCTGCATCCTCTTGGATCTTTCCATTTTGGTCAACAGTCACACTCACACCATAAGGGTTACCCCCTGCGCCGTATAGGGAATCATCCGTGTAGCCAGGAGCGGCAATAATGGCTCCCCAGTGGAACATCGTTGTATACAGGCTCAGAACCGTCTGCTCCTGTCCGCCATTTGGGTTTTGTGCAGATGTCATCGCACTCACTGCTTTGTTTGCTAGTTTCCCTTGGAACCATAAACCGCCTGTTGTGTCTAAGAATTGTTTCATTTGAGCCGGTAAGTTACCGAAACGTGTCGGCATGCTGAAAATAATGGCATCTGCCCACTCTAAGTCACTTAACTGAACCTCAGGGACATCTTTTGTTTCATCTAAATGTGCTTTCCATGCTGGATTTGATGCAACAACTGCTTCTGGTGCCAATTCAGGAACCTTTAAAATTTTGACTTCAGCACCAGCTTCTTTCGCTCCAGCCTCCGCCCATTTCGCCATCTGATAGTTTGTACCTGTTGAACTATAATAAATAATCGCTAGTTTTACGTTTTCCACTTGTTCCATCTCCTTTTGTTTGGTTTGCCCAAAAAGCTTCTGTAAAAATCCCACCTGTATTCCCCACCTTATTTAAATTGACGACGATACCACAATGCCGCAGCATCGACTTCTTCTCTCGTTAGCTGATGTCCACGATTTTCCCAATGAAGCGTTACGGATGCTCCCGCCTCCTGAAGCAGTTGCTCCAGTTCCTGAGATTCCTCAGGACGACACATTGGGTCATTTTCACCAGCTGCTATAAAGACTTGTTTCCCCGCTAATGAAGGTAATGAAACCCCTCGTCTTGGGACCATTGGATGATGCAGGATCGCTCCTTTCAGCGCATCTCCATAATGGAATAACAGACTTCCAGCAATGTTCGCCCCGTTTGAATAGCCGATGGCTACCACATTGTGACGATCAAATCCATACTTATCTGCTGCTTCCCCGATAAATGTATATAATTCCTCTGTACGTTCAATTAAATCTTGCTCATCAAAAACACCCTCTGCCAAACGTCTGAAAAAACGCGGCATGCCGTTTTCTGATACATTCCCTCTCACACTAAGAACAGATGCTTCAGGGTCTACCACTTCTGCAAGCGGCAATAAGTCATGCTCTGTCCCACCAGTTCCATGCAGCATGAGAAGGACAGGTTTTTGTTCATTCTTTCCTTTTTGAAAAAGATGCTTCATCATGAATCTCCTTTCCCTTTGATTTCTCTTACCTCAATCGGCAGCACGATTTGTTCAATCTGACTGCGCTGCGCCTCATATTGCGGTGGCAGTTTCAACGCTTCACCCATCGTTTCCAAAGATTCATCGTGTGCAAACCCTGGAGGATCGGTCGCAATCTCAAATAATATGCCGCCAAGCTCTCTAAAATAAATCGCATTGAAATAATTTCGATCTTGCACAGGCGTCACTTGATATCCGCTTTGCGCCACATGTCTTTGCCAATCTAATTGATCCTGATCATCCGTTGCTCTCCACGCAATATGATGTACAACACCCACGCCCATACGTCCTCGTGCAACAGGTGTCTTGTTCACATCAATGACATTGCCGATTTCTCCAAACGAACGGAATCTCACATAATCTCCTTCCGTGCCGACTTTTTCAAGTCCCATCGTTTGCTCTAGCAGCTGCATCGTTTGCTCAGGCTGTGAAGTTAATAAAACAGCTCCACCAAACCCTTTAATCGCTACTTCTGGTGTTACCCCATTAAATGTCCAGTCATTCTGTTTTCCTTCTTCACGCTCTACAAGTTCTATCAATAAACCGTGCGGATCTTCAAATGAGAGAAAGGCCTCACCAAAGCGTTCAATCATTTCATAAGAAACGTTAAATTGCTCAAGGCGTTCCTTCCAAAAAGAGAAGGCACCGGTCGGTACGACATATGTTGTCACGCCTACTTGACCTGCTCCAATTTGTCCCTTTTGTGCACCTGGCCAAGGGAAAAACGTAATAATGGTACCTGGTGAACCTCCTTCATTTCCAAAATATAAATGGTATGTGCCTGGATCATCAAAATTGACAGTCTTTTTCACGAGACGAAGACCTAAAACACCTGCATAAAAATCAACGTTCTCCTGAGGATGACCAACAATTGCTGTGATATGGTGAATTCCTTCTGTTTTCTTCACTTCTAATGACCTCCTCTTCATGACGTAACATGTCCCTACTCATTATGTCTTGACTGATGCTTTTATATTATCTCGAATTCGAGATATATGATCAAAAAATATATTTATCTCGAATTAAGGATATTCTTTTTTGAAATAGATGTCAATGATTTTTGTTTTTTTTCTTTTCAAAAGCAGGCCGCTTTGTTATAGCAGACCTGCTTTCCCTTGATTATTGAAGCAATTTTTTCTTTTTTAAATAGGCTTCGGCTACTTGGAATGCATCTTTCCCCTTCACATTGACTTCGTAATTCATTTCTCTCATCTCATCATCTGTGATTTGACCAGCGAGTTTGTTGAGAGAGGCCTCAATCTCAGGATACTCTTTTAATGTCTCCTGTCTTAGCAAAGGCGCTCCTTGATAGGGCGGGAAAACATGCTTGTCATCATCCAGCACCTTCAATTTGTATTGTCTCAATTCACTGTCTGTCGAATACGCATCGACCAACTGAATATTCCCTTTTTGAATGGCTCGATATCGAAGTTTCGGTTCCATCGTGACCACATCGTCAAAAGAAAACTGATAAGCTTTTTGAATGCCTAAATATCCATCCTGACGATCAGAAAACTCTAAAGTAAAGCCAGCACGTATACGATTCTTGATTTGACCCAGATCTGAAATCTTTGATAAATCATATTGATCCGCTAGTGATTGAGGCACGGCTAAAGCATATGTATTGTTATAAGCCATCGGCTGAAGAAGCTGAAGCTGAAAGGATGACGCCAAACCTTGGCGCGCTTGCTCATACACTTTTTCCTTATCCGTGCTTTTCGCTGTTTCTTTCAGAAATTCAGAAATCGCTGTCCCTGTAAATTCAGGATAGATGTCAATATCACCAGACCGCAGTGCTTGAAAAACAAAGGACGTCTTACCAAGACCAGGCTTAAGATTGACTTGGATATCTGTATCCTGCTCAATTAAAAGCTTATACATGGAGATCAAAATTTCAGGCTCTGACCCCAGCTTCCCTCCAATGGTGATCTCTTTCTTTTCTTGTTGAAACAGCAATGGGGCAGCGACAACTGCTCCTGCTATTACAGCAAAGACCGTCACAGAGATCACGGTTTTTTTAAAGGAGATTTTCTCAAGTGTCCGCAAAACCACATCAAATAAGAGCGCAAGTAATGCAGCTGGAATAGCACCAATGATGATCAAAGACATATCATTTCGATCAATTCCAAGCAGAATCAGACTCCCTAATCCACCTGCCCCAATAAGAGCTGCAAGAGTGGCTGTCCCTACAATGAGAACCATCCCCGTTCGGATACCTGCCATGATCACCGGCATAGCAAGAGGGAGTTCTACTTTTAATAAGCGTTTGCGGTGATTCATCCCCATAGCGAGCGCCGCTTCTCGGAGCGACGGATCGACCTCACGAATGCCTGTATATGTGTTTCTTAAAATAGGAAGAAGAGCATAGACGACAAGAGCGATAATTGCGGGCACTTGACCAATCCCAACGAGAGGAATCAGCAGTCCAAGCAGCGCCAAAGACGGAATTGTCTGCAAGACAGCCGTCACCCCAATGATCCACTCTGCTATCTTAGGGACTCTCGTTAAATAAATCCCTAATGGAATGGCAATCAAAATCGCTAGAAATAACGCAATGAAGGAAATTTGAATATGCTCAAGTAAGGCGTGTCCGAGCTGATCTTTTCGAGCCCATAGCACACTGGTCCATTCATTCATGTGTCTCGCCCCTCTCTGCAGAAGTACCGGCTAAATACTGAATCACCGCTTGACGAGTGATGAGCCCGATCCGTTCCCCATCCTTCTCAACAACAAGCTCTTCATGCTCTGCCAGTCGAGATAGAACCTCTTCCAGCGTCGCATGGATGGAGACCGCCTCATCGCCTAACAGATCATCTTGAGGCATGGGCTGATAAATAGTTGTCAGCTCAAATGCTTGATGGTCTACATGACGGGCAGCTCCTGAAACAAACTCCCGCACAAATGGATTAACTGGATGCTGAATCAATTCCTCTGGGCGTCCAACCTGCACCACTTTTCCTTCATTCATCACACATATCCGATCTCCAAGCTTCATGGCTTCCTGCAAATCATGTGTCACAAAAACGATGGTCTTTTGAATACGGCGCTGTAACTCAAGCAGATCATCTTGTAATTTCTCTCTCGTCAGTGGATCTAACGCACTAAAAGGTTCATCCATCAGGACAATCTCAGGATCAGCAGCAAGTGCCCGTGCTACGCCGACTCGCTGCTGCTGTCCTCCTGAAAGCTCTGCTGGCTTTCGATGTCGATAGGTAGAAGGCTCAAGCCCCACCATGAACATCAACTCATCAACACGCTGATTCGTCTCAGTCCGCTTCCATTGTTTCAGCTCTGGCACTACAGCAATATTCTCTTCTATGGTCATATGAGGGAACAACGCTATTTGCTGAAGCACATAACCAATATCCCAGCGCAGCTCATAAATATCATAATCGCTGATGGTTCGACCCTTTATGTAAATCTCACCTTCTGTAGAAGAGATGAGACGATTGATCATTTTCAAAGTCGTCGTTTTCCCGCTTCCACTAGGTCCAATCAATACAAAAAATTCACCTTTCTGAATCTCCAAATCAACAGATTGAACGGCATAGCGGTCATCAGAAAATTGCATCGATACATTCTTAAATTCAATCATCTTCCCACGCCCTGACTGCAAGTATATTTTAAAATACCAATATGACAGATTAACCTAGTATTTGTATAGAACAAACTGTCACGTTAACTCTCTTTTTACATACTTCCCCTAGTTAGACTGCCAGAAACGACTTTCTCATAAAAGTGAGACAAATAAAAAAAGCGAAGAGCTCAAGGCCCTTCGCTTTTAAGTCAACGACTTACTCACCAGTAACGTATGGAAGTAATGCCATTTGACGTGATTTTTTAATCGCTAATGTCAATTTACGTTGATACTTAGCGCTAGTTCCTGTTACACGACGAGGTAAAATTTTACCACGCTCAGAAACAAACTTTCTAAGAAGATCAACATCTTTGTAATCGATGTGCGTGATTCCGTTAGAAGTAAAGAAACATACTTTACGACGTTTCGCACGACCGCCTCTGCGTCCACCTGCCATTTGTTTTCACACCTTTCCTTTGGTCATTTTTTTCAGATCAATTAGAATGGCAAATCATCATCGGAGATGTCAATCGGTTTACCATCATTCGCAAATGGGTCATCATTGAAGCTATTTCCCTGATTACGATTTTGGTTGTTTTGATTGCCATATGGATTTTGACTTGGTTCATTTCCAAATGGATTCTGATCATTTTGGCTACCGCCATAATACTGGCCTCCGCTATTGCCACCGCCGCTGTATCCACCTGAACCAGCACCGCCGCTTTTAGGCTCAAGAAATTGAACACTTTCAGCTTGAACTTCTGTCACGAAGACACGCTGTCCTTGCTGGTTTTCATAGTTTCTTGTCTGCAAGCGACCGTCTACACCGGCAAGACTTCCTTTTTTCAAGAAATTAGCCACGTTCTCGGCTTGTCTTCTCCAAGTAACACAGTTAATGAAATCGGCTTCACGCTCTCCAGATTGATTCGTAAACGTACGATTCACAGCTAGAGTAAACGTGGCTACAGCCGCACCATTAGGCGTGTAGCGAAGCTCAGGGTCTTTTGTTAGTCTTCCGACCAATACAACACGGTTTAGCATATTGAAAGACCACCTTTAAATATATATTTCAATGATTTATTCTTCTTCTTTAACAACAATGTGGCGAATGATATCGTCACTGATCTTAGCTAAGCGGTCAAATTCTTGAACTGCTGCAGCGTCAGATTGAACGTTTACGATTTGGTAGAAGCCTTCACGGAAATCGTTGATTTCGTATGCAAGACGACGTTTACCCCAATCCTTTGTTCCAGTGATCTCCGCACCGTTAGAAGTTAACACGTTATTAAAACGGTCGATAACTGCTTTTTTAGCCTCATCGTCAACTGTTGGGCGGATGATGTACATAACTTCGTACTTTCTCATCTGATTGCACCTCCTTTTGGTCTAAGCGGCCCTATACGGGCAAGGAGCAATAAATTATATTACTCACAATTGTATATTATAACAAATTACTTGGCCTATGACAAGAACCTATACGTTAAAACGGAAATGAATGACGTCTCCATCTTTCACTATATATTCTTTACCTTCTAAACGAACTTTTCCTGCTTCTTTTGCAGCAGACATACTTCCGCCAGCTAGTAAATCTTCATAAGCAACCGTTTCAGCACGAATAAATCCACGCTCGAAGTCCGTATGAATGATTCCAGCACATTCTGGTGCCTTCATTCCTTTTTTAAATGTCCAAGCGCGCACTTCTTGCTCACCTGCTGTGAAATACGTAGCTAAACCTAGAAGTGAATAAGACGCTTTAATCAGCTGATCTAGACCTGATTCTTTAATGCCAAGCTCTTCAAGGAACATTTGCTTTTCTTCTCCTTCAAGCTCTGCAATTTCAGACTCAATCTTCGCACAAACGACGATGACTTCAGCGTTTTCGCCAGATGCAAACTCACGAATTTGCTGTACATATTCGTTTCCGTCCTGATCTGCTACTTCGTCCTCACTCACATTTGCTACATACAGAATAGGTTTTGACGTGAGTAAATGAAGCTGCTTCACAAGCTTCTGCTGCTCATCTGTAAATTCAACCGATCTTGCAGATTTTCCAGCTTCAAATGCGTCCTTCAGCTTTTCCAAAATATCAAATTCAGCTACCGCTTCCTTATCTTTTTGTTTCGCAAGCTTACTCACACGAGTTAAACGCTTTTCAACCGTTTCTAGATCAGCCAAAATCAATTCTAAATTAATCGTTTCAATATCTGACACTGGGTCAACCTTACCTGACACATGTGTAATGTTATCATCAGCAAAAGCTCTCACCACGTGACAGATCGCATCTACTTGACGAATGTGAGAAAGGAATTTATTTCCTAAACCTTCTCCTTTAGATGCACCTTTCACAATACCAGCAATATCAGTGAATTCGAAAGCAGTCGGAACTGTCTTTTTTGGCTGCACTAATTCTGTCAGTTTTTGCAAACGCTCGTCTGGAACTTCTACAATTCCGACGTTTGGATCAATGGTACAGAACGGATAGTTAGCAGACTCCGCTCCAGCCTGTGTAATTGCATTAAATAGCGTTGACTTCCCGACGTTAGGTAAGCCAACAATACCAGCTGTTAAAGCCATTCTTTCATCTCCTCTATATGAAACGTGCTCGTTATACTGCGTAATATGAACCTAGAGCAATTATAAGTAGGTTTACATGAAAAGACAAGCTAACCATCATGCATTTTCAATAGAAGAAACATTACCAAAAAGACTAAATCGGAGCTTTAAAATGAGAAATTGCATCTGTTTCTCTGAACAAAAGACAAATTTCATCAAAAAAGCATGAGGCCTACTTAAGCAGTTGGCTCCTCATGCTTGACGAGAATTTTCTTCATTTTTCGTTCAAAATCTCTTCTTGGGATCATCACGCTGTGCCCACACCCTTCGCATTTAATACGAATATCCATGCCCAAACGAATGACTTTCCACCGATTGGCGCCACATGGATGGGGTTTTTTCATTTCAACGACGTCATGTAACCCAAATGCTTTGTCTGCCATCAGCATTCACCTCTCTTGCTCACTTCATTAAATCTATTGTACAAAAAAACGACGATAGAGAGCAATGCACAAAATAAAGAGCCGCAGTCATGTATCAATCCCGTTCTTTTTTATAGAAAAAACCCTTCTTTTAGATCATTTTATTTGTGACCAATAGTTACTTAAACTCCGCTTTTTTTCAATATTGTCACAAACACTGTAGGTCAAAAGGTTTTTATTGGTAGAACGCTGTGGTTTTTCCATATTTTTTGATTTATGATATCTGCATAAATGTTATGTGAGGGAGCAGGTACGATGGTCAATCGAAAGGATAGATTAACCGACAAAGATTATAAAATCATATCCGATCACGCTGGAAACGCAGAGAATTACCAGCAGAACCATACGATAGAAGTAGGTCAGCATACGCTCACTGTCAACGATTTTCTAAAAATAGATCATCAATTATATGGTTTAACGATGCAGCAGGAACAGTCAGATGAGTTCATTGTCGCGTTTCACTGTCCTCTGCCAAAACAAATGACGGTGACATCGACACAAGATGTTCAAACGGCTACCCAATCATTGTTAAAAACGGATTATGCCTACCCCATTGAAAGAAAATCCTTAGCCGGAAAACAAGATCATGTCTTTTTTAAAGGGAAGGAATACATCGAGGACGTCTGTCAGAAGCACCCGAATGCAACCATCTATCTCACTGGACAAGCGCTTGCCGGTGCTGTTTGTGCTTACATTGCGACAGAACAGCCAGCTGTCAAAAAAGCCATCACATTCGATAGCCCAAATATATGGAGCAGCCTGGCACCTTCCATTCAGCAAAAAGCAGTAGAAGGAAAATATACCCATGTTCTCACGGAATATATTCAACCCAATCATTATGTAGGTTTACTCAATCGCCATGATCATGGAGTTGGACAAGTCAAGTACACCGTACCGCCCCGGGAGCAGGGATCGGTCCAAGAATCCATAAAATATAAACCAAGAGAAATTGACACCTTTTTAAGATCAGCTTTTGCATCAATGAATATAGAGTGGAACGAATCGTTTGATACAAATGCATTTTTAGCTCTCGTTTCAGGAGAATTTAAAGTAAATGGGTATTCATTCCATTCGAATGGAACCGCTCGTATTTTAGATGAACAGCTTGATCACAATACAAGTTTTACAGCGATGCTTTTACAAGACATCCATTCAGGCCGTGCATATGCACAAAGCGGGCTTGAAATTATCATAAAATCCCATTTACTAAAAAATTCATCATATGATCTACAAAGTATTATTGAACATGAAGTACACACTGTATTTGAGAAAATAGATGGAATTGATGATAGTGTAAAAGATGCCGTCCATCATGTAAAACAAGAACTGAAAGGACTTGTCGGCTTCGGTCACTATGATTTATTAACCCATAGCGATGTAGAAGCACTGTTAGAGGAAGTAAGGATGGAGCAGCCGCAATCATCCTTTTATTCTCATGAAAAACAACTGAATGCCTTGTACACCTTGAGAGACTACGAACAAGAACTTTCCACCCTTTCAAGACATATGTACACAATGGGTGATGACTATGCCAAGGCAGATAGACGCCTTGCGATGCAAATGGGTATTCGTTAAGAAAGGAGTCGCCATATGATCAATCAAAATAAACCTCCTAGTGACGCCCAGCGTTTCTTGCAAAATGTGAGTGCCCGCCGCTCCATGTCTGTATTCGAAAGTCAATCTGCACCACAAACACAATCGCAATCACCTGAAGAAATTGCCGCTATTCAGGCCATGCGCAGAGAAGGACAACGAAAAGATTTAAAGCGATTGCTGAAAATGCGGCTTCACGATGAATTGGCAAACACACGCATGCACTTGGAGTACCAATTGTCCAAAACAGAAGACATGATGAACCAGACAACCATTGTCAAACAGCATGTATCCCAGCATTTAGAGGGACAAGCCATCTCAGAAATAGAGGAACGCATGCAGCGTCTCCAGCACATGCCTGTATATGACGATATCAAGGAAGCGATTGATTCCATTCGGATAAAATAAGCACTTCTCTTTGAAAGAGAGGTGTTTATTTTATTTTATCAGTATAATTTTTAGAACGGAAAAATATCTTTTTACTTAAAATCGGATACAGCATTAAACAGACAAGCAAATAAAGATTGAGCAAGCTGTAAATCGGATACAAGAAAGCAATCAAATCAGCAAATCCAAGAGAGGTTAAAGGTGCCATCAAAAGAAGCATGATGAATACAATGAACCAGCGGGGCATTCGTACAAAAGAGAGCATGCGGCTGGATAAACCAAATAATCCCGCAGCGGTTGTTGTATAAATCGCTAAACAAAGAACAATGGTCATAAACACAAACAATGATGTTGGTGCCCCCTCTAATACTGTAAACAAAGGAATCCCCTCTGCTGAAAGACTCCCAGAAATATCAACTAGTATTTCGTTATACACATAAGAAATGACACCAAAAATCAAGCCGCTTAATATACTCGCAACCTTGGCCTCTCCAAGCCCCTTCATTTCTTTCCCCACTGAAGAAAGCACCGCCACAACAGATAATATATTCAAAGAAGCAAAGACGATACTGGCAGGCCAATTGTATTGCTGGCCAAAATCAATTCTCCATATATGATCATGATTCATATAATAAAAAACAAACGCATAGATGAGCCCCACCACCAAAATTGGTATAATGAAAGCATTCACAGATAAGAGACCTTTCACATCCCAGAAAAAAATCATAAATGAAAATAAACAAAATGCACCGATTCCAACCCAAAATGGCACATGATACATCTCAAGTGTCACCCCGCCACCGGCAATCATGACTGTTGTTGTCGTGAATAGATAAAGAACAATTAAAATATCATACACCTTGGCCAGCCAAGGACCTACAAGACGCTCTAACACCGGCACAAAATGATCGGCACGAACCTCATAACTGATTTTTAACACCACATAGGTCGACAGCATAAACATGAGCGTAAACAGTAGAATGGCTAGTCCGCTATCAAGGCCAAAAAACTGCCAAATTTCTTGACCTGAGGCATATCCCGCTCCTATCAAGCTTCCTAAAATTAAAAGCGTCCACCTTGAACCAGCCTTCCACACAATCATCACCTCATAGGTATAGAATTAAGCTTGTTTCCGTATACTGATACTAACTACTATGACAAGGAAGTGAGACCTATGAATAGCAAGAACGGTCTTTTTTTAAGAAATAGGGTGAAAGAATACGTGTCCCATACGGATACAAATGCCATTCAGCAGCTTAAAAGTATTTTATTCTCGCATCTTCAGAAAGCAGGAAAAAGACCCGTTGCCATCGTCTGCATAGGAACAGACCGCTCAACCGGTGACTCTCTAGGTCCACTTGTAGGAACAAAGCTTTCAAGTCTTGATTTAAAAAAGCTGCATGTATACGGCACTCTCTCTGACCCAGTGCATGCGGTCAATTTAAAGGAAAAGCTCGCTGAAATTGAACAAGCTCATAAACATCCATTTATCGTAGCCGTTGATGCCTGTTTAGGTAGAGTGAAAAGTGTAGGATCGTTTCAAATTGGAGAAGGACCGTTAAAGCCCGGTGCAGGTGTGCAAAAAGAGCTGCCAGAAGTAGGCAATATTCATATTAATGGAATCGTCAACGTGAGCGGTTTTATGGAATACTTCGTTCTCCAAAACACACGTCTTCATCTTGTAATGTCTATGGCCAATACACTTTCTGAAAGTCTATCCCACATTGATCAAATGGATTGGACGAGAGAAAAAAGCCGTTCTCTTTTCACCCCTATTCAAAATATCACGGGAAGAATATAAAAAAGACCATCTCATATCAAGATGGTCATTCCGATGATTCTCTCGTAGAAAGCAATTCAAGGATTCTTTCTAAATCTTCATTTGAGAGAAATTCAATCTCAATTTTCCCTTTTTTCTTCTGTTTCTTGATCGTCACTGAAGTACCAAAGTAATTTTGTAAGAAAGATTCTCTTTCTTTCAACACGCGATCCTTTGGTGCTTCTTTTTTCTTTGTTTCACGTGGAACATTTTCATTTAATTGCTGAACAAGTTTCTCAACCTGACGGACATTTAATCCTTCGTCCACGACCTTCTTTACCAATGGCGCCAGCTTCTTTTTGTTTTTCAAACTAAGCAGCGTGCGTCCATGTCCCATGGATAATGTTCCATCCGCAATCAGCTTCTGTACTTCATCCGGTAATGTTAATAAACGAAGGTGGTTCGCAATATGCGGTCTGCTTTTGCCTAATCGCTTGGCTAATTCCTCCTGAGTCACACTTAAGTGATCTAGTAAGGAGGCATAGGCTTCCGCTTCCTCTAATGGAGATAAATCCTCGCGCTGTAAGTTTTCTAAAAGAGCGATCTCCCTCATCAGTGTTTCTGAAAATTCCCTGACGATCGCAGGAATCGTTGTCAAACCAGCTTGTTGTGCTGCACGGAAACGGCGTTCTCCCGCGACAATGTCATATCCCTTAATGGACTTACGAACAATAATCGGCTGTAAAACACCATGCTGCTGAATCGATTCTTTGAGATCAGACAATGCATCATCATCAAACGTTTTCCTTGGCTGATAAGGGTTCGGGCGCAAATCCTTCAACTTAATTTCTTCGACAGTTTCTTCATTGGAATCCACATTGTTAAATAGCGCATTAATACCCTTTCCAAGACCTTTAGCCATTCGCATCCACTTCCTTTGCTAAGTCTAAATAGACATCTGCACCTCTTGAACGTGGATCATACAAGATAATAGGTTTCCCATGACTAGGCGCTTCACTTAGTCTCACATTTCTCGGAATCACGGTCTGATAGACTTTATCTCTAAAGTATTTTTTTACTTCTTCGATGACTTGGATTCCAAGATTTGTTCTTGCATCCAGCATTGTCAGTAAGACACCTTCAATGGCAAGGTCGGTATTTAGATGTTTCTGCACAAGACGAACCGTATTCAACAATTGACTCAATCCTTCAAGCGCATAATATTCACACTGAACCGGTATTAAAACAGAATCGGATGCAGTTAACGCATTAATCGTCAGTAATCCAAGCGATGGCGGGCAGTCAATAATCATATAATCATAATTTTGCTTCACAGATTCAAGTGCTCTTTTCAGCCTCACTTCACGTGAGATCGTAGGCACAAGCTCAATTTCCGCCCCTGCAAGCTGTATCGTCGCAGGAATGACATCAAGATTTTCGACCTCTGTCGTCTTAATCACATCAAGTACATCTGCATCGTCTACTAAAATATCGTACACGCACTTCTCTACGTCGGCCTTCTCAATCCCAATACCACTCGTGGCATTTCCCTGCGGATCAATATCAACTAACAACACTCGTTTTCCTATGTATGCTAAACACGCACCCAAATTAACAGAAGTTGTCGTCTTCCCAACGCCGCCCTTCTGGTTGGTAATCGCTATGATTTTCCCCACGATGTCACCCACTTTCAACTTAACAAGTTTCTCATTCATTCATACTTCCTATTCTATCAAAAAAAGTATGAAACGTTTGCTTTTTTTGTTCCCCCATTATAAATTCGTGAATGAATCTGTGTTTCCGTACATGAATAGATGCATAAAAATACGCTTTAAAGATATATTAATATATCTTTTGAAGAAAATAACGAGACAAAAAACCCCCACTTTCATAAAAGTGAGGGAGATACAATCAAAAGTTTAGCCCGCCAATTTTTCGGCCTTCACTTACAATGACTTTAGGTGTCACTGTTTTATAGTTCTTCTTTTTCAAAAACCCATAGGGTGCTTTAATGGTAAATGTGGCATGTCCAACAGCGTCCCCGGTTTTCGCATAAGCCTGCCATACAATCTTTGAACAATAAGTAGGGTCCAAGGATTGAATAGACATAGTGATCGAATATCGAGCCTTCGGATGGTCTTTCACGTAATCATGCGCCCAATCCCCTGCTAAATCTGCCTTTTCCTGATGATTAATCCGAATCACCTTTGTATTGGCACTATAGCGAAACCAGCTTTGAATCGAATCTATATTTGGATGCTGCCGGAACCCAGGAATGGATGCATAGCTTTTCTCATTAATGACGATGCCTGCATGACCAATTAAACCATTCAAAGCACCAGTGCTCGTCACCAATATATCCCCTTTTTGAGGCATAATATCGGTTCCAGGATACGGTTTACCAAAAAGATGGCGAATGGTATTCGGCCTTTCATCCGTTACCATTTCATCCTGTTTGTTTTGCCTTAAACCATAGTTCTCCAAATCATCATCAGCTGTGATTACATCGATCGCATCGTCCTGAGACGCTTGCTCTTGATTTAATTGTTGAACCGTTATATCTGTCGAAACCACACCTTGTTTCTTCAGAGTACTCAGTTCTTCTTTCGTAATCGTTTCTTCCGCTGAATGAGTATCATGATTCGTTGATGTGCTCACAGCAAACACAGTCGTTTCATTTGAAAAAAGAGAAAAAGAGATTAGTAAATAACAGATAATAGCAAAAATAGTCTTTTTCATTTTCATCGGTTATATGTCACCTCCCTTCTACTATGAAAATCATATTTTACCAATTAATTAATAATAAGTAAATATCATGAATTGAAGGGAGAGAAAGACAAAAAAGCTGACGAGTAATGCTCATCAGCTTCTTTCTATTTAGGAATTCGAATCGTTAATTGGATATATTCCTCAAATTCTTCTTCCTCGGTATTTATTTTAAGTCCGCTGTCTTCTACCATGTGGAGAGACTGACGAATGGTATTCATCGCAATTCGCGTATCTCGGCTAAACGCCTTACGTTTCGGCTTCGGTTTGCGATCTGTTTTTTGTTCAAGCATCTTCACTACACGCTCTTCAGTCTGTTTCACATTCAGCTGCTTTTCGATGATTTCCTGCAACAGCGTGATCTGTAATTCTGGCAGCTTTAGAGGTACAAGTGAACGGGCATGCCTCTCAGAGATTTTTTTCTCCAAAATGGCTTGCTGTACCTCTTCAGGCAACTTTAAAAGTCTTAGTTTGTTTGCAACAGTCGATTGTCCCTTACCTAAACGCTGAGCAAGCGCTTCTTGCGTTAAATCATGAAGCTCTAAAAGACGTGCATAAGCATGAGCCTCTTCAATTGCAGACAGCTCTTCTCTTTGCAAATTTTCAATCAATGCCACAGATGCCGTTTCCGTATCAGTAAAATCTTTTATAATAGCGGGGATCTTCTCCCATTGAAGAGTTTGTACCGCTCTCCAACGTCTTTCGCCGGCGATCAGTTCATATTTTCCTTCTTCTTCTGTTGGTCTAACAACAATCGGTTGAATAATGCCATGGGTATGAATGGTTGTGGCCAGCTCTTGTATCTTTTCTTCTGAAAAAATGGTGCGTGGCTGAAAACGGTTAGGCATAATTGTGTCGACCGGGAGCTCCTGTATCTCTTCCTTTAATGTTTCATGCTCAGCAATCTCTGCCTCTATTTCGGTATCACGCTCAGGATGTTCTTTGTCACCAAGCCCGAAGAAGCGTGAGAGTGAATGCTTCATGAACCTACACCACCTTTAAAAACTACCTTTTTATAATTCTATTTTCTCATGTTTTTTCCTTCTGTAAAATCATAAATATTGAAGAAAAACCGACCTTTTACATGATCAACCCTCTATTGGTGATTTATTAGGTGTTCCTGGTTTTCTAGGATATTTTTTTGGTGTTTGTTTTTTCTTTTCAATGACAATGATGTTCCGTTCGCTTTCTTCTAAAGGAAGAACAAAGGAATGCTTTTCAACAACCTCTCCTCCGAGGACAGTGACGGCTTTTTTTCCTGCTTGCATCTCTTCATCTGCAGCAGATGCTTTTAATGCAACAAACAATCCTTCCTTTTTCACAAGAGGCAGGCATAGTTCGCTCAAGACAGATAAGCGCGCAACTGCTCTAGCGGTGACAAGGTCATAGCTTTCACGTTGATCTTTACGTTGCCCAAAGGTCTCCGCACGATCATGATAAAAAGTAGTATCTTGTAAGTTTAACCCTTTTGCTAACTCATTGAGAAACGTAATGCGTTTCTGGAGAGAATCAACAATGGTCACATGTAGATGAGGGAAACAAATTTTAAGAGGAATGCTTGGAAAACCAGCACCAGCTCCAATATCACAAATTGTTGTCACATTGTGAAAATCAATAAAAAATGCTGCTGA
Organism: Bacillus sp. S2(2019); assembly: GCF_005144805.1. NCBI lineage: Bacteria > Bacillati > Bacillota > Bacilli > Caryophanales > Bacillaceae > Bacillus > Bacillus sp. S2(2019). Next base: position 960,470 of record NZ_SWFL01000002.1, read on the forward strand.
TATCGAGTCATAAAAATGCTTTAAATATACTTCTTCCTTTTCTGTAATGGACGTTAAATTCATCTTCTCGTTCCATTCTACAAGCATATGGAAGTAAGTTTCAAATTGTTCAAGCTGCACTGGAGAAAGAGTGATCCCTTTCTCCTCTAGTGCTGCTGTAAATTGTTCAATGTTCATGCCGACATCCTTTCTACTCTGCTATCTTCGCAATACGTCCCTGCTCCAAATACACTAAAAGGATAGAAATATCAGCAGGGTTAACGCCTGAAATACGAGAAGCCTGTGCAACAGAAAGCGGTCGGACTTCTTTTAGCTTTTGCTTCGCTTCAGTTGCAATCCCTTTGATGGCATCATAATCGATTCGATCCGGAATCTTTTTGTTTTCCATCTTTTTCAGCTTTTCAACTTGTTGGAGCGACTTTTCAATATAACCTTCATATTTAATTTGAATCTCTACCTGTTCACACACATCAGCAGGAAGCGGTGTGTCAGCAGGAGCTAGTTTCACAACAGATTCATAGTTCATCTCTGGACGCTTCATCAGATCACTTGCTCGAATACCGTCCTTCAATTCACTTCCACCAAGAGAACGGATATATTCCTGTGTCTCTGCTGTAGGTTTAATAATGACAGAATATAAACGTTTTTTCTCTGCTTCAATAGCCTCTTTTTTCTGTGTGAATGCTTGGAATCTCTCTTCAGAAATTAAACCAATGTTATATCCAAGTTCCGTTAATCTTAAATCAGCATTGTCATGACGCAGAAGTAAGCGGTACTCTGCACGAGAAGTTAAAAGACGGTAAGGTTCATTTGTACCCTTCGTGACAAGATCATCAATGAGAACACCGATATATGCATCAGATCGGCTTAAAATGACTTCTTCTTTACCCAATGCTTTTCTTCCTGCATTGATACCTGCCATAATTCCTTGACCTGCAGCTTCCTCATAACCAGAGGTACCATTGATTTGGCCAGCTGTATATAATCCAGAAATTTTCTTCGTCTCAAGTGTCGGCCACAATTGTGTAGGCACAATCGCATCATACTCAATGGCATAACCCGCTCGCATCATTTGTACATTTTCAAGCCCTGGAATGGTTGACAGCATTCGCTGCTGTACATCCTCTGGCAGACTTGTAGATAAACCTTGAACATACACTTCTTGCGTATTACGGCCTTCTGGCTCTAAGAAAATTTGATGTCTCGGTTTATCATTAAAACGAACCACCTTATCCTCAATAGACGGACAGTATCTAGGACCTGTTCCTTTAATCATACCTGAATACATAGGAGAACGGTGAAGATTCTCATCAATAATTTGATGAGTCTCTAAACTCGTGTATGTTAACCAGCATGGTAATTGATTTGTAATATATTCCACAGTTTCATAAGAAAACGCACGTGGTACATCGTCACCTGGTTGAATTTCCGTCTTACTATAATCAATCGAGTGGCTGTTTACTCGAGGTGGTGTCCCAGTTTTAAAGCGAACCAAATCGAATCCTAATTCTGCTAGATGATCCGATAATTTAATGGAAGGCTGCTGATTATTAGGACCGCTTGAATAAGAAAGATCCCCTAAAATAATGCGGCCTTTTAAGAAAGTACCAGTCGTTAGAACAACAGACTTCGCGCGATAATTTGCACCTGTTTGAGTCACAACACCTTTACATTCATCATCTTCTACAATTAAATGGTCTACCATCCCTTGCAGCATTGTTAGGTTTGGTTCATTTTCCATTGTTTTTTTCATTTCGTGCTGATATTGAAACTTATCTGCTTGCGCTCTTAACGCACGGACAGCAGGTCCTTTCCCAGTATTCAGCATACGCATTTGAATGTGCGTCTTATCTATATTTCGTGCCATTTCCCCGCCTAGCGCATCAATTTCTCTGACGACAATCCCTTTAGCGGGACCTCCTACGGACGGATTACATGGCATAAAAGCAACCATATCGAGATTGATGGTCAATACAAGTGTTTTGGCGCCCTGTCTTGCAGAAGCAAGAGCAGCCTCAACACCAGCATGACCGGCACCGACGACGATTACATCATATTGGCCAGCTTCATAACCCATTTCTTTTGTTCCTCCCTTTACTTTCCTAAACAGAATTGAGAGAATAACTGATCGATTAAGCTTTCATGAACAGCATCCCCAATAATTTCACCTAGCTGCTCCCAGCAGCGTGTTAAATCTATTTGAACAATGTCGATCGGTACATTCATTTCAATTCCTTCTAGAGCATCTTCAATCGATTGTTTTGCTTCTTGAAGGAGCGCAATATGCCTAGTATTGCTCACATACGTTAAATCTCCACTTTCAATTGAGCCTGTGAAGAATAAAGATTGAATGGCCATTTCAAGCTCATCAATCCCTTTTTCTTGTAATAAAGATGTTGTAACAACCGGACGATCCTTCGCTAACTCTTTTACCTTTTCTACATCAAGTTTAGGCTCAAGATCTGTCTTATTGACAATCACAATAATATCCATACCTGAGACAGCCTCAAATAGCTTAATATCTTCCTCAGATAACTCTTCACTATAATTGAGCACAAGTAAAATCAGGTCAGCTTCTTTTAAGACCTGTCTTGATCGCTCGACCCCAATACGCTCAACAATGTCTTCAGTCTCACGTATACCCGCAGTATCTACTAAACGGAGCGGTACTCCTCTTACATTCACATATTCCTCGATGACATCTCTGGTTGTTCCAGGAATATCGGTCACAATCGCCTTTGTTTCCTGAACAAGACTATTTAATAAGGAAGACTTCCCAACATTTGGCCTTCCAATAATAACAGTAGATAAGCCCTCACGTAGGATTTTCCCCTGCTGTGAAGTCGTTAGAAGCGATTCAATTTCCTTTTTCACAGATGTCGCCTTTTCAACTAAGACTCGATGTGTCATTTCTTCCACATCGTCATACTCTGGATAATCAATATTCACTTCTACATGGGCAAGTGTCTCCAATATCTCACCACGAAGACGTTTAATCAAACCGGAGAGACGTCCCTCCATTTGAGTAATTGCGACATTCATCGCACGGTCAGTTTTTGCACGAATCAAGTCCATTACGGCTTCTGCTTGTGACAAGTCGATTCTTCCATTTAGGAAAGCACGTTTTGTAAACTCACCTGGCTCCGCTAATCTCGCTCCTTCTTTTAAAGCAAGCTGCAAGACTTTATTGACCGTGACAATTCCGCCATGGCAGTTGATCTCAATAACGTCTTCTCTCGTAAATGTTTTTGGCGCTCTTAATACAGACACCATGACCTCTTCTATCACTTGCTCGGTACTTGAATCTACAATATGACCATAATGAATTGTATGAGAATCCACTGATACAAGTTTTTTCTCCTTAGGCCCCTTATACATGCGATCAGCAATCTGAACTGCATCAGGCCCGCTTAAACGTATAATGGCAATTGCCCCTTCACCCATTGGTGTAGAAATTGCTGCAATTGTATCCACCGCTCATTCACCTCTTTCTCTATTCAATAGACAGTCTTATATCTATTAAATGGACGTTGTCCATCTCTATATCAAAAACGCTTAATCCAAAATTTAAAGATACCATAAATGCATGCGAAGCGAAAGTAGCCCACATTTAATTATCCACAGTTTTGCACCCTGTCTATTTTAACACTTAACTTATCCACATGTGAATAACGACGTTCTAAACTTGTCTTCACATCTTACACCTAAATCCAATAAATTAAAACGCCCTTCTCCCTTTGCAACTAAGGGAAAATGACGTTTTCGATCTAAATAACACACTAACTTTTTAGAAATAAAGGAGGAATCTACTATTAAAAGGTAATTTTTCAATAAAAAAAGACTAAAATCCAGCTTTGCTGAATCTTAGCCTTTCTGCTATTTTTTATACATCACCACAACATGACGCTTGCTGCCTGTATCTTCGGATGCCGTGGCAAGTTCTTTAGAAAATGCTGCAATCGTATCATGAACGACTTTTCGTTCATTCGAAGGCATCGGTTCTAAATGAACCTTTCTCTTCGTTTTTAAAACACGATTTGCCGTTTTGATTGCGTATTGTTCAAGTGCTTCTTGTCGTTTCTTCCTATAATCTCCAATATCAATTGTAATATGATGATACTGATCAGAATAACGATTAAACACTAACTGCACCAAGGTTTCTAAAGAGTACAGTGTTTGTCCTCTTTTTCCAATCATTAATGAAGTTTTGTCTCCATCAATGTGAAAAGAGATCTTTTTCGTTTCTTTTTTCGAAACAATGTTTGCTTTAGGATCAATTGATTTAACAATTTTATCTAAATACTGTGTTGCTAATTTGAGCGCATCTCGCTTTTCTACTAACTTGACAACAGCTTGTCTTTTACCAAATAATCCTAAAAATCCTTTGTTTCCTTCATCTACTATTGTGATATCCACTTCTTCTTGTAGTAGTTGAATTTGTTTCAGTCCGGAATCTACTGCTTCTTCGACTGTGCGACCGACAGCAGTTATTTCCTTCATTTTTTGTTCCCGCCAGCTTTTTCTTTTGTATCAACTTTTACTTGAGGTGTTTTAATGACCAACGTTTGAATGATCATGAAAATGTTACCTACAACCCAGTACAGTGAAAGTGCCGCTGGGAAACTGATTGCAAATACAATGATCATAATCGGCATCACCCAAAGCATAATCGCCATTTGAGGGTTGTCCGAAGGATTTCCAGCCATCATTAGCTTCTGCTGAATAAAAGTAGCTACACCTGCAATAATCGGTAACAGGAATAATGGATCTGGACTGCCTAAGTCAAACCATAAGAAAGTATGTTTTTTGATTTCAGCTGTTCTCATGATCGCATGATAAAAACCAATTAAGATTGGCATTTGAATTAAGATTGGGAAACACCCTGCTAATGGATTTACACCATTCTTTTGGAAAAGAGCCATTGTTTCCTGTTGAAGCTGCTGCTGTGTTTTTTGATCTTTTGAACTATATTTTTCACGAAGCTTCTTTAATTCTGGCTGAAGTGCTTGCATTGCTTTTGTACTTCTTAATTGTTTAATCATTAATGGTAAAATGAGCAAACGAATCAAAAGAGTTACAATAATAATCGCTACACCATAGTTTTCACCAGTTAAGTTTGCCATGTAAGTGATTAATTGAGATAGCGGGTATACAATGTAAGAATTCCAGAATCCCTTACTATCTGATGTGATTGGTTCATTGATTTGTGTACATCCTGCCAATAGAACCAACACGCCAATCAAGCTAAATATTAGTAATAATCGCCTTTTCAACAAGATTCCTCCCATTACTTCAAACTTTATTTAAGTTGGAATTGATTACGAAAGTGACTCACCTAATCAGTATGGTAACATTTTTTCATTACAAAGTGGTGGTTTCATTTTAATTCACTAGATGAAGGAAGCGCTTTTAAAAATTGATTCAACGAAAGTTTCTATTACGAAGACTTTTTCGGTTGTTGTTGATAAACAGCGGATTTTCTAAATAAATGCTGGAGAGACTTCTTTGTTTCTTCAAAGGTCAATTCGCTTGCTGGCTTTCGTGCGATAACAATGTAGTCTTTTTCTTGCTTTAGCTTATGACCTTCCTCTAAGAACACCTGACGGATTAGTCGTTTAATCCGGTTTCTTATCACTGCATTACCTATCTTCTTACTGACAGACAATCCTAAACGCAGTTCTTCTTGATTTGGTTGGTCCAGCTGATAAATGACGAATTGGCGATTAGCCATTGATTGACCTTTTTTGAACACTGTTTGAAACTCTTCATTTTTTTTTAGCCTGTTTCGCTTCTTCATGTTTTCTTCCACTCCGATAAAAACTGACAGTTCATTTACGATTTTATGTAAAAAAGACCACTGACATTATTCAGTGGCCTAAGCTGATAATTTTTTTCTACCTTTGCTGCGGCGTCGCTTTAAAACTAGACGTCCGTTTTTAGAACTCATACGGCTGCGGAAGCCATGAACTTTACTACGCTTACGGTTATTTGGTTGAAACGTTCTTTTCATTTATGACACCTCCCTGAGGAATAGCTGTTTAAGACAGTCTAACTCATTATATTTGTGTAACCCATCGATTGTCAATATCAATGATAAAACTCTTATTATCAACCTTATAAGCATAACACAAGTTATCAAGTGAAGAAACCTTCTTTTTTAGTTTCCAGCATTTTATTCTTTTTTTCCTTCAAAAAAACCTTCAAAACAAGGTTGTGGATATTTTCCCGGCATATTTTGACTATCCACATCCATTATCGACATTTTTTTCACACAAATAACCTATGTGGATAATTATTTTTCAACAGCATGTAAAGTGTGTGGATAAGTTTGTGACACCCATTGCACCATCTTGTTTATTTTGATATTATATTTGTGTTTTAACTCTTAATTACTTATCTGGCCTATTTATCTTATCCACAATTTGTGGATAACCTGTGGAAAGTTATTACACAGCTTGTTGAATTGTTTATCCACAACCTGTGTAATTTGTCGAAAAGACGTTTTTCTACTATATTAATTGTTTTCAACAAAGTATGTGCACGAATGGTGATGACCATTTGCTCTTTTTCGTGTTCTATAACAGTTTGATACTGGTCATTTTAAAAAGAAAAGGAGGGGGGAGAAGCCTTATGGAAAATATTTTGGATCTGTGGAATAAAGCACTTCAAAAAATAGAGACAAAATTGAGCAAACCTAGTTTTGAAACATGGATGAAGTCCACTAAAGCCCATTCTCTTCAAGGAGATACGCTGACTATTACTGCACCTAATGAATTTGCAAGAGACTGGCTCGAGTCAAGATACCTTCACTTAATTGCAGATACCATCTATGAACTGACAGGCGAAGAGCTCAGCATCAAATTTATCATTCCTCAAAATCAGGACGAAGAGGAAGCCATGCCAAAATCTCCAATCAAAAAAATGTCGAAAGAAGAACCCGTTGAAATTCCACAAAATATGCTGAATCCAAAATATACATTTGATACTTTTGTTATTGGTTCAGGCAACCGTTTTGCTCATGCCGCTTCACTTGCAGTCGCAGAAGCACCAGCAAAAGCATATAACCCGCTTTTTATTTATGGGGGCGTTGGTTTAGGAAAGACTCACTTAATGCATGCGATCGGTCATTACGTCATCGACCATAATCCATCAGCCAAAGTGGTCTATCTATCATCTGAAAAATTTACAAATGAATTTATCAACTCAATCCGGGACAACAAAGCAGTCGATTTCCGTAATCGCTATCGGAATGTAGATGTGCTTTTGATAGATGATATTCAATTTTTAGCAGGAAAAGAACAAACACAAGAAGAGTTTTTCCATACATTCAACACACTTCACGAAGAAAGTAAGCAAATCGTCATTTCTAGTGACCGTCCGCCAAAGGAAATTCCGACACTTGAAGACAGATTACGCTCTCGATTCGAATGGGGCTTAATTACAGACATTACCCCGCCAGATCTAGAAACGCGTATTGCGATCTTACGTAAAAAAGCAAAAGCAGAAGGTTTAGACATTCCGAATGAAGTCATGCTTTATATTGCCAATCAAATCGACAGCAACATTCGGGAACTGGAAGGTGCTTTGATTCGTGTTGTTGCTTACTCTTCTTTAATCAATAAAGACATCAATGCTGATCTAGCAGCTGAAGCCCTAAAGGACATCATTCCTTCATCGAAACCTAAGGTGATTACAATTAAAGATATTCAAAGAATTGTAGGGCAGCAATTTAATATTCGATTAGAAGATTTCAAAGCGAAGAAACGTACGAAATCAGTTGCTTATCCAAGACAAATTGCGATGTATCTCTCTAGAGAAATGACCGATTCCTCTCTACCTAAAATCGGAGAAGAATTTGGTGGACGAGATCATACGACCGTCATTCATGCTCATGAGAAAATTTCAAAATTAATCGTTGAAGATGAACAGCTTCAGCAGCATGTCAAAGAGATCAAAGAACAACTAAAATAATCAAGCTGATAAGATAAGTACGGGAAAATGTGAATAACTAGAGCATAGTCATACACAGTCTGTCCACATGTGGATAGGCTGTCTTTCCTTTCTTTCTACTGACTTATCCACATATTCACAAGCCCTACTAGTACTTCTACGATTTTTATTAAATAAATATATATACATGTCATTAAGAAAAATTAGGAGGACCACTATGAAATTCACGATTCAAAAAGATCGTCTTGTTGAAAGTGTCCAAGATGTATTAAAGGCCGTATCCTCTAGAACAACGATTCCTATTTTGACAGGGATTAAAATTGTTGCATCTGACGAAGGGGTTTCTCTCACAGGGAGCGATTCTGATATCTCAATCGAATCTTTTATTCCTCAAAGAGATGGAGATTTAGAAGTCATTACACTTGATCGACCAGGAAGTATTGTGCTGCAAGCCCGCTTCTTTAGCGAAATCGTTAAGAAACTGCCTATGTCTACTGTCGAAATTGAGGTAGAACAAAATCATCTGACCATCATCCGCTCTGGTTCAGCAGAATTTAATTTAAACGGCTTAGATGCTGAAGAATATCCGCATCTGCCACAAATTGAAGAGCATCATGCTTTTCAAATTCCAACAGATTTGCTTAAAAACCTTATCCGTCAAACGGTTTTCGCAGTGTCCACCTCAGAAACACGACCTATCTTGACAGGTGTAAACTGGAAGGTTGAAAAAGGTGAATTAATATGCACAGCAACGGATAGTCATCGTCTTGCTTTAAGAAAAGCGAAGTTGGATATTAACGAGGAAAGCTCGTACAATGTGGTCATTCCTGGAAAGAGTTTAACAGAGCTAAGTAAAATTCTTGATGATGGACAAGATCTTGTGAGCATCGTCATTACGGAGACACAGGTTCTCTTTAAAGCACAGAACGTGCTGTTCTTCTCAAGATTGCTGGATGGTAATTACCCAGATACAGCTCGCCTCATTCCGCAAGAAAGTAAAACGGATGTAGTGGTGAATACGAAAGAATTCCTTCAAGCGATTGATCGCGCGTCACTTTTAGCAAGAGAAGGGCGTAACAACGTTGTGAAGCTTTCTGCTGATCCTGCGCAAAGCCTTGAAATTTCTTCTAATTCGCCTGAAATCGGTAAAGTAGTTGAAACGGTGCAAGCAGATGACATTAAAGGGGAGGATCTCAAAATCTCTTTCAGTCCGAAATATATGCTTGATGCTTTAAAAGTATTAGAGGGAACAGAGATTCATGTCAGTTTCACTGGCGCAATGAGACCATTCCTATTACGAACGCCAAATGATGATTCCATTTTGCAATTGATTCTTCCAGTTAGAACGTATTAATTTGGTCTAAAATGGCTGCTGTGTGAGCGCACAGCAGCTTTTTTCCTCGTTTCCTCAGCTTTCTTTCATCCCAGTTCGCTTTCCCCCTTTCCTTCTTGTCTTGTTTTTTAGTACAATTAGATATTAGTGATATTGAAAGAGGTCGATACAATGCCTAATCTGATAACGATTGAAACAGAAATGATTACATTAGGGCAGTTTTTGAAATTAGCCGAAGTCATTCAATCTGGTGGAATGGCGAAGTGGTTTTTAAGTGAACATGAGGTGTTCATCAATCAAGAGCCAGATAATAGACGGGGACGCAAATTATACCCAGGTGATGTTGTCGAGATAGAAGGTCACGGCACATTTCAAGTTGTGAATTAGAAACGGGTGACAATACATGTACATTCAAAGTCTGGCGTTAACTTCATACCGAAACTATGAACACACCGAGCTTCAATTCGACAATAAGGTGAATGTGATGATTGGTGAGAACGCCCAAGGTAAAACGAACCTGATGGAAGCGATCTATGTATTGTCGATGGCAAAGTCTCATCGTACGTCAAATGATAAAGAACTTATCCGATGGGACGAAGACTATGCTAAAATAGAAGGTAGAGTCATCAAAAAAAATGGTCCACTCCCCATGCAGCTCGTGATCTCAAAAAAAGGAAAAAAGGGCAAGGTCAATCACATTGAACAACAGAAACTCAGTCATTATGTTGGTGCCTTGAACACCATCATGTTTGCACCAGAGGATCTCAGCCTTGTGAAAGGTAGCCCGCAAATCCGCAGAAGATTCCTCGACATGGAGATTGGACAAGTGTCTGCTGTCTACTTGCATGATTTATCGCTCTATCAAAAAATCCTCACTCAGCGAAATCATTACTTGAAACAATTGCAAACAAGAAAGCAAACGGATCAAGCGATGCTGGAGATTTTAACAGAGCAGTTGATTGATGCGGCAGCGAAGGTTGTCAAAAGACGACTGACTTTTACGAAACAGCTCGAAAAATGGGCGCAGCCGCTGCATTTTGGGATTTCAAGAGAGCTGGAAACGCTCACGCTCCAATACCAGACGGCCATAGAGGTATCAGAAGCGTCAGACTTGTCGAAAATAAAAAATAGCTATGAAGAATCGTTTCAGAAACTAAGAGACAGAGAAATAGACCGAGGGGTGACGCTATGGGGGCCTCACAGAGATGATCTTCTTTTCTTTGTGAATGGTCGGGATGTTCAGACATATGGCTCTCAAGGGCAGCAAAGAACAACAGCTCTTTCACTAAAGCTGGCAGAAATTGATCTGATTCATGAAGAAATCGGTGAATACCCAATTCTTCTACTCGATGATGTTTTATCTGAACTTGATGATTACAGACAGTCTCATTTGCTCCATACCATTCAGGGACGTGTACAGACCTTTGTCACCACTACGAGTGTTGAAGGCATCGATCACGCCACCCTGAAAGAAGCGGAAATTTTCAGAGTAGCCAGTGGAAAAGTAATTGACTGATAAATGAGGTGTGAGTCTTGTATATTCATTTAGGTGATGATTGTGTTGTTTCTACACGAGAGATTGTCGCAATTGTTGATTACAAAATGAGGTCATCTTCTGTTGTAGAGGAATTTCTTCAAAAACAAGAAGAACAAATCATTTCGTTGTCACAAGGGACACCCAAATCCATCGTCGTCACAACTGAATCCGTGTATTACTCTCCTCTTTCCTCAAGCACGCTCAAAAAACGTGCTTCATTTGTGATTGAAATTGAAGTCTAAAAGCTCAATTCATATAAATATATCGTTTAAGAAAAGTGTAGGTGAATGTACGTGGCAATGGAACAGCAACATAATAGTTATGATGAAAATCAGATACAGGTGCTCGAAGGACTAGAAGCGGTTAGAAAACGTCCAGGAATGTACATTGGGTCAACCAGTGCAAAAGGACTTCACCATCTTGTATGGGAAATTGTCGACAACAGTATTGATGAGGCTTTAGCTGGTTATTGTACAGACATTACAGTGCAAATTGAAAAAGATAATAGCATCACAGTGAAAGATAACGGCCGCGGAATTCCTGTTGGGATTCACGAAAAAATGGGACGTCCTGCTGTAGAAGTCATTATGACGGTTCTTCACGCTGGTGGTAAATTTGACGGCAGCGGTTATAAAGTATCTGGCGGTCTGCATGGTGTAGGGGCATCTGTTGTTAATGCGTTATCTACGACCTTAGACGTGACTGTATACCGTGATGGAAAAATTCATTATCAACAATTCAAACGCGGTGTTCCAGTTGGAGATTTAGAGATCATCGGTGAAACAGATGTAACAGGGACAACCACTCATTTTGTGCCAGATCCAGAAATTTTCACTGAAACCATTGAATTTGATTACGACACACTTGCTAACCGTGTACGTGAGTTAGCTTTCTTAACAAAAGGCGTCAACATCATCATTGAAGACTTACGTGAAGGCAAAGAACGAAGAAACGAATACTGCTATGAAGGCGGTATTAAGAGCTATGTAGAACATTTGAATCGCTCGAAGGAAGTCGTTCATGAAGAACCAGTTTACATCGAGGGTGAAAAAGACGGAATCACCGTTGAAGTTGCACTGCAATACAACGATTCCTATACAAGCAATATTTATTCTTTCGCCAATAACATCAACACATATGAAGGTGGATCACACGAAGCTGGCTTTAAAACCGGTCTGACGCGTGTCATCAATGATTATGCTCGTAAAAATGGCGTATTCAAAGATGGTGACTCGAATTTGAGCGGAGAAGATGTACGAGAAGGCTTAACAGCCATTATCTCTATCAAACATCCAGACCCTCAATTTGAAGGACAAACGAAGACAAAGCTCGGTAACTCAGAAGCAAGAACCATTACCGACTCCCTCTTCTCCGAAGCACTTGAGAAATTCCTCTTAGAGAACCCTGATGCTGCAAAGAAAATTGTGGAGAAAGGTGTGATGGCAGCTCGTGCAAGAATGGCTGCCAAAAAGGCACGTGAGCTGACAAGACGTAAAAGTGCACTGGAAGTCTCTAGCTTGCCTGGGAAACTGGCAGACTGTTCTTCTAAAGATCCTTCCATCTCTGAGCTTTATATCGTAGAGGGAGATTCTGCGGGCGGATCTGCTAAGCAAGGTCGTGATCGACATTTCCAAGCGATCTTACCGTTAAGAGGGAAGATCCTAAACGTTGAAAAAGCCCGACTAGATAAAATTTTATCTAACAACGAGGTTCGTTCAATGATTACAGCGCTAGGGACTGGAATCGGAGAAGACTTCACTTTAGAGAAAGCACGTTATCACAAAATTGTGATCATGACTGATGCTGATGTTGATGGAGCGCATATACGGACGCTACTCCTAACATTCTTCTATCGCTACATGCGTGAAATCATTGAAAACGGTTATGTGTATATTGCACAGCCGCCTTTATATAAAGTGCAGCAAGGAAAGCGTGTTGAATACGTGTATAACGATAAACAGCTAGATGAACTGTTAAAAACACTACCTCAAACACCGAAACCTGGACTTCAGCGTTATAAAGGTCTTGGAGAGATGAATGCTACTCAGCTTTGGGAAACAACAATGGATCCTGATGCGAGAACACTTCTTCAAGTGACACTTGAGGATGCAATCGATGCTGATGAGACTTTTGAAATGCTAATGGGAGATAAAGTAGAGCCGAGACGTAACTTTATCGAAGAAAATGCACAATACGTAAAAAATCTTGATATTTAGATAGGTATCCCCCCTTGAGAGCAACCTTATTTCTTGTTTGGAATAAGGTTGTTTTTCAAGAAACAGGGGCGTGAAACGAATGTCCTGGTTTTCTGCGATTCGTCGATTTTCTAGTAAATAAATGTGTATAAAGGCAAGATTATTGATATAATGGAGAATAGTCTTGTGAAGATAAATACATATTTTACTCCCACATAATTTATTTCATGTGATACGTAAAGGGAGGTTCTTATAGTGAGTGAACAACATACACCAAATGTACGCGAAGTGAATATTAGCCATGAAATGCGTACGTCCTTTTTAGATTATGCAATGAGTGTTATTGTTTCGCGTGCATTACCAGATGTGCGAGACGGATTGAAGCCCGTGCATCGAAGAATTTTGTATGCGATGAATGACCTAGGTATGACAAGTGATAAACCATTTAAGAAATCGGCACGTATCGTTGGGGAAGTTATCGGTAAGTACCACCCTCACGGTGATAGCGCTGTATATGAAGCGATGGTTCGGATGGCGCAAGATTTCAACTATCGTAATATGCTGGTTGAAGGGCACGGGAACTTTGGTTCTGTCGATGGAGACGGCGCAGCAGCCATGCGTTATACCGAGGCACGTCTTTCTAAAATTTCGATGGAGATCCTGCGTGATATCACAAAGGACACCATTGATTATCAAGATAACTACGATGGCAGCGAAAGAGAGCCAGTCGTTATGCCTGCTAGGTTCCCGAACTTATTAGTGAACGGGGCAACAGGAATCGCTGTAGGGATGGCAACGAATATCCCGCCTCACCAACTAGGTGAAGTGATTGATGGGGTATTGGCAATTAGTCAAAATCCTGAAATGACGACACAGGAACTAATGGACATCATTCCAGGTCCAGACTTCCCAACTGCGGGACAAATCATTGGGCGAAGCGGTATTCGTAAAGCGTATGAAACAGGACGCGGCTCTATTACATTACGTGCAAAGTCAAACATCGAAGAAACATCTAGTGGTAAGCAGCGCATTGTTATCAACGAGATTCCTTATCAGGTTAACAAAGCTCGTTTGATCGAAAAAATCGCAGATCTTGTCCGTGATAAAAAGATTGATGGCATTACAGATCTTCGTGATGAATCTGACCGTAATGGAATGAGAATTGTCATTGAACTACGAAGAGACGCAAACGTCCATGTTCTATTAAACAATCTTTATAAACAAACGACACTTCAAACGTCCTTCGGTATTAACTTGCTTGCACTTGTTGATGGACAGCCGAAAGTGTTATCTCTCAAACAATGTCTTGAATATTACCTTGAGCATCAGAAAGTGATTATTCGTCGAAGAACGGCGTATGAATTGCGTAAAGCGGAAGCAAGAGCTCATATTTTAGAAGGCTTAAGAATTGCGCTTGATCACTTAGATGAGGTCATTGCCTTAATTAGAGGCTCTCAAACTGCTGAAATTGCAAGAAATGGTTTGATGGAAAACTATAGCTTGTCTGAAAAACAAGCACAGGCCATTCTCGATATGCGACTCCAGCGTTTGACTGGTTTAGAAAGAGAGAAAATAGAAGATGAATACAAAGGGCTTGTTGAATTGATTGCTGAATTGAAAGCCATTCTAGCAGACAATGAGAAAGTTCTAGAAATCATTAGAGAAGAATTAACAGAAATCAAAGAACGCTTCAATGATACGCGCCGCACAGAAATTGTGACAGCGGGTATAGAAACAATCGAAGACGAAGATTTGATTCCTGTTGAAAATATTGTGATCACACTGACTCATAATGGTTATATTAAGCGCCTGCCTGCATCAACATACCGCAGTCAAAAAAGAGGCGGTAAAGGTGTACAAGGAATGGGAACCAACGAAGATGATTTCGTTGAACAGCTGATCTCAACATCTACGCACGATACGATTCTCTTCTTCTCTAATAAAGGGAAGGTTTATCGAGCGAAGGGCTATGAGATCCCTGAATTCGGACGAACAGCGAAAGGGATTCCGATTATTAACCTTCTTGAAGTAGAAAAGGGAGAGTGGATAAACGCCATTATTCCAGTCAGCGAATTTGATGAAGATTCGTATCTCTTCTTTACAACAAGACACGGTGTATCGAAACGAACGTCATTGTCTCAATTTGCAAACATCCGAAACAACGGTTTGATTGCACTCAGCCTGCGTGATGAAGATGAATTGATGGCTGTTCGTTTAACCAATGGTGAAAAACAAATCATCATCGGAACGAAAAAAGGAATGCTCATTCGTTTCGACGAGACAGATGTTCGTGAAATGGGACGTACAGCAGCTGGAGTTAAAGGGATCACACTTTCTGAGGATGACATCGTCGTTGGAATGGAAATCCTTGAGCCAGATGCAAACGTATTGATCGTAACTGAAAAAGGTTATGGTAAATTAACGCCTGAAAAAGAATATCGTGTCCAAAGCCGTGGTGGTAAAGGTCTGAAAACGTGCAAGATCACTGACAACAACGGTCCGCTTGTTGCAGTGAAGGCGACTAACGCTGAAGCTGAAGAAGACTTGATGATTATTACAGGTAGTGGTGTCATCATCCGTATGGCCGTTTCAGATATTTCCACAACAGGCCGAGTCACTCAAGGTGTCCGCCTGATCCGTCTAGGTGATGATGAACATGTCGCTACAGTGGCATTAGTAGAACAATCACCAGAAGACGATGAAGAGAATAGTGAAGAAAACGTAGAGTCAGATCAAGAGCAATCTGAGTAAAGATAAAGCCGGTTTTTCACCGGCTTTATTTTTTTTTGAAAAAACATGATTTTTTTTGAAGTTTATAATGCTTTTTTCATAGATATGTGTTAATCTTTCAAAGGAGCAAAAAGAGGCTCTATTTTTTATCTCTTTCATAACAAAAACTTCTTAAAAAAATAAAATGTTTTTCAAGAAAAATGTTGACTATTGATAGAGATATATGATATATTTAAGTGGTCGCTTTGAGAGAGTGACAAACAAGTTCTTTGAAAACTAAACAAGACAAAACGTACCTGTTAATTCGAGTTTTTATAAAAAAATCCTATGATATTTCATAGGTAGTCAGTCAAACTGGCGAAAAACAAAACTTCGGTTTTGAACTTTTTCGGAGAGTTTGATCCTGGCTCAGGACGAACGCTGGCGGCGTGCCTAATACATGCAAGTCGAGCGGACAGAAGGGAGCTTGCTCCCGGATGTTAGCGGCGGACGGGTGAGTAACACGTGGGTAACCT
>NZ_SWFL01000003.1:0-876545 GCF_005144805.1 Bacillus sp. S2(2019)
TTTGGGACCAAGGGGTCGCAGGTTCGAATCCTGTCTTCCCGACCATCTTTTATGGGGCCTTAGCTCAGCTGGGAGAGCGCCTGCCTTGCACGCAGGAGGTCAGCGGTTCGATCCCGCTAGGCTCCACTTTTTAAAAAATTATTTTATATCATGGCGGTGTAGCTCAGCTGGCTAGAGCGTACGGTTCATACCCGTGAGGTCGGGGGTTCGATCCCCTCCGCCGCTATAAAGGACCTTTAGCTCAGTTGGTTAGAGCAGACGGCTCATAACCGTCCGGTCGTAGGTTCGAGTCCTACAAGGTCCACCATCTATACGGAGGAATACCCAAGTCCGGCTGAAGGGATCGGTCTTGAAAACCGACAGGGGTGTCAAAGCCCGCGGGGGTTCGAATCCCTCTTCCTCCGCCATATTTTTAAAAAATGATATCATCGCGGGGTGGAGCAGTTCGGTAGCTCGTCGGGCTCATAACCCGAAGGTCGCAGGTTCAAATCCTGCCCCCGCAACCAAATTTTTTCTCTATTGGTCCGGTAGTTCAGTTGGTTAGAATGCCTGCCTGTCACGCAGGAGGTCGCGGGTTCGAGTCCCGTCCGGACCGCCATTTTCAAATGAATACATGGCTCGGTAGCTCAGTTGGTAGAGCAACGGACTGAAAATCCGTGTGTCGGCGGTTCGATTCCGTCCCGAGCCACTTTTACAAATAAATATCAGTATGGCGGTTGTGGCGAAGTGGTTAACGCACCAGATTGTGGCTCTGGCACTCGTGGGTTCGATTCCCATCAATCGCCCCATACATATTTTTGCGGGTGTAGTTTAGTGGTAAAACCTCAGCCTTCCAAGCTGATGTCGTGGGTTCGATTCCCATCACCCGCTCCATTTGCATATCGTTCATGGGCCTGTAGCTCAGCTGGTTAGAGCGCACGCCTGATAAGCGTGAGGTCGGTGGTTCGAGTCCACTCAGGCCCACCATGACTTTCCGCAGTAGCTCAGTGGTAGAGCTATCGGCTGTTAACCGATCGGTCGTAGGTTCGAATCCTACCTGCGGAGCCAAATGGAGAAGTACTCAAGTGGCTGAAGAGGCGCCCCTGCTAAGGGTGTAGGTCGCGCAAGCGGCGCGAGGGTTCAAATCCCTCCTTCTCCGCCATTTTTCTGGCCCGTTGGTCAAGCGGTTAAGACACCGCCCTTTCACGGCGGTAACACGGGTTCGAATCCCGTACGGGTCATTTTTTAAAGAGGTCTAATAAAGACCTCTTTTTTATTTTCCGCAAAACGAAAGACCGCCATCATAGCGGTCTTTTCTTACATATTCATGGAATAGATCGTATAAGACAAGTATGTCGCAAAGAATCCCCATAAAACATAGGGAATCAATAAAATTGGAACAACATTGCTTAGTTTACGTGAGACGATGACAAGCGCGAGCGCTGTCAGTGCTACAAGCAGGCAGTCGATCGTAGCTGCAAATAAACCTTTTTGTGTAAACTGAAAAAAGCTAAAGGCTTGATTGAATACATAATTTAAAAGAAACAGAATCCAAAATGGTAATGTGATTTTTTGAAAACCATACTTTGCATAAATGATGGCGGCAGATAACGAAATGAGGGCGAATAAGACAGCCCAGACCGCACCGATGACACCACCACTAGGTGTCCATTCAGGTTTATTTAGTGCGTCATACCATTCTCTGTCGATAGGGAACAGGAACCCTGCAATAGAAAATAATGCGTATGTAATAAAGAAGACGATAACCGCCCAAATGATACTTTTTCTAGCCATCCAGAAATCTCCTCCCAATCAATTCACTCTTCAACTTATTTCCCAATTATTACATGATATAAACATCAAGCCCCCAATATGTGGGGACTAATGATTTTTTTTAGTATAGGGATCTTCTTCGTAAGGCTTCAAGTCACCAAACACCGTCATGACGCCTTCTTCATCTAATGCTTCTTCATAAGCTTCGTGTGCTTTATTTGGATAGACCTTGCTTGCTTTACCTTCAATATCAGCAGCTGCAAACCCCTCGTAGTCTTCCACATAATCTTCATCTTCTGATTGTGTATACACATCATCGTATGTCAATGGAGGAAATTCCATATCGGACGGGGTATCAGAGTTCCCATAGCGTTCTACATCTTGGTAGGCATCTTCGCCATCATATGCAGCACTTTCTTCATTTTCAAATTGCCCTGAGGGCGGACTTAATAAGTCCTCTTCAATGGGACGGTTTTGTGAAACGGTCTGTTCTTTTGAATGCTCTGTGCATGTGACGGCGGTGGGAAGGGCTTCTAAGCGTTCTTTAGGAATAGGGGCTTTACACACTTTACACAAACCATAAGAGCCGTCTGCCATTGCTTGGAGTGCTTCATTGATATCGGACAGATGCTCATGTTCCAAACTGTTTAAGGCAATGTCTTTTCCGCGTTCGAATAGTTCTGTCCCTTGGTCGCCAGGGTGGTTATCATAAGCTGACAGTTCGCCCACTGAATCATAAGGAAATGATACTTTCTGTTCATCGTCATGGCTTTTGGCTTCAATTTCTTGTTTTTCATCGAGAAGTCGCTGCTTCAACTGATGTAATTCGTTTTTAGACAACAAAGTGATCACCCTTTCATATCAAACATATTGTTAGTATGAGCAAATTTTTATGTAAGACTTGTGCCAATTTGAAGCAATTCTTCAATAAAAAACGCCTGCAGCTGCAGGCGTTTCGTGTTATGCGAGATAGTATTGTAAGATCAATGCGATCGTTAACAGGAAACCAAAAAACGTATTGGTTTGTGCTGTCGACTTCATGGCATTCATTAATTCAATTGGTTTTTCTTTTTGTTTAAATTCTTTAATGGCTGTATAAGCTTTTGGCACACTGAGTAAGACAAGAAGACTCCAAAGACCCACGATATCCATAAAGATATAAACAAAAATGAGTACATATGAGATCACAAACATGGAAAGTAGGATGTTGACTGCCGCTTTACGTCCAGCTAGGATAGCAAGTGTCTTTCGTCCATTCTCTTTATCACCGTCTAAATCACGGATATTGTTCGACAGTAAGATGGCACCAACTAAAATAGAGATGGGTAATGAAATGAGCACAGCTTTTGATGTCAATGTTCCTGTTTGGATATAGAAACTAATTAAAATGATGCCTAGTCCCATAAAAGCACCTGATACAAGTTCTCCAAATGGTGTATAAGCAATTGGTACAGGGCCACCGGTATAAAAATAGCCTGCTGCCATACAAATTAGTCCTATGAGTGCAATCCACCAGCTAGACATCATGCAAATATAGATCCCAAGTAATAAAGAAAGCGCGAATAAGGCATAAGCGAGGCCTAAAACTGTTTTTGGTTTTACACCGTTTCTCACGATCGCTCCGCCGATACCGACAGATTTCTCATTGTCCAATCCGCGAACATAATCAAAGTACTCATTAAACATGTTCGTTGCAATTTGGATAAACATCGATGCAAATAGCATAGCTAAAAATAGCCCAACATGTATTTGACCACTCGGAAGTGCTAGGACAGTTCCTAAAGTAACGGGAATAAATGCCGCTGTTAATGTATGCGGTCGTAGTAAATTCCACCAAATCCGCCAGTTCTTATCAGGCTTTATTGGTGAAAGCTGATCTGATATCGATTGATGCTGCATAAAATATACTCCTTTAAATAAAAAAATACGTACACGTCCAAATTCCAGTTTAGCAAAGTTCAAAAAGGTGTCAATATATTGATGCGATGAAACAAGAAAAAGATGTTTGCTAATCGTTCCCATCTAGAGAGAAAGCTTGATCTTCGAACAGGTCTTACCATTTTTTAAGGGATGTTCTCATTTCAATAAGCGGGAGCGAAAAAATCTTGAAAGCGTGATATAATAAGGATTCGAGGTTTTAAAAGCTGTTTTCTTTACTAAGTTCATCTGTTAAGGTTTATAATAGAAAAGCAGGTCATTCGACATACTCGAATGTTCATGTATTTTTTTACATGATGGTTTTATTTTTATATGTTATTTCATGGGTTTTGGAGGAATGTATCATGGTGACAACAGTGCAAAGTACTTTCCGGCAGGAAGCGCTTGCGACATTAGAAGAAGCGAATAACGTCAACCATGCTGTTTTGATAAGCTACTCCAGAAGAGTTGACGATCTGGATCCTCTTGCCTTTTTCCAAAGCGGCGAAGCGGATTTTTTAGGCGAGCGGTTTTTTTGGTCTGATCCAGAAAGCCAAATGATATTTTCTGGACTTGGCAGAGCGGCCGTGATTAAATCATCAGAGCAAGGCAAAGAACGATTCAATATCGTCCATCAAGAATGGGAGCAGCTGAAACAGCATATGTTCCATTTTCATGATGAGAAGGAGTTAAAGCAAGCGGCAGTTGGTCCGCTTTTATTTGGAGGATTTTCATTTGATCCATACGAAGAGAAGGCGCGTCACTGGGAAGCATTTGGCGAGGCTCATTTTTTTGTGCCATCGATGATGCTGACTGTTTCCAAAGAAGGCACGTTTCTAACGATCAATGAATGGAACGAGGTGGACGGGAATGTTCATCAGCTCATTCAAGAGTTAGAACAGAAAGCTTCTAATTTTGATGCATTGCCTGTCAGAAATCATGGACAAGCTGAGCTTGTTCATATGGAAGAGTTAGATGTCCAGGAATGGATGAAAGCAATCCATGAAGCGACAGAACACATTCGTGTGAACGAATATGAAAAGGTTGTTTTAGCAAGAGAAGTCTTGCTTCACTATAAAAATCAAATAGAACTCGCTCCACTATTAGCAGAATTACTAAAACATCAAACAACGAGTTATGTATTTGCTATAGAGCAGGGAAGACAAGCATTTGTCGGGGCGACGCCTGAACGTTTAGTGAAAAAAAGCGGTGGTGAAGTATTTTCATCGTGTTTGGCAGGTTCCATTGTACGTGGTCAAGATGAAGTAGAGGATCTGGCACTAGGTGAGGAACTGCTTCATGATGAGAAAAATTTGATTGAACATCAAATTGTCGTGAATATGATTGAGCAGGCATTTGAAGCAAACTGCCATCATGTGCATAAGCCAAATCAACCAAGTCTTTATAAAACGAAAAACATTCAGCATTTATTTACACCCATTGTGGGAGAAATTAAAAGCAGCTGTTCACTCTTTTCATTAATTGAACAGCTTCATCCAACACCAGCGCTTGGAGGATATCCTAAGGAAAAAGCGGTAGAGGTGATTCGTGAAATCGAACCGTTGAAACGCGGTTGGTATGCGGCGCCAGTGGGATGGATTGATTCTAAGGACAATGGAGAATTTGCTGTCGCCATTCGATCAGGTCTTATTGAGGAAGACCAAGTTCGTTTGTTTGCTGGATGTGGAATTGTAGAGGATTCCCTTGCAAAACAGGAGTATGAAGAAACGCAAGTGAAATTAAGACCAATGCTGTCTGCTCTTGGAGGTCGTCCCATTGAATAATCAAATCATGACAAGATATATTGGCAGATTAATGGATGAATTTGTGCAAAGTGGTGTGAAGGAGGCGGTTGTTTGTCCTGGTTCCCGTTCAACACCGCTTGCGATGCTCGCTCTTGCTCATCAAGAAATCAATGTCCATGTGTTAGTGGATGAACGGTCTGCTGCTTTTTATGCACTGGGTCTTGCGAAAGCGAGCCAAACACCAGTGCTACTCATTTGTACATCAGGTACGGCAGCAGCTAACTTTTACCCAGCTGTTGTCGAGGCACATTATTCTCGGGTACCACTGATTGTTTTAACTGCTGATCGGCCGCACGAATTGAGGGAGGTTGGGGCACCTCAAGCGATTGATCAGCAATTCTTATTCGGTAAGTTTGTTAAATGGTTCACAGACTTAGCCTTGCCAGAAGAAAGCCAAACGATGCTGCGGTATGTCCAAACTGCTGCTGCTAGGGCAAGTCATGTGTCTATGCAGGAGCCAAAGGGACCAGTTCAAGTGAATGTGCCGCTGAGAGAACCATTGCTACCTGACTTGTCTATTGATCCTTTTGATAGAGAAGAAGGAGTTGCGAACAAAGTTTTAGCAGCAGGTCAAGCTCGTCCGGATGATCGGGTTATGTCAGAATTAGTGTCTATCATGAACAAAGCGGCAAAAGGAATCATTGTTGCTGGTGAACTTCACTCGCCGGAAGAGCAGGCGTCAGTGTTACGTCTTGCAAAAGCTTTGCATCTGCCAATTTTAGCTGACCCGCTTTCTCTTTTGCGAAATGGACATGAAAGTGAAGAATACATCATAGATGCGTACGATTCTTTGTTAAAAGATGAGGCATTGCAGCAGCATCTCTTGCCTGAAATGGTCATTCGTTTTGGACCGATGCCTGTGTCTAAGCCTTTATTTAAGTGGCTGGAAAAGCATGCGGAAGTGAAGCAGATTGTCGTCGATGCTGCGGGTGGTTATCGAGATCCTGGTTTAAGCGCATCATACATGATTGAAAGTCATGCAGCCTCTTTTGTAGAAGAAGTCTTGATGAGAGCGGAAAAGCGTCAGGATACATCTTATTTACGACGCTGGCAGAGTGTCAATTCTTCTTTTAGAATGCATGCAAATCAATACAATGATGAGGACCTGACATTTGAGGGAAATGTGTATCGTCAGCTGCAGCACCTTTTGCCAAAAGAGAGTGTGCTCTTTATCGGAAATAGTATGCCTATTCGAGATGTCGATACCTTTTTTGAAACGCAGTCAAAACCGTTTCGGATGATGGCGAATCGCGGAGCAAATGGCATTGATGGTGTTGTGTCCACAGCTCTTGGAACATATGCAGCCTTGAAACAACCCATCACTTTAGTCATCGGCGATTTGTCTTTTTACCATGATATGAACGGTCTTCTTGCAGCTAAGCTAATGGACATTCCGCTCACGGTTGTGTTGTTAAACAATGATGGAGGAGGAATCTTTTCTTTCCTTCCGCAGGCATCCGATGAACCGTATTATGAAAAGCTCTTTGGTACGCCGACTGGGTTGAATTTTGAGTATGCATCAAAGCTATATGGGGGAACCTATTCGAAGCCGACAACGAAAGAAGAGTTAAAAGATGTGTACTTGGCGCATATCCAAGAACCAGGGCTTCATTTAATTGAGATTGAAACTGACCGGCATTCTCGCGTGGGCAAACATCGCCAAATGATGGACGAGATATTGAGGGAAGTGAAAAAAGAATGCCTTCACTCATAATACGAATGCACGATGGTGTGGCGTATGAGGTGATAGACCATAACCCATCTGCTGAAAATGCCACGTTATGTTTACATGGCTTTACAGGGAGTACAGCTTCTTGGGCTTTTTTGAATACTTATACAGAAAAACATACGAGATTGATTCAGGTCAGCTTGCTTGGACATGGCCGCACAGACTCACCAAAGAGTATAAGAAGATATGCAATGTCCCAGCAGCTGGCAGATCTTGCTGAGATTTTAGATCAATTAAAGCTTCACAAAGTGAACATTCTCGGATATTCTATGGGAGGGCGTATTGCTTTATCATTTGCCTCCCGTTATCCAGAACGAGTAAACAAGTTGATTCTTGAGAGTACATCTCCAGGGCTGAACTCTTTTAAAGAGCGGATGGAGAGGCTGAATCATGATCATCAGCTAGCTCAAAAGATCAGACATGAAGGATTAGCGCAATTTGTGGATTTTTGGGAGAACATTCCGCTGTTTGCTTCGCAGAAATCCTTGCCAGCGGACAGGCTAACGCAACTGAGAGAGGGAAGGCTAAAAGCCGATCCTAACGGGCTGGCTCGCAGCTTAGAAGGTATAGGAACGGGCTCACAGCCGTCTATGTGGGAAGCATTAAAGCAGATAAAACAGCCTGTTTTACTCATTTGCGGAACACTTGATAAAAAGTTCTGTGACATCGCCAAACGTATGCAGCAGGAGCTTGAATACAGTCAATTCACAGTAGTAGAGCATGCCGGGCATACAGTTCATGTGGAACAACCACATTTTTTTGGTAAAATAGTAAGTGAGTTTATTTTATCGCAAGATTAGAGGAGGAAATATTGATGGCTATTGAATGGCAAACTGAGCGTCAGTATGACGAAATTTTATATGAAACATATAATGGGATTGCAAAAATCACCATTAACCGTCCGCATGTACATAATGCATTTACACCAAAGACTGTAAGTGAATTAATTGATGCATTCTCACGTGCTCGCGACAATTCAGATGTTGGTGTCATTGTCCTTGCAGGTGCTGGAGGAAAAGCATTCTGTTCAGGTGGAGACCAAAAAGTACGCGGTCATGGCGGCTATGTAGGAGACGATCAAATTCCACGTCTAAACGTCCTAGACTTACAGCGTTTAATTCGTGTCATTCCAAAACCAGTTATTGCGATGGTTGCGGGCTATGCGATTGGCGGCGGGCATGTGCTTCATGTCGTGTGTGACCTCACGATTGCAGCAGACAATGCGATTTTTGGACAAACAGGACCAAAAGTGGGCAGCTTTGATGCTGGTTATGGATCTGGCTATCTTGCACGTATTGTGGGTCATAAGAAAGCAAGAGAGATCTGGTACTTATGCCGTCAATACAATGCACAAGAAGCGCTTGATATGGGACTTGTCAACACAGTTGTACCATTAGAGCAGCTGGAAGAAGAAACAGTGAAGTGGTGTGAGGACATGCTAGAAAAGAGCCCTACTGCTTTACGATTCTTGAAAGCTGCATTTAATGCTGACACAGATGGATTAGCTGGTATTCAGCAATTTGCAGGAGATGCGACCCTTCTTTATTACACAACAGATGAAGCAAAAGAAGGACGCGATTCCTTTAAGGAAAAACGGAAGCCAGACTTCGGTCAGTTCCCTCGTTTCCCTTGATTCAATGATATGGATGAAAACAGCTTAGTGCATCAGACTGAGCTGTTTTCTTTTATGAAAAGGAGGTGTCATGATGAAGCAACCGAATTGGCTGCTGCACCGTGCGTATTTAACGCCAGACCGGGTCGCACTCATTTATCAAGACAAAGAGTGGACATTTCGTGATTTAGCGAATGATGTAGACCAACTTGCAAATCGACTGACACGTGCATCTTTTAAAAAAGGGGATACGGTTGCGATTTTAATGAACAACCATCCTCACATGGTCATGCTTGTTCACGCTTGTTTTTTATTAGGCTTCAAGATTGTGTTATTGAACAATAAGTTAACAAAAGCAGAGAGACGTTATCAGCTGAAAGATGCGAAAGTCATGGCTTTATTAACAGAGCCTGCATATGAAAATGAGCATCATGGTGATTTACCTGTTTATACAATAGAGACTTTACCTGATGCAGATCATGATATGGAAAAGAAGGTCGTACATGATATTGATTTAAATGAGACGGCGACGATTATGTATACATCTGGAACGACAGGACGCCCTAAAGGGGTGGAGCAAACGTTTGGCAATCATTTTCATAGTGCTGTTTCCTCGGCATTGAATTTAGGGATCAGGGAGGACGACCGCTGGCTCATTGCCTTGCCTCTTTTTCATATAAGCGGTTTATCCGCTATATTTAAATCTGTCATATACGGTATGACTGTCGTGCTTCATCAAAAGTTTGATGTCGATGAAGTCAAGAATGCTATTGAACAGCATCGAGTGACGATGTTGTCAGTTGTACAAACCATGCTGTCCCGTTTATTAAGTGGACTTGAAGAATGTCCATCATCTTTGCGCTGCCTGCTGTTAGGGGGAGGTCCTGCACCTTATGCGATGCTTCAAGAGAGTAAGGAGAAAGGATTTCCTGTGTTTCAATCGTACGGTATGACGGAGACCTGCTCGCAAATTGTGACGCTTGCGCCTGAATTTAGTGTGGAAAAGCTTGGATCAGCGGGAAAGCCCCTTTTTGGGTGTGAATTAAAGATTCAAGATGAGAACCGTCCGTGTCGTCCTTTTGAGCATGGTGAAATCATGGTAAAAGGTGCAAATGTCATGAAAGGCTACCTTTATCGTCAAGAGGCAACAGCTGCTGCATTTGAGCAGGGCTGGCTGAAAACGGGTGATATTGGCTATGTAGATGAGGACGGATTCTTATTTGTGCTTGATCGGCGGTCAGACTTAATTATTTCTGGCGGAGAAAATATTTATCCAGCAGAAATTGAAGCAGTTCTTTTAACACATCCAAATGTAAAGGAAGCCGGAGTGACGGGTATGTATGATAAAAAATGGGGAGAGGTACCTGCTGCCTTCCTTGTGACACATGAGCAGATTCCGGAGAATGAGCTCTATGCTTTGTGTCAGTCGCAATTAGCCAAGTATAAATGGCCCGCCGCTTTTCACTTTGTGGATGAGCTGCCAAGGAATGCGTCGAATAAATTGCAGAGGCACAGACTCAAATCAAAGGGGTTTTTAGATGATTCAAATTGAACGTGTGATCTTATATCATGTCACGATGAAACTCAAACAGCCGTTTACAACGAGCCTTGGGACCATTTCAGAGCGTGAGTTTATTATTGTCGAGGTCAAAGATCAAACAGGATTAACTGGATGGGGAGAGGTATCTGCCTTCTCTTCTCCGTGGTATACAGAAGAAACCATCGAGACCTGCTATCACATGCTGAGGGCTTTCTTTATCCCGAACGTGCTGACCCGATCTTTTACACATCCTTCGGACATACCAGACAGCTTGTACCATTTTAAAGGCAATAGAATGGCCAAAGCGGGAATTGAGGCAGCTGTGTGGGATATTTATGCGAAGCGAGAAAATAAGTCCTTACGTGACGTCTTAGGCGGTACTAGAGATAGAATTCCATCTGGTGTCGTTGCGGGGTTAGGACCAATAGATGAAATGATTCAGCAAATCGAGCAATTTGTTGATCAAGGCTATCAGCGTGTGAAAGTGAAAATTAAGCCGGGACAAGATATTGGACTTCTACAAAAGATAAGGGAGTCTTTCCCTCACCTCCCGTTAATGGCGGATGCAAACTCTGCTTATGAATTAAAAGATATTAGCAAACTGAAGCAGCTCGATGATATTCGTTTATTAATGATTGAACAGCCTTTAGCCGCAGATGACATTGTCGATCATCGGCATTTGCAAAAGCATTTAAAAACACCAATCTGTTTGGATGAAAGTATTTGTTCTTTAGATGATGCGAGAAAAGCTGTAGAACTTGGAAGCTGTCAGATTATTAATGTGAAGCCTTCACGAGTTGGAGGGCTGACTGAAGCACTTAAGATTCATGCGTTCTGCAAGGAGCAGCAGATTCCGTTATGGTGCGGTGGAATGATTGAAACAGGCATTTCTCGCGCGCAAAACGTGGCACTTGCATCACTTCCGCAATTTACGATTCCTGGGGATATTTCAGCATCGTCGAAATATTGGGAGCAGGATATCATTTTTCCTGAAATTAAAGTTGAAAATGGGTTTATTGAGGTGCCTCGTTCTCCAGGTATGGGTGTAGAAGTTGATTATCAAGCGCTTCGTTCTTTCTCAGATAAAATTGATGTGTTTACAAAACATGATTTTGTGAAATGAAAACGAGTGAATCGCCATTTGCACCATCAATAGAACCACTGTATAGTTGAGGAAAGTTTTTCCTTCCTGTCTGAACAAAAAGAAAGAGCGGTTATCCGCTCTTTCTTACTCTTCTACAAGCCCGCTGTCGTAAGCAAGCTGTCCAATATACTGATGCATGTCATTGGGCATGTCGGAAACATGTCCGTATTCATAATCCCAAAGATTTAAAAAGGAGTGAGCTGCTTGATAAAATGCAGCCTCGTCCGCGTCCTGAATTTCTTCAAGAAACGTTTGAGCAAGCCGATCGTTTTTCAAAGCGAAGCGCCTCCTTTAATGAGACTTAAAGGTCTTGAGGTTTAAACGTTTTACAGTCAGTTTCTTCACTTTTCTCAGCCGTATTTCCTGTATGGCTGACGACATAAATTGCATCTGCACCACAACGATTTCCAGCATTCCAGTAGGAACAGTTGTTTACTTCACAAAGGATTTTTTGACTCATACAGATGACCTCCTTTTGAGTATGTCTTTCATCTATAATGTAACCGAAGCACGGGTCGTTCATTCATGTTAATCTTCCTGACGAATATAACGCTTATCTTTCATAAACAATTTCCAGAAGAAGTAGAACCCAGGGAAGAGGATGATAAACCCTACAATATACGTAATAAATAATGCCCTAAATGTGACGGGATCTGTAAACCCAGACATGATGGTGATATCAGGATAGGCCATATAGGGCAAATGCGCATGTCCATACACATAGCTTGCTAAGAAATATTGAATTGTAATGGCGATAACCGCTAAACGTGGTCTCCCTTTCCGATGTTTAAAGCGGCTGTTTGGTAAAAATAGAGCCAAACCTGCAAGCAAAAACATGAGCAGAGAAACAAGCAGGATCGGGATGTTCTGCATCATTTTTGTGAACAGCCAATTGGCCTCACTTCTCAGTGTGAGCATGATAAAGAAAGCCATCATGAGAGAAAGTGGACCTGTAATCAGTGCTCCTCTTCTATAAATGTTATAAGCCTCATCTTCGTTTGCAACATTAGAAAAATCAGCTAAAAGCAAAGATGAGAGGAAAAGGGTACTGAAAATCGCAAAACCTACGAAAGAATAGACATTTGCGCTTGTAAAGACCAATCCTAAATCTAATGAGTAGACATTATTCTCCTGAAAGATGAATCCACCATGTGTAATGGGGAGAACCATGATGAGGATGGACGGAATAATAAAGCCGCTAATTCCTGAAATATATGTCACGGCTTTTCTATATTTTTTAGGCAGTGAATGAGAGAAGACGAGAAATCCGCTTCGCAGTGCAAGAAGCAACAAAATAATGCTGCCGGGTATTAATAAAACAGTACCTAGCACAAATGTTGCACCTGGAAACAGGCTAAACAAGGCAACGACGATGGCCACAATGAAGACGTTTGTTACTTCCCAAGTTGGAGAAAGATACTTATTTGCGATATTTGCGGCCTTTGTCTGCTCTTTGTTCATGTAAATCATTGACCAAAATCCTGCACCGAAATCCATTGATGCCATCACTGCATAGATAAACACGAATCCCCATAAGATGGTGATTGCAATGAGTGCATCAGTTGTTACATCCATTTGCATCAAGATCGCTCCCTTTTTAAGATTCTGTTAACCGTAAGTCTTCTTCAATTGAATGTTTTCTAAAGTAGTACGTCAGTACAATCACAGTTGCGATGCCTAAAATGAGATAGACAATGGCAAAAAGGATGAAAAGTGTACCGATAGATCCTGATGATGTGACGACTTCAGAGGTTTTGAGCATTCGATAAATCACCCATGGCTGACGGCCAGTACAGGCAAAGATCCAGCCAAATTCAATCGCCAAGAGACTAAGAGGCCCGCCAAATAAATAAAGGACAAGCAGCCATTTTGGGTAATGGTCGCGTTTTAAAATTTTGCGGTAAAACAGTGCTAACATAGCAAAGAAAATGAGCAATGAGCCGATAATGACCATTCCGTTAAATAATGTGTGAATAAATAAAGGCGGCCACTCGTCCCTAGGAAAATCATTTAACCCTTTAACCACAGTATCAAAGCTATTTCCTGCAAGAAAACTAAGCGCCCAAGGGATTTCGATAGCTCCTTTGATTTCTTGCGTATTGGCATCAGTAAAACCGCCAATGGCCAGAGGCGCATGGGATTGCGTTTCAAATAAACCTTCAGCACCCGCTAATTTTTCAGGCTGATATTCATACAGAAGCTGAGCTGATTCGTGACCGTTTAAGGCTGTGAGAAAAGAGAAAAGTCCGCCTACAATCAGTCCAAGAAAAAGGGCTTTTCGATGAAAGGTATAGAGCTTTTCGTTTTTTCTTGTTTTCAACATTTTAAATGCAGCGACAGAAGCAATGACAAAAGCGCCTGTTGTAAAAGCAGACAGTACTACATGTGTAGCAGTTACAACAAAACTAGGATTGAAAAATGCCTTCCAAGGTTCGATATTCGTTATTTCTCCATTGACCATTTGAAAGCCAGCGGGTGTTCCTTCAAAAGCATGTACGTTTGTAATGAGAATCGCTGAAGCTGCTGCACCAATGACAACGAAAATAACGGTAATGATGCGCATGGCTGGTGATAAACGATCTGCTGCGTACACATAAATAGACATAAATAATGCTTCAATAAAGAAAGCATAAATTTCTATTTGAAATGGCAGTGACATGACCTTTCCGATGACCTCCATAAAACCAGGCCATAGAAGGGCAAGCTGCGTACCAGCAATGGTACCGGTTGGAATGGCGACCCCTAACAGAACAGCCTGCGCTTTTGTCCATCGTTTGGCCATGATGGCATAATGCGGGTCCTTCGTTTTTTGAAAGATGAGTTCAGCTAACAAAATCATTAGCGGGATGCCTACGCCAAGCGAGGCATAAATAATATGGAAGCCCATTGTTGTGCCGAACAGACTTCTAGCTAAAACGAGATCAGTCAATTTTTTCTCCGCCTTTCTTATCGCATCTCTTTTTATGGTGTTTATTATTCTCCACCATTTTTAGATTATTCTTCCTGACTAAGAAAGCTTGTTTTTTGACAAGTTGTAAAAGAGGGAGTAGAATATAATTATAAAACGTAATCGTTACGTTTTAATGATGAAGGGAGTTTTGACATTGAAAAGAGATATTCATCCAACCTCACATGAAGTTGTATTTATGGACGTAAACAGCGGTTACCGCTTCTTAAGTAGATCAACAAAGACATCACATGAGACCGTAGAGTGGGAGGATGGGAAGACTTATCCTGTCATTAAAGTAGAGACAAGCTCTGATACGCATCCATTTTATACAGGACGCCAGAAATTCGGAGAAAAAGGCGGCAGAGCGGAGCAGTTTAAGAAAAAATATCAAATGTAAACAAAGAAACACACCTGATCATGGTGTGTTTTTTTGTGCAGTAAAAAACCCCGGCTGATCGCACGGGGTTCATGAATTCATTCAACATTTAAAGCTGTTTTTAATGTGTTTAAATTTTGTTTCATTAAGCTGACATAGCTTTCACCATTTTTAGCATCATCTTCTGTAATGGATTCTAGATTTTTCAGTGTAAGGCTTTTTGCCCCAATTTCACTGCGAATCGTATCTGATACTTTACTGCTGACGTTATTTTCAAAAATGACATACTTGATGTGATGCTTTTCTGCCTGTTGTACGATATTTTCAAGCTGTTTTTGGGAAGGCTCTTCAGAAGCAGAGAGTCCTAGTACACTGATTTGCTCAATGCCATAGCGCTTTTCCCAGTAGCCGTATGCTGCGTGAGAAACAAGAATTTCTTTATGTTTTGCTTTAGATAACGTTGTTTTGAATTCCTGATCTAACGATTGTAATTCTTTTTTTAGTGATTCATAGTTTTTTGTGTATTCGTCTTTATGATCTGGATCTAGTGAAACAAGTGTGTCTTTAATGTTTTTTGCCATTTGCTGTGCATAAACAGGGTCTAGCCATGCATGGGGATCTTTATCTCCATGGTCGTGTCCATCATGGTCATGATCTTCACCTTCATGATCGTGATCATGGTCCTCACCTTCTTCATGAGCATGTTCTTCTTGTGTTGATAATAGCTTGATTCCTTCGGCTGCTTTCACTGTTTTCACGCCTTGGTCTTTTAACGTAGAAGCCGTTTTATCAGCAAATGCTTCAGCACCTGTTCCGCTGTAAATAAAGGCATCTCCTTCAGCCATTTCAACCATCGTTTTTGAACTTGGTTCAAAGCTGTGTGCATCTGCATTGGCAGGGTACACACTTTGAGCGTTCACGTGAGAGCCGCCAATTTTTTCAGTGAAATCTTGAATAGGGAAGATTGTCGTGTAAATGGTTAATTTCCCGTCTGCTTTTCCTTTTGAAGCATTTGTCCCCGCACTGCTTGAGCAAGCGGCAAGACCGACCGCTAATAAAGCAGCTGTTAAAATAAAAAAGATTTTTTTCATCTAAGAATGTCTCCTCTCAACCTATTAGATAGAAATGATTACGATTTAATGTCCTGAGTTATTGTATCGTAATAATTACGATTTGAAAAGAGGAAAATAAAAAATTTTCATCAGAAGATGTTTCCTCTAAAAAAATAGACGTCAAAACGTGACGAAATTTAAAACATTGTGCTATATTTATTTTTAAAAAAAGAAAAAGGAATGGACAAACTTATGAAACTTTTAGACGAAATCATCGAATATAACCAACAATTTATTGAAGAGAAGCGATATGAAGAGTTTACAACAACGAAGTTTCCACAGAAAAAAGCTGTCATTCTATCATGTATGGATACAAGACTTGTTGAACTGCTTCCACGCGCCATGAACATGAAAAATGGCGATATCAAAATTGTCAAAAGTGCTGGCGCTCTTGTTTCTCACCCATTTGGAAGTATTATGCGAAGCATTTTAGTGGCTGTTTATGAATTGAATGCTGACGAGGTGTACGTCATTGGGCATCACGATTGTGGTATGAGTAAAATAGACAGCGAAACACTCTTAAATAAAGCCATTGAGCGTGGTATTCCAGAAAAACGGATTGAAGTACTGGAATACTCAGGAATCGATTTTCAACAGTGGCTCAAAAGCTTTAGCTCAGTTGAAGAAAGTGTGAAAGACAGTGTATCTGTCGTTAAAAATCATCCGCTTCTTCCATCTGATGTGCCTGTACATGGTCTTGTCATTGATCCTGGAACAGGTAAGCTTGACTTAGTTATCAATGGTTATGAAGAAAAGTAAGTTATTTTTCCTTTTTAGGCGGGACCGGATCCATGCCTCCAGGATGCAGCGGGTGACATTTTAAAATTCGCTTAATCGTGAGCCATCCGCCTTTTAAAGCGCCATGCGTTTTGATCGCCTCTAGCCCGTAGTTTGAGCAAGTGGGGTAAAACCTGCAGCTCGGTGGTGTCAGAGGGGAAATGCATTTTTGATAAAAGCGAATGATGCCGATAAAAATTTGTTTCATAGAGGTTCCTCCTTGTCTGTCTTTTCACAGTATAAGAAAAAAGGACAAGGAAGGGAAGTTTTATAAACTAAACTGGTCGGAACAATATGTTATAATATAGGAAATTGCAATTATAGGAGTGGTGATTAATGCCTTCAGTTGAAAGCTTTGAACTTGACCATAATGCTGTAAAAGCACCTTACGTTCGTCATTGCGGCGTTCATAAAGTGGGATCAGATGGGGAAGTGAACAAATTTGATATCCGTTTTTGTCAGCCAAACAAGCAGGCAATGAAACCTGATACGATTCATACATTAGAGCATTTACTTGCGTTTAATATTAGAACACACTCAGAGAAGTACGATCATTTTGATATCATTGATATTTCTCCGATGGGCTGCCAGACTGGCTACTATTTAGTTGTCAGCGGTGCACCGACACCAAGAGAGATCGTTGAACTGCTTGATGCAACATTCAAAGATGCAGTGGAAGTAACAGAAATTCCTGCTGCAAATGAAGAGCAGTGCGGTCAAGCGAAGCTTCATGATCTTGAAGGAGCAAAACGTTTAATGCGTTTCTGGCTGTCTCAGGATCAAGAAGAGCTATTAAAAGTATTTGGATAATCAGTAAGATGATGAACCGGACATATGGAATGTCCGGTTTTTTATATGAAATGAAACGAGAGCTGATAAAATAGGGGATATTTGTTAAAATGGACATGTCAGTAAAAAAGGGGGATACACGAATGCGGAAAATGGTAGGAATCATTTTGATGCTCGCATTACTTAGTGCATGTGGAAACTCGGCAGCGAGCAATGACAAGGGAGAAGTGCCTGAGCTATTAGAAGTCAAACTAACAGGGCCGGAGCAAGTGGAGAAAAATGAAAACGTTATCGTAAAAGCAGCTGTCACATATGGTGATACGCCTGTTGATGATGCAGATGATGTTGAATTTGAAGTGTGGAAAGATGGCGACAAGGATAACAGCAAGATGATTCAGCCAAAGAAAAAGGAGAAAGGTGTATATGAATTGCATACAGCTTTCAAACAAGATGGCCTTTATATCATACAAGTCCATGTGACAGCTAAACAGCAGCATAATATGCCGAAGACAAACATCCATGTAGGTGATGTGAAAAAAGAGAGTTCATCTACTGAAGAAGAAGATACCTCACATCATTGAAAGCGGTTTTATTTTGGGTTAGGACGTTGGTTTGGTTCAGCATCCTGTGGTGAATCGACTTTATGCTTGTAATCATAAGCCTTTGATGTCGTCCACAGTGATAAAAAGACAACGATTGAGATAATGATAAAGCTGATAATCCCAAGTAACAGCATCTAACTCCCTCCTTATTTCCATATTAACATATATTTCATGCGGTCAAAATAGAAGAAAATGATGGCAGGTTTCAGTATAATAAAAAAAGGGTAATCCCATACTAAACGCAACTACATAAGGAGGAATCAACATGTCTGAAAAATTATTAAACGTCGTCAATAAACAAGTAGCAGATTGGACTGTGCTTTACGTAAAATTACATAACTATCACTGGTATGTAAAGGGAAAAGATTTCTTTACACTCCATGAAAAATTCGAGGAATTATATACAGAAACAGCCACTTATATCGATGATTTGGCTGAGCGTATGCTCGCATTAAATGGACAACCTGTTGCGACAATGAAAGAGTGCTTAGAAATTTCTAGCATTCAAGAAGCGGAAGGCAATGAATCAGCCGAGCAAATGGTGAAAAATCTGTATGATGATTTCTCTAATATTGCAGAAGAACTTAAGCGAGGCATGGAGCTGGCTGCAGAAGTTGGCGATGAAACAACAGGTGATATGCTGCTTGCGATTCATCAATCCATTGAAAAACACAACTGGATGCTAAAAGCATACTTAGGATAAGCGAATGTGAAAGGAATGTCGATCATTAAACAGATCGGCATTCTTTTTTTGTGGATTTGTGACAGACAGCCCATTGAATTGATGGGGCTTTCAGCCGAAGAGAAAAGGGAAGGGAGGGGAGAAGATGTCCTCAATTGCAGGAATGATGAGCCAGCAAGTGGCGAGTATTCAAAAAACACTTAATATCAGTTTATTGAATTCACAGCTTGCCACGAACACAGCCCAAGCTATGGTGATGCTCGATCAAGTGCAGCAGCAGCCTCAAGCTGTTCAGCCCAAAGATTCAGATGCTACGTTTATTGATGTCAGAGTTTAACCAAGAAAGCCGCCGTCACAGGCGGCTCTTTTTATGCGCTTCACGAATTTTTTGAACAGCTAACCATGCCTTTATTTTTTGTCGTCCAAGCTATTCATCAAATGCGGCATATACTATTGAGGTAAGAAGTTCCACTATGAAAGGATGTTGATGCCAAGTGAGCAAGGATTTAGGCATCTTTTCGTTGTTTACAGTCAGTTTGTCGGCAATGGGCTTTCTGTTTGGTGGAGCAGGATATTTACTCATGATATTAGTGACACTCATGGCTATAGAATTAATTTGTTCAAGCCTAAGAGAATCTGTGACTGGACAACTTACGATGAAGCGTTTTTTGACCAGGCTTGTTCGAAAGGTTGTGACGATTTCTTTAATATCCATGGCACACTTCTTCGATGTCATGCTGAAGACTGGGGGGACAATTAAGGATTTAGCGCTCATCTTTTATATTATTTATGAATCGTACCAGATTGTCTCAACAGCCAGAGCTCTCGGAATTCCTATTCCACAGTTGTTTATTGATGTGTTAGACATGATTAAAAATAAATTGCGCAAAAAGCCGTAATTTCTTCATATCTGGTCATACTAAAGGAAAAAGGATGAATCAGATGGCGAGACACACATACTATGTATCCGTTCAAGACGGATCAATCTCACAGCACAGAGACGCGGCTGCTTGGCAATTTCAGATAGAAGCAGATGATGACCAAATCTTGCAGTTAAGAGAGTATTTTGATGAACAGTATATGACAGATTGGAAAGGTTTCTTTCGGGCGCATGTTCCATTTCTGGAATATCATTATGATAGTCCAAACGACGAAATGGATAGGAAAAGAAAAGAAATTTACTCGATGATTCATGATCTCGGTAACGAAGAGACAAAGAACTTTATTGAAGCCAATGGACTGATGAATTGAAAAAGCATGTAGACAAACCCTCGCATTCTTTGTCAGTCCTGCGTGCTAGTGCTCACGAATGTGAAATTCGCTCCACGCTAGTACTCGTTTTTCCTAGACTATCACGCTGAAAAGAAGACAAAAGGCTAAAAGAAAGTTCATTTTAGCCTTTTGTCAATGATCTGAAAGCATGTAGAGACATTCTACATGCTTTTATTTTCGAGGCTGTAAGATTCCGCCGATCAGATCACTGATTCCGCCTCTATTTTCCTGCTGTGAGTTGGTGATTTCGTGTGAGGTACTCTGACTCTGGGGTTTGTACCGGTTATCATCTATCCCGACCCGCATTCCAGATGTTCGTTCAGATGGCTGGATAATCACAATTTGGTCCTGTTCATGAAATTCAAACAAGTAGGATTCGCCTGATGTTTGTCCAATGAACGTTTTCCAGTTCACATCTAATTTGACTTTCGGTGCTTTGCCCGTCCAAGCGACAATGGCGTCAGGATCTACACGGCAAGGTGCTTTTAAAATCAGCGGGTTTCCATTTGTTTTAATCGCAACCTGCGCCCCGTGCCCTTGATAGGAGAGCTTTGAAGTAAACAGCCCTTTTTGTGATAAAATCCCAACGCCTACTGGTGTCACGCCATAGTGACATTCTTCAGTAAAGGCAAGTAAATCTTCACTTTCCACGCTAACATGTTGCCAAGGACCGTTCGGCTCAAGATTGATGACAGTCACATGCTCGCTAGAATCAGCCAAGTAGCAAGTGCCTTGTCCACTCACTTCCATCATCTCAAGGTTTTCACCTGTTAACTTTCTGCTAATATGATTAAATACTTGGCTGACCATATTTCCTTTATTCGTCCCAAGTAATCGTTTACGGTATTGAAATGTACCTTGATCGGCAATCATAGCGCCTTTTTTGGCAAAAAAGATCCCGTTGCCTTCTGCTTGTAAGGTCAGTTCTTCGATCGTGTTGAAATGAAATCCCATTTGTGCCAGCTCCTTTCCTTTGTCAAGATGTGAATCCGTAGATGCGGCATAGGTCGTTTAAATCAAGGGTCGTACCTTGTCCGGTAGCGGTGATTTTCCATTCGTTCTCAACTCTCGTTAGTTCAGCACAAATGATGGATGTACAAAATGAATAATCTTCTGTTAACTGAAAGGTACAAATCTCCTGTTGTGTGATTTGATCTGAAAGGCGCAAGTAGGCATTGGTCACCTGTCCGAAATGATGTGCCCGCTCGTGTGCATCATGTATGGTGGCAGTTACGACGATTTTATGAATATCGGGTGAGACTCTGCTTAGCTGCATAATGATGATCTCATTGTCCCGATGGCCTCCGCCGACC
Organism: Bacillus sp. S2(2019); assembly: GCF_005144805.1. Classification (NCBI taxonomy): domain Bacteria; kingdom Bacillati; phylum Bacillota; class Bacilli; order Caryophanales; family Bacillaceae; genus Bacillus; species Bacillus sp. S2(2019). Next base: position 21,373 of record NZ_SWFL01000003.1, read on the forward strand.
TGATGATCACCTAGATGGCGAACAGCTCCATCTAAGCTTTGCTGCTGATGATAATAGATCAGGTGTTTTGGAGACAGAAGCTTGTCCTCTTCATTTAAGAGAAACACTTGCGTATCTAAATCAATTGGCTGACCAGATAAGTCCCAGCCAAGTCCGATATGAATTTGATCTATATTTGGATTGTCTTTTGTTAAATCTAACTTTTGTCCTTTCATGAGGTGTTTCTTCACTGCCTCAAGAGAAGCGTCTTCTTTCTCATGTTGCCTCATTGGCCATGCTTTGTTATTTTCTTGTTTTGATCCATTTGTGATGCTCATGCTGGTTTCCTCCTCGTCTGTGTAGGACAAACACTTATTGATTTACGTCGTCATGGGCAAAAGGTTTCATGATTAAAATGGGATGAGGATGGAGATGATAAAAAGGTTTTAGCAAGAATACTTATTTTACATACAGACGAGATAGAAGCACTCGTTTGTTTCACTTTTCATAAAAATTCTTCAGAGAAATGTGATCTGTGGTATGATGTTTTACAAGAAGCAAGGACAGGATATGAGGGATTTTACATGCATGTATTTAAAGACTATTATCATAATACGGTCAAGCTCTCTTTTGAAGAGCAGCCTTTTTCAAGTCATCCTAAGCATGTTTGGGCTATTTGCCGCTATCAAGGAAAATGGCTACTTACTGAACATGAGGATCGAGGCTACGAGTTTCCAGGAGGGAAAGTAGAGCCAAATGAAGAAGCAGATCAAGCCGCTATACGAGAGATTCACGAAGAGACGGGTGCTGTTGTTCGTGAATTAACGTATATTGGTCAATATCAGGTGCTGGGCAGAGAGAAAGTCATTGTCAAAAATATTTATTTCGCCGATATTGAAAGGCTCGTCAAGCAGGACACGTATTTTGAAACGAAAGGACCCGTTCTTTTCGCAGACTTACCAAGATCCATCGCAAAAAATAAAAATTTCAGTTTTATTATGAAAGATGATGTCTTGAGACAAAGTCTTGCTTATTTAGAAAAGAACGGTTTGATTCGTTAAAAAAAGCGCAGGGAAATGACCCTGTGCTTTTTATTTTTGCAGAAAACGGCGCTCCAGCCATTCAACAAGCTGATACATGATGGTGGCGAAGACGGCGATAATGAAAAGACTTAAGAACACGAGTGTAAAGTTGAAGACTTGAAAGCCATAGATGATCATATAGCCGAGTCCTTTTGAGGATACAAGGAATTCTCCCACAATGACCCCAACCCAAGAAAGACCAACATTGACCTTAATGGCAGAGATCATCGTTGGAATACTTGCTGGCAAAATGACCTCACGGAAGACCGTTCTTTTTTTTGCGCCAAAGGTTTTCATGACTTTTAAATAATTCTCATCGACTTCTTGAAAGGCTGTATAAATGACGATGGTGGTAATGATCACACTGATAATGGCACCCATCGCGACAATGCTGATCATGCCTGGTCCAAGGGCAACAATTAAAATGGGGGCGAGAGCGACTTTCGGCATCGCATTTAAAATAACCAAATAAGGATCAAGGACATTTGCAAGACGGGTGGACCACCATAAGGCGGCGGCTAATAAAATGCCGCAAAAAGTACCAAGTAGAAAGCCGAGCACTGTTTCAAATAGCGTAATGCTCATATGATTGATTAATGAACCATCTGATAATTTTTGTAAAAACAATTGGCAGACAGCAGATGGTGAACTGAAAATGAGCGGGTCAATCAGTCTGAAATGGCTCGCAAGCTCCCAAAGCGAAAAGAAACTGGCGAAAATGATCAACTGGTAGACTCGCGTCATGCGTTTTTCCATTCGAATTTTTTTTCGATAGGCTTCATGTAAAAGATCACTGTGTTTCAACTGTCTTCAGCTCCTTCCAAATCGTTTGAAAGAGCTCTTGGAAACTTGCTGTCTGTCTCGCTTCAAAAGGAGAGAGCGTCCTCAGATCATCTGGAACGGTAAACATTCGCTGGATAGAGCCTGGATGCTTTGAGAATAAGAAAATGCGATCACTCATCGCAATGGCTTCGCCGATGTCATGTGTGACAAGAACAGCCGTTTTTTGATAGTTTTTTAAAGTGTGAAAGACGAGGTCTTCTAATGTCAGTTTCGTCTGGTAATCTAGTGCTGAAAATGGCTCATCTAGCAGAAGCAGGCCGGGATCAACTGCAAGCGTTCGGGCGAGAGCCGCACGCTGCCTCATCCCGCCTGATAGCTCCTTCGGGTATTTTTCTTCGACATCATTGAGTCCAAGCTTTGGCAGTAAGCTAAGGGCAGCTGAGGTGGCTTCATGTGAATCTTGTTTTGCAATTTTTAACCCGAGAATGACATTTTCCTTGATCGTTTTCCATGGGAACAAATAATCTTGCTGGAGCATATAACCGATTTGATGCTCCTGTTGATTTGGTTCTTTTCCTTCGATTAAAATTCGACCTTCAGACGGTGGCGTAATGCCTGCGATGATGGAAAGCAAGGTTGTTTTCCCGCAGCCGCTGGGACCAATAAATGAGATAAATTCACCTTGAGTGATCTCCATATTGATGTGCTGTATGGCCGTTGTTTTTTCTTTTAAAGAGAAGTACGTGTGGGTCACATGGTCAATTTGAAGGAAAGACATGTGCTACCTCCTGTTCTATTTGTGATCTGTGACCTTCCTTGCAATGGATGAATCGACAAGTTGTTTGTACGGGATAAATTCCGGCAGTTCACCACTTGCCTTCATGATTTCCTGTAATTTGTTCCATTCCTCTTCATTTAGAAGGGGATCTGTTGCATAGGAGTTCTGCTGTTTGTAGCGTTTGATAGCTGTTGATAAGACATCAAGGTCTGTATCAGGAAATTGAGATTGGATTGTCTCGGCAATCTCCTCTGGGTTCTTTGCTTTGACCCATTTTTGCGCTTTGTAAATAGCACGAGTAAAGGCTTCAGCTGTCTCTTTGTTTTCCTCTAAGTAACTCTTCTTTGCCATAAAGGTGGTATAAGGCACCTTGCCGGAAGCCTCACCAAAGGAGGCGGTAATGTACCCTTTGCCTTCTTTTTCAATTAAGGAAGCTGTCGGTTCGAATAACTGCACAAAATCGCCAGTTCCAGAGGAAAAAGCACCTGAAATGTTGGCAAAATCAATATTTTGAATCATGCGAAGATCTTGTTTCAAATCAATCCCTTCTTTTTTCAGGACATATTCACCGACCATTTGCGGCATGCCGCCTTTCCGTTGTCCGAGAAAGTCTTTTCCTTTCAATTGATCCCAAGAAAATTGATTGATTTTTTCCCTTGAAACAAGAAATGTACCGTCTGTTTGTGTCAGCTGTGCAAAGTTCATGACAGAGTCTTTCGTGTCTTGTGCTTCCACATAAATAGAAGATTCAGATCCGGTCAGAGCGATATCAGCGCCGCCGGATAAGAGAGCTGTCATTGTTTTATCGCCGCCCCAAGTGGTTTTTAATTCAACCTCTAAGCCTTCATCTTTGAAAAATCCTTCGGATAGGGCGACATAAAGCGGTGCATAAAAGACCGAATGGGTCACCTCGGCTACTTGTACGGTCTGCTCTTGGTCTTTTTTACAGGCGACAAATGGAATAAAGAGCAGGACAACGAATATGAATGCCAGTCTGACTTTAATGGAACGATTCAAGAGTAATTCGCCTCCTTTGTTCTAGGTCACTAATTAAAGTATGTCAAAAGGGATTTTTGGTGAGTGCCTAGATGAAATAAGAAGCGCATTGTTTATTTATAGAACGTGTCTTTTTTTCTATACTAGAAGCATGAATGCTTTCTTGAATTTGGTAGAAATAAAGGAGCGGTTTCGTGTATAGATTGAGTTGGATATTTGTTGGTTGGTATGTAGTAGGTCTTATTTTAATGGTCTTTTTTGAAGTGCCGGCATGGCTTCAGTTTGCGAATGGTATCTTTCTTGTGCTTTACGCCTGCTGCGTCATTGAGATTGGCCGAAATATTTACGGGGCATGGAGCTTTGTAATCGTAAGAGCAGCCATTGTGGGTGTGTTGACATTTACAGTTGAATGGGTGGGGATCACAACTGATTTTCCATTTGGGGCCTATGATTATTATCCGACGCTTGGATTTCTTGTGGCGGGAGTGCCTTTGACGATCGCTTTTGCATGGGTTGGTGTGTTTTTAAATAGTCTTTTTTTATCAAGACAACAATCGAAGTGGAAGCGAGCCGTCGAAACGGGTATATGGATTGTGCTGCTTGATCTCATATTAGATCCGGTAGCGGCTGAACGAAAGTTTTGGGTGTGGTATGACGGCGGAGGTTTCTTTGGTATCCCTTTTGAGAATTTTGTCAGCTGGGGTATCATTGGAGCAGGACTTTCATTTCTGTTCCCGCTCGTCTCCATTGATCAGCAGGCATTGCGCTGGAATGGGCGTATTTATCAGGCCATGGTGTTCTTCTTTGGTCTTTTAGCATTAAAGGGCGGGCTGGATGTCATTTTTTATTTAGCACTGATCATTGTCATCTTGTGTGAAGGAAGGGTTCGATTTGAAAGAAAGCGACAAAAACCGATCGTTTAGACGACTCTTTTATTTTTATCTTGAACGATATTTACTGAACAAACATTTTCGCTGTGTCATGATGAAAGGTATGGTTGATCCAAAGGAGAAGCATCCTGTTCTTTATCTTGCCAATCACAGTTCATGGTGGGATGGACTGATCATTTTTCTTTTAATAGAACAAATGTCTGAGCTGGATCATGCCATGATGATGGAAGAGAAGCAGTTGAAGCAATATGCTTTTTTTCAAAAACTTGGTGCATTTCCAGTTCATAAAGAGAAGCTGAAAAGTGTCAAGCAGGCATTAATGACTGCAAAGGAGAAGATGGAGGCTGGCGGGGCTGTGTGGCTCTTCCCGCAGGGGAAAATTATGCACCAAGACACACGGCCGCTTGAACTGGAAGGCGGAGCTTCTTTTTTAGTCAGGCAATTTGAGCAGGTCGTCATCAAACCTGTGACACTGCATTATACATTTAATCAATTTCAAAAACCGACGGTATCGGTTGAGTTTGGAGAAGATGTCCTAGTAGCTGGCGAATCACTTCGCAGTAAGGAAGTAACAAGTTTACTCGGAGACCTGCTTGAAACACAGTTAAACGCACATCAAGCACAGGTTATTGCTGATCCAGATTTTTCAACAAACGAACAATTTAGGCAGGTGACAAGGACAAGCCGGTCAACTAGTGATGCGTTTGATTCCTTTAAAAAGTGGGTGAAAACATGGCGGTCTTCTTAATTGTCATCAGTGTTTTGCTGCTCTGCCAATTGATGTTTACGATTTGGAATATGAAGCAATTTCCTGTACTCAAGCCGGCATCTCTTTCACCTGATGAACCCATTTCATTATCGATCCTCATTCCAGCGAGAAATGAAGAAAAACGGCTGGAAGCCTGCCTTCAGTCGATTGTTGATCAGCGTCTCCATCCGAAAGAGTTGATCGTGCTGGATGATCATTCGACAGATCGGACGAGAATGATTGCAGAGGGCTTCGCAGAGACATATCCATGGATTCGTGTGCAGTCAGGTCAAGTATTGAAGCGCGGCTGGCTTGGAAAATCATATGCTTGTTCCCAGCTTGCTGAGGCAGCATCTTCTGATTGGCTGTTATTTTTAGATGCAGATGTCCGCTTAAAACAAGGAGCTATTGAAGCGGTGTACAAGCAGTTATGCATACAAAAAACGGGCATGCTCTCAGGTTTCCCAGAGCAAAAAACGGGAACGCCTTTTGAGCATCTTGTCGTTCCTATGATGATGTTTACGATTGGCTGTCATCTGCCAGTGAAGTGGGTCAGAACATCTCAACATCCTGCTTTTGCCGCAGCACATGGCGGCTTTATTGCCATTGAAAAGAACTGTTATCACGAAATAGGTGGTCATGAAGCGATCAAGGATTCGCTCGTGGATGATATGGCTTTGGCTAAACGAGTGAAAGCGAAGGGCTTTCCGTTCACACTGGCAAGTATTCATTCTTTTGTCTACATGAGAATGTATGAGAGTGGACAGGAAGTATGGGAAGGATATCGAAAAAATTTGTTCCCAGGAGTGAATCGAAGCATTGCTTTGTTAAGCAGTGTCTTTTGTTTATACTCCGTCCTTTATGTAGTTCCTGTTATTTGCTTTGTGATCGCACTGATTCATTTTGATGTGGTCAATCTCTGTTTAGCCCTTCTTTGCTACGGGCTGGGTGTATCCATTAAAGCGGTCATTGATATCGAAAATGGAAGAACGTCTACGATGGCCTTTTTATTGCCGGTCAGTATCATAAGCCTGATGGCCATTGGTTTTGCTTCTATGAAAATTGGGCTGAAAAAAGAAGGCTATGAATGGAAAGGAAGAAGGTACGAATGAAAAAAGTGATCATTATTGGCGGCGGACTTGGCGGGTTATCGGCTGCGATTCGCTTACAGTCACGCGGGTTCCAGGTCACCATTTTAGAAAAAGAAGCTTCTTTAGGCGGGAAATTACAACGCCATCAAGCGGCCGGCTACTCTTTTGATTTAGGGCCGAGTACCATTACAATGAAGGCGTATTTTGAAGAAGTATTTACCTCCTGTCATAGACGAATGGAGGATTATGTGACGTTTTATCCGATTTCTCCCCTTACTAAAAACGTTTTTTCAGATGGACATACGGTCGAGTTTACGCCAGATATTGAGCAAATGGAATCACAAATTGCAGGCTTTAGTCCAGAGGATGCACAGCGATACCGAGCATTTTTACAGGAATCAAAGAAGCTTTTTCAAATGGCAGAGGATCAGTTTTTAAATCGTTTATTATTGACCTGGAAGGATAAAGCGGATATCAAGTTAATGAAAGCCCTTCTTGCTGTCAAACCTTTTACATCCGTTCAGCGCTTGCTACGTCAATATTTTCGTCATCCTCATACATTGGCGATGTTTGGCCGGTATGCGACTTACATTGGCTCTTCTCCATACGAGGCACCTGCTATTTTTAATATGATGGCTTATTTAGAAGGAGAAAAAGGCATTTATGGTATTAAGGGCGGTACGTATCGTTTAGTTGAGGCATTTGAGACACTGGCAAAGGAATTGGGTGTCCAAATTCATCTCAATGAATCAGTCAAAAAGATTCATGTAAAGAATAAACGAATCCAAGGAGTTGAAACGGATCAGCAGTTATATGAGGCAGATCAAGTCATTGCGGGGGCAGATGCACTGACTGTTTATCGCCAATTAATTGATGAAGAAGACCGCCCGAGCTTTGGAAATCAAAAACTGGCAAACATTGAGCCATCGTTATCAGGTTTTGTTCTTTTGTTGGGCGTCCCTAAAGTCTATGAACAATTGTCTCATCACAACGTGTTTTTTCCAGAGAATTATGAACAAGAATTCAAGGATATTTTTCAGAAAAAACAGCTTCCTCATGATCCGACGCTTTACATCTGTTATTCAGGTCGTTCAGAGCCAGCTTTAAGCGGAGGGCCAGGAAGAAGTAACTTGTTTGTATTAGCCAATGCGCCATATGTGACAAAAGAGCAAAATTGGGACATGCTAAAGGAGACATATGGCCAGCATATGAAAACAAAACTAAAGGAAAAGGGTCTCTTTGATCTTGACCAGCTTGTAGAATATGAAGCGGTACAAACCCCGCTTGATTTGCAGCAAAAAACGGGAGCATATCATGGGGCCATTTATGGCATGTCGTCAAACTCGTTCAAGCAGGCGTTTTTTCGTATCAATAATCAATCAAAGGATATTGAAGGACTTTGGTTTGTTGGCGGCACAAGTCATCCAGGCGGCGGTACTCCGATGGTGACAAAATCAGGACAGCTCGTCGCAGAGGCTATTATCAAGCATTTGACGTAACACCGAATGAAAAGGAGAGAATTCAAGTGATTGTGGAAAAGAGAAGGTTCCCGTCGCCACATCCGCATATTCACTTATATACAGTGACATATGAGGCCGATGGACTTCGGATGAAGGGGCTGCTCGCTGAACCGGCCGGAGAAGGTCTCTATGACGGTTTTTTATATTTACGCGGCGGCATTAAAAATGTGGGAATGGTTAGACCTGGCCGAATTGTGCAATTTGCTGCGCAAGGGTTTGTCGTCTTTGCGCCCTTCTACCGAGGGAATCAAGGAGGGGAAGGGAACGAGGATTTTGCCGGAGAAGATCGGAAAGATGCATTTGCTGCATTTCAGCTGTTGAAACATCATCAAAAGGTGAAGCAGGAGCGCATTCATATCTTTGGTTTTTCCCGCGGCGGAATTATGGGCATATGGACCGCTGTTGAAATGAAGCATGAGGCCGCTTCCTTTGTGACATGGGGAGGCGTAAGTGATATGAAGCTCACCTATGAAGAACGTGTGGATATGAGAAGAATGATGAAGCGTGTGATAGGAGGTCCTCCGCATAAGGTACCAGAAGCATATGAGGCTAGAACGCCTTTGAATCATGTGCACCAAATTGAAGCACCTGTCCTAATCATTCATGGGGAGCTGGATGAGAATGTATCCATTGAGCATGCGTATTTATTAGAAGATGCACTGCGTCAGCATGGTAAGTCTGTGGAAACATGGTATTTTCACGGATATCATCATTATTTCCCGCCACAGCATAACCGGGAGATTGTCAGACGGTTGACGACATGGATGCACAGCCGAAAAGACGGAAATGTGGTAAAATAAACGGTAGAAAGAAATATAGAAAGTAGGGGGATTTTCATTATGGGAATGCCTGTTGAATTTAATACAATGATTGTCACAAAAGGAAAAGAGACAAGAATTGAAGAAAATGTGTTTGAGCTCATGAAGGAAGGGTACCGCATTTATCCATTAAATATTCCGCTTGAGGTGCGTAAAACGAAAGACGGAGAAAAAACAGGGACAGCACATGTTGAAAAGCTGGAGCTCACAGACAATGTCACGAAGGTGACGTACCGTCTTGTGTCATTACATTCAACGAACTAAAAAAGCTGAGGGATTCATTCCCTCAGCTTTTTCCTTTTGATTAGACGAGTGGTCCGCCTTTTGCTTCAATATCACTTGCTGCATGGCTGAATTTTTTAAAGTTCTTTTTAAATTCATTTGCAAGGAAGTTTGCTTTTTCTTTGTAAGCCTCTTGATCGTCCCATGTTTTAGCAGGCTGAAGCACTTCATCTGGCACTCCTGGAATATGAAGCGGGATGTGTAATCCGAAGATGTCGTCAGTGATCATTTCAGCGTTGTCAAGATCTCCTTCGATCGCTGCCTGCACCATTGCTCTTGTATGAGCAAGATTCATTCGTTTGCCCGTACCGTAGCCGCCGCCAGTCCAGCCTGTATTCACAAGGAATACTTTTGCGCCGTGCTCATCGATTTTTTTACCAAGCATTTCAGCATAGACATGAGCAGGAAGTGGCAAGAATGGTGAACCAAAGCAAGTAGAGAACGTTGTTTCTGGTGACGTCACGCCACGCTCAGTTCCCGCTAATTTACTTGTGTAACCGCTCAAGAAGTGGTACATCGCCTGTTCTTTTGTTAAACGGCTGATTGGAGGTAAAACGCCGAATGCATCAGCTGTTAAAAAGACGATAGCAGATGGGTGACCTGCAATACTTGGTTTCACGATGTTATCAATCATTTCGATTGGGTAAGCCGCACGTGTATTTTCAGTAAAGAATGTGTCATCATAATCTGCTTCACGTGTTTCTTCATCAAGTACTACATTTTCAAGCACTGATCCGAAGCTGATGGCTTTGTAAATTTGGGGTTCTTTTTCTTCACTTAAGTTCACGCATTTTGCATAGCATCCGCCTTCAATATTGAAGACACCTGTGTTAGACCAGCCGTGCTCATCGTCTCCAATCAGCTTACGGCTTGCACTTGCAGAAAGCGTCGTTTTTCCAGTACCTGAAAGGCCGAAAAATAAAGCAACATCGCCTTCTTGACCGACGTTAGCAGAGCAGTGCATTGATAAAATATCTTGTTCAGGAAGCAGGTAGTTCATAACAGAGAAAATGGATTTTTTCATCTCTCCTGCATATTCTGTTCCACCGATCAGAATCGTCCGTTTTTCAAAAGAAACGATAATAAACGTTTCAGAGTTTGTGCCATCTGTTTCAGGATCTGCTTTAAAGTGAGGTGCAGATAAGATGGTGAAAGGTTTTTCGTTTGATGATGGTGTTGATCCATCAGGTCTGATGAATAGCTGCTTTGCAAAAAGATTGTGCCAAGCGAATTCATTTACAACTGTAATTGGCATACGGTATTTTTCGTCAGCACCGGCAAAACCATCAAAGACAAATAGTTCATCATGTTCTTTTAAGTATGACACAACCTTTGTATATAAACGATCAAATGCCTCTTTTGAGATCGGCTGATTGACTTGACCCCAATCAATTTTATGTTCAGAGTTTTCTTCTTTTACGATGAATTTATCTTTAGGCGAACGTCCAGTGTAGGCACCCGTTGTGGCGCGGACAGCACCAGTTGAAGTTAAAACGCCTTCATTACGTGCCAAAATCTTTTCAACAAGTTTCGGAACAGATAAATTTTGGTGCGTATTTTCTAATGAGAGCAATGACTGCAAATCTTCTTTTAAATCCACTGAGTTCATAAAAAAACCCTTCCTTTACCGTTGAATTTGTTTGTTTCGATTAGTATAACACATTGATAATAATAGTCTATACTATTTAAACATTTTTGTGTGTGTTTTTTCATTTCTGCTATGAAAATATGCTTTTTGGTGATGCTAATGATGAGGTGAAAAAAAGGGGAGATAATTCCTATGAACCATTGACATGACGCAAGGGTTTAAGATAAGATATCTTATTGAACGGATACTCTTATCCCGAGTTGGTGGAGGGACAGGCCCGATGAAGCCCAGCAACCGGTTTCTTATGAAAAAGGCATGAACATGCTGAGAAACCAAGGTGCTAACCTGATGCAAGGTACAAGAACACCTTGAGCGATAAGAGTGAAAGGCATGCGATCTCAGACCCTTTCCTCGCAATGAAGGAAATGGTTTTTTTATTTTTGGGATATCATATGAACAAATTGCCAATAACATCTCTAATATAAACATGTTGAAATATAAGAGGGAACGAGTTCCGTATCATATTGGAGGCCTCATCTTGGGATGATGTGGTCTTGTACAGGAGGAAATAGCCATTATGAGTCAAAATCGTCGTTTATTTACTTCAGAATCAGTGACCGAAGGACATCCAGATAAAATCTGTGATCAAATTTCAGACAGCATCTTGGATGAAATTTTAAAGAAAGATCCAAATGCACGTGTTGCCTGTGAAACTTCTGTAACAACCGGTCTCGTATTAGTAAGCGGTGAGATTACAACGTCTACTTATGTTGACATTCCAAAGACGGTGCGTGACACGATTAAGGAAATTGGCTACACACGTGCGAAATATGGTTTTGATGCGGAAACATGTGCGGTTCTTACATCAATTGATGAACAGTCTGCTGATATTGCGCAAGGTGTAGACAAAGCGCTTGAAGCACGTGAAGGAACAATGACTGAAGAAGAAATTGATGCGATCGGTGCAGGTGACCAAGGTCTGATGTTTGGTTTTGCAAACAACGAAACTGAAGAGCTTATGCCACTGCCGATTTCTCTTGCACATAAATTATCTCGCCGTTTAACAGAAGTACGCAAGAATGAAACACTTGCATACCTTCGTCCAGACGGAAAAACTCAAGTAACAGTTGAATATGATGAACAAAACAAACCAGTTCGTATTGATACGGTGGTTATTTCTACACAGCATGCACCAGAAGTGACGCTTGAACAAATTCAAAGCGACTTAAAAGAGCATGTCATCCGCCCTGTCGTTCCAAGTGAACTGATCGATGAAGAAACAAAATACTTCATCAACCCAACAGGCCGCTTTGTTATCGGTGGACCTCAAGGGGATGCTGGTTTAACTGGACGTAAAATCATCGTTGACACTTATGGCGGGTATGCTCGTCACGGTGGCGGTGCTTTCTCTGGTAAGGATGCAACGAAGGTTGACCGTTCTGCAGCATATGCGGCTCGCTATGTAGCGAAAAACATCGTAGCAGCTGGTCTTGCAGATTCATGTGAAGTGCAGCTTGCTTATGCAATTGGTGTTGCACAGCCTGTCTCCATTTCAATTGATACATTTGGAACAGGAAAAGCCTCTGAAGAGAAATTAATTGAAGTGGTACGTGCAAACTTTGATCTTCGTCCAGCCGGCATTATTAAAATGCTTGACTTACGTCGTCCGATCTATAAACAAACCGCTGCATACGGACACTTTGGCCGTCATGACTTGGATCTTCCATGGGAAAAAACGGATAAAGCCGACACGCTTCGCAAGGAAGCATTAGGACAATAACAACATACAAAACCGCTTATTTTAAGCGGTTTTCCTTTTGATTAAAAAAAATTCTACAAAAAGCGTAAAAATGTGAAACAAAATTGGACAAAATACTGTCTAATTATAGGTCTACTTTTAAGAAATAACATAACGTGGAGGCAATAATATGTGTGGGTTTGTTGGTGTATTTAATCACCGTCCATTGTCCGAAACTACTGAGCAGGAAGAGTTAATTAAGCAAATGAATCGTCTCATCGTTCATCGAGGTCCGGATGATGAGGGGTACTTTCATGATGAGCATGTAGGATTTGGATTTAGACGTTTAAGTATTATAGATGTTGAACACGGAAAGCAGCCGCTTTCTTATGAAGATGAAAAATATTGGATTATTTTCAACGGAGAAATTTATAACTATGTGGAGCTGAAAGAAGAGCTTGTGAAAAAAGGCTATACGTTCAGCACAGATTCTGATACGGAAGTCCTTCTTGCCACATATCGCCACTATAAAGAAGAAGCGGCATCGAAGCTTCGCGGCATGTTTGCCTTTTTAATTTGGGATAAAGAAGCGCAGTTATTATATGGCGCAAGAGATCCTTTCGGCATTAAACCGCTCTATTTTACACAAATAGATGACCAAGTGTACTTTGCTTCTGAACGCAAAAGCTTAATGGCTGTGAATGAGAACATTTTATTTGATGAGACTGCTTTGCAGCAGTACATGTCTTTTCAGTTCGTTCCTGAGCCAAATACACTTGATCAAAAAGTGCACAAAGTTGAGCCAGGTCATCAGTTTACACTGCGTCCAGGCCAAGACATTGCATTTAAGACTTACTGGAAAGTTCAATTCAAACCTGAACAAACACAAGAGCAGAAATTAGTAGAAGAAGTACGTGATGCTATCTATGATTCTGTAAAAGTCCACATGAGAAGTGATGTGCCTGTTGGTTCATTCCTATCAGGTGGGATCGATTCTTCTTTCATCGTGTCGGTCGCAAAGGAATTTCACCCTGAACTGAAGACATTCTCTGTTGGTTTCCAGCAGGATGGATTCAGTGAGGTAGATGTAGCAAAAGAAACAGCTGATAAGCTGGGATTGCAAAACTTTAGTGCTGTGATTTCTCCTGAGGAATATATGAATGAGCTTCCAAAGATCGTCTGGCATTTAGATGATCCTTTGGCTGATCCAGCGGCGATTCCATTGTATTTCGTGGCAAAAGAAGCGAAAAAACAAGTCACAGTTGTTCTTTCAGGTGAGGGAGCAGACGAGCTGTTCGGTGGATATAATATTTACCGTGAGCCGCTATCTCTAAAGCCTTTTGAATCTGTACCATCCATGCTGAAAAAGCTTCTTCTTCGTCTGGCTCGTTTAATGCCAGAAGGAATGAAAGGGAAAAGCTTTATCGTTCGCGGCTGTACGCCATTAGAGGAACGTTATATCGGCAATGCGAAAATCTTTGAAGAGCCAGTGAAGAAAAACCTCTTAAAGCAGTATGATCCGAACATCACGTATCGTGACGTGACGAGAACATACTTCGAGGAAAGTGCAGGCTACAGTGATATTAACAAAATGCAATATGTTGATATCCATACGTGGATGCGCGGGGATATCCTGCTGAAAGCAGATAAGATGACAATGGCGAATTCTCTTGAGCTTCGTGTTCCATTCCTTGATAAGGTCGTATTTGAAGCAGCTTCTAAAATTCCAGAAGAGTTGAAAACGAAAGACGGTACAACGAAATATTTATTGCGTAAAGCAGCAGAAGGCATTGTACCAGACCATGTGTTAAACCGTAAAAAACTAGGTTTCCCTGTGCCAATTCGTCATTGGCTGAAAAATGAGATGAACGCTTGGGCGAAAGATATCATTAAAAACAGTCAGACAGATGAATACATTAACAAGGCATATGTTCTTGATTTATTAAATGATCATTGTGCTGGAAAAGCAGATCATAGTCGTAAGATTTGGACTGTCCTGATCTTTATGATCTGGCATAGCATCTATGTAGAGCGCAGCATTGATCCAGAGCAGTTGAATCACCAGCCGAAAGAAGTTATTTTTAGCTAATGAAAAAGGTTTTCAGCTTTGTGCTGAAAACCTTTTTTGTCATGATAGAAAGTGGTGGAAAAGGGTAAAATAACAAGCGGTACACAGTTATTGCTTAATATCCTGAAAAAAACATGATAAAGTGAAGATACATGTATGATGTTAACGCGATAAAAGGGAACGATAGTATTGTCCTTTTTCTACATATTCTCTGCGGATACGATCCATGTCTTGGATATCTTCATCTGTTAACTGGCGAACGACTTTGGCTGGACGGCCAAAAGCGAGTGAACCTTTTGGGATGACTTTTCCTTGCGGGACAAGGCTACCTGCACCAATAAAGGCTCCTTCGCCAATTTCCGCACCATCGAGAATGATGGAACCCATGCCAATGAGGGCATTTTTTCGAATGATAGAGCTATGTAATGTGACTTGGTGTCCAATGGTAGCACCATCTTCAATAAGAAGTGTTTTTCCAGGACTTTGATGCAGACAGGATAAGTCTTGAATGTTGACGTTTTTTCCAATTCTGACAGGAGCTACATCGCCTCTAATGACCGTTTGGAACCAAACGCTTGAATATTCTCCTATTGTGACATCACCTGTAATGGTGGCGTTTTCTGCAACAAAGACCGATTCATGAATCTCAGGTGTAAACTGATGATATGGATAAATCACTTTTTCGACTTCCTTTCTTAATACAACATTTGTGAGGTGTTTACTTTGTGGACTTGGCATGCTGAAAGACCGGTTGGTACAATTGTCATTGTACATGGTGCTAGTGAATATCATGGCCGATATAAATGGCTGATCGAAATGTGGCGAAATGCAGGCTATCACGTCGTCATGGGTGACCTGCCTGGGCAAGGGACATCGACACGTGCGAGAGGCCACATTCGTTCTTTTCAAGAATACATTGATACAGTCGATGAATGGATTGAACATGCGAAGTCGTTCAGACTTCCGACATTTTTACTTGGACATAGTATGGGGGGACTGATTTCGATTGAATGGTTCAAGCAGTATACCCATACGAAGATTGATGGCCTTATTTTATCATCACCTTGTTTAGGTCTGCAATTTAAACCGAAGAAGCTGATGGATTTTGCGTCAAAAGGGCTAAATGTGCTGGCGCCGTCTTTTAAAGTCGAATCTGGGCTGTCGATTGAACTTGCCACGCGGAATCAAGATGTGATAGAGGCAGATTCGAATGATTCGCTTTATGTGACGAAGGTGTCGGTTCGCTGGTATCGAGAACTGGTAAAAAATATCGATGCGGCGATGCAGCCAACGAATGTCTTTCGGTCGATTCCGCTCCTGCTCATGCAGGCAGGCGATGACAAG
Organism: Bacillus sp. S2(2019); assembly: GCF_005144805.1. NCBI lineage: Bacteria > Bacillati > Bacillota > Bacilli > Caryophanales > Bacillaceae > Bacillus > Bacillus sp. S2(2019). The sequence continues at coordinate 37,078 of NZ_SWFL01000003.1, forward strand.
ATAGTAGATAAAACAAGAGTGATGAAATGGTTCAATGGCATTGAATCAACCAATAAATCATACCGTGAATGGGAAGGGCTTTATCATGAAATTTTTAATGAGCCCGAGCGAGAAGATGTGTTTAAGGCGGCAAGAGCCTTTACTGATCAATATATTTAATTGTGAGCTTAAGTTGGGGGTGGATTGATTTGTCAGTACCAGAACGTCCTTTTGCACTGATGACGAAGGTGTATAAAGATATTTTTCCGCTAGTTCATCAGGAGCTAAAAAAGTGGCGGGCTCATGCAGAAATGATTGAAAATGAAGAACTGAGAACGCAGGCACTAGCGAGCATATCCAGTAAAACCTTTCACTGTGAAGGCGGGGGAATTTTATCTCTGCTTGCAGGTGAAGCGAAGGAAACGTGTATTGAATTCATTGTGGCGTACCAAACGATTAGCGATTATTTAGATAACTTGTGTGACCGCAGTACATCACTTGATCCAAAGGATTTTCATATGCTGCATCAGGCAATGAGAGATGCACTCGATATTCATGCGGAGCTTAAGCCGTATTATCAATTCCGTGATGATCAAGAGGATCATGGGTACCTGCATGCGCTAGTCAGGACGTGCCAAGATGTGCTGTCACGTCTAGCGCATTATCCGATCATTCAGCCCTATTTACATACGCTGTGTGATTATTATAGTGATTTACAAGTACATAAGCATGTGGTTCCTCATGAGCGTGAACCTCGATTAGAGTCATGGTTCCGCCAGTATGAAAAGGATTTACCGAAAATGGAGTGGTATGAGTTTTCCGCATGTGCAGGATCAACGCTGGGCATTTTCTGTCTTGTGGCTTATGCACTGCAGCCTGATTTTACAGAGAAGCAGGCGAAGCAAATTTACGAAAGCTATTTCCCTTATATTCAAGGTCTGCACATCTTACTGGACTATTTAATCGACCAAGAAGAGGACAGGCTGGAAGGCGATTTGAATTTTTGCTCGTACTACAACTCTCATCATGAGATGATGGATAGACTACAGCATTTTATTGAAAAAGCGGATGAACAGTTGAAAGGCATTCCACACGAGAATTTTCACAAACTAATCAATAGAGGGTTACTTGCGGTCTATTTGTCTGATGAAAAAGTGACAGCCCAAAAAGAGATGAACAAGCTGGCAAAGCGGTTGATCAAATCAAGCGGGAAAACATCGTTCTTTTTCTATATCAATGGCAGAGCCTATCGAACCTATCAGAAAATGCCTTGGATGAAATCTTCTTAACGTATAAAATAAGCTCATCAGCTTGTAGAAAATGTTTTTCTACAAGCTTTTTTGTTTTGAACTGTTTCGCTTTGGACCATGTACAGTTCTTTTATGATTACAATCCTCTTATTTGCTGCCGATATTATTCTTAGTGTACGAAAAATAGGAGAAAAGTATGGATATAATGAATCGAATCTACTCCTTATGACGTATATTTGTTGAAAAACTTAAAAAAGGGGAAGGTCGAATATGTCATTTTTTAAAAAGTTTGCAGCAAGTGTAGGAATCGGTGCAGCAAAAGTGGATACAATTTTGGAGAAAGATGCGTATGAACCGGGAGAAGAAGTAAAGGGAACAGTCCATGTGAAGGGCGGAAAAGTGCCTCAAGATATTCGCTATATTGATTTAAAGTTGAAAACATGGTACACCATTGTAAAAGATGATGAAGAGCAACGAAAACACACAACCATCCATTCTGTCCGAGTGACTGAATCATTCACGATTCAGCCTGCGGAAGCTCAGCAGTTTACATTCTCGTTTCACCTTCCTCTTGATACACCAATGACTGTAGGTAAAGTAGAGGTGGCTGTTGTGACAGACCTTGATATTCAAGGTGGTATTGATAAATTTGATCATGACCGCATTTTTGTAAACGCACACCCTTGGGTGAATCGTGTGCTTGAGGCTGTCGGAAACTTAGGCTTTCACCTTCATGAAGCAGACTGTGAAGAAGCACCTTATTTCATGCGCCGCCTTCCCTTTGTTCAAGAGTTTGAGTTCATACCGACTTCCGACTATTATCGTCAAATGCTTGATGAGTTAGAGGTGATTTTCTTCATTGATGAAGAGGGGCTAGATCTCATTTTTGAAGTCGACCGTAGAGCAAGGGGGCTGCGTGGCTGGCTGGAAGAAATGTATAATGACGGAGAACAGCTTGTACGTGTCCGCTTTACTCAATCAGAGCTTGCAGATGCAGAAGAGCTGGAAGTAGTGCTTGAAGAAATCATTGACCAATACGCTTATTAAATAATAAAACTCAAATCCATTAAGAGGATTTGAGTTTTTTTTCGATGGCTACCACAAAGGGCGGATCGTTTTGAATATTCATGTATTGATAAGATATTACCTGTACTTCTTCGTGATGGAGTGTTTTGCAATAATCAAGAAGGATGTCCTTCTCTTTTTTTCCTTCGGGATGACCGTGGTAAATCACAAGAACGATCAGACCTCCAGGCTTAAGCCAATCCATGAGCTGTTTGATCGCTTCAATGGTCGTATGTGCCTGAGTCGTGACGGTTTTATCGCTTCCTGGTAAATATCCAAGATTGAACACTGCACCAGATATGTGGCCATAAGCATCCGCTGGCAGATGTTCAGCAAGTTGTTCATGTCCGTCATGGATCAGGTGAACGTAAGGGTAGTGCTCACCGAGTATTTTGCTTGTTTGCTCAATGGCTTCCTTCTGTACATCGAATGCGAAAACTTGTCCATCTCTCCCGACAAGGTCAGCTAAATAGCGTGTATCATGGCCATTTCCCATCGTTGCATCAATGACAATATCGCCTTTTTGACAAGCACGTTCTAACAGTTCTTTACTAAAAGGGAGCATCCGTTTTAAAATCATTTTGCCGCTTCTTCCAATCTGACGAAGCGTTTGCCCTGGTAGCTGTTACGTCTTTCAAGCTCAGCATTAATGGCATTGAGCACTTCCCATTTATTCACACTCCACATTGGACCTACCATTAATTCAATGGGACCATCGCCTGTAATACGATGAATAATCATTTCTGGGGGCAGGATCTCCAGCTGATCACAGACAAGCTGGACATATTCCTCTTGGCTGAGAAACTCTAGTTTGCCTTTCTCATATTGCTTTACCATCGGTGTTCCTTTTAACAGGTGAAGTAGATGAATTTTAATTCCTTGCACATCTAAATCAGCGACAGCTTTTGCTGTCTCCATCATCATATCTCGGTTTTCAAGAGGAAGACCATTGATGATATGTGAACAGACTCGAATGCCATGTTTTCGCAGTTTTTCTACACCTTCTACGTAGCATTCATAATCATGGGCACGGTTGATGAGCATCGCTGTCCGCTCATGTACAGTTTGTAGACCAAGTTCAACCCATAGATATGTCCGTTCGTTTAACTCAGCTAAATATTCCACGACGTCATCTGGCAGACAATCAGGTCTTGTGGCAATCGATAAACCAACCACTCCATCCAGATTCATGACGGTTTCGTATTTTTCTTTTAAAACAGGAAGCGGCGCATGTGTGTTTGTGTAAGCTTGGAAATACGCCATGTATTTTCCATCTTTCCATTTTGTATGCATCCGCTCCTTGATTTCATTAAATTGAGTGATGAGATCATCCGCCCGGTTCCCTGCAAAATCACCAGATCCTGCTGCGCTGCAAAATGTGCAGCCTCCATGTGCGACAGTACCATCACGGTTTGGACAATCAAAGCCGCCGTCTAATGCGACTTTAAATACTTTATGACCAAAGTGCTCACGCAAATGATAATTCCATGTGTGATAACGTTTCTCGCTGTTTGAATATAAAAAAGGGTTATGCTGATCCAAGTCAGTAACCTCCTTGCATAATAATAGGCATCCTTAAAGTTTAACAAAAATCACGAAAGAGGACAATTGAATCTGTCCAACATTTTCTTTAGTGAAAAAGCTTTACGTGGGCAAAATAGGCGAGAGCAATGATGAAATGGAGGGATGGCTAGATGGCAACTAGAAAATCAATCGATGAATTTGTCCAAAAAAGCACTGAGACTCTTGAGTTTGCAAGCGAACAGTTTGATTTGAGCTCTCGCCAAGAACATTATAACGTAGAAGAATTTTCAAAAGCGCAGCTCATGCTTGAGGATGCGGTGAATGAATTAGAAAAGTTAAAAGATGTCGCCAATGATCAGCAAAGAGAACGTTTAGACAGAACGCGTGTACAAATTCAAAGTCTGCAAAACCAAATGATTTTAGGTATTTCATACGAGAACGAATGATGAACAGATCCTTCTTTTAAGGGTCTGTTTTTATTTTTTGGCTGTTTTCGCAAAGATTGTTGTTTTTGGATATATATTTGTAATAGGTTTTTGTTCTGTTAAAGTATGTTATATATAGAAATTGCAAATATCTTCAAGGGGGTAGAAGAAATGTTGGAGACTCTTCCTGATTGGTTTTGGGCATTATATTACTTGTTTTTCTTAGCAACATTAGGAACCGCAATATTCAGTGTTGTGAAAAATAAACATAGGGGATTGTCCATTCTAACCATTGTATTTACTGTTACAATTCCGATGATTAGCCTGATAAATAGCATTGGTAGAGTAGAAGGAATGAATGAATTTGAACACTTATTTAGTCAATTGCGACAGGGGGCAGTTTGGTCTATCTTTACAGTTATAGGCTATATATTTTTATTAGTATGGTGGGTGCTAATCCTGTTCAAAAGCAAGTCCAAAAACAAAGGAATAGTATCTAATTAAAACATTGTAGAGACCTCAATATTCGGGGTCTTTTATTATGCACTTTTTCAGGCGATTATGAAAGTTATTAACGTGTTGAACACCCTAAACCAGAAGCAAACCTGGCTTCCGAAAGCTTTTAAGTAGCTTCGTCATTTTATCTGGTTCGTCTGCCTATTTTTTTCTAGAGTCTCTTGACTTTTCAATTAAGTGTCTATATTGTATTAAGTGTACTACGTCAACTAATACACTACAGACACTTAAACGTGAAGAAAGGTGTTTAACCATGAAAAAAGAAAAAAAACCAATCAATTTAAAGTGGATGGTGCTGGCTGTTGCGTTAGCATGTACATTTTTTTTCGTTCTCGTTTTCATTGGTTTTGAAGTTCAAAAAGATTTTATTCCAAATTCGGTCCCTTTAATGCAAGGACATGATCAAGCGATAGGACTGCAAAAGCATGAATGAGAAAAGAGGGAGCCATCATGATTCAAATAGATCCAAGAAGCGCTGCACCAATATATGAACAAATCATTGAGCAGTTAAAAATTTTGTGCTTAAAAGGCGTGATGAAACCAGGTGACAAACTGCCCTCTGTGAGAGAGCTTGCCACCATTATTATTGCGAATCCAAACACCGTCAGCAAAGCGTATAAAGAGCTTGAACGGGAAGGAATTATTGAAACATTAAGAGGCCGTGGAACGTATGTGACAGAAGGTGCACAGTTAAAGCTGAATGAAGGGAAGGTGTTAGAGATGAAGGAGCAATTAAGGCAACTCATTATTGAAGCTCATTATGCCGGTATTGATATTCATCAACTCAAAGAGTGGTTGGAGGAGATCGGCTCAAGTCTAAAAGGAGGAAACCAAGTTGATTGAGGTCAGAAATGTATCAAAGAAATTAAATGGACGTGAAGTACTCAGCAACGTTTCCTTCAAGATAGGCGAAGGAGAGATCTTTGGCCTGCTTGGCCGGAATGGCTCTGGTAAAACAACACTTCTTCGCTTGATTCAGCAAATCCTTCTTCCAGATGAAGGAGAGATTTATTTTAAAGATGTACTCGTAAAAGACCACTCGTTAGTGAAGCAAAATATTGTGTATATGCCAGTCGTAAATCCCTACTTTGACCGGTACAATTATGGACAGCTTGTGAAGCTGTTAAAACAACTGTATCCAAAGTTTGACGTGACATATGCCAATGAGCTTGTGAACCGGTATGAGATTCCGGAAAAAGTGAAATACCGTGAATTGTCGACAGGTTTAAAGAAACAGCTGTCCCTCATTTTAAGTTTTGCCATCAAACCAGCAGTCATTTTGTTAGATGAGCCGACAGATGGGATTGATGCAGTCACAAGAAATGACGTTCTTCAGCTGATGATTGACGAGGTGGCAGAACGACAAACAACGATTTTAATTACATCTCACCGTTTAGAGGATATTGAGCGTATGTGTAACCGAATCGGGTTTTTGGAAGGAAATCAGCTCACAAGTGTTATGGATTTAGACGAATTAAAGAATGACTACGTTAAAATCCAGATGGCATTTGAAGAGGATATGAACTTAAGTATTAGAAAAAAAGGCGTTGCCATCTTAGATCAAGCGGGTGTGTTCTATACAGCACTTGTACTCAAAACAGATGAAGAAGCAAAAGAGTATTTGAAATCGCTTGAACCAAAAGTCTGGCATGAACTGCCTGTAAATTTAGAAGAAGTATTCATTGCAAAGTTTGGAGGGAAACGCAGATGGTAAAGCGGCAATTGTTATATAAGGAATGGAAGCAGTCTGAGCTGACATTCATTTTAGTGATGCTTGTTGCGGTCTTTGCGACGCCATTATCCCTCTTAATGGATTACTCAACCTTTCAAGATTGTTTGGAAAACCGAGACTGTCTAATGGATACAACAACATTCACTTATATTTTTAAGACGGACGCATTTCTCTCACTTTCATGGGTCATGGGCGTATTTTTTGCTGTGATTCAGCTAGGATTTGAAAGAAATAAAGGGCAGATGGACTTTACCGTATCCTTGCCGTTTAGTAGAAGTTCCATCTTTCACACAAAATTTTTCTTAGGTGCTGGAATTATTGCAAGTGTTCATGCTGTTTCATACCTTCTCATTTATTTATTAAAATTAGGTCTTGGGCCAATAGAGACACCTGGATTCAACAGTCTTTATGTTTTTGCACTGTTGTCAGCCTTGATGATCTATAGTTTGTTTTTTGCAGCAGGTGCTTTAACAGGGAGTGCTATTTCTCAAGCAATCGTTGGATTTAGTACAGCTATTTTACCTTACTTAGTGATTGGTTTACCAATCCTTCATTTAGATTTTATCTTTAAAACAAGCGGGATGTGGCTGGATAAAATCTTTAATTTTTTGATCACGCCCATTTCCCCCATTACTTATATTACAGCTAACAGTTTTTATCAGGAATATCCGCTTTGGTTCAATGGTGAAGAATACATCGTTCCAATTGTCATGATGTTGCTATTTTACCTTATTGGCTTGTTTAGCTTTATTAAACATCCAATTGAACGAAATGGCCGATTCTTCCTTTATTCAATAATGGATCGCCCAATTCAAATTATGGTGATCGTGTTTGGCGTCTTAGGGTTTGGCTGGGTTGGTTTCTCCTCAGATTCATTAGTTGGATATTTTGTTGGTATGTGCATCGGTGGAGCTGTAGGCGCACTGACGAGTTATTTCTTAATCTATCGAAAAAGATAAACAGAGAGCAGGGGAGTAGAGATGATTCAAATTCAATCGTTAGATCATGTGTTTAAAATTGGGAAAAAGGGCAGGGAGAACGAGATTCCTGTGCTCAAAGACATTGATTTGTCTATTAAAAGAGGCGAAATTGCATGTATCGTCGGACGAAGCGGTTCGGGGAAATCAACTTTACTGAATTTAATATCGGGATATATTACGCCAACAAGCGGACAAATTATGGTTGATGGCACCAATGTGACCGGCTTTAATGAGAAGGAATGGGCAGACTTTCGGTTAGATCATTTTGGCTTTATCTTTCAAAGCTTTCAATTGATCGGGAGTTTAACAACATATGAGAACGTTGAACTTCCGCTCACTTTAAAAGGTGTGAAGCCGTCTGAGCGAAAAGTGAAAGTAAAGGAAATGCTGAAACGAGTTGGACTGGAACATCACGCAGGACATTATCCTAATGAACTGTCAGGTGGACAGCAGCAGCGTGTGAGTATTGCAAGAGCCTTGATCCTTAATCCGTCTATTATTTTAGCGGATGAGCCAACAGGCAGTCTGGATTCAGAAACTGAAGGCGAAATTCTAGCCTTTATCCAACAGCTTAATCGTGAAAAAGGAATTACATTTGTCATCATTACACATGACGATGAAGTCGCTTCAATCGCAGACACAACGTTCCAGCTTCATGATGGTGTATTAAAGAAAGGGGATCAGTCCATTGAAATTTAGAGATCAGGTCAAATTCATCAGAAGAAATATGAAGAAAAATAGATTGCGTGTGTTTATGACCATACTTGCAACGACAATGGCATGCTCTTTCTTAATCGTTCTAGCGTCAGTTGGTTTTGGTCTGCAAAAATCGGCTCAAGATGAAATCATGAAACAACAAATTATCACAGAAATTAAAGTGTTAGGCAAAGAAAAAGGTGACGTCAAGGTTGACGATTTAAAGAAATATGATCATGCGAAATCTGTCGTTGCGAGAACGTCAATCATTCCATCGGTTCACGTCGAGCTCGATAATCGCTCAAGTGATACGCAGGCTGTACTGACAGATATGAAAGAAGAAAAAGAGGCAGGCCTTGAACTAGACCGTGGAAAAGTCCCAACATCGGCGAATGAAATTGTAGTTGGGTATCAAATGGCAGAACAACTTTGGACGGAAAAAGAACGAAAAGACTATGAAAAAGAAATGAATCAGACATCAAATGGTGAAGAGACACCGGAAGAGCCAAAAGGCTATACGAAGGAAATTTTAAACAAAGTCATTCAAATCAAGGTACCAAAACTGAATGAAGAAAATGAAGTGGTGAAAGAAAAGACGTTCGATTTCCGTGTCGTCGGTGTATTGAAGAAACCGAATTTGGAGTGGCAGCAGGATCATAAAATTCTTATTCCGAATGCTTATGAAAAAGAATTTAGTCAAGTGCTCGATCTGTCTCCTGATGCAGGAAATGTCGAAAAAATGACGTCTGTCTATGCTGATAAGTTCGACAATGTCGGTGCGCTCACAGATAAGCTGACAGATGACGGCTATCAAGTCATCTCTGTGACGAATCAGCTTGAAGGAATGGATATGTTCTTTACAGTCTTTAAAATTGGACTCATCTTTGTTGGATGTATTGCGGTCATTATTTCGGCGATTGGCATTTTCAATACGATGACAATGGCCGTTACAGAGCGGACACAAGAGATTGGGATCATGAAAGCCATCGGTGCGAATCCTTCCATTATTAAGCGAATGTTCCTCATGGAAAGTGCTTATATTGGGGTGATTGGATCGATCATCGGGATTATCATCTCGTACATCGTTAGTTTTGCAGTGAATTTAATCATTCCAGCGATTTTGTCTTCCATGTCTGAGGGAGCATCAAGCGATCAATTCTCGATCACCTTCTCCTATATACCGCTAAGCCTTGTGGTCACAGCAACAGTGATTAGTGCAGGAGTTGCCATTATTTCTGGACTCAATCCAGCACGTAAGGCGACAAAAACGAATGTATTAACAGCATTAAGAAGAGAAATTTAAAGAAGAACCTCCTGTACCTATATTGGGCTGACAGGAGGTTTTTTTATCGTCAAAAGATGTCTATTGCTTTGGTGCCCGGTACCCTGCACGCTCAGCTTCTTCTACGGAGCAGAACATTTTGGTCACGTTTTTTGTCCGTGAGTAGTATCTGCTGCTCGGTGTGTGATAGATGCCGTTGACACTTCCTTTAATATTACAGGCGGTAGATTCTTTTTTTGTTTCTTTTTGTGACTCATGACCGCTAGTATTGGCCCCATCATCTTTAGGAGCAGATCGCTGGGCCGATGACGTGGTGTCTTTGTTTACTTTCTGGTGTTCTTTTTTGAGTGTTTCGTTTGTAGAGGTGAGCTTGTCTATTTTCTCTTCAAGCTCATGGATGGTTTTTTCTTGCTGTTTGACTGTCTTCTTTTCGGAGGTGATGTTTTCTAATTTCTTGGATAGCTTTTCTTTTTCTTTGGTCACGTCTTCTAAAGAGGCCGTCAGCGTTTCTTTGTCTTCCTTTAGACGAGAAATATCAGATGCTAATTGTTTTTGCTCTTTCAGCAGCTGTTCAGAAGATGGATCTGCTTGTGCTTTCGGAGCACCTGTGCCGGCAAACGGTAATGACATAATAGAAAAAACAAGACCAATGGTCAAAAAAGGATAGAAGAGTTTTTTTGAAAAGATTGGTTGATTTTGGTGTTTGAGTAATAAGAAATTCACGGCATATCCTATGGCGAAACAAATACATAAAAGACCTATGATGAGTAACATCATCATCTGGCAGCCCCCCTATATCGCTATTTATACCTATCATACCTCATTTTTCCATTTTGGGGAGCGGTTCAATTAAAAAAACCCTGTTTATACAGGGTTTTCAGCTAATGCCAATCCTTTGATTGCTTCTTTTACTGTTAAGTAAGTGATCGTATTCTGGAAGTCTGTATCTAAGTCTTTCATTTTCATCGCAAGCTGTGGTTTGATCCCAGTGATGATGAGTTCAGTTCCAGTTAAGTTCAGCAGGTGATGCAGTTTGAAAATTCGGGCTGCAACGGAATCATCGACATCGATTAAACCAGAAAGATCGACAATTAAATAATCATCCTTTGAATCTTCTAATATACAAGTTAACTTCGCGACGATGGCATCAAAGCGTTCTTCTGATAATTTTCCGATGAGTGGAAGAGCGGAAACACCATTTTTGATTGGGACAATTGGCGTCGACAGAGAGGTGACTTCCTGTAAGGAATCTTCTAGGAGTTGTTCATATTCTTTCTGCTTTGTAATGTCCTTTTGAAAGCCAATAAAAAATGTTTTGTCATCTTGTTCAATGTATAGAGGATCTATATTGAGTTCATTCCAAAAAAAAGTACCGTCTTTTTTATAATTTTTGAGCTGTGTGGTAATAGGTGTTTTGTTTTGAATTCCGTGACGTATTAAGGCAAGTTGCTCTTGATTTGTGTCTTTTCCTTGGAGGAATCGACAATTACGTCCAAGAATCTCATCTGGTTTGTATCCAGTCATTTGTGTAAAGCCATGATTCACATAAACGATAGGGTTATCCTCTAAAGAAGGGTCTGTAATGACAACACCAATCCGCGCATGATCTAGCGCTTTTTTTATGAGTTCAAGCTGTTTTTGCAAGCCGAAGATGTTCGAGCTGACCATATTACCCTCCTTTGCTGCTACTATTAGACATTTAAGATGGTTTTTTTGAAACCAAATGAATTCTTTTTAAACGTAACATAACATATGTTCTGTTTCAATGATTGCAATCGCTTTGTTAAATTTGTCATCATAGTTTGTCCTCCATTAGAATAGAGTAAGTAAGGAGACTTTTCATTAGAAAAAGAAGGGATCATTTGAGGATAATTCATAAAATGACAAAAATAGTTAATATGGATTAGGTAAAAATGATTCCAATGCATCAAGATTGTTTTTGGGTCATTCACATATAATGGAAGAAACAAGCTTTTTTTCTTCGTTAGAGAGAATAGACCTTTTACATGGATTATGACGGAACAGCAGAATGGCATTACAGGGGGCTGGACAGCCTGAAGTCGCTTTACTATTCTAAGGGCTTTAGGAAGGTGATGAAAATGCTGCAACAAGTCATTATTGCTTGCGCCATTGGAGGGGTCATGGGCATTCTCGGTCACGTAAAGAAAAAAGGCAGGCTAGAGAAGCCCAGAATGACAAAGAAGTTTATTTATCTAGGGTTTATTGAAGATTGGCTCGTTGGGATGATTGCTGCTACACTGCTTGTCTTATCCTCAAATCCCGAATCTAGTCTGCACTTGATCATCTTATCCATTATTTCAGGTTACGGAGGAGAAGCAGTTCTGCGAAGCTTCGATTTTGTGAGAGAAGAACGTTCACAGGATGCAGGCTCCAACCGTCATAACCGATCTCCACACGAATAATATCCTCACTTTACCCTAGTCTAGGGTACATTCCCATTGTATACAAACCTGCTTGCACTTATGATCATAATTCTATAAAATACTACTTAGATGACGGTTACGATAAGAACAGTGAAGAGGAGTAGTAGGAAAGCAGTATTTGTCTTTAGAGAATTGACGGCTGGTGAAAGTCAATCAAATCTGCTTCTGAACTCGCCTCAGAGTTGCAGTTGCGTTAAAGCTTCTGTCGCATGTCTGCGTTAAAGATATTAAGTGAGCGTATGAACAGTTCATGACGCTAACAAGGGTGGTACCGCGGGAACCAAAAAATCTCTCGTCCCTTTCTAGGGATGAGGGTTTTTTGTTGATTTTAGAAAAATCTGAATTCTTGCAGTGGTCATCTGTGCAGATAAAGCCGTACACATTAAAGGAGGTTTTCACATTGAGTTTTCAGCATCGGGAAATTGAAAAGAAGTGGCAGGATTATTGGCTGACACATAAAACATTCGCCACATCTGACTCGGAAGATAAGCCAAAGTTTTATGCGCTAGATATGTTTCCTTATCCATCAGGAGCAGGGCTTCATGTAGGGCATCCTGAAGGATACACAGCAACGGATATTTTATCACGTATGAAACGTATGCAGGGATACGATGTTCTTCATCCAATGGGATGGGACGCATTTGGTCTTCCAGCGGAACAATATGCGCTGGATACAGGAAATGATCCAGCTGCATTTACAGAAGAGAACATTAATAATTTCCGCCGCCAAATTCAATCATTGGGCTTCTCGTATGATTGGGATCGAGAAATTAACACGACAGATCCGAATTATTATAAATGGACGCAGTGGATTTTCTTGAAATTGTACGAAAAAGGATTGGCGTATATTGATGAAGTACCTGTAAACTGGTGCCCAGCACTTGGTACAGTCCTTGCAAATGAAGAAGTCATTGATGGGAAAAGTGAGCGCGGAGGACATCCTGTTGAAAGACGTCCAATGAAGCAATGGATGCTAAAAATTACAGCATATGCGGACAGGCTATTAGAAGATTTAGAAGACATTGATTGGCCTGAAAGCATCAAAGACATGCAGCGCAACTGGATTGGACGTTCTGAAGGTGCACATGTTCACTTCGAAGTAGAAGGACATGACGAACAGTTTACTGTGTTTACAACACGTCCTGATACACTATTTGGTGCAACATATGCCGTTCTTGCACCAGAGCATACACTAGTTGAAAAAATTACAACAGCTGCTCAAAAAGAAGCAGTTGAAGCATATATCAAAGAAATTCAATCTAAGAGTGACTTAGAGCGAACAGATCTTGCTAAAACGAAAACGGGCATTTTCACAGGTGCTTATGCCATCAATCCATTGAATGGGGAAAAGATGCCGATCTGGATTGCAGATTATGTGTTAGCCACATATGGCACTGGAGCGATTATGGCAGTTCCTGCTCATGATGAGCGTGATTATGAATTCGCCAAAACATTCGATCTTCCCATCAAAGAGGTTGTCGAAGGTGGAGACATTGACAAAGAAGCCTACACAGGTGATGGAAAGCACATCAACTCTGATTTCTTAAACGGCTTAGGGAAAGAAGAAGCAATTGAAAAAGCGATTGCATGGCTGGAAGAACATCAAAAAGGTGAAAAGAAAGTCACTTATCGTTTAAGAGACTGGCTGTTCAGCCGTCAGCGTTACTGGGGAGAGCCAATTCCAATTATTCATTGGGAGGACGGAACATCTTCAGCTGTTTCAGAGGAAGAGCTTCCACTGATTTTGCCTAAGACGACTGAGATTAAGCCAAGCGGAACAGGTGAATCACCTTTAGCCAATATTAAAGACTGGGTTGAGGTTGTAGATCCTGTAACAGGTAAGAAAGGCCGCCGTGAAACGAATACGATGCCACAATGGGCAGGTAGCTGCTGGTACTTCTTACGTTATATTGATCCACATAACACAGAAGAACTTGCATCGCCTGAAAAGCTGAAGAAATGGCTTCCGGTTGATGTGTATATTGGTGGAGCAGAACATGCTGTGCTTCATCTGCTATATGCACGATTCTGGCATAAATTCTTGTATGATATTGGTGTTGTTCCAACAAAAGAACCGTTCATGAAATTGTTCAACCAAGGAATGATTCTTGGTGAAAATAATGAAAAAATGAGTAAATCAAAAGGGAATGTTGTCAACCCAGATGATATCGTAGAATCTCATGGTGCAGATACATTAAGACTGTATGAAATGTTCATGGGGCCTTTAGATGCGTCAATTGCTTGGTCTGAAACAGGTCTTGATGGTGCTCGTCGTTTCCTAGATCGTGTATGGCGTCTGTTTACAAATGAAGATGGCTCCATCAGTGATAAAGTGACAGAGCAATCTGGCGGGCCATTAGAGCGAAGCTACCATGAAACCGTCATGAAGGTAACAGATCATTATGAAGGCTTACGTTTCAATACTGGGATTTCACAATTAATGGTGTTCATCAACGATGCATACAAGGCTGACACACTGCCGAAAGAATATGCAGAAGGCTTTGTGAAACTTCTTTCTCCAATTGCACCGCATGTAGCGGAAGAGCTTTGGAATAAACTTGGTCATGAAGGGTCTATTTCTTATGAAGCATGGCCGCAATATGATGAGTCAAAACTTGTCGATGATGAAGTGGAAATTGTCGTACAGCTAAATGGAAAAGTGAAAGCAAAATTAACGGTTCCTGCTGATGCAACAAAAGAGCAGCTAGAAGAGCTTGCGAAAAATGATGCACGGATAAAAGAACAGCTTGAAGGGAAAACAATCCGTAAAGTGATTGCGGTTCCTGGAAAACTTGTCAATATTGTCGCGAACTAATGAACGCACCCATCGGTATCAGCCGATGGGTGTTGTTTATTTCCCGGGACATAATTTTGTCGAAAACAAGGTAATTCCTCCATCAATCTCGTATTTAACAAGTTGATCAAGAAAATGAGGAGTGACGTCAATGGAAAAGGAAAGCAAACGTGAACAACTGCTCAGTTTATTAGGGGAAATGCCGGAGCGCCATCGTGTGGAGGCGTATACGTTAAAGATTGAGGAACGTGAATCGTACTTAGTAGAAACACTCATTCTCTCTATTCATGGGGTGGAGGAAGTTCCGGCTTACTTTGTGAAGCCGAAAGATACAGTAAAAAAAAGGCCTGTTGTCTTGTTTCAGCATTCTCATGGTGGGAATTATGTGGATGGGAAAGAAGAGTTATTGAAGGGGGCTCATTATTTGCAAGCGCCTTCATACGCAAAAGAATTCACTTCAAAGGGCTATAGTGTGTTGGCGATTGATCATGCGGGATTTGGTGAAAGAAGGGGAAGAACAGAAAGTGAAATTTTCAAAGAAATGCTGTTAACAGGAAAAGTGATGTGGGGCATGATGCTGTATGAGAGCATGTGTGCAATTGATTATTTGCTGTCCCGCTCTGATGTACTCCCAGAGCGTTTAGCTGTTTTTGGGATGTCAATGGGCGGCCTTCTTTCATGGTGGACGGCAGCACTTGATGAGAGGGTCAGTGTGTGTGTGGATCTTTGCGCACAGGTTGATCATCACACATTGATTGAAACAAATCATTTAGATAGACACGGTTTTTACTATTATGTACCGAGCTTAGCTAAGCACTTTACAGCAGCTGACATCCAAGAAATGATTTTCCCAAGACCGCATTTAAGCTTAGTTGGAAAGCATGATCAGCTTACTCCTGCTGAAGGTGTTGGACGAATTCAACAGACATTAAGTCAAGCCTATCAAGCTGCTTCCTTAAAGGAACGTTATCAGCTTATAGGTCTACATGCAGGTCATTTTGAAACGGCTGCTATGCGCCACGAGGCTACACGTTTTTTGAAAAAGTGGCTGTAATCAATAGACGGCATGGACATACTACTCCGATAGAAGATGAAGGAGGAAACAGATGAAAAAAATCACCATGATTGGCGGATGTGGTGTCATCGGACGTTTATTAACTAAAGAGCTCTCTTCGGAGTATGACCTGACCATCATTGATCAAACAAGATGTGTAGAAGAAGTCGTTTTTGCAAATGCGGCAATTGAAGAGGAGTTGTTTCAAGCCATTCCAAGAGATACAGATGTGATCATTCATCTTTTAAACATAGACATGACGCATGATGTGATGAATGAAAAGGAGTTTGCAAAAATGAATGATGTGTTTTGGAAAAGCACGTATGATATGTTTCGTTCAGCGGCCCGGTTAAGCATTCCAAAAGTCATTTTTGCAAGCAGTAATCATGTGACAGATCGATATGAAAAAGATGGTCACTCCTTACTAGGGCGAGAAATTACGACTGATGATGTACCAGCAACGAAAAATGTGTATGGCATTTTAAAATTTGCTTCCGAACAGCTTGGGCGTTTGTTTCACGATCAAACAGGTATGTCTGTCATCAATTTGAGAATTGGAACCGTCGTGACAGATGAGATGGAAGGATTGCACACCAAAAAAAGAACGAAACGAACGCTTCTTTCACATGAAGACCTTTTCGGCATGATCAAGGCTGCCATCGAAACGGACGTTCCATTCGGGACTTATTATGCCGTATCAGAAAACGAAGGAAAACCTTGGTCTACTGAGAAAACGAAGCAGGAGTTAGGCTACAGGCCAGATGTCAATACGGCAGAAATTCTGAAAGAAAACGATCAGGCATAGGGCATAATCATGACATTAGCTCATGATCTTTTTCTTTTCATTGATGAGGCTAAAAGCACGAATGGCATGATCATCTCTGTGGTCTGTCATGATGATTATAGACGCTTTCTTCCCCCGTTTGTTACATTTTAATCACGATATCGTCAAAGGCTGCAGCTTATGTTCAGACGAAATGATAACGCTTACAAAGAAAGGGCGTGATGAACATAGATCGTTCTATTAAAGGCCGATTGTTCAATGTATTTAATTACTCTTTTCTACTCATGTTCGCATTAATATGTGTGCTCCCGTTCATCCATGTCATTGCCGCCTCTTTTGCGACAGTAGAAGAGGTCATCTCAAAGAAGTTTATTTTGTTTCCAACGACGTTTTCTCTAGAGGCCTATCGCTATATCTTTTCTACAGATATTGTGTATCGCAGCCTGATTGTATCCATTCTTGTGACACTCGTTGGAACAGCGGTCAGCATGTTTTTATCCTCACTCATGGCGTATGGGCTGTCTCGTCAAGAGCTAAAGGGCCGAAGAACCCTCATGTTTCTCGTTGTCTTCACGATGCTGTTTAGCGGAGGGATGATTCCGACGTTTATTGTCGTGAAAACACTAGGGCTGCTTGATACTTACTGGTCACTCATTCTGCCAGTGGCCATCAATGCATTCAATTTGATCATTTTGAAAAACTTCTTTCAAAACATTCCGGCAAGCCTTGAAGAATCAGCGAAGATGGACGGCTGTAACGACTTAGGGATCTTCTTTAAAATTGTACTGCCACTTTCTTTGCCAGCTATTGCGACGATTTCACTTTTTTATGCCGTGACGTATTGGAATACGTACATGACAGCCATTTTATATTTAAACGATTCAGTGAAATGGCCGATTCAGGTCCTGTTAAGACAAATCGTCATTGTATCAAGCGGTATGCAGGGAGATATGTCAGATATGGGCTCATCAACACCGCCGCCAGACCAAACCATTAAAATGGCGGTCATCGTCGTGGCGACCATTCCCGTTCTGCTTGTCTATCCATTTATTCAAAAGCATTTCAACAAAGGGGCATTACTAGGTTCTGTAAAGGGTTAAAAAGATGGAATAACGGAGGGATCTTATGGGGAGAAAGAAATTATGGCTGATTGCCTTTGTTTTGTTATTTGCCGCAAGCGGTATTCTGTCAGCTTGTTCAAGTAAAGGAGCAAGCTCATCAGATGAAAAGGTTGATTTAGACAAAAAGGTGAAACTGACATGGATGGCGATTTTGTATCATCAGCAGCCGCCAAAAGATTCAGTGTTAGAAGAGATTGAGAAGCTCACAAATACAGAGCTTGATATTACGTGGGTGCCTGATGCGGTGAAAGAAGACCGTTTAAATTCAGCACTTGCCGCAGGGAACCTCCCGCAAATTGTGACGATTCAAGACATTAAGAATTCATCTGCTATCAATGCGTTCAGATCTGGCATGTTCTGGGAAATCGGTCCATACTTAAAGGATTATCCAAATTTAAGTAAGATGAACGAACTGATTAATAAAAATGCCTCAATCGATGGGAAGCTTTATGGCATTTATAGAGAGAGACCACTTTCAAGACAAGGGATTGTCATTCGAAAGGATTGGCTTGAAAATTTAAATTTGGATACACCAAAAACGCTGGATGACCTTTATGAAGTAGCCAAGGCATTTACTGAAAAAGATCCGAACAAAAATGGCAAGGACGATACGATTGGTTTTACAGACCGTAACGATTTGATTTACGGTGCATTTAAAACGCTTGGTTCTTATGAAGGAATGCCAACAGATTGGAAAGAGGAAAACGGCAAATTTACGCCAGACTTTATGACAGATGAGTATATGAATACAATGAAATATATGAAAAAGCTGCGTGACAATGGTTATATAAACAAAGACTTCCCAGTCACAAGCAAAACGCAGCAGCAAGAATTGTTCTCACAAGGAAAAGCGGGTATCTATGTAGGAAATATGGTAGATGCAGTGAACTTAAGAGATGATGCAACAGATAAAAACATGGAAGTGGATATTATCAACCGAATCAAAGGCCCAGATGGAAAAGAACGTGTATGGGCATCAGGCGGCCATAATGGCATCTTCGCCTTCCCAAAAACAAGCGTCAAATCAGAAGCAGAGTTAAAGAGAATTTTGGCTTTCTTTGACCGCATTGCAGAAGAAGACGTGTATGGTCTCATGACATACGGGATTGATGGAAAGCATTATAACAAACAAGATGGAAATACATTTGTGAGGGAAGAAAGCCAAGTGAAAAGCTGGCAGACAGATGTACAGCCGCTTGTCAGCCTCGTAGGGATTGATAAACGTTACTTGAAAAATAAAGGCGATGCAGTTCGTACAAAATATGAAGAGCTGGAAGAAGACAATAAAAACATCATTGTCGCTAACCCTGCTGAAAGCCTGTATTCAGAAACAGCATCAGAGCGAGGAAATGAATTGAAGAAAATCATCGATGATGCGACCTATAAGTTCATTCTTGGTGATATCAACGAAGAACAATTTAAGAAAGATGTAGAGAAGTGGAAATCAAATGGTGGAAATAAAATCATAGAAGAATATGAAGCTTCCTTTAAAAAATCAAAATGATGAACATGAAGACCCCCGCTTAGTAAAAAGCGGGGGTGTTTTCATTAAAAATCGAAGTTGTCTGGGTCAGGACCAATTCGTTTATTTTCATTTAAGTCAGACAGGCGCTTCATATCCTCATCAGATAGGACAAAATCAAAAATATCGGCATTTTCTTGTAAACGATGGGCTTTCGTTGATTTAGGAATCGTAATGACGCCTTTTTGCACATCCCAGCGCAAAATAATTTGAGCAGGTGTTTTGCTGTATGTGCCCGCAAGCTCCGTGATCAGCGGGTGGTGCAGCAGCTCTCCCTGCATAAGTGGTGACCAGGCTTCCATTTGGATGCCATGTGTTTTCAAATACGTAAACAGCGTTTCCTGCGTGAGTTTTGGATGAAACTCGACTTGATTAATTGCTGGAATGATGTCCGCATCTGTCAATAATTCGTCTAGATGATGCGGCTGAAAGTTACTCACACCGATGGCTCTGACTTTTCCTTCACGGTACAGCGTTTCAAGCGCGCGCCATGCTTCCTTGTATTTCCCTTCAACTGGCCAGTGAATTAAATACAGATCAAGATAATCAAGCTGAAGTTTTTTCAGGCTGTCTTCGTATGCTTTTAGTGTCGCTTCATATCCTAAATCGGCATTCCACACTTTGGATGTCACAAAGATGTCTTCGCGGCGAAGGCCTGTTTCTGCTAGACCAAGTTGTATGCCTCGTCCAACACCTTCTTCATTGCCGTAAATAGAAGCTGTATCAATACTGCGATATCCTAATTGAATGGCTGTTTTAACAGCTTCAATTAATTCCGTTCCCTCTTCAACCTGAAAGACCCCAAGACCAAATCCTGGCATGCGGACGCCGTTGTTTAATGTTTTTGTACTTTGTAAATCGTTCATATGAAAGACTCCTTTACATGGTTTGTTTGTATTCTTTTTGTTCGATTTGATGACTCACCATCGTGAGTATGGCCGCCATGAGCACCATGATGCCGCCAACCCAGCCGGTATGCACAAGCCCAAGGGTATCTGTCACGATGCCGCCTAAAAATGAACCAATGGCGATACCTGCATTAAAGGCAGCGATATTAAGAGCGGAAGCAACATCGACAGCTCCGGGTGTATACCTTTCTGCAAAATCAACGACGGCAACTTGAAGGCCGGGTACGTTCATGAAAGCAAACAGTCCCATCAGCATTACAGTTCCAATCCCGAGTGCCATAAATCCAGCAGTAAAGCTAAGGATAAACAAGATGAGACTTTGAATGATAAATATATAAATCAGTGCTTTCATTGGCTGTTTATTCGCTGCTTTTCCGCCAATGACATTCCCAGCGGCGATGGTCATCCCGTATAACAGCAGGATCAAGGCAACTGTTCCAGGCGCAAGACCTGTCACATGCTGTAAGAGAGGGGATAAATAGGTGAAGACGACAAAGGTTCCTCCATACCCTGTAGCAGTAATGACAAATAAAAGCAACATTCTTTTCGACTTTAATAAGGCTGCTTGATCCTTAAACGTTGTTTTCACGCCCTGTTTCAATTGAGACGGAACAAGGAAATAGTTAGAAATCAGTGCGATTAGGCCAATCATGACAATCACACCAAATGACGTCCGCCAGCCGAGCTCATGACCAAGAAACGTACCGAATGGCACACCGGTCACAGTAGCGACTGTTAAACCAGTGAACATAAAGGCAATAGCGCTTGCCCGCTTTTCTTTCACCACAAGGCTTGCGGCAATGGTCGAGCCAATCGACATAAATACGCCATGTGATAGGGCTGAAATCACTCGTCCGATTAAGAGTACAGAAAAAGTCGGGGCAATCGTGGCGAGTGTATTTCCGATCAAAAAGACGAGCATAATGAGCAAAAGCAATGTCTTTTTTTCATCGTTGACGTAAGTGAGGTTAGAATTGGTGCGCCAAAAGTAACACCGAGCGCATATAAAGAAACGGTCCAGCCGGCCTGGCTGACACTCACGCCAAAGTCCTCTGAGATCATCGGCAGGAGACCTACAGAGATAAATTCAGTTGTACCTATAGCAAATGCACTAATCGCTAGTGCGAGAAGGGCAAAGTGATTTTGTTTGTTTTGCATCGTGATTCACATCCTTCTTTCATGACATTTTGATAGACGAAGCCGATCGGCAAGAGTTATTATCTAACATAGATGACAGAAAAAAAAGTACGTACTTTTTTGTAATATAGGTACTAAAAAGTGCCTGTACAGCATCAAAAGGAGTGAAGCGACGTTGGAAAAGAAGAAATATAATATCTCTGTGGAAGCAACGCTTGAAGTGATCGGCGGGAAATGGAAGTGTGTCATCTTATGTCATTTAACACATGGGAAAAAGCGGACGAGTGAACTGAAGCGCCTCATGCCAAATATCACGCAAAAAATGCTCACACAGCAGCTGCGAGAGCTTGAAAATGACGGTGTGATTAACCGCATTGTATATGAACAAGTGCCGCCTAAAGTGGAGTATGAATTAAGTGAATACGGACAGTCGCTTGAGCGAATTTTGAATGCGTTATGTGATTGGGGAGCAGCCCATATTGAACGAGTGTATGGCGAGCCGCTTTCAGTGCTGGAAGACAGTATCCTAAATGAACAGTTTAAATAAAAAAGTCCCGCTTCTTGTGAGAGCGGGACTTTGCTTTATGTGCCTTTTTTCTGATCACGGTATTTTCCAGGCGTCGTGCCTTCCAGCTTTTTAAAGGAGCGGATGAAATTTTGCGGATTTTTGTATTTTAGCTTTTCCGAAATTTCTTTCACCGACATATCCGTCTCTACCAACCAGTTTTTGGCGACATGATGTCGGTAAGACGAGAGATATTCACTAAAGGAGATATCCATTTCTTTTCTAAAAATACTACTTAAATAATTTGGATTGTAGTGCAGGCGTGTAGCGATTTCATCCAATGTCAGATCTGAGTCAAATTCTTGATGAATGATATGAATGATTTTCTCTGAGATATTTTTATATTGAGAGTCTTCACGCGCGCCGAGCTGATTAATGATGGGTCGAATGATCTCATGTTTCAGCCACGCTTCTGTATCTTCAAACGTTTTAAACTCAAAGATCGTATCATAGAGCATTTTATTATCTTCGACTTCAAACAATTCAATGCCTAGCAAATGCATCAGCTCAATGAGATTGTTTAAAAAACGAGCGAGAGCAATCTGGTACTCATGTGGTCCCGCATTTTTAGAAAAAATGGATTGCAGAAGGACATGTAAATAGTGATCTGCCTTGCCTTGATCGCCTGCTTTAATGGCATCAAATAAATCATGCTGCAGTTGTTTTGGGAAATGAGTCTTAAACGTCTTTCCTTGCTGAATATGCTCGTATAAAAGAATGGATTTTTTCTCTGCTTTGAGCCTGTATTTTAAGGCTTCTTTTCCCTCAATATAAGCATGTTTGGCCATAGAGAGCTCTTTAAATGAGCGACTGATCCCAATGCTGATCGACAAGCCCAGCTCTTCCTCAATCCGCTGCTGAATTGTTTCGGCTAATTGATTTAAATATTCAGTAAATTCCTCTTCTGACTTCGATTGATTGAGGACAATCGTCGTTTGATGCTGATTGACAACGGTCGGCTGAAGGTGCTCCTCTAGCGGAATAATCTGCTCAATCAGTCCATTTATCGCAAATAAAAGCAAGTCTGCATCCTTTTTTTCATACGGCGTTCCTTTTAGTGTATCGATTTGGGTCACAAGCATGGATAAATGGGACCAGTCACGAGGAAAGCCTAGACTTTGAAATCGGTTGTGAATCTCTTCTTCCGTCAGCTTGCCAAGCAGCAGCCGCACCATAAAGTATTGCTGTAAGTGTGTTACTTGCTGTTCAATCCGTTCCTCTAGATCATTGTTTTGATCTTTCATTTGTTTAATGCTCGATTCGATGAGCTCAAATTCATTTTGGAAAGGCTGTTTATGCAAAAACGACTCATTACGTGCAAAGGATTCGTATAATAAGCGAATCGGTTTATAAAAGTGTCTAGAGCCAAACCATGAAAATAATAATGAAAGCGCTAACAAAATAAAGCAAATAATAAAGGTGATCCACCCGATTGATTTCGTTTGCTGCTTTAGTTCTGGAATGGAGACAAAGGATAAGTATGTCCATTCGTTATAATCTGATTTTTGAAACGTAATTTGATAGTTTAGTTCATCGATTTTCATATCAAATTGTCCGGATCGTTCTTCAAGTGACAGGACATGTTTGACGAAATCTTGATTTTTTAACGAGTCACCAATTTGTTCTTTTCGATTATGTAGCAGCACTTTTCCGTTTGTATCAATGACAAACATACTATCAGATTGAGAGAAGTCAGGCATGTTGTCAGCAATCACGCAGCTTGGAATGCTGGCGACGGCGATCCCCTTCTTTTGGACACTGTTCATCGGAAGCTGCTTGATTAAATTCACATTGTATTTGCAAAAGGATGTCTTTCCTTCTTTTGTTGAGACAAGTGGATTATTTTCTTCAAGTGCCCAGCTGGAATGACTCGGAATATTGAGGTAAGAGGTTAACGCTTTCTCTTGATCCCCGTTTGAGACATGATAAAGACCAGAATTGTTCATATACCAATCTTCCATTTTACTAACAAGTGTAATATTGGAGAGATCGGTGTCGAAGGTTTGTAGGTAATTCAGTTCTTGCTGGACTTGATTATAAAGTTGGAATTGGTCTGGATTTAAAGGTTCTGCCAGTGTTTGAAGGAGAGGCGGCGAACTGACATAGTGAGTGAGAGAATGATCTACTGTCTTTAGAATATGCTCAATATTGGATTGCGTTTGTTTGACGCTGTCCAGCTTTTCATTTGAAATATTTTCGAGTGCAGTTTTTTGCGAATGCTGATAAGAAAAAATACCGACAATAATAACAGGAATCGTACTAAGCACGAAAAAAAACGTCACCAGCTTGTAATAAAATTTATACTGCTTTCTTTTCATAAAACCCCCCATTTCAAACGAAACAATCTTTTCCCCTTAGTTTATTAATCCAAAAATCTGGTAGGTTTGTCAATAATCATTTTCTGAGATTAGGATCATTTTCTTATGTTTTATGTAACGTTTTGAGTAGCTTCCCCTGAGTAAATATGATCTGATGATATGATTGTAGACGGATTTTTCATCCTTAAGATACAGTTAACACATGCATCAGCATGAGGGGAGGCTTTATCTGTGAAAACACAGGATGTCACTGCCAAGGGTGTGCCTGCGGCAGCTTTGAAAAAAGAAAAGAGAAAGCGCTTACTTAATCAATTACTTAGTCAAAAATTTCTGTATTTAATGATTTTGCCAGGGCTCCTTTATTTTCTTGTCTTTAAATATGTCCCTATGTGGGGGCTGATCATTGCCTTTCAAGATTACCAGCCATTTCTCGGAATTCTTGGCAGTGAGTGGGTTGGCTTCAAACACTTTATTCGCTTATTTACAGAACCAACATTTTTCATCTTATTAAAAAATACGCTCATTTTATTTGCCATGAATGTCGTGATTTTCTTTCCGATTCCGATCTTATTAGCCCTTCTTTTAAACGAGGTCAGATTGGCACTGTTTAAGAAATTTGTTCAGACAATGATTTATATTCCTCACTTCATGTCATGGGTGATTGTCGTGTCCTTATCTTTTGTTTTGTTAACGGTAGATGGCGGGTTGATCAATGAATTGATTGCTTTCTTTGGAGGAGAAAAGATTAACTTCCTTCTTAGTCAAGAATGGTTTAGACCCATGTACATTTTGCAGGTAATCTGGAGAGAAGCGGGTTGGTCAACCATTATTTATCTTGCAGCGATTACAGCAGTAGATCCGCAGCTATACGAAGCAGCAAAAATGGATGGAGCCGGCAGACTCAGACAAATGTGGCACATCACCCTTCCTGCGATTAAAAGTGTCATTGTTGTACTGCTCATTTTAAAAATTGGTGATACATTAGAGCTTGGATTTGAACATGTCTATTTATTACTCAATGCGACCAACAGGGAAGTCGCAGAGATTTTTGATACGTATGTGTATACAGCTGGTCTGAAGCAAGGACAATTCAGCTATAGTACCGCTGTTGGTTTATTTAAAGCAGCCGTTGGACTTATTTTGGTCATGATGGCAAACCGTTTAGCGAAGAAGTTTGGAGAAGAAGGGATTTATTAAAAGGGGAGATGAAGACCAATGACATTATCGATTGAAAAGGGATCACCGCTTGAGCATGCAGAGAAATTAGCACAAACAATAATGAAAGCGTATACACCGATTGAACTTCCGCCAGCTGGAAGGTGGCACTATCATCAAGGGGTTTTCCTTTGCGGAGTGATGAAGCTTTACGAAGCAACAGAAAACGAGGCGTACTTTGATTATGTGAAAAATTATGCAGACTCACTCATTGATGACCATGGGAATCTGTTATTCCGCAGAGACGAGCTTGATGCCATTCAAGCAGGGCTCATTTTATTCCCGCTGATTGAAAGAACGGGAGAGAAGCGGTATGTGAAGGCAGCAGAAAAGCTTCGGGGGCTTTATCGGACGCTGAATCGCACGTCTGAGGGCGGTTTCTGGCATAAAGACAATTATGCTTATCAAATGTGGCTAGATGGTCTTTATATGGGTGGACCTTTTGCTTTAAAGTATGCCCAGTTGACAGGAGAATTGGAGCTGGTGGACATGGTCATCCATCAAGAGCATCTCATGAGAAAGCATACCAAAGATGAAAAAACGGGCCTTTACTATCACGCATGGGATGAACGGAAAGTGATGCCATGGGCTGATCAACAGACGGGCTGTTCCCCAGAATTTTGGGCAAGATCCTTTGGCTGGTATGTCCTTGCGTTAGCCGATATGATCGAAGATTTACCAGAAGGACATGAAGGACGAAAAGTGTGGAAGGACACACTGACAGATATGCTGGAAAGTGTGGCAAAATATCAGGACGACGAAACGGGTCTATGGCATCAAATCATTGATAAAGGAAGTCATAGCGACAACTGGCTTGAAAGCTCAGGGTCATGTCTATTCATGTATGCGATGGCAAAAGCCATGAATGAAGGATATGTCAGTCTTCGATATGTTGATCACGTGGTCAAAGCGTATCAAGGGTTGATTGAATATAAAACGGAGGAAAAAGACAACGGCGATTTTACGGTGAACGATATTTGTATTGGAACATCTGCGGGATTTTATGACTATTACGTTGGCAGAGAGCGGAGCACGAATGATTTGCATGGAGCAGGCGCTTTTATTATGGCGTTAACTGAACTAGAAAAGCTGTCTGTGTTTCAAAAGGTATGAGGCGGCATCAAAGGGCTGCGGCATGGCTCCTCAGCTTCATCGCTGCCTTTTATTTGTCCGCCTGTCAGGGGAAAACAGAGGGGATTGATGTCCTTATTTTTTCTGACATGTCAAAAGCAATGAAAGACCAATTAGTGGAGAAAGCTTTTCAACCAAATCAGGAGACATACGATGTTCACATCTTCCCTGCAATTCCTGAAAAACTTCTTGTTGAAATAACTGCAAAAGAGGGGGACGTGATGTTTGTCCCCGAAGAAATGTTTAGAACATATGATGACCCTGAAAGCTTTCAGCTGCTTGAAGAGATGCGGGTAGATGGCGAAGGGGCAGGACCATATACGATGGAAGATGCAAAGACGGGAAATACAGTCGATTATGCGGTCCAAATCAAGAAAGGAACAAAGCAGCTAAATGGCTATACCTTTCGATTACACCGAGATATGGTCGCCTTCATACCTGTGTATGCGGAGAAATCTAAAGTGGCACTGTCTCTCATGAAGCAGCTTCGTGAAAACCAATAGAAAAAGGGGTGGGGGAATGTGAAAAGGGTCGCCGTTTGCGGGCTCAGTCACCGTGCTTTCAATATGTTTATCAAACCGCTCACCGAGGATTTTAACGAGCATTACAGGATTACAGGGCTCTTAGATGTAGATGAGAAGCGGTATACACTTTGTCAGGAGCGTTTTCCATCACTAAGGGGCGTCTCATTTTTTCATGAGGATGCATTTGGTCAGATGGTGAAGGAAGCAAGACCAGATATCGTCATTGTGGCGGGGCGAGATGATACACATGTCACATATATCCTGCAGGCACTGGATCATGATCTGGATGTCATAACGGAAAAGCCGATGGTCACAACAGCAAAAGACGCCAAACGGGTGATGGAAAAAGAGGCAGAAAGCAAAGGGAAGGTCACCGTCACCTTTAATTATCGCTACAATCCATTCCACCGAAAGATAAAAGAGCTCATTTTAGATGGAAAGATTGGGAGGGTCACGTCTGTTGAGTTAAGCTGGCTCATTGATACGTATCACGGAGCCAGTTATTTTAAAAGGTGGAACCGCTCGCGTCAATATTCAGGCGGTCTGTCTATTCATAAATCGACCCATCACTTTGACTTGGTCAACTGGTGGATTGATCAAAAGCCGAAGCAAGTATTTGCCTATGGCGCACTGAATTATTATGGGGATGAAAGTCCTTGGAATCCTTTGCAGGGTGAAGAGAATCGATATTGTGGAACCTGTCATGTAAGAGATACCTGTCATTATGAAGCAAGGTGGAATCCGCGGGTAGAGCGCACAAAGGTGGAGGATGACCATATTGAATCAGGTGAGCAGCAGTCAAAGCAATACTCGAATTATCGTCCTGATGCCTGTATTTTTGATCAAGAAATTGATATTGAGGATACATATGTGGCGTCAGTGGCTTATGATCAGGGGGCTTTGTTAAGTTACTCGATTCAATTTTCAGCGCCATATGAAGGCTACCGGCTTGCGATTAACGGGACGAAGGGACGGATTGAAACAAATGAGTTTCATGTGCCATCGAGAATCCCTTTTCAATTCCCTGAACAGACCATTGCATACTACCCGATGTTTGGTGGAAAAGAAACGATTGAAGTTGTGAAGCAATCAGGGGGTCATGGAGGCGGAGATCCGCTATTATTAGCAGATTTATTTTTAGGAAAAGATCTGCTCATTCCTTATGACATTTCGGCAGGAGCAGAGGCGGGTGCTTATTCCATTGCACTTGGCGAAGGCATGTGGCGCTCAGTTGCAGAAAAACGTCCGATTGAAATAGAAGAATTGTTTCAAAAAGAGACGGTGTAACGAGAAAGAGAGGAGGGAAGAGAGATGGACCATGATGGATCAATGAGCAGAATGTTGCGCATGTGTGAGTGGGTGATGAGACTTGCCTATACGAATTTGTTATGGCTTTTGTTCACTTTACTTGGGCTTGGAATCTTTGGCTTCATGCCTGCAACAACAGCGTTATTTTCTGTGATGAGAAAGTGGATACAAGGGCATGAGCAACTCAGCGTCTTTCAAACCTTTTGGAAAGTATACCGCGAAGAATTTGTACGCTCTAATGTCATTGGAGTGGTGCTGGTCATCATCGGGACAATTATTTATGTAGACCTTGCTTATATTTATCCAACGAGTTGGTTTTTACACGTGCTTCGCTTTGCGATCTATATCTTTGGTTTTCTGTTTATTGTCAGCTTGTTTTATATCTTTCCGCTGCTGGCTCATTATGATTGGAAAAAGCGTCTTTATTTGAAATTTTCCCTTCTGCTTGGCATCTCGTATTTGCAATATACGCTCTCTATGCTCGTTTTCTCGGCTATTCTCTTTATCCTATTTGCTTATTTGCCAGGGATCGTGCCGTTTTTTAGCATCAGCATTCTCGCATATGTCCACATGTGGCTAGCCTATCAAGTATTTAAAAAGATAGAGTTTGAAAGCGAGCAGCCGGCAGTTGATGTGAAGAAACGATTCCCGTCTTTCCTACAATCCAAGCGGGTGAATACGCAGTGATGTGTATGATTTGCTATAATGGTGTCACCGTGAATAAAAGGAGAGATGAGAGTCGTGTCAGTAAAAGAAATTTCAATAGAAGAATTAAAGCAAAAGCTAGCGCAAGAAGAAGCCATTCAACTCGTCGATGTGCGTGAGGATGAAGAGGTAGCAGAAGGCATGATTCCAGAGGCAGTCCATATTCGAATGGGCGATATTCCTGAGAAGCTAGATGCGTTTGATAAGACGCAAGAGTATTATATTATTTGCCGTTCTGGTAAACGCAGTGAGAATGTCTGCTATTTCTTAGAAGACCAAGGCTATCAAGCAACCAATGTCGTTGGCGGCATGCTTGCATGGACAGGAGAAACAAAACCGAAGCTGTAAAAAGAAGTCCTTTCATCGACAAGATGGAAGGCTTTTTTTTGTTCATATGTCCGTCTCTATTTGCATAAAAATAGAGTAGCAAGAGAAGGGAGAGTGGCATATGTGCTGAAGGTAGCTGTATTTGATGAAGAACACGAGAAAGATCTGCAAAGCGAAATCAATCTTTTTTTAAAAGGAATGGACGACGACCAAATTATTGACATCAAATACAATGTGGCGGTGATCTGTGAGCAAGGAGGAGAGCAGCTCTACTGTTTTTCAGCGCTCATTTTATATAAAAAATAAAAGGACCTGCTGAAGGTCCTTTTGCCATGATCAACTAGCGTCAATATGTAAACGATGCTTTTTGCAGTGAACGCATTGAAAGAGGTAGCCTTGCAAGTCTCCTCCGTTCACGAGCCATTGTTTCAAGTTCTCTTTTGTGAAATGTCCACCACTGCAAATCTCTTCAATATCCTCTGAGAGTTCTTCCTCTAAATGCTCAATCTCTTTCCATCCAACATACTGCACAATCGCGCAAAAATCCCCGCAATGGCTTAACCAATATTCCTGCTGCCATCCGCGGTAACCCGGCGTTCTGAAGATCAGTTCATCTATATATTCTTCATGATCGACGTCATCACAACTCGCATCGTCTTGAAACATTCCATTATATGTTTGAGCAGCTGATCCATCTTTAATGCACCAAGGACAAATGCCAGAAACGTCTTCAACAGAATAAAAAGGACCATGATATACATAATCTCGTTCTTTCGCACAAACGGGGCATATCGTCTGCTCTTTTTTAATCACATGTAATGAAACTGGGTCTGGGTTGTACTTGAACGTAGGTAACGTCATATAAACCTCCATTATGTAGAAAAGTGATGATTCAACACTATTTTATCGGAATACGCGATGTCATGACAATCTTCAATTATTTCAACGAGAAAAAAAGCCGTTCGGATGAGGAACGACTTTTCTCTTGTGATGATTATGCTTTTTTTACTCTTGGACTTCTTGGTTTATTGTACTTATTTGCTTGTTTAATCGCTCTTCGTTCTTCATTTAATGATTTGTACAGGGATACAATCATTAAAATGATGACAACAGAGAACGGTAAAGCAGCGAGTTTGGCTGTGTTTTGCAAGGCCTGAAGACCGCCTGAAAATAAGAGCACTGCCGCTACTGCTGACTGGATAATACCCCAGCTGATCTTTACACTATTCGCTGGATTTAATGATCCATAGGTTGTCTGCATTCCGAGAACGAATGTAGCTGAGTCTGCTGATGTGATAAAGAATACCGCAATTAAAATCAGTGCCAGAATGGATGTAATCATGGCGAGTGGGTATTCATTTAAAACACCAAACAGCATCGTTTCAGTAGACATGTTTGCAACATCGACGATATTGTTCTGTTGTAAGTCCATTGCAGATACACCAAAGATCGAGAACCAAAGGAACACGAGGATGGAAGGAGCCACTAAGACACCAATTAAAAATTCTCGAATGGTTCTCCCGCGTGAAACCCTTGCAATAAAAATACCGACAAATGGCGACCAAGAGATCCACCATGCCCAATAGAAGATGGTCCATCCATTAATCCATTGTCTCTTTTCTGGATCATTTGGTGATAATCTAAAGCTCATCTGTACAATATTTGATAAGTATTGTCCGATTGAATCAGTAAATGAATTTAAAATATACACAGTTGGTCCAACAATGAGTAAAAAGAACATGAGTAAAGCAGCAAGAATCATGTTTGTGTTACTTAAATATTTAATCCCTTTACCAATACCGCTCCAAGCAGAGAGAAGGAACAGGACCGTGACGATTGCAATAATGATGAGCTGAGTCAGGAAGTTATTTGGAATTCCAAATAAATAGTTTAATCCGCCATTAATTTGTGCGGCACCTAGTCCTAAACTAGTAGCTACACCGACCACCGTTGCAAATACTGCGATGCAATCAATGGTTTTTCCAATCCATCCATGAATTCTGTTTCCGAATACTGGGTATAAGGTGGAACTGATTAATCCAGGTGCATCTTTTCTAAATTTAAAGTATGCAATGCAAAGGGCGACAATTGCATAAATGGCCCATGCATGAAGTCCCCAGTGGAAAAAGGTATAACGAAGGGAATCACGGAAGGCTTGTGCATTTTCCGTCTCGCCTGTTGGGGATTGAATGGCAAAGTGGCTGATCGGTTCAGCGGCTCCGTAAAAAACAAGCCCAATGCCCATTCCAGCACTAAACAGCATGGCGAACCAAGAAAAAAGACCAAATTCAGGCTCTTCACCTGGCTTTCCTAACGTAATTTTTCCGATAGGGCTAAAGATAAAGAATAGACAAAAGCCGACTAGCAGCGATACGACTAATAAATAATACCAGCCAAAGTCATTTGTAATGTATGTTTGAATTTGATCTGTCACATTTTGCAGCGTATCTGGAGAAAGGGCTCCCCATAGAACGGCAATAAATGTGATAGCAATCACAATCCAAAATACACTTGATACGTTTTTCACACCATCTCACTCTCCTGTTGTTCTACACGTTTAAGCAGAGGATTTAATTTAATATCCCCTGTCTCAACTATTTTCAAACAAAAAGAGGCGAGTTTCTCACTCGACCTCTATTTTACCGTAACATGTTTTCCTTCCATTTATCAACCATCGATATGTGAAGATGACTTTTCTTCAATTCGTTTGCGCAGACGGTAGACATATTCTTTTAAACAAACAGCGAAAATCGTAAACGCTAAAACAATGGCGACTTTTAACGGGGTAATGGACAGCTTCATAAAGAAAGCGGCTGTCAAACTAATGACAACTGCAAGGACAATCGGAAGTGCGCGTCTAATCATTGGAATCTCTCCTTTACTTCTAGTGCGGCATTCATGCCAGCTAACCTGCCTGTCACAAGTGCTGACGTAATATTGTAACCGCCTGTGTAACCGTGAATATCTAAAATTTCTCCGCAGAAATAAAGACCGTTCATTTTTTTGGATGCCATTTTCTTCGGTTCAATTTCTTTGACAGAAACGCCGCCTCCTGTGACAAAGGCTTTATCTAAAGAAAGCGTCCCATTTGCATGGACGATGAAATGTTTACAATCATGAGCAAAAGCGCGTAGTTTATCTTTAGCGAGACCAGAAAATGTCTCCTGCGGATCAATGCCATTTCGTTCTAAAAGGAACAATAAATAGCGCTCTTGCATCCAAGATTTCAGGACATTTTTAATGGCTTTTTTTGGTTCATCTTTTAGATCGCGATGAAGTTTTTGGAAAAGCTCCTCGTCATTGAGCTTTGGGTATAAGTCAATTTGAAGACGGACGGCCTGTTGCTTTTTCAGTTCCTTCACAACAAATCCGCTGCATCTCAGAACGGCAGGACCTGATAAGCCAAAGTGTGTAAAGATCATATCCATGACATGAGTGACGACGGGTTTTCCTTTTTTATTTAAAACACTCACGGCCACACTTCTTAATGAAAGACCTTGAAGCACTTTGTCCTTAATAAAACGCTCGTCTGACGTGACGGGTACTTCGGTTGGGAAGAGCTCTGTAATGGTATGACCAGCGGCTTCTGCCCATGCATAGCCATCGCCAGTAGAGCCTGTATGCGGCACACTTTTCCCGCCAACAGCAATGACAACGGCATGACTTGAAATTTTTTCATCATTATTTGTAACAATTCCAGCTGCTTGTCCGTCTTGATACAGAACGGTTTTAATCTTTTCATTCGTTCGAATGGTCACATTGAGCGCGCGGAGCCTATCCAATAGGGCATCCACAACAGATTGTGCTTTGTTTGAGACAGGGAACATACGTCCATGGTCTTCTTCTTTTAGTTCAATACCTAGATTTTCAAAGAACGAAATAATATCCTCGTTATTGAACTCAGAAAATGCACTATATAGAAAACGGCCGTTTCCGGGAATATGCTTGATGATTTCTTCTACTGGAAGGCGATTGGTCACATTGCAGCGTCCACCGCCAGAAATGGCGAGCTTTCTGCCAAGTTTGTTTCCTTTGTCAATTAACAGAACCGATGCACCGTGTTCTGCCGATGCAATCGCGGCCATCAGTCCAGAAGGTCCACCGCCAATGACAATGACATCATAATGTTTCATGTTACATTCCTCTTTCTACTTTCAGTCATTTCTCTATTATAACGAAGATTGGGGAAGGCTGAAATATGAATTGATTGGTTTTGTGACTTCTGTATTGGATTTGTTACCTGTGCGATGAAATGATGTGTTAAAATAGTTAAGTTGAATATTCATTAGAAAAATGGTGGTTAAGCGCATGTCTAATAAACTGCTTCGTGGTACGTTGGTTTTAACGATAGGGACTTATCTCTCTCGTATTCTTGGTATGATTTACTTAATTCCATTTAGCGCAATGGTCGGAGCGACTGGTGGTGCGCTATTCCAATATGGATACAATCAGTATACGATCTTTTTAAGTATTGCTACGCTCGGTTTTCCAACAGCGGTATCGAAATTCGTCTCTAAATATAATGCAATCGGCGATTATGAGACAACAAGAAAAATGTTCAGGGCGGGTATGTCGGTCATGCTTGTCACCGGTATTATCGCCTTTTCTATTTTATATTTGACCGCACCGATCTTTGCCAAGATTCAGCTTGGAGGATCGAATGAAACTGGCGGTTTGACGGTTGATCAAGTGGTTTATGTGATTCGGATGGTCAGTTTGGGTCTATTGGTTGTACCCATTATGAGTCTTGTGCGAGGGTTTTTCCAAGGCCACTCGATGATGGGCCCGACAGCTGTTTCCCAAGTCATCGAACAACTTGTCAGAATCATCTTCCTATTAACAGCGACGTTTATCATTTTAAAAGTGCTTGACGGCGGTCTTGTTATTGCGGTTGGTTATGCCACATTTGCCGCACTCATTGGTGCGTTTGGCGGTCTATTTACGCTTTATTTATATTGGCTGAAGCGGAAAGATCGGCTTTTGGCAATGCAGCCGAATACAGGGGACTATTCTGGATTATCTTATAAGCAAATGTTTACAGAGCTTTTCAGTTATGCAGCACCCTATGTGTTTGTTGGACTTGCCATTCCGATTTATTCTTATATTGATACAAATACAATTAACAGAGCGATGATTGCATCAGGACATCAGGATATTAGTACAGCGGTTCTGTCTATTGTGACGTTATATTTACCGAAGCTTGTCATGATTCCTGTGTCACTTGCAACTGCATTTGGTTTAACATTGATTCCAACCATAACGGAATCCTTTACAGCGCGAAATTACAAGCTGCTGAATCGGCAAATTGATCAAACGATGCAGGTCATTTTATTCTTCGTGTTGCCTGCTTCATTTGGTATTTCGGCATTGGCTGGACCAGTTTATTGGTTTTTCTATCCGTCTGTGCATCCTGAGATTGGGACTTCTATTTTGTTTTGGTATGCACCTGTTGCGTTACTGTTTTCTTTATTCACCATTAACGCAGCGATTTTACAAGGGATTAACAAACAAAAATTTGCGATCGTCAGTCTTTTGTTAGGGATTATCATTAAAACGGTTCTCAATATCCCGCTGATTAGCTGGCTGCAAGGAAACGGTTCTGTGCTTGCAACGGCATTAGGCTACAGTGCCTCGATTTTGTATATGTTCATCATGATCAAACGCCATGCAGGCTATTCGTTCCGCAGGATTTTCAAACGGTTTATTTTAATTGGTATTTTAACGGCAATCATGGCTGTAGTGGCTTATGTGACATGTCAGCTTGTGAGTCAAGTCATTTCATATGAAGGTGGAATCGTACAAGCTGGTATTGTTATTTTGATTTCAATGATCACTGGCGGCGGTGTGTATATGTTCTTATCTTATAAAGTTGGATTGTTAGAGCGTGTACTTGGCAGCCGGATGCCGTCATTTTTAAGAAAAAAGAGTTAAGAAGAGGTGGAGAAGCATGAGGCTTGATAAATTGCTGGCCAATACCGGCTTTGGTTCAAGGAAAGATGTAAAGAAGCTGGTCAAGGCCCGGGCCGTCACAGTGAATGGAGAAGTGGCGAAGCAGGTGAAAGATCATTTCGATCCAACAAATGATGAAGTGCTCGTGCATGGAGAGCGTGTAGAGTATAAAGAATTCATTTATCTCATGATGAACAAGCCAGACGGTGTCATTTCAGCAACGGAGGATCTGCGAGATGAGACGGTTGTTGATCTACTAGAGCCAGAGGATATTGCAAGGGAGCCATTCCCTGTAGGGAGACTGGATAAGGATACAGTTGGTCTCCTCCTCCTTACAAATGACGGCCAGCTTGCTCATCAATTGTTATCTCCGAAAAAGCATGTCCCGAAAACGTATGAAGTTCATCTAAAATACCCGCTTGGAGATCAAGACATCACTCGTCTTGAAGAGGGAGTTGTGATTTTAGACGACTACCGAACGAAGCCGGCGAAGGTTGAAGTAGATGCCAACCAAGAGGCAGATACACGAATCCGTTTAACGATTACAGAAGGGAAGTACCATCAAGTGAAGCTGATGGCACAAGCAGTGGGCAATGAAGTGATCTTTTTAAAACGGCTCTCGATGGGGGCTGTTTCATTAGACGAAGATTTGGCGCCCGGAGAATACCGTGAATTGACGGAGGAAGAGTTAGACAGCTTAATCAATCGTGATTAATATAGAGAAAATGAAAAGAACCGGCGATATCGCCGGTTCTTTTTGTTATATGGAAGTTCATTATTCGCTTATGATGATATTTTTACTTTTTTTCTCGTTGTTTCCCATTTGCCTCTGCTTGGACTATGAACAAGATCGTTATAGGCAAGCACGTTTAAGTCTCTTTGGATGGTTCTAGGTGTGATCCCGAATTCATCAACCAGCTCTTGTGTCGTCACAAGACCTTTCTCTTGAATGAACATATAAACTGATTTTATTCGAGTCATCATACGGTTTGTTGAAGGTTTCAAAAAACCACTCCCTATCAATAAGATCGGATGGACTTGACTAACCACAACTTACTACACTAAAACTGCGACATAAGGACATGCAACAATGGTAAATGTTCGTGTTTCTTAATGTTTTATTCTATTATACACGTTATTATGCATCTAGTTCCACCAAAAAGTCAACTTTACGTGTTTTTAAACTTGTCTTCATGAATGAAATTATGTTATATATCATGATTTGAATCCGGTTACAACCCAATAAACACAAGGCGTATAAAGAAGTTTGCCACTTAAGAAAGATCAAAAAATAAACACAGAAAATTTACAAAATAAAAAATCATTCATACAAAAAAGACACATTCAAATGAGAAATGTGTCTTTTTATTTTGGTTATCCTTCTAAGAAAAAGAGCTGCACGAAAAATAAGACGGCAAAAATGAGCACAAGAATATGCACTTCTTTCCATTTTCCTTTTGCCAGCTTCACAAGAGGATATGAAATAAATCCTAGTGAAATCCCAGTAGAGATGCTAGATGTCAGCGGCATGGAAAGAATCACAAGAAAAGCAGGAAATGCTTCGTCAAGCTCATTCCAGCGAATACGTGACACTGAATTCATCATCAAACAGCCGACAATGATTAAGACAGGTGAAGTGATGGACGGCAAAGACGAAATGGCTTGAACGAGTGGACCAAAAAACAAGGCCACAATAAACAATGCAGCAACGGTTAAAGAGGTCAGTCCAGTTCTTCCGCCAGCAGCAACTCCTGATGATGATTCAATGTAAGCTGTGGTTGGGCTTGTTCCAAACATTGAGCCAATTGTCGTTGCAGCAGAGTCAGCAAGTAAGGCTCTGCGTACTTTTGGGAGCTGACCATTTTTCATTAAACCTGCTTGTTCCGCAACCCCGATCATTGTTCCTGTTGTATCAAAAATCGTCACAAGTAAAAAGGAGAAGACAACAGCATACAAGTGATGGGAAAATACATCGCCAAACGCAGCGAATGGATTTGTAATCAGCATTCCTTCAGGCAGTGCTGGGGTATCCACTAGCACTTTAGGAAAATGAAGCTGGCCTGTTGCAAGTGCAATTAATGTGGTTGCTAACATGCCGATAAACAGCGCTCCATTCACTTGAAGAACCATTAATATGACAGAAATCATTAAACCAACGAGTGTCAAAATGACAACAGGTGAGCTTAAATTGCCAAGCTTCACAAGATTTTGTGGATCAGCAGTGATGATTCCAGACTGTCTTAGCCCAATGAATGCAATAAATAATCCGATACCTGCTGTAATCCCGTACTTTAAATTATCTGGAATCGCCTCAATGAGTTGTTTTCTAAGGGATGTTAACGATAAAATAATAAAGAGTATTCCAGCAACAAATACCGCACTAAATGCTGTTTGATAGCTGAGGCCCCCACCACCGACAACAGTGACGGTGAAATAGACATTCAGCCCCATACCTGGTGCAATGGCAATTGGATAGTTTGCAAAGAGTGCCATCCAAAGTGTACCGACAACAGCAGCGATAATGGTTGCAGTAAAGACTTGGTCAAAAGGAATGCCTGCATCTGAAAGGATTCCTGGATTGACGGCTACAATATATACCATCGTAAAGAATGTCGTCATACCAGCGAGTAATTCTTTCTTTATGTTGGTTTGGTTCTCTTTTAACTGAAACATAAAATCCTCCATTTACGAACATTATTACAAAACACTTAATATAATATTCGTTTTAAGGGTGGATTGCAACCTTTTTTCAAGGAGGAATGGAAAAATGAATTGGGAAGCAGAAGTCATACGAAAAAAAGACAGTTTGATTCAGGATACACAATCTTTTTTACAAATTGAAAGTGTCTTGGATGAAGAAGGCGGCACAGCAGGAAAACCGTTCGGTGAAAAAGTGGATGAGGCTCTTCAGTATATGCTCAAAAAAGGGCAGGACGAGGGCTTCAAAGTGAAAAATGTTGATGGTTATGCTGGTCATATTGAATATGGAGAAGGCGAAGACATCGTCGGTGTGCTATGCCATGTGGATGTCGTGCCTGCGGGTGACGACTGGACAACCCCACCATTTTCAGCGGACATAAGAGAAAATAAAATCTTTGCAAGAGGAGCCATTGATGATAAAGGGCCGACCATGGCGGCGTTTTACGCATTGAAAATGTTAAAAGATGCCGGTCTGCCGCTGTCGAAAAAGATTCGAATCATCATTGGCACAGATGAAGAAAGCGATTGGCGCTGCGTCGATCACTA
Source organism: Bacillus sp. S2(2019) (assembly GCF_005144805.1). NCBI lineage: Bacteria > Bacillati > Bacillota > Bacilli > Caryophanales > Bacillaceae > Bacillus > Bacillus sp. S2(2019). The sequence goes on from NZ_SWFL01000003.1 coordinate 75,579, forward strand.
TTTCAAGCATGAGGCGATGCCACAAATTGGGTTTGCACCAGATGCTGATTTTCCAATTATTCATGCTGAAAAAGGGATCATAGATGCCATCGTATCCTTTACATACGAACAATCAGAAGAAAACAAGCGTTACATCCTCAAGCAATTCACATCAGGCATGCGTCTCAATATGGTCCCAGATGAGGCTCGCGCAATTGTGGCAGCAGCAAACGATCACGATGCTGAAGCATTAAAAACGGCTTTTGCAGCCTATCTTGCGGAAAATCAGTTAACCGGTGAGGCAAACCATACAGCAGATGGACTGACATTCACATTAAAAGGTGTATCAGTTCATGCAATGGAGCCGGCGAATGGCACAAATGCGGGCATTCATATGGCGAATTTCTTATGTGAGCATGAATTAGATGAAAGAGGGCTCGCATTTACATCACAAATAAAGGCTTTATTTGATCAAGACACAAGAGGACAAAAACTCGGCATCGCTTGTAAGGATGATATTAGTGGTGACTTGACCTTGAATGTTGGCACAATCCGCTATTCGCAAAACGAAGAAGCGAAGCTTGGGCTGAATGTCCGCTATCCCGTAACTGCGGACGGTGAGGAAGTCAAAAAAGGGATTGAACGAATAAAAGGGGCAGCGATTGAGAAATTTGATGACAGTCCACCTCATCACGTCTCAAAAGACCATCCACTTGTGAAAACATTACAGCGTGTCTACGAAGAACAAACAGGAGATCCTGCCCATCTTATTGCAATTGGGGGAGGAACGTATGCAAGGTCATTAGAAGCAGGTGTTGCCTTTGGTCCTCTATTCCCAGGAAGACCTGATTGCGCACATCAAAAGGATGAATATATCGAAATCGATGATTTACTAAGAGCAACTGCGCTATATGCACAAGCCATGTATGAATTGGCGAAATAAGAAAGAAAAGAGAAGAGGGGATTCACCGTGAAAAAAATGTTCTTATGCTCTTCATTCAAAGACAGCTATTCTCTCTTGTCTGACTTTGCAGGTGACACCTTAAAAGGAAAAAGTGTGACATTCATTCCGGCAGCCAGTGAAGTGGAAGAAGTCACGCACTATGTCGATGCAGCAAAAGAAGCCTTTCATCAATTAGAAATGCGTGTAGAGACTGTTCAGCTGACCGGGCAAACGGTTCAGGAGATCACACAGATCATTAGGAAGAATGATGTCATGTATGTATCTGGCGGCAATACTTTTTATTTGCTGCAAGAATTAAGAAAGCACGGGCTCGATCGTGTATTGAAAGAAGAGATCAGCAAAGGCAAGCTGTATATCGGAGAATCCGCGGGGAGTATTATCATGGCGCCAAGCATTGAATACATCTCACTGATGGATGATCAGGAGAAAGCGCTAGAATTATCTTCCTTTGAAGGATTCAATGAGATTAGCAGCTATCCGGTACCGCATATAAACAATCCTTATTTAGGTGAAGCCGCGCAGCATATCATAGAGAAAGATCAAAATACGCTCTCTTTATGCCCGCTCACTGATGAACAAGTTTTGCTTGTGACAGGCGAACAGACTGAGGTCAAGACGGTCTGAGTTGTTCATATGACGATGAAAAAGGAACAGGAGCATACGCCCTGTTCCTTTTTTAATCTTGAAACACATCACTTGATAAATAACGTTCACCCGTGTCTGCTGTCATACAAATGACAATGTGATCCTTTGGCATTTGCTTGGCTGCTTCAATCGCTGCATAGCATGCCGCGCCAGATGATGGACCGACTAAAATACCTTCAAGACGGGCGAGCTTTCGTGTGATGTCGTAAGCATCTTCATCACTCACTTGCACAATCTCATCATACACCTGTTCGTTTAAAATATGTGGGATAAATCCTGGACTTGTGCCAACAAGCTTATGTTTGCCAGGTTTCCCGCCTGATAAAACAGGAGACCCCTTTGGCTCTGCCACATGTATCGTCAATTCCGGGAATGCTTTTTTGAGTTCCTCTCCAGTGCCTGTAATGGTTCCGCCCGTTCCAGCAGTGGCGACAAAAGCGGCAAGCGGCTGCCCAATCTGTTGCACTGCATCCATTCTACAGCCGTTGTCCCTCTATGAGCATCAGGGTTCGCACCATTGTCAAATTGCATGGGAATAAAGCTATTAGGAATTTGAGCAGCTAATTCTTCTGCCTTGCGAATACAGCCTGGCATTTTTTCCTCTCCTGGGGTTAAGACGACCTGTGCGCCGTATGCCTTTAAAATATTGATTCTTTCTTGGGTCATTGTATCAGGCATGATCAGAATGGCTTTGTAGCCTCTTGCTGCAGCGTTCATCGCTAAGCCAATTCCTGTATTCCCGCTTGTTGGTTCAATAATCGTTGCCCCTTTTGTGAGTTTTCCTTGTTTTTCTGCCTCAAGGATCATATTGTAAGCAGCCCGATCTTTTACACTTCCGCTAGGATTAAATGATTCCAATTTTAAATAAATAGCAGCGCCATGTTCTGGCTGAAGGCGCTGTAATTTTACAAGTGGTGTATGACCTATTAATTCAGCTATATTTTGTGCAACCTTCATCATGTGACACCCTTTCTTCTCATTCCGCATTACTTTAGTTATACTATCATCAATGGGGATTCGTAAAGTTTGTTAAAAAGGACAGGTGAAGATATGACTGAAAGCCGTCATTATTTTATCGGGATTCCAATCCCTGAACAACTCGCGTATCAAATGAAAGCGGATATAGACAAGAGGAGCGGACTTTCCTTTCAAAAATGGACAGCACCCATTGATTATCATGTCACCCTTGTGTTTTTAGGCGCGATTCCAGAAGACCGTTTAAATAAGATATCTGAGCTACTTGCACAGCTGTCTCATGAGGTGTCTGCTTTCCCGCTGAAGCTGAAGGAGATAGGGGTATTTGGTCAAAAGGAGCGCCCGAGAGTCTTTTTTGCAAAGCCTAGTGAAAGTAAGCCTTTGATGGATTTAAGAGAAAAGGTGAAAGCAGCCGTTTTGACAGCAGGTCATCCTGTCGAAAAGAGACCCTTTCATCCACATATGACGATTGCGCGCAAATGGAATAGAGAACAGTCCTATATAGAACAAGCGCCCTTACGGAAAGAACCATATTCGATGGAGGTTTCTAGTATCGCTTTATTTGAAATTCGTCTAAAAGAAACCCCACGTTATCACGCGATCAAACAATTTACACTACATAAATGATTCTAGAGGTTGGAGTGAGCAGCAGATGGCGCAAATTATTAAAATCCAAGATTATATATCACGATATGAACAAGACCCGCATCATTACATCAATCAATTTATTCGGTTGAAAAAACAAAGGTGGGACGAGTTAAAAAAGGCTTCAAAAGAGCAGGTGCAAAAGCAGGCTGACCAAGCCATCGAGCAAGCACCTGAACAAGAGGAAGAAAAGAGAAAGAAATTCTCCTTAAAAAGAAAGCAAAAAGAAGCCGATATGAAAAAGGAACGGGACCTGAGTCTTTTTAACGAGCCAACAGATATAGAACAAGGTGTTTTTACAAACGTTCCTACCGATGAAACGAAGCTGATTCACTTTTTTAAAGATCATCTTTACGATGTTCAGTTAAAATGGGCCAGCTCGACGATTTCTCATATTTCAACTGTCTCTCACCACATTCGATATGATGAAAAGCTGCGGATGCTTGCAAGGCAGCTGCCAGATTCTTATTTTGTGATGTACAAGCCGGTGCTGCTCATTCAAAAAGCTGAGATGGAATTGTGTCCAGTGCTCATTACGCCGCTTGAAGTCATCTGTTTATCTTTCTTAGAAGCAGAGCCAGACAGCGTATATATTGGATCGAAGGAACGTTTTTGGGAAAAACGGGCGACGGGAAAAGCTGTTCAATCCGTCTTGAACCCTTGCGCAAGTCTTCTGCGCTCTGGAACTGTTGTGTCAAAAATTTTACAGCAAAGTGGTGTAGAGCTTCCTGTGAAAAAAATCCTCATCAGCCGCACCTCGTATATTGATTTGCCCGAAGTTCCATTCGGGATGGAGGTTGTCGATAAGAAGAAAGCGGAGGATTGGTTTGAAAAGCAGCGGAAAAACACCGCGCCGACAAAGCACCAGCAATTCAAAGCGACAAAGGCATTGCTCGCTTATGGTGAATCAGACAGCAAAAGAAGGCAGGAATGGCTCGATTAAAGGCATATCAAGGTCACCAAAAAAATGAGACCTGAGTGGAGCTAATATATGAATGAATGGTACTTTATCGTCAATCCAGCAGCAGGACAAGGAAAAGGACTCCGCACTTGGAGAAGCATAGAGAAAGAATTACAAAAGGTAGAGATCTCCTACAGATCGTTTCTTACCCAGCATGAAGGACATGCCGAAGTTTTGGCGAGACAGATTAGCGCTATGCAAGACGACAGATTGAAACGGCTGATCGTCATTGGCGGTGACGGCACATTTCATGAAGTGCTAAATGGTTTAAAAGAAATCGATCATGTGCAGCTAAGCTTTGTCCCAGCAGGTCATTGGAATGATGCAGCGAAGGGGCTGGGCATCCAGCGTCATGATGTGATCAAAGAAGTGAAAAAACAAAAGAGGATGTTGACGAAAACATTTTCTCTCGGCTCCTTTCAAGATCATGCAGAAAGTCCGCAATCTGTTCTTTTTCTCAATCATATTGGTGTAGGGTTTGATGCACATGTCTTGAAGAGAACGGTCCATTTTAGAGGGAAAAAGTGGCTCAATCGACTCAAACTCGGGTTTATCATCTACCCGCTGTCTTTTCTACATTCTTTATGGTCATTCAAACCGTTTGACCTTGCTCTTTTTATTGAAAATGAGAGAAAAGTTTTTCGCCAAGTGTGGTTTGTGATCGTATGTAATCACCCATATTATGGAGGCGGGCTGGAAGCAGCGCCGGAAGCAAGTGCGAGGCAATCAGGATTTCAAACAATCGTTGTCACTGATTTGAATCCATTGAAAGTCCTCTTATTTTTAAGTGCAATGGTTTTTAAAAAGCACCTTGTAATGGAGGGAGTCACCCTTTTTCAGCATGAAGAAGCCTACTTGGAGGCAGATGAAAAAATCCTATTTCATGCCGATGGAGAAGTGATTGGCGCCACTCCAGTGTTTGTTAAGGCTAGTGAGCGATCGTTAAAATTACGTGGCTAAGAAGCAGCCAGTGTGCGCACGAGCAAAAGAAACATGAAAAAAGACTTCCCTTTTCATAAGGTTCTTGTCCTGATTTTCTAGTTTTGCTTGACGAGTATAAGAAGGTAGCGATAAAATCTATAGGACGGCTATTGTTTAGCATCTCATTCTCAATAGCTGTCCTTTTTGTTTTTATGATCATATAAATAAAAAATAAACAGCCAATTGATCTCAATCGGCTGAATTTTGTCGACTAAAAAAGCATGATTTAAAATATTTTAAGAAATGATGGGTTGAAAATTGATATGAACTGGTTGGGACAAATATTAGGTAGCGAATGGCACATCTCTCCTGCTGGAGGCGCTACGGGAGATGCGTACTTCGCAACACACAATGACCAAAAGCTATTTTTAAAACGCAATACGTCACCGTTTCTTGCGGTTTTGTCAGCTGAAGGCATTGTGCCGAAGCTTGTCTGGACAAAACGGATGGAAAATGGGGATGTCATCACTGCACAGCACTGGCTGAGCGGCAGAGAGCTGAAGCCAAAGGACATGAATGACCGTCCTGTAGCGGAGCAGCTAAGAAAAATTCATACATCAAAAGAGCTGCTCGATATGCTGAAACGATTAGAAAAGCACTCGCTTGACCCGGCATCGATCTTGATGCATCTCAAGGCATCGATCTTAAAAGAGCAGATTGACTCACATGATATCACGCGCGCCATCCAGTATTTAGAGAAACATGTGGACGCAGTTCATTTCGAGGATAAGGTCGTATGCCATTGTGACCTCAACCATAATAATTGGCTGCTGACAGATGAAAATCAGCTCTATTTAATTGATTGGGACGGGGCAATGATTGCAGATCCAGCGATTGATCTTGGACCGCTCTTATACCATTATGTTGAAGAAGAGAACTGGGAAAGCTGGCTCTCTATGTATGGTGCTCCGCTGACCGACAACTTGCGAAAACGCATGGCATGGTATGTGCTGGCTGAAACTGTCTCGTTTGTCGTTTGGCATAAAAGAAAAGGAAATGAAAAGGCGCAAAAAGAAGTGCAAGCCGAGCTACATGCACTCTTAAAACGGTTAAACATCCATTAAGACAGTGGAATGTTCTCGACCCAGTTAGATAGATGAGATTGATGCGCTTCGATATGTGCATCAATTGAACTGACAGAGGTGCCTTTTTGGCTGTAATCATAAATATCGGTTAGTAGCTGACGAACGTCAGCATCCAAATCTTCTTTTGCCAGCATTAATTGAATCACGCGTCCCACCTGTTCATATTCTGCAACAGTCCCGCAGCAATCCAGCTGGTGATCAGTTAAAATATCTTTGATTAATTGAAGCTGATGTTGGCGGTTTAATCCCATACGTATGCTCCTTTCAAGCGTGTCATTTATGTGGTTAAACTGTGCATTCAGCTTTGATTTTATACATGAAGCAGACCAGCCCAAATAGCAGCTGGTCTTTTTCATATGTGCGGATAAGTTGCTGTCTTGCGGCTCTTTATGTTTCATGGTATCTTGATAAAATGTAAAGAAAATAGAGGTGTATCAAATTGAGAATGCGACATAAACCGTGGGCGGATGATTACTTAGCTGAAAATGCTCATATTGCTTTAGCCAACCCTGAACAATACAAAGGGAAATGGCATGAGCTGTTTGGAAATGATCATCCAATCCATATCGAAGTCGGTACAGGAAAAGGGAGTTTTATTGCCGGAATGGGCAAGCTTCATCCTGAGATAAACTATATCGGCATTGAATTATTTAAAAGTGTCATTGTGACGGCAGTCGATAAAATCAAAGAAACAGATGTAGAAAACGTAAAGCTTCTAAACATCAACGCAGAGACACTGACAGATGTCTTTGCGGAAAATGAGATTGATCGGGTGTATTTGAACTTCTCTGATCCGTGGCCAAAATCAAGGCATGAAAAACGGAGATTGACATTTAAAGCTTTTTTAAAGCGATATGAACAGATCCTCCGTCCAGGCGGTGAATTACATTTCAAAACCGATAACCGCGGACTATTTGAATATTCCTTGAAAAGCTTTTCGTCTTACGGACTCCTTTTAACGTATGTGAGCCTTGATTTACATGAGGATGGTCTCGAAGGAAATGTCATGACAGAATATGAAGAGAAATTCTCTTCCATGGGACAACCGATCTATCGATCAGAAGTAAAATTCCCTGAATAAAAAGCGAACAAAGCTGGCTGCAACGAACGATTGCGGTCAGCTTTTTTGATGAAAAGATTAGCACATGCGATTTTCCTTTGTATTTGCTACGATAGAAAAAGGAGGGATGACAGCAATGGAGACAATGAAAATAGGTGAAATGGAACTGTTCTGGTTAAATGGGGGAGATACACACATGGATGGCGGTGCCATGTTTGGCGTGGTGCCAAAGCCATTATGGTCAAAAAAATACCCTGTGAATGATCGAAATCAAATTGAATTACGGTGTGATCCAATGCTTATACGGTGGAACGGTCTTCATCTGTTAGTAGATTCCGGCATCGGGTCAGGGAAGCTGACAGAGAAACAAAAACGCAATTATGGCGTCACAGAGGAAACGAAAATAGAAGAATCACTTGCGGCTCTCGGTTTGCGCCCATCTGATATAGATTACGTCTTAATGACTCATTTGCATTTTGATCATGCAAGCGGGCTGACAAAACGTGAAGGCGATGAGCTCGTGTCTGTTTTTCAGCAGGCAAAAATCATCACGTCCAAAATTGAATGGGACGAAATGAGAGCGCCGAACATTCGCTCAAGAAATACATATTGGAAAGAAAACTGGGAGCCTGTTGCCGATCAAGTCATGACATTTGAAGATAGCATCGAAGTAACAGAAGGCATCCGCCTGCATCATACAGGCGGACATAGCGATGGGCATAGCATCTTAACGCTCACAAGTCAGGGAGAAACGGCTATTCATTTAGCGGATATCATGCCGACACACGCTCATAAAAACCCGCTATGGGTCTTGGCATACGATGATTATCCAATGACCTCGATCCCAGCGAAGCAAAAATGGCAGGCATTCGCCGAAGAAAACAATGCATGGTACTTGTTTTATCATGATGCCATCTACCGTGCTGTAAAGTGGGATGAAGACGGGGCAATGACCCATGAGGTCAAAAGAGAAACCGGAAGATAAAAGATCATCTGTATGTTTTTTCGCCTTTCACACAAAATAACGACAAAATGAACTTGTGAAAGGAAGAGTGCAGGTGAATCAATTTTATCGTGTACATGGTGATGTCATCGAGACACCGTTAAGAGGGATGGAAGTCATGTCTGTCCCTTATTTAAACAAAGGGGTCGCATTTACAAAGGAAGAGCGGGAAGAGCTTGGGTTAAAGGGATTTCTGCCGCCGAAGGTGTTAACACTAGAGGATCAAGCAAAGCGTGCATATGAGCAGTTCAAAGCACAGCCAGACGCACTTGGGAAAAATGTCTATTTAACTGCGCTTCATGACAGAAATGAAGTGCTCTTTTATAAATTATTAAATGAGCATTTGGCAGAAATGCTGCCGATTGTTTACACACCGACCGTAGGAACAGCGATTCAGCGTTACAGCCACGAGTATAGAAAGCCAAGAGGAATTTATTTATCCATTGATGACCTAGAAGGAATGGAAGAAATTTTTGCATCTTACGGAGTGGATGAATCAATTGATCTCATTGTCGCAACAGATGCAGAAGGAATTTTAGGCATCGGCGACTGGGGTGTAGGCGGAATCGCCATTTCAGTCGGGAAGCTGGCTGTTTATACAGCCGCAGCAGGTATTGATCCTAGCCGTGTGCTGGCAGTGGTGCTTGATGCTGGAACCAACCAGGAAAGCCTTTTAAATGATCCGCTTTATGTGGGAAATCAGCACTCCCGCGTTCGAGGAGAGCGCTATGATCAGTTTATTGATCAATATGTTGAGCTTGCCCGTGCGACTTTTCCAAATGCACTTCTTCACTGGGAAGACTTCGGTACAAAAAATGCGCGCGCCATTTTGGAAAAATATAAGGACCGTATTTGTACATTTAATGATGATATTCAAGGAACTGGAGCCGTCTCACTTGCTGCCGTTCTGGCTTGTGCAAAAGCATCGAAGGTTCCGCTGAAAGATCACCGAATCGTGATCTTTGGAGCAGGTACAGCAGGGATTGGTATAGCCGAGCAAATTCGTGATGCGATCGTGCGAGACGGTGTCAAAGAAGAGGAATCATATGATCATTTCTGGTGTATTGATAAAACGGGATTGCTCACAGATGATTCACCCGACATTCAGCCATTTCAAAAGCCGTATGCAAGACGTTCTGATGAAGTGAAGGATTATGCACGTAATGGTCCAAAGCATTCAATTGATTTGTTAGAGGTCGTGAAGCAGGCGAAACCTACGATCTTAATTGGTACCTCAACTGTAGGTGGGGCATTTACAGAGGAAATTGTGAAAGAAATGGCGTCACATGTAGAGCGGCCAGCGATTTTACCGATGTCAAACCCGACACCTCTTTCAGAGGCAAAGCCGGAAGATCTCATTGAATGGACAGAAGGACGTGCGCTTGTCACAACGGGAAGCCCGTTTGATCCGGTTGAATATGGTGGTGTGACATATGAAATTGGGCAGGCAAATAATGCTCTTGTGTTTCCAGGGCTTGGTCTTGGAACGATTGTGTGTAAAGCCCGCCTCATGACAGACAGCATGTTTGTTGCGAGTGCTGAAGCGATTGCGAGCATGGTCAATGTCGGAAAACCGGGTGCTGCGATGCTTCCAAGTGTTGATCAGCTCAGAACAGTTTCAGCGACAGTGGCTGTCCGTGTGGCACAAGCAGCGATTGACGAAGGAATTGCGGAAGAAACCCCTGATGATCTCATTCAGGCTGTGCAAGACGCCATGTGGCACCCTGTATACAAAAAAATCAAAGCCATCTAAAAAAAGCTTCGCAAGGACTTGTCTTTGCGAAGCTTTCTTATTAAGCAACAGAATCAATGACATCAACGATCATGCCTGTTTTTGCATCAATCATGACTTCATACTGTTCCAGCTCGCCAAAGGCGGAGCGTGTAATGCCAGATTTGTACACATCAATCGTTTCACCATTTACGGTATACGGTTCTGGTACAGTATAAATCCAAGAGCCATCAATCGGGCCGCGCTGTTTAAAAGCGGATTTCACAATTTTTAACGCTTTTTCAGACGAGATATACGTCGGGAAAAAGACTTTCTTTGCAACAATTGCAGCGGCTACGCCAATACTCGCACCAATCAGAACATGTTTTAACTTCAACGTGCTGCACCTCCGTATTGCTGTTTTTTCCATTATACAAAACTTGTCCAGCGATGTTAAGAAATCCGAATACTTGAAAGCATATTCAAAATTTCTGGAGAGATACTTGGAAAACCGAAAGAATTCTTATAGTATAAAGTGAGTGTTATTTTTATAGGAATTTATATGGTCATTACATAGAAATGAGGGTAACTGTCAAATGAACGAAGAAACAATGTCGCTTTTCCGAAATTTAACAGAATTACAAGGGACTCCAGGTAATGAGCACCATGTGCGTGCTTTTATGAAAAAGGAACTTGAGAAATATTCCGATGAACTCATTCAGGATCGTCTTGGCGGAGTGTTTGGTGTCCGCAAAGGCCCAGAGAACGCGCCGAAGATTATGGTGGCTGGTCATATGGATGAAGTCGGCTTTATGGTGTCATCCATTACGAAAAATGGAATGATTCGTTTTCAAACACTTGGCGGCTGGTGGAGTCAAGTGATGCTTGCGCAGCGAGTGGATGTTCATACGGATCACGGGCCAATTCCGGGCGTTGTATCGAGCACACCTCCGCACCTTCTGACACCAGAACAAAAAAGCAAACCAGTAAAACCGTCAGATATGCTGATTGATATTGGTGCAGACAGTGAAGAAGAAGCGAAAGAGCTTGGCGTTCGCCCAGGGCAGCAAATCGTTCCTGCAACGGTCTTTACCCCAATGGCCAATCCGAAAAAGATTTTAGCCAAAGCTTGGGATAACCGCTATGGGTGCGGACTTGCCATTGAATTATTGAAAGAATTAAAAGACGAAGCTCTTTCATGTCATCTATATTCAGGCGCAACCGTCCAAGAGGAAGTAGGGCTCAGAGGGGCTGAGGTAGCTGCGAATATGATTAAACCGGATCTGTTCTTTGCTCTAGATGCGAGTCCTGCAAATGATGTGACGGGAGACAAATCACAATTTGGCCAGCTTGGAAAAGGTGCACTTCTTCGTATTTATGATCGCACGATGATTACGCACCGAGGCATGAGAGAATTTGTCCTCGATACAGCCGAAACAAACAATATTCCATATCAATATTTCGTATCGCCAGGCGGTACGGATGCTGGACGTGTTCATATCTCAAATCAAGGTGTACCGTCTGCTGTTATTGGTGTATGTGCGCGTTACATTCATACAAGTCACTCTGTCTTGCATGTGGATGATTATGCAGCGGCAAAAGAATTAATTGTTCGTCTTGTGAAAAATTGTGATCAAAGCACGGTGGATTCGATTTATCAACAAGTGTAAACGATAAGAAAAAGGCTGCCTCATTAAGAGCACAGCCTTTTTCTTATTCCTGTTCAAACACGTATGACAACGCCTTAATCGCTTGATTCACTGTTTCGACAGTGATATTTGCTTTGTTTGATAATTCCTTTAGGGGATGATGTAATTCTTTAGGACGAATCAAAATAAGGGGTTTCCCTTTGGCGATGGCAGAAGAAGCATCCATTGCCGTGTTCCACTGTTTATATTTCTCACCAAAGCGGGCGATGACAACGTCTGCCTTATTTAATAATAGTTCGGTGCGGAAATTGTTCAAATCAGAAGCCGCATCGTCTTTCAAGATGGCATTTGGCTGCCCGCCTAAAATATCTTCTCCGATGTTATCTGATCGGTCATGATTCTCCATTGGACCAACAAACGTTACTGGTAGTTTCAACGACTGGCTTTTTTCCTTAATTTCATCGCGCCACTGGCTATGAATTTCTCCAGCTAAATAAACCGTTAATTGCATAACAATCTCCTCCTTGTGCACAAACTTAGTAAAGGTTTGCCCTGTTTCTTTTCATGTTACACAAGAAGTGCTTGATAAAGCAAAAAAAATATGATTATGATATTCATGGTAGAGACTATTTTTCATCGTAAGAAGACTACATATAATGGGAAGGACAGGCCTCTTCGTCTTTCCTATGAGAAAGCAGGAAGACGACGTTGATGACTTATTTAAAAAGAAAGGGTATTTCCCTTTCGCCAAAGGTGTATTTTATTGATGCACTCTCTTATATGGCTTTAGGTCTATTTGCTACATTAGTGGTAGGGCTGATTTTAAAAACAGCAGGCGGCCTGTTATCATTTCCTCTAATCGTGGAAATGGGAACGCTCGCAATGGGGCTGATGGGACCAGCAATTGGCGTAGCGGTTGCTTATCGCTTAAACGCTTCTCCTTTAATTATTTTCGCAAGTGTTGTGTCAGGTGCCGCTGGAGCAGAGCTTGGGGGACCTGCTGGAAGCTTCGTGGCTGCTCTCATTGGTGTGGAATTAGGCAAACTGATCAGTGGTGAGACAAGAATTGATATTATTTTAACGCCGCTTGTTACGATTATCACAGGTTTTCTCACCGCTGCTTTCATCGGCCCTGGAATTCAGGCGGTGATGACAGGGCTCGGCAGGCTGATCGTATGGGGGACTGACCAAAGTCCACTCATCATGGGCATGCTGGTTGCAACCATTGTTGGACTTGCTCTTAGCTCACCGATTTCAAGTGCTGCGCTTGCGCTGATGCTTGATTTAAGCGGTCTTGCTGCTGGTGCGGCAACGATTGGCTGCTGCGCGCAGATGGTCGGCTTTGCTGCTGCAGGATTTAGGGAAAATCGTTTTGGCGGTCTTGCTGCGGTAGGCATTGGAACATCAAAACTACAGCTGCCGAACATTGTGAAAAATCCGCTCATTCTCATTCCGCCGACGATTGCAGGACTGATTCTTGCGCCAATTGGTATTATTGGCTTTGGGATGGTCAATAATGCGGCAGGAGCGGGTATGGGAACGAGCGGTCTTGTCGGCCAGCTCATGACACTCACAGTCATGGGATTTCATCCATCCGTTTTCCTCGCAATTGCTCTTTTGCATATCGTTGGCCCGGCAGTGATTAGTTTGGTAGTATCAGAATGGATGAGAAAGAAAGGCTATATACAATTCGGAGATTTAAGTATACAAACTGGAGGAATCAAACATGAAAAAAATTGAATCAAACGAAGAATTACAAAAAGTGATTCAAGAAGACTTAACCGTATTACTATTTTCAGCTGACTGGTGTCCGGACTGCACATTTATTGAGCCGTTTTTGCCAGAGCTTGAAGCAAACTATCCAGAATTTGAATACTTCTATGTGGATAGAGATCAGTTCATCGACACTTGTGCAGAGTGGGAAATTTACGGAATTCCAAGCTTTTTAGTCTTTAAAAACGGACAAGAGATCAACCGTTTTGTCAGCAAAGATCGTAAGACAAAGGAAGAGATTGAAGCATTTTTAACAGATTCTCTTTCTAAATAACGAAAGGAGGGTCTTATCATGGCGAAAATGACATCAAGACAGCTTGCCAATCAATTGAAAAGCCGTCTGACGAACGACAGCTGGACCCACCAGTTTGACAGGGAAAAAGATACGCTTCGTGTGGAAGATAAACATACAGGAAAGGGCATCACGCTTGAGCTCCCGCCGATTATTGCAAAGTGGGAAGTAAAGCCTGATGAAACACTGGATGAGATCGTTTATTATGTGAAAGAAGCGCTCAGCGCTATGAAAGGTGAAGCGCAGCACATCTCAGGTAAAGAGAAGCACATTTATCCGGTCATTCGTTCAACGTCCTTTCCAGAAACATCGAGTGATGAGATTCCGCTCGTTTTTGATGAGCATACAGCAGAGACAAGAATCTACTATGCACTTGACCTTGGAAGCACCTACAGATTAATTGACGAGAAGATGCTGCAAAAGGAAAACTGGACAAAAGAACGAATCAGAGAAACCGCAAGTTTTAACGTCCGTTCACTAAAGACTGTCGTGAAGATGGATGAAGTGGCGGGCAACCGTTTTTATTTCTTCCGTGCAAACGACGGGTACGATGCAAGCAGAATATTAAATGAATCGATTTTACAAGAATACGCGCAAAAAGTAGAGGGGCAAATGGCTATTTCCGTTCCCCATCAAGATGTGTTCATCATTGCAGATGTACGCAATGAATCAGGCTATGATATTTTAGGGCAAATGTCGATGAGCTTCTTCGCCAGCGGCACGGTTCCGATTACGGCCTTGTCATTTTTATATGACGAAGGCAAGCTTGAACCGATCTTTATTCTTGCAAAAAGTAGACCAAAACAGCAGTAGAAGGGAATTTTGAAGAATGAACGTTTTTTATAATGCAGAAGGTGTCGGCGACACACTCCTTATTTCATTGAAAGATGTAACAAGAGAAGAAGTAGGTCATGAAACGTTTGGAGATGTCGTAAGAATCTTCAATCAAGACACAAAAGAAACAACAGGTTTTAATATTTTCAATGCATCTACTTACATGAAAATTGAAGAAAACGGATCTGTACCGCTTTCTGAAACGCTTGTTCAAGATATCAATGAAATTTTGAACCGCAACGGTGTCAGTGAAACATTAACAGTTGATCTATCACCTAAGTTTGTGGTCGGTTATGTGAAGGAAAAAGAAAAACATCCGAATGCAGATAAACTGAACATTTGCCAAGTAGATGTTGGCGATGAAACCTTACAAATCGTGTGCGGTGCACCAAACGTTGATCAAGGTCAATATGTTGTGGTTGCAAAGGTCGGTGCTGTGATGCCGAGCGGTTTGGTGATCAAAGATGCTGAACTAAGAGGTGTTCCTTCAAGCGGAATGATTTGTTCTGCAAAAGAATTAGATCTTCCGAATGCGCCTGCTGAAAAAGGAATCCTTGTTCTAGAAGGAAGTCGCCAAGCTGGCGAACCATTTGAAGCGTAACCTCCCATAAACGGGTACAAATGAGCGAAGAATGTGTTATACCAAAAGTCACTAAGTACGCACTTAGTGACTTTTTTTCATCTACAGACAGCATGAACAGCAAAGCGTAGCACTTTTCTCGCTTTTCTGCATGAAAAAGCAATGGTATACTAAAAATCGCCCAAGAAAACGTAAGGGGAGTTAAAGTGAGTGATAAATGATGAGTTGGTTAGATAAATTTTTTAGTGTATTTTTAGGAGAAGAAAAAAAAGAAGAAAAAGCTGAGAGGCCTGAAACAGGTCCGATTGCACCAAAGCAGCCAGCTGTTGAACAGCATAAAGAATATAAAAAAGTTGAAGATACGAAAGTGTATTATGAATATCCAAAAGGCAATTTCCGCTTTCCTCTCGTTCCAGATAAACCTGCACGTGAGGCAGCAAAGCAACAAGAAAGAAGGCGCACGCGGCCAAGTCAGCCAAAGGCAAAGCAGACGACCTATCAGCCAAAACAAACGGTGCAGCCTGATCTCAATAAAAAGCCTTTTAAACCAGAGCAAATCCCTTCACCCATCTATGGCTACCACCAGGATATGCGTCCAAAACATGCAGCAGCCAAAGAAGACACAACTTCTGTCAAAATGAAATCGGCAGAAGAAACGTCACAGCGTGTCACACTGTTATCAGAAGAAGCAGAGCGTGAACGGAATGTAAGACAGCAAATGAACATCCCGTCTATACGAAAAGAACAACGTATGGAAGACATGATGTCAGCCCAAACAGAAGAACAAGCAGAGAGGCAACCTGTCACGACGCCGCTTACTTTGCAAGAGGAACTCGCTTATCAAGATCACGTTCAATCAACGATGGAACGTTTATATGACGAGCCTTTCAGTGAGACAGAGGATCAAGATCAAGCTTTGTCACAGACCAAAGACGATCGGGAAGCATTCTTACATATGGAGCAAGCTGAAGCATCTAACGAGCCTCTAGAGATGGAGCAAGAACAGGCAGTCACCATTGAACAAGAAGAGCCGATGATTCCGCTTGAAGATGATGCTCAGAAAAAAGAGAGCTTTACATTTGAAACAGCTGAAAGCCCATCACCAGCACTCGACATGGAGATAGAAAGCCCAGTAGAAGAAACTGCGATGCTGGAAGAGAAGAACATAGAGGCTATGGAGGAAAGAGCAGAAGCTGCATGGATAGAAGAAAGTCAAGCAGACGTGTCAGCGGCAGCATTTGAACAAGAAGAACCGATGATCATACAAGATTCGCTAGATGATGATTCTCTGCCGGAAGAAAAATTAACAGATGATGAAGTCATGTCAGTTGAAGAAGCATCAGATGAATTTGCTGACTCTGGACAAGCAGAGATCGCTGCGGATATGGCAGAAGAGCTTGAGGAAACACCTGAAGAAACGCCTGAAATAAAACGTGAAGAACCAAAACCGTCTTCTCCACAGCCAAAGCGCTCAAGCGGTCAAACCTCCACCGTTCCTTTTAACGTCATGATGTTAAAAAGTGATCAGCGCGTGCAAGGACAGAAGAAAACGGCAGATGCACAAGGATATGTATTTCCGAGTTTAGCTCTTCTAGACGTTCCGCCAGCACAAAAAGTAGAGGACGGAACATGGGTGAAAGAACGGGCAGAACTGCTCAATGCCACACTGAAAAACTTCAATGTCAGAGCAAGTGTTGTTCATGTGACACAAGGTCCTTCTGTTACAAGATTTGAAGTGCATCCTGAACCAGGCGTGAAAGTGAACAAAATTACAAACCTGTCAGATGATATCAAACTCAGTTTGTCTGCAAAAGATATTCGAATCGAAGCGCCGATTCCTGGGAAGAACACGATTGGAATCGAAGTGCCGAACCTTCACAGTAAAATGGTTTTCTTGAGAGAAATGATCAGAAGCAGTGCCTTTAGAGACAATCCATCTCCATTAACGGCGGCGCTCGGATTGGATATTTCCGGTCAGCCCGTTGTGGTTGATTTGCAAAAAATGCCGCACGGCTTAATTGCCGGAGCAACAGGTTCAGGGAAAAGTGTCTGTATTAATACCATTCTCGTAAGCCTGATGTTTAAAGCCTCACCTGATGAAGTGAAAATGCTGTTAATCGACCCTAAAATGGTTGAACTGGCGCCGTATAATCACATTCCGCATCTTGTGAGCCCAGTCATTACCGATGCCAAGACAGCAACAGCTGCTTTGAAATGGGTAGTAGATGAAATGGAAAGACGCTATGAACTGTTTGCACACTCTGGTGTGAGAGAAATCAAACGATTTAACGAACTGGTGAAAGAAAAACAAATGGGTGAAAAACTGCCATATCTCGTCGTTGTCATTGATGAGCTGGCTGATTTAATGATGGTCGCACCAAATGAAGTCGAAGAAAGCATTTGCCGAATTGCCCAAAAAGCAAGAGCATGCGGGATTCACTTACTCATTGCGACGCAAAGACCTTCTGTTGATGTCATTACAGGTCTCATTAAAGCAAACATCCCAACAAGAATTGCTTTCTCTGTTTCAAGCCAAGTGGATTCAAGAACCATTATTGATATGGCAGGTGCTGAAAAGCTTCTCGGAAAAGGAGACATGCTGTTCTTAGAAAATGGCTCTGGCAAACCGACAAGACTACAAGGGAACTTTGTATCAGATCGAGAGATTGATGAAGTGGTAGCGCATGTGAGAAAACAGCGCAAACCTGTGTTCCTTTTTGAACAGGAAGAATTGATGCTCCAAGGCTCTGCCATTACAGACGAAGATGAATTGTTTATGGACGCATGCAGATTCGCCATCGAGCAAAATAGTGCAAGTACATCCAGTTTGCAAAGAAGATTTAGAATTGGCTACAATCGAGCAGCAAGATTGATTGATATGATGGAACGTGAAGGAATGATCTCTGGGGCAAAAGGCAGTAAGCCAAGAGAGGTCCTCATGACACTGAGTGACTTAGAACAATTGATCTAAACAAACCACTTCATTTTTTTGATAAACATGGTATGATAGCACATAGGTGCAATTTTTGAATTGGACGCTTTTCGCATGCCTGTCTGAACGCTTTTTAATGAAAATGAGCGAAAGCAGGTGTTAGAAATGGGAAAGTTGTCGGATACTAATCATAGTTAATATTGATTAGAATAGGAAGATCGGAAAAAAATCTTTATTTGGAGCTGCGATTTGTGATCAGCTAGAGACAAAAATCACAAGTTGCAAATTGAAATGAGCGTCATATACTGTAAGTCAGATAGACGTTTGTTGGAGGTACAATTATGACTGTTTATCATTTTGTTGGAATAAAAGGGACAGGTATGAGTCCACTGGCCCAAATTCTTCATGATACTGGGTATACTGTCCAAGGATCGGATATCGAAAAACATATCTTTACACAAAAAGCATTAGAAGAACGAAATATTAAAATTCTTCCATTTGACCCAGATAATATTCAGCCAGGGATGACGGTGATTGCAGGAAATGCATTCCCAGATACACACCCTGAGATTGAGCGTGCTCTTTCTGAAGGGATTCCTGTTATTCGTTATCATAAATTTCTTGGAGAATACATGGATTCATTCACAAACGTTGCAATTACTGGTGCTCATGGTAAAACATCGACAACAGGTCTGCTTGCACATGTGATGCAAGCGGCAAAACCAACTTCCTACTTAATCGGTGATGGATCTGGAATGGGGAAAGAAAACAGCGAGTATTTTGTATTTGAAGCGTGCGAATACCGCAGACATTTCCTCAGCTACCATCCAGACTATGCGATCATGACCAATATTGATTTTGATCACCCTGATTATTTCACGGATATTGATGACGTGTTTGATGCGTTTCAAAACATGGCACTTCAAGTGAAAAAAGCCATCATCGCTTGCGGTGATGACGAGCATCTTCTCAAGATCCAAGCAAAAGTACCTGTTGTGTACTACGGATTCAATGAAGAAAATGATTTCCAAGCACGAAATGTTGTGAAAAACACAGAAGGCACGACATTTGATGTATTTGTACGTAATACGTTTTATGATACCTTCTACATTCCTGCTTACGGAAACCACAATGTCCTTAACTCATTAGCGGTCATTGCATTATGCCACTATGAGGCCATTGATGTAGAGCTTATCAAAGGTGCTTTAACGACATTTGGCGGTGTGAAACGACGCTTTAATGAAAAAGTAGTCGGTGAACAAGTCTTAATTGACGACTATGCGCACCATCCGACTGAAATTGAAGTCACGATCGAAGCAGCTCGCCAAAAGTATCCAGACCGTGATATTGTAGCAGTCTTCCAGCCGCACACTTTCACTCGTACACAGCAATTTTTAAGTGAATTTGCGGACAGTCTGAAAAAAGCAGACTATGTATACCTCTGTGATATTTTCGGTTCAGCTCGTGAAAACATTGGGAAACTAAGCATTGAAGATTTGCGGGAAAAAATTCCGCAAGCCCAATTGATTGAAGAAGAAGAGACATCTGTGCTGAAAGCACATGAAAATGCGATCTTGGTCTTTATGGGAGCAGGAGATATTCAAAAGTATCTTCGTGCTTATGAGAAAGTCGCAGTATAATTGCCTGTCAAAAAGTGCCGATTCAATCGGCGCTTTTTATTTTGAATAAAATGTGACAAAGGGGCTAAATGTGACAAGATGTGCCGCTTTTTTTCGTTCGCTGTGGACAGGAATTGGCGAATAAGTGTAGAATTATTATTCAATCGGTCATTCTAGGCGATGTTTGAATGATACAACGAGAGGGTATTGAATTGAATATGCCCGCAGCAAAGGAGGTATCAGATGATTATTATTCTCTATTTAAGCGTTGCACTCATCGCAATCGCTTTCCTCATTCTTGTCATCTACTTGTCCAAAACATTGAAATCCTTACAGCTGACATTAAAGAATGTCGCATCAACTTTAGAAGGTCTTGAAGGACAGATGCAAGGCATCACCACAGAGACAGCACAGTTGCTACATAAGACCAATCAGCTTGCTGAAGATATTCAAGACAAATCGGCAAAACTTAACACAGTTGTGGATGCGGTGCAGGGAATTGGCGGCTCGATCAACCAATTTAATACAAGCATAAAGCAGGCAGCTGGTGCGGTTTCTTCATCCGTTGAACGAAATCAGGAGAAAGTCACGGATGTGGTAAGCTGGAGTAACGCAGCACTTGAAATCTATAAAAAATGGAAACAACGTAAACAACAATAATCAACCATTTTCGCATAGGAGGAATAATCATGAGCAAAGACGGAATCAATAGCAAAGACTTTTTGATCGGAACACTTATCGGTGGCATTATCGGTGCAACAACGGCATTATTTTTAGCACCAAAGTCAGGGAAAGAGCTTCGCGATGATTTGAACACCCAAGCGAATGCCCTAAAAGAAAAAACAGATCGTCTCACAACAGATGCAAAGGAAAAAGGCACTGAATATGTGACGATTGCGAAAGACAAAACATCTGAATTGTCTCAGCTCGTAGCAGAGCAGTCAAACCAGATTTTAGACAAAGTAAAAGACATAAAAGATCGTACAGCTGGAAAAGCTAAACAAGTAAAAAGCGAAGCAGAAGATGCTGCAGCAAATATTGCAAATGAAGCTTCAGATGTAGCAGATGAAGCAAAAGTAAGAGCACAAGAAGCAAAAGCAGACATTGAAGACGGCATCAAAGATGTCAAAGAAAAAGTAGAACAATCTACGAAAGGCTAACTCGCTGCTTAAGTTAGGAAGGAGCACATCATGTCTAAACAACTCATAGAAACAGAAGAACAGTTTGATCAACTAACGAATCAAGACGGAACCTTTGTCTTTTTTAAGCACAGTTTGACATGTCCAATCAGCCAAGCTGCTTTTCAAGAGTTTGAAGCGTTTGCGTCAGAACATGAGGATGTTCCTGCTTATTTCTTGCAAATTCAAAACACAAGAGAGCTTTCATCCTATGTGACTGAAAAGTCAGGGATCAAGCACGAAAGCCCGCAGGCACTCATCTTTAGCGGTGGCAAAGTAAAGTGGCATGCTTCTCACTCAAGCATTACAAAAGAAGCGCTTGAACATAACATGTAGAAAAACGTCAGCGATTGCTGACGTTCAAGATTGTGGACAAAGGGCTAAAATGAATTTTATTTTAGCCCTTTGTCTTCTTTTCAGCGTGATAGAAAACCTTTGCAGTCTAGGAAGGACGAGCACTGGCACGGAGCGAATTTGTCATTCGTGAGTACCAGCGCGCAGGACTGACAAAGAATGCGAGGGTTTGTCTACCCGCTGAAACGTCAGCGATAGCTGACGTTTTTTTTATAAAAAAGGTTTACTTGCATCAAAAGTATGCTATAATCTTACACATAATACTTTATCGCTTAAAAGCGTTTGGGTAATAAAGAATTTTTTCGTGACAATTCCGAAATCTTTGTTTATAATAAACCCTATTATAAGAGATCAAAAATAAAAAGCGAGAGCGGGCAGAGGAAAGGATGACAAAAATGAGCAACAATGAATTGGAACAATTGAGACAGCAAGCTGATGAACTAAATCTTCAAATCTTAAAACTGATCAATGAAAGAGGAAACATTGTAAAAGAAATTGGAAAGGCAAAAGAAGCGCAAGGTGTCAACCGTTATGACCCTGTCAGAGAGCGCACAATGCTTAATCAAATTCTTGAAGAAAATGATGGCCCATTTGAAAATTCAACGATTCAACATATTTTCAAAGAAATTTTCAAAGCAGGTTTAGAGCTTCAAGAAGATGACCACAGCAAAGCACTTCTTGTTTCTCGTAAGAAAAAACCTGAAAATACAATTGTAAATATCAATGGAGAAGCGATCGGTGACGGAAAACAACGTTTCATCGTTGGACCATGTGCCGTTGAAAGCTACGAGCAAGTTGCAGAAGTAGCGGCAGCAGCGAAACAGCAGGGACTAAAACTTCTTCGTGGCGGCGCATTTAAGCCTCGCACAAGTCCATACGACTTCCAAGGACTTGGCGTAGACGGTCTAAAAATTCTAAAACGTGTAGCAGATGAATACGGTCTTGCAGTTATTAGTGAAATCGTGAATCCTGCTCATATTGAAGAAGCGATTGAGCATATCGATGTCATCCAAATTGGAGCACGTAACATGCAGAACTTCGAGCTTTTAAAAGAAGCTGGATCAGTGAACAAACCAGTTCTTTTAAAACGCGGTCTAGCAGCAACAATTTCAGAATTCATCAATGCAGCTGAATACATCATCGCACAAGGAAATGACCAAATCATCCTTTGCGAGCGAGGCATCCGCACATACGAAACAGCCACAAGAAATACACTAGATATCTCGGCTGTGCCAATCTTGAAACAAGAGACACATTTACCAGTCTTTGTTGACGTGACACACTCAACAGGACGCAGAGATCTACTTCTTCCAACAGCTAAAGCAGCTCTTGCGATTGGAGCAGACGGTGTGATGGCAGAAGTGCATCCAGATCCATCTGTTGCCCTATCTGACTCAGCGCAGCAAATGGACATTCCACAATTCGAAAAATGGTTAGATGCGTTAAGACCACTTGTCAACATTCACGCATAATCATAAATAGAAAAGCCGCCGGATGACAGCCCGGCGGTTTTTTCATGAAAAAATACGATTAAGATTGGCAATGAAAGGAAGAGAGCACATTGCAAGCTAAAAATATGCTTGTTCACAATGTTTTCATTTTTAAAATTCGATAGAATCTGCTAAGATCATTGTCATAGCTGACGTTCACGACGACTTTTGGTGAAATATGATTCAATTTACAGGTAACAAGCTCATTAAAGTTTGTTTAATTTAGTTATAAAAAGAAAGGGAACGTTTTCATATGATGAAAAAACGTGTATAATTTCATAAAAGAAGGTCATTTTGATGTAGATTGAAAAATTATGTGTCTCTTTTCATCGTTTTAATGACAAATAGGATATTATTTTCCTCGTATCTGACATGTCTCTATCCAATTGGTGAATGCTATAGATATGAAGTGTATTTGAAGGAGTGATTTATGTGAATAATGTTACAATATATGATGTAGCAAGAGAAGCAAACGTAAGTATGGCAACGGTATCACGCGTTGTTAATGGTAATCCAAACGTAAAACCAACAACAAGAAAAAAGGTGCTTGAAGCAATTGATCGTCTCGGCTACCGTCCGAACGCAGTCGCACGAGGCCTTGCAAGTAAAAAGACTACAACAGTTGGGGTCATCATCCCTGATATTTCAAGTATCTTCTATTCAGAGCTTGCACGAGGAATTGAAGATATTGCGACGATGTACAAGTACAACATTATTTTGAGCAACTCAGACCAAAATACTGATAAAGAACTTCATTTGTTAAACACAATGCTTGGCAAACAAGTAGATGGAATCGTTTTTATGGGCGGAAACATTACAGATGTGCATGTGGAAGAATTTAAGCGCTCTCCTGTACCAATTGTACTTGCAGCATCTGTTGAAGAGCAGGCACAAACACCATCAGTCAACATTAACTATGAACAAGCCATTTATGATTCAGTTCAGCTATTAGTTGAAAAAGGACATAAACGAATTGCGTTTGTATCTGGACCAATGTCAGAACCAATTAACTCTATGAGAAAGCTTGCTGGTTATAAGCGTGCGCTTGAAGAAGCTGGTATCGCGTTTGACGAAGCGCTTGTTGCTGAAGGAGACTACTCATATGACTCTGGTATTGAAGCGCTCGCTAATCTGCTTGAGCAATCTGACAAGCCGACGGCTGTGATTGCAGCGACTGACGAAATGGCGCTAGGTGTCATTCATGGAGCGCAGGACAGAGGCGTATCAATTCCTGAAGATTTAGAAGTGATTGGCTTTGATAACACAAGACTATCCCTCATGGTGCGCCCTCAATTGACAACAGTTGTTCAGCCTACTTATGATATTGGCGCTGTTGCGATGAGACTTTTGACAAAGCTCATGAACAAAGAACAAGTAGAAGATCAAATTGTTGAATTGCCACATAGAATTGAAGAAAGACAATCGACGAAATAAAAAAGAAAGCAGGCTCACTTGATCAGTGGACGCCTGCTTTTTTTTATGCCTTTTTCTTTTCTCGTCTAACAGGCATGAGTGCTTTTTCTACCGTTTGCGCATTTTTTTCTGTAATTTCTGCTCTTCTTGGAATCGGTGGATATAAATCGTCAGGATCTAGCCATGTGGATGGAAGCGGAACAGGAGATTGTTTTTCCCATGCCCGAATCCATTCCTGAGGAAGCGCATCTGGTGGTGTAATGCCTTTCATCTCAAGCCAAATGCGGCTCCATGCTCTTGGGACGACACGCCAAATATCATAGCCGCCTCCGCCCACAGCGATCCATTTTCCATCACAATATTGATGCGCCAGCTCATGGGCAATTCTAGGAATTTCCTCATATATTTTCATGGTAGCAGATAAATGCGTCAAAGGGTCGTAATAGTGGGCATCTGCTCCATTTTGCGTCAAAATGACATCTGGTTTAAAAAAAGCAGCAATCTCTGTCACTGCTGTTCGATAGGCTTCTAAAAATGATTCGTCTTCTGTAAATGCGTCAAGCGGGATATTATATGCATAACCATAGCCTTTATCATGACCCCTTTCCTGTACTTGTCCAGTTCCAGGGAACAAATAGCGCCCTGTTTCATGAATGGAAACAGTACATACCTCTGGATCATCATAGAAGCTAAACTGGACACCATCGCCATGATGAGCATCTGTATCAATATATAAAATTCTAGCGCCATATGTCTTTTGAATATACTGAATGGCCACAGAGCTGTCATTATAAATACAAAAGCCAGAAGCACGCCCTTTAAATCCATGGTGAAGCCCGCCGCCAAGATTGAGCGCATGCTGCGAATGCCCAAGCATCACTTGATCAACCGCTGTTAATGTCCCGCCAACTAGGAGAGAAGCTGCCTCATGCATCCCTGCAAACATCGGGGTGTCCTCAGTGCCAAGACCATAACGTTCCCCCTCTACGGTGGACAGTTTTCCTTCACTTGCTCGCTGTACTGCTTGAATATAGTCTGCTGTATGGACGAGCTTCAACTCCTCCAGCGTCGCCATCCGAGGTGCGACAATCTCATCATCCGTTAACGCCTTCATTTTTTGAAGAAGATCATAAGTTAAGTAGACGCGAAGCTGATTGAAGGGATGATCTTGATGAAACTGGTACGTTTGAAAAGATGGTGAAAAAACAAAGGTCGCTTCCTTCATTTGATCGTCTGCTCCATAGGCCAGAGCACCTTATAGCCTTTTGCACGAATCAGCTTCATCACATGATCTGCATGCATCGTTTGAAGGCGGAAGACGAGCACTTTAGAGGCTTCATTGGCATGTGGGTACACGAGTACACTCAGCATTTGAATATGCTGCTCTTTTAAAATGGCCGTAATGTCTGCAAGACCCTCTGTCACTTGCGCTACTTCAACCTCTAAATGTGATCCAGGCTGATCTGCACCTGTTAGTCTTACAAACGTACGAAGTAAATCTGTTTTTGTGATGATCCCTACAAGCTTGCCACGTCTCACAACGGGAAGACAGCCAATTCCGTGTTCAAAAAAGACACTTGAAATCTCCTCAACGAAATCAAGCGGATGAGCGGTAATCGTCTCTAGCACCATGATGTCTTCAACCGGCCGCTGAATAAAAAGCTGCCTTTTCTCTGTTTCAAAAATACTTGGACTGGCATTTTTAATATCCCGATCTGTCACCATCCCAATGACAGATCCCTGCTCAGATACGATGGGAATATGCCGAATGTGATGTGCACTCATTTTTTGAATGGCTTCTTCAATCGTATCGGTTTTGCGCAGCGTGATCACATCACGCTCCATAATTTGTTCAATCATCATGTTTACCAATCCCCTTTGCCAAAAAAACGAATTGAACGTTAATACATAAAGCGCTGATGGAAGCGAAGACGATCGAAACGCTCGATTGAATCTGGACTCACATGTTTTCCGATCCGTGCCATTAAACAATTGGCTGGATGTGAGCTAATCTCTGGCTCGTCTGTTGCAAACCAGACAAGACCGCCTGCGTTCATCATTTTCTCCATCATTTTGCGGTACTCCCACACGTTTTTCTTCGTCCCTTTTAAATCCCAATGCCAGTAATATTCGGTTGTAATGATAATGTAATTTTCCATTTGCTCATCCATCATGCTCACATCCAGTAAATGCTTGCCAAGTGAGCAGCCTCTGAATGGAGGAGCGACTTCAATGGCACCGAGCTCAATTAAATTGTCCATGTTGCCTTCTGACCAGCGTTCAAGCGGATCAGGGTACAAATACGTGACATAGCCTACGACAAGCTCATCCACCCTAGCAATGATAATACGTCCTTCAGGAAGATCTGCTATTTCAACAAGTGCTTGTTTCTGTTCCTCAGGCGTGCGAAATGCTGTTAGTCCTTCATGAAACGTATATTTCGCCAGCTCTGATGCAGGTACCGGTCCTTCAATCAGGATGGAACCTGTTTCTCGCTCAATGGTTTTTGAATAATAAGTTTTAGGATGCTCCACGTATCCACCGCCTCAAATTCTAGTGAGTCGTCTCTATTCTATCTTAAATCTTGCAATAATTAAAACGGTTTCATCGGAAGTTTTTTAAAAATTGAGAAAAAAAGTCATCTATACTATAATGGTCATTGTAAACGTATGCAAAGGGGGACTGTTTGATGAAAGTGGAAACGCTACCATCAGTAAAAGGGGACTATCATTTAAATGATTATGAGCAAGCATACAAAGAATTTTCATGGGAGGAAGCGAGAAAAAATTTCTCTTGGTATGAAACAGGAAAAGTAAATGCAGCTTATGAAGCGATTGACAGACATGCGGACTCGTTTCGTAAAAACAAGGTGGCGCTTCACTACAAAGATTCACAGCGGGATGAAAAGTATACGTTCAGGGATATGAAAATCAAGACAAACAAAGCAGGAAATCTATTAAGAGAACAGGCACATGTGCAAAAAGGGGATCGCGTGTTTATCTTTATGCCAAGATCACCTGAGCTCTATTTTCTACTGCTTGGTGCTGTCAAAATTGGTGCAATCGTTGGTCCGTTATTTGAGGCATTTATGGAAGGTGCCGTCAAAGATCGTTTAGAAAATAGTGAGGCAAAAGTGATTGTGACAACGCCTGATCTGCTTGAGCGGATTCCGTTTGCAGAACTTCCAAAGCTTGAATCCGTCATCATTGTCGGTGGTGAAAAAGAGGATGCAGATGGTGTGCGGACAATTCACTTTGAAGAAGCATTTGAGCAGGCAGCGAAGGAACTTGAAATTGAGTGGATGGATGAAAAAGATGGATACCTGCTTCATTACACGTCAGGGTCCACTGGTACGCCAAAAGGTGTGCTCCATGTTCATGGCGCAATGGTGCAGCAAGGCCAGACGGGTAAATGGGTACTTGATTTGAAAGAAGAAGATGTCTACTGGTGTACAGCTGATCCAGGCTGGGTAACAGGGACGGTGTACGGTATTTTTTCTCCGTGGTTGAATGGAGCGACGAATGTGATTTTAGGCGGCAGGTTCAATCCTGATACGTGGTACGAAACCATTGAATCGCTTGGTGTGACCGTTTGGTACAGTGCACCGACAGCCTTCAGAATGCTGATGGGAGCAGGAGACGATCTCATTCAAAAATATGATCTCAGCTCACTCCGTCATGTGTTAAGTGTAGGAGAGCCACTTAATCCAGAAGTGATCCGCTGGGGAGACGCTGTATTCGGTAAACGAATTCATGATACTTGGTGGATGACAGAAACAGGTGCACAGCTGATTTGTAACTATCCATCCATGGATATCAAACCAGGTTCGATGGGGAAACCAATTCCAGGCGTTGAAGCTGCGATTGTGGATAATGCCGGAAATGAACTTCCGCCATACCGGATGGGGAACCTTGCCATCAAAAAAGGCTGGCCGTCTATGATGCATACGATCTGGAACAATCCTGAAAAATATGAATCTTACTTTATGCCGGGAGATTGGTATGTTTCAGGAGATTCTGCTTATATGGATGAAGACGGATACTTCTGGTTCCAGGGACGTGTCGACGATGTCATCATGACGTCAGGAGAGCGGGTCGGTCCATTTGAGGTAGAAAGTAAACTGGTGGAACATCCGGCCATTGCAGAGGCTGGTGTCATCGGAAAACCAGATCCTGTGCGCGGTGAAATTATTAAAGCATTTATAGCGCTTAGAAGCGGATACGAACCGTCTGATGACCTGAAAGAAGAAATTCGTACGTTCGTGAAAAAAGGACTCGCTGCACATGCAGCACCGAGAGAAATTGAGTTTAAAGACAAATTGCCAAAAACACGCAGCGGTAAAATTATGAGACGTGTGCTAAAAGCGTGGGAACTGAATTTACCTGCTGGCGATCTCTCGACAATGGAAGATTAATCACTTCCGTCAGTTGACTTGATATCAAAAGTATGTTAAAAATGACTTTAGTTGAATATGAAAAGGTTTTGACTGAGATTCAGTAGAATCATCTTTCCCTGTCCAAGAGAGCTGACGGCTGGTGCGAGTCAGTACAAAGAGATATTCGAATTACCCTCACGAACCGCTTTTACGAAAAGGAGCATATGCTATCTGATTAGTGAAAGAACGGATCTGTCCGTTATCAGTGTAAGTGAAAAGACGTGTTGTTTTGTCTTTTAAGCAGGGTGGTACCGCGATATATATCGTCCCTTCGTTCATTCGAAGGGGCGTTTTTTATGTTGAATTGTAAAAAAAGGAGATTTGGATATGAGTCAATTGATGGAAGAATTATCGTTCAGAGGATTAATTCAGCAACAAACAGATGAAGAAGGTTTAACAAAATTATTAGCAGAAGAAAAAATCAAGCTATACTCCGGCTTTGATCCAACAGCTGACAGCTTGCACATTGGTCACTTACTGCCAATTTTAACATTGCGCAGATTCCAAGAAGCAGGTCATCATCCGATTGCACTTGTTGGCGGCGCAACTGGACTGATTGGTGACCCAAGTTTCAAAAAAGCAGAACGTTCACTAAACCCAGCAGAAATCGTCGAACAGTGGTCAGAGAAAATCAAAGGCCAGCTCTCTCAATTCCTTGATTTTGAAGCAGGTGACAACCCAGCTGTCATCGTGAATAACTATGACTGGATCAGTCAAATGAATGTCATCACGTTCCTTCGTGATATTGGAAAGAACTTCGGTGTCAACTTCATGCTCGCAAAAGATATCGTCAGCTCCCGTATTGAAACAGGGATTTCGTACACAGAATTCAGCTACGTGATTCTACAATCGTTAGACTTCTTGAACCTTTACAGAAATGAAAATTGTAAGCTGCAAATCGGCGGAAGTGACCAGTGGGGAAATATCACATCTGGGCTTGAGTTAATCCGTAAGTCTGAAGCAGAAGGGGCTAAAGCATTCGGTCTCACAATGCCGCTTGTCACAAAAGCAGACGGCACGAAGTTTGGGAAAACAGAAGGTGGTGCCATCTGGTTAGATAAAGAAAAAACATCACCATATGAATTCTACCAATTCTGGATTAACACAGATGACCGTGATGTCGTGAAATACTTAAAATACTTTACGTTCCTATCAAAAGAAGAGATCGCATCGTACGAAGAAAAAGTGCAAACAGCCCCTGAAAAGCGTGAAGCACAGCGCCGTTTGGCAGAAGAAGTCACAACACTTGTGCATGGCCGTGAATCACTAGAACAGGCTGTCAACATCTCAAATGCGCTATTTAAAGGCGAGATCAAATCTCTTACAGCAGAAGAAGTGAAAGTAGGCTTTAAAGATGTGCCATCAATGGAGAAAGACAGTGCAGAAGAATTAACACTTGTTGATGTTCTTGTCGAATCAAAACTGTCTCCATCAAAACGTCAAGCACGTGAAGATATCACAAACGGTGCCATCTACATCAACGGAGAGAGACAAACCGACAAAGACTATGTCCTTTCAGCTGAAGACCGAATTGAAAACCAATTTACAGTCTTAAGAAGAGGGAAAAAGAAATACTTCCTTGTAACGTATAAATAAATCCTTATGAAACAGTAAGTATCATGAAAAGCACCTCAAATGTTCATATACATTGAGGTGCTTTTCTTTTTTATTCAGAAGTAGGAATTAAGCTTTTACAGAGCGGTTTTCTCTCATTTGTCTGTTTCTTATTCAAGAAGTGAATCTTCGTTTGTATAAGCATGTTCTACCTTACAAATTCGGGTTGTATAGGATTCATACCAATCTTTTTTTCCTTTTTTTTGAACACGCTGATGTGCTGTATGTGCTTTCCATTCTTTAATTGCTGCTAATGAATCCCAATACGATACAGTGATCCCAACACCATGCTCATCTCGTACACTCTCAATTCCAAGAAACCCGTCTAGGTCTTTCGCTAATTGTTCCATTCTTTGAGCAGCAGCAGCGTATTCTTTCTGCTCAACATTCGTTCGTTTTGATGTGAAAATGACTGCATAGTAAGGTGGTGCAGGTGTTTGGGTAAATAGCATCTAGTAGAACCTCCTTTTGTCTATTCACATTATATATGAAAGATAGAGAGGCTCGTAGTCTTTTTGTTTTAATTTAAAAAAGTCCAAGGTGCTTTATGATTATTTATATTTCTGTAAAATCATCTCATAAAACATTACCTTGTTCACTTTTCTGACATATTTTTCTTGTATAAAATAGAGTCGAATAAGATGAATAAGGGGGAATGAAAGTGATTCGATTTAAGAAAAAGAGTTTGCAAATTCTTGTTGCCCTTGCCTTAGTGCTAGGTTCAATGGCCTTCATCCAGCCGAAAGAAGTCAAAGCGGCTGCGCATAATCCGGTTGTGATGGTGCATGGTATGGGCGGTGCGTCTTATAACTTTGCTTCGATCAAACGATACTTAGTATCACAGGGCTGGGATCAAAACCAACTTTTTGCAATCGATTTCATAGACAAAACAGGCAATAACCTGAACAATGGCCCGAGGCTCTCTAGATTCGTGAAAGATGTACTAGCCAAAACGGGCGCCAAAAAAGTAGATATTGTGGCTCATAGTATGGGTGGTGCGAACACGTTATACTATATTAAAAACCTAGACGGCGGAGATAAAATTGAAAACGTCGTCACACTTGGTGGAGCGAATGGACTCGTATCACTCAGAGCATTACCAGGCACCGATCCAAATCAAAAAATTCTTTACACATCTGTCTATAGTTCAGCCGATCTCATTGTCGTCAACAGCCTCTCACGTTTAATTGGCGCGAGAAACGTCCTCATCCACGGCGTTGGACATATCGGTCTATTAACCTCAAGCCAAGTCAAAGGCTATGTGAAAGAAGGATTGAATGGCGGAGGACAGAATACGAATTAAAAAATGAAAAAGACAGCGATTTGTGCTGTCTTTTTTGATGTCATGGTTATATGGGTGCTGCTAGGTGTTGAAGAAGATTTTTAGGAGGATAAAAGATGACGCAAAAACTCAAATATGCTTTCTTAGGCTACTTTCTCTATTTCCCATGTTCATTTCTGATTATCTATATGATCTGGATGGCAATCGTCAAATCAGTGCAATGGGCAGAAGTCATATCTAATTGTACATCCATCATTGGCATCTATTACTTGATAGCCAGTGTGTGGTTTCTCTTTTTAGTGCAAAAACAGACAAAACATCGTACATAGCCAAATAAAAACATGTACAAATCAACCACCATTCCTTACACTACAAGTAATGATTCAGATTCTTTGGAGGTGGGGATTTGTGCAACAACATCAAAAGGCTTTGATTATGGTTGATGTACAGAAAGCATTCGAGCACGAAAAATGGGGAGAACGGAATAACCTAGATGCAGAGAAGAATATCAGTCGTCTATTGACGTTTTGGAGAGAAAAAGGCTGGACAGTCATTCATATTCAGCATACATCGGATCAGCCGCACTCCTTATTTCATCCAGCAAATGAAGGGCACTCCTTCAAAGAGATCGCCAAACCGCTAGATGAAGAAACGGTCATACAAAAGAAAGTCAACAGTAGCTTTATAGGTACAAACTTAGAGGAACAACTAAGATCAAACGAGATCGACACTGTTGTGATTGCTGGACTTACAACACCGCACTGCGTATCTACCACAACAAGAATGAGTGGAAACCTAGGCTTTGAGACATACCTCATGTCGGATGCAACAGCCGCCTTTGGACTCGCAGATCAAACCGGTACATACTATGATCCAGAAACGATCCATCGCCTTTCACTTGCAACACTGCATGACGAATTTGCGACTATCCTGACAACTGAGCAGCTGATCACAAATTGGGCAAGCAAAAGCTCCTAGAATCATCTCTAGGAGCTTTTTGCTTGTTCATCCAGCGGCTGTTTTCGTTGTTCAATACTTGAGTAGATGAGATCAATTCCAATAAATAAGAAGCTGACAAAGAAAGATAAAATGAGTGTGCCGTGCTCCCAAATGGAGACATTGACTATGTTCATATTAAGGACAAACTTAATTGAGAAATGCACAACGATCCATGAGAGTAAAAATTCAAAGATAAACGTGAACCATTGAGGAAATCTTAGCAAAGAGGAAATTCCTTTACCAATGAATACTAAAAAGATCGACCAAAAAAGAACAATCCCACTGACGAATAGACAGAAGGTCAATAATGAAAGAAATGATGCATAGGTAATATATTCTCCAAAAAGAAAATTCACTCCTAATGAAACAACATAAAGTACAGAACTTGGAATGATGATGACAAAACTAATCGAAAAAAAGATGAGTAAAATGAGGAGAATTTCAGCGATAGCTCCAGGCGCTTCATCGACAACTTTTGTCTTTCTCAAAATCGCATAGATAACAATTGAAATGAGCATAAGTGCTAACATAAATGAAATAATCGACAAATTGCTTTCCTCCTTAACGTTCTTTACATTATTGTTTTAAGTTGTGAGTTATCCAGTAAATGTAATTGTAAGAGGAAAACGAAAAAGAGTAAAGAGTAATCGGTGTTCTAATTTTCTTGTGTGTAAATTTGTAGCTAGAGAGTATCGTACAAAAGACCAAACAAAAAACCCTAGAAATCCTTGAACAATCAAGGTCTCTAGGGTTTGTTTGATCACTCTCTGAGAGAGTCATGAAATTAACGAGAGTAGAACTCAACGATTAGTTGTTCGCTGATTTCAGGCGCTAATTCAGAACGCTCTGGAAGACGAGTGAAAGTTCCTTCAAGCTTTTCAGCATCGAAAGTAAGGTATTCAGGTACGAAGTTGTTCACTTCAACTGATTCTTTCACAACTGCAAGGTTTTGAGATTTCTCACGAAGAGCAATCGTTTGACCTGGTTTCACAGAGAAAGATGGGATGTCTACACGGCTTCCATCAACAAGGATGTGACCATGGTTTACTAGCTGACGAGCTTGGCGGCGCGTACGAGCAAGGCCAAGGCGGTATACTAGGTTGTCAAGGCGAGTTTCAAGAAGGATCATGAAGTTTTCACCTTGTTTACCAGGAAGTTTAGCAGCTCTGTCAAATAGTGTACGGAATTGACGTTCGTTGACACCGTACATGTGACGAAGCTTTTGCTTCTCTTGTAATTGTAAACCGTATTCAGATAGTTTTTTGCGTTGTCCTGGACCATGTGGGCCTGGAGCGTAAGGGCGTTTTTCAAGTTCCTTACCTGTTCCGCTTAATGAAATGCCTAAACGGCGGGAAATCTTCCAACTTGGACCTGTATAGCGAGCCATAATGTGACTCCTCCTTATTGTTTTTATTTGTGAAAAATAAAAACCGTCTGTTCTTTGTCTTTTCCGTCATTATGTTTTCATGCATCCTCGCTCCAGCAGCAGGGAGTTACAAGATGCACCTCCATATAGAAGGAACAAAATGATACAAAAAAGCCGAACAAAAAGGCTGCCATATTTCACACAAACTCTATTATATGACGCCAGATAGGAGAAGTCAACCTATTTAAAGAGGAGAATGTCAAACGTGGTCGGCATTCATCCGGGAAGAAAGCAAAACAAAAAAGCAGACACATTGTCTGCTTTATCAAGCATCATGACGCATCAGTAGAGGCTGATAACGCATTTTGGACAACCTCTGTAAATTGAACTAAGTACGTTTCATCTATTTCATTGAAACGATCTTTCACTGGACTGTCAATATCGAGTACCCCAATGATTTGTCCATTTACTTTAAGTGGGATCACAATTTCAGACTGCGATGCTGCATCACATGCAATATGACCAGGGAATGCATGGACATCAGCGATACGCTGTACATCACCTGTCGCAAATGCTGTACCGCAAACCCCTTTTCCAGAAGGAATGCGTACACATGCGGGCAGTCCATTGAATGGACCAAGCACAAGTTCTCCGCCTTTTGCTAAATAAAATCCTGCCCAATTGACTTCAGGAAGCGAGTGATAAAGTAGCGCCGCAGCATTGGCTAGGTTGGCAATGAGATCAGGTTCACCATCCGTAATCGCTTCTACTTGCTTGATGAGTAATTGATAGTCTTTCGATGGATCGCCAGACTGTTTTTCGACATGAAACATGAAAATCTCCTACTTTCTATCTCAAAAATACATAACTTGCGTTTCGCATGTGGGATTTGTCGAGCAATGATTAAAGGAACTTCCGCCTTCACCTTGAAGTATGTACACATGAAGAGGGGTGAGCGGATGAAAACATCAACAACCGTGCAAACAAAAGACCGTATTATTGAAGCTGCCATCAGACTTTTTAACCAAAAAGGATTTTCTGGAACCTCTGTCCGTGAGATTGCGAAGGAAGCAAACGTCAACGTTGCCCATATATCTTATTACTTTCAAGGAAAAGGAGGGCTGCTCGAGCAGCTCGTATCCGATTTTTATGAAGGCTATATTCAGATGATTGAATCGCACATCCAGCACATGGAAACCCGTCATGCAAAAGAATGTTTACTTCATGTGGTTTTTGATATTTTATCTTATCAGCATGAAAATCGTCAATTAACCCGTTTCGTTTATCGAGAAGTGACCATTGATTCAACGCTGATCAGGGAAATCATGTCCACCTATTTAACAAAGGAAAAATACTTGTTTCAGCTCATCATTGAAAAAGGAAAAAGCACCCATGTGATTTGTAAGCAGCTGTCACTCTCATCATTTATGATCCAGCTAAAATCACTTCTGATGATGCCATATCTGCAGCCGCAATATTTAACAGAGGTGCTTTATATCAACCCAAACGAGCCTTACTTTTATCAAACGTACTATAAGGAACTGAGCCGGTCGCTTCATCATCTGTTAGAACCAAATGAACCCGCACTTGATCCTCACCTGAAACTCATGATGTCTTCAAATTGATCATACGCATATCCGAGATCTTCCGCTTGATGGGCATCAGACCCGAATATGAGCGGAATTTTTTTCTGTTTTGCAAGATCAATCATCCATTGATCTAAATAGATACTTCTGGCATATGTTTTACGAAGACCTGATGTATTAAAATCTAAGGACATGCCTTTTTTTGCCGTTTCTTCAAGACAAAGGGTGACCCTTTGACATAGTTCTGGCGACATTTCGTATGGGAAAAGTTGTTTGAATTTCTGGACAAGGGTGATATGACCGATTCTCTTTGGCTTATATGGACCTAAAGATGATAGAATAGAAGAATGAATTTGGTCATAGTAGCTTTGATAGACGTGTTCGGTGCTGCCATAGATACTGATCAGCTGCTTGAAGGCGTGCTCATCAAAATCAAGACAAATATAATTATTGCCAGCAGGAAGAAAGTGAACAGATAAAATGCTATCGTCTAGTTCAGGGCCGTAGCAGTCTAAAAAGGCACTTGTTTCCTCTTCATACTCTTTGATATAGTCGACCTCAAGCCCAGTTTTTACTATTAACTGTCCTTTGTATTCCTGTTTCAGCTGATCCAGCTTCGTCAAATACGCTTCAAGGTCTTGAAGCTTCATGGCACTATCCTGCTCAGGCGTTGGATCTCGAAACGAAGGAGGCAGCGGGGCATGCTCGGTAAAGGTGATGGAATCAAATCCCTTTTTCATTGCTTTTTCAATATAAGAATGAAAAGGATCAAGCGTACCGTGCGGGCAAAATGGCGTATGTAAATGTGCATCTTGTTTCAACATGTCGTCACCTCTTGTCGATATTTTGAAAAACGTCATGTTTATCAGCGAAAATAATGAAAAATCATGACCAAAAATGCTGGTTACATGGTATCATAATAACAATGAAAACGACAGCTTCCGCATACATAAAAACAGGTCACATCAATACATGTGGCCAAATGATAGAAAGCCTGAATGACTTTCTTGAAAAAACATACATAAAACGGTGAATGGATCGTATTGGAAAAAATACAATCCTGCTTATAAAAAACAAATGCAAAGCGGACACGAAAGGGTTCTCAGGTCTACTCGGGACACTACCCTGACATCACTTAGATCACAACAAGGGGGCTCATTATGGAGTTTATCATCGGTTTAATTGTCATTTTGCTTGCTTTGTTTTCAGTCGGTTATTTCCTCAGAAAAAATATATATAAAGAGATTGACCGATTGGAAGCATGGAAAATTGAAATTTTAAACAGATCAATTGTAGAAGAAATTTCAAAAATCAAACATTTAAAAATGACCGGAGAAACAGAGCAGTTTTTTGAAAGATGGCGTGCAGAGTGGGACGATATCGTCACAGCCCATCTTCCAAAGGTAGAGGAGCTATTATATGATGCAGAGGAGTATTCTGATAAATATCGATTCTCCAAAGCAAAGCAAGTTCTTGCACATATAGGAGATCTGCTCACCGCTGCTGATTCAAACATCGAAGACATTTTAAAAGAGATTGCAGACCTTGTCACAAGTGAAGAGCAAAACCGAAAAGACATCGAGAAGGTCAAAGAGCAATATCAAACGGTACGAAAAAATCTACTTGCTTACAGCCATTTATACGGCACCCTTTATGACAAAATGGAGCAGGACTTGGACGAGGCCTGGGAAGGGATTAAGCAGTACGAGGAAGAGACAGAAAACGGAAACTACATGACAGCAAGGAAAATTTTGCTTGAGCAAGACCGCAGACTCGATCAGCTACAATTATATATCAATGATGTACCGAAGCTCATCGCAGACTGCAAACAAACGGTGCCAGGTCAGCTGACGAAGCTGAAAGACGGTTATAAAGAAATGACAGACAAAGGCTACAAGCTAGAGCACATCCAGATCACAAAAGAGCTGGAGAACTTGAATAAACAGCTGACCCGGGCGGAGAAACTGCTGATTGATGAACTCAATTTAGATGAAGCATCAAGCATTCTGCAAATGATTGATGATGCGATTCAGACGCTGTATGATCAGCTAGAAGCAGAAGTAGAAGCAGGTCAGGAAATCAAGAGCAAAATGCCTGAGCTGACCGAGGCATTTGAAAAACTTGAACAAGACCACACGAAGACTAAGGCAGAAACGGCTCTTGTGAAAGAAAGCTACAAGCTGACTGCAGGAGAACTGGATCAGCAGAAAGCCTTCGAAAAACGATTAGAAGAAATTGAAAAGCTCATGAAGCAAATACGAGAGAAGCTTGATCGTGACCATGTCGCATACACATTATTAATGGATGAAATCAATCAGCTTGAGAACTTTATTGAGGAAGCCAAAACGCTTCATGAAGCGTTTAAAGATCACCTTCAATCGTTACGAAAAGAAGAATTACAGGCAAGAGAAACATTGGCTGAACTTAAAACCATGCTGACAGATACAGTGCGCCAGCTGCACAAAAGCAACATTCCAGGTGTGCCTGCTGACATCAAAGACCGTGCTGAAAAAGCGCAGGAGATGATTCAGCAAGTGCAGGAGCAGCTAGAGAATTTGCCGCTGAATATGCTAGCAGTGAACCAGCAATTAAAAGAAGCCTCTGAAACAGTTAGACATGTCGTTGATGAAACACATGACATGCTTCGTAAAGTGGATCAAATTGAACGGATTATACAATACGGCAACCGGTTTAGAAGTCAAAACCATATTCTTTCAGAGCAATTAAAAGAGGCAGAACGAAGATTTTATGCCTATGATTATAACGATTCATTTGATGTGGCAGCAGCTGCTGTCGAAAAAGCATCACCTGGAGCCGTTCAGAAGCTTTTAACTCAGCAAGAAAAAGAATATCAGCATCAATAAAAAAGCTGAAGTCCATTTTAGGACTTCAGCTTTTTCCATGTTATGAAGCTTGCTTTTGGCGTTCTTCTGAAGCAGAAGAAGTGAATAGAGAGATAACAAATCCAATCACGATTCCGAGTATGGCAGGTACAATCCAGCCAATGCCAAGGTCATATAGCGGCAAGATCGTTTGAAAGAGATCTTTCACAGGACCGATAGGCAGTTTAGCCGCTGCTAAACCGTCAAACAGACTGACGCAGCCAGTTAAAATCAAAGTAAGGACATACACAGGTCTTCTATGACCAAGCCATTTGTCAGCAAGTGATAAAACGATAATCACAATTGCTAACGGGTAAATCGCAGTTAACACAGGTACTGAAAAAGCGATAATATGAGCAAGTCCAAAATTTGAAATGATAAAACTGAATAATGTGACGAGTGTAACGACCATTTTATAAGAAAGTTTAGGTAATAAATTTGAGAAATACTCTCCGCACGATGTCACAAGACCGATACTTGTGGTTAAACAGGCAACCGTAATCGCCGCGCCTAACACAATATTACCTAAACTGCCAAAAAGAAATTGTGAAGACTGAGCCAAGATTTTACTACCATCTCCAACAAAACCAATGGCGTGTGTACTTGAAGCGCCTAAATAAGCAAGTGATAGATAAACAAACGTTAATCCGCAAGCTGCAATTAGGCCAGCTTTGATACAAGCAGATGTGAGTGCTTTTTTACTTGTTACGCCGCGTCCTTTAATGGCGTTGATGACAACAACTCCAAACACAATAGATGCAAGAGCGTCCATGGTTTTATAGCCTTCTAAAAACCCTTTGAAAAATGATCCATTGCTATAGGACACATCAGGTGTGCCAATGACGCCCATCGGTGTCAAAATGGCTTTGACGATAATAATCAAAATGATCGTAAATTTAATCGGTGTTAACACTTTCCCTACACGATCCACAATTTTCGTTGGATTTAGCGCAAGATAATACGTAATACCAAAAAAGGCCAGTGTAAATAAAAAAAGTGAGAGCCAAGCTGGTACACCAGCTAAAAAGGGTAGTGCGCCAATCTCATATGAAACCGTTCCTGTACGAGGAATAGCGAAAAGTGGCCCGATAGATAAATATAAAATGACGGTAAACGCTGTTCCGAAAGCTGGGTGAGCTTTATCAGCTAGTCCTTTCGCATCTCTACCTGTTAAAGCAATCGCAATAATCCCAAGAAGCGGTAAACCGACACCTGTTAATAAAAATCCGCCCATTGCTTTCCACACATTTTGCCCAGCATATTGCCCAAGCTCTGGTGGATAAATCATATTACCGGCGCCGAAGAATAGAGCAAACAGCATAAAACCTATGATAACCGTATCTTTCGTCGACAAAGTTGCCTTCATTGCATTTAAAGCCTCCATTATTATGTTGAAATATTCTGTTAATTAGTTGCTAGGTAACCGTTCATCATTAACAATCATTAATTATAAAGGATGTACGCCTGATGTCAACATGTGTTTTCGTACAAAAGTCATGAATTTTTCTATTTTAGTATATGGAGGACAATAAAAAAACATCCCTTTCACTTTGGAAGAGGATGTTTAAAGGATGATTAGGATGCAAGCTGTTTAGGCGGGCCAGTCAACATAGAGATGAGTACGCCAATCCCTGCGCCGATGATCGCTGGTACAACCCACCCAATGCCTAAATCGTAAAATGGAATGAATGAATCTAAGAAGTTAGGTAAACCCCCTAGATTGAATTTGGCAGCAAGTAAGCCGTCAATAATGGCAAAAAATCCAGTGAAGATCAAGGATACGACATAAATCACTCGTCTGCCGTTAATCCAGCGGTCAAGGAACGATAATAAAATAATGACAATGGCCAGTGGATATATCGCTACGAGTACAGGCACCGATAGAGAAATGATTTGGGCCAGTCCGAGGTTTGCAACGAATGTGCTAAATAAAGAAACAATTAGAACGACGGTACGATAAGAAAGTGCTGGGAAAAGCTTTGAAAAATATTCCCCGCATGACGAGACAAGTCCAACACTTGTTGTGAGACAAGCGAATAAAATGGCTGCGCCAAGAACAATGTTACCAGCAGAACCGAATAAAAAGTTTGCAGAAAGTGAAAGTAGTTTTCCTCCTTCATTTGCTCCGACCATTCCAGTTGCATCAGGGCTTGAAGCACCAACATAAGCAAGTGAGATATACACGAGTGCTAGTCCCGCTGCTGCAACAAGACCAGCTTTTATACAGGCCGATGCAAGTGATTTTCGTTCTGTGATCCCTCTATCTTTCACAGCTGTTACGACCACGATTCCAAAAACGATAGAAGCAAGAGCATCCATTGTTTTATAACCCTCTAAAAACCCAGTAAAGAGAGGGTTTGCTTTATATGTCGCATCAGGCGCACCGATCATTCCCATCGGTGTAGCAATAGCTTTAAACACAATAATGGCAATAACCGCTAATAAGATTGGTGTCAGCACTTTACCAATTCGATCAACCAGCTTTGAAGGGTTTAAAGCAAGAAGATACGTAATGGTGAAAAACACCAGAGTAAAGATGAATAATGGAATCCATGATTCAGCCTGTCCTTCAGAAAGAAATGGAGCTAATCCAATTTCATAAGAAACCGTACCTGTTCGCGGAATGGCGAAAAATGGTCCAATGGATAAATACAGAATCACGGTGAAGATAGTCCCGAATTTAGGGTGTGCTTTATCGGCAAGACCTTTGGCACCGGTACCTGTAAGGGCGACAGCAATAACCCCTAATAGTGGAAGACCTACGCCTGTAAGTAGGAATCCGCCGATGGCAAGCCATACGTTTTCACCAGCATATTGTCCAAGAACAGGCGGGAAAATCATATTTCCTGCGCCGAAGAATAATGCAAAAAGCATTAGTCCAATAGCCAATGTTTCTTTTATACTTAAACTATTTTTCAAAATAGTCCCTCCTCAATCAGTGTATTGTGTCAAATTTAAATATTCTGACAATTTAGGTGTTTATATGACAATTGCACTATGGATGATATAGTGAAAATGAAAAGTTGTCAACTGCCATTTTCAGAAAATTCTCTGTCTGACTTCATTATGGTAACATATAAATGCATTTATTTTTTAAGTTTTTTTGTAAGGAGTTTAAGATATGATTTATCTTGATAATAGTGCCACAACAAAGCCTTATCCAGAGGTTTTACAAGTACATCAGCAAGTGAGTGAGCGTTTTTTTGGGAATCCGTCTTCGCTGCATCAACTTGGAATTGATGCGAGCCGTCTATTAAGTGAAACGCGAAAACAAATCCTTCACTATACAGGCTTTACACAATATGAGATTATTTTTACTTCAGGTGCAACAGAAGCAAATAACATTGCCATCAAAGGGGCTGCTCTTGCCAAGATGAACCGAGGCAGACATATTGTCACAACAGCGATTGAGCATCCATCTGTCATCGAATCGTTTGAACAGCTGAAAACATTATTTGGCTTTGATATTTCCTATATTCAAGTAAATGAGCATGGCCGTGCAGATATGACGCATTTAAAAGAAGTGCTTCGCCCTGATACAGTGCTTGTCAGTCTCATGCATGTAAACAATGAAACAGGCGCGATTCAGCCGATAGAGGAAGCGGCAAGCATCATTCGGACGTATGCCAAAGAGGCGATTTTTCATGTCGACGGCGTACAAGGAATTGGCAAGGTTCCGCTGCCTAAAGAGATGGATATTGATCTTTTAACGATGTCAGGCCACAAGATTCACGGCCTGAAGGGAACAGGTGCCCTCTTTTTAAAGAAAGAGATCGTGCTTGCCCCTTTTATCACAGGAGGAGAGCAAGAACTTGGCCTTCGCTCAGGGACTGAGAACCCTGCTGGAGCTGTCAGCTTAGCAAAAGCCATAAAGCAATCATTTGAACATTTAAACAAGCATCATGACGAGATGATCGCTTTAAAAACGGAGCTAGAGCAGCAGCTTGGAAAGATAG
This sequence comes from Bacillus sp. S2(2019), assembly GCF_005144805.1. Taxonomy (NCBI): domain Bacteria; kingdom Bacillati; phylum Bacillota; class Bacilli; order Caryophanales; family Bacillaceae; genus Bacillus; species Bacillus sp. S2(2019). Next base: position 117,822 of record NZ_SWFL01000003.1, read on the forward strand.
AAGGCGTCGTCATAAACACACCGCTGACGCATAGTGCACCGCACATTGTGAATTTTTCAGTGCCAGGTATTCAAATTGAAGTCCTTCTGCATATGCTCGAAAAAGAAGGCATTTACGTTTCGACAACGTCTGCTTGTTCTGCTAAGAAAAAGGAACCAAGCCGTGTCCTGCTGGCGATGGGAAAATCAGAAGAAGTAGCCAAAAGCAGCATGAGAATCAGTTTGACATATGGACAAGGACCAGAGCTAGCGCCGCAAATCATCACATCGATCGCACAAAGTGTGAAAAAATTAAAAGGAATGAGATAACAACATGAAGTATGACCATATTTTAGTCCGTTTTGGTGAGATTTCAACAAAAGGGAAAAATAGAAAGAAATTTATCGAAAAACTAAGACAGCATATCCGGTTTGTATTAAAAGACTTTGAAGCATTAAAGTATGCATCTGACAGAGACCGCATTACGATCATGCTAAACGGAGAAGACCCTGAACCAATTTCAGAACAGCTTAAAGGTGTATTTGGCATTCAAAGCTTTAGCCTGGCTGTGAAATGTGAGACAAATCTTGATGCCATCAAAGAAGCGGCACTCTCAGCGGTTCAGGAAGTGTATGAACAAGGAAATACATTTAAGGTCTCAACGAAACGCTCTTATAAACAATTTGAGCTTGATTCAAATGAAATGAACCGAGAAATTGGTGGACATGTTTTAAGGAATACAGACAACTTAACCGTTAATGTGAAACAGCCAGATGTTCACTTGCGAATTGAAATAAGAGAACACGCGACGTACATTACATTTAAAGATGTAAAAGGTGCAGGCGGACTGCCAGTTGGTTCAAGCGGAAGAGCAATGCTGATGCTCTCTGGCGGCTTTGACAGCCCAGTGGCCGGCTATCAGGCAATGAAACGAGGCATTCAAATTGAAGCTGTTCATTTCTTTAGCCCACCTTATACAAGTGAACGTGCTAAGCAAAAGGTCATTGATCTAGCGGAATGCTTAGCTGCCTATGGAGGCGAAGTCAAGCTTCACATCGTTCCTTTTACAAAAATCCAAGAGCTCATTCACAAACAAGTACCAGAAAACTATACGATGACTTCAACGAGAAGAATGATGCTCAAAATTGCAGATAAAATAAGAGCCAAGCGTGATGCGCTTGCCATTATTACAGGTGAAAGCCTTGGTCAAGTGGCAAGTCAGACACTTGAAAGCATGTATGCCATTAATCATGTCACAAACACACCGATCATTCGCCCACTGATTGCCGTGGATAAGAATGACATTATCGAAGAAGCGAGACGAATTGGCACATATGAGACAAGCATTCAGCCATTTGAGGATTGCTGCACGATCTTTACGCCGCCATCTCCAAAAACAAAACCAAAACTTGAAAAAGTAGAACGATACGAAAGCTTTGCTGAATTCGAGCCAATGCTTGATGAGGCAGTGGAGCAGATCGAAACAATCGTTGTCACAAATGAAAAGAAAGCAGCTGACAAATTCGCTGATTTATTCTAAATAAAAAATTTCATAATAATTACCATAAAATCAATCGCATGAAGTCATGTGTTTCTACACATTCTATATTCACAAGGAGGTGAGAACACATGGCTCAACAAAACAGACAAAGCAGTTCTAATCAATTAGTCGTTCCAGGCGCTGCACAAGCGATCGACCAAATGAAGTACGAAATCGCTTCAGAATTTGGCGTAAACCTTGGACCGGAAACAACAGCTCGCGCTAACGGATCAGTTGGTGGAGAAATCACTAAGCGTCTTGTATCTTACGCTCAACAACATATGGGTGGCGGATCTTTCTAAGACACACAATTAAAAAGCTATGGCTTATGAGCGGGTTCATTCCCGCTCTTTTCTTTTTGTACATATAAATTGTTAGAATATTTTTAAAAAAGAAGACGAAATGAAAAAATTATGGCATAATACTAGGAGTAGGTCCTAATTCAAGCATTTTTCAGTTATGAGTGTTAGAATAGGTAAATTGAAACATGATTCGTTTCATAGAAAGAGGCTAAAAGGAGCTGTACCATGAAAAGAGAAGACTTAATTGCACCAGAACAATATAACTTAGTCAGTGAGATTGAAGCGTTCAGTCATGACCAGAAGAAAATCGCCCTGCATTGGCAGGACGGGAATGGCCATGAAGCGCATGTGACATATGCAGCATTAGTAGAAGAGGCGAATAAAATTGGTCATGTTCTATTAAATGCAGGCTTTAAAAAAGGCGATAAAATCATTGTGATGGTGCCGCGTATGCTAGAGGCATACAGCATTTATTTAGCCATTTTAAAAACAGGAATGGTTGTAATTCCTTGTTCAGAAATGCTTCGCGCTAAAGATATAGATTACCGAATTGAGCATGCAGAAGCAAAAGGAGCAATTGTTTACGCATCATTCATTCAATCATTCGACGGAACCAATCAGCCAAAAGATTTTAAAACATTCTCGATTGGTGAGAATGATCATGGCTGGACAAATATTGTTGCGCAAAAGGAAGAGCAATCAAGCGAGTTAAAAATGGCAGAAACAACACGTACGGACATGGCGTTTCTATCTTATACATCAGGCACAACAGGTAACCCAAAAGGGGTTGTTCATACACATGGCTGGGCGTATGCACATTTACGTACTGCGGCCAAAGCGTGGCTCTCCATTAATGAAGGGGATAAAGTATGGGCAACAGCAGGACCAGGCTGGCAAAAATGGGTGTGGAGTCCTCTCTTATCTGTTTTAGGAAGCGGAGCAGAAGGTTTTGTTTATGGAGGGAAATTTAATCCGAATACGTACTTAGAGCTGCTTCAAAAAAATGAAATCAATGTTCTATGCTGTACACCAACAGAATATCGTTTTATGGCAAAAGTGGATGACCTCAGTCAGTACGAGCTGCCAACATTGCATAGTGCTGTTTCTGCGGGAGAGCCGCTCAACCGTGAAGTCATCGATACGTTCAAAAAACATTTCGATATCGAAGTGCGAGATGGTTACGGGCAAACAGAAAGCACGCTGCTGGTCGGGGTGCTGAAAGGAATGGACATCAAGCCGGGTAGTATGGGCAAACCAACACCTGGCAATGAAGTAGAGATCATTGATGAGAATGGCCAGATCTGTGCTCCAGGAGAAATAGGTGACATTGCCGTTCATCTTGAAACGCCGGCTTTATTCAAGGAATACTACAAAGATGCAGAGCGTACAAAGGCGCAGCGCCGCGGGGATTACTTTATCACCGGTGACCGTGCGAAAAAAGATGAAGACGGGTATTTTTGGTTTGAAAGCCGCAGGGATGACATCATCGTCAGCTCAGGTTATACAATTGGCCCGTTTGAAGTCGAAGATGCACTGATTAAACACCCAGCAGTGAAAGAATGTGCTGTCGTGGCAAGTCCAGATGAAATCAGAGGATCAATCGTGAAAGCATACGTTGTCCTGCGAGATGCATCTGCACAAAGCGATGAGCTGATTAAAGAACTGCAAACACACGTGAAAAATACAACAGCACCGTACAAATATCCAAGAGAAATCGAATTCATTGACGAGCTACCAAAAACTCCGTCAGCGAAAATTCGACGTGTCGAGCTGAGAGAAAGAGAGCTTGCACGAAAATCATCATGACAGTAGAAACAATAAGCGTCTGGATGGAAAACCATCCAGCGCTTTTTTTATTAGACAAATCAAATATGTAAAATTCGTTCATGATGTTTTATGTTAAAATGTGTAAGGATGACTTGGAAAAGGAGAATGTTCTGAAAATGTCGATTGCGATAATTCATGGGATTGTGCTTGCCTTTGGTCTTATTTTACCTTTGGGCGCACAAAATGTATTTGTATTTCAGCAAGGAGCCCTTCAGCCTCGATTATATCGCGTACTGCCTGTGGTCATTACAGCTGCTCTCTGCGACACACTTTTAATTACTTTAGCTGTCATTGGGGTTTCGGTTGTTGTACTCACCATTCCTATCTTGCAAATAGGTCTTTTTATCATTGGATTTTTCTTTTTACTTTATATGGGGTGGTCAGTTTGGAACACGAGCTCCGCAACAGGTAATCAAGAAAAGATGGACCTGATGCCTGTGAGAAAACAAATCATATTTGCCTGTTCCGTTTCACTTTTAAATCCTCACGCGATTCTCGATACAATAGGAGTGATAGGGACGAACTCTCTTCAATATCATGGAGCGGAAAAGGTGGCATTTACCGCAGCCTGTATCATTGTCTCGTGGTTATGGTTTATGGGTCTTGCCCTTCTCGGGAAAATGTTAGGAAAGCTAGATACAAACGGCAAGTGGATGAACCGGATCAATAAAGCCTCTGCGGTCATGATCTGGCTGGTTGCATTATATATCGCCTATCAGCTTATTGGATAAAGGATACATAGAGCAAAAGAGACGTGATGCATGAAAATGAGTGCTGAACATGTCATGGGAAAAAGCGTTGGATGGAAAACATCTGGCGCTTTTTTGTTGTCTACTGTCTCGGGGCAAGCATCAGTTACACCCCGTTCATTTATCTCAGACATACTGACGATTCAATTACCTGGAGGAAATGATATCAAGTAGGAGATATGCTACATTATTTATAGTGGTTATTTTTGGTAAATAAGCCTCTTATGACATTTTCCATAAAAAGGTATAATTTTTATGGGATTTATTAAAGGAGGCTACATAATGAAAGTAAGGAAGATGCTTGTTGTTTTATTATTCATTTCACTTCTATGCGGACAATATCATGTGGGGAAAGCTGTTAGCATAAAAGAGGATATGCCTTTTGAAAAGATACAAAACAATAAAGTGGCTGAAAGGCTCATAAAAAAAACAAAAAAGAGCCTTCAATTTTTACAGGCAAAAGAAATAGCCTACAAAAAAGGGTATCAATTAAATGGAGAAAGTGTAGCAGTTCATTTGAATGATGCTAAAGCGAATGTTGTTTATTTTTATCTAACAAAGAAGAAAGCAGATAATCAGCTAGTAAGCACAGCATCATTTATTTCAATTTCACTAAGTCAGATAAAGTCCCATTATATTCAACTTGCGGAATACGATGAGCAAGGTAATTTACACTCATATTTCATTCAAAATGGAAAGTTGAAGAATGAGTTTCATATCAATCCAAATGGGGAGTTTTTAAAAGGATCTTTTACCTATGGTGAAAACGGTGCGAAAAAAGATATGATGGAATTAAATAGAAAAATTATGAATGCTGAAGATTCGGAAATTCAAACGAGCTTTAATTGGAACAAATTTTGGAGTTGTTTAAAAAAGAAAAGTGGCCCGAATGAATCTCTTCCGCTTCGTTCAATGGTTCTTGGGGCTTGTTATTATGTTTGTTTAACAGGACCTGTTGGTTGTATAGCATGTACAGTCATTAATGCAGGAATATCGGCTGGGATAGCAGGTTATTGTGTGAAAAAAGTTTGGTGAATTGGAGGTTTTCAAATGGCTCATAAAGAACAGCGTAAAGGGGCAGTGCTTGCTGTCTTTGATACATTGACGTTTGGTGTACCAGTTTTGCTGTGGAATTTATATAAGAATACGAATAAAACATTGAAGCTGATGATCCCGATTATTCCAATAGTAGGTTTCATCACGTATCTTTTAGCATCTCTTTACTAATGTGTTCAAAAATCATTTGCATGAGCGATACGCTCATGCTTTTTTCATTCGATCATTTTTTGAAGATGGTTTGATTTAATAGACGGAGAGCTTGTACGATATCATCCATTTGATTTTGGTCAGAGGAAGAAAGGCTGTCCATGAGCATGGATTCAATTTGTTGAAATGCTTTGTCCATACACTCGCGGCCTTTTTTAGACAGCATAATGACATGTTTTCGCTTGTCATCTTTATCTTCTTGTCTATCAATGAATTGTTTTTCGTGAAGCTTTTTCAATTCTCTGCTGACATTCGGAAGAGACATGTGCTGACAATCGGCGATTTCGCTAGGTGTTAGCGGCTCACTGACGGCTAACTGCTCCAGAATCAAATATTGTAGAGTGGTTAGATCAGATGGTTTGATCTTGCTCATCATAGCATGTTTCAGCTCAGAAAAAGTAGAAGCAAATGTGACAAACTCTTTGAAAAAATGTGGGTTTTTCATCATGTTTCACCTCCTATGTACCATACCAAATTTATTATCAAAAAACAATTATCATTTGACAACTAAAAAAGAGGGGTGTATGCTTTTGGTTATCAAATGATAACTAAAGGAGACAAACCATGAATGTACTCATTATTTATACTCACCCTCATCACAATAGTTTAAATGGTGCTTTTTTTAAAGAAATCCTAAAGGGCAGTGAAGAAAATCCAAACGTTCAAGAAGTGAGAATCATCGATTTATACCAAGACAAATTTGATCCTGTACTTATTTTTAATAAAGAGAAAAAAAGACGTGATATGCATAAGGACCCTGAGATTCAAGAATATCAAGAGAAAATCAAATGGGCAGACAACATCGTGTTTGTTTATCCGATTTGGTGGGGGCGGCCGCCAGCCATGCTGCTTGGCTTTATTGATCGAATGTTTGCAGCAAATTTTGCTTACCGTCAAACAGGCGGGCTGCTTCCAGAAGGCTTGTTAAAAGGAAAGAGGGCTGTATGTGTATCGACAATGCAAGGACCGACCCACTACCCTTTCTTCTTTTTACAGAATGCCCACAAGGTGTTAATGAAACGAGCTCTTTTACAATATGTCGGGATTAAACCGGTGAAGTTCTTTGAATTTGGCATGATGGAAAGTCCGAAAGGGAAGCATGACGTGAAATTAAAACGGATATACAACTACTTTCGGAATATCAGCTCATAAAACCACATTCCTTGAGTCACTTTTCTTCTAATTTGAACCTGTTATGTCTTAAAATGACAGAGAGGGTGAGTGACTCATTCTCTTTATTTGAAAAGGGGGATATGGATGAAGAAAACATTGTTTAAAGATGCGGCTCTTATCACACTTGATCCATCTTTAGGTTTTCTGGAGAAGGGAGATCTATTAATTGAAGGGGCACATATTGTAGAAGTCGGACCTTCGATTGAAGCAAGTGGTGCCGATGTTGTGGATGCGTCTGACATGGTCATCATGCCAGGGCTTGTGGATACCCATCGTCATGTGTGGCAGTCTGTCATACGGGGAATCGGAACAGATTGGTCTTTGCAAACGTATTTGAGCAAAATTTATTATGGCAACTATGGGGCGATGAGACGTCCATCAGATGATCGAATTGCTAATTATTTAGGCGCATTAGAGGCATTAGATGCAGGAGTGACCACGTTTTTCGACTGGACGATGATCAATTCTATGGATCATACAGAAGAACTCATTGGAGGTTTAAAAGATGCGGGTATTCGAGCGGTCTTTGGTTTTGGTACCTCTGGAGATGCAGCGTATTGGGACAGAGAGAGTACGCTCACGAATATGGAAGACGCAGCCCGCGTGAAACAAAAACATTTTCAATCATCGGATCAGCTGTTGACGATGGGACTTGCCATTCGTGGACCTGAATTTTCTTCATGGGAGACGACCGTCTTTGAAATTGAAACAGCGAGATCACTAGATGCATTATGCAGTATGCACATTGGCTTTGGAAATTGGGGAGCAGCGGATCGATCGATTGAGCGGCTTTATCAAGCAGGGCTGCTCGGTCCTGATTTGAATATGGTGCATATCAATGCAATTGATGCAGATCAAATGAAGATGTTAGCTGACAGCGGAAGCTCCATCTCTATTACACCTGAGATTGAAATGATGATGGGACACGGATATCCTGTCACAGGGCTCGCCATTGAAAATGGCGTTCTGCCAACGCTTGGTGTAGATGTGGTGACAGCGACAGGCGGAGATTTATTTACCCAAATGAAATTCGGACTACAGGCGGAGCGGGCGATTCAAAATCAATCTTTATTGATGGAAGGGACGATGCCAGGGCCTGAACTTGGATTGTCTGCACAGCAAATGCTTGAAGCAGCCACCATAAACGGGGCTCGTGCCTTGAAGCTTGGTGACAAAATCGGCTCACTCACACCTGGAAAAGAAGCCGATTTTATCTTGATCGATCGGACAAGCATGAATCTTCTTCCGATGACAGATCCAGCTGGGGCAGTTGTGCAAACGGCACACCCTTCAAATGTTGATTCTGTCTATGTGGCTGGAAAAGCAGTGAAACGAAATGGGAAGCTAGTTGGAGTGAACTTAGAAGAGATCAAACAAAAAGCTTATGCGGCAAGAGATCATATTTTATCGCATCAGTTTGAATCAACGCCATCATAAACAAACAATCCCCATAGGCAGCTGCCTATGGGGATGAGATTACAAGGATTCTTTAATGACTTTTTTGTAATACTGGACAGATAGGAATCCGAAGATAGAATATAGCACCGTATAAATCGACATGACGATGAGCATTGGTGTCCACAGTTCACCGCCGAAGAAAAACCAGCCTGACTGTACTGCAAAGTAGCTGTGAAGCAACCCGACAACGAGCGGAATCCCAAAGTTAAATAGCTGTTTGAGCCGAATACCTTTTAATAGATCCTTCTCAGTAAAACCAAGCTTACGCAAGATCGTGTAAGAGCTTTGTTCTTCTTCACTTTCATTCATCTGCTTAAAGTATAAAATACAGCCTGAAGTGACAAGGAAGCTGAGACCTAAAAATCCGACTATAAACATCATCAGTCCGATGGTTTGTTTTTGTTGCTGAGTGGTAGCCAATTGAGACATGCTGTTGTCACCTAGTTTTAAAGAGGTAAACACATCATTCGCTTGTTCAAGGTTTTGATCATCTTTTATATTGACTGCGTGATATTGATTATTCTCAATCTGAAGTTTAGGGTCTTTCTGCTGGTCAAGCTGCTCAAAGACACTTTGACTGACGACAGCAACAGGTAGACCACCAAACGTAAAGTTGTAAGAAATGAGGTAATCTTTCTTCATATCAATGACCTTTAAATCAAGGGGTTTCTTAATAAGTAGTTTCACATCACCTGAACTTTGAATCGGCATGAATTTCTTCAATAAATCACTGTAGCCGCTTAAGATGACTTCGTTGCTTTTCACATGAATATTTGGTGCGTTTTTTTCACTGATCACAGGTAGAGTTAAGACACCTGGATCATTATTCATATTTTTAATCTCTGAATCCATGATCTTTTTTGCGTCAAACTTCGCTTGAATGACCTTGAACTGCTTTGTTTCATACGCAATATGTTTGTCAGAAAGTGCACGAGTAAAGGTGTTGGCTTCTTTCTCAGATCCCATGACGAAATGTGAAGGGATCTGTTGTTCAGCGGTTTTTTCTGCTGAGTAATAGGAAATGTAGCTTAAAGATAACAACCCGATGGCAAGCGCAGATACCGTTGTAATAATCGTTAAAAGCAGTGCGTTTGATTTTAATCGAAACATAATAGATGACAGAGACAGGACTTCATGAATGGCGAGATAGCCATTTTTTCGTTTACGTACGATATTGGCAATGAACGAAACAGAGCCTTTATAGAAAAGAAAGGTACCGATAATGACAGAGCCAAGAATATAAATCATCGCTAAAAGTAACGCAAACATGGACGTATATGTGCCGGTAAAAAGCTGAGAAGAAATATAATAGCCTGAGCTGATGAATGCAATGCCTAGAACCCCAATGATGATTTCAAACACAGAGATTTTTTTCACACGCTGCTCTGTGGATGACGTGGTTCTAAACAAAGATAAAATCGTCTGTCTATTAATAAACCATCGATTTCTTAACATAATTAATCCATAGATGACGAAAAAGACGATCAGTGTCTGCAAAAGGGCCATGCCTGAAAAATGCAGGTTGGCGATGGCGTTCACGCCGGTTACTTTAAATAGCACCATCAGCATGAGTTTTGAACCGATAAATCCAGCTATGATACCAACAGCCATGGAGACCACGTATAGGATAAAGTTTTCTGCATTGAGTAGTTTGGCAATTTTTTGTTTCGTCATGCCAATGAGCTGCAGGAGACCTATTTCTCTCCCTCTTCGTTTAATAAAAATGCTGTTCGCATATAACAGGAAGATTCCAACAATGGCAATGAGTAGTACTGAAGCGGCTTTAATCGACGCACCGCCCTTAATGGACCCCTTTACATCATCAAGTGCTGGTGAGTACTGCAAGGTGACAAAAGAAAAGTAGAGCGCCACACTAAATACAAGTGCAAACACGTATAAATAGTAATTTTTTAAGTTTTTCTTCAGATTGCGGAAGACGAGCTGATTAATGTTCATGCTTCACACCGCCTAAAACACCTTGCGTTTTCATAATATCCTCGAAAAACATCTTTCTCTCTAATGCGCCTTTATTCAATTGTGTATAGATCTGTCCATCTTTGATAAAAATCACTCGTCTTGAATAACTGGCTGCAACAGGGTCATGCGTCACCATGACAATGGTTGCTTTGCGCTTGTGATTGAATTCTTGCAGCTTGTTCAGTAAGTCAGAAGCAGATTTGGAATCAAGTGCTCCAGTTGGTTCATCAGCAAAGATAAGGCTTGGTTCATGAATAAAGGCACGTACCGCAGATGTCCGTTGCTTTTGTCCACCAGACAATTCATTTGGATATTTGTCTCTTAGTTCATAAATCCCCATATCCTCTGCAAGCTGTTGAAAGCGTTCAAAAGCTTCTTTTTTAGGCGTTTTGGAGATGGATAATGGCAAGAGGATGTTCTCTTTAACCGTGAGTGTATCAAGTAAGTTGTAATCCTGAAAAACAAAGCCAAGCTGTTTCTTTCTAAATTCAGCGAGCTGCTGATCTTTCATTTGCGTCATTTCTGCATCTGCAATCCGAATCGATCCGCTGGACACATGATCAATCGATGACAATACGTTCAAAAGGGTCGTTTTCCCCGAGCCTGATGGCCCCATGATGCTGACAAATTCTCCAGCTTCTATCGTCAAATCAATGCCTTTCAGCACCTCTTGTTTATTGAATTTATTTCCATAGCTTTTATATAACTTGCGAGCTTCTAAAATGTTCATCTGTCGAACCCCTTTTTTATTTAATTGATATCTCTAGTATAAAAAGAAGCCGATCAGACTTCCTGCGATTTGGCGAACAAAACAGACGAGCATGTGACATTGTTGTCACATGCTTGTTTCATATGTCAAAGCCTTATGTAGAATTCAGATTGTTATTCAATTATTTTATCTGTTTTTCGCTATGATGTATCAAATTTCTTGTTTTTTTCTGATGAACCTTTACAGAGTATTTGATTTCATGTAAGATATGCATATCAAATATATGCATAGTATATCTATGTATTAGGGGTGACCATGGATGAAAGTGAGTAAAGAGCTTCTAAAGGGGAGTACTGCTACCCTTATTTTAAGCTTGTTAAATGAAAAGCCGATGTATGGATATGAAATGATTAAGGAATTGGAGTCGAAATCCGAAGGAATTTTTAGCTTTAAAGAGGGGACGATATATCCTATTTTGCACACTTTGGAGGGGAAAGGATTCATTGTGTCTTACTGGGGTGAAGGGAATGGCAATCGAAAAAGGAAGTATTACAAGATTAATGAACAGGGCAAAGTGTTTATGAAGGAAAAGAAGGAAGAATGGACCGTCTTCAAAGGTGCAGTAGATGGCGTTTTGAACGGGGAGAAAGTCGTATGGGATTAGAGAAAAAATTTGAACAATATATCAAAAATGTGTGTAAACGAATCAAAAATAAAGACGTACATTCAAGTATAAAGCTTGAGCTTCGTGATCATTTATACACACTGAAAGAGGAAGCGGTCAGTGCGGGCATGTCAGAAGAAGAGGCGGTAGATCAAGCGCTCGATCAAATTGGAGATGCAGCCATACTCGGAATGCAACTCCATGAAACACACAAAACTCAAGTGGACTTTAAAACGATACTTCTTGTATTAGCTACTTGTTTATTTGGGCTGTTTGTGATGTATTATTTTCAGTTTCATTCTCATTTACTGCATTTTCAAGACACGAATATCTTTTATAAAAGTCTCATTTACTATGTATTTGGTCTTGCGTTGATGCTTGGGCTGTTTGCTTTTGATTATCGGCGCTTTTTACCCTATTCATGGCATTTATACATAGGAACGATTGGAATGCTAATTCTTACAATGATGATTGGGACAAGAGTGAACGGTATTCTCTTTTTAAGCTTAAATAATGGATCGATCAATCTGACTGAAATTTTTCCATTTCTGATGATTATTTCGTTAGCTGGCATTTATCAATCTTGGAATTGGGAGAAAGGTTTCAAGTCCTGGCTAGGGTTAGCGATTGTCACTTTACCCATTATTTTATTACATATAGTCGGATCTCTTTCTGCAACCATCACCTTTATGATCATATGCATAACGATGATGTATGTATCTCATGCAAGAATGAGACAGCTTATTCCGTTTACAGCAGCAGGTATTGTCTATCTCATTGTTCAATTATTTTCTCTGTATCAAGCTGATATGGCCCACTTTTACCAATACTCACTTCATGAATTTAGCTCAAATGGTTTTCAGATAAATCCGTACGCATTGTATGATGTTCACACTGATTGGATGTTGACGTATATCATTTATTCATTCGGATGGTTTGCAGGATTGGCCGTTCTTATGTTGTTTGTGACTTTGATTTATAGAGTAGTTCATACAGCGAAACGAGTTCAATCTGCTTATGGCAAAATATTAATGATTGGTTTGGCAACCACATTTGCAGCAAAATTTATCTTAAGTATTTTCACAAACTTTGGATTATTGCCTATATCAGGAGTTTCCATGCCTTTTATGAGCTATGGGGGATCTCATATTCTTCTAGAAATGATGTCAGTCGGGCTGCTAATGAGTATTTATAGAAGGAAACAGCTAGGAGAAATGTGCCGTGAAGTAGCGTGATATGGCTGTATAAAATCACCCAATCTCTTCAATGCGTCGTTGGATGAAGAGATTGGGTTTCTTGAACTGCATGTTCACATGCTCGCAATATGGACAAAATCATTCTTTTTCGGAAAAATAAAGGTGAATGTTGTCCCTTGATCTAACGTGGAGTTGACCTCGATCGTGATATGAAGAGCGTCAGCTCCCTTTTTTGTTAAATAGAGCCCCATGCCTGTGGAGGCCGCGTCATTGTGATGTCTTGTGGAGGTAAAGCCTTTTTCAAAAATACGGGACACGTCTCTTGGGTCAATTCCTCTGCCTTGATCTGTGATGGTGAGCACCACTTGTTCGTTCATTTGTTTGCTTTCGATGATAATGTCAGATGATTGGCTGTACTTGACGGCGTTTGTCAGCACTTGTCTGATCATAAAGGATAACCATTTTGTATCACTTAATACATCTCGCTCTTCTAATAAAAGGTCAAAGCCAATTCCTTTTTGCATACACCACGATTGGAGCGCTTTGATTTCTTTCGTTAGCATGTTTTGGAGATCCAGTTTTTCAATAAATAAATCATTTTCAATATGTTGGATCCTGCTTTGATGCAGCTGTGCATCAAGGAGTAAATGTATTCTAAGCCATTCATATGTCATATTTGATTTGAGCGGCTGTTCTGTTATGCGGTCAATCATTAAGTGCATCGCCGTGAGCGGCGTTTTCACCTCATGTATCCATGAGAGTAGTTCATCTTTTTCTTCTTCCAGCGCAGTCTTTTGCTTAGCCGTCATCTGGCGGTATCGGTCGATTTGCTCTGACGTTGCCTCCTGTACAATTTGTTCAAAGGGGGAAGAGGGTTTGAGACGTATTTGATGGTCTATATTTTCGTCCCATGCTTTCAGTTGCATGTAATAAGCAGTTTCTTTCCCGTAACGAAAAAAAAGAAAAACAATGAAGAGTAATGTAGACAAAAGCACGATATAAAAAAGAGAAGCGAGTGGAATCGTTGTATCCAAATATGCAACAAAGAGAATGAGAAGCTGCAAACTAAGAAAGAACAAGATCCAGCTTCTTCGTTCTTTTAGAAATGCTTGCAGCATCATTGATCATCCTTTTCTTTTGCAAGATAACCTTGACCCACTTTTGTTTCAATGAAGGTGCCAAGGGAGATTTCGTCTAGTTTTTTTCTAAGGCGGTTGACGTTTACAGTGAGTGTATTGTCACTCACGAATCGTTCATCGTCCCATAAAGCTTGGATGAGAGATTCCCTTTTGACGATATGATTTTTATGCTGAATCAATTCTTTGAGAATAAAAAACTCATTTTTTGTTAATTCAATCTCACCGTTTTCATTTGTCACTGTATTATTTTCAAGATCAAGGGTAGCGCCGCACCAGACTTTTAGGTTGGCTGGTTCCGCATTATAATCATGGACTCGGCGAAGAACAGCACTTACTTTGGCGATGAGAACGTCAAAGTGAAAGGGCTTTTGTACAAAATCATCAGCTCCAAGCTGCATCGACATGACCATATCAGCAGGATGATCACGAGAGGAAAGAAAGATAATGGGCACATTAGAATGATGCCGAATCATCCGGCACCAATGAAAGCCATCGTACTTTGGTAGCTGAATATCAATAATGACTAAATCAGGCTGGATGGAAGTGAACTCCTGCATGACCTGTTGAAAATTGTTGATCCCATACACATCATAAGACCAGTTGACTAAACGTTCTTTGATTTCTTGGAAGAGGGTTGTATCATCCTCAATCAGCAAAATTTTAAACAAAACGAGCACCACACTTTTTGAATTACTTGTACATCATTGTAGCGGAAAACAGGCACTCCCGCTAGAAGCAGACAGCAAAAAAAGCAAGGGAAGAGATCCCTTGCTTCGGTTTATTTACCTAAAAAGTGCTTTTTAAAGAATGATAATTGATATTCAAGTGTGAGTGGGTCATTAAAGTAAAACTCTTCCGCATTTGCTTCATACACACGATGTTTTTTCACAGCAGGAATGGACTTATAGATTTTACTGTTTTGATAGGAATTGTCCATCTCGCTGTTTTTGCTAATGATCATATAGTCTCCGGCAAATTCAGGGATGACCTCTTGTGACACCGCATAATAACCAGCTTTTAATGCTTTTTCTTTTACTTTTTCCGGCATTTTTAGTTTCATTGCTTGGTAGAGGATTTCTGTTCCGCGTCCCCATGCATCTCCAAAGACGTAAAGATCTTTTGTGCCGCTTTCAAAGACAGATACGGTTGCATCTTCACCGATTTTTGCTTTGATTTCTTTGCCAGCTTCAGCTGCGCGCTTTTTGAAATCCTTGACCCATGCTTCTGCTTCTTTTTCTTTGTTTAAGACTTTTCCAATTTCAATATGCTGCTGAAGGTAATCGACTTTGTTATACGTGAATAAAACGGTAGGGGCGATTTTTTTCAGTTTTTCTACATTTTTTGCACCGCTTAAACCGATGATGACATCAGGCTTTAGCTTCATGATTTTTTCTACATTTTCATCGGATACTTCTTCCACATTTTTTAATTTCTTTTTGAAACGTGGATTCTTTTTTGACCATGAGTCAACACCCACAAGGTTCACACCAAGTGACAAGACATTTCCTGTATAAGAGGCGAGAACAACAACACGTTTTGGATTTGCTGGCAGCTTTACAGGTCCATTTTCAGATTGATATGTAATCGTGTCCGATGACGTTGATTGATTTTTTCCTTTATTTGAGGAAGAGTTGCTGCTATTGCCACATGCGCTCAACGCAAGTACGAAGATGAGCATCAGAGGGAACAATATTTTCTTCATGAATGTAGACTCCTTTGAAATCGGCACATCAGCCGTGTATTTGGTTGTATGAGTGATAATGATAATTATTATCACTCAAGTATCATACCATAGAAGTGAGGTTTGTTGTCAATGATATTTTAGCAGTGGATAGAGGAATAATGATAGAAAGAAAAAAAGATCAAGGCAGTGGTATGACCTGATCTTTTTTCTTATTTAAACCAGCCTTTTTCTTTGGAACGAGTGATGGCTTCAATTCGGTTTTTGACTTCTAGTTTATCTAAAATAACGGATATGTAGTTTCGGACAGTGCCGCTTTTAATGCTGAGTTCCTTGGCGATTTCTTTTGTGTTTTTTCCGTCTGCGACGAGTTCTAGAACCGACTTTTCTCGTTCAGTTAAAGGATTTTCGTCGCTGTACAAGTCTTCCATTAATTCAGGGGCGTACACCTTTTTCCCTTTCATCACGCTTCGGATGGCACTTGCCAAATCCTCGCTTGGGCTGTCCTTCAGCATGTAGCCGCTAACGCCAGCTTTCAGTGCTCTTTGAAAATAGCCAGAACGAGCAAAGGTTGTTAAAATGATGATCTTCACATCAGACTTTTTAAGTTCTTCAGCGGCATCGAGCCCAGATTTCCCGGGCATTTCAATATCCATTAAACAAATGTCGACCGGGTGTTTTTTAGCAAAATCTATGGCATCCTGGCCGTTTGTACCTTTTCCAACAACCGTCATATCGTCTTCTAAATCGAGAAGCGATCCAAGAGCACCGAGCAGCATTTGCTGATCCTCTGCGATAAAGATGTTAATCATTTTATTTCCTCCTTATCTTTCGCTGCTGAATCATTTGGAATGCTCATGATCAGCTTCGTCCCGTCTTTTGTTTCAATGTGCAGGCGTCCATTTGCAAATTCCAATCTTTCTCTAATCCCTAAAAGGCCATGTCCCTTCGTTTGAGAGGATGGATCACCGCCTTTAAATGTGCCGTTATCCTCAACTGTAATGACAACTTCCTTTGACTTTTGATGAATGGTGATTTGACAGACAGTGGCGTCGCTATGTTTGACGACATTCGTTACGGCTTCTTTGATGCACATGCTCACAATGTTTTCGTTCAGAAGAGAGATGTGTTTCGGCGCTTCCTTTTCATCATAAATCATGTCAATATCGGCGGCTTCAAGGATTTGCTTGATATTCAATATTTCATCTTTGATCCGAATGCCTTTCATGGAAGAAACAATTTTCCGCACTTCATTAAGAGACGTTCTAGCTGTCTGTTGGACGCTTTTTAATTCGGCGCGTGCCTGTTCAGGGTCTTTATACACGAGTTTACGGGCAAGGTCACTCTTTAAACCGATAAGAGAGAGTTTTTGTCCAAGTGTATCATGCAGGTCACGAGCAATGCGCTGTCTCTCTTCAATTTTGACAAGATCGGCGATCCGCTCATTGGCATATTCTAATTTCTCTTCTAGCCGTTCACGTTCCTTCCTGCTTCGAATGCTAAGAGGGAGGAGGATGGCGCTGATCAGTGTAATCACGACAAACGGAATTTGTGTGAGAAACCATCCCTTTTTTAAAATCAAGCTAAAGTTCACTGCTACGGCGGCGCTCCCTAGATGAATATAGTATAAGATATAGAAAGGGACTTTTCTTTTGATATGCCCGTTGAAATAGGCGATACAAAAAGCAAAATAAATGTAGCTATAGAGCATCACATAACCAGTCGAAATGGCGATTAATAGAAGGCCGAATACATATAACGACCAGCCCTTTGAGACAAAGGCAAAACGGTAGACCGCAAAAAAAACGACGTTTAAAATAATGCCGATCACAATGCCTAAAGTCGAAGGGGTCTTAAAGATAAAATAAAAGGGCAGGATGAAAAAAATCGCCCAAATATATGGGGAAATCCCATGCAGTTTTTGAATTTTCAGTTGTTTTTTCATCCGTGATTCACCTTTTTCATTTTTTCAGTCTTTTTCACTACTTTATCAAATTGAACAGATGAGCGCATCCTGCAAATACAACAAGCTCCTTCTATTGTAAGAAAGAGCTTGCACCAATTATGCATTTTTCTTCAGAATGTCTCCTTTAATGACAGGTGCGGGCATCTTTTTAGATTGCCGTGCTTCTTTAAAGGTAATGAATGCTTTCGTTTCTTCATCCCAAAGTCTAAATTTCATTGATTCGATACTTGTTTTTAACGTGATGGTTGGCACATTTTGAAGCGGCTCACTGTGCTCATGGGCATGTTCTAAATGATAATTCGGTACCCTCGGACTTAAATGATGAACATGGTGATAGCCGATATTGCCTGTTAACCATTGAAGAAGTTTTGGCAATTTGTAAAAAGAACTGCCTTCTACAGCTGCCTGCACATAATTCCAATGTTCATCTGCTTCAAAGTAAGAATCTTCAAATGTATGCTGCACATAAAACAGCCATACGCCGATTGATCCTGAGATCAGGAAGATTGGACCTTGGACAAGCAGGAACTCCTGCCAGCCAAAAAGAAGACACGTTGCAGTTGCTAGCGCAATGATGCTCACGTTTGTGAAATACGTGTTCCAGCGCTCTTTTTTACGAGCATTTTTGACGTTGAAACGGTTTTTTAAGAGAAAAACAAAGATCGGTCCTAAAATAAACATCACAAAAGGATTACGGTAAAATCTGTAGCGAAATTTCGTCCAAGCTGATGCTTCTTGATATTCTTTGACTGTCAGGAGCCAAATGTCGCCAGTACCTCGTTTGTCTAGATTACTGCTTGTGGCATGGTGAATTGAATGATCTCTTTGCCATTGAAGATAAGGGAAAAGGGTGAGTACGCCCGTTACAAAACCGAACAGGTGATTCAGCGGCTTCTGTTTAAAAAAGGATTGATGGCAGCAGTCGTGAAAAATAATAAAGACGCGCACTAAAAATCCAGCTGCAATAACCGCAAAGAAGAGGGTTAAAAGGTAGGAGATGTTCAGGCTATAATAGGCAAGAAACCAAAGCCCCAAAAATGGAATGAATGTATTAAAGAGTTGAATGATACTTTTTTTCGAATTAGCACCAGAGAATTGGCCAACTTGTTTTCTTAAAGTGGCTTGCTGCTGTGTGTTGGTTGAAGTCGTCATGAACGTTCAAGTCCTTTCCGTTTCTTTCTACTTCAAAGTATAGAAGGAAAGGTGTCATGCTCATAGTAGCACCCATCATGTATTCAATATGATATTTGTCATGTTGGACGCGGGAAAGGCTGATGGTTCAAGGGTTGTAAGCTTATTTTATTTTAAATAAAAAAAGTAAAGGCGCTTAGCCTTCACTTTTTATGCACGTGCTTCATGTACTTTTAACTGCTTGCCTTTAATCGTTGTGTGGCGCATGGCTTTTAGCACAAGAGGGCCTTTGCCATTTAAAATATCTACATATGTTTTTGTTTCCTGAATGGTAATAATCCCAATGTCATCAAACGCAACGCCGTCTATTTTGGCGATCGTTCCAACGAAATCAACTGCCCGGAGTTTCTTTTTCTTCCCGCCATTAAAATACAGCTTCATAATATCTTTTTCTATGCCGGCCTGCTTATTTTCCTTTTGAATCGGTGTTTCAATTTTTTCTTCAAAGCTTGCCACATGCTGTTTTGCTTCTTCTTTTGTAGGATAAGGCTGAATTTGAAAATGAATGCCAGCTTCCTCTTTTAATTCTTCAATAAGCGGCTGCCCGTGCCTTGTCATAAACGCAATCGTTTTTCCGCTTTTCCCCGCTCTGCCAGTTCTTCCGGTCCGGTGAATATAGCGTTCTTTTTCATATGGCAAGTCGTAATGAATGACATGTGTCATATCACTGACATCAATTCCTCGGGCTGCAATATCTGTTGCGATCAAATAACGGAATTCCCCGTTTTTGAATTCATCCATGACGGCAAAGCGATCTTCCTGCTTCATCCCGCCATGAATCTTATCGCAAGGAACATCCCACTCATCCAGCTTCATCGTCAGCTCATTCACTCGCTCCTGCGTATTGCAAAAAATGATACAGCTATCTGGATTTTCAATGACAATCGTTCGTTGAAGTAATGAAAACTTGCCTTCTTCCTCGGTTTCAATCAACGTGTGGGTGATTTGCTGCTTCGTCGTTTCCTCCCGAGCAATCTCTATCACTTTTGGCGATTGTAAAAACTGCTCACTCAAATCCTTCATTTCATCAGACATCGTCGCTGAAAATAACATCGACATCCGCTTTGGCGGCAGATGCTGAATAATAGAAGAGACTTGATCAATAAATCCCATGTTGAGCATTTCATCTGCTTCATCTAACACGAAAAATGACAGATTGTCTAAAGAAAGTGTCCCTTTTTCAAGGTGATCCAATATTCGTCCTGGTGTTCCGCACACAATGTGGTTCTTTTGTGCAAGCTCTATTTTTTGTGCTTGAAATGGAGCTTTCCCGTAAATGGCGGCCGCTTTGATTCGTTTAAATCGTCCGAGGCTGGTCAGATCCTGTTTGACCTGCATGGCAAGTTCTCTTGTTGGGACGAGGATAAGGGCTTGAGGTTTATTCTCAGCCCAATCCACCATTTCACAAATTGGCAGACCGTAGGCTGCTGTTTTGCCACTGCCTGTCTGAGATTTGACAATGAGGTCCTGCTTTGAAAAAGCAACGGATAATGTCTCGTGCTGGACGGGTGTAGGTGTATGGAAATGAAGCGCTTCTAGCGCTTGTTTCAATTCATCGCTTAATGGATATTGATCAAAATGTTGTAATGGCATCGTATTCTCCTTTTCGTACATGTATACTTGTGACATCATACCATATCTTTTCAAAGACACCATGACCTTGAATGAAAAGGCATGAAAAAAAGCCCCATCAAGGAGCTTTTCAATGATTAAAGGAATCTGCGTTTTACTTTTTCCCAATAGGAGTTATCTTTTAATTTGACCGTTTTGATCACTTTACCAGAAAGGCCAATATCAATTTGTTTGACATGTTTTGTACCTAGCGCTTCGTTATCAAGACCGATAATCGGATGGTCGTTACCGTCCTGAACAACCTTTAGTGTCAGCTTGCGGTCACTGCTTAAAATGAAAGGAGCTCCAAGTGTACGGTATGAGTTGTTATTCAGCGATGCCAGCTCGGTTACTTGCATACACGGAAGCATCGGATCCACCACGGCGCCGTTGACAGATTTATTGTAGGCCGTTGAACCGGTCGGAGTGGAAATAATCATCCCGTCGCCTCTAAAGGTTTCAAAATGGAAATCATCTATATACACATCGATGACAAATGTTTTAATGATGCTAGAGCGGATCGACAGTTCGTTTAAGCAATGGAACTGGTTTGTACTGTCAACGCTTACATCGATGATCGGATATTTTCTCACTTCAATTTGTTCAGTGTTCATGGCATCAATCATTTGATCAAAATGTTCTAACGAAAAATCGCAGTATAGGTGCGAATTCTCTGTTTTTGATACCCCTACATACAAGCAGTCATCCCGGAAGTTCGTTTTGCGAACCGCTTGAAGAAATGTACCATCTCCACCAATTGAAGCAATGATATGGGCATCTTCTGCACGCTTTACGACGTGAAAGCCTTGATCGGTAGCGAGCTTCTCCAGAGAAGAAATGTGTCCATCCAATTCATGATCTTTTTTGTAAAAGAAAAATACATTGCGACGATTGTCTGTCATTGACGTTCTCCCCTTTGTTGTCAAAAATAGATTTCGAGTAGTAAAGGGCTTACATAAAAACCCTTGTTCACATTTTACACTTTTTTCATATGAAAGTAAAAATATTAGAAAGACGCTTCATCATGATAGAGGCTTCCATTTAAGAAATGAGTCATTGTAAGTGATTAGACGACGCTGACTTTGAGCATAATTTAATAGCTCATTTTGGAAGAAAGAGAGGTCTGGGCGTTTCGTTGTGAAGATGGTCTGAGCTATTAGATATAGGGAGAGGATAAAATAACCAATTTTTCGTCATGATGAGCAAATGATAGAAGATGTAAAGTTGATCGTCATTTCACATCGGTGCTATCATATGTTGAAATGAAATGTAAAAAAACCACAGTTCCTGTGAAACATTTCATGTGTGTATTCGTATGAACGAAGTGAGACAAAAAGGAGGAGAAAGAAATGAATGCGAAAAGATGGGTAGCCTTAATCATTGCACTTGGTGTTTTTGGCTTTTCGATTGTGATTAGTATCACGACGGCCTTGTATGAAAGCTTCAATGATAATAAGATGAGCTATCAATTCGGGGACGAAATCGAAGAAAAGGTACTAGAAGATGGAAGCGGTGCGAGTAAAATTGCTGTACTTGAGATTAATGGCACGATTCAAGATAACGGCGGTGCATCCAGCCTTTTAGGCGGGGAAGCATATGATCATCGTGCGTTCTTAAAAGAATTAGATAAAGCAAAAGACGATGCGTCTGTGAAAGGTGTCTTGCTGCGTGTCAACTCTCCTGGCGGCGGTGTCTATGAAAGTGCTGAAATACATAAAAAATTAGAAGAAGTAAAGAAAGCGAAGAAGCCAATTTATGTTTCTATGGGTTCAATGGCGGCTTCTGGCGGCTATTATGTATCCACTCCAGCGAAAAAAATCTTTGCTTCACCTGAAACGTTAACAGGCTCTCTCGGGGTCATCATGCAAAGTTTGAATTATGCAAAGCTAGCAGATAATTTAGGCATCAAATATGAAACCATTAAAAGTGGAAAATTCAAAGACATCATGTCCCCAAATCGTGATATGACAAAAGATGAGCGCGACATCATGCAAAGCATGGTTGACAACTCTTATGAAGGTTTTGTGAAAGTCATCTCAGAAGGACGCGGCATGTCTAAGCAGGACGTCAAGAAAATTGCTGACGGCCGGGTATATGACGGAACACAGGCGAAATCGAACGGATTAGTGGATGAGCTTGGTTACTATGAAGATGCACTAAAAGCAATGAAGAAAAATGAAAAAGGCCTAAAAGGAGCAAAGGTTATCAGCTATTCACAAAGCTTTGGCTGGAACTCTCTTTTCAATATGAGTGCAAGCAAGCTCTTTAAAAGCGAAATTGATTTTCTGAACTTAAAAGAAACACTGGCTGGCTCAAATGGGTCTAAACCGATGTATCTCTATTCAAAATAAAGGAGGGATCATAGATGGATTCTACATTCGATGAAGTAACGGAAAGTCGCAGCCAAGAGGGAGAATCAAGGCCGACTCTTGCGAAGCGCACTTCAATTGAAGCGCAGGCTTTTGCAGGTTTCTGGATTAGATTTTGGGCATTTATCCTAGATTGGCTCGTCGTATGGGGTGTTAACCATTTGACGGTTTCTCCAATCTTTAGTCTCTTTGGCTGGTCAAAAGGTGGAGGTTGGTTTTCCCCATTTTCCGTCACAACCACAATTGTCTTTCTGCTTTATTTTGCGATCATGACGAAGATTTTCCAACAAACACTTGGAAAGATGGTGTTTGGAATCAAAGTCGTCTCACTTCAGCCGGAGAAGAAGCTGCCATGGGATGTCATTTTCTTTAGAGAAATTGTGGGGCGATATATTAATACGCTTTTTGTTCTCTATGCTGTGGTTGGGTTTACGCCGAAAAAGCAAGGGGTTCATGACTACTTTGCAGATACGGTGGTTGTTCATGAACATTTATATGAAAAAACAGAATCAAACGCATAATCAAAGAGAGTTTGG
Organism: Bacillus sp. S2(2019); assembly: GCF_005144805.1. Classification (NCBI taxonomy): domain Bacteria; kingdom Bacillati; phylum Bacillota; class Bacilli; order Caryophanales; family Bacillaceae; genus Bacillus; species Bacillus sp. S2(2019). The sequence continues at coordinate 141,154 of NZ_SWFL01000003.1, forward strand.
CCGAGTACCGGTCAAACTCTTTTTTTGGTGATTGGGTATAAAATCCAGAAGGAGAGCCATAATCGTAGTGGAAGCATCATTTGTTATGGAGGAAGTGAGCACAGTGCTGTACGTTTGGATCGCAGCTTTTTTGTTCCTTGTGATCTTATTGATCTTTATGAAAGTGACCATTTCACTGGACTATTCACATGCAAATGACAATGACCATATTGCGGTGAAGATCATCACCTTATATGGAATCGTCAGACTGAAGAAAGACATTCCGATGGTGAAAGTGAATACGGAAGATCAAACGATTGATATTCGTGAAAAGAAAATGGCCAGCACCAAAACGCCGAGTCAAGAAAAAGAAACCATGCATAAAAAAGTGGGAAAACGTGATGTAAAGGAAATCCTTCATCAAATGGAGCGTATTACAAAAGAGATTGTCGATCTAAACCGGATCATGCGAAAGTTCTTCATTCATATAAAAATCGTCTCATTTCACTGGTCCACCTGGATTGGTTTTCATGACGCAGCTTTAACAGGTGTAGCAGCCGGTGGTGTGTGGTCAGTCAAAGGAGCACTTCTTGCCTTTATGCAGGAGCATCTCACCTTTAAGCACAAACCGGTCTATGAAGTGATTCCCGCTTTTCAGCACAATGTATCACAGACACACTTTGCATGTATAGCTTATTTTCGGATTGGACATGCTATGCTTGCAGCCATTCGATTACTTGTCCATTGGTTAAAAGGGAGAAAGGCGAGAAAAAATGCCTCTCTTCAAGCAACGAAGAATGAATCATCTGTTTAAGGAGGAACCCGAAAATGGCAGATCATCCAATCCAAGGTCTGATGAAGACAGCGATGGAAAACTTAAAAGAAATGATTGATGTGAACACGATCATCGGCGATCCAGTCGAAACCCCTGACGGCAGTGTCATTCTCACTGTGTCAAAGGTTGGTTTTGGATTTGCAGCCGGCGGCAGTGAATTCAACGGTAACCAAAAGAAAGAAAAACGGTCTGATGAACAAGAACGAAAAGAACCGAGACTCCCATTTGGAGGCGGAAGCGGTGGGGGAGTATCGATCACACCAATCGCCTTTTTAATTGTGGGAACAAATGGCGTACGAATGCTTCATTTGGATGAACACACACATCTGCTCGATAAAATATTGGATTCTGCTCCTCAAGCAATTGAACGTCTTCAGCACATGTTTAAGAAGGATGAACGGGAGCATCGTCACAAAGAACGAAAACTAGATGACATAGACCTTTAAAAAGTTAGCTGCCCTGCAGTTAACTTTTTTTTCAAAATGGACGATTAGGCTTTGCAGTTTTTTGCTTTCTCTACTATGATAGAACCATACATTTGATAAGGGAGGAATTGTTTTGGCATCGATCACATTTAAAGGGAGCCCAGTAACGCTTGTAGGAAATGAAGTGAAAGTAGGCGAGCAGGCTCCAGATTTCACGGTATTAACGAACTCACTAGGGGAAGTTTCACTTTCTGATTTAACAGGAAAAGTGACGATTATCTCAGTGATTCCTTCTATTGATACAGGTGTGTGTGACGCACAAACAAGACGTTTCAATGAAGAGGCAGCCGGTTTAGGTCCGGTCAATATCTATACCATTAGTGCAGACCTACCATTTGCACAAGCACGCTGGTGCGGAGCAAACGGAATTGAAAATGTTGAAACATTATCTGATCATAGAGATATGTCATTTGGTGAAGCGTTTGGTTTATATATGAAAGAATTGCGTTTATTGGCGCGTGCGGTCTTCGTATTAGACCCAAGCGGAAAAGTGGTTTACACTGAGTACGTAAGCGAAGCAACCAATCATCCAAATTATGAAAAAGCCATTGAGGCTGCGAAATCACTGTTATAAAAGCAGCATCGACAAGAGCTCCGGCTTCATACTGGGGCTCTTTTCAATGAGAACATCTAGCTTTTAACAAAGCGAGGAGAGAAAAGCATTGCAGAAAGATCAAGTAAGTACGATTTTTGAGCTGCTCGATACAGCTTCAATTCGTTTAAAAAAGGAACAGAACATTTCCTATATTGAAGCATTGGCAGAAGCAGGAGAAGCCTTTTTCCAGGCAAATGATCGAAACGGTTTACTAAAAGATTTAATAGAGAAAGCAGATTTCGCCTCTTATGATCATGAGCAGATTCGTAAAGCGTTTCAGCTCGCCGTATTAAAAGGACAAAAGGATATTTCACATCCAAACCGTCAGATGACACCTGATACAATTGGTCTGTTTGTCAGCTATTTGGTCAATAAATTTTTAGAAGGACAAAAAGAGCTGGTTGTCTTTGATCCAGCAGCAGGAACAGGGAATTTACTGCTTGCGGTCCTCAACAATGTAACAGCAGAAACAACACGCGGTTTTGCCTCTGAAATTGATGACGTGCTCATTAAAATTGCGTGGGCACAAGCGAACTTAGAAGAAAAAGAAGTAGAGCTTTTCCACCAGGACAGCCTTGAGCCGCTTCTTATCTCACCAGCAGATGTTGCTGTATGTAGTCTTCCTGTCGGGTTTTATCCAAACGATGAGCGCGCTAAAGACTATGAATTAAAGGCAAAAGAAGGTCATTCCTTTGCGCATTATTTATTCATTGAGCAAAGTCTTCGTTACACGAAAGAAGGCGGCTTCTTATTCTTCATCATTCCAAACGATTTATTTGAAGGAAAAGAAAGCGTACAATTAAAGGATTTCATCAAAGAACATGCATATATGAATGCGTTAATTCAGCTGCCAGTCTCTATGTTCAAAGACAAAAAGCATGCCAAAAGCTTATTTGTGATGCAAAAGAAAAAAGAGGGGCTCGAAGCACCGAAACGTATGCTATTTGCCAATCTGCCATCTTTCTCACAGAAGGAAGCAATGGTTGGCGTCATGAGAAAATTAGACCAATGGTTTATAGAAGAAAAAGAAACGAAAGAATAGCCAGAGTGATGTCTGGCTATTTTATTATTCAGAAAATAACGACTTATTGATGTAAGCGGTAACAGTTCGAAGGTGTACTTGAAATGCAAAGTTTTCAATGTTTAAATGAAAAAGTCAGATATTTTTCGGACTTATCGTTAAACTATAAAAGACCCGTTCAAACAGGTTGAATATAGCACCGAAAAAACGTGAAACCTTATATAACAACTGAGTAAAAGGAGCGACAGTAATGTCCAAAATTATTGCAATCAACGCAGGAAGCTCATCTCTTAAATTCCAATTGTTCGACATGCCAGAAGAAACCGTTTTAACAAAAGGTCTTGTTGAAAGAATCGGAATGGACAACAGTATCTTCACGATTTCTGTAGATGGAGAAAAGAAAACAGAAGTCACAGATATTCCAGATCATGCAGTAGCGGTTAAAATGCTGCTTGAAAAACTAATTGAATTTAACATCATCAAAGACTTTAATGAAATTGATGGCGTAGGACACCGCGTCGTTCACGGCGGAGAAAAATTCAGCGATTCTGTTGTTTTAACAGATGAAGTCATCAAAGACATTGATCAGCTTTCAGAGCTTGCACCACTTCACAATCCTGCAAACGTTGTAGGAATCAAAGCATTCAAACAAATTCTGCCTGACGTACCAGCGATTGCTGTGTTCGATACAGCTTTCCACCAAACAATGCCAGAGCAGTCTTACCTATACAGCCTTCCGTACGACTACTACAAAAACTTTGGTATTCGTAAATACGGATTCCACGGGACAAGCCATAAGTTCGTAACAGAGCGTGCAGCAGAGCTATTAGGCCGTCCTCTTGAAGAGCTTCGTTTGATTTCTTGCCACCTTGGAAATGGTGCAAGTATCGCAGCAGTTGAAGGCGGAAAATCAATCGATACGTCAATGGGCTTCACACCACTTGCGGGTGTTGCAATGGGAACACGTTCAGGTAACATTGACCCTGCCCTTATTCCATTTATTATGGAGAAAACAGGACATACAGCTGAAGAAGTACTTTCTACTTTGAATAAGAAGAGTGGTCTTTTAGGTGTGTCTGGTCTTTCAAGTGACCTTCGTGATATCGAAGAAGCGACAGAAGAAGGAAACGACCGTGCTGAAGTAGCACTAGATATTTTTGCAAGCCGTATTCATAAATACATCGGTTCTTATGCAGCGAGAATGAATGGTGTAGATGCCATCATCTTCACAGCTGGAATCGGTGAAAACAGCTCAGAAGTGAGAGCACGTGTACTTCGTGGTCTAGAATTCATGGGCGTATATTGGGATCCATCTCTTAACAACATGAGAGGCGAAGAAGCATTCATCAGCTACCCTCACTCTCCTGTAAAAGTCATCGTGATTCCAACGAACGAAGAAGTTATGATTGCAAGAGACGTTATGCGTTTAGCGTAACATCCTTTTGAAGCTCTTTTCCTCAGCGGAAAAGGGCTTTTTTCTATTGAAATCAGCATGCTATAATGTGAGGCAATATGAAAGGAGCGGTGTGAAGATATGAGCGTCGAAGAACATAAACGCGAAGCGAAAACGAGGCTTCATGTAAAAGTCATTACCGTCAGTGATACAAGGACAAAAGAAACAGATAAAAGCGGCCGTCTGATGATTGATTTGCTCAAAGAACAAGGGCACCTTATTCTTGCATACGATATTGTGAAAGATCACATTGGAGCGATTCAAGACGCCGTTTTAGAAGGAACAAGTGAAGCGAAGATTGATGCCGTCTTGTTAAACGGGGGAACTGGTATTGCAGCAAGGGACGTCACGATTGAATCCATTACACCTCTTTTCTCAAAAGAGCTGCCGGGCTTTGGAGAAATTTTTCGCATGCTGAGCTATACAGAAGATATTGGATCAGCCGCTATCTTATCTAGAGCGACGGCAGGGGTGATTAACCAAAAAGCCGTTTTTGCCACACCAGGCTCTACCGGAGCAGTTCGGTTAGCCATGACCAAACTCATTATTCCAGAGCTTCCTCATGTCTTGCGAGAGCTTGAAAAAGATCAAAAATAGCCCAAAATGACTCTGCCAAGAAAATTTGGCAGAGTTTTTTTCATAAAGGGGTTGAAAAAACAATTTTTCCTTGTTACAGTGTATACATACTAAATGCATGTTTATAAATTAAAACTTATTTTTATGCAAAAAAACATTCACAGAATCAAAACAAGCGAGAGGAGCTTTTCAATCATGTCACAAAATAAAAAAGTCGTATTAGCATATTCCGGAGGTCTTGATACCTCTGTTGCAGTTAAATGGTTACAGGAGCAAGGTTACGAAGTTGTTGCTTGCTGCCTGGACGTAGGTGAAGGAAAAGATTTAGCATTCGTTCAACAAAAAGCACTTCAAGTCGGAGCTGTTCAATCTTACATGATCGACGCAAAAGAAGAGTTTGCTGAAGAATTTGCACTTGCTGCACTGCAAGCCCACACGATGTATGAAGGGAAATACCCACTCGTGTCTGCACTATCTCGTCCGCTCATTGCCAAAAAGTTAGTGGAAGTCGCAGAGAAAGAAAATGCCGTAGCCGTTGCACACGGATGTACAGGGAAAGGAAACGACCAAGTTCGTTTTGAAGTATCAATCAAAGCATTGAATCCAGACTTAGAAGTTCTTGCACCAGTGCGTGAATGGAAATGGTCTCGTGATGAAGAAATCGACTATGCACAAAAGCACGGGATTCCAATTCCGATTAACTTAGACAGCCCATATTCAATTGACCAAAACCTTTGGGGCAGAAGTAACGAATGTGGTATTTTAGAAGATCCTTGGGCAGCGCCGCCAGAAGGTGCTTATGATCTGACAAATCCACTTGAAAAAACACCTGACACACCTGAAATCATTGAAATCACGTTTGAAAAAGGAAAACCAACAGCCATTGACGGAATCCAGTATTCATTATCTGATCTCATCCTTCATTTAAATGAAGTTGCTGGCCAGCATGGTGTAGGCAGAATCGATCATGTTGAAAACCGTCTTGTTGGAATCAAATCTCGTGAAGTATATGAGTGCCCAGGTGCAGTTACCCTATTAAAAGCACACAAAGAACTTGAAGACTTAACGCTTGTCAAAGAAGTAGCACACTTTAAGCCAATCGTTGAACAAAAAATGGCTGAATTAATATACAACGGCTTATGGTTCTCACCACTTAAATCAGCACTAGATGCATTCTTACAAGAAACGCAAAAGAACGTAACAGGTGTTGTACGTGTGAAACTATTTAAAGGCCATGCCATTGTAGAAGGACGTAAATCACCATATTCACTTTATGATGAAAATCTAGCAACTTACACAAAAGCAGATGAATTCGATCATGATGCAGCTGTAGGATTTATTAACCTTTGGGGTTTACCAACAAAAGTAAACAGCATCGTGAACAAAAAGGAGCAGGTTAAAGCATGAAAAAGCTTTGGGGAGGCCGATTTCAAAAAACACCAGAAAAATGGGTCGATGAGTTTGGTGCATCCATTCATTTCGACAAACAATTAGTCAAAGAAGATCTGACCGGCTCCCTTGCCCATGCAAGTATGCTGAATAAATGCGGTATCATCGGCGATGAGGAGGCCGCTGCAATCAAAGACGGACTGAATACGCTCATGAAAAAGGCAGAGGCGGATGAACTCGATTTCTCAGTAGATTATGAGGACATTCATTTAAACCTTGAAAAAATGCTCATTGATGAGATTGGTCCGCTTGGCGGCAAATTGCACACAGCGAGAAGCCGGAATGATCAGGTCGCAACCGATATGCATTTATATTTGAATAACCAAGTAGAGCATATCATTGAGCTGATCTCTTCTTTTCAAACAGTGCTTGTAGAAAAAGCTGAACAGCACGTTGAAACGATTTTTCCAGGATATACGCACTTACAGCGTGCACAGCCTATCTCCTTTGCTCATCATATGCTCGCCTACTTTTGGATGCTTGAACGGGACAAAGCGCGTTTTCAAGATTCATTGAAGCGGATTAATGTGTCACCACTTGGATGCGGGGCGTTAGCAGGAACGACATTCCCAATTGATCGTGAATATACAGCAGAGCTTCTTGGCTTTGACCATATTTACGAGAACAGCCTTGATGGCGTGAGTGATCGTGATTTCATTTTAGAGTTCTTGTCCAATAGCAGCCTTGTGATGATGCATCTCTCACGTCTTTGTGAGGAAATCATTTTATGGTGTTCTCAAGAATTCAAATTCATTGAGCTCGATGACACGTACGCAACAGGCAGCAGCATGATGCCGCAAAAGAAAAACCCGGATATGGCTGAATTGATCCGCGGAAAAACAGGGCGGGTATATGGCAACCTGATGGGGCTGCTCACGATTATGAAAGGCTTGCCGCTTACGTATAACAAAGACTTGCAAGAAGATAAAGAAGGCATGTTTGATACGGTGAAAACGATCGCTGGCAGCCTGCAAATCTTCACAGGTATGATTCAAACGATGACAGTGAACGAAGATGTCATGAAAAAAGCAACAAAAGAAGATTTCTCAAATGCGACCGAAGTGGCAGACTACCTTGCGAAAAAAGGTATGCCATTCCGTGAAGCACACGAAATCGTTGGGAAGCTTGTATATACATGCATTCAAAAAGGCATCTATTTAAGTGACCTTCCATTTGAAACATTTACAGAAGCAAGCGGCCTCTTTGAACAAGATATTTACACTGTTCTTGATCCGTATGTTGCTGTTGAAAAAAGAACAAGTGCAGGTGGAACTGGATTTAAACAAATTCAGCTCGCTTTAGAAAAAGCAAAAGCCTGCCTAGCATAATTCGCCAAAACCATTCGTTTATACGGATGGTTTTTTTCATGGGAAAAAGGAGATTGATCTTCACTGGAGAAAATGAAAGCATACCAGTGTCAAGCTGAATAAGGAGTGACAACAGTTCATGAAGAAAACGCTTCAGGCTTTGTTTGATCAGCCTATCGTATCAATGAAAACGTTAGGAGAACCATACGACGGCCGGGCTAATGATGTGTGGCTGATTTCCTTACAAGACCAGACGGAATATGTAGTGAAATCTCCTAAAACTGCAAGAGAAGAAAGTGAATTTGTGTATGGGATCAACATGATTTATGGAGTAGATGCCCGTACTGTACAGGAGCATCTTGATGAAATCAATGAAAAGCTGGCTCATACGAATTCCTTTCATATTCCGAAAGTTGTTCGTAAAGTGAAGAAGGCGGGGAAACACTTTTATGTCATGGAAAAAGTAGAAGGAATCCCTTTAACATCTTTTGAGGGCCGTTCAGCACAATTCTATAGGGATTACGGGAGGAAACTAGCGCATCTTCATTCATATCAAACAAACTTTTTCGGTGCAGTATACGGGGGAGAAAAGAGACATTTGAGAGAATTCCATGCGCTGTTAAAAAAGACTGTCTCCAAACTCATCAGCCACTATTACGCTGATCAGCCTGAATATCAGAATTATGCAGAAAAGGTGCAGCAAAAGCTTGAAAAGCTAAGTCCTCCTGATGCAGCCAGTCTCATTTTAATTGATTTAGACCCATCGCAATATATTGAAGACGATGATCAAGTGACGAGTCTAGTTGATACGGAATATGTCGTATTTGGACCAGCTACGTTTGATTTGATTGCACTCGAATACCTTTTGACGAAAGAAGCTGCACAAGCGGTTCAATTAGGGTATGAAGAGATTTGCCCGCTTCCTCGCCAGCTTCATGAGGTGAGAGAATGCTATCGGTTTGTTTCGCTGCTTCTCGATATCCATGGTTCATGGGATATGAAAAAGTGGATGAATCACCCTATACGGTTTTCCCCTCACTGTTAAAGGGTTCAAAAGTGCGAAGGGAGCCGGTTTATAGTAAAGTAAAGATAACAAAAGAAACACATGAACTTGCAACCTTTGCTTTAGGAGGAGATTGTGTGCGACACGCATTAATAACAGCGGGTTCTAAAGGACTTGGCAGGAAAGTCACCGAGTCTTTACTGAATATGGGGTATTCTGTGACAGTGAATTATCGAAGTGATGATGAAGCTGTCCGGCAGATGAAAGAAGAACTGCAAGAATACGAAGAAAAGCTTCAATTTGTCCAAGGCGATGTGACAAACAAAGAAGATTTAAAAAACATGGTCGAGCTGGCAGCAGAGCGATTTGGGCGGATTGATGCCTTGATCAATAATGCTGGACCTTATATTTTTGAACGAAAAAAACTCGCGGATTACTCTGAAGACGAATGGTATCAAATGATGGAAGGCAACCTATCCGCAGTGTTCCATTTGTTCCGAATGGTGATCCCTATGATGAGAAAACAAGGCTTTGGCCGGATTATCACATATGGCTTCCAAGGAGCAGACCATGCGCCAGGCTGGATGCACAGATCAGCTTTCGGAGCGGCAAAAGTGGGCCTTGCGTCATTGACGAAAACCATTGCGATTGAAGAAGCCGAAAACGGCATCACCGCTAATATGGTGTGTCCAGGCAAAATCGTTGGAGACATGAAAGAATCGACAATAGAGGAAGCCCGCCAAATCAAAGACGATGAAACGCCAATAGGCAGGTCTGGTACTGGAGAGGATATCGGTCGTATCATTTCATTTCTATGTGATGACCGTTCAGACCTCATTACAGGAACCGTCATTGAAGCAACAGGTGGTCTTAATGTCATTCATAGGCACTAAGTTTTTCAGCTTTTTATAGAGGGAATAGACAAAATGAGATCAAATTCGAAAGGTGGATATATTTACATGAAAGCTACATATCATGGACATTCAGTCGTACACATTGAAACAAACGGATACCATATTTGGATTGATCCATTTTTAAATGGAAATAAGCATACAGAGATCAAACCGCAAGATGTGAAAGCAGATGTGATTTTGCTCACGCACGGGCATGGAGATCACGTCGGAGACACGATTGAAATCGCTAAAAACAATGACGCACTCGTGATTGCGCCATTCGAACTTGCCACTTATTTAGGCTGGCAAGGGGTGAAAACACACCCGCTTTCTATTGGCGGCGGACGTGAATTTGAATTTGGTAAAGTCAAGCTGACGCAAGCGTTCCATGGCTCAGCGGTCATTGATGAAGAATCCAAAACGATTACGTATACAGGAATGCCATCCGGTATTTTATTTACTGCTGAAGGCAAAACAATTTATCATGCTGGAGACACGGCTCTCTTCTCGGATATGAAACTCATTGGGGAGCTGAATCATATTGAGCTCGCCTTCCTGCCAATAGGTGATAACTTCACGATGGGACCAGACGATGCGAGAATCGCAGCAGAGTGGCTTCGTGCGAAACAAGTCGTACCGATTCATTACAGTACATTCCCGCCGATTGAGCAAGATCCTCATGCCTTTGCAGACAGCTTGCATGGCGGCGTGGGTCATGTATTAAACAGTGGAGAATCCATCGAGATATAATCAATAGAAAGAAAAGCCGGTACCCTACCGGCTTTTTTCTTTGCCTGTATCGTGCTCGTGTAAAAGACAAATTGCTATTAAAAGCCTCCTGCCTTTATAATGAAATATAGATGAAAACGCTGAAAACAAAAAGGGTGAACGGGATTGGCGACAAAGCATGAGCAAATTTTATCGTATATTGATTCATTGGATGTCGGAGAGAAAATTTCTGTCCGGCGTATAGCGAAAGAAATGAAAGTCAGTGAAGGCACGGCTTACCGGGCTATTAAGGATGCTGAAAATAAAGGGTTCGTGAGCACCATTGAACGAGTCGGTACCATTCGAATTGAACAGAAGAAAAAAGAAAATATTGAAAAGCTGACATATGCGGAAGTGGTCAATGTCATTGATGGCCAGGTGCTTGGCGGACGAGCCGGCTTACATAAAACGTTAAATAAATTTGTCATCGGTGCAATGGAACTGGATGCGATGATGCGATACACAGCAGCAGGCAACCTGTTGATCGTCGGAAACCGAATCAATGCTCACCGGCAAGCATTAGAGGCGGGAGCGGCTGTGCTGGTCACGGGCGGATTCTCAACAGATGATGAAATTATTCAGCTCGCAGATGAGCTTGAGCTGCCCATTTTATCAACAAGCTACGATACATTTACCGTAGCGGCTCTCATTAACCGGGCCATTTATGACCAGTTGATTAAAAAAGAAATTGTGCTTGTGGAGGATATTTTAACGCCGATAGAACGGACCATCTATTTATCGCCAGAAGACAAACTTGAGAAATGGTATGAAAAGAATTATGAAACCGGGCACGGAAGGTTCCCGGTAGCAGACGATCAAATGAAAATTCACGGCATTTTGACCTCAAAGGATATTGCAGGCCATGACCGTTCTACACCGATTGAAAAGGTGATGACAAAAAATCCGCTGACCGTTATTGGCAAAACATCTGTCGCTTCAGCTGCACAAATGATGGTGTGGGAAGGTATTGAGGTGCTGCCAGTTGTAAATGATCATGCGAAGCTGATTGGGATGATTAGCCGTCAGGACGTGCTGAAGGCGCTGCAAATGATTCAAAAGCAGCCGCAGGTCGGTGAAAAGCTGGATGATGTCGTGTCTAGAGGATTTAAGGAAGCCGAGACAGAAAAATCAAAAACAGATGCGGTGTACCAATATGAAGTCTCACCACAAATGACAAATCAGCTGGGCAATATTTCGTATGGTGTGTTTACACAAATTTTAATCGAATCAGCCAACCGCTTCTTAAAGTCTCATAAAAAAGGCGAACTAATTGTAGAAAGTCTTTCTGTCTATTTCTTAAAACCAGTTCAAATGGAATCCACGATACAGATCAAACCGAATATTTTAGAAGTTGGGCGCAAGTTTGGAAAGCTGGAAGTGGAAGTTTACCACCAGTCAAATATTGTAGGCAAAGCGATGTTGATGGTGCAGCTGATGGAGAGAGGATAATAGGCAAAAAAGGGCGGCATGAATGCGCCCTTTCAGCGTGTAGACAAACCCTCGCATTCTTTGTCAGTCCTGCGTGCTAGTGCTCACGAATGTGACATTCGCTCTGCGCCAGTACTCGTCCTTCCTAGGGCTGCAAAGGTTTTCTAACACGCTGAAAAGAAGAGAAAGGGCTAAAATAAAGTTCATTTTAGCCCTTTCTCTATTATGCGTGGTCTTTTTCGCCTTCCTTTAAAAAGAGCGGAAGATAGTGCTTATAGGCTTTATATCCGGCCCATGTACTGCCGATACCAACTGCAACAAAAACAAACCCAATGACAAATGCGAGTGACGAGCGGTTTAAAAATAATTGATTCACACCGAAGAGCAGGACAAAGCAGCCAAGTGCCATACTTGATTTAGCAGACCAGAATTTCTTCTCGACCGGCCGGTTCGTACGGACATTTTTTGCTTTGTAGTATAAATAAAACATGGCAGAACAAATAATAAACACAATCAAAACAAGCATGTGCCAAGCCTCCATTGTAAGTGGTTACAACCCTATTTTAAACGTAAATAGGCTTGCTTACTAGAATAAATTGTCTATTCCTCACTTTTCTGTCTGGGTAGATTATGATTTAATAATAAAAAGAGTATCGCATAAGAAGGAGTATTTATGAAAAAAGAACTGATTAGAACCATATCATTATATGACACCATCATCATTCATAGACATGTAAGACCTGATCCAGACGCCTATGGATCGCAGTGCGGCCTTACGGAAATCTTGCGTGCCACCTATCCAGAAAAAAATATTTATGCAACAGGAACCCCTGAGCCATCCCTTTCATTTTTATATGAATTAGATGACGTGCCGGATGAAGTGTACAAAGGTGCCCTTGTCATTGTCTGTGACACTGCGAATCAAGCAAGAATTGATGATCAGCGTTATTCAATGGGCGATAAGCTGATGAAAATTGATCATCATCCGAATGAAGATCCGTATGGTGATTTGCTTTGGGTTGATACAGAAGCAAGCTCTGTCAGTGAAATGATTTATGAGCTGTATTTAGAGGGGAAAGAAGAAGGATATCAGCTGAATACAAAGGCGGCAGAACTCATTTATGCCGGCATTGTAGGAGACACAGGCCGTTTCCTTTTCCCAAACACAACGAAAAAGACACTCAAATATGCGGGTGAACTCATCGAATATCCGTTTTCATCATCAGACCTTTTCAATCAATTGTATGAGACAGATTTGAATGTGGTGAAATTAAATGGCTATATTTTTCAACATATCTCTTTATCAGAGAATGGCGTAGCCTCTGTTTTTATTAAACGTGACATTTTGGAGTCATTCCAAACAACAGCGCAGCAAGCCTCACAGCTTGTTGGGACACTTGGAAATATTGCAGGGATTAAGGCATGGGTCTTTTTTGTGGAAGAGAACGATCAGATTCGTGTGAGATTCCGCTCAAAAGGCGTTGTCATTAACACCATTGCTAAAAAATATCATGGCGGAGGTCACCCGCTTGCAGCCGGTGCGTCCATATATGATTGGGCAGTTGCAGATGAGATTTTGCGTGATTTAGAAGAAGTATGTAAATCATCATCGTGAGAGAGGGGCTTCAAGTCCCCCTCTCTTTTTTGAGCTTTGAGAAAAGGGTTACTTGGATACAGGTATAAACCAGCAGCCGATGTCAGTTGAATCTTCATAGGCTTGGAGATTTTGATGCTTTAATTCTTTTTTAATTAAATGGGCCATCATTTCTGTCTCAGCATAAGCACACATGCCGTCTTTAATCCGGCTTGCTTTGTCTCGTGCCATTTGACGATAGCTGTAAACCTCCATTGTTCTCACCTCTTTCTTATGATCATCTCGTTCTTCTTTTAGTGTATAAAAATAACAAGTGAAAAGCGATCATTGAGTGCAGAAATTCATAAAAATTCCACATCATCTATTATTCAGCAAAGGAAATACGCACTTCAAGCGATAGCTTTGTATAAATGGTCAGTTCAGTGACTTTAGCGCGGTATGCCTTTTCTCTAATCGTATATTCTTTATTTTCCACGGTCCGTTTTAAGAGCTCTTTTGTTTTATAGACACTTTCAATATCCTTTGTGATCACCTCAGAGATATCTTCTTTCACCTGATCTTCAAATTTCAAGGTATCTGGCTCCGGGATTTTGTACTGCTCACGGTTGACGAGGTGAACGTCTACGCTCTGAATAAGCAGACGCTGCTTATTGTCTTCATTTAATTTATGCAAATCTTCCCGATAGAGTGTGATTTGTTCTTTCAGACTGTCCATATGGTGCTGCTGGCTTCTGAGCAGTGTCACTTGTTTCTCTTGAAAGGTGCCATACGTAAAGAGAAAAATCAGCCAGCTGATAATTGCGCCGAACATCATCCCAGCAAAAAAACGCTGCCAGCCTGGACGTTTATACAGCTCAGGCACCCTCATGATGACACATGCTCCTGAGTGAGCCACGTTATCAGGAGATACCCCGTTTGCGCACCGCCCATAGCAGAGATAATGAGCAAGATCTGCTTGAAAATATCACGTGTGTTCCCTTCGAAAATCCCTCTTTCAAAACTATAGACCGCATCAAAAGTTCCACCGATTGCCGCAACAAGTGCCCAAATTTTTAAGCGGTTGGCAAGACTTGAAATAATTGATAGCGGTGGCTGACCAGATAAATATGCACCTACCCCGCCTATAATAGCACCGCCCAAAATAACCCCTAGTGCGATAAAATAACAGCTAATAAAGTTTGGAATAAAGGCTTCCTTCACATCCATTTTTCCCACCTCACTCTATTCAATATATGGCGAATGCTGGACAAGTATGAACAAGCGGAAAAGAAAGAACATTTGTTTCTCACCGCATCGCGTTTTATAATGAAAGAATGAATTTAGACGAAAGGAGTGGATTAAGCATGTCCTATGTTCATCTTCAGGTCCACAGTGGATACAGCTTGTTGAGCAGTGCAGCGAAGGTCAAGGAGCTCGTATTAAAGGCGAAAGAACTTGGCTATCAAGCGCTCGCTCTTACGGATGACCATGTGATGTATGGAACGGTTGAATTTTATAAGGAATGTAAAACACATGGCATCAAGCCGATTATCGGTTTAACAGCTTCTGTCTTCATAGATGAACAAGAGACAGAGGCTTATCCTTTGATCCTCCTTGCCAAAAACAATGAAGGCTATCAAAACTTGATCAAAATTAGCAGTGTCTTGAAATCAAAGTCAAAAACCGGCCTGAAAGAGAAATGGCTGAAAGCCTATCATCATGGCCTTATTGCCATCACACCAGGCGTATCCGGCTATATTGAAACGCTGCTACAACATGATCAGCTAGATGAAGCAAGGGATGCAGCCAGCCATTTAAAAGATCTTTTTGGTGAGGAACATGTGTATTTAGCCGTTCAGCCGTTTCAGCAGGACGAAGAGCTGTCTCATAAGCTAAGGGAACTCTCAAAAAGGGCGAACATCCCGCTTGTGGCAACAGGTGACGTCCACTATATACATCAAGAGGACAAAACCGCATATACATGTTTAAAGGCCATTAAAGCAGGCCAGCAGTTATCAGAAATAGAGGAAGACCAAGCAGACAAGCATTTCAGATCGATCGAAGAAATGACGCAGTGGTATGGTGATGATCCAGAATTGCTGGCAAGAACGGTTGAGATTGCAAACCGCTGTGAGGTCGATTTAAATCTTGGTCAGACGAAACTGCCAACTTATCCGACGCCTGATCAATCAACAGCTGATCAGTTTTTACGAAGAGTGTGCCAAGAAGGCATGAAACGAAGACAGATTGCTTCAAATGACACATATATCAAAAGGCTTGAGTATGAGCTGAGCATCATTCAAAAAATGAATTTCAGTGACTATTTCCTCATTGTGTGGGATTTTATGAAGTATGCTCATGATCATGGCATAGTCACAG
Source organism: Bacillus sp. S2(2019) (assembly GCF_005144805.1). Classification (NCBI taxonomy): domain Bacteria; kingdom Bacillati; phylum Bacillota; class Bacilli; order Caryophanales; family Bacillaceae; genus Bacillus; species Bacillus sp. S2(2019). Next base: position 156,898 of record NZ_SWFL01000003.1, read on the forward strand.
GTCCTGGCCGGGGATCAGCAGCAGGCTCTTTAGTTGCGTATGTTCTGTTTATTACAGATGTCGATCCGATCCGTCACGGGCTTTTATTTGAGCGTTTTTTAAATCCTGAACGAATCAGCATGCCGGATATAGATATCGATTTTCCTGACACGAGAAGGGATGAAATCATTTCATATGTAAAAGACAAATATGGGGATATGCATGTGGCGCAAATTGTCACGTTTGGAACACTTGCCGCAAAGGCAGCTTTAAGAGATGTCGGACGTGTGATGGGAATTGATTCAAAAGCAGCAGACCGCCTTGCAAAACTCATCCCATCAAAGCCAGGGACGACACTGAAAGAAGCGGTGACAGTCTCCTCAGAATTAAAAACACTGCTCCAGCAATCTGAAGAGCTGCAAAGAGTGTTTCAAACCGCTTTAAAGGTAGAAGGATTACCAAGACATACGTCAACACATGCAGCCGGCGTTGTTCTAAGTGAGGAGCCGCTCACACAAGTCGTGCCTATTCAAGAAGGCCATGATGGAGTGTATTTGACGCAATATGCGATGAATTATTTAGAAGATCTCGGTCTTTTAAAAATGGATTTTTTAGGTTTGAGAAACTTAACATTAATTGAATCCATTAAAAACCAGATTGAAAGACAGGAAAACGTCCACATTAACTTTAGTGACATTTCATATGAAGATCAGAAAACGTTTGATTTGTTATCAGCGGGAGATACAACGGGGATTTTCCAGCTCGAATCACAAGGTATGCGTCAGGTGCTGAGACGACTGAAACCTTCTAGTCTAGAAGATATCGTGGCAGTCAATGCCTTATACCGCCCGGGTCCGATGGAGAATATCCCGCTCTTTATCGACCGAAAGCATGGCAGAGTGAAAGTCTCCTATCCGCATCCAGATTTGTATGACATCTTAAAGGATACATATGGGGTCATCGTCTATCAGGAGCAAATCATGCTGATTGCAGCAAAGATGGCAGGCTTTAAGCTGGGCGAGGCTGATTTACTAAGAAGAGCCGTTTCGAAGAAAGATAAAAAGGTGCTTGATGAAGAGCGAAGCCATTTTGTTGAAGGATGCCTAAAAAAGGAGTATCCTGTTAACATTGCAAATGACGTTTATGACCTAATCGTCAAATTTGCAAACTATGGTTTTAATAGAAGCCATGCTGTTGCATATAGCATGATCGGCTTTCAGCTTGCTTATTTAAAAGCGCATTATCCGTTATATTTTATGTGCGGTCTTTTAACGAGTGTGATTGGAAATGAAGACAAAGTGGCTCAATATTTCTATGAGGCAAAGGAAAAAGGGATATCTGTGTTGAAGCCTTCTATTAATAAGAGCGAATTTCCATTCACGGTTGAAAAAGGGGAGATCCGCTACAGCTTAAGAGCGATCAAAAATGTCGGAGTGTCAGCTGTAAAGGATATATACAGAGCAAGACAGGAAAAGCCATTTGAAGATTTATTTGATTTTTGTGCAAGGGTATCAACAAAGAGTGTCAACCGAAAAACGATTGAAGCCCTCATTTTCTCAGGGGCAATGGATGAGCTTCATCCAAATCGTGCTTCGTTATTAGCATCGATAGATATTGCGTTAGACCATGTGTCATTTTTAACACCTGAGGATCAGCTGGACTTTCTTGGGGATACAACGTTCTCCATTAAGCCAAAATATGCAGAGATAGACGAACTGCCGCTTGTTGATCTCCTGCAATTTGAAAAAGAAGCACTCGGGTTATATTTATCAAATCACCCTGTACAAGCGTATCGAGATCGTTTGAGAGAGAATGGTGCAGTGGAAATCATCAGACTTTCTTCCTATATAAAGCGAAAGATCTCAATGGGTGGTCTTTTGACAAAGGTGAAATCGATTCGGACAAAAAATGGACAATCGATGGCATTTGTCACATTCGGGGATGAAACGGGAGAAATGGAAGGTGTCGTCTTTCCAGAGCAATTTAGAAAGCTGTCCCCCTTACTTGAGGAGGGCGCAATGCTTTATGTTGAAGGCAGAATAGATGTCAGAAATGAGAGCAGTCAAATCATCGTGCAAGAAGCTGTTCTACTGGAAGAGATGGGCTCTAAAAGAAAAGAATCTGTCTACATTCGAGTCAAAGAAGAGAACCATACGCAGGAACTGCTAGAACAAGTGAAGCGAGTGATCTCCATGCACAGCGGAGAAGCAGATGTCTATTTGTATTATGAAAAGCAAAAAAAGACGATGAGACTTCCAGATGCATACAAAGTTCATGCAGATCATGCGGTCATTTTCCAGTTAAAAGAGCTGCTAGGTGAACAAAACGTTGTGATTAAATGATGACAAATCGTCTGAATATGTTTTACAATTTCACCTATTGTGTTATCATTTTAAAGATTCTGTGTATTTAAACTGCCAAGTATGTGCTTATCAACTTAGCAATTCATTAAATCATTTTCCACTTGAAGGAGTGTTCATCACATGTCATTAAGAGAAGAAGCATTACATATGCACAAAGAGAATCAAGGCAAACTCGAATCAAAATCAAAGGTACAAGTGAAAAATGCGAAAGACTTGAGCTTGGCTTACTCACCAGGTGTGGCAGAGCCATGTAAAGATATTTATGACGACACAAGCAAAGTGTATGATTATACAATGAAAGGCAATATGGTTGCTGTTGTCACAGACGGAAGTGCTGTGTTAGGGCTTGGAAACATTGGGGCTGAAGCATCTCTTCCAGTAATGGAAGGAAAAGCTGTCTTATTCAAAAGCTTTGCAGGTGTTGATGCATTCCCAATCGCACTTGCAACAAACGATGTAGACAAAATCGTTGAAACAGTGAAGCTTCTTGAGCCGACATTTGGCGGCGTGAATCTTGAAGATATTGCAGCACCAAACTGCTTTATCATTGAAGAGCGTTTGAAAAAAGAGACAAACATTCCTGTTTTCCACGATGATCAGCACGGGACAGCGATTGTAACAGTGGCAGGACTTGTGAATGCACTGAAGCTGTCTGGAAAATCAATGTCTTCAATTAAAGTGGTTGCAAACGGCGCTGGAGCAGCAGGAATTGCGATTATCAAACTTCTTTATCATTTCGGTGTACGTGATATCATCATGTGTGATACAAAAGGCGCTATTTATGAAGGCCGTCCGAATGGTATGAATGCAGTGAAAAATGAAGTAGCTAAATTCACGAACCAAGATCGTAAAGAAGGTTCTTTAGAAGAAGTGATTGAAGGCGCAGATGTCTTTATCGGCGTTTCAGTAGCAGGTGCTTTAACTAAAGAAATGGTTGGAAAAATGGCAAAAGATCCTGTCATCTTCGCAATGGCGAATCCAAACCCAGAGATCATGCCAGAAGATGCACATGCAGCAGGTGCAAGTGTTGTAGGAACTGGCCGTTCTGACTTCCCGAACCAAGTGAACAACGTCCTTGCATTCCCTGGTATTTTCCGCGGGGCGCTTGATGTACGTGCGACACACATTAACGAAGAAATGAAAATTGCAGCTGTTGAAGCGATTGCTTCCCTTGTATCAGATGAAGAATTGTCAGCGGAATACGTTATCCCTGCACCATTTGATGCACGAGTAGCGCCAGCGGTAGCCAAAGCAGTGGCAAAAGCAGCAATGGAAACGGGCGTTTCAAGAATCAAAGTAGACCCAGAAGCTGTTGCAGAAAAAACAAGAAAATTAACGATTATCGGCGAGTAATCGAAATGGGAAAGTGTGCACGTTCTTTCTGAAATTGGAGGAAAAACGTGCACCATTTCCTCTCTTATACGAAATTTTTTTCATCCTAAATGAGATTTTTTTGTAGACGTTCACAATTCACATATACCAACTACTCAGCGCCCCAAACCTATACTCATTTCTCATCAATTCCCCACTGAAAAAATTGAATGAAGGATGACAGCGTTTGACAAAAAAAGTACAATAGTTTCGGTACAGTTATGACATGTCCTATAATAGTGGATGTGCGTGTAAAGAAAAAACCCTTCAAAAAGGGAGGTAGTCATTTGTCAATCAAGAATATTTTCAGTAAAAAGAAAAAATATGCATCTGTACCCTCTGAACAGGCAAGTCAAGATGTGCCTGAAGGCATCATGACCAAATGTCCGCAATGTAAAAAAATAATGCTCACCAAAGAACTAGATAAAAATTTACGTGTTTGCATGAATTGCGGCAGACATTTGCAAATGAATGCAAAACAACGTATTGAAAGCCTTGTAGACGAAGGCACATTTGAAGAATTTAACGGTCACCTCATTTCTGAGAATCCGCTCGGTTTCCCAGGCTACGAAGAAAAGCTTCAGAAAGACAGAGAAAAAACATCTTTGAATGAAGCCATCGTAACAGGAAAAGGTGAAATTAAAGGTCAAAGTGCTGTCATTGCTGTCATGGATGCCACGTTCCGTATGGGCAGCATGGGCTCAGTCGTTGGTGAAAAGATTACATTAGCTATTGAGAAAGCAAAAGCGGACAAGGTGCCATTTATCATCTTCACTGCATCTGGAGGAGCAAGAATGCAAGAGGGGATTCTTAGTCTAATGCAGATGGCAAAAACAAGTTCAGCATTAAAGCTGTTCAGCGAGGATCAAGGTCTGATTATCTCTGTGATGACCAATCCGACAACTGGTGGTGTATCAGCTAGTTTTGCGTCTCTCGGTGATTACAACTTTGCAGAGCCTGGTGCATTAATTGGTTTTGCTGGTCGCAGAATCATTGAACAAACCATTCGTGAAGACCTACCAGAGGACTTCCAAACGGCTGAATTTTTAATGAAGCATGGTCAGCTAGATGCTGTGATTCACCGTGCAGAAATGAAAGAAACATTAGGCCAAATCTTAGCATTACACAGCACAGGAGGTGAACGAGAGTGGCTGGAGAACTAGAATTTGAAAAACCTGTCATTGAACTTCGAGCGAAAATTGATGAATTGAAAAAGTTCACACAAAACTCAGAGATGGATTTAAGTGCGGAAATTGAGCGCCTTGAAACACGTCTGAGTAAGCTTGAAACAGACATTTATACAAATTTAAAGCCGTGGGACAGAGTGCAAATTGCTCGTCATGCGATGCGCCCAACAACTCTCGATTACATTCAAGAGCTGTTTGATAACTTTTTCGAATGTCACGGTGATCGTTTTTATGGTGACGATGAAGCCATCGTTGGAGGAATTGCCACGTTTAAAGGACTTCCTGTCACAGTCATTGGTCATCAGCGCGGAAAAGACACAAAAGAAAACTTGCGCCGTAATTTCGGGATGCCGCATCCAGAAGGTTACCGTAAAGCATTGCGCTTGATGAAACAAGCAGATAAATTTAATCGTCCAATCATTTGCTTTATTGATACAAAAGGAGCTTATCCTGGTAAAGCAGCTGAAGAACGCGGGCAAAGTGAAGCAATTGCGAAAAACCTTTTCGAAATGGCAGGACTTCGTGTACCGGTTGTCTGTATTGTCATTGGAGAAGGCGGAAGTGGCGGAGCACTAGGCTTAGGCGTAGGAAACCACCTATTTATGCTAGAGAACTCAACATATTCAGTGATTTCACCTGAAGGTGCAGCAGCACTGCTCTGGAAGGACTCATCACTTGCAAAAAAAGCTGCAGAATCAATGAAAATTACCGCTCCAGACCTAAAAGAATTAGATATTATAGATGATGTTATTAAAGAAGTGCAAGGTGGAGCACACCGAGACGTGAAACAACAAGCAGCCTACATTGAAAAAACATTAAAACAGTCACTTACATCTTTGCTCAAACAATCGCCTGAAGAATTAGTCGAACAAAGATATCAAAAATACAAAGCAATCGGCAAAGTATCGATTGAAAATCAATATATTGGGGTAAACTAAATAAACGTACAGCCTTTTGGCTGGCGTTTATTTTTTTCGTCTTTTTTCATCAAAACGATCTGATGTAAGCGCTATTTGAAAATAATTTTCTTTTGTTTTCATAAAATTTGAAACGTCTGAAAACGTTGATTTGACAAGGTTTAGAGGACTTGAAACAACTGTTTTTTGAACAAAGTGCTTTCAAGACTTTCTTAACTTTTGTTTAAAAACATTTTATTTAATTGTATAATAAGTACGGTTTTAGAAATTCGTATTGAAAACATCCGGTTTTGCTCATGATTGTTTTCAAGCAGTGGAAATGGTATGTTTAATTCATATATGGTCTCTGAGGTGAAAAAGATGAAGCGTATAGGAGTTTTAACGAGCGGTGGGGATTCCCCAGGAATGAATGCAGCTGTGCGCGCAGTTGTAAGGAAAGCAATTTACCATAATGTAGAAGTTTACGGTATTTATAATGGATATTCAGGTCTAATTAACGGTAAAATTGAGAAACTCGAAATAGGTTCAGTAGGCGATATCATTCATCGTGGAGGAACAAAACTTTACACGGCAAGATGTCCTGAATTCAAGACAGTTGAAGGTCGTGAAAAAGGGATTGAGAACTTAAAAAAATTCGGTATTGAAGGACTTGTTGTCATCGGTGGAGATGGCTCATTCATGGGAGCGAAGAAATTAACAGAGCTCGGTTTTCCATGTGTAGGTGTCCCTGGCACGATTGACAATGACATTCCTGGTACTGATTTCACTATTGGCTTTGATACAGCACTAAATACAGTCATTGATGCCATTGATAAAATTCGTGATACAGCCACATCTCATGAACGTACATACGTAGTGGAAGTAATGGGAAGACATGCAGGGGATATTGCCCTTTGGTCAGGTCTTGCAGGCGGAGCTGAATCGATTTTGATTCCTGAAGCAGACTATGACATGGACGAAATTATTGCCAGATTGAGAAGAGGACATGAGCGCGGCAAGAAGCACAGTATCATCATCGTCGCAGAAGGCGTAGGCAGCGGTGTCGAATTTGGTAAGAGAATTGAAGAGGAGACAAGCCTTGAAACGCGTGTATCTGTCTTAGGACATATTCAGCGTGGAGGTTCTCCAAGTGCGTTTGACCGAGTGCTCGCAAGTCGCTTAGGAGCGTATGCAGTAGAACTTCTTCTTGAAGGAAGAGGCGGACGCTGTGTAGGCATTCAAAGCAACGAACTCGTTCATCACGATATTTTAGACATCTTAGATAAAAAGCATACAGTCGATCAAAATATGTACCGACTTTCACAAGAGCTCTCTATATAAAACGAGAAGACCTTAGGAGGAACAGTAATGAGAAAGACAAAAATCGTTTGTACAATCGGTCCAGCAAGTGAAAGCATTGAAAAGCTGACTGAATTGATTGAAGCAGGAATGAATGTAGCCAGACTAAACTTCTCTCATGGAGATTTTGAAGAGCATGGTGCACGTATTGAAAACATTCGCAAAGCAGGTAAAACTTTAGGCAAGGACATTGCGATCCTTCTTGATACAAAAGGTCCAGAGATCCGTACACGTACAGTTGAAAACGGCTCAATTGAGTTAGTTGCTGGTGCTGATCTTATCGTGAGTATGGAAGACATTGTGGGAAACACTGAAAAAATCAGTGTGACGTACGAAGATTTAATTCATGATGTAGAAGTGGGCTCAACCATTTTATTAGATGATGGTCTGATTGGTCTAGAAGTAAAAGAATTAAATAAGGACCGAAAAGAAATCGTCACAAAAGTGATGAATACAGGTACACTGAAAAACAAAAAAGGTGTCAACGTACCAGGTGTGAGTGTGAACTTGCCGGGTATTACAGAAAAGGATGCCAATGATATTCTGTTTGGAATTGAACAAGGTGTCGATTTCATCGCAGCTTCTTTTGTAAGACGAGCTTCTGATGTTCTTGAGATTCGTGAGCTGCTTGAAAAGAACAACGCAGCTGACATTCAAATCATTCCGAAGATTGAAAACCAAGAGGGCGTTGATAACATCGATGAAATCCTTGAGGTATCAGATGGACTGATGGTCGCGCGTGGAGATCTTGGTGTAGAGATTCCGGCAGAAGAAGTACCACTTGTTCAAAAAATGCTAATCAAAAAATGCAACCGTTTAGGCAAGCCTGTCATCACAGCAACTCAAATGCTGGATAGCATGCAGCGTAACCCGCGTCCAACTCGTGCAGAAGCAAGTGATGTGGCAAATGCTATTTTTGATGGTACAGATGCGATCATGCTATCTGGTGAAACAGCAGCAGGAACATATCCAGTTGAAGCTGTGCAAACGATGCACAACATTGCCTCACGTTCAGAGGAAGCACTTAACTATAAAGCGATCCTTTCTCGCAGAAGCGAAGAAGTAGAAGTCAGCATTACAGATGCGATCGGTCAATCTGTTGCGCACACAGCTATGAAGCTTGATGTGGCGGCAATTGTGACACCTACTGAGAGCGGTCATACAGCGAGAATGATTTCAAAATATAGACCAAAAGCACCAATCGTAGCAGTCACAGCAAACGAATCAGTGGCAAGAAAACTTTCACTCGTATTCGGTGTATTTGCAAAGAGCGGTTCAAAAACGACATCTACTGATGAAATGCTTGAGAATGCAGTAGAAAAGTCAATTGAAACAGGCTATGTAAGACATGGTGATTTAATCGTGATTACAGCTGGTGTGCCAGTTGGTGAAACAGGTACAACCAACTTAATGAAAGTGTATGTTGTCGGTGACATCATTGCGAAGGGTCAAGGAATTGGCCGCAAATCTGCATTTGGACCGGTTGTTATTGCACAAAGCGGAAAAGAAGCAGAGGAAAAAATGTACGATGGTGCGATTCTTGTCGCAAACTGCACAGATCGTGACATGATGGGTGCTTTAGAAAAAGCATCTGCACTTATCACGGAAGAAGGCGGTTTAACAAGCCATGCAGCAGTCGTTGGGCTTAGTCTTGGTATTCCAGTCATTGTCGGTCTTGACAGTGCCACAACACTTCTAAAAGAAGGCGAAGAGATTACAGTAGATCCAGCACGCGGAGCGATCTACAAAGGCCGTGCAAGCGTCCTTTAAATCACACACGAGGGGAGTTGTCTGACTCCTCTCTTTTTTTATGTTACACTAAAAAAAGTAAACAGCTTTCGATGAAAGAGACCCCATGAGGTGATATGGCTTGAAAAAATATTTTCTACTATTATTGATTCTGTTCCCAGCAGTGGAAATTAGTTTATTTTTAATCTCAAGTAACATCATTGGTATTTTACCAACGATGCTAGTCATTGTGCTAACAAGCGCATTAGGTGCTTACTTTGCAAGAAAACAAGGAATAGAGGCATTTCAGAAAGTGCAGCGAGATTTACAATATGGCAAAATGCCAGGGGCCACCATTGTCGATGGCTTCTGCATTCTGATCGGTGGTTTGCTGCTGCTCATACCTGGATTCCTTTCTGATCTGATTGGTGCTGTGTTGCTCATTCCCATGACAAGAAAACGGATCAAACCGCTCTTTGAGCGCTGGCTTAGAAACATGTCCAATCGCAAACGCTATACGATTATACGCTAAAGAGACCTTCGCATCAGGTCTCTTTTACTTTTGCGCACCATACCGAATGTACTGATAAAGGTCTCTGAAAACCCCTGCATTACGAAACGCCTGCCAAACGACAAGAGAAGCGGGACCGAGTGCAAGTCCAAGAAAACCAAAGCATTTTAACCCGACAAACAATGCCACAAGTGTTGCTAAAGGATTAAGACCGATTGATTTACTTAAGACTTTTGGCTCTGATATTTGTCTTTGAATGAGCACCACAATATACAAAATGCCCAGTCCAATGGCGAGTGAAAGATTTCCTGTCATGGCGGAGTAAATGATCCACGGAAGAAAAACGGTGCCACTCCCGATGTAAGGAAGTAAATCAACTAGACCAATACATAGAGCGATCACAATCGCATGTTCGACCTTTAAGATGAAAAGCCCAATCAGCACGATCCCAATGGTCATGGCAACAAGGAGAAGCTGGGCCTTCATAAAGCCAGAAATGGCTTTTTTGATTTCAGATAAAATGGCACGTGTATGAAGCATCCATTTGGCGGGAAAGATACGAGAACCATATTTTTTTAACGTAAACCAATCTTTTGTGATAAAAAAAGTCGCTAGTGCGGAAAATAAAAGCGTCGCTGCTGCATCAGGCAAAAGACCTAAAAAAGCTGGAATGAATTCAAGAGTTTTTGAAAGGAAAGTCCCGATTTTTGCCGCTGCTTCGTCACCAAGTGCTTGGATTTGTCCTAAAATCGATTCCTTTTGACCTGCTTGAAGTGTATTAAATTGAGCAGTCAAATCATGATATAAAGGCAAAATCTGATCTGTGAAAAAACGTTCCACAATCCCAATCATTTGATCAAGATGACCTGGCAGGACCTTTGCTAAATAAGCACTTCCTGAAATGATTTCCGCTACTAAAAGTGTCATGAATCCGGCTGCTGCCACTAAAAAGAGTAATAACACAATGATGACAACAAAACCTCTTGGCATCCCGGTCATGTTTTCGATTTTGCATACGGCTGGATGAATCAAACACGACACGGCAAATGCAATCCAAAATGGATATAAAAACGGAAAAGACTGATATAAAAAAACAACCGCACAAACGGCGATGCTGAAAATCATCAAACTTCGCAAAAAAATGCCCACATAAGTGTGATTCACACAATCCCCTCCAAAAAACAAGCATGTCCGATACTTCATTTTATTCAAAAAGATTAGTAATATGAAAAGGTCGCAATAAAAAGAAAGAAAGGAGCGGCGTATGTTTACTCAAGCAAATTTGTTTTTGGTTCTTTTACTCGTTATTGCACTTATTGCAAAAAACAATTCGTTAATTTTAGCGGTCTCTGTGCTGATTGCCATTAAGCTGATTGGCCTGGATCAAAAAATATTCCCGGTTCTGCAATCAAAAGGTATCAATTGGGGTGTGACGGTCATCACGATCGCTGTGCTTGTACCGATCGCAACAGGGGACATTGGATTTAAACAGCTTGGAGAAGCGATGAAATCTTCCTATGCTTGGATAGCTCTTGGAGCGGGTATATTAGTAGCATTAATTGCAAAAAACGGCATTGTGCTACTCGAAAACGATCCGCATATCACAGCAGCACTTGTATTCGGTACGATTTTGGCAGTCAGCTTATTCAAAGGTGTGGCTGTTGGCCCGCTGATTGGTGCTGGAATTGCCTATTTAGCGATGCAAGCAGTGAAATTTTTCAGCGGTTAAAAAGAGAGTGGCTCATGCCACTTTCTTTTGATATTTTTTCTGACGTGAGCTTTTGCAAAAAAACATAATTAAATATATTAAAAGAAGCAAAATCCCTTTATTCCATGCCCGAACCGGAAGGCTGGAAAAAAAAATATCAAAAAAAATTATAGTTAAACATTTAACAAATGTCTGATTATTGTTTATAATGGGAATAGGCTTAATTTTGAACTCATTGATCAAACAAGAGATATGAGGCTAAAAGCGCTCTAACCGTATAGGTAAATGTAAGCATTTTCTTTTCTAAACCTGCCAGCCTATTTTGGTTGGATAGCGCTTTCAAAAAGCGAGAATTTTGCAACGAAGGGGAATCTTTTTAAAAAGGGGAGATTGAACATGACAGCAACAAGAGGTCTTGAAGGTATCGTGGCAACAACTTCATCCGTAAGCTCAATTATTGATGATACTCTTACTTATGTAGGGTACAATATCGATGATTTAACTGAAAAAGCGACTTTCGAAGAAATTGTCTACCTGTTATGGCACTTAAAGCTGCCGAATGAGCAGGAGCTAAGCGAGTTAAAGCAGCAGCTCAATGAAAATGCTCATATTCCGCAAGAGATCATTGAGCACTTTAAATCTTATTCGCTGGATGGGGTTCATCCAATGTCTGCGATTCGTACAGCGGTATCCTTATTAGGTTTACTTGATGACGAATCAGAAATTATGGACAAAGAAGCGAATTACAGAAAAGCCATTCGCTTACAAGCGAAAATTTCTGGACTTGTCGCTGCATTTTCACGCATTCGAAAGGGACTTGAGCCTGTACAGCCAAAAGAAGAATACAGCTATGCTGCAAACTTCTTATATATGCTAAACGGCGAAGAGCCTTCACCAGTAGAAATTGAAGCGATTGATAAAGCGCTCATTCTACATGCGGATCACGAATTAAACGCATCGACATTTACAGCACGTGTATGTGTTGCTACACTATCAGATATCTACTCTGGTGTAACAGCAGCTATCGGCGCATTGAAAGGACCACTTCATGGCGGCGCGAATGAAGGCGTAATGAAGATGCTCTCAGAAATTGGCGAAGTTGAAAACGTAGATTCCTATATTCATGGTAAGCTAGAGAAGAAAGAGAAAATTATGGGCTTTGGCCACCGCGTTTACCGCCAGGGTGACCCGCGTGCAAAACATTTAAAAGAAATGAGCCAGCGCTTAACAAATCTCACAGGCGAGCCAAAATGGTATGAAATGTCTGTACGCGCAGAGGAAATCGTGACATCAGAGAAAAATCTTCCACCAAATGTTGATTTTTATTCTGCTTCTGTCTATCACAGTCTTGGGATTGATCATGACTTGTTTACACCAATTTTCGTGATCAGCCGATTCTCTGGATGGATTGCTCACATTTTAGAGCAATATGATAACAACCGTCTGATCCGTCCAAGAGCTGACTATATTGGACCAGACCTTCAAACGTTTGTTCCGATCAGTGAAAGAGACTAATGTTTATAGAATAGTGGAGGCTGATCCATCTAAACCAATCAGCCTCCATATCAACAAAAAACGAATCACGTGAAAAACTTCTTGGCTTGCAGACATCAAGCTTGGAAGTTTCAAATATTCACTACATAACCTGGGAGGTAATATCATTGTCACAAGGCGAAAAAATTACAGTTACTGGCGGCGTATTGAATGTACCAAATAATCCAATTATCCCGTTTATCGAAGGGGACGGAATCGGTCCTGACATTTGGAAAGCAGCATCAAGAGTTCTTGAAGCAGCTGTAGAAAAAGCATATAAAGGTGAAAAGCAAATCACTTGGAAAGAAGTATATGCAGGTGAAAAAGCTTATAATAAAACGGGCGAGTGGCTTCCAGAGCAAACACTTGAAGACATTCGTGAATATTTAATCGCGATCAAAGGACCACTGACAACACCAATTGGCGGAGGAATCCGTTCATTGAACGTGGCACTAAGACAAGAGCTTGATTTATTCACATGCTTACGTCCAGTTCGCTGGTTCCAAGGCGTACCATCTCCTGTGAAACGTCCAGAAGACACAGACATGGTCATCTTCCGTGAAAACACTGAAGATATCTATGCAGGAATTGAGTATGCAAAAGGATCAGACGAAGTGAAGAAGTTAATCGACTTCTTGAAAAACGAATTAGGTGTGAATAAAATCCGTTTCCCAGAAACATCAGGTATCGGAATCAAACCAGTTTCTGAAGAAGGAACATCTCGTCTTGTCAGAGCAGCGATCCAATATGCGATTGACCAAGGCCGTAAATCTGTGACACTTGTTCACAAAGGAAACATCATGAAATTTACAGAAGGAGCCTTCAAAAACTGGGGCTACGAAGTGGCTGAAAAAGAGTTTGGTGACAAAGTCTTTACATGGGCACAATATGATCGTATTGTAGAACAAGATGGAAAAGATGCGGCAAACAAAGCGCAAAGTGAAGCAGAAGCTGCTGGCAAAATCATTGTCAAAGACAGCATTGCAGATATTTTCCTTCAACAAATTTTAACTCGTCCAGCTGAGTTCGATGTTGTCGCAACAATGAACTTAAACGGAGACTACATCTCTGATGCACTTGCAGCACAAGTTGGTGGAATTGGTATCGCACCTGGTGCAAATATCAACTACGAAACAGGACATGCTATTTTTGAAGCGACTCACGGAACAGCACCGAAATATGCTGGTCTTGATAAAGTGAATCCATCTTCTGTTCTTCTATCAGGCGTGCTTTTACTTGAGCACCTTGGATGGCAAGAAGCTGCTGATCTAGTGATTCAATCTGTTGAAAAAACAATTGCATCTAAAGTCGTCACGTACGATTTTGCTAGATTAATGGACGGTGCAACAGAAGTGAAATGTTCTGAGTTTGCTGACGAGCTCATCAAAAACTTGTCTTGATTCTTAAACTTTAAAGTTAAAGGGGAAAAAGGAAATGGCAAACAAGCGTAAAAAAGTATCTGTCATCGGAGCAGGCTTTACTGGAGCAACTACAGCATTTCTAACAGCTCAAAAAGAATTAGCGGATGTCGTATTAGTGGATATCCCTCAGCTTGAAAACCCGACAAAAGGGAAAGCACTTGACATGCTGGAAGCAAGCCCTGTTCAAGGCTTCGATGCGAATATTACAGGAACTTCTAACTACGAAGATACAGCCGGTTCTGATGTCGTGGTCATTACGGCAGGAATTGCAAGAAAGCCGGGAATGAGCCGTGACGACCTCGTGTCAACAAATGAAAAAATCATGCGCAGTGTGACACGTGAAATCGTTAAATATTCTCCAGAAGCGATCATTGTTGTGTTAACAAACCCTGTTGATGCAATGACATATGCAGTTTATAAAGAATCAGGATTACCAAAAGAAAAAGTCATCGGACAATCAGGAATTCTTGATACAGCACGTTTCCGTACGTTCGTTGCTCAAGAATTAAACCTATCTGTGAAAGATGTGACGGGCTTTGTTCTTGGCGGACATGGGGACGACATGGTTCCTCTTGTACGTTACTCTTATGCAGGCGGTATCCCGCTGGAAACATTAATTCCTAAAGAGCGAATTGATGCAATTGTTGAAAGAACAAGAAAAGGCGGCGGTGAAATCGTCAACCTATTAGGTAACGGTAGTGCGTATTATGCACCTGCTGCTTCACTCGTTGAAATGGTTGAGGCGATCTTAAAAGATCAACGCCGCGTCATGCCGACGATTGCATACCTTGAAGGTGAATATGGCTACGAAGGCATTTACCTTGGAGTTCCAACAATCGTAGGTGGAAACGGCCTTGAGCAGATCATCGAGCTTGAGCTGACAGAAGAAGAAAGAAGTCAGCTTGACCGTTCTGTTGAATCTGTAAAGAACGTCATGAAAGTATTGTCTTAATATGAATAAAAAAGAAGGCTTCTCGTATGAGGAGTCTTCTTTTTGTTTACAAAACCAATCTTGTCGAAATTTTAAATTGTTCTCTTGTTAAGCTTTCGTTAAAATGAAAGAGAAAGCATGACTTCTCGCTTTTCACATAAGATACAAAAAAACGGATGCAGGGGAAATCACTAATTGGAGGCACAACATGAATAAAAAAATATTAGTTGTGGATGATGAAGAATCAATTGTAACACTTCTAAGCTATAACCTTGAAAGGGCGGGCTACGATGTCGTCACAGCAAGAGACGGAGAAGAAGCGCTTGAAAAAGCAGCAAGTGAACAGCCTGATCTGATTGTGCTTGATTTAATGCTTCCGAAAATGGATGGCATTGAAGTGTGCAAACAACTGAGAATTCAAAAAATGATGTTCCCTATTTTAATGCTGACAGCAAAGGACGATGAATTTGATAAGGTGCTCGGTCTTGAACTTGGAGCCGATGATTACATGACAAAACCTTTCAGTCCTAGAGAAGTGGGTGCTCGGGTAAAAGCCATTTTGAGAAGAGCACAGCAATCTCAGCCGGCTCCCGTGCAAGAAGAGAAGGAAGAGATCATTGCAGACCAAATCAAAATTGGAGACCTGCGCATTTTACCTGAACATTACGAAGTCTATTTCCAAGAAGAACGTCTAGAGCTCACGCCAAAGGAATTTGAACTGCTTCTTTATTTGGCTAAGCATAAAGGCCGTGTCTTGACGCGTGATCTATTGTTAAGTGCGGTTTGGAATTATGACTTTGCAGGTGATACTCGTATTGTGGATGTGCATATCAGCCACTTGCGGGACAAAATTGAAAAGAACACAAAAAAACCAACATATATTAAAACCATTCGAGGCTTAGGCTACAAATTGGAGGAGCCAAAGCCAAATGAGTAAAGTGAGAACCCGCCTTTTTTCTGGGCTCATTTTTCTCCTGTTTATTGTGTTTGTTGCGCTTGGTCTTTTCTTGGATCATATGTTTCATATTTTTTATGAAACAAAATTAACCGAACGAATGGAAAAGGAATCGAGTTTTCTCCTTTCTTCAATGAATGTTGAAGATTTGAACGCGGAGCAAAACAAGAAGATTCTCAATCAAGCAAAGCAGCATCTCGATATGAATGCGTCGATTGTGGACGTGAAGGGGAATATCATACATACAACGGGTCAAGCAGAACAAAGAGCCGTCATTTTAAACACGCTGGAAAATGAGCAGCTCCAAACAAAAGGAATGTTCATTGAGGATGAGAAAGATGCGCTGTTTCATTATGCAGTTCCAATGATGAAACAAAACGAACCGGCGGGATATTTATTTCTTCATGCTTCATTCCAGCCTTTGAATGAGATTGACGGCCAGCTCTGGCTTGCATTAGCCTTTTGTCTTGGTTCGGCCATCATTATCATCGTCTTCTTTGGCTATCGCATGTCGATGAAGTATGTAAAGCCGATTGATTATGCCACAAAGGTGGCCAAACAGCTTGAACGAGGGAACTATGATACAAATAACTATGAAGAGCTGATCATTGAAACAAGTGAACTCAATACATCAATGAAGCGTCTGGCAGAAAGTCTTCAAGACATGACAAGCGCTGGCGAAATGCAGCGAGATCGTCTGCAAACAGTCATTGAAAACATTGGAGCGGGGATTATTTTGATTGATAAAATGGGCTATATTCACTTAGTCAATCGAACATTCCGCAAGCAATTCAAAGTGCAAAAACATATTTACATGCACAAGCTGTATCATGAAGCCTTTACCCATGAAGAGATTATTGAGTTAATAGACGAAATTTTCATGACAGAAACCAAGGTCCGAAAGTTTTTACGTCTCGCTGTTGACATCGAGCGCCGTTATTTCCAAGTCGATGGTGTCCCGATCTTAAGTACAGACGATGAATGGAAAGGGATTGTTCTTGTCTTTCATGATGTGACAGAAACAAAGCAACTAGAACAGATGCGAAAAGACTTTGTCGCTAACGTGTCACATGAATTAAAGACACCGATCACGTCCATCAAAGGCTTTTCTGAAACACTTCTGGATGGTGCCATTGACGATAAAGAAGCGCTCACACAATTTTTGTCCATCATCCTAAAAGAGAGTATTCGTTTAGAAACACTCATCCAAGACTTACTTGATCTCTCGAAAATTGAACAACAGCATTTTAAGCTGAATATTCAAGAAGCCAATGCGACAGAAATCATTCAAGAGATTGAAGTGCTGCTAAAACAAAAGGCTGCTGAAAAAGGCATTGACCTACAAGTGCGTGTCCCGAAAGAGCCGGTCTATGTCATGGCAGATCCGCTGAGATTAAAACAAATTTTCCTCAATCTGATCAATAATGCTCTCACCTATACACCAGAGGGAGGAAGTGTCACGATCACAGCAAGACAGAGGAAAGACAGCTATGAATTTGATGTAGCAGATACAGGGATCGGTATGAAAAAGAGTGAGATTCCAAGAATATTCGAGAGATTTTATCGAATTGATAAAGATCGAAGTAGAAACTCAGGCGGTACAGGGCTTGGTCTTGCCATTGTCAAACACCTTGTCGAAGCACATGAAGGAACGATTTCTGTTCATAGCAAACAAGGCAAAGGGACGACGTTTACCGTGAGTTTAAAGTCAAAATAGAGAAGAATGGAAAGTGACGTTAAAATTTACATGATCTTTACAATGAATTCATGTTTTGTTAATCAATCATTGGTAGGATGAATAGGAACCCCTTCATCCAAGGAGCCAATTTTGGAAGGACGAAAACACTTGTTGTTTTCGTCCCTTTTTTATGCAGGCTCGTCTATTTTCTTTTCAAAATAAACTTTGATAAAATGAACATACAATGTGCGAAAGAGACGGCTGAGCCGGCTCAGTCGATGGAGGATTAAAAGATGACAGATCAAAAGAAATTAGTACTTGTGGATGGAAACAGTCTCGCTTATCGAGCTTTTTTTGCTTTGCCGCTATTATCCAATGATAAAGGCGTACATACAAATGCCATTTATGGCTTTGCGATGATCTTAATGAAGATGCTGGAAGACGAGAAGCCGACTCATATGCTCGTAGCATTTGATGCGGGTAAAACCACCTTCCGTCACGAGACCTTTAAGGAATATAAAGGCGGAAGACAAAAAACTCCGCCAGAACTATCAGAACAAATGCCGTTCATCCGTGAGCTATTAGATGCTTATCAAGTGAAAAGGTACGAGCTTCCGCAATACGAGGCAGATGACATTATCGGCACACTGGCTGTAGAGGCAGAAAAGGACGGCTTTGAGGTCAAAATCTTCTCAGGAGATAAAGACTTAACGCAGCTTTCAACAGACCATACAACAGTAGCCATTACGAAAAAAGGTATCACAGAAGTAGAATATTACACACCGGCCCATATTGAAGAGAAATACGGCCTCAGACCAGATCAAATCATCGACATGAAAGGGCTGATGGGAGACTCATCAGACAATATCCCAGGCGTGCCTGGTGTCGGTGAAAAAACAGCGATTAAATTACTAAAGCAGTTTGAAAGCCTTGAAAATCTGCTTGATCATATTGACGAAGTCAGCGGGAAAAAGCTAAAAGAAAAGCTTGAAGAATATAAAGAACAAGCGGTGATGAGTAAAAAGCTGGCGACGATTCTCGTAGAAGCACCAATAGATGTGTCAAGCAAAGAGCTCGCCTATGAAGGTCCTCACATGGAGCAGGTCATCTCGCTTTATAAAGAACTGGGCTTTCAAACGCTGCTAGAGCGTTTAGGAGAAGCGCCAGAATCAGATGAACCGGTAGAAATAGACGAACTAGACGTGAAGAAAATGACAGATGTCACGGAGGACATGCTGACAGATCACGCTGCACTTGTGGTAGAACAGCTAGGAGACAATTATCACGAAGCCGATTTGATAGGGTTTGCGATCCATAATGAGAACGGTGCATTTTTTATGACAAAAGAAGATGCTCTGCAATCTGAAGCATTTAAACAATGGGTACAGGATGAAACGAAGAAGAAATGGGTCTTTGATTCCAAAAGAGCGGTTGTTGCCCTCAGATGGCATGATGTCGATCTTAAAGGTGTCGATAACGATGTCCTGCTCGCTTCCTATGTGGTCAATCCGCAGAAATCTTATGAGGACGTTGCAAGTGTGGCGAAGGAATATGGCCTGAACATTGCCCTTTCCGATGAAAAAATTTACGGAAAAGGAGCGAAACAGGCGATTCCACCTGAAGAAGAGCTAAAAGACCATCTTGGAAGAAAAGCAGCAGCGATCTCTGCGCTGCATGATTTGACCCTTGAAGCGTTAGAAAAAAATGATCAGCATGAGCTGTATGAAGATTTAGAGCTGCCACTTGCCCTCATCTTAGGTGAAATGGAATCTCTTGGGGTAAAAGTGGATGTTGAACGTCTTCAGAAAATGGGTGAAGAACTCACGAAGAAGCTGAAGGAATATGAAGAAACCATTCATCGGTTAGCAGGAGAAACATTTAACATCAATTCACCGAAGCAACTTGGTGTGATTTTATTTGAAAAATTAGGACTACCCATTATCAAAAAGACCAAAACAGGCTACTCTACGTCTGCGGATGTCCTTGAAAAGCTTGAAGACAAGCACGAAATTATTCGGTCCATTCTGCATTACCGTCAAATAGGAAAGCTGCAATCCACTTATGTGGAAGGCTTAATGAAAGTGACGCGCAAAGATACGCATAAAGTGCACACAAGATTTAATCAGGCACTTACACAAACAGGAAGACTAAGCTCAACAGATCCAAACCTTCAAAACATCCCGATTCGTTTAGAAGAAGGCCGAAAGATTCGTCAAGCGTTCGTCCCGTCAAAAGAAGGCTGGCTCATGTTTGCGGCTGATTATTCTCAAATTGAGCTGCGTGTACTCGCGCACATTTCTCAAGATGAGAACTTGATTGAAGCCTTTACGCAAGATATGGATATTCACACGAAAACAGCAATGGATGTGTTCCATGTGTCAGAAGAAGAAGTGACTTCCTCTATGAGAAGACAGGCCAAAGCTGTCAACTTCGGAATCGTGTATGGAATTAGTGATTATGGACTGTCTCAAAACCTTGGGATTACAAGAAAAGAAGCAGCGGCCTTCATTGAACGTTATTTAACAAGCTTTAAAGGCGTGAAAACTTATATGGAAGACATCGTGCAGGAAGCAAAACAAAAAGGGTATGTGACCACGCTTCTTAAACGTAGACGATATATTCCAGATATCACAAGCCGTAATTTTAATGTGAAAAGCTTTGCGGAAAGAACGGCAATGAATACACCGATCCAAGGAAGTGCCGCCGATATCATCAAAAAAGCGATGATTGATATGGCACGAAAGTTAAAAGAAGAGAACCTGCAGACAAATCTGTTATTGCAAGTGCACGATGAACTGATTTTTGAAGCGCCAAAAGAAGAAATCGCCATACTAGAAAAAATCGTCCCTGAAGTCATGGAAAACGCACTTCAGCTCGATGTGCCGCTAAAAGTCGATTTCGCTTCAGGTCCATCTTGGTACGACGCAAAATAAAGAGAGAGAAAAAGGAGCGAGGAGCATGCCGGAATTACCAGAGGTTGAGACCGTCCGGCGCACTCTTCAGCGGTTAGTCAAAGGAAAAACGATTGAAACGGTCGATATTAAATGGCCAAATATCATCAAACGTCCTGGGGAACCGGAAGAGTTCGCTAGAAGGATGGTAGGAGAAACCATTCAAGCCATTGAAAGAAGAGGAAAGTTTCTACTCTTTCATTTAGACCACTATGTGATGGTCTCCCATTTAAGAATGGAAGGGAAATACCGTGTACATGAAACTGGTGAGCCTTATGATAAACATGTACACGTCGTCTTTACGTTCACAGATGGTACCGAGCTTCGGTACCATGATGTCCGTAAATTTGGGACGATGCATCTATTTCAGCCAGGCGAAGAAGAAAAAGAACTTCCGCTATCACAGCTGGGATATGAACCTTTTTCAGACTCATTTACACCAGACTATTTATGGGAGCAATTAAAGAAAACCTCCCGCGTGGTCAAAACGGCTTTACTTGATCAAAAAATCGTGGTTGGCCTCGGTAACATTTATGTAGATGAAGTGCTGTTTAAATCAGGCATTCATCCCGAAATAAAAGCGAATCAGCTAAGTCTTGCATCTTGCAAGGTGCTCCACAAACATATTATTGACACGCTTCAAGTGGCTGTTGATGCAGGAGGTAGCACCATTCGGTCCTACATCAATTCACAAGGTGATATTGGGACTTTTCAATTACAGCTTCTTGTATATGACCGGCGGGGAGAACCTTGCCAGACGTGCGGCAGTATCATAGAGAAAACAGTGGTGGGAGGGCGCGGCACTCATTTTTGTGTGACCTGCCAAAAACGCCCTTCATAAAGGTAAGCCGTCAGCATGCTTCCTTTTTGCCATGCATACGATAAAAAACATTCTTTTTTCAGCAAGGTGTAGACTGACACACAGCCCACCTGCTCTTCATATAGTGAAGAAGAGTCTAAGGACGCCTAGAGACTCTTGATCATCGTTGCATGAACAGAAAGGAAGAGTACAGGTATGATTTCGTTTTCGCTTCTGTTTTTAGCTATTGCCGTCAGCATTGACAGCTTTTCTGTAGGTTTTACGTATGGTCTTCGCAAGATGAGGATTCCATTTAAAGCCATCGTTATTATTGCTTGCTGTTCAGGAATTGTGTTGCTCATTTCCATGCTGATTGGCAGCCTGCTCACGACATTCCTCCCTGTCTCAGTGACAGATAAACTGGGTGGAGGCATCTTAATTGCCATCGGACTTTGGGTTCTGTATCAATTTTATAAACCAGCGAAAGAGCGTGATTTGATCCTTCATGAAAAAACACTTCTCAATGTAGAAGTGCAGTCTCTTGGGCTTGTCATTCATATTTTGCGAAAGCCTACAAGTGCAGATATTGACCGCTCTGGCACCATTAATGGAATGGAAGCGGTGCTTCTTGGAATTGCTTTATCCATCGATGCATTTGGTGCAGGGATTGGTGCAGCGATTCTTGGTTTTTCTCCAATTGTCATGAGCATCACGGTCGCTGTGATGAGTTCTCTTTTTGTATGCGTCGGACTGCGTGCAGGTCATTATTTGGCCAATTGGCGCTGGATCGATAAACTCGCATGCTTACCAGGGCTGTTGCTCATTTTAATTGGGGTGTGGAAGCTGTAAAGGAGGAAACGAATTGACGCTCGTCATTGGATTAACAGGCGGGATTGCTAGCGGAAAAAGCACAGTCTCGCAGATGATAAAAGAGAAAAGCATTCGGGTGGTGGATGCTGATATCATTGCAAAAGAAGCGGTTTCTAAAGGATCGGCTGCCCTTCATCAAATCGTTCAAACTTTTGGTGAAGAGGTTCTTCTGCCAAATGGTGAACTGAACCGGCAGCAGCTTGGAGCGATCATTTTTTCTGATGAAGAGAAAAGAAAAAAGCTCAATGCCATCGTTCATCCTGAAGTCAGAAAGGAAATGCTCAAGCAGCGTGATGAAGGGGTGAGCAACCAAGAAACATTTGTTGTGCTTGATATTCCGCTCCTATTCGAGAGCAAGCTGGAAGGGCTAGTCGACCGTATCATTGTTGTGTACACGACGCCTGATTTGCAGCTGTCGCGGCTCATGAATCGAAACGACCTGAGTGAGGAAGAAGCGCTGAAGCGCATTCACTCCCAGCAGCCTCTTGAGGAGAAATGCCAAAAAGCAGACCGTGTGATAGAAAACACAAAAGATCTCGCTTTTATTAGAAAGCAATTAGAGAACATATTAAACGAATGGGAACATACAGATAAGTAAGAGTACATACAGTACTCTTCTTTTTTTATGCTTTTTTCGTCAATTTCATTGCAAAGAACAGCCCTTTTTTGAAAATATACGTTTATATACTGGCAATTACATTCTAATGTGATATACTAATTTCATAAATAAATTTATTGAGTATAACACATAATAGAGGAGTGACCTGTTCATGAAGGTAAAAGCAGCGATCAATGGGTTTGGCAGAATTGGACGCATGGTCTTCAGAAAAGCAATGCTTGATGATCAAATTCAAATTGTAGCGGTGAACGCAAGCTATCCTGCCGAAACGCTAGCACATTTAATTAAATATGACACAAATCATGGACGTTACGAATGCGATGTGACAGCAGAAGATGACGCGTTGATTGTCAATGGCAAAAGAGTGCTTTTGCTCAATAATAGAGACCCAAAGCAGCTTCCATGGGGAGAGCTTGGGATTGATATCGTGATCGAAGCAACAGGGAAATTTAATTCAAAAGATCAAGCGATGGGCCATATAGATGCCGGAGCGAAAAAAGTCGTACTTACAGCTCCAGGTAAAAATGAAGACGTTACAATTGTGATGGGTGTCAATGAGGATGATCTTGATCCTGAAAAGCACGTCGTTATTTCAAACGCATCTTGTACAACAAACTGCTTAGCACCAGTTGTCAAGCTGTTAGATGATGAATTTGGCATCGACAACGGCTTAATGACAACGGTTCATGCTTATACAAATGATCAAAAAAATATCGACAATCCCCACAAGGATTTGCGCCGGGCAAGAGCATGTGCTCAGTCCATCATTCCAACGACGACGGGTGCCGCTAAAGCGCTTTCTTTAGTGCTGCCGCATATGAAAGGGAAATTACATGGACTTGCACTTCGCGTACCGGTTTCAAATGTGTCGATGGTTGATCTTGTGGTCGACTTGAAAAAAGATGTCACAGCAGAAGAGGTCAATGCTGCCTTTGCAACGGCTTCAAAAACATCTCTTGCTGGCATATTAGATTACACCGATGAACCACTTGTCTCCACAGACTTTAACACAAACCCTTATTCTGCTGTCGTTGATGGACTTACAACGATGGTGATGGAAGGCAGAAAAGTAAAAGTTCTTGCATGGTATGACAATGAATGGGGCTATTCTTGCAGAGTGGTTGATCTTGTAAAGTTTGTTGGTTCCCAGATGAAAGAGCTTTCAGCTGTTTGAAATGAAGAAGACTGAACGTCCCTTTTCAAGAAATGAGAGAAAATCCCACTAAAAACACAGCTTGCAAAATGGGTCTAAACAAAGTATACTATTTTTCGTGAACTTCTTGTTCGCAGACTCATTCGGGTATACTTAAAGGGTTAGGACCTCTTTGGACTAACTTTCCCCCGTGGTATATGTCCGGTCCGGCTGCTTAGAACTTCACTCTTTCATTCTTGTTTAAAGGGGGGTCCATGATGGAAACAATCGGACGTCACGTTATCTCCGAGTTATGGGGATGCGACTGTGATAAACTGAACGACATGGATTTTATTGAAAAAACGTTTGTAAATGCAGCTTTGAAATCAGGAGCTGAAGTAAGAGAGGTTGCTTTTCACAAATTTGCACCTCAAGGAGTAAGTGGAGTTGTCATTATTTCTGAATCTCATCTGACAATTCACAGCTTTCCTGAACATGGTTATGCGAGCATAGATGTTTATACTTGCGGCGATCTAGATCCGAATATTGCAGCAGATCATATCGGAGATGAACTAGGTGCTGAAACAAGAGAAAACATCGAAATTCCTCGAGGCATGGGACCTGTACAAGTGAAACAGGCGCAAGCCAAAGCACTGTAAACATAAAAAAGATTGCAATGGGAGCTGGCCAAAAGCATTAAATGCCTTTGTGTTATGCTCCTTTTTATATTTGTTCCATACACGGGCATCCAGCATGATCCAACCTGTCTATACTTTTGTTCTAGGAAAACAAAGGTTTTTTTTATAAAATAAAGAAGAGGGTTTATGACAAAGGGGATACGTGTATGACTTTAGGACAAAAGCTCAAACGATTCATTTCAAATCATACAGAAACATCTGACCATCATCCAGTGTCAGAGCTGAAAAGCCATTACTACAAATCGACACAAACTCAAGCTTTTCAAGCGGTAGAAGCTGTTCTTTCAAGAAACGATTCCTATCAAGTGACATCTGTTTCAGCAGAACGAGGTGAAATCAGCGCAAACATACGAACGCCGAAAAAAGCTTTTCTCGTGGCGACTGTCATTTCAATTCGTCCTTTTGAAACAGCTGTCGATTTTAATGTGACAACAGAAACAGCGCTGCCAACAGACTTTGGCTACAGTCAAAAGGCTGTTTTGTCCCTTTATAAAGAACTAGACAAACAACTTCCAAGAAGAGATCGGAGCTGATGAAATGAAATGTCCCACATGTCAGCACCTTGGCACAAGGGTGCTTGATTCAAGACCAGTAGATGAAGGGAAGTCCATCCGTCGCAGAAGAGAGTGTGAAAGCTGTCAATATCGCTTCACGACGTTTGAAAAATTAGAAGAATTGCCATTGATTGTGGTGAAAAAAGAAGGAATTCGAGAAGAATTCAGCCGGGAAAAGATGCTGAGAGGCCTCATCAAAGCGTGTGAAAAACGTCCTGTCGCTTTAAAACAGCTCGAGGATGTCTGCTTTAACATCGAGAAGGAATTGCGTAACCAAGGCATGTCAGAGGTGAAAAGCGAGCTTGTAGGGGAAATGGTGATGGACGAGCTGGCGAAAATTGATGAAGTGTCTTACGTCAGGTTTGCGTCGGTATACCGTCAATTTAAAGATATCAATGTATTTATTGATGAATTAAAAGATTTATTAAAGAAAGAACGCTAAAAAAGAGCTGAAGATTCTTCATGCTCTTTTTCCTGCGTAAAGCGTAAAACGCAAAAAGAGTGTACAATGAAGACAACCGTATTAAGGGAGGATCAGCATATGACAGAGCATTGGAAGGAAGTGCTAGCCGTCGATCCGTATGTCGTCAAAAGCGCTTCATTGCTCGGTGACATCGATAGACAGCTTATTACTCTTTTATATCAGCCGCTTATTGGCATGTCCGCTTTCAGTTTATACATGACGCTGTGGGGAGAGCTGGAACAAAATCGAATGTGGGGGAAACCCGCACCTCACCGTCAGCTGATGGTGATGCTGCAAACGAATTTAAATGATATTTTTGAGGAGCGCTTAAAGCTTGAAGCGATCGGATTACTCCGCACATATGAACAGGAAACGGAAGAAGGCAGACTGTTTACATATGAGCTCGTGCCGCCGCTGAGACCGGATGAATTTTTCCAAGACGGTATGCTGAATGTCCTTTTGTATCATCGGGTAGAGAAAGCAAAATATATGCAGCTTCGTGATTATTTTTCTTATCCAGGAGTTCCTGCTGATGCAAAGAACATCTCCCGATCGTTTGAAGAAGTGTTTCACGTCTTGCAGCCAGGAGAGCGCAAGATGACAGAGGAAATTAATCAGGCGTCATCGCTTGACGAGGGCTACGAATATGTGACAGTTGGCTCAAGTCAGCCTGCACCGCTTTCAGATGAATCTTTTGATTTTGATCTCCTGTTAGCAGGCATGTCGGACATGATGATTCCAAGAAAAGCTTTGACAAAGCAAGTGAAAGAGACAATTAAGAAGTTAGCTGTCGTCTATGGCATCACCCCGCTGCAAATGCAAAATATTGTCGCAGGTGCCTGTGGCTCAGATCAGATGATATCAACTGAGGATCTGCGAAAAGCAGCGAGAGACTGGTATCAAATTGAATACAGAGGCGAACAGCCGAAGCTGATTGATCAAAAACAGCCAAGACATTTACGTCACAATGTCACGCAGAATTCAAGTGCAGATGCACCTGATGCGAAATTGATTGAAAAGCTTGATCATATTTCGCCTAGAGAGCTTCTAAAAGATATGGCAGATGGCATTGAGCCGACGTATGCAGACTTAAGAATTGTTGAAGATATTATGCTTGAGCAGCAGCTAGAGCCTGGGGTCATGAATGTCCTGATCTACTATACACTGCTAAAAACCGATATGAAACTGTCCAAAACATATATGCAGAAAATCGCCGCCCACTGGGTGCGAAAGAAAATCAAAACAGTGGCAGCTGCTATGAAAATTGCCAAAGAAGAGAATAGGCAAATGACAGAATGGGCGCAGCAAAAAAATAAGCGTCAATCATATGGGGCAGGAAAAGTGATCCGCGAGGAGAAACTGCCTGACTGGATGAAGGAAGCTGAAACGAAAGAACAGCCAAAGGAACAGACAGATAACTTGTCTACAGAGGACCTCGAACGAGAAAAAGAAAAATTGTTAGATCAGTTTAATAATATGAAAAAGTACAATGCACATTAATGTGAGGTGAGATGGAGATGAAACCGATCGGTCGTTCATTTGATCAGCTAAAAGGGCGGGTAGATTTTCGCGTGAGATACAATCAGATTAAAGAAAGTGTCCTAGCTGATGAAGATGTAAAAGCTTTTTTAAAGGAGCATCAAGAGGACATCCAAGAAGACATGATCAATCGCAGCTTGAACAGACTCTTTGAATATGTACAACAATCAAAGGGCTGTTCTTACTGCTTAGAGGAAGAGAATGTAAATGTCATTTTAGACGGGTATCACCCGAAGCTTGTGATCAAAGGTCAGAGCATTGATATTGAATATTCCCCTTGTCCTGTCAAACTGCGGCTTGATAGACAGAAAAAACAG
This sequence comes from Bacillus sp. S2(2019), assembly GCF_005144805.1. Taxonomy (NCBI): domain Bacteria; kingdom Bacillati; phylum Bacillota; class Bacilli; order Caryophanales; family Bacillaceae; genus Bacillus; species Bacillus sp. S2(2019). Next base: position 184,460 of record NZ_SWFL01000003.1, read on the forward strand.
CAAGAACTCATGAAAAGCATGTACATTCCACAGAATGTTCTTCAAGCGACGTTTGCTGATTTAAATGTGGTTGGAAGACAAGAAGTCATTCAAAAAGTAGGTCAATTCCTGCAAAGTTATGATGAAACTGGTAAGGGAAAAGGCCTCTATTTACATGGAAAGTTTGGGGTCGGAAAAACATTTATTCTGGCAGCAATTGCGCAGCAGTTAGCGGTAAAAGAGTATCCATCTCTCCTTGTATACGTGCCTGAATTTGTGAGAGAGTTAAAAAATTCGTTAGCCGATCATACACTCGAAGAGAAGCTGAATATGGTCAAATCAACACCAATTTTAATGCTTGATGATATTGGAGCAGAGTCGATGACAAGCTGGGTACGAGATGAACTTTTAGGAACAATCTTGCAATACCGCATGGCAGAGCAGCTGCCGACTTTTTTCTCTTCTAATTTCTCACCGAATGAGTTAAAGCATCACTTTACATACTCACAGCGCGGGGAAAAAGAAGAGGTGAAGGCAGCTCGATTAATGGAACGTATTCTCTACCTAGCTGAACCAGTTCTGCTTGAAGGGGAAAATCGCCGTCATTTATAAAAAGATAGGTCACGTGAAGGGGAGCGGATGAAATGAATAAAAGAAAATGGCTGCTTTTCCTCGTGATTGGGGTTCTAGCTGCTGTGTTATGGTGGCTCAACAAACAGCATCTTCAACTGTCGCCGAAAGATGTGAAGAATTGGATTCTTCAATTTGGGATGCTGGCTCCCTTTGTCTTTCTTTTCTTATCACTTTTTCGTCCATTTGTGCTTGTCCCTCTCACCGTCTTTTCGCTAGCAGCAGGTTTGGCATTCGGCAGTGTCCTTGGGACCATTTATGCCTTAGCTGGTGCGACAGCAGGTGCAACAGGATCTTTCCTGCTTGCCTCAACCTTCCGTTCAAACAAGCAGGAAACCGAATCAAGCAATCGGAAGCTAAAAGCGGTGACGTCCCGTATTCAAGAGCATGGTTTTCTTTATATCCTCTTATTACGCATTGCACCCATTCACTTTGATTTTGTCAGTTATGCCGCAGCAGCTTCACGTGCGAATTATCGTGCATTTGCGGCAGCGACTTTTTTAGGGTTAATACCTGGTACTGTGGCATTAAATGTCCTTGGATCAAGCTTTGTAAGCGGAAATTATGCCGCCTTAGCGATTGTTTGTTTGATTTATGTGATCTTTATCTCAGTGCCACTGATTTTAAAAAGAAAGATGCCTGATTTATTTTAGGCGTCTATTTTTTATGTTCCCCCCATATATATGTAACAGATGTCGTTAGGGGGGACAAACATGCTTGAAATAATCTTTGAAGATGAATATGATACCGCCGCTTTTTTACATCTTGCTGAACACTTGGACAGTCGGCATCACATTTCGATTCAACAAGGGAAAGACCGGCTTCTCATAGAAGCGAAAAAATCAGGAGAAGCCATTGAGCACATTGTGCGGACATTACTGATTCACTTTTTTTTGGAATGCAAAGAAAATGAACGCATGCGCAGCATCCTTGAAAACACATACTTATTTAAAGATCCAGAAGAGCAGCACCAAATTCTTTCAATCGCCCATAGCATCATGAAAGGGGATCTAGATGATATCCCTGGAATTCATCAAGACCCGCCGAGGGAGGATCTGTTAAAAAAAGAGCTTGAGACGATTTCTTTACAGAAAGGTGTTTTTTCCATTGGTTCATTTATGACATTTAGGCTCTCAGCGTATGACAGAAGGCTGAAGAACTATGTTGAAGTATCCATCGAAGAATATAAAATGGAACAAGAATATCAAAACTTTATTCAATCCCTTCGAGACTATGTGATGTCAAGAGAACCTAAGCTTGAAAAAGTACATGTTGTGCATCAGGACCGCCTGATGATTTGGGAATTTCGGTACGCTTCTGAGCGTGATCAAAAACAATACATAGACAGACAGTTTGTAAGAGAGCATCCAATGTATATTGATTCGCAGTTGATTGCACCGCTTGTATCCATTGCGCCACAAAAGATTGACCTATTTACAGATGATACGGGTCACTCGATGGTGCAAACCATTCAAAATATTTTTCAAGAAAGAGTTGAGGTATTCCCTCCTCATTCGTTTCAGGAACAGCATGTTCAATTTGTTCCTAGTCATTTGGAAAAGAAAAGTGAAAAGCTTTCTTGATTTTCACGAAAAAACGTTTTATAATACGGTGTAACTTCATACAGAGACCGTATTGATAAGGACATGAACAAATGAACACCCGCTTAAAGAGAGGGAAGCCGTGGCTGAAAGCTTCCTAGCAGAGGGCCATTTGCTTTACCACCTTTGAACATCAGCTGTGAACTGTTTAGTAATAGCTGACGGGAATTCCCGTTATTGAACCACAAGCCGTATTTGCTTTTGACAAAGCAAGCTGCAAATACGGGAAAAAGGGTGGAACCACGATTCCGTTTATTCAACCTCGTCCCTTTCCAGGGGGCGGGGTTTTTATATTGCCAAAAAAAGGAGTGACTAGAGATGTCAGAACAAATTCAACTTACATTTCCAGATGGAGCAGTCAAGGAGTTTGACAAAACAGCTACAACAGAAGACATCGCGGCATCAATTAGCCCAGGCCTAAAGAAAAAAGCGCTTGCCGGTAAATTGAACGGCAAAGAAATAGATCTGCGTACGCCGCTGTTAGAAAGTGGAACAATCGAGATCATCACAGATAAGAGTGAAGAAGCGCTCGATATTATGCGACACAGCACAGCGCATTTACTAGCACAGGCAATCAAACGCATTTATGGAAAAGAGCATCACGTCCAGTTTGGCGTAGGCCCTGTCATCGAAAATGGCTTTTACTATGATGTCGACATCGATGTAGCGATTACACCTGAAGATTTACCAAAGATTGAAAAAGAAATGAAAAAAATCATTAACAGCAATTTGCCGATTGAGCGCATTGAAGTTTCAAGAGAAGAAGCGAAAGCACGCTTTGAAGCAATTGGCGATGAATTGAAGCTAGAGCTGTTAGAAGCAATCCCAGAAGGCGAAGCCGTCACAATTTATGAGCAAGGTGAATTCTTCGATCTATGCCGCGGTATTCACTTGCCGTCTACAGGGAAAATCAAAGAATTCAAGCTGTTAAGCCTGGCAGGTGCTTACTGGAGAGGCGACAGTAACAACCAAATGCTTCAGCGTATTTACGGAACAGCTTTCTTCAGCAAAGAAGAATTAAACGAGCATTTACGTCTGCTTGAAGAAGCAAAAGAGCGTGATCACCGTAAACTAGGCAAGGAATTGAAACTGTTTGCGAACTCTCAAAAGGTGGGCCAAGGTCTTCCGCTCTGGCTGCCAAAAGGGGCAACAATTCGCCGCGTCATTGAGCGTTATATTGTTGATAAAGAAGTACGCCTTGGTTATGAGCATGTGTATACACCCGTTCTTGCGAGTGTGGAATTGTATAAAACATCAGGCCACTGGGCGCATTATCAAGAAGATATGTTCCCAGTCATGGAAATGGACAACGAAGATCTTGTCCTCCGTCCAATGAACTGTCCGCACCATATGATGATTTATAAAAATGAACCTCATAGCTATCGTGAACTGCCAATTCGGATTGCAGAGCTTGGAACAATGCACCGCTATGAAATGTCAGGCGCTTTATCCGGCCTTCAACGTGTTCGCGGGATGACATTAAACGATGCTCATATCTTTGTTCGTCCAGATCAAATCAAAGATGAGTTCATCCGCACAGTTCGTTTAATTGAAGAAGTGTATCAAGACTTTGGCTTGAATGACTACACATTCCGCTTATCTTACCGTGATCCAGAAGATACTGAGAAGTATTTCGACGATGATGCGATGTGGAATAAAGCACAGTCTATGCTGAAAGATGCAATGGACGAGCTTGGACATGACTACTATGAAGCAGAAGGCGAAGCGGCATTTTATGGTCCGAAGCTTGATGTCCAAGTAAAGACAGCTCTTGGAAAAGAAGAGACTTTGTCTACTGTACAGCTAGACTTCTTACTTCCAGAGCGTTTCGATCTCACATATATCGGAGAAGATGGAAAACACCATCGTCCAGTTGTCATTCATAGAGGAGTTGTGTCCACAATGGAACGCTTCGTTGCCTTCTTAATTGAAGAATACAAAGGAGCTCTTCCAACATGGCTGGCACCTGTACAATTCCAAGTCATCCCGGTTTCACCATCTGTCCATCTAGATTACGCAAAAAAAGTGCAAGAACGTTTGCAGCTTGAAGGACTGCGTGTAGAACTAGACAGTCGTGATGAAAAAATCGGATACAAAATTAGAGAAGCGCAAATGCAAAAGATTCCGTACATGCTGGTTGTCGGTGATCAAGAAGCAGAAAATGGCGCAGTTAATGTAAGAAAATACGGGGAACAAGATTCAGAAACAATGGACCTCGAAGCTTTTGTGAAACATGCAGTCGCAGAAGCAAAAAAATAATGAAGGCGCACGAAACAGTCAGTGATCTCATCTATTGAGGTTGCTGGCTTTTTTCTTATGGAAAAAAATTCTCCACTAGTGATCCATTTGCGCAAATGATACGTTTAGATAGTACTAAAGTATGGGTAAGTATGTACTATTAGAGAGGCAAATTGGGGGAATGAAAGCGATGATTCAAACAACAAACACTTTATCAACACAAGTATTAGAGCAATCAGCCGTTCTTCGAGCGTTAGAACACTCACTGGCGATGATTGAATTTGATGTCACAGGTAAGGTCCTATGGGTCAATGATATTTTTGCAAAAGCCATGAAATATTCAAAGGAAGAAATGATTGGTTTAAAGCATAGACAGTTTTGTCCTCCGCATATTGCAGAAGACGCAAGTTATCAAATGTTTTGGAAGCGTTTGAAGAATGGTCAAGTGTTTCAGGAAAAGGTGCAGCGGATCACGAAGTACGGTGACACCTTATGGCTTGAAGCGACGTATACACCAGTGCTCAATGAAGAGGGGAACGTAGTGGCTGTCGTGAAAGTGGCAACAGATATTACGGAGAGAGAAAACACAATGAAGCAGGTAGTAGAAGACCTAAAAGATATGTCTGCAAAATTAATGGAGCGAGCGGAAATCGGCATCCAGCATAGTCAAAGTGTAAATGCTTCTTTTGAACATATTGCGAATGAAACGGATCAAAACATGAGTTTGCTAGAAGGGTTAACAGAGCAGGTGGAGTCGATCAGCTCAATTGCTACAACGATTAACAGTATCGCATCCCAAACACAGCTGCTCGCATTGAACGCGGCCATAGAAGCTGCGCATGCGGGTTCCTATGGAAATGGCTTTAGTGTCGTCGCGGCAGAAATCCGTAAGCTTGCGACAGATTCAAAGGAAGCGATCGTAAAGGTGGATCGTTATGTGAAGGCGATCCATTTAGAAGTTGAAAAGGTCAGCAACGGAACAAGCCGTGCAAAGACAAGCGTGTTTACAAACCGGGATCTTGTCAAGCAAGCAAGCGAGGAATTCATGAATGTAGGAGAAGCAGCACGCGGCTTAGATCGTCAAGCACAAAGTTTAGCAGCAATTGTATAGCCGAAAACGAAAAAACACCCGATCTCGATCAGGAGAAGGGTGTTTTTCCTATGGTTTATTTTAAAATATCAAACAATTCGTGTAAGTCTTTAATTTCATAATCTGGTGTCACATCTGTTTCATTTTTCTTGCCATGACGATTGATCCAAACGGTTTGAATGCCTACGCGAGAAGCGCCGAGAATATCTGTTTTTGGATTATCTCCTACCATGATGACATCATCTTTTGTGAGATTTAACAGCTGAAGGCAGTGCTCAAAGATGCCAGGATCAGGCTTTCCTTTCCCGTAATCTCCTGAAATCACAATTTCATTAAAGTAAGGGGCAAGTTCCGGGACACCTGCAAGTTTTTCTTTTTGCAGACTAGGATCTCCATTTGTTAAAAGAAGTAATTCATAGCTGCCCTTCAGGCGCTCTAAAACAGGATACGTTTCTTCATAGACATACGGGCGTTTTCTGCGCTCTGCTGCAAAGAAATCTGCTAAGTATTGACCAAATACTTCATCGTCAATTCCTGCCTCTTTTAAGCCGTTCGTCCAAGCGTTTTTGCGATACTCTGGTGCAAGGGCGTTTAGCTTTTGAAAGCCTTCGCTAATCGGCTCACTAAAATTAGACCACAGTCCTTCAAAAGGATTAATGCCAATCATGACAGTATAATCATATGTTTCATAAGAAGAGTATAGCTTTCTTGCTTCTTCACGCACAATCTGTTCAAACGACTCTGGATCAAGTCCATATTTCTTTTCCGCTTCCCTGCATGTTTCCTGAAAAGTGGTATGAATGCTTTTTTCATCCCAAAGCAAAGTATCATCTAAATCGAAAAATACGGCTTTCATGATCTTCTCCCTTGTTATGTATGTAGTTACCCTCAATTGCATGTGACAGGCTCATGTTCATTTTACAATAGAAGTTTTAGAGTTTAAATAGATTATTTAGTAATAAAAAAAGTGCACAAAAATGTGCACTCTTACATTATTTTGATAAATCAATGGTCTTATACTTACCGCCAGTCCATCCTAGTCCTGATGAGACTTGAAGCGAGAATTTCTTTTCGTTTGGAACTTCAAAAGCAATTTTACCTTTTTTAGATAATTTAGGATTTATTTGTTTTAAGAAGAAACTTGAATCGGTATCATTTACATACATATTATTTGTTGCAAGTGATTTGTATTCTGTGCCGTCTTTGCCAATTAACCTGAACATCTCAGTATCTACCATTCTACCTTTTTTACCTGTATTTTTGACCGTTACTTCAACAATCACAAATTTGCCGTCTGTCGTTACATCGCTCATATACTGTTTTTGTAAAGATTTCGCTTCTGTTACGCTGTTTACTTGATAAGTAAAGTCTTCGACTGCTACTTTATCTCCAATTTTATGCGTTTTTTCTTTATCATTTTTCTTTTCGCTACTCGTTACTGCATTTTTAGAACCAGTATTTGATGTATTATCTTTTTTGCTGCCGCCCCCAGCCATACAAGATACAAAGATAATAATCAAAATGAGAATAATGATACTAAGACACCCAATCTTAAAAAACTTTTTCAAATAAATCCCCTACTTTTCCTTATTTTATTAAATGAATTTGAATACTTCTCCAATGATAAGTCTAAAGAATTATAAAATCAATCATTTTTTTGAAAAAATAGATATATAATCCTTTTTTATATGGAATATGATTTATATTTTTGTTTATTTATGTATACAACTTGATTTATATCGGTGTGATAATGAAAAATTGAAGGATTTGAAGAGACTTTATTTCTTTTTAAATAAGGCTTGCCCAAATCGTTTCGTCATGCTAAAATGAAAAAGTTGTTTCAAGAGTTCGGTTACTTGACGGACAAATGAAAATTGTGTAGAATAGTTAACGAATTGAATAGATATCACAAGCAGAAGCACCCGCTTCTCACCTGATTGACACATGTTTGTAGTTGACAGGTTGACCGTACATTTATTTTTTCATGCAAATGTTCGCAGTGTGGGTGTTTTATATGCCCACACTTTTTGTTTGCCTGTAAAACATACAACGAAATGGTCAAAATGAATTGTGAACTCAATTCAAAATCTCATGGAGGTGGCTCACTATTAGCAAAGATCAATTAGTTAATGAAGGTATTCGTGCGCGTGAAGTTCGTTTGATCGGACAAAATGGCGATCAGCTTGGGATTAAAACCCGCCAGGAAGCTCTGGAAATTGCTACGAAAGCCAATCTTGACCTTGTGTTAGTTGCTGCAAATGCAAAACCACCTGTTTGCCGAATCATGGACTATGGTAAGTTCCGATTCGAACAACAGAAGAAGGAAAAAGAGGCACGTAAGAATCAAAAAATCATTAGCTTAAAAGAAGTTCGGTTGAGCCCGACAATCGATGAACATGATTTTAACACGAAGCTCCGTAATGCAATCAAATTCCTTGAAAAGGGAGATAAAGTGAAAGCTTCTATCCGCTTTAAAGGCCGTGCGATTACGCATAAAGAAATCGGACAGCGCGTGTTAGACCGTTTCTCTGAAGCTTGCGCTGAAGTAGCAACAGTAGAAACAAAACCTAAGATGGACGGACGCAGCATGTTCCTCATGCTTGCACCAAAAGTCGAAAAGTAAAAGTAACAGAGGGAGGAAACATCCAATGCCAAAAATGAAAACTCACCGCGGATCTGCTAAACGTTTCAAAAAAACAGGTTCTGGTAAACTTAAACGTTCTCATGCGTACACAAGTCACTTGTTCGCTAACAAATCTACAAAGCAAAAACGTAAATTGCGTAAGAGCGCAATCGTAAGTGCTGGAGATTTCAAACGTATCAAACAACAACTTGCAAACATCAAGTAATCTGGAATAGGAAACATAGGAGGGAATTACAATGCCAAGAGTAAAAGGCGGAACTGTGTCGCGTCAGCGTCGTAAAAAGGTTCTTAAATTAGCAAAAGGTTATTTCGGTTCAAAACATAGATTATATAAAGTAGCAAACCAACAGGTGATGAAATCTGGAAACTACGCTTTCCGTGACCGTCGTCAGAAAAAACGTGACTTCCGTAAACTATGGATCACTCGTATCAATGCTGCAGCTCGTATGAACGGTCTTTCTTACAGCCGTTTAATGCATGGCTTAAAGCTTTCTGGTATCGAAGTAAACCGCAAAATGCTTGCTGATCTTGCTGTGAATGACCTAAACGCATTCAACCAGCTTGCTGATGCTGCAAAAGCACAACTAGACAAGTAAGTCATATAAAAGATCATTCCGCCAAGGAGTGATCTTTTTTTCTCATCATGTGAGGTGAAATCAATGAATATCGCTCTGATCGTGCTGCTCATCTTGGTCAATGTCTATGGGTTTTGTCTCATGGGAGAGGATAAACGCCGAGCGAAAGCACACAAATGGAGAATATCAGAAGCGCACTTATGGAGTGCCGCAGTACTTTTTGGTGCTGCTGGGTCATTTCTTGGCATGCAGTATTTCCGTCATAAAACGAAGCATCCTGCCTTTCAAATGGGTATGCCTGCTTTAATTGTTGTCCAATTGGTGATATTGGTCTATCTCAATCTCATCTGAAAAGGGAGCAGACGCCGTTAAGTCGGCGTATCTGCTCCCTTTTTTTGTTTGATTTTTTTGATGGGCTGATCCCAATCAATTTTTGTTTGAGGATACCGTTCAATGATGTTGTCCTCAAGTTTTTCAAAGTCTTCTAATGTGAATTCATTTAGCTTCTCAGGTGACTCCGTCCAAACGTAAATGGAGTGGACAAACAGAGGATGATCCTTAGAAGGAACATGCTTCTCCCCTTCAAACAAGACACCTTTATAGACGAAATTAAAATTTTTACGGGCATTTTGCTGTTCGTCCATAAAATAAAAGCCTTCTTTTAATTGTGCTTGTTTCAGCTTTCTTCTCGGGTTTGAGAAGAATTTTACCGCCATGTAGAAAATATAGACAAGCAATGCAACAAGAGCAAGTCTAATGAGGATGACAAACATGACAGGATGCACCTCCAATACCGTTATCTGATGTACTACGAATGAGAAAGACAAAAGGTTTCAACTTTTTTTAAAAAATATTTCGATTAACGAAAAAATATTCATAAAAAGATCGTATTGAACGAAAGAGGTTTTGTATAATAAGAATGCACCATGAAGAAAAAGGAGGATACACAGAATGACAAAACTAGATCAAACATTAACTATGCTGAAAGACCTAACGGATGCAAAAGGGATTCCAGGAAATGAACGTGATGTAAAAAAAGTCATGCAGTCATACATAGAAACATATTCGGATGAAGTCTCTACAGACCGCCTTGGCAGCTTAATTGCTAAGAAGGAAGGAAATGCAAATGGGCCTAAAGTGATGCTTGCTGGTCACTTAGATGAAGTAGGATTCATGGTGACAAAAATCGATGACAAAGGCTATATTCGGTTTCAAACGGTCGGTGGCTGGTGGTCACAAGTTATGTTGGCGCAGCGTGTCACCATTGTGACGAAAAAAGGAGACATTACAGGTGTGATTGGTTCTAAACCGCCACATGTCTTATCACCAGAAGCACGAAAGAAATCAATCGAAATCACAGATATGTTCATTGATATTGGGGCTTCGAGCAAAGAACAGGCAATGGAATGGGGCGTCCTCCCTGGAGATCAAATCGTACCTTACTTTGAGTTTACGGTAATGAATGACGAAAAAATGCTTCTTGCAAAAGCCTGGGACAACCGTATCGGCTGTGCAGTAGCGATTGATGTCATGAAGAATTTAAAGGATACTCAGCATGAAAATATTGCATACAGTGTAGCAACTGTCCAAGAGGAAGTTGGCTTGCGCGGAGCTAAAACAGCTGCAGCTACCATCCAGCCTGATATTGGATTTGCTATTGATGTTGGAGTAGCAGGTGATACACCAGGTATTACTGAAAAAGAAGCAACAAGCAAACTTGGCAAAGGACCAACGATTGTTGTATTTGATGCTTCGATGGTTTCTCATAAAGGACTTCGCGATTTTGTTGTCCAAACTGCGGATGAACTAAACATTCCTTATCAATATGATTCCATGCCAGGTGGAGGAACAGATGCTGGAGGTATTCACTTAACAGGTCATGGCGTTCCATCACTATCCATCGGGATTCCAAGCAGATATATTCATACCCATGCAGCCATGATTCATCGAGATGATTATGAAAATGCGGTGAAGCTTTTAACAGAAGTCATCAAAAGACTTGATCAAAAAACGGTCGAACAAATTACGTACGGTTCTTAATGATAAAACCTTTCCTCAGTATGGGGGAAAGGTTTTTTAATTGCGTTGAATTTCCCAGGAAATGAACGTTGGAATGTAAGTTGTGTCAAAAGAACTGTTTTCAGTAAATGAAGTGATATTTTTCTAGTGAGGAAGGCACATGTGATCTATCTTGTATTTATGTAAGATGAAATCAATAAAAAGGACAGAGCCAATTGAGGCTCTGTCAAAAGAGAGTTTATGGAAGTAGGTGAAGCTTATTTTAGATTAAATCAATTATTCCTATTTGTCAACTAGGTTTTAAAAGAAAGAAAAATCACTCAATTTATGTTATATTTGTAACAAATTGTTTATACAAAGGGGATGGTTAAATGAATGCGGTTTCAATTGTGATAGGATCGATGTGTATTTTAGCGATTGCCTATCGCCTCTATGGCACGTTTATGATGGTGAAGGTACTAAAGGTCACAGATGATCATCCTACACCGGCTCATGCACTCGAGGATGGGAAAGATTATGTGCCAACAAACAAATGGGTCACATTTGGGCATCACTTTGCTGCAATTGCCGCTGCTGGTCCATTAGTTGGTCCGATTTTAGCCGCACAATTTGGGTATTTACCTGGTCTCCTTTGGCTCTTAATTGGAGCGGTGATTGGCGGAGCTGTTCATGATCTTGTGGTCTTGTTTGCTTCGATGCGAAAAAAGGGGAAATCACTATCCGAGGTAGCGAAAGAGGAGCTTGGTCCTGTTGCAGGATTTTGCACAGGGCTCGCCATGTTATTTATTATTACAATTACAATGGCAGGACTGTCCATGGTTGTGCTTCATGCTTTAGAACGAAATCCTTGGGGAACCTTTGCAGTTGGTATTACCATTCCAATAGCGATGGGAGTTGGCCTTTATTATAAAAAGACAGGCAATTTAAAGCTGGCGACATCTGCGGGATTCATATTACTGATGTTGGGGGTATTCCTTGGACCGAATATTCAAGGAACAGCACTTGGAGATTTGTTAACACTTGATACAAAAACGCTTGCTCTTGCCCTGCCAATCTATGCGTTCTTTGCTGCGGCCCTGCCGGTTTGGTTGCTTTTGGCACCAAGAGACTATTTAAGCAGTTTTATGAAAATTGGTGTTTTCATCGCGCTGATTGCGGGAATCTTTGTGGTTAATCCAACCATCCAATTTCCGGCGTTTACGGAGTTTGTAAATGGAGGAGGGCCTGTCTTAGCTGGACCTGTATGGCCTTTTATTTCGATTACCATTGCTTGTGGTGCGATTTCTGGTTTTCATGCATTTGTTGGCTCTGGCACAACGCCAAAAATGCTAGATCGTTGGAGTGATATGAAGCCGGTGGCGTTTGGCGCGATGCTCGTAGAATGTTTAGTGGGAATCATGGCGTTAATTGCCGCTACTGCGCTTCATCCGGGAGATTATTTTGCAATTAATAGTACACCTGAAGTGTTCCGTACGCTTGGTATGAGTGTCGAGAATCTTCCTCAACTAAGCAAAGAAATCGGTCTTGACTTAGAAGGAAGAACAGGTGGAGCTGTTACATTAGCTGTAGGGATGGCGTACATCTTTACGGGTATTCCGTTCTTTAGTCATTTGGCCTCTTATTTCTTCCAATTCGTGATTATGTTTGAAGCCGTCTTTATTTTAACGGCGATTGACGCAGGAACCCGTGTCGCGCGATATTTGATCCAAGACTTCTTTGGAGAAGCATATAAACCGCTGAAACGAAATGACTGGGTACCAGGGTCAGTCTTTGCAAGTGCACTTGCTTGTTTTATGTGGGGATACTTGCTTTACTCTGGAGACATTGGGTCCATTTGGGCACTCTTTGGCGTGTCAAACCAGCTAATGGCCTCGGTCGGATTAATCATTGGGGCGACGGTTGTGTTAAAAATTGCGGATAAAAGACGGTATATGTTGACTTGTTTAATTCCACTTGCTTACTTATATGTGACGGTGAATTATGCGGGTTATTGGATGGTTGCGAATGTCTATCTCAATCCTGAAGCATCTGGCTACAGTGTACTGAACGCCGTGCTTTCGATGATTATGCTGATTTTAGGTTTTGTCATTATCGTGTTCGCTATTAAAAAATGGATCGAGATTTGGCGCGATCCAGCTCTTCGAATGGAGACACCAATCACTGGCTAAATGAACAAAGCCGGCTTGCTCATAGATAAGCAAACCGGCTTCTTGTTATTGCTGATGCTCAGGCTTTAAGCCCTGCTCCAATGTTTCAAGAATTTCATTTTTTTCATCTTCTGATGCCTCTTGCCATAACACCTCAAACAAAACGCCAAGACCTGGCAGCATTTTTTCCTCGCCACTTTGAATCGCATCTAAAATCGTATGCTCAAGCTGCTCTTGATTATGGCCAGTGATGTTTTGAATGACTGCGCCTCTTAAATTAAAATCCATTGCCCACACTCCTTTTTTGATGGTGATAGCCCTATTCTGTCTCAAAGACAGGTTTATTATGTAGTGTGCTTGAGATATAATAAATTCATGATATTTAAAGGAGTTAAAGTCGCTTGAAATATATAGAATCAGCTAAAAACGCACACATTAAACAATGGAAAAAGCTCCATACAAAAAAAGAACGAACGAAAACAGGGCTGTTCCTTGTTGAAGGAAAACACTTAGTAGAAGAAGCATTGAAAAGCGGGGTTGTAAAAGAGTTAATGGTCGCAACGCCTGACATGCTCCCTGCTGACATCGAGCCTGACATTGAGCTGTATGAATTAAGTGAAGAGGCTTTTACTGCGATGACGGAAACGGAAACACCTCAGCAAATCGCAGCGGTTTGTACAATTCCTGTATTTGAGGAGAAAAAGTATGAACGAATGCTTCTGTTAGATGCAGTGCAGGATCCGGGGAATTTAGGCACACTCATTCGGACAGCAGATGCAGCGGGGCTTGATGCTGTGATTCTAGGGGATGGAACCGTTGATGCGTTTAACGGAAAAACGCTCCGTTCAGCACAAGGGTCTCATTTTCACCTGCCTATCTTAAAACAAACGCTACAACAGACAATTCCAGCATTAAAGGCGCAAGGTATACCTGTATATGGCACTGCTTTAAAAAATGCGAAAGAGTATAAACACATAGCACCAGAAGGTCCATTTGCGTTAATTGTAGGCAACGAGGGAGCAGGTATTGATCCAGAGATTCTTCAAATCACAGATCAAAATTTATATGTACCGATGTACGGACAAGCGGAATCATTAAATGTGGCTGTGGCAGCAGCGGTTCTTGTCTATCATTTGCGCGGATAGTGTTGCATCACGTCCTATTTTTCACTATAATGAAACTAATATTTAAAAACCATGATAGAGGAAGATTGTTTCACGGAGCGTCCTATTAGGGAGAATGCATCGTAGACTGAAAGTGCATTTAAGGAATGCTGAAACAGGAATTCACCTCTGGAGTTGTCACCGGGACCGCAGGTTTTGCGTAAAGGTGGACCGGATTCGTTTGATTCCGTTATGTCAATGAAGCTTATTCGCACATATATTTGTGCTTAACAAGGGTGGTACCGCGACCACAACTCGTCCCTTCTTTTTTGGAGGGGCGGGTTTTTTTATTGTCTTCAAACAATCAAACACCCGTTTATTCAGACGGTTTTGTATATTAAAAGGAGGATGACACTCATGCAAGAAACGTTAAAACAGCTTGAAACAGAAGCGATAGCGAAGGTAGAAGCAGCCAGCTCGCTCAAAGAAGTCAATGACATTCGTGTTCAATATTTAGGGAAAAAAGGTCCGATTACAGAAGTGCTGCGCGGAATGGGCAAGCTTTCCGCTGAAGAAAGACCAAAAATGGGCGCACTTGCAAATGAAGTGAGAGAGCAGATTGCTGGTGCCATTGCTGAAAAAAATGAGCAGCTAGAAGCAGAAGAAGTGAAAAAGAAACTGGCTTCTCAAACCATTGATGTCACATTGCCAGCAAGTCCGATCAAAATCGGGGCAAGACATCCATTAACGATTGTCGTAGAAGATATTGAAGATTTATTTATCGGCATGGGCTATACCGTTGAAGAGGGCCCAGAGGTGGAAACAGATTACTATAACTTTGAAGCGCTCAATCTTCCAAAAGAACACCCTGCACGTGATATGCAGGACAGCTTCTATATTACTGAAGACACACTCATGAGAACACAAACATCACCCGTTCAAGCACGTACACTTGAGAAATATAAAGGCCAAGGTCCTGTGAAGATCATCTGTCCTGGTAAGGTATATAGACGTGACAGCGATGATGCCACTCACTCGCATCAATTCATGCAGATTGAAGGACTTGTGGTAGATCACAATATTAGCATGAGTGACCTCAAAGGAACGCTTGAGACAGTCGCAAGAAAAATGTTTGGGGAAGATCGTGAAATTAGACTGCGCCCAAGCTTTTTCCCATTCACAGAACCTTCCGTTGAAGTTGATGTGTCATGCTTTAAATGCGGCGGGAAAGGCTGTTCCGTATGTAAAGGAACAGGCTGGATTGAAATTTTAGGTGCAGGAATGGTTCACCCGAATGTATTAAAAATGAGCGGATTTGATCCAGATACTTACCAAGGCTTTGCTTTTGGAATGGGTGTTGAACGTATTGCGATGCTGAAATACGGCATAGATGACATTCGTCATTTCTACACAAATGATATTAGATTCACGAAGCAATTTAAGCAGGACTAAGAGGAGGAAATCAACATGTTTGTTTCATATAAATGGTTAGAGGACTATGTCGATTTAGAAGGCATCAAGCCGGATGAATTAGCAGAGAAAATCACAAGAAGCGGAATTGAAGTGGAAGCCGTTGAGTATAAAGGCGAAGGCATCAAAGGCGTTGTCGTTGGACACGTCATTGAACGTGAACAGCATCCGAATGCGGATAAATTAAACAAATGTCTTGTTGATATCGGCGAAGACGCACCGGTGCAAATTATATGCGGGGCTCCAAATGTGGATAAAGGACAGCATGTGGCTGTCGCAACGGTTGGTGCAGTCCTTCCTGGAAACTTTAAAATTAAAAAAGCAAAACTGCGCGGTGAAGAGTCTCATGGCATGATTTGTTCTCTGCAAGAATTAGGCGTAGAGAGCAAGCTCGTACCAAAAGAATATGCAGAAGGCATCTTTGTTTTCCCGAATGACGTGAAACCAGGAGATGATGCCCTTCAAGCGCTTCAATTAGATGACGCGGTACTTGAGCTTGGCTTAACACCAAACCGTGCCGATGCCCTTAATATGCTAGGTGTCGCTTATGAGGTTGCCGCCATTTTAGGGAGAGACATCAAGCTTCCTGATACAGCGCATGACACTTCTTCTGAAAAAGCAGCAGACTATATTTCTGTTAAAATTGAGGATCAAGAAGCGAATCCACTTTATGCAGCGAAGATCATTAAAAATGTAAAGATTGGGCCAGCACCACTTTGGATGCAAACAAGATTGATGAATGCAGGTATCCGCCCAATTAACAACGTCGTGGATATTACGAATTTTGTCTTACTTGAATACGGTCAACCTCTACACGCCTTTGATTATGACCGCTTTGGTTCAAAGCAGGTGGTCGTACGAAAAGCGGCTGAAAATGAAATGATTCAAACTCTGGATGAACAAGAACGTACATTGTCTTCGAAGCATCTTGTCATTACAAATGGCACAAAAGCGCATGCTGTTGCAGGTGTCATGGGCGGTTTTGAATCAGAGGTGCGTGATGAGACGGCAACGATTCTTTTAGAAGCGGCATATTTCAACGGTCAAACCGTCCGTCAAGCATCTAAAGACTTAGGGCTTCGCAGTGAATCAAGCACACGATTTGAAAAAGGGCTCGATCCCCAGCGGACGAAATCAGCAGCCGAAAGAGCAGCGCAATTGATCAGCACCTATGCAGGCGGCGAAGTGCTAAGCGGTACAGTTGAGGAAAATCACCTTGAAACAAGTATGAATGTCATCCACGTATCAACTGAGCGTGTGAACAAGGTGCTTGGCATGAGCATTTCAAAAGAAGATATGATTCAGATTTTCAACAAACTAGGCTTTACAGTGGGCGAATCAAATGATGTGCTTGTCGTAACGGTTCCTTCCCGCAGAATGGATATTACGATTGAAGAAGACCTCATTGAAGAAGTCGCGAGATTATACGGCTACGACAATATTCCATCTACACTCCCTGCGACAGCTGGTACCGTTGGTGGTCTTACGCCATACCAAGTGAAGCGCAGAAAGGTGAGACGTTTCTTAGAGGGCGCAGGGCTTTCTCAAGCGATTACGTATTCATTAACGAATCAGCATAAGTCCACAGCCTTTGCTTTAAATCCAGCTTATCAAACAAGACTTTCCTTGCCGATGAGTGAGGAACGAAGTGTGCTGAGACAAAGCCTTCTGCCAAACTTACTTGATTCTGTCGCATATAACTTAGCAAGACAAGCTGATTCTTTTGCCTTTTACGAAACAGGTTCTGTTTTCTTAGCGGAAACGGAAGGCGCAAAACCAGTAGAGAAAGAGCATGTGGCAGGTGCGTTAACAGGTCTTTGGCATAAAAATCTTTGGCAGGGCGAGAAAAAAGCTGTCGATTTTTATGTTGCGAAGGGTATTGCAGAAGGGCTGTTTGAAAAGCTTGGTGTATCAGAAGAGATCACGTATGTTCAAGCAGAGCGTGAGGGCCTTCACCCAGGACGTACAGCCGATGTTCATTTAAATGGAAAAGTGATTGGCTTTGTAGCTGCACTTCATCCAGTAGTGGAAAAGGAATTAGATTTAAAAGAAACGTATGTATTTGAATTTGATTTAACAGATGTGATGACGTCTGAAACAGAGGATATGAAATATACGGCAATTCCGAGATTCCCAGCAGTGACAAGAGACATCGCACTTGTCGTCGATCAGCATATTTCAAGCGGACAGCTGGAGCAAGTCATTTATGAAGCTGGCGGCCAATTGCTCACAGATCTTTCCGTCTTTGATGTGTATGAGGGTGAGCATATGGAAGAAGGTAAGAAATCTGTTGCATTCTCTCTGCAGTATTTAAACCCAGAACAAACGTTGACCGAGGAAGAAGTCACGGCTGTTCATACAAACGTATTGAAAGCATTAGAAGATACGTATCAAGCCGTCTTGCGCGGATAATCAAAAGAGCTATCGCTTTATGGGCGATAGCTCTTTTTTGATTATAACCATTTTTTCGCTTTTTGGGTGTTGGCAAAATGAAGTTTTGTAAATTGGCGTAAAGCCTCTTCGCCGTGCTGTTTCATCAGCTTTGCTGCCGCTTTGTCAACATGCGGACCGGCTCCTTTTGGAATGTCAAAGCCCGCTGCTTTTGATAATTTATCCATTTCAATTAAAAAAGCATACCTTGCAATAATAGAAGCTGCAGCAACCGATAAGTGGATGCCTTCTGCTTTCGTACTAAAATATGTACGCTCCCGAATGATCTTTTTCCCCGCAAGGTGCCTGAAATAAATGCCTGGTTCGGCAAATTGGTCAATGAGAATGGCTTCTGGTTTCTTGCCATCCAGTTTTTCTAGCACGGAGGTGATGACTTGGTTATGAAGCAGTGCCTTCATTTTCCCTTGGCTCATGCCCTTTTCTTGCATCGCATTGTATTTTTCATTCCGAAGCACGAGAAGGCTGAACGGGATGGTTTTGATCAAGTCTTTGGCAATGTTGATAATCTGCGGATCTTTTAGTCCTTTTGAGTCTTTCACCCCGAGCTCTTTCATGAGAGCAAGCTGACTGGAATCAACATAAGCCGCACAGACCGTAATGGGTCCAAAATAATCGCCAGTACCGACCTCATCTGAGCCAATAACCGACATGGAAGCGATGCCGGGTGGTGGGCTGTACTGTGTGATGGATGGTGTTTTTTTGCTTTTTGTTTCAGCTGCTTGTAAATGGTTGAACTGACTCGCTTCAGCTTCTGCCTTTTGTCCTTGGAACAGCACTTTTCCAGATTTGTAAGCTGTAATCGTACAGCCGGGAACCTTTGCTTGAAATAGAGCGCCTGGCGGCAAAGTGTCAGTTAAATGCTGAGCGTACACGCTCTTCATTTTTTTCATGTCTTCTGATGTTGCTTTTAAGACGGATTGGGGCACAGTGGATAACTCCTTTTTACCTTGATATCATTGATTTCTAAAGTGTACCATAACAGGGAAGGGCTCGTCTTTCCATTCAATGTCTAAACATGTTATGATAGAGACTAGGATTCTCGTGGAATGGAGGAGAAACGTTGTCTGACGGCGGTAAAACGAAAACAACAGTTGAGATTTACGGACAGTCCTATACGATCATCGGTCAAGAAACGAAGATGCATATGCGACATGTTGCTTCAATTGTTGATGATAAAATGAGAGAAATCAATGAAAAAAATCCATACCTTGATATAAACAAATTAGCTGTACTGACAGCAGTCAATGTCGTCCACGACTACTTGAAATTAAAAGAGCAATACGAAAAACTAGAGCTTCATCTAAAAGAAAAGGAATGAAATTACCGTGATCGATATCATCATTTTGTTTTTGCTTCTTATGGGAACGCTTGTCGGTCTAAAACGCGGGTTTATTCTTCAATTTATTAAATTGATTAGCTTTGTTGTTTCTATTTTAGTGGCTTCTCTGTTTTATCAGTCACTTGCACCACAGCTTACGTGGATTCCAGCACCTAATTTTAGCGGCGGTCAAGCGCAGCTTGCTTTCTTTAGTGGGAATCTAGAAACAGCTTATTATAATACCATTGCGTTTATCATTCTGTTTATCTTGACCAAAATCCTGCTCGCTATCATCGGCGGATTGCTCACAACCATTGCAAGTATCCCTGTGATTAAACAGGTCAACAAACTGCTTGGCGCTGTTTTAGGATTTCTTGAAACCTATCTATTTGTGTTTATTCTATTGTTTGTGGCCGCATTACTTCCAGTCGATGCGCTTCAAACGATGATGAGCAAATCAATGTTAGCAGATGTGATCGTAAATAGCACCCCTTACCTGTCCGGTCTTGTCAAAGACCTCTGGTCGACGTATGGAGTTTAAGAACTTCTCCTTTCTTGGAGAAGTTTTTTCTCATTCCATGACAGAAAGTTGTCGGATGAAGGGAAAGTTTGTATATTTATATAGGAAGATGCCAAAGCGGCTGGAGGATGAGAGATGAATAAAAAAGATATTATCAAACTTCTTGAAACAATTGCAGTTTATATGGAGCTAAAAGGAGATAATCCTTTTAAAATTTCTGCCTTTCGTAAAGCAGCTGCGGCACTGGAACAAGATGACCGCAGTCTTTCTCAAATAGATGACCTATTAGCATTACCCGGCATTGGAAAAGGAACCTTTGCTGTGATCACAGAGTATATCGAAAAAGGACAGTCTGAAACACTCGAACAATTAAAAAAAGAAGTGCCTGAAGGACTTGTCCCGCTCTTAAAATTGCAAGGACTCGGCGGGAAGAAGATTGCTAAGCTCTACCAAGAGCTTGGTGTTCACGATGCACAGTCGTTAAAAGAAGCATGTGAAGCGGAAAAAGTACAAACGCTTGCTGGGTTTGGCAAAAAAACAGAAGAAAAGATTCTTGCCGCTCTTGAGGAGGCGGGAAAGCAGCCAGAACGACTGCCAATTGGCTTTGCATTAGATGTGGCAGAACGAATTGATGATGCGCTGGAACAGATGGAGGGAATCATCCGTTTTTCAAGAGCGGGCAGTTTAAGACGTGCGCGTGAAACGGTTAAAGATTTAGATTACATCATTGCGACTGATAACCCTGAACAAGTGAGAGAACAACTTGTTGCTCTTGATGATGTCAAAGATGTCATTGCGAGCGGTGATACGAAGGTATCTGTCATGCTTGCACTTGATTTTGAAATCAGTGTAGATTTCCGGCTTGTGACAACAGACCAATTTGCAACAACGCTGCACCATTTCACTGGCTCAAAAGATCATAACATTCGTATGCGACAGCTTGCGAAGGAGCGCGGTGAGCGTATTAGTGAATATGGGGTTGAAACGATCGAAACTGGGGATGTGAAAACATTTGAAGACGAAAGCGCTTTTTATGCACATTTCCAACTTCCGCTCATTCCGCCAGAAATTCGTGAAACCGGAGCAGAGATTGATTCGTATAAAGAAAGTATGCAATTTGTAGAACGAAAAGATATCAAAGGCGATCTTCATATGCACTCGACATGGAGTGATGGCGCCTTTTCTATTCGCGAAATGGCAGAGGCATGTATCGCAAAAGGCTATGAATACATGGCGATCACAGACCACTCACAATATTTAAAAGTAGCAAACGGTTTAACAAAAGAACGTTTGCGTTTGCAAGCAAAAGAAATTGACAAGCTGAATCAAGAATTCGAACATTTTCACATTTTCAAAGGGGTCGAAATGGATATTCTGCCGGATGGATCGTTAGATTATGATGATGACTTTCTAGCAGACATGGATTTTGTCATTGCGTCTATTCATTCTAGCTTCTCTCAGCCGGAGGAAGTCATTATGGAGCGCCTAGAAAATGCCTTGAATAATCAGCATGTGGATTTAATTGCCCATCCAACTGGCCGTTTGATCGGTAGACGAGACGGCTATGCTTTAAATATTGATCAGCTCATAGAGCTTGCGAAAAAAACGGGCACTGCACTGGAACTCAACAGCAACCCGTCAAGACTGGATTTAAAAACAGAGCATTTAATGAAAGCAAACGAAGCGGGTGTGAACATCATGATCAACACAGATGCACACAACATCGCCATGCTCGATCATATGGACGTCGGTGTCACAGCTGCAAGAAAGGGCTGGACACCAAAAGCAAATGTCGTGAATACATTTTCACTCAATGAGATGAAAAAGTTTTTAACGCGTGACAGGTAGTCGTTAGGAGGCTGGACCATGCTGCAACAAAAAGTGTTAGCATCATTAGAATTTCATAAAGTAAAAGAAAAAGTCATGTCCTATACTGCTTCGACTTTAGGGAAAGAAAAAGCGCAGGACTTAATACCACTCACAGATATCGAGAGCATTCAGCATCTGCTAGAAGAGGTAGCAGAAGCGCAAGATGTGATTCGTTTAAAAGGATCTGCGCCATTTGGCGGGTTAACGGATATTAGACGAGGCGTCAAACGAGCAGAAATAGGCAGTATATTAAGCCCTTCTGAGCTGATGGAAATTGCGGCGCTGTTATATACCACAAAAAACATGAAGCACTTTCTCGCCTCTATGTATGAGGACGGAGTAGAGATACCCCGTCTTCATACATATGCAGAATCGCTGATTTTACTGCCAGACGTGAGAAAAGAAATCGAAAGCTGTATTGGTGACAATGGAGAAGTGCTTGATCACGCAACGCCAGCCCTCCGCACCATACGAACGCAGTTACGATCACTAGAATCAAAAGTGCGAGATAAATTAGAATCAATGATTCGTTCACAATCTGCCTCAAAAATGCTGTCAGACACCATTGTGACCATTCGTAATGATCGGTTTGTCATTCCCGTAAAACAAGAGTACCGCTCGAATTATGGAGGGATAGTTCATGATCAATCTTCTTCAGGCGCAACTCTTTTTATTGAGCCGCAGGTGGTCGTAGATTTAAATAACACCTTGCAGCAAACTCGCCTAAAAGAAAAGCAAGAGATTGAAAAGATTTTGCAAATGCTAACAGCGAGTGTGTCAGAGCACATTGATGAATTGCTTCATAATGTGAATGAACTTCAGACATTAGATTTTATTTTCGCCAAAGCCAAATATGCAAAAGCAGAAAAAGCCACAAAACCTACTGTGAATAACCAAGGGGAGATTTATTTAAAACGGGCAAGACATCCCCTATTGCCCCGAGATCAGGTTGTGGCAAATGATATTGAGCTGGGCAAAGATTTTTCTACGATCGTCATCACGGGTCCAAATACAGGCGGTAAGACCGTCACTTTAAAAACACTTGGACTTCTTACGCTGATGACGCAGGCAGGTCTTCATATTCCAGTCGAAGAAGGATCAGAAGTGGCTGTATTCGATCAAGTCTTTGCTGATATTGGAGACGAGCAGTCTATTGAACAGAGCTTGAGTACATTCTCATCTCATATGGTCAATATTGTGGATATCTTAAAGCATTTGACGTCTAATTCACTTGTGTTATTTGATGAATTAGGTGCGGGGACAGATCCTGCTGAAGGTGCAGCACTTGCGATGAGCATCTTAGATGAAGTTCATCAAACAAATGCGCGCGTCATCGCAACGACTCACTATCCTGAGCTGAAGGCATACGGATATAACCGAGAAGGCGTCACAAATGCGAGTGTAGAGTTTGATATTGAAACCTTATCTCCTACATATCGCTTGCTCATCGGGGTGCCGGGACGAAGTAATGCATTTGAAATTTCCAAGCGTCTAGGACTGCCTCATCATTTAATTGACCGTGCAAAAGCAGATATGCATGCGGAACATAATGAAGTCGATCAGATGATTGCTTCATTAGAAGACAGCAAAAAACAAGCAGAAGAAGAACTGCATGAGACGGAATTCTATAGAAAAGAAGCAGAGAAGCTCCATAAAGAATTGCAAAAACAAATCCTTGAATGGAATGAACAAAAGGACAAACTGCTGGAAGAAGCTGAACAAAAAGCGGCAGAAAAGATTGAACAAGCAACAAAAGAAGCAGAAGAGATTATTCAAGAGCTTCGGTCCATTAAAAGTGAGCATCGTTCGTTCAAAGAACATGAACTCATTGATGCGAGAAAGCGTCTTGAAGAAGCTGTCCCTGAGTTTGACCGTAAGAAAAAACCAGAGCCAGTGAAAAAAGCAGCAAGACAGCTAAAGCCAGGCGATGAAGTCAAAGTGCTGACGTTTGGCCAAAAAGGAACGCTCATCGAACAAACGGGTAACAAAGAATGGAGTGTCCAAATGGGCATTCTAAAAATGAAAGTAAAAGAAAAAGATATGGAATTTATCAAATCAGCACCGGAATTTAAACAAGAGAAAGCCATCACGGCGGTCAAAGGAAAAGACTATCATGTATCACTTGAGCTTGATTTAAGAGGAGAGCGTTATGAGAATGCCTTAAGCAGAGTCGAGAAATACTTAGATGATGCCGTCTTAGCTGGCTATCCGCGTGTGTCGATCATTCACGGTAAAGGCACTGGCGCCTTGAGAAAAGGGGTCCAGGAATTATTAAAACAGCACCGTAGTGTAAAAAATGCTCGTTTTGGAGAACAAGGCGAGGGAGGATCAGGCGTCACCATCGTCGAATTAAAGTAAAAAGGAGAAAACGCATGAAAGCCTTTTGGGAAAATGAACTTGTGGAAATTGCCGCCTATTACAGCGTGGCCGTCCTATGTCTTGTCTTATTTCTGACCATATTTGAACTCGTGACCTCCTATAAAAACTGGGAAGAGATTCAGCGGGGGAACTTAGCTGTTGCTATGGCAACCGGCGGGAAGATTTTTGGGATTGCCAATGTCTTTCAGCATTCCATCGCCCAGCACAACTCGCTTCTTCAAATGGTCGGATGGGGCGTATACGGCTTTGTGATGCTGCTCGTCAGCTATTTCATTTTTGAATTTTTAACACCACGATTTAAAGTAGACAAAGAGATTGAGAATGATAATAGAGCGGTCGGGTTTATTTCACTCATTATTTCTGTTGGGCTGTCTTATGTAGTAGCAGCCGGCATTTAAGGAGACGACATGGAAAAACTAGCCAAAGTATTAATTGTAGTTGCCTGCACTTTTGCGGTTATTGGTGCCGTTTACATGTTCCTGTAAAATGAAGAATACATTCTAGAAAGCTGTCAGGGAAAACCTTGACAGCTTTTCACTCATCAAAGGCGGCGAATCAGAATGAATCAAATCTTGCAAAAAGACGAACTCATAAAGCGCATTGACAGTTGTCTCAAAAAGACATCTCTTCCCCAAGACATATATGAACCGTATATTGCACGTCCTTTTCAAACGACTGGTTTTTTTGATGATTTGAGCCCCTATATTGAAATTGATCCAGCCGGCTATTTTCTTATTCAATATGAACGAGGGATTAAAGTGCTTCATAAAAGAACAAAAGAGGCGTATGAAGTCATTTATTGGATTTTAGAAGACACCATCTTTCTAACTGTGTATCTAGACATGATGAGACAATATCAAGTGGACAACATCCACACACATTTACCTAATGACCCTAGTATCCATAAACAGATCGTGGAGAGAGTCCATGAGTCATTTCGTGAGATCGGTGGATTATACGAAAAGTGGCATCATGAAGGGAAAAGAGCCTCTATAGAAACACCGGCGAAAAAATGAAGATGTGTCATGGAACGAGCTCGATTTGAAAAAAGCAAACAGCCATAAGGAAAAGTTTGCTATAATAAAATAGTACGAAAGTTCAGGAAGGAGGGTTTTTATGCAGTCAGATAAACGTTGGCTTCTGCATTACCCGAATCAAATTCCCCACGAACTCACCATCCCAAATGAAACGTTGCAATCTTACTTATTCAGCTCCGCAGAGGCAGCACCTGAGCATACAGCCATTCATTTTTTAGGAAAAAACATCACCTACCAGCAGTTACAAGAAGATGCACTGAAATTAGCCAGTCACTTGATTGACATCGGTGTCAAAAAAGGCGACAGAGTAGCGATTATGCTGCCAAACTGCCCGCAATCGGTGATTTCTTATTATGCGGTTTTAATAGCAGGCGGCATTGTCGTTCAAACCAATCCGCTTTATACGGAGAAAGAACTGGAATATCAAATGGAGGACAGCGGCTCTAAGGTGCTGATCACTCTCGATCTACTGTATCCAAAGGCCTATAAAATGAAAGCGCTGACAAGTATGGAGCATTTGATCATCACAAAACTACAAGATTACTTGCCATTTCCAAAAAACATATTGTTTCCGATTGTCCAGCGAAGGAAAAACAACATGGTCATCCAAGTGGAGAAGAGTGATTCCATTCATCATTTCTCACAGATCATGAAAGAGTCGTCAGGAGAACAGATTCCGCAAATATCCTTTCAACCGAAAGAGGATGTCGCAGTTTTGCAATATACAGGCGGAACGACCGGTTTACCAAAAGGGGTCATGCTCACACACGAAAATATAGTAGCCAATACAGAAATGTGTGCATCCTGGATGTATAAAACGAACCGTGGAAAAGAGCGGATTCTTGGAATCATTCCGTTCTTTCATGTATACGGCATGACGACCGTGCTAAACCTTGCAGTCAAAGAAGGTCATCAAATGATTCTTCTTCCGCGTTTTGATGCAGCGGATACCTTGAAGACCATTGAAAAACAGAAACCGACGCTGTTCCCAGGAGCACCAACGATGTATATTGCCCTGCTTCATCATCCGAATATTGAGAAGTATGACCTATCATCCATCACCGCATGCTTAAGCGGATCGGCCGCTCTTCCTGTTGAAGTCAAACAGAGTTTTGAAAAACTAACAGGAGGAAGGCTGGTGGAGGGGTATGGACTTTCTGAAACTTCTCCTGTCACTCATGCCAATTTCTTATGGGGAGCGAACAAAATAGGAAGTATCGGGTGCCCTTGGCCGAATACGGATGCCGGTATTTATTGTGAAGAAACGGGTGGACTCAAAGCGCCATATGAGCACGGAGAGATTATCGTCAAAGGTCCTCAAATCATGAAAGGGTACTGGAATCAGCCGGATGAGACAGCGGCAGTGTTAAGAGACGGCTGGTTTTTTACAGGAGACATTGGGTATATGGATGAGGATGGTTTTTTCTATATCGTAGACCGGAAAAAAGATGTCATCATAGCGAGTGGCTATAATATTTACCCAAGAGAGGTTGAAGAAGCCCTTTATGAGCATGAGCTTGTACAAGAAGTTGTTGTGGCGGGTATTCCAGATCCGTATAGAGGGGAAACAGTAAAAGCCTTTGTTGTCCCGAAGAAGGATGCCTATGTAACAGAGGATGAACTGGATCGTTTTGTTAGAACAAGAATTGCCTCATTTAAAGTGCCGCGTGTCTACGAATTTAAGGAATCACTGCCTAAAACGGCTGTAGGGAAAATCTTGCGCAGAGTGTTAATTGAAGAAGAAAAAAGAAAGCAATCATCTTCAACAGAAGAACCAGTCGATCGATGAGAGAATGAACCAGCATCATCCGGTCAAGCGGCCGGATGATTTGAATTGTACGTGTCTGCTCTGGTATGCTAAAGGTTGAAAAGAAAGAAGAACATCACTTGACAAATCACTCGTTTCTTTTTAACATAAAGTTATGAATGAATGCTCATTCAATTTAGAAAGGGACGAAGCACATTGAAGCAGAAAAGACCGAAGTACATGCAAATTATTGATGCAGCCGTTGTGGTGATTGCAGAGAACGGCTACCATCAATCACAAGTTTCAAAGATTGCCAAACAAGCAGGGGTAGCAGACGGAACCATTTATCTCTATTTCAAAAACAAAGAGGACATTTTGATCTCATTGTTCAAAGAAAAAATGGGACAATTCATCGAACGGATGGAAAACGATATTCAAAAGAAACCGTCTGCCAAAGAAAAGCTTCTTCTCCTCATTCGAGAACACTTTCGCCTGCTATCGCAAGACCATCATTTGGCCCTTGTGACACAGCTTGAACTCAGGCAGTCAAACCTTGAACTGCGCCAAAAAATCAATGAGGTGCTGAAAGGGTATTTAAATATGCTCGACTCCATTTTAACCGAAGGAAAGAAGACCGGAGAATTTAGACAAAATCTAGATGTCCGCTTAGCGAGACAAATGGTATTTGGGACGATTGATGAAACCGCTACAACATGGGTCATGAATGATCAAAAGTATGACCTGCCTGCACTCGCAGAAAGTGTACATGATCTTCTCTTAAACGGAATACATCAATCTTAAAGACAATTGAAAAAGGATGATTGACATGGAAAAAATACTTAGCTTACACCAAGACGAACAGACAGCACTCATCACGATTCAACACCCACCTGCAAATGCCTTATCCTCTCAGCTTCTCACTGAACTCAATGACATGTTTGATCAGCTTGAACAAAACAGTGAAGTGAGAGCTATTGTCATTCATGGAGAAGGTAGATTTTTCTCAGCAGGTGCTGATATTAAAGAATTTACGACCTTGCAGGAAGAGTCTGATTATGCCAGCCTTGCAGACAGAGGACAGCAAGTGTTTGAACGAATTGAACAATGTCCAAAACCGGTGATTGCTTCCATTCACGGGGCAGCATTAGGCGGCGGGCTTGAGCTGGCGATGTCGTGTGATATTCGAATCGCAACAAAAGATGCAAAGCTGGGACTGCCGGAATTAAATCTCGGTATTATCCCAGGATTCGGCGGAACGCAGCGCCTGCCTCGCTACGTTGGATCAGCTAAAGCACTTGAAATGATGGGAACAGCTGAGCCAATTACAGGAGAAGAAGCATTTGCCTGCGGACTTGTTTCAAAACTTGCGGAAACAGAGGAAGAAGCGCTGGAAACAGCCAAAACATTGGCAGCGAAATTTGCAGCGAAAAGCCCTAAAACGCTTGAGTATGTGCTTGAGTTATTGAATGCGACAAAAGTGTACTCATATGATGGCGGAATGAAGCTGGAAGCCAAAAAGTTTGCTGAGGTGTTCCAGTCGAATGATGCCAAAGAAGGCATCCAAGCTTTTATTGAAAAGCGTAAACCGAATTTTAAAGGGGAATAAGGGATTAGTACGACACAAGGGGGAGAAATGAATGAATATTTTTGTTTTAATGAAGCGTACGTTTGACACGGAAGAGAAAATCTCTATTCAGTCTGGTGCTATTCAAGAAGATGGGGCAGAGTTCATTATTAATCCTTATGATGAGTACGCAATTGAAGAAGCGATTCAGCTTCGGGATGAGCACGGGGGAGAAGTAACGGTCGTGACAGTTGGCAATGAAGATGCGGAGAAGCAGCTTAGAACAGCACTTGCAATGGGCTGCGATCAAGCCGTTTTATTAAATGTTGAAGATGATTTGGAGGAGTGGGATCAGTTTTCCGCTTCTACGATTCTATATCACTATTTCAAGGATAAAGAAGCTTCCTT
Organism: Bacillus sp. S2(2019); assembly: GCF_005144805.1. Lineage (NCBI taxonomy): Bacteria > Bacillati > Bacillota > Bacilli > Caryophanales > Bacillaceae > Bacillus > Bacillus sp. S2(2019). The sequence continues at coordinate 213,249 of NZ_SWFL01000003.1, forward strand.
GATCTTAGCAGGGAATGTAGCGATTGACGGCGGGTCTGGACAGGTGGCCCCGCGTCTTGCTGAATTACTCGGTTTTCCATATGTCACAACCATTACAAGTATTCAAATCGACGGCGGCTCAGCTTCAATTGAGCGAGATGCAGAGGGTGATGTGGAAGTGATTTCTGCCGAGCTCCCGCTAGTGGTCACCGCGCAGCAAGGTCTCAATGAGCCTCGTTATCCATCGTTACCAGGCATCATGAAGGCAAAGAAAAAGCCTTTAGAAGAACTGGAATTAGACGATCTAGATCTAGATGAAGACGATGTGCCATATAAAATAAAAACAATTGAACGTTTCTTACCGGAGAAAAAAGAGGGTGGCAAGGTGTTGAGCGGTGAGCTTCAGGATCAGGTCAAGGAACTGACAGACCTGCTAAGAAATGAAGCAAAAGTCATCTAAACATCCACTTTACGATATCACGAGAACAAGGGGGAGCTTATAGGATGAGTAAAAAAGTTGTTGTACTTGGAGAAAGTCGTGACGGTAAATTAAGAAATGTGACATTTGAAGCGATTGCTGCCGCTCACGAGGTGGCTGATGGCGGTGAAGTGATTGGCGTTTTAATAGGGGATCACGTCAAAGATCAAGCGGATGAACTGCTTTATTATGGAGCGGATCATGTGATGATCGTCGAGCACCCGCATCTTTCTTATTATACGTCTGATGGTTTTGCGCAGGCGCTTCAAGCAATATTAGATCAAGTCAATCCTGATGCAGTGCTCTTCGGTCATACATCGATCGGAAAAGACTTGTCACCCAAAATAGCTGCACGCCTGCAAACTGGCTTAATTTCAGATGCAATAGATGTAAGCGTTACCGGTGAACATCTTGTTTTCACTAGACCGATTTATTCAGGAAAAGCTTTTGAAAAAGTCATTTCAACAGATCGTCTGCTTTTGGCTACTATCCGTCCAAACAACGTGGCACCGCTGGAGCGTGATGCGTCACGCAGCGGAGAAGTGACGCCAGTTTCTGTCGATATTCAAAACCTAAGAACGATCGTGAAGGAAGTCATTAAAAAAACATCAGAAGGTGTAGATTTATCTGAAGCGAAGGTTATTGTCGCAGGAGGCAGGGGGGTCAAGAGCAAAGAAGGCTTTGAACCGCTGAAAGAACTTGCCCAAACGCTTGGCGCAGCAGTCGGTGCCTCGCGTGGTGCATGTGACGCTGACTACTGCGATTATGCCCTGCAAATTGGTCAAACCGGTAAAGTCGTCACACCTGACCTTTACATTGCCTGCGGGATTTCAGGGGCTATTCAGCATTTAGCCGGTATGTCCAACAGTAAAGTCATTGTTGCGATCAATAAAGACCCAGAAGCTGAAATCTTCAAAATTGCCGATTACGGAATTGTCGGTGACTTATTCGAAGTCGTTCCGCTTTTAAATGAAGAGTTAAAAAACATGAATATCCATTCTTAACGCTCATACACTCAGAATGCCTAGGTATTCTGGGTTTTTTTGTATGTTATCACGAAACAAAGGAGCGGTTTATAAGTGAATGGGACAGTAAAAGTCAATGAAGTGATTGGAACCATTTCTAAACACATCTATGGACACTTTCAAGAGCATTTAGGAAGAGGAATTTATGACGGCATTTGGGTAGGGGAAGATTCAGAGATTGATCATGTTGAAGGGATTCGTACCGATGTGCTAAAGGCACTTCAAGCCTTACATATCCCGGTGCTGAGGTGGCCGGGCGGCTGTTTTGCAGACGAGTATCATTGGGCAAACGGCGTCGGGGATCTGAGTGAACGAAAGCCGATGGTGAATACTCATTGGGGTGGCACCGTTGAATCAAATGCGTTTGGTACACATGAATTTATGAGACTGTGTGAATTACTTGAATGTGAGCCTTATATTTGTGGAAACGTTGGAAGCGGTTCTGTTCAAGAATTAGCAGAATGGATTGAATATATCACATTTCCTAAAGGGACACCTATGTCGGATTGGCGGATTCAAAATGGAAAACAAGAAACGTGGGAGCTGACGTATGTTGGTGTAGGTAATGAAAGCTGGGGATGCGGTGGAAATATGACACCAGAGTATTATGCAGACTTATATAAACGCTACCAAACGTATGTGAGAGAATTTGCTGGTCAGCGCATTTACAAAATCGCATGCGGTGCGAATTCAAATGATGTGAATTGGACAAAAGTATTAATGGAGCGTGCAGCGCCGTGGATGGATGGGCTCAGTTTGCATTACTATACGGTCCCAGGAACATGGGAGAAGAAAGGGTCAGCGACCGATTTTGATGAGGATGAGTGGTTTACAACGCTGAAGAAGGCGTCTGAAATGGAGCGGCTTGTTGTAGATCACGGAGAGATCATGGATCGTTATGACCCAGATAAGCGAATCGGGATGATTATTGATGAATGGGGGACATGGTATGATCCAGAACCGGGGACAAATCCAGGGTTTTTGTATCAGCAAAACACATTAAGAGATGCTCTAGTCTGTGCCTTGCATTTTCATATTTTTCATCGCCATTGCCAGCGGATTCATATGGCGAATATTGCCCAGACCGTCAATGTGCTGCAAGCGATGGTGTTAACGCAGGACGAAAAGATGCTCCTGACACCTACCTATCATGTATTTCACATGTTTCAAGTGCATCAAGAAGAAGAAGCGCTTGAAGTAGAATTGAATGCGCCTTCGTATGAACGCCGGGGTGAAAAAATCCCTCGAGTCAGTGTGTCAGCCTCGCGGTCATCTGACAAGATGCATATTAGTTTATGTCATGTGAATCCCCATGAAAAAGCAGACGTATCTCTTGCGATAGAGGGAATCGATGCAAAAACGAAAGTCACTGGCCGTGTGCTGACTGCTGATCGGATGAATGCACACAACACGTTCGATGATCCTCATTCCGTTCAGCCTGCAGACTTTCGGCAATTTGCTGTTAAGCACGGCGAGCTGACTATTGATCTGCCGCCTATGTCGGTTGTCATGTTGACCGTCGATCTGGCTTGATCGCATATTTCAATGTTTGATGAGAAGAATGTTGGGGCATCATACATTGTAAATGAAGCGGAAAGGGAGTCATGTCATATGCTTAGAACCATTCTGATGATCATTGGTGCGATTGTTGTTATTGGTGCGATTATACGGTTTGTTTTTTAATTCATTTCATAAAAAATGATTCGTAAGCATTTCATTCGCAAGTCACATTGGTAGATGCTATACTAAAAAGCATAATTTACATTGGAGGAATGAATAATGGCAATCGTAAAAGCTACTGACGCAACATTTTCACAAGAAACTGCAGAAGGTGTTGTTCTTGCAGACTTTTGGGCACCTTGGTGCGGACCTTGTAAAATGATTGCTCCAGTTCTTGAAGAACTTGATCAAGAAATGGGCGATAAAATGAAAATTGTAAAAATTGATGTGGATGATAACCAAGAAACTGCTGGTAAATACGGCGTTATGAGTATCCCAACACTTCTTGTTTTAAAAGACGGTGAAGTCGTCGAAACGTCTGTTGGTTTCAAACCAAAAGAAGCACTAGCTGAGCTTGTAAACAAACATCTATAAACCGATCTATGCCCGCGTGGCATGATCTCAAAAAGCGGTTCTCGTATAGTCGAGAGCCGCTTTTCTTTCATCGTGGTATAAAACAAATGTTCGTGATACACTAGAAGGAGTGAAAGCGGAAAACAAGGACGGATGAAAATATGAACAAATTGATCAAAGAAAAGCTGTCAGTCTTACCTGATCAACCAGGCTGTTACTTAATGAAAGATAGACAAAATACGATCATTTATGTGGGAAAGGCAAAGGTATTAAAAAATAGGGTCCGCTCTTATTTTACAGGATCTCATGATGCCAAAACGCAGCGGCTTGTCAGTGAAATTGAAGACTTTGAATACATTGTCACCTCTTCAAATATTGAGGCACTTATTTTAGAGCTGAATTTAATCAAAAAATATGACCCGAAATACAATGTCATGCTCAAGGATGACAAAACGTACCCTTTTATTAAAATTACGAATGAACGTCACCCTAAGCTGATTGTCACCCGCAATGTGAAAAAGGATAAAGGGAAATACTTCGGTCCATATCCGAACGTACAAGCAGCAAGAGAAACGAAAAAGCTGCTCGACCGTTTATATCCACTTAGAAAATGTGCGACACTCCCTGACCGAGTCTGTCTTTATTATCATCTTGGGCAATGTCTTGCTCCGTGTGTGTATGACATTTCTGAAGAAACGAATAAGCAGCTCGTTGATGAAATCACAAGATTTCTAAACGGAGGACATCAGCAAATCAAGAAAGAATTAACAGAGAAGATGCAAGAAGCGGCCGAACAATTAGAATTTGAGCGGGCAAAAGAACTGAGAGATCAAATCGCTTATATCGACTCAACGATGGAAAAGCAAAAGATGACGATGAGTGACTTATCCGATCGTGATGTATTTGCCTATGCTTATGATAAGGGCTGGATGTGTGTCCAAGTCTTCTTCATCAGACAGGGGAAATTAATCGAACGTGATGTCAGCCTATTTCCGATGTATCAAGACCCTGAGGAGGAATTTCTCACGTTTATGGGGCAGTTTTATGAAAAGAACAACCACTTTTTGCCGAAGGAAATTTTGGTGCCAGACAGCGTCGATCAAGAGATGATTGAGCAATTGCTTGAAACGAATGTTCATCAGCCGAAAAAAGGAAAGAAGAAGGATTTGCTTTTACTTGCCCACCAAAATGCCAAAATTGCTCTCAAAGAAAAGTTCTCGCTCATAGAGCGCGATGAAGAACGGACAATTGGTGCAGTGAAGCAGCTTGGTGATGCACTTAATATTTATATGCCATACCGGATTGAGGCATTTGATAACTCCAATATCCAAGGAGCAGACCCCGTATCCGCTATGGTTGTCTTCCAAGACGGGAAGCCGTATAAAAAGGAATACCGAAAATACAAAATTAAAACCGTTGAGGGGCCCGATGATTATGCTTCCATGCGTGAAGTCATTAGAAGGCGGTATACCCGGGTGTTAAAGGATGAACTGCCGCTTCCTGACTTGATTTTAATCGACGGAGGAAAAGGACAAATCAACGCAGCCATAGATGTGCTCGAAAATGAATTAAATCTGTCTGTTCCTGTGGCAGGTCTAGTGAAAGATGAAAAACACAGGACATCGAATCTGATGATGGGTGATACGCTTGAAATTGTTGCGCTCGAACGAAATAGTCAGGCCTTTTATTTATTGCAGCGTATTCAAGATGAAGTGCACCGATTTGCGATTAGTTTTCACCGGCAGCTGCGCGGGAAGAATGCATTCCAGTCTATTCTAGACGATGTCCCAGGTATCGGGGAAAAGCGCAAAAAGCAGTTACTTAAACATTTTGGCTCTGTGAAAAAGATGAAAGAAGCCTCTATCCAGGATTTTCAGGACGCTGGTATTCCGAAACAAACGGCTGAACTTTTAATGGAGGCATTAAAAAAATAGATTGTACTTTTTCCAAAAGTCTGTTAAGATGTGACTAATTTAATAAATGAACGTGTTGTTTGTTGAAGATAGAGGTGCGAACTTCAAGAGTAAGCCTTCAGAGATCGAGGGGATCTAGGAAGAGGGCTGAAAGGGGAGCGTCGCCGAAGTGAATAAAATCCACTCATTTTATTCGCTGGCTGTACATTGAAGAAATGTAGGGCTGTCAAGAATGTATTTCTTGGAGGGCTATCTCATTGTTTGCATCGTTTGATGATGATTTTAAAGCAATGGGAGATTTGTTCTCTCATTGCTTTTTTATTTGCAGTGCAGAGAGCAGTCTCCGCAGCCTCTTCTCTCACACGTGATCTTTTGAAAAAGGGTGGTAGACATGGGACTAATTGTACAAAAATTTGGTGGAACATCTGTTGGATCGACAGAAAAAATTCGCAATGTCGCAGAGAGAGTCATCGCTGAACGCGAGGCAGGAAATGATGTGGTCGTGGTTGTGTCTGCGATGGGCAAATCAACGGATGTTCTAGTAGACCTAGCGAAAGAACTCACAGATGATCCAAGCAAAAGAGAAATGGATATGCTACTGACAACTGGTGAGCAGGTGACCATTTCATTATTAGCGATGGCACTGCAAGCAAAAGGTTATGATGCCATTTCCTTTACAGGCTGGCAAGCTGGGATGAAAACAGAGAAGGTGCACGGAAATGCAAGAATCGTGGACATCGATGAAGCAAGAATCCAAGAAGAACTGAGTGCGGGAAAAGTCGTCGTTGTAGCAGGTTTCCAAGGAATTGCGGATGATCTACATATTACAACACTTGGACGTGGTGGATCAGATACGACAGCAGTGGCACTAGCTGCGGCACTCAAAGCGGACAAATGTGATATTTATACGGACGTACCAGGTGTGTTTACAACAGATCCTCGTTATGTGCCGTCTGCGCGAAAACTTGCAGGAATTTCATACGATGAAATGCTTGAGTTAGCCAATTTAGGAGCAGGTGTGCTGCATCCGAGAGCGGTCGAATTTGCGAAAAATTATCAAATCCCACTAGAAGTCCGTTCTAGTATCGAAAATGAATCGGGTACGTTAATTGAGGAGGAATCATCTATGGAACAAAATTTAGTTGTAAGAGGCATTGCATTTGAAGATCAGATGACACGCGTGACGGTATGCGGCCTTTCAAGCGGTTTAACAACGCTATCGACGATTTTTACGACACTTGCAAAGCAAAATATCAATGTCGATATCATCATTCAGTCTGTCACAAGCACCAATCAGACCTCCATCTCTTTCTCTGTGAAAACGGATGATTTGTCTAAAACAGTTGAAGTATTAGAAGAATACAAAGGTGCGCTTGGTTATGAGCAGATTGAGACAGAAAGCAAATTAGCCAAAGTATCTATCGTTGGCTCTGGTATGGTCTCAAACCCAGGCGTTGCGGCTGAAATGTTCGCTGTGTTAGCTCAAAAAGACATTCAAGTGAAAATGGTCAGTACGTCTGAGATCAAAGTCTCAACAGTCGTTGATCGTGAAGATATGGTGAAAGCTGTAGAAGCCCTTCATGATGCGTTTGAATTATCAAAGGTGAGCGCCGCTGCTCATTCATAAATCTTCAAAAGAGGTGTATTCCGTAAAAAGATACACCTCTTTTTTATATTGGAAATCATCAGCATATGAAGAAAGAAAAACATGCGTAAACCGGTACGCCAACTGTGCTATGATAGAAGGGTATATAAAAAAGGCGTGACACGAAGTCGTCGCCTTTCATAAACAGTGTTAGCTAGGGTCTCTTAAATCCCATTTAACGGTTAAAATGACTTTATCAGCACGCTTTTTTACTTGTTCATAGGATTCAGCCACGTGCTCATTGAGAAGCTGAATCTGTTCAGCGATAAAACCTGCTTCCATTTGAAAGCATGGCTCCTTTTGATAGCTGAGTCGATTCGATACAAGTGGACCTTCGAGCTCAAACTCAATTTCCTGTTTTTTAGAATGGACCATCGTGAGAGTTCCCCATCCGGCATCATGGAAAAATTCGGGGATCTTTTCCCATGACTCTTGAGGAAATTTACGAGCAAGCAGTTTACCCGCAAAATACATCATAGATGAATGATCCTGACCAAGAATGTCAGGCAGCAGAACTTCGCGTATCAGCTCGTAGGCAAATCCATTGACTTCAATTTCTTTTAGCTGTTCTAAGTTAGATTCGAATTTATTCATTGTATGGCTCCCCTCTTTCAACAATTTATTATAGCTTATGTGGGCATATGATGACAGAGTTTTCCCTGAAGTCTAAGAAATTCTTATTGTAGTAAAACGAATTTTGATTTAAAACTTTTAAATTTCGGAAAATTTTAATTTATGTACGCGGTTTCTTGACGCTTTTTTGACATAGGAGTAAAATGAAATTGTCAATAAATTTGAATAAAGTGCTTACAATTGAAAGAAGCGGGGGTAAGACAATTTTCAAGCAATTGCACTTTTTTTACTAGGGGGTAAAGTAATGTCGGGGAACAAAGAATTTTTTTATCGGAGATTGCATTCTTTGCTTGGCGTCATTCCGGTCGGTCTATTTTTAGTACAGCACTTAGTGATTAACCACTTTGCGACGAATGGACCAGAGGCGTTTAACAAAGCTGCACACTTTATGGAACAGCTTCCATTCAGATATGCACTTGAGCTGTTCGTGATTTTCTTACCACTGATCTATCATGCTGTTTATGGGGTGTACATAGCCTTTACGGCACAAAACAACACGTCTCGCTTCAGTTACTTAAGAAACTGGTTGTTCAGACTGCAACGGATTACAGGTATCATCACATTGATTTTTGTCACTTGGCACGTATGGGAAACACGCATTCAAGCGCAGCTTGGAGCTGAAGTAAACTATGACATGATGGCGAATATTTTAAGCTCTCCATTTATGCTAGGTTTCTATATTGTCGGCGTTTTATCTACTATTTTCCACTTTGCTAATGGCTTGTGGTCATTTGCTGTCAGCTGGGGAATTACAGTTTCACCACGCTCACAAAGAATCTCCACATATGTGACATTAGGTATATTTATAGCGCTTTCATATGTAGGGCTAAGAGCAATTTTCGCTTTTGTTTAAGAGGAAATAGATTAGTAGAAGAGGGAGAGGGGCTACAATGAGTAATTCTAGCATCATCGTTGTCGGAGGCGGCTTAGCTGGTCTCATGGCAACTATCAAAGCAGCAGAAGCGGGAACAGCTGTTAAACTATTTTCAATCGTACCTGTAAAACGTTCGCATTCTGTTTGTGCACAGGGCGGAATTAACGGAGCGGTCAATACAAAAGGTGAAGGAGATTCACCTTATGAGCATTTTGATGACACGGTATATGGCGGAGACTTTTTAGCTAACCAGCCGCCAGTAAAGGCAATGTGTGAAGCAGCGCCGTCCATTATCCACTTACTTGATCGTATGGGTGTAATGTTTAACAGAACACCAGAAGGATTACTGGACTTCCGCCGTTTCGGGGGAACACAGCACCACCGTACAGCATTTGCTGGTGCGACAACAGGTCAGCAGTTATTATACGCACTAGATGAGCAGGTTCGCCGCTATGAAGTAGCGGGGCTTGTGACGAAATATGAAGGCTGGGAATTCCTTGGCGCTGTCTTAGATGACGAAGAAGTATGCCGAGGCATTGTCGCACAGAACTTGACGACAATGGAAATCGAATCCTTCCGTTCAGATGCTGTCATCATGGCAACAGGTGGCCCTGGTATCGTATTCGGTAAATCAACGAACTCCATGATTAATACCGGATCAGCTGCATCGATCGTTTATCAGCAAGGTGCTCATTATGCTAATGGAGAATTCATTCAAATTCACCCAACAGCGATCCCAGGAGATGACAAGCTGCGTCTCATGAGTGAATCAGCTCGTGGTGAAGGTGGACGTGTTTGGACATATAAAGACGGAAAACCTTGGTACTTCCTTGAAGAAAAGTATCCAGCATACGGGAACCTTGTACCGCGTGACATTGCAACGCGTGAAATTTTCGACGTATGTGTGGAGCAAAAGCTTGGCATCAACGGAGAGAACATGGTGTACCTAGATCTTTCTCACAAAGATCCAAAAGAGCTTGATATTAAGCTTGGTGGAATCATTGAAATCTATGAAAAATTCATGGGTGATGACCCGCGTAAGCTTCCGATGAAAATTTTCCCGGCTGTTCATTATTCAATGGGCGGATTATGGGTTGATTATGATCAAATGACGAATATCAAAGGCTTGTTTGCTGCAGGAGAATGTGATTACTCTATGCACGGCGGAAACAGACTTGGTGCAAACTCATTGCTTTCTGCGATTTACGGCGGAATGGTTGCTGGACCAAATGCTGTGAAATACATTAGCGGTCTTGAAAAGTCTGCAGAAGATTTATCATCTGCAACATTCGACAGTGCCGTGAAGAAAGAGCAGGAGAAATGGGACAACATCCTTAGCATGGATGGCACAGAAAATGCATATGTGCTTCATAAAGAGCTTGGAGAATGGATGACGGACAACGTGACAGTGGTTCGTTACAACGAGAAGCTCTTAAAAACAGATCAGAAGATTGAAGAACTGATGGAGCGCTATAAGCATATTAACATCAACGATACAGCTTCATGGAGCAACCAAGGCGCTGCCTTCACGCGTCAGCTTGACAACATGCTTCAGCTGGCACGCGTCATTACGATTGGGGCTTACAACCGGAATGAAAGCCGAGGCGCACACTATAAACCGGAATTCCCAGAAAGAAACGATGAAGAATTCCTAAAAACAACGATGGCTACGTTCAAAGGGAAGAACCAAAAACCTGCATTCCACTATGAGGACGTCGATGTATCGTTAATTGCACCTCGTAAACGAGATTACTCGAAGAAAAAGGTGGAGAAATAAGATGAGTGAAAAAAACACGATTCAATTTATTATCACACGTCAAGATACAGCAGATGGCAAGCCTTATGATGAGGAATTCGAAATCCCTTACCGTCCGAATATGAACGTCATTTCTGCACTCATGGAAATCAGACGTAATCCGGTCAATAAAAAAGGTGAAAAAACAACGGCGATCAACTGGGACATGAACTGTCTTGAAGAAGTATGCGGCGCTTGTTCCATGGTCATTAATGGAACGCCTCGCCAATCATGTACTGCACTGATTGACAAGTTAGAGCAGCCGATCCGTCTTCAGCCGATGAAAACGTTCCCGGTTGTGAGAGACTTGCAGGTTGATCGAAGCCGTATGTTCAATTCATTGAAAAAAGTCAAAGCATGGGTGCCGATCGATGGCACATATGATCTTGGACCTGGACCAAGAATGCCTGAGAAAAAGCGTCAATGGGCGTATGAGCTTTCAAAGTGTATGACATGTGGTGTCTGCCTTGAAGCTTGTCCAAACGTGAATGATAAGTCTTCCTTTATGGGCCCTGCACCGCTTTCACAAGTTCGTCTATTTAACGCACATCCGACAGGTGCAATGAATAAGTCTGACCGTTTAGAAGAAATTATGGGTGATGGCGGTCTTGCAAACTGCGGGAACTCTCAAAACTGTGTGCAGGCTTGTCCGAAAGGAATCCCGCTCACAACATCAATTGCAGCACTTAACCGAGATACAACTTTACAAGCTTTCCGTAACTTCTTCGGAAGCGATCATGCAGAATAACATCACATTCAGTCCTCCTTGCCAATCATGATGAGTGTTTACAAGAGGCTGGATGCAAAACATAACAAACGCCTCTTCCAATACGGGAGAGGCATTTTGTTTGCGAATAAGGAGTGGATCAAATGAGGCTGCCGTCATATATTGAAGAGCCGTTTGAAGAGTGGAGGGCATCGTTTCGTTTTTATGTGGAAACAACCGTCCGTTTTTCAGAAACGGATATGTTTGGTCACATGAACAATGTCACCCCGTTTGTGTATTTTGAAGAGGCACGGATTGCCTTCTTTCAAAAAACGGGAATTGTAGATAAACGAATGAAGCGAGCGAGAGAGACGATTACGGTCGTGGCAAACCTTCAATGTGATTACATCAAGCAAGTGGAAATCGGTGAGAGGCTGCGTGTGTATGTAAAGCCAGAAAAGGTTGGATCAAGCTCTCTCATCCTTCATTATTTAGGAGAAAATGAACAGCAAGAACCGTGTTTTACAGGCTCAGTCACGATGGTGCAAATAAGTAAAGACACCGGTGCCCCTGTACCGTTTACAGAAGAGGAAAAAGAGACTTTTCAGGCACAGCGACATTAAAGAATCACGGTCACATGTTTCATTTTGTTATAATAAAAGAATCATATTGAAGAAGAAACAAAGGAGAGCACATGAAGATCTTTCAATACGACACCATTGATAGTACAAATAATGAAGCGAAAAGGCTCATTCAGCAAGGAGAAGCCCCTTCATTTGCCGTATATGCCCGGCAGCAGACAGCAGGGAGAGGAAGGCTTGGCAGACCGTGGGAAACGCCTACAGGGAATGTGGCTGTCACGATGACAGTAAAACCGCCAGTAGATATCTCCACCCAATCAACGATTGCCCCGCTGACGGCACTCGCCATTTATGATGTACTCAAACCACTCATGAGAGCAGAGGATCAACTGGCAATCAAATGGCCAAATGATCTATTGATTAATGAAGCGAAAGTATCTGGCACATTAATTGAAGCAGACCGCAGCGCCATTTACATCGGTGTGGGCATCAATGTAGAGACAAAGCCGGAGCACGTTCCGTATAAAACCGTTTGTCTATCAGAACTCACTGAGGTGAAAGCGGACCAGCTAGTGAAAGATCTGGTAGCGGCCTTTGAAAAATACCATGCACGCTGGCAAATGGAAGGATTTGAAGCCCTCACTGCCCTTTATAACAAACGATTATATCGGCTGAATCAACCGCTTCGTATTTCATTAGATCGTGAAAAGCAAACATGGCAGGAAGGAATTTGCTGTGGTGTGAACCGTTATGGTCATATTCAGTTAAAAGATGATCAAGGACATATAAAAGCCCATTCAGCAGGAGATATTGATGCACCGCCCAAGTAGACAATTTCTCGTTCGATGAGTGTGTATAAAACCGTTGCATTCGGTGTTAAAACGGATTTGCTTTAAGATCTTCACACTGAAAAAAGACAAAGAGCTAAAATCAGTTCATTTTAGCTCTTTGTCGACAAGATGACGTCTCATTTATGCTTCTCTTTTTATTTGAGGTTGAACCATATAGTCTTTTTTTGTAAAGACCACTCCATCTAGGATTTCTCTTGCGGTTCGAATGACTTTCACTCTGCTTTGTGAGATATCAATTTCAGTTTGCATAATACCAGCAGGATGACCAATACGGAGGGAATCATCTTTTCCTTGAAACAGCTGAGCTGGAAGCGTTTGATCCATGAAACAGCTGGCTGACACACAGACAGATCCGGTAATGGCAAGTGCTTGGTGCGGTCTTTGCATCGATAGCATCCGAACGATGATGTCCATATCTGCTGCTCTTCTCAATATTCCATTTGTATCTACATAATCAGCAGGCTCGCTGATGATCGCAAGCTTTGGAACAGCTGGAGACTGTAATGTGGCTAGTTCTTTTGGTGCAAAATGGCACATTTCAGCAGCGATGGAACGAATCTCTTCTAAATCATCCAGCAATTCGTCTGTAAACTCCTCAGGCAATTCAGTTCCTTTTAATTGAATATCTTTGGCACGGACAAAGGCGATTGGATTTGCAATGTCAACGATTGAGATCGGAATCTCTCCAAACTTTGTCTGGATCGTATCCATTTTGTTTCCAGTCGGAAAGGTTTTACCTGTGACAGCGCCTTCAGGTTTCTCAAAGGATAAATAAATGGGAGAACCTGTTCCTTTCACTCCTGGAATTTCTGCCTGTCCTTCAAATTTTACTTCTCCGTTCTCGACTTCTACCTCTGCCACAATGATTTTATTCGTGTTGGTATTCAGAATACGTACTGTTGTGACAGGCTCAACTGCTTGGACAAGTCCTTTAATGATGGCATACGGTCCAACTGCTGATGAGATATTCCCACAGTTTCCTTTAAAGTCGACAAATCTTTCATTGATGCTGACTTGTGCAAACGTATAGTTCACATCCACATCTGGACGAGTGGCTTTATCGATAATGGCCACCTTACTTGTTAAAGAATTACCGCCCCCGATTCCATCAACTTGCAGCCGGTCAGGGCTACCCATAATGTCTAATAGAAATGCTTCGAGCTCATCGTGTTCGTAAGGTGCATCATTGGCTTGAATGAAGACCCCTTTGCTTGTACCGCCTCGCATGATTGTGATTGGAACTTTTCTCATTGCTCTCACCCTCAATTGTTTAGTTACTATTTATCTAATCAAAATGGTAAAGTATAATAAGAAATAAGTTAAATACATTATTTTAAGATAAACTGATAAAATATTTTTATAATAAGGTCAAAAGGAGGGCACACAATGGATGAGAAAGATTGGCGGTTTTTAAAGGTGTTATATGAAGAGAAGAACATCACAAAAGCGGCAGAAAAATTATTTGTATCGCAGCCTGCCTTAAGTTATCGATTGAAACAGCTTGAAGAGGAATTTGACATGAAGCTTTTCTTTAAAAGAAAGCGAGGCATTGAATTTACATCAGAGGGCGAATACTTGGCTAAATACGCAAATGACATGCTCAAGCAGCTCCAGCAAACGAAAGATGGCATGCTCAATATGCAAAAAAAGGTCAAAGGAACGATCAGGTTAGGGGTGTCGAGTAACTTTGCTCAATATAAACTGCCGGAAATTTTAAGAGAGTTTTCTAAGCAGTATCCACATGTTCAATTTATGGTGAACACAGGATGGAGCACAAAAGTCATGGATTTATTAGGGACATCAAGTGTACATTTAGGGATTTTAAGAGGAGATTACGACTGGAATGGAGAGCGATTTTTGCTTGATAAAGAACGCCTTTGTATCATTTCAAAATCAGAAATACAGCTAAAGGACCTTCCGAAACTGCCGCTCATTGACTATCACACGGATAGTTCATTAAAACGATTGATTAACAGATGGTGGCAGGAGACGTTCACGATGCCTCCGCTTGTGACAATGGAGACAGACAGGCAAGATACATCAAAAGAGATGGTGAAGCATGGTTTAGGTTATGCCATTGTCCCGGAAATTTGCCTCAGACCAAGTGATGAGCTATTTGTAAAAGGTCTTTCGTATAAAGATGGACAGCCTGTTTTAAGAGATACATGGCTCATGTACCAGCCGGATTCCCTTCATTTGTCTGTTGTGAAAGCATTCATTGAGTTTTTAAGAAGTCAGCAAGGCTAATTATAAAAAAAATTTATTGAATAGACGAAAAAATCGATATTTTCATTATAAAAAAAGCTATTATATCCTTGAAATAGAAAGCGCTAACATTTCGGGCCGCAAGTGCAAAAGGGGCGCTTGTGGATCGTGTAAAGAAGAGGATGGAGGGATATGAAGTGCTAGCTATTTTAGGGATCTTGATGGTCGTGACTTTTACATTTCTTATTATGACAAAACGTATGCATCCGGTGGTGGCTCTAACCGTTGTGCCAATCATCTTTGCATTAATCGGTGGATTTTACAGCGGATTAGGGGACATGATGCTTGATGGACTCAAGACCGTTGCACCATCTGCTGCTTTATTGTTATTTGCCATCTTATTCTTCGGTGTCATGCTGGATGCTGGATTGTTTGACCCATTGATCAAACTGATTTTACGTCTTGTGAAAGGCGATCCGGTGAAAATTGCTTTTGGGGTAGCGATTTTGTCTATGCTTGTTGCATTAGATGGTGATGGAACGACAACGTACATGATTACCGTATCAGCTATGCTGCCACTTTTCTTAAGAATTGGGATGAACCCACTGATTTTAGGGACGATTTCATTATTATCATTAGGCATTATGAGTGGAATGACGCCTTGGGGCGGTCCAGCCACTCGTGCGATTGCTGCACTTGGTTTAGATGCAGCGGAATTCTTCATTCCATTACTCCCGACGATGATAGGGGGCGGTCTTTTTATCCTTTTTACAGCGTATGTTCTTGGAAAAAAAGAACGGAAGCGCATTGGGGTTGCCGAGATTCAGTATAAAGAAGAGGTCTCGATCTCTCCTGAATTGGCGGCATCAATTGAAGATGGCGTTGCAGATATGAAGAGACCAAACCTGATTTGGGTCAACTTCTTCCTGACGATTGCTGTCATGGTGACACTTGTATTGGATATCGTACCGATTCCTGTACTCTTTCTCATTGGCTTTGTCATTGCGCTTATGATCAACTATCCAAAAGTTGAAGATCAGCGTGAGCGGATTTTATCGCATGCAGGAAATGCCTTAACGGTCATTACCCTTGTGTTTGCAGCAGGAATTTTCACAGGCATTTTTTCGGGAACAAAAATGGTGGAGTCCATTGCTCACTTGGTCATTTACATGATTCCAGATTCATACAGCTCATTTTTTCCACTCATTGTCGCGTTGACGAGTATGCCATTTACATTTGTTCTTTCAAATGATGCGTATTATTTCGGGGTGCTGCCAATCTTAGCTGAAGCCGGCGCAGCTTACGGAATTGATCCAGTAGAAATTGCGCGCGCCTCTATTATCGGACAGCCTGTCCATTTACTGAGTCCGCTTGTGGCTTCCACATTACTACTTGTGAGTATGCTGAATAAAGATATCGGTGATTTGCAAAAGTACGCACTGTTATGGACCGTACTCACAGCCCTGTTTACAACACTTATTGCTCTTTTAACAGGAGCCATTTCGATATTTTAAAAGCTTGTTTGATCAAGGACGATGTCTCTATAGGGGACTCGTCCTTTTTTGTGCGGTTTGAAGGGGAGCAAATTGGACGCTCATCTGTGGGAATTCTCGATTTTAACGTCACCTACCTCAAGTACCCGGCATATGATATCTCGACTATACAGAATCCCATTCTATAGAGACTAGAGCTCTCACCTTAGCAAGGAGGGTTACAATACTTGAAGGAGAAAGAGTTTCAATCCAAGCCGCTATTAACCAAAAGAGAAAGAGAAGTATTCGAATTGCTCGTCCAAGATAAAACAACAAAAGAAATTGCAAGCGAGCTTTTTATTAGCGAAAAGACTGTTCGAAATCATATTTCGAATGCCATGCAAAAGCTAGGAGTCAAAGGTCGTTCACAGGCCGTAGTCGAGCTTCTGCGTATGGGTGAGCTAGAGCTCTAACGTCAGCCGGTTTTCCTTCCGCACCAGGGAGGAGCCGGTTATTTCTATATCGTTTCCATGAGTCTCTTCTTGCAATTTCTTTGAAAAACGAGGAAAATAGGAATGTACGTTTTAATCAAAGTGAGATGCTATAGTGAGGTATCAATGAAATGGAAACGAATGAGTCAGGCCATGTTGCAGAAATTGAAAAATCATTGCGCCATATTGCTGCAATCATTAAGCAAAAAGGTAGAGAAATTCTGAATCAATATACGATTACACCTCCTCAATTTGTAGGGCTTCAGTGGCTTTATGAATTCGGAGATATGACAATAGGTGAGCTATCACAAAAGATGTATTTGGCTTGCAGCACGACAACCGATTTAATTGACCGAATGGAAAAAAGTGAACTTGTTGAACGGGTGAAAGATCCGTCTGACCGCCGCGTGGTTCGCATTCATTTATTACCTGAAGGTGAGCGGATCATTCAAGAAGTGATTGTCAAACGCCAAGAATACGTCAGTGAACTTCTAGGGGCTTTCTCAGAAGAAGAAGCCATCGTTTTCAACCAATCTTTAACGAAACTACAGCAGCAAATGAAAAGAAAATGAGGCGATTTTGTTGGATCAACCCATCGGCGTGATTGATTCCGGCGTAGGCGGTTTAACCGTTGCGAAGGAAATCATGAGACAACTGCCAAAAGAAAAAATTATTTATGTAGGCGACACAAAACGATGTCCATACGGCCCTCGAGCAGAAGAAGAGGTTCTTCAATATACATGGGAAATGGCGCACTACCTATTAAGACATCACCATATTAAAATGCTAGTCATTGCGTGTAACACTGCGACGGCGATAGCACTTGATGAAATTAAAGCAACACTTGATATCCCGGTCATTGGTGTGATCCAGCCCGGAGCCCGCACAGCGATCAAGGTGACAAACAATCAGCATATTGGCGTCATCGGCACAGTCAATACGATCAAAAGTGAGGCCTATAAAGAAGCACTGCTTTCTTTAAAAGCAGGACTAACTGTTCAAAGTCTGGCATGTCCATTGCTTGTGCCATTTGTGGAAAGTGGTACGTTTTTAGATCATACAGCAGATGAAGTCGTAAAAGCTTCTCTTGAACCGATGAAAGAAACAGGCATTGATACGCTTATTCTTGGCTGCACACACTACCCGATTTTAAAAGAACCGATTCAGCGCTTTATGGGCAGTGGCGTCAATATCATTTCATCAGGAGATGAGACAGCGAGAGAAGCGAGCACAATTCTTTCATATAAAGGGCTGTTAAATGACTCGAAGGAAGAGCCTGTTCATACGATTTATACAACAGGGCAGCAACAAAACTTTCAAAACATCGCTCAAGACTGGTTCGGCTACCTGCCAGGAAAGGTCGAAACGGTTTCGCTTGAACACGTATATCAGCAATAACCTACTTCTCATGGAAGTGGGTTATTTTTTTATGAAAAGGGTCTAATCCTCTGAGGGAGCTCGTATACATACTAGTACAAACCACTAGAGGAGGGTGAAGTATGCTGAAAAAAGGAACTACAGCAGCTGTTACGTGTATTGCGTCAGCCATGCTTTTATCAGGATGCGGATTGTTTCAAACAGACCAAGCGAAAACAGAGATTGATCCACCACAAAATGTCACGTTTGTGAAAGAAAATAAAGAAGAGAAACAAACAGCGAAAGAAGGAAAAGAAGAGAAGCAAGCAGATACCGTCATGAGAGAATTATATTTAATTGATAAAAATGGATATGTTGTGTCTCAATCCATTCCGCTGCCGAAAAACGAAGGAAGTGCGAAACAAACACTTGAATACCTCGTAGACGGGGGACCGATTTCTAACCTGATGCCAAATGGATTCAGAGCCGTGCTGCCGGCGGACACGAGCGTATCTGTCGATATTAAAGATGGCACCGCGGTTGTTGATTTCTCAAATGAATTCAAAAACTATAAAAAAGAAGACGAACAGCGCATTTTGCAATCAGTCACTTGGACATTAACGCAGTTTGATTCGGTAGCGAAAGTCAAATTAAAGATGAATGGCCATGAATTAAAAGAGATGCCTGTGAATGGGACGCCGATTTCAGATGATTTAAGCAGAGAGGACGGCATTAATATTCAGCACGAGGCTGCGGCTGATATGACATCGACAAAGCCTGTGACCGTCTACTATTTAGCTGAATCTGATGAACAGACGTACTATGTCCCGGTGACCAAAAGAGCACCAAAAGACGAGGATGATCCAATTACAGCAGCCATTGATGAGCTCGTCTCTGGACCAAGCAAAACAAGCCAATTGCTGACAGACTTTGATCAAGATGTGAAGCTGAATGATGTCCCGAAAGTAAAAGACGGTCATGTGACACTAGATTTCAATGAATCTATTTTTGGCAGTGCAGATGAAAAGAAAAAGGTCATATCACAAAAAGTTCTTGATAGCATTGTGCTGACATTAACAGAGCTGCCAGATGTGAAAAGCGTGTCTGTGAAGGTAAACGGAAAGGCAGAGCTTGTGAATGAAAAAGGAGCAGAGCTCACAAAGCCAGTTTCAAGACCAGAACAAGTGAATACAGGTAGTTTTTAACGTCACACATTGATATAATGGAGAAAAAGAGGCATGCACATTCGCTGCCTCTTTTTTATTCCAAGCGATTAGAACGGATCGAGGTTGTCAAAGTTAATAGGAGAACCCCGCTGACACCCGCGTGGAATGTATATTGTAACGGAGGTAAAACATGAGATTAGATGAAAGACAATACGACGAATTAAGAAAAATTGAAATACAGGCAGGCTACATTACGCACCCAGAAGGCTCTGTCTTAATCTCAGCGGGAAATACGAAGGTGATTTGTAACGCATCTATCGAGGACCGCGTACCTCCTTTTTTAAGAGGAGAAGGAAAAGGCTGGATTACAGCAGAATATAGCATGCTTCCAAGAGCAACAGCTCAAAGAACGATAAGAGAATCATCTAAAGGAAAAGTCACAGGACGTACAATGGAGATCCAGCGTTTAATTGGACGAGCTCTACGCGCAGTCGTTGATTTAGAAAAGCTTGGTGAACGCACCATTTGGATTGATTGTGATGTTATTCAAGCAGACGGTGGAACACGCACAGCTTCTATTACAGGTGCATTTGTTGCCATGACACTAGCGATTCAAAAGCTTCGATCAGAAGGCGTTTTGAAAGAAAATCCGATCACTGATTATTTAGCTGCGATATCCGTCGGAATTGATTCTAAACAGGGACTTCTGTTAGATTTAAATTATGAAGAAGATTCTTCAGCTGAAGTGGATATGAATGTCATTATGACAGGTGCTGGACGCTTTGTTGAACTTCAAGGTACTGGCGAAGAAGCGACATTCTCAAGAGAACAACTAAACGGACTGCTTGATTTAGCCGAAAAAGGCATCAAAGAATTAATTGAAAAGCAAAAAGCAGTGACAGGAGAAGTTATCGAATAAAGAGAAGGGTTTGATCAAGATGAAAACTGCCATCATCGCAACGCACAATGCGGGCAAAGCGAAAGAATTCAAAGCCATTCTTGAGCCAAAAGGATTCACGGTCAAAACACTAGCGGACATCGGATTTACGGAAGAGATCGAAGAAACAGGACATACCTTTGAAGAAAATGCGATCATCAAAGCCGAGGCCATTCAAGCCAAAGCAGGTGAAATGGTGATTGCAGACGATTCGGGTCTGTCGATTGATTACCTTGGCGGAAAGCCTGGCGTCTATTCAGCGAGGTACGCGGGCGAGCATAAAGACGATGCCGAGAACGTGGAAAAGGTGCTAAATGAGCTACAAGGCATCGAAAAAGAAGACCGCACTGCTAGATTTAGATGTGCCCTGGCTGTCAGTATACCGGGCAAAGAGACTCAAACGGTAGAAGGATCAGTAGAAGGCTTCATCGCCGAAGAACCGATCGGCGAAAACGGCTTCGGATACGACCCAATTTTCATCGTCAAAGACAAAGACCAGACGATGGCCGAGTTATCACCAGAGGAGAAAAACAAGATCAGCCATCGAGCGGTCGCGCTTCAAAAGCTTTCATCACTGCTAGACGCAAATGAATAAGGGGGAATGAAGCCATGAAGATACTCATCATTAGTGACAGTCATGGACTCACAGACGAACTTCAAACCATTGCCAAACGGCATGCGGCTGAAGTGGACATGATGATTCACTGCGGAGATTCAGAACTCGAAACGAACCACCCAGCACTCGAAGGATACAAAGTCGTCAAAGGAAATTGTGACTTTATGGGCGATTTTGAAGAAGAGCTCCTGCTCCCACTCGACGGAGGCGGAAAACTATTTCTCACTCACGGACATCTGCATGGCATCAAACAATCCTTGCTCCAAGTCTACTACCGTGCAGAAGAGCTAGGCGCAGACATTATCTGCTTTGGCCACTCGCACATCCCTGGCAGTGAGCTGCTAAGAGGAAAACTGCTCATTAACCCAGGCAGCGTGCACCTGCCAAGAGTGCGCAAAGAGCGCAGCTATGCTATACTGACACTAGATGGAAGCGAAGCAAACGTACAGTTTTTCACGGACGAAGGTCACGTCATACAAGACCTCGAAAACACTGTCACATTGGAAGGTATTTCATAAGGGTGCAGCATTTGCCCCCTTATGAAAAAACTTTCGAAAAACCGTTGACTTTAAAGAACAATAGTAATATAATAAATCTTGTCGCTGAGGTAATACGCCAAAGCACACTACATAACAACATGTCCCAGTAGCTCAGCAGGATAGAGCAACGGCCTTCTAAGCCGTCGGTCGGGAGTTCGAATCTCTCCTGGGACGTCATTATATAGCAGTTTAAAACTTAATATGATATAATTTTTGACCAGATAAGGGATGCTAACACAATTTAGAACACTGTGGAAGCATCTCTTTTTTTATCCCTATAATACCCCTGCAATTTTCTATTGCCTCCAAATTTAATTTCACTGGAGCAGATAATATGAAAAGAAGAAAGGTATCTTTGAGGTAGGAGCAGGTATTAACCTTTATAAACAGGAAATAGGCATAGGGGTAAAGGATAAGCTCACTGAGTTAACTAAAAAGTTCTCTGAGCCATCCATCACAGTAACAGCATCAAATAAGGAAGATGGTAGAGACTTAGACAATGTAATGGGAAATATCATTCACTAAATGAAAGTTAGTGGTAGTGGCTACAGGGATAGAACAATCCCTGGCTATATATAAACTACATGGCACAGTTTAGAAAAGCTGCAAATTTAAAGTACCTTGAGGGTATTACAACAGACAGATACCACCTATTCATGGCTCAACTCAATAGGTGTATCTAGCGAGACAAAACTGACCAGACTAAAGTGCCTCAAATCTATGTTGGTGAAGTGTTTCAATAATGGCTAGGTTAATTCTAAGTTTTGGCATTGCATTAATAATGCAGTGTCAGTCCTAATTCTTTATAGAAGTGGAGTCAGAATAATACATTGGGTTAGCTTCAAGAAAAACGTATTGATTTTAGGAATAAGCTGTTTTGTATGAATAGCACAATTTTAAAAAACATAAACTTTTAAGGTTGCCTCTTGATGATGAACTACTGAATTTGTTGAAAATATTAATTATGCAGAATAACAAGATAAGAGAGTATTATAGACAGAGAAAAACTCTTATCTGTTCATCAGCTACAAAGGGACATCATTTGATAATAAGTCTACAAATAATGTCATCTCCAAGCAACTCCACAAATACTTTAAAAGATATGCCTTAAATAACAGTGATCCTTATGCTCTAAGAAGGGGATATGCCAAGAGTCTATGAGATAAGAGGGTTAATCGTGCTTTAATATCTAAAAAAGCTCTGAGACATTCTAATTTAGCTGTTGCCACTCAGTATCTTGATTTAGAAGTCGAGGATGTTGCCGATAATCTAAGGGAATATCTATAAATATCTTGAGCCTCTGCTTTAAACGGTATAAGGTTTTCTTTATTTATTAATGGTGCAAATCGTATGGAAATAAATATAAAATAAAGTAAATTTTATTATTTGCATTTTCTGTGCAGTTCTCCCATCTTTTCATAGGGGGTAGCGCCATAGGTAGGAGGTAAAACAGGCTCACTCGACAGATGTAATCTTTTGAGTTTCTTTCCTTTTACTGATGTTGATAGTAACAATTTCTTAGTATTATGATGTGTCTATTTAGACTCTATTTAAAATAGACAATTTGGTTGACATTGATTATACTGGTTTAGTAGTGTAGTGTCTATTTTAATAGGTCTGCAGGAGGTTACATGGCTAAACAATATGGATATGCAAGGGTATCAACAGCAGAACAGAGCCTAGAAGTACAGTTACAGGCTCTCACTCAGGTAGGAGTAAATAAAATATATAAAGATAAGGCAACAGGCAAAAACGGTAATAGAGTAGGTCTACAGGCTCTGTTGACCATTCTTGAGACAGGAGATACCCTTGTAGTAACTAAACTTGACAGGATTGCAAGAAATATAAAGGAGGGTATTGCCCTTCTTGAGGAACTTACAGAGAGGGGCATAAAGCTCCATGTACTTAATATGGGGCTGTTTGATGGTACAGCTACATCTAAACTTTTGAGAAATATCCTGCTCTCTGTAGCTGAATGGGAAAAAGAAATACTGGAGAGGCAGAGGGAAGGAATTGCACTAGCCAGAGCTCAAGGAAAGTATAAAGGTAAGCCTAAGAAATACACTGAAAAGAATAAATCAATGAATCAAGCATTAGATTGGCTTGCTAATAGAGCTGAGAATGGAAAGACTGTAAAAGAAATATGTGAGATAACAAAGGTCAGTAGAGCCTCTCTGTACAGCATAGCTAGGGAAAGGGGTATTGAATATAACTGAACATTAAAAAGTATCAATCCATGTTTAATATTAATGCCTATCCAAATTCAATTCTTTACACAATGTAGAAACAAATATACACTTAGTATGCTCAACCTAAATGTTATAATTTCAGGGTTTTTCAATAGAAGTATTAAAATCCTTAGTTAACAAAGTTTATTTAATGAAATTCTGATAAATATGTTAGAGGTGATATTATTGAATGCAATTAGTCTTTTTAGTTCATCGGGAATAGGGGATTTAGGTTTAAGAAAAAACAACATTCATACTGTAGCAAACTGCGAATTATTGCCAGATAGAATGAAACTTTTTGCTGCTAACCATACTGAAAGCTGTAATTTTCTTGGAGACATAAATGAATTGAAAAATGATATTATAAATTACTATAATGATAACTTTGAAGAAGAGTTATTTTTAGTTATGGCGACACCTCCTTGTCAAGGGATGTCTCCCAATGGTGCTGGTAAACTGTTAAGTGAGTTTCGAAAAGGATTAAGACCAAAGTTAGATGAGAGGAATCGGTTAATTATACCTTCCTTAGATATAATAACTGCACTTAGACCTAAGTGGGTTATTTTTGAAAATGTTCCGCAGATGAGAAATACTGTTATTTTAGATGAGCGAGATAGAATGGTAAACATTATCGATTATATAAGGTTTCGATTAGGTGAGGATTATGTTGGAACTGCAGAAGTTGTTGATGTAGCAGATTATGGGGTCCCTCAAAATAGAAAAAGGCTAATTACAATCTTTACTCGGTCAGAAAATGGAAAAGACTTCTTTGGGATTAATAAGAGTTTTCTTCCTCAAACAACACATTCACAATTAGGGGAAGAAGGTAAGCAAAAATGGGTGACTGTTAGAGAGGCTATATTTGGATTGCCAAAATTAGATGGTCAGAAAGGCAAAGAAAAGGATAAAGATTTTCATGAATTGCATTTTGTAAATACACTTGACGAAAAGAAATATACTTGGGTTAAGCACACTCCAGAAGGAGAAACAGCATTTAACAATCAATGTATTAATCCAGAGTGTGAGTATGATGGGAATAGAAGGCATGGAGCTACTAAAAATAAGAAAGATGGAATAAATAAATTCAATACTGATACACCCCTCTACTGTGAAATGTGCGGATCTTTACTTCCTAGACCATATGTATTTGACAATAAAACTGGGGAAAAGCGGTTGATGAAGGGTTATACAAGTGCTTACAAGAGGATGAAGTGGGATGAGCCTGCGAGTACCTTAACACAAAATTTTCAATATGCATGTTCTGATAATAAATTACATCCTGAGCAGAATAGAGTATTATCTATTTATGAAGCAACAATTATACAGAGTATTAGTGACTATGATTATTCTTTTGAAATCAATGGAAAGATGGCCAACACTGGGCTTATTCGAGATTCTATTGGCGAAAGTGTCCCTCCAAAGTTAATTGACCTGATATGTAGAAACTTAATTTCTATTGAAAAAGGAGCTCATGATAGATTTAAGAATTCATATAAGCAACTAACATTTTTATAAGAGAAGCCCAAAACTGGGCTCTCTTTATAGATCAAATTATTTAACATTGTATCCAATCCATTTTGAATTTGATAATTTTGAAGTATATTCATCATTATCAATTACTGCTATCCAATTTTCACACATTTTTTTAACACCCTTTGAATTCATAATTGATACACTTGTAGTCCTACCCCCTCCTTCTTTAGGTTTCACAATATTCCCCCAGTCATTTTCTGATAGGTCATTTCTATAGAATACTGCACAAATTGTAGGGAGACCATGTAGGAAATCCCAGTAAATTCCGATAAGATTGTTAGTTTCTCTGTGATGTGCCTTCCAATCAAATCCAGTTAAAAGACCAATTCTTTGTTCACCAATTAAAGGTTTTGGAACTTTTTTTGCAGGTGGAGTAGAACCACATGTTGCCTTAACCTCTAATCCTCCATATTTAAAAGGACTAAATAAACTTTTTTGTTTGGGGTACATTTTTCCATCAATATAATCAACTATTGATTCAAAATATGTATATGCCTCCCTTGAGTCTGTCATTAATAAGTCAGGATAACCATCTTGATGTGGGTTTTTTGACAGCTTTTTATTTGCTACTAATTCTAGGCTACTTACAAAAAATTCACCAATAAAACCACTAAGATTTCTCATTCCTAAAGCTTCAAAAACCTGTACACCCGATTCAATTGTTATTTGATGGAGTTTTTTTAGATTTTCATTTGTAGCCATAATTGCTTCCACAATTTGTTCTTTTGTCAAAATTAAAGTGTCTTCATAAATCACATCATTGTCACTTACTATATAGCTATGCATCTTATTCTTCATCCTGTCTGTTAGATTTTTATCAATCTCTTCTATTTTGCTGAAGAATTCAGATACATTTAATCCTAATGACCTTGTAACCTTAATCATTGTATTAACAGTTGGACTTCTTAATCCTCTCTCAATCAGGCTTATGTATGTTCGGTCTAACTGACAAAGCTCTGCTAATTTCTCTTGAGATATTCCTTTTTCTTTTCTGTATTCTCTTATTAAGGAACCAAGATTCTCTTCTAAGGGCAAAATGTATCACCTCCTTCATACAATATTTTCTAATATTGGCCAACTACATTCCACAGACTATTGTCTGCATTTATTTACTTGTGATGTATTTTTTTATTGGTTTATAAGGGAATATGATTACGCATGTATAATGCTGACATTACAGAAAGCTATAAAAAGCAGATGAGAATCTGTGTAATACTGATATGGAAAAGCAAATCCTTCTTTATCATTATGAGAAACTATAGCCTCCATCAATGTAATTAAGCCATTTGACAAACCTTTAAGATAGCCACTCATGTAAAAATCATGAATGTTAGTAGCAACATAGGGAATATAAATAACCTCATCTAAATTTTCATCATAACTAATAATATTTTGTACAATAAAGGTATGCTGAAATACCTGCTGAGGAAAGATATACCTGTCTCCTAGCTGTTTTTTCATGATGCTTTGATATTTTTCAAAATCATGAGCTTTAATCTATCCATGTTGTATTCTCCTCTACAAATATATTTTTGTATATTTCTATTATGTAAGCCTTTAGCTTTGCTATGCAACATATATTTAGTTAAATTGTTATTTTGTTATTATAGTTAATAAGTTATGGTATTAAAATTGAACTTCTAGAAATTAATCTGATTTTCAAATAATTTCTATACCTTTCTAGGATGTTTTTCTTTGTATTCGATGTAAGCCTAATAAAAATAACTCCTGTAATTTCCATTTATGATGCTTTTTATTGTGGCTCTTGATACTGAGTAATGCTTTTTTATCTCAAAAAGTTTTAAACCTTTCAGGATGAAGAATAAATGTATTGTAAGTATATTAGAGAGATAGAGCTTCCTACTAATAAATAGTTACTTGTTATTCTTTTATTTTATTTTAAATAGAACCGTTTAAACAACTATTTAATCAGGAAAGTATTCAGTGCTATTAAATATTAAAAATAAAGATGAACGTATTTGCATATGTGACTATAAAGTTTAGTAGCAAAAGTAGTGTGAAGTGAGCTTGCGTTATCGGGCAGATAGAAGGTGATTTATAGAGGGAGCAGTTCTATGGTTACGGCGTTGATACTAGAAATGGTTATTTTATAGATGATCATGCTTTGACTGACATTTATACTTTCCGAACAAAGCCAAAAGGGTAATGAGGAATTGGAGAAACGTTATGAGGATACAAGAAGCTGGTTAGTCGCGTGCTTTCAGGAGAAAGTTGATTTAGCGATCTTTTCTACTGGTTTTGTGGGATTGATGAGAATGGAGAGGACGCTTGTCTCGTTACAGGTTTTCTTTTGAAGGATTAAATTAGGAAAATAAAACAGGAATAAAAGACATAGCAGAGAAAACTACATAATCCCAAACGCTACAGAAAAACAATGAAAGGAATGATTACTTGTACAATATCAACCCAAAAAACCTATTATATGAAACGCGAGAGACATCTATCAGCTCAGAAGATGATCAACTATTTTCAAAACAGTTAGGCTATATCGAGATCACGAGCGGTCAAATCGTTGCCTGTGATCCTTTTGTTTCAGAAGGTGACCAATCTTTTACGAGGAAGGTTGCTCAAGGGAAATATCCTATTCTACTTCTAGTTAAGCGGTTAGAAAGCGGAGACGAACGCATAGCCTATGCAATGATCAAGTTTACAAACGAGCAAGCAATAGAATGGGAGCTTGCTACAAGAGCGGGGCAGGAACTCAAACATTTGAAAGAAGACGAGTTTTACGGTTACGGTGTAAATACTGGGGATGGGCTGTTTCATGGATGCTGAGGCTGCATTATATTTACAAGCTTATGGGGATAAGCGCTATAAAGAGGAGAATGATTTTTATTTCTATGAGGAATTTGCAGAAGCGCTTGAGAAAAACTACAAGCACACATGGGACTGGCTTGTCGCCCGATTTCATGACAAGGTGGACATTGCCATGTTTACAACAGGCTTCGGTGACGGGATGTACCCAAGCTTTTGGGGCTGGATGAAAACGGAGAACCTGCTTGCCTTGTGACGGATTTTCTTATAATGAACTGATGAGAAAAACCCATGAAACTATGGGTTTTTTATTTGTTTCTGATGATAGTGTCTTTATAGAAATCGTGAAGGACATAAAATTGAAATAAATAAAATTTGAACGGAAGAAAAATAGATAAACATACAATGATTAGTGAATCGGTATTAGATAATAAAGTGCTAAATTATTAAAAATATAACAAAAGTATGAAGAAAGTCATGAAAAAACCGATAAATGTTGGG
Source organism: Bacillus sp. S2(2019) (assembly GCF_005144805.1). Lineage (NCBI taxonomy): Bacteria > Bacillati > Bacillota > Bacilli > Caryophanales > Bacillaceae > Bacillus > Bacillus sp. S2(2019). The sequence goes on from NZ_SWFL01000003.1 coordinate 241,621, forward strand.
TACACAATTTTAAGGAGTGATTTTCTTGAAAAAATTAGGATTAATATTCTTCTTATTTATCTCGTCATTAATTTATCCGTTACATTCGGTACAAGCGGAAACAGTAGAGTGGAAAGATCAAGCAGATTTGCCCGAGGCACGTGTTGGTGCTAGTAGTGGAGTAGTTGACGGCAAGATATATATCATAGGAGGTCAGGGGCCAACTCAACGACAAGGTGCAGATCAAACTTTTGTTTATGATCCTGAGAAAAATGAATGGTCAAGTAAAACATCAATGCCAACTCCTAGATATGGGGCTGCTACGGCAATTTTAAATGACCAAATATATGTCATAGGTGGAATGTCTACAGATGGAGTAGTAAAGACAGTAGAAGTTTATAATACTAAAAATGATTCGTGGGAAAAGCTTGAAGATATTCCACTGGAAACAAAAGTCTCACCATATAGAATATATGCGAGCAGTGTAAAAGGGAAAATTTTAGTTGTCGCAAAAGAAGGTAACTATCAAATGAAAACATACAGCTATGACCCAGATACGAAAAAGTGGGAAAAGAAAAGTTCTTTAGATTATATTGTGACTGCCGGAACGTTAAATGAGATAGATGGTAAGTTATATTTATCTGGGGGAACAGAGGGTTTAAATAAAATGGTTGGTGAATACGACCCTGACACAGATAGGTGGATGAAAAAGCAAGGTGGTTGGTCAGCGGGGTATTATGCGACAGCTGTTTACAATAATAAAGTTTTACTTACAGGTGGAACTGCTAGATTATCGGTACATGATGTAATTTTAGGAACATGGTATAGTGTTCAAACACCTAAAACCTTTTATAGAAAGGGACACTCCGCTGCCATTGTCAATGATAACCTTTATATCATTGGGGGAGAAGAAAACACAAATGGTGATGTGCCTCGTGCAAGAGAGAAATTTAAATCTGTCTTATCAATCTCTCTAAAAGAAGCATTACCTCAAGAAAACAACACCGAAACCCCAGGCGACAAAGACCCAGAACCAACCACACCGCCTAAAGACGATAATGCAACCGATGAAGACGGCGATGCTCTTCTCATCATCACAATGGTCAATGGTTTGCAAAAGGAGTATGACCTTTCAATGAAAGAAGTCAACGCCTTCCTATCATGGTACAAAAAACGTGATGCTGGCGAAGGTCCAGGGTTTTATGAAATTGACGAGCATGACAACAACAAAGGTCCTTTTGAAAGTAAAAAGGACTATGTGGTATTCAACAACATTCTCATGTTCGAAGTGAATAAATATAAAAAGTAAATAACATCAAAGCCATCTAGTCAAACTAGGTGGCTTTTACGTTTGTTCGACAGTTTTCACCAATTTTAAGGCAAATTTAAGCTTCCATTTCATTTCAATTACATTAAATCTTTGTTACAATAAGACAGCTTTGCCCGAAGACACGTTCATACTTTGGACATCTTTTTTTCATCAATTCTTAAAATTTTTATGTTTTGATATGAAACTCTTTTGATGATCCATGCGTCTTTATAAGTGTCAAAAGAAAAGAGGTTATCAATATGCTATTCAAAAAGCTATCAGAAAATAAGTCTGTAAAATGGATAGGATATACAAGCTTTTACTTACTTATTTTGCTATTATTGTTCTTTATTTACGGATTCCATACAGCAAATACGGGATCATTCATTTACAACGATTTTTAATTGGAGATTAAACTATGAAACTATTACACACGATTCATGAATACCAACAAACGAAACCGACACAGCCAGCATTTGTTTCTCAACATGCTTCGATCACATATGATGAGCTTTGGCGTCTATCAGACCAAATGGCTGGTGCGATCGATCCAGTCGCAACTGACAGTGCACCTGTCATTGTCTACGGTCATATGGAGCCAGAGATGCTGATTTCTTTTTTAGGTACTGTGAAATCAGGCAGACCTTATATTCCGGTCGACATCTCAATACCTGTCGAGCGCATCGTCTCAATCATTGAAAGCTCAAAAGCCAGTCTATTGATTTGTGCAAATGAGCAGGCTGTACCAGGTGTAGAAGAACACATTGAAGTGAAGAGTGCGGCATCGCTTTTAGCACTTGAAAAAGAAGCACCGCCGTCCACGCAGTGGGTTCAACAAGATGATGTTTTCTACATTATTTATACGTCTGGCAGTACAGGAAAACCGAAAGGCGTTCAGGTAACAGCCAATAATTTAGAAAGTTTTACAGAGTGGATGTGCCGCGACTTCCCAATTGGTGAGGGGCGCACGTTCTTAAATCAAGCGCCATTTTCTTTTGACTTATCAGTGATGGATCTATATCCAGCGCTTCAATCAGGCGGCACGCTGTACTGTTTAGTGAAAGATCTTGTGAATAAGCCAAAGGATATGTTTGCAGCGCTTGGTCAATCTGACGTTGAAGTGTGGACATCAACACCTTCCTTTGTCCAAATGTGCTTAATGGATCCTTCCTTTACAGGGGAGCTTTTACCAGAGTTGAAAGTTTTCTTGTTCTGCGGAGAGGCACTTCCTGTCTCTGTAGCAAGCGCGCTTCTTGAGCGTTTTCCTAAGGCGCAGGTCTTTAATACTTATGGTCCAACTGAAGCAACTGTTGCAATTACATCGATTGAAGTCACGCAGGAGATTCTTGATCAGCACGATTCTTTACCAGTGGGTTATGCCAAACCGGATACAGAAATCGTCATATTAGATGAAGAAGGCAAGACACTCCCTGATGGGGAAAAAGGGGAAATTGTCATCGTGGGGCCAAGCGTCACGAGAGGCTACTTAGGTGAACAAGCCTTAACGGATAAAGTGTTCTTTGAATACGAAGGACGCCCTGCTTACCGCACAGGTGACGCAGGTGTGGCGCAGGATGGTTTGATTACGTGCCACGGTCGTCTGGACTATCAAATTAAGCTACATGGATACCGGATGGAGCTTGAAGAAATTGAATATCATGTGAGCGAGACAACGTATGTCAATGCTTGTGTGATTGTGCCATTCCAGCCAAACGGTCATGTGGAGTACTTGATTGCAGCCATTGTTCCAGCAGCGCATTCCTTTGAAAAAGAATATCAGCTGACAAGTGCGATTAAGAAAGAAATGGCGGATTCACTTCCTGCGTACATGATTCCAAGAAAGTTTGTTTATCTTGAGCAGCTGTACATGACGCCAAACGGGAAGGTTGACCGTAAAAGAATCGCGAAAGAGGTTCTTCTATGATCCCGTTTAGTTCATTCTTTTTCTTCATTCTAATTGGTATTCTTCTTTTGCCGACGATGATTCTTGGTCTACGCGGCAAAAGAATGCAGGGCTACAACATGTTTGCAACGGTTGTGGCACTCGCGCTTATTTTCTCAAAGGATGCACATGGCGCTTTGTTGCTGTTCTTGTTTACAGTGTGGCAAGTCTTGATCATCCGCCTATACCTTGCGTACCGGCTGAAGGCGAACCGTGCGTCTGTCTTCTATATGGCAGTGGTGGCATCGATTTTGCCGCTTGTGCTATCAAAGATTTTACCGTTCTTTTTAACTCATCAGCCGCATCAACCGCCGCCAATGAACTGGCTGAGCTTTTTGGGGATCTCGTACTTAACATTTAAAGGTGTTCAGTTAATTATCGAGACAAGAGACGGCTTGATTAAAAAGAAAATCCCGATTCACCGTTTGGTTTATTTCATTGTCTTTTTCCCGACGATTTCATCAGGTCCAATTGATCGTTACCGCCGGTTTGAAAAGGATATGGATACACCGCCTGAAAAGGAAGCTTACAGTGATCTTTTATACGCCGGAATTCATAAAATTTTTATTGGGTTCTTATATAAGTTCATTATTGGTTATCTCATTCACACGTATATTCTCATGAATATTCATCACATTAGCAGCAGTCACTTTGTTCAACAGTTAACGTATATGTATGCGTACAGTATGTATTTGTTCTTTGACTTTGCTGGATATACAGCATTTGCTGTAGGTGTGAGTTATATCATGGGCATTAAATCACCAGAAAACTTTAATAAACCGTTTATCAGCCGTAATATTAAAGACTTCTGGAATCGCTGGCACATGTCGCTATCCTTCTGGTTCAGAGATTATGTGTTTATGAGATTTGTGTTCTTTATGACAAAGAAGAAGTGGATCAAGAACCGAATGGCTGTATCAAATATTGGGTACTTTGTCCTCTTTCTATTGATGGGTGCTTGGCATGGTCTCGCCCTTCAATACATTATTTACGGACTATACCATGCAGTTGTGATGTCCGGTTACAATTTATTTGAGAAGTGGAATAAAAAGCACAAGTGGTGGCCGGATAATAAGGTCACAATGGTTGTGTCGATCATCATTACATTCCATGTGATTTGTTTCGGATTTTATATTTTTTCAGGAAAACCATTTCATCATTAATGATTAAGGGAGTAGAAAATTATGGAATTTAAAAATCAAGTATACGGTATTATTGCAGAGGTTTGTCAGGACGACGTTGTGAAAGAAAATCCAGAGATTGCAATTTTTGACGAAGGTCTTCTAGATTCATTTGGTACAGTAGAACTACTTATGGCAATTGAAAGTCAACTTGGAATTACTGTTCCGATCACAGAGTTTGATCGTGATGTGTGGGATACACCGAATCACATTGCTGAGCAGCTGGCAGAGATGAAGTAATGAAAAAGCGTTTTTTTGGGCCGCTTATTTTAGCGGCTGTTCTATTCATTGGTGTTCTTCTTGTACCAAATGCATGGCTCTCACATCTGATCCCAAAAGACAAATTACAAAAGTCAGCCACAGAATTAGATCCAGGGATGTTCCAAGGGCTTTATTTACAAGATGAAATGCTAAAAGATCCAACTTATTTGCCGATCTATGGATCTTCTGAACTATCCCGTTTTGATCCATATCACCCTTCGAATTTCTTTCATGAAAATCCTCAAGGGTTTACACCTTATCTTGTTGGAAAAGGTGGATCGCAATCATTAATTCATGCCATGAACTTTGCAGCGCATATGGATGAGTTAAAAGGGAAAAAGCTTGTGTTTATCGTGTCCCCGCAGTGGTTTGTCAAAGGGGGATCAGACGAGAATCACTTTGCTCCTAACTATTCAGCGCTTCAGGCGCTTGATCTCGCTTATAATAAAGAAATTGATCCAGCTGTGAAAAAAGAGCTTATCAAAAGAATCATGAAGTTTAAGGCAGTAAAGAACGACATGGTCATCACAGAGCTTTTTAAAGCAGAGCTTTCTGGGAACAAATTCGCTTATGGCGCGATTTCTCCTATTGCAAAAATGTATTATGGCATGCTTCAAAAGAAAGACATGTACTATACGATCGGGTCTGGGCATGAGCGCAAGCATCGTCCGTCTCCTTCAGTGAAAGGGAAAACATGGACTGAGCTTGAAAAAGAAGCAAGCGTCTTAGGATCTGAAAAAGCAGGGGACAACCCGTTTTATATTGATCAGAGATTGTTTGATCGAAAGCTGAAGCCGATCATGAAAAAGATGAAGGATTCTCGTCGTGACAATTCTTATGCAGCATCACCTGAATATAAAGATTTCCAGATCATGCTGGATATTTTAAAACAGGCAGGGGCGAAGCCTTTATTCGTGACGATTCCCGTCAACGGAAAATGGTATGATTACACTGGTTTTCCGAAAGAGGGACGTACAGATTATTATCAAAAAATCAATCGTCAAATTCGAGATAATGGGTATGAAGTCGCAGATTTGACTTCTCATGAGTATGACCCATATTTCTTTAAGGATACGATTCATGTGTCGTATAAAGGATGGGTATATATCGATAAGGCGATCGAAAAATTTTACAAAGAGCAGTAGAACGCAGCAGCTTTCTGCTGCTTTTTGTTTGTCGAATGAGTGGATTTCTTGTATAAATAAGGTGGAAGGGCTATGCTGAATATGGAGGCGATACGATGAATCGTTCTGAGAAAAAAGAACTATTAAAGCGTTCAAAGAAGCATTTTAATGATCATGCCTTTTGGGAAAAGTTAAAAAAGACGGCACAAAAAGCTGGAGTTTCTCTTGTCTATGCTGTGTTATTACTTTATTATACATTGCAAAAACCCGAAGTACCGGTTAAAGCGAAGACCCTCATTATTGGGGCGCTAGGGTACTTTATCCTTCCGATTGATCTGATCCCTGATACATTGGTGGGGATCGGCTACACAGATGATCTAGGCGCCATCACATTTGCTCTGCTTCAAGTGGCAATGTACATTGATGACGATGTCAAAGGAAAAGCGAAAGACAGGCTGGGAAAATGGTTCGGTGAAAAAAGCGATACGTCTTTCATTGATCAAAAGCTTGAAGATGGCGGTATGCCGTCTGCTTAAAGAAAAGCCTCTTAAACGGAGGCTTCAGCGTGTAGACAAACCCTCGCATTCTTTGTCAGTCCTGCGCTCCGGTGCTCGTTCTTCCTAGACTTCAAGGGTTTTCAACTACGCTGAAAAAAAGACAAAGGGCTAAAATAAAGTTCATTTTAGCCCTTTGTCAACAATCTATTGCCTCCTAAACGGAGGCTTTTTTCATTATCCTAAAAATTTCACACAAACCGGATGCGGAACGGTGATGTCTGATTGTAAGACAGTGAGTCGACCGGTTTCTTTGTCACGTTTGTATAACACAAGGTTGCTAGATTCTTGGTTTGAGCCGACGAGAAATTCTTCTGTTGGATCAAGGACAAAGTCTCTAGGCCAATTTCCTTCAGATGAAGCAATGTCAACGAGGCTTAGTTTGCCGTCATCATCTGCTTTGAAAATGGCAATGCTGTCATGTCCACGATTTCCTGCATACACAAATTGACCGTCAGAAGACACATGAATGGCGCTGCCTTGATTATTCTCTGTGAAGTCATTAGGAATGGTTGCGATCGTTTGGATCTCTTCGAAATGACCATCTTCAAAGTAACGAAGTACAATGACCTCTGAGCTGAGCTCTGTCATGACATAGGCCACAGGTTTCGTTGGGTGGAATGTGATATGACGAGGGCCGCTGCCTGGTTTTGTTTCAAATGTATGGGCAAGCTCAAGTTTGCCGTTTTCTTTCTTATACGTATAAATTCCGTCTGTGCCAAGGTCAACAGCTACTGCAAATTGTTCATCAGGTGTCAAACCCATAAAGTGAGTGTGCGGTTTTTCTTGACGGTCTTCGTTTGGTCCAGTGCCTTCATGTTGCGCCTGTGACAGCGTGCGGATCACTGAGCCGTTTTCAGCATCAATTTCGTACATCTCTGCTGTTCCTTTATGATAGTTTGCCGTAAACGCCGTTTTCGTTTGGCTATCCACGCTGACGTGACAAGGAGAAGCCCCATCGGCAAGCTCTTGGTTGATGAAACGAAGTGCGCCGGTGTCGGCATCAATTTGATACGCAGCAAGACCGCCCTGTGCTCCTTCTTTCACAACAGCATACACAAACTTTTGAGAATCTGAGACAGTTAAATATGTAGGATTTTCAAGTTCTGCAGCCACTTCTACTTGTTCAATCTGCTGCTTGTCCGTATTTAAAGTAAAAGAATAGATTCCTTTGCTGTCTCCCTTTGTATACGTTCCGATATAACCTCTGATGTTAGCCATGTATTGCCCTCCTTCTATTAGATGCTCTCATTCTATCACAAATTCATAGGAAAACGCTTTAGAAAGGCATGCTGAAGGAAAAAACAAACGCAATGAAATCTCACAATATTCTTCAAAAACCGTGTGAAAAAATATTACAAAAGCTTGTTCAAAAGAAAACCGTTCATGTAGAGTAAATAAATTGAAGAAAAAATACAAAAAATTTTAAGTTTTTTCATTCCTTGTCTAGCAAAGGTGTAAGCGTATACATTTTATTTTGATTAGTCTAAATTGTCTAATAATTTTAAAAATGCTGTTGACACTGTATGGAAAGCGGCGTAAGATGGGTTCAACAAAAGCAAACAGACACGCAGAGTAAGCGTGAGACACTTCAATATAAAGTGTCTGAAAATTCAACTACTTTTTGTTTGAAAGAGAGGGTGCTCACTGAAGATGGAAGACCAAAAGGAACAGTGGATCTTTTTAAACGATGAACTCGTGAAAAAAGAGGATGCGAAAATTTCAGTTTATGATCATGGCTTCTTATATGGTGACGGTGTGTTCGAAGGAATACGTGTATATAACGGAAATATCTTTCGAATGAAAGAACACTTAGATCGCCTGTATGATTCCGCTAGATCCATTATGCTGAACATTCCATATTCACTTGAGGAGCTCACTGAAAAAATGATTCATACAGTTGAAAGGAACGGCCTAAAAGATGCCTATATCCGCCTTGTTGTCTCAAGAGGAGCCGGTGATCTTGGCTTAGATCCAAACAACTGCGGGAGAGCCAACACAGTGATCATTGTAGAGCCGCTGGCCATCTTTCCAAAGCACCTATATGAAACAGGTATTGATATTGTGACAGTACCGACAAGGCGAAATCGTCCTGACGTACTAAGTCCAAAAGTGAAATCATTAAACTATTTGAATAACATTCTTGTCCGAATCGAAGCCCATATGGCCGGTGTGAGTGAAGCGCTGATGCTGAACGATCAAGGGTACGTGGCAGAAGGTTCTGCAGACAATGTGTTTATTTATAAAAAAGGTAAGCTCTATACACCGCCAGGTTATATCGGCGCTCTTGAAGGCATCACAAGAAATGCCATCATGGAGATTGCAGAAGACTTAGGCTACGAAGTGAAAGAAGAACCTTTCACAAGACATGATGTGTATACAGCTGAAGAAGTCTTCCTGACAGGAACCGCTGCCGAAGTCATCGCTGTTGTAAAAGTTGACGGCCGTATCATTGGCGAAGGAAAGCCAGGGTTCCACACAAACAAACTTCTTGAACAATTCCGCAAGCGAGTCGTTGAAGAAGGAGAAAAAGTAGTCTTTACCGATGAGAACATTCACGCAAGCTAAATAGATATCGATAAACGTTGAAGAGGACTAGTAGCTTTAGAGTCAGTATCTACAGAGAGCCGGTGCTAGCTGGAAACCGGTGTTACTTTCTAAAGTGAACTCACCTCTGAGTGTCTGCTTGAAATGATAGTAGGGCAGACCGAGTGACATTGCATCACTCGTTACCAAAATGGATGAAAGATGTCCATGAGACGGCAGCATGATTTGCCGTGAACAAGGGTGGTACCGCGAAAAACAAAGCTTTTTCGCCCCTTTGACCTAGTGAAAAGTAGTGTCATTGTGGGGTGAGAAGGCTTTTTTATATGGTCTCATATCTCTATCTTGAATGGAAAAGGGTGAAAGGACTTGACTGAAGCAAGACAAAGAGGAGGAAATCAAATGGGGACAAATGTACAAATGGAGACGGAAAAATCAAATGCACCACAAACGATGAACGGTGCACTCATGTTAATTGAAGCACTCAAAAGAGAAAAAGTAGAAGTCATTTTTGGTTATCCTGGCGGAGCCGTTTTACCAATCTACGATAAAATTTACGATTCTGGTTTATTTCATGTTCTGCCAAGACATGAGCAAGGAGCGATTCACGCAGCGGAGGGATACGCAAGAGTATCTGGTAAACCAGGCGTTGTTATTGCCACATCAGGACCGGGGGCAACAAACCTAGTCACAGGAATTGCAGATGCGATGATTGATTCACTACCTATGGTTATCTTCACTGGACAGGTGGCAACCTCAGTCATTGGATCAGATGCATTCCAAGAAGCAGATGTACTTGGTATCACAATGCCAATCACAAAACACAGCTATCAAGTGAGACGTCCAGAAGAGTTACCGGGTGTCATTAAAGAGGCATTTCACATCGCAACAACCGGCAGACCTGGTCCAGTCTTGATTGATATTCCAAAAGATGTCGCTGGTATTGAAGGGACATTTGAATACGATCAGCCAATCGATTTGCCTGGTTATCAGCCGAAAATTGAGCCGAATTATTTGCAAATTCGCAAGTTAGTAGAAGCTGTAAGCAGAGCAAAGAAACCAGTTATTCTAGCAGGAGCTGGCGTTCTTCATGGCAAAGCGTCGGAAGAATTAAGGCAATATGTAGAGCAGCAGCAAATCCCTGTCGCCCATACATTGCTTGGGCTTGGTGGATTCCCGGCAAAGCATCCTCTATTCCTAGGAATGGCGGGTATGCACGGCACATATGCAGCGAACATGGCACTACATCAATGTGACTTACTCATTTCAATCGGAGCGAGATTTGATGACAGGGTAACCGGCAACCTCAATCATTTTGCAAAGCATGCGAAGGTGGCTCATATTGATATCGACCCAGCGGAAATTGGTAAAAACATTCACACCCATATCCCAGTTGTTGGTGACAGTAAGCTAGTGCTTCAAGAACTGATCAAGCAGGACGGGAAACAAGGTGAATCAGACGAGTGGAAGAGCCAGCTAAATCAGTGGAAGGAAGAATATCCACTCTGGTACGTTGAAAACGAAGCTGAAGGTTTTAAACCTCAAAAGCTGATCGAATACATTCATCAATTTACAAAAGGTGAAGCCATTGTGGCAACTGATGTCGGACAGCACCAAATGTGGGCTGCACAGTTCTATCCATTTGAAAATGCCGATAAGTGGGTGACATCTGGTGGGCTTGGCACAATGGGATTTGGTTTACCGGCAGCGATTGGCGCGCAGCTAGCTGATCAAGAGGCAACGGTTGTGGCGATTTTAGGAGACGGAGGTTTTCAAATGACCCTGCAAGAACTTGCCGTTATCCGTGAGCTGAACCTTCCAGTGAAAGTGATTGTTCTGAATAATCACAGTCTTGGAATGGTAAGACAATGGCAAGAAATTTTTTACGAAGAACGCTACTCACATTCTAAATTTTCAGAGCAGCCAGACTTCGTGAAATTATCTGAAGCTTATGGCATTAAAGGGATCAGAATCTCATCAGACGAAGAGGCGCAAGAAAAACTCGAAGAAGCCTTAACCTCTAGAGAGCCTGTTTTCATCGATGTCAATGTAGCGAGAGATGAGAAAGTATTCCCGATGGTAGCACCGGGGAAAGGACTTCATGAGATGGTGGGGGTGAAACCTTGAAAAGAATTATTGTGTTGACTGTATTAAATCGATCAGGCGTACTGAACAGAATCACAGGCCTTTTTACGAAAAGACACTACAATATTGAAAGTATTACGGTCGGCCATTCTGAGATTCAAGATGTATCACGCATCACGTTCGTCGTCCATGTAGACCAGGAGAAAGACATCGAACAGCTGACAAAACAGCTGAACAAACAAATCGATGTCCTCAAAGTAACGGATATTACAAACCAATCAATCGTTCAGCGAGAGCTGGCTTTGATAAAAGTCGTATCTGCACCAGCATCTAGAATGGAAATCACAGGGGTCATTGAACCTTTTAGAGCTTCTATTGTAGATGTGAGCAGAGAGAGTGTCGTCATTCAGGTGACAGGTGAGTCTTCAAAAATTGAAGCACTCATTGAATTACTTAAGCCATACGGCATTAAAGAAGTCGCCAGAACTGGCACCACGGCCTTTGCGAGAGATAATCAGCAAAAGCCGCAAACAAATAAAACAATTTCAATTGTCTAAACAAAAGGAGAGAGTCAAATGGTAAAAGTATATTATAACGGTGATATTCAAGAAAACGTATTAAATGGTCAAAAGGTAGCTATCATTGGTTACGGATCACAAGGTCATGCACATGCATTGAACTTAAAAGAGAGCGGCGTAGATGTGATTGTCGGTGTGAGAAAAGGCGGATCTTATACAAAAGCACAAGAAGACGGCCATCAAGTATTCACAGTAAAAGAAGCAGCAGCACAAGCAGATGTCGTCATGGTATTACTTCCAGATGAGCAGCAAAAGAAAGTATATGATGAAGAAATCAAAGATCAATTAGAAGCAGGTAATTCACTTGTATTCGCACACGGATTCAACGTTCACTTCCATCAAATTGTTCCTCCAAGTGACGTAGATGTGTATCTTGTGGCTCCAAAAGGTCCAGGACATCTTGTAAGAAGAACATATGAGCAAGGCGCTGGTGTACCTGCACTATTTGCTATCTATCAAGATGTATCAGGTCAAGCGAAAGACAAAGCACTTGCTTATGCAAAAGCAATCGGCGGAGCAAGAGCGGGCGTTCTTGAAACAACATTTAAAGAAGAAACAGAAACGGATCTATTCGGTGAGCAGGCAGTTCTTTGTGGAGGTCTTACTTCATTAGTAAAAGCAGGTTTTGAAACATTAACAGAAGCTGGTTATCAGCCAGAGCTTGCATACTTCGAGTGTCTGCATGAACTGAAATTGATCGTTGACCTTATGTATGAAGAAGGATTAGAAGGTATGAGATATTCAATCTCTGATACAGCGCAATGGGGTGACTTCGTATCAGGACCACGCGTTGTGGATGCAAAAGTAAAAGAATCAATGAAAGCAGTCTTGACTGACATCCAAAACGGAACATTCGCAAAAGAATGGATTGTTGAAAACCAAGTGAATCGTCCACGTTTCAATGCGATCAATGCAAATGAAAATGAGCACCAAATTGAAATCGTCGGAAGAAAGCTTCGTGAAATGATGCCTTTCGTTAAACAAGGAAAGAAAAAGGAAGCGGTGAGCGTCGGTGCGAAAAATTAATTTTTTTGACACAACACTTCGAGATGGAGAGCAATCACCAGGAGTGAACTTAAATGCACAAGAAAAGCTAATCATTGCTAAGCAGCTTGAGCGCCTTGGGGTTAATATCATTGAAGCGGGTTTTCCCGCTTCATCCCGAGGGGATTTCTTAGGCGTACAAGAAATTGCAAGAACGATTAAGAACTGTTCAGTTGCAGGACTTGCACGATGTGTGAAAGGTGACATCGATGCTGCATGGGACGCATTAAAAGATGGAGCTCAACCAAGAATACACGTCTTTATTGCGACTTCTGACATTCACCTCAAGCATAAACTAAAGAAAACACGTGAAGAAGTGGTTGAACAAGCTGTTTCAATGGTGAAATATGCGAAAGAGCGCTTCCCAGTTGTTCAGTGGTCAGCAGAAGATGCATGCCGGACAGATCTTTCTTTCCTAGCAGAAATTGTAGAAAAAGTGATCGACGCAGGCGCAAGTGTCATTAACTTGCCTGACACTGTTGGATACCTAGCACCAAAAGAGTACGGAAATATCTTTAAATATATGAAGGAACACGTTCCAAATATCGATCAAGTCATCTTGTCAGCACACTGTCATGATGATTTAGGAATGGCTGTAGCGAACTCACTTGCTGCCATTGAAAATGGAGCAGATCAAATTGAAACGGCTGTCAACGGTATTGGAGAGCGCGCAGGGAATGCTGCTTTAGAAGAAATTGCAGTTGCCCTTCATATTCGCAAAGACTTTTACCAAGTCGAATCAACCATTCAGTTGAATGAAATTAAGCGTACAAGTGATGTAGTGAGCAAATACTCAGGTATGATTGTACCGCGTAATAAAGCAGTCGTTGGAAACAATGCATTTGCTCATGAATCAGGTATTCACCAAGATGGATTCCTCAAAGAAAAAACAACCTATGAAATTATCTCTCCAGAGCTTGTAGGCGTCACAACAGATGTGCTTGTCCTTGGTAAACACTCCGGAAGACACGCGTTTAAAGACCGCTTAAAAACACTCGGCTTTAAATTGACTGAAGAAGAAATCAATAAGTTCTTCGAAACTTTTAAGAACTTAACAGAGAAGAAGAAAGAAATCACAGATGATGATTTGATCTCTATTATATTAGAAGAAAAAGTAGCAGACCGGAAAATTGGCTATGAATTTGAAAGTCTTCAAGTTCATTATGGGACAGAGCAAATGCCGACAGCAACAGTCTCTCTTAAAAATCAAGAAACGCAGGAAGTCATTCAAGAAGCAGCTACAGGTGCAGGCAGTGTAGAAGCTGTGTACAACACGCTTGAGCGCTGTATGGAGGAAAGAATTCATTTGCTAGACTATCGTATTCAATCAAATGGAAAAGGCAGAGACGCACTAGCGGAAGTATATGTCACTGTTTCAATAGAAGGAAAAGAAACAGCAGGACGCGGTGTAGCGCAAGATGTGCTGGAAGCATCGGCTAAAGCTTACGTCAATGCAGTGAATAGACATTTAATCTTTAAATCAAACCTAATAGAAATTGAGAAACATCACGCCATCTCATAAGAAAGGAGGAAGGGACTCATGAAAAAGAAAATTGCACTTTTGCCCGGCGATGGAATCGGACCGGAAGTCGTCACATCAGCCGTCGCTGTCCTGAAAGAGACAGCGGCTCAATTTCAACACGAATTTGAATTCGAAACAGCTCTCATTGGCGGTATAGCGATAGATGAAAAAAACAATCCGCTCCCTAAAGAAACAGTAGAAGTTTGCAAAAGCGCAGATGCGATTTTATTAGGAGCCGTTGGCGGACCAAAGTGGGATCAAAACCCGCCAGAACTTCGCCCAGAAAAAGGCTTGCTCTCCATTCGCAAGCAGCTGGACTTATTTGCGAACATCCGTCCTGTCAAAGTATTTGATAGCTTGAGTGAGGCTTCACCGTTAAAACAAGATCACATTAGCGGAGTAGATTTCGTCATCGTTCGTGAATTAACTGGAGGCCTCTACTTTGGCGAACCAAGTGAGCGCTACACGGATGATGAAGGAAAAGAAGCTGCGGTTGATACACTTCTTTATACAAAGGAAGAGATTGTTCGTGTATTAAAAGAAGCGTTCGACATGGCGTTAACGAGACGGAAAAAAGTAACGTCTGTGGATAAAGCAAATGTTCTCGCTTCGAGTAAACTATGGCGGGATGCGGTAGAAGAAGTTGCATCACAATATCCAGATGTCGCATATGAGCACATGCTCGTCGATAATGCCGCGATGCAGCTGATTTATAAGCCCGCTCAATTTGATGTCATCGTGACAGAGAATATGTTTGGTGACATTTTAAGTGACGAAGCATCTATGATTACTGGCTCACTCGGCATGCTGCCATCTGCTAGTTTATCAAGCACCGGCCTTCATTTATATGAGCCGATTCATGGTTCAGCACCCGATATTGCGGGGCAAAATGTCGCAAACCCTCTGGCTACTATATTGTCAGCAGCCAGCTTGCTTAGAACATCCTTTGCTTTAGAAGAAGAAGCGGCCGCAATTGAAGCAGCTGTGGAAGCTGTTCTTGCCTCTGGCAAACGAACAAAGGACCTAGCATCAAAAGAGGGAACGTATGAAACAACTGATGATATCACGAAAGCCGTTGTAGATGCACTCAAACAACGTACGAAAACAATTGTATAAATAGAAATCTTGTTGAATTAGGTAGAGGGAGGAAAAAGGGTTATGCCTCGAACAATCATCGAAAAAATATGGGATCAGCATGTTGTTAAAAATGGCGAGGGAAAACCAGACCTTTTATATATTGATCTGCACTTGGTGCATGAGGTGACGTCACCTCAAGCATTTGAAGGATTAAGACAAAAAGGGCGCAAGGTGCGAAGACCACAAAACACATTTGCGACGATGGATCACAACATTCCGACTGTGAATCGATTTGTGATCAAAGATGAGATTGCGAAGAAGCAAGTCAGTGCTCTAGAGCGCAACTGTGCTGAATTCGGGGTCCGTCTAGCTGACCTTCACAGTGTAGACCAAGGAATTGTTCATGTCGTTGGACCAGAGCTTGGTTTAACACTTCCGGGGAAAACAATCGTGTGTGGAGATAGTCATACATCTACTCATGGCGCATTTGGTGCACTTGCCTTTGGGATTGGCACAAGTGAGGTTGAGCATGTGCTTTCCACACAAACACTTTGGCAGCAGCGTCCGAAGACACTAGAAATTAGAGTAGACGGAACGCTTCAAAAAGGGGTAACAGCCAAAGATGTCATTTTAGCAGTCATTGGCGCACATGGCGTGAAGTTCGGTTCAGGTTATGTCATTGAATACACTGGGGAAGTATTCAGAAACATGTCAATGGATGAGCGGATGACCGTTTGTAATATGTCAATTGAAGCAGGCGCAAGAGCAGGATTGATCGCACCTGATGAAGTGACCTTTGAATATTGCCGCGGACGCAAATACGCACCGCAGGGTGAAGATTTTGAAGCAGCGATCAAAGAATGGAAAGAACTAAGAACAGATCCGGGTGCGACCTATGATAAAACCATTGTTTTAGATGGAAATCATATTTCACCAATGGTCACGTGGGGAATTAACCCAGGAATGGTGCTCCCTGTGGATGCGGCAATTCCAGGACCTGAAGATTTTGCACAAGAAGATGACCAAAAAGAAGCAAAACGTGCTTATGAATACATGGGGGTTCACCCGCATCAGCGTATTGAAGATATTACGATTGAGCATGTGTTTATTGGCTCATGTACGAACTCAAGAATGACTGATTTACGCCAAGCCGCTTCTATGATTGAAGGACAAAAAGTAGCTGATCATGTCAGAGCGATTGTGGTTCCTGGCTCACAAAGTGTCAAACTGCAAGCAGAAGAAGAAGGTCTTCATGAAATTTTCCTAGAAGCAGGATTTGAATGGAGAGAATCTGGCTGTAGTATGTGCCTCAGCATGAATAACGATGTGGTGCCAGAAGGTGAACGCTGTGCATCTACATCAAACCGTAACTTTGAGGGACGTCAAGGGAAGGGTGCAAGAACGCATCTAGTCAGCCCGGCAATGGCTGCGATGGCAGCCATACATGGCCGATTTGTCGATGTCAGGAAGTTTAATCAAGAGAAAACAGTCGTGTAAGGAGTTGTGTCATAGATGGAGCCTTTAGTCACTCATAAAGGAAAAGCCGCTGTGCTTAACCGTATAAATGTAGATACAGATCAAATCATTCCGAAACAGTTTTTGAAAAGAATCGAACGAACAGGATATGGCCGATTTGCCTTCTTCGACTGGCGATATTTAGCAGATGGCAGTCCGAATCCAGATTTTGAACTCAATCAGCCGATTTATGAAGGAGCCTCTATTTTGATCGCAGGCGAAAACTTTGGCTGCGGATCATCAAGGGAACATGCGCCTTGGGCACTTGATGATTATGGTTTCAAAATTGTCATTGCCCCATCTTTCGCCGATATTTTTCATCAAAACTGTTTTAAAAACGGGATGCTTCCAATCCGCCTTGATTATGATGTGTGGAAAACGTTTGCTGCATCATATGAAAACAAAGGATATGAAATGACAGTTGATCTGGAAAAACAACAGATTCAAGACCATGAAGGGAATGTTACTCCTTTCGATGTAGATCCACACTGGAGAGAAATGCTCCTGAATGGCTATGATGAGATTTCATTAACATTGTTACTAGAAGATGAGATTCAAGCATTTGAAGAAAAACGTAGCAGCTGGCTGCGTGCATAAACAACGAGAAGCCGTCCCCGTGGTGTGACGGCTTCTTTTTTGCATGAAAACCTCTCGTTACTTGTGTTTACTAACCTTCGTTGGTAAACTGATAAAAAATATGCGCCCGAAAGGAACGTAAGCATGAAACATGACAAGAAGAAAGATAATGTCATTTTGTTTCCTGGTCTGAAAGAAAGACTGATTGAAAAAGGAATGGCAGCATTAAAAGATAAACAGTATCAAGAGGCGCTTCACTTATTTTCAGAAGCGAAATCGTATGATGACGATGAAGAATCCGATATTCATCTCGGTATGGCGATTTGTTTTCTAGAGCTTGGTGAGCTGCAGGATGCAAAGCGAGTCTGTGAAAAGATGCTACATGAAGGATATGGACACTATTTCACTGTGCTTCAAGTATATATGACCATCTTAATTCAGCTGAAAGAGTACGAGGAAGTCAAACAAACAATTGAGGCTGTCCTTGAAGAAAATCACCTTCCAGCAGAAAGTGCGGAGCATTTTTATAAGCTGCTTGAATTTAGCAGAAAGATGATTGAATCACCAGAAGAGATTTTAGACGAAGAAGAGGAAGGCAGCGGAGAAATCAATATAGATGAAATGCTCGAGCGGCCAGAAGAGCAGGTGCAGTTCATCCATTCGCTGAAAGACCGAAACATCACGCCGCATATGGGTCTATTAAATACGATCCTACAAAAGCCTGATGGAAACCCTTTGGTCAAATCATTGATCCTGC
The DNA here is from genome assembly GCF_005144805.1 of Bacillus sp. S2(2019). Classification (NCBI taxonomy): domain Bacteria; kingdom Bacillati; phylum Bacillota; class Bacilli; order Caryophanales; family Bacillaceae; genus Bacillus; species Bacillus sp. S2(2019). Next base: position 259,669 of record NZ_SWFL01000003.1, read on the forward strand.
AACTTCTGTCAGATCATGATGTGGCAAAGCCGGTTCATGTGACGAAGTTCGGTGATTCATTAACGCTTGTTCCTTCTGAGGCTGTCAAGCCAGAGCAAATGCCACTGCTTCAGCAAGTCCTTCGAAAGCTCGATGACACACTCGGTAATGAGAACCCAACCCTTTACCAAGGAGTTGAAGAGTTATGGCGCCGGCACTTATTTGTGCTATATCCATTTCTTCCTAAATATACGGATCCGAGTCTTTGGGCTGCGGCACTTCATAAAGTCGGCTATGAAATGCATGGAATCGAGATTGACCTCGAAGAATTGCATTTATTGTATGATTTTAACGAACGAGAGCTGAGAGAAGCTTGTACAATGCTGAAAGATATTGAAGAAATTTCTTATTTGTAATTTGTCGATTTAGTTGAAAGACGGACTTGTTATGTTATAATATAATGGTTGTATTTGTGCATATATCGTGCGGTTGTAAGATTCCAACGGTTGAAAGACGTTATGTATAATCAAGTCAAATGTTGTATACATAAGACCGCTTCTTTAGCGGAGTGCGTGGTTTTTGATTGGACGAAGTCTTTATGATGCTTTAGAATGTAACAACGCACAATCTGAATAGATTTTTGGAGGGAAACACACATGTCAGTAAAATGGGAAAAACAAGAAGGTAACGAAGGTGTCTTAACAGTAGAAGTTGACGCTGAAACATTTAACAAAGCACTTGATGATGCATTTAAGAAAGTAGTTAAGCAAGTATCAATCCCTGGATTCCGTAAAGGGAAAGTACCACGTGGTCTTTTCGAGCAGCGTTTTGGAGTAGAATCTCTTTATCAAGATGCACTAGATATTCTTCTTCCAGTTGAATATCCGAAAGCAATCGACGAAGCTGGTATCGAGCCGGTTGACCGCCCTGAAATCGATGTTGAGAAAATCGAAAAAGGCGAAAGCTTAATCTTCACTGCAAAAGTAACAGTGAAGCCAGAAGTAAAACTTGGTGACTACAAAGGTCTTAACGTAGAAAAAGACGACACATCTGTATCTGATGAAGATGTCCAAGAAGAGTTAAAAGCTATGCAAAACCGTCAAGCTGAGCTTGTTGTCAAAGAAGAAGGCGCAATCGAAAACGGCGATACAGTTGTTCTAGATTTCGAAGGATTCGTTGATGGAGAAGCATTCGAAGGTGGAAAAGCTGAGAACTACTCTCTTGAAGTAGGTTCTGGTTCATTCATCCCTGGTTTCGAAGAGCAATTGGTTGGTCTTGAAGCAGGTGCAGAAAAAGACGTTGAAGTGACATTCCCAGAAGAATATCATGCTGAAGACCTTGCAGGTAAACCAGCTGTATTCAAAGTGAAAATTCATGAAATCAAAGCAAAAGAACTTCCAGCACTTGACGATGAGTTCGCTAAAGATGTTGATGAAGAAGTAGAAACGATTGCTGAATTAACTGAAAAAACGAAGAAACGTCTTGAAGAAGCAAAAGAAAACGAAGCAGAAGGCAAACTTCGTGAAGAGCTAGTAGCAAAAGCTTCTGAAAATGCGGAAGTTGACGTTCCTCAAGCGATGGTTGACACTGAGCTAGACCGCATGATGAAAGAATTCGAACAACGTCTTCAAATGCAAGGGATGAACCTTGAGCTTTACTTCCAGTTCTCTGGACAAGATGAAGATGCGCTAAAAGAGCAAATGAAAGAAGATGCTGCTAAACGCGTAAAATCTAATCTTACTCTTGAAGCAATTGCTGCTGCAGAAGACCTACAAGTGTCTGATGAAGAAGTGGAAGAAGAACTTTCAAAAATGGCTGAAGCATACAACATGCCAGTTGAAAATATCAAACAAGCGATCGGTTCTACTGAAGCAATGAAAGAAGATTTAAAAGTTCGTAAAGCAATTGATTTTCTTGTAGAAAACCGTTAATATGGTGCATAATAATAAAACAGGGCGCGAGTGACTCGTGCCTTGTTTTGTACAATTTTTGACTTATCATCGCTTCTTTTGGAAACGATAGTGTAAGTCGCATCTTTCTGTCATACATATCTCAATGTGCAGTGTTACAAACACATCATTACCGTCTTTTAGGAAAGTATGGTAAAATGCATACATACTGGACCCAGAAGGGTAGCTGACTGTTAGCTACAGGCAAGTGAAGAAGAATAAGGGGTGAAAGAATGTTTAAATTCAACGAGGAAAAAGGTCAATTAAAATGCTCGTTTTGCGGAAAAACGCAAGATCAAGTGCGTAAACTGGTCGCAGGACCTGGCGTATATATATGTGATGAATGTATCGAGCTTTGCACGGAAATAGTTGAAGAAGAGCTCGGTACTGAGGAAGAAGTTGAATTCAAGGATGTTCCGAAACCTCATGAAATCCGGGAAATTCTTGATGAATATGTCATCGGACAAGAGAATGCGAAGAAATCCTTAGCTGTAGCGGTTTATAACCATTACAAGCGGATTAATTCCAACAGTAAGATTGATGATGTTGAGCTTTCGAAAAGTAACATTTCTATGATTGGACCTACAGGAAGCGGTAAAACATTACTTGCTCAAACGCTTGCACGTATTTTAAATGTTCCATTTGCGATTGCAGATGCGACGTCTTTAACGGAAGCAGGTTACGTTGGGGAAGACGTAGAGAATATTTTACTAAAGCTGATCCAAGCAGCAGATTATGATGTAGAAAAAGCTGAAAAAGGCATTATCTACATTGATGAGATCGATAAAGTAGCAAGAAAATCAGAAAACCCTTCTATCACTCGTGATGTATCTGGGGAAGGTGTACAGCAAGCCCTTTTGAAAATTCTTGAAGGAACGGTCGCTAGTGTACCGCCTCAAGGTGGACGTAAGCATCCTCATCAAGAATTCATTCAAATTGATACAACAAATATCCTCTTCATTTGTGGTGGAGCCTTTGACGGCATTGAGCAAATCATTAAACGCCGCCTAGGTCAAAAAGTCATTGGATTCGGTGCGGAAAATAAAGTTGAAGATCTTGAAAAAGAAGTCCTTCTATCAAAAGTTCTGCCAGAAGACTTACTTCGCTTCGGTTTAATCCCAGAATTCATCGGTCGTCTTCCGGTTATTGCAAGCCTAGAGCCGTTAGATGAAAAAGCACTTGTAGAAATCTTGACGAAGCCTAAAAATGCGCTCGTTAAGCAATATACAAAAATGCTTGAGCTTGATGATGTTGAGCTTGAGTTTGAAGAAGATGCTCTTAGCGAAATTGCGAAAAAAGCAATTGAGCGTAAAACAGGAGCTCGTGGTCTTCGCTCCATCATTGAAGGCATCATGCTTGATGTGATGTTTGATCTTCCATCTCGTGATGATATTGAGAAATGTGTCATTACTGGTGAAACGGTTGCTGATGGTGAGCCGCCTCGTCTTGTCTTAAAAGACGGTACAGTCGTGAATAAAGATACAAAAACATCAGCATAAGCCCATTTGAATGACTCCTGAATCTTTTGATTCAGGAGTTTTTTATTTATCGTGGAAGTTGTGTTTATTCCGTCCAGCTCTAGGAAATACTAGCAGACAGAAACCAATACATAACGATAGATGAAGGAGGGAGCACCGATTGAGCTGGACAGGAATCGTATTATTCATACAACTGTTCTTTGGTATCGTCATCGGGTTGTACTTTTGGAACTTACTGAAAAATCAGCGCACACAAAAGGTGACGATCGATAAAGAATCAAAGAAAGAAATGGAAGCACTCAGAAAGATGCGATCCATTAAACTGAGTGAACCTTTATCAGAGAGAGTCCGGCCAAAGGGGTTTCAAGATATTGTAGGGCAGGAAGACGGTATACGTGCACTTAAAGCTGCCCTGTGTGGACCGAACCCGCAACATGTCATCGTCTACGGGCCGCCTGGTGTTGGAAAAACAGCTGCTGCTCGTCTAGTAATGGAAGAGGCGAAGCGTCACGCTGATTCACCATTTAAAAAAGATGCAGTATTTGTTGAACTTGATGCCACAACGGCAAGATTTGATGAACGAGGCATCGCAGATCCCTTAATTGGTTCCGTACATGATCCCATTTATCAAGGAGCTGGGGCCATGGGACAGGCAGGCATTCCGCAGCCGAAACAAGGAGCCGTCACACATGCTCATGGCGGCGTTCTCTTTATCGATGAAATTGGAGAACTCCATCCGATTCAAATGAACAAAATGCTCAAAGTGCTAGAAGATCGAAAAGTGTTTTTAGACAGTGCTTATTACAGTGAAGAAAATACGCAAATCCCGAATCACATCCATGATATTTTTCAAAATGGGTTACCCGCTGATTTTCGACTGATTGGTGCCACGACAAGAACACCAGACGAAATTCCTCCGGCTATTCGATCAAGATGTTTGGAGATTTTCTTCAAGGATTTGGATCAGCATGAGCTGAAAATTGTTGCAGCTAAAGCAGTCGAGAAAATACAGAAGGAATTAAGTGACGAAGGACTGAACCTGTTAACATCTTATGTGAAAAATGGACGTGAAGCGGTCAACATGGTACAGATCGCCGCAGGTATGGCTGTCACTGAAAACCGAAAAGATATTACGATCGCCGATGTAGAATGGGTCATTCATTCAAGCCAGCTGACACCAAGATATGAACAAAAAGTACCGGAAAAGCCAAAGGTAGGAGTAGTAAATGGTCTTGCCGTGTATGGACCGAACAGCGGGGCTCTGCTTGAAATTGAAGTGAACATTTGTAAAGCGCTTGAAAAAGGCAGTATCAATATTACAGGTATTGCGGAAGAAGAAAGCATCGGCAATCAGTCTAAATCGATCAGACGGAAAAGTATGGCGAAGGGCTCAGTTGAAAATGTATTAACCGTGCTTCGAAACTTAGGCATACGAACAAATGAATATGATATCCACATTAATTTTCCGGCGGGTGCCCCGATTGATGGGCCGTCTGCTGGAATTGCGATGGCCACAGCCATTTTCTCAGCCATTCATCAAATCCCGATTGATCATTTAACGGCGATGACCGGTGAGATTGGATTACAAGGTCAGGTGAAGCCGATCGGCGGTGTCATACCAAAAATCAAGGCAGCCAAACAAGCAGGTGTCAAAACAGTGATCATCCCTTATGACAATCAGCAGTCGATCTTAAAAGAGATTGAAGGGGTTACGATTGTGCCTGTGAAGCACTTCCAAGAAGTGCTGGATCAGTGTTTGGTCAATCCGCCAGATGAGAAGAAAGATGGACTAGAAGAAGAAATGAAAAGGAAATCTGTTTAATCCCCATCTCATATGGGGATTTTTTAGTGAAATAGATCTTTTTTTCTTTTTCAAGATAAAAAGAAAGGGTATACTACGGTAAGATCATCATTTCTCAAGTCTTTTACATTGTACAAGACTGAAACAGGTATATTATAATGATTCATACTAGTGACGGAGGTGTCTATCAACATGGCAGATGAAATCAAAAAGAATGTTCCGCTCCTTCCGCTGCGAGGCTTGCTTGTTTATCCAACAATGGTCTTGCATTTGGACGTTGGGCGCGAAAAGTCTGTTCAAGCATTAGAACAGGCCATGATGAACGATCATATGATTTTTCTAGCAACACAGCGGGAAATTTCAATAGATGAACCAGGTGAAGAGGAAATTTTCAAAGTCGGCACCTACACAAAAATTAAACAAATGCTGAAGCTGCCAAATGGAACGATCCGTGTGCTTGTCGAAGGCTTAAATCGAGCGCAGATCGAATCCTACATGGAGCTAGAAGACTATACGTCAGTCGATATTAAAGAGTTGACAGAAGAAGAATTAAAGGACGCAGAAGCAGAAGCACTCATGCGCACTTTGTTAGATCACTTTGATCAGTACATAAAAATTTCAAAAAAAATCTCAGCTGAAACATATGCAACGGTGACGGATATTGAAGAACCTGGAAGAATGGCGGATATCGTCGCTTCCCACCTGCCTTTGAAATTAAAAGACAAGCAAGAAGTGCTGGAAACAGTCGATGTCAAAAAACGGTTGAACCGGGTCATCAGTCTCATTCACAATGAAAAAGAAGTGCTAGAGATTGAAAAGAAAATTGGCCAGCGTGTCAAACGTTCAATGGAGCGAACGCAAAAAGAATATTATTTGCGCGAACAAATGAAAGCTATTCAAAAGGAGCTTGGAGACAAAGAGGGGAAAACAGGCGAAGTCAGTACGCTTATGGCTAAAATTGAAGAGTCCGGCATGCCAGATTCCGTTCGTGAAACGGCTTTAAAAGAACTGAACCGTTATGAAAAAATCCCTTCAAGCTCTGCTGAGAGTTCTGTCATTCGCAATTATATTGATTGGTTGATCAATCTGCCGTGGGGCACTTATACAGAAGATCGTCTAGATTTAAAGCTTGCAAGCGAAATTTTAGATGACGAGCACCACGGGCTTGAAAAAGTAAAAGAGCGGGTACTCGAATATCTTGCTGTTCAAAAACTAACAAATTCATTAAAGGGACCGATTCTTTGCTTGGCAGGACCTCCTGGGGTAGGGAAGACGTCACTTGCTAAATCCATTGCCAAATCACTCGATCGAAAGTTTATCCGTATCTCTCTTGGCGGTGTACGTGATGAATCTGAGATCCGTGGTCATCGAAGAACCTATGTAGGTGCGATGCCTGGCCGTATCATTCGCGGGATGAGCAAGGCGGGCACGATGAATCCGGTCTTTCTTTTAGATGAAATTGATAAAATGTCTTCTGACTTTAGAGGAGATCCGTCTTCTGCGATGCTTGAAGTGTTAGATCCAGAGCAAAATCATAACTTTAGCGATCACTATATTGAAGAGACATTTGATTTGTCTCAAGTCTTATTTATCGCAACTGCCAACAATTTAGCAACCATTCCGGGTCCACTTCGTGATAGAATGGAGATTATCACGATTGCAGGGTATACGGAAGTTGAAAAAGCAGAAATTGTGAAAGATCACCTTCTGCCGAAGCAGCTAAAGGAGCACGGATTAAAGAAAGGGAACTTGCAGCTTCGTGAAGCAGCGATTTACGATATGATTCGCTATTACACGAGAGAAGCAGGAGTCCGCGGATTAGAGCGTCAGCTTGCGGCGATTTGCCGAAAAGCGGCAAGAGCAATTGTGGCTGAAGACCGCAAACGCATCACAGTGACGGAAAAGAACTTATCTGAATTCCTCGGAAAAAGACTTTACCGTTATGGTCAGGCGGAAACGACCGATCAGGTCGGCGTTGTCACAGGCCTTGCATATACCACAGTTGGCGGAGACACCTTGTCCATTGAGGTCTCACTCTCGCCGGGTAAAGGCAAGCTTTTGCTAACAGGTAAGCTCGGTGATGTCATGAGAGAATCTGCGCAGGCGGCATTCAGTTATATCCGTTCAAAAGCAGATGAACTGAACATTGATCCTCAATTTAATGAAAAGCAAGATATTCATATCCATGTTCCAGAGGGTGCGGTTCCAAAGGACGGGCCATCAGCTGGTATTACCATTGCGACGGCTCTTGTATCAGCACTCACAGGACGTCCTGTTTCAAAAGAGGTTGGCATGACAGGAGAAATTACGTTAAGAGGAAGAGTGCTTCCGATTGGCGGATTAAAAGAAAAAGCATTAGGCGCACATCGTGCAGGACTGAAAACGATTATTCTTCCAAAGGACAATGAGAAGGATATTGATGATATTCCTGAAAGTGTGAGAGAAGGATTAACTTTTATTCCGGTTTCACATTTAGATGAGGTGCTTGAGAAAGCGTTAGTAGGAGAGGGAAGATGAAAGTAACAAAATCAGATATCGTCATTAGTGCGGTGAAACCAGAGCAGTACCCGAGCGGGGGACTGCCTGAGATCGCACTTGCTGGACGATCAAATGTTGGAAAGTCCTCGTTCATTAACTCATTGATTAATCGGAAAAATTTAGCGCGTACGTCTTCTAAACCAGGAAAGACCCAGACGCTTAATTTTTACATTATTAATGATATGCTCCATTTTGTGGACGTCCCAGGTTATGGCTTTGCGAAAGTATCAAAAACAGAGCGCGAAGCATGGGGGAGAATGATCGAAACGTATATTACAATGCGTGAAGAGTTAAAAGCAGTCGTTCAAATTGTGGATCTGCGTCATAAGCCATCCGCAGATGATGTGAACATGTATGAATTTCTTAAATATTATGGAGTTCCTGTGATCATTATTGCGACAAAGGCCGATAAAATTCCAAAAGGCAAATGGGAAAAGCATGCGAAAGTCGTCAAACAGACACTCGACATTGACCCTTCAGATGAATTAATCCTTTTCTCTTCTGAAACAAAAAAGGGAAAAGACGAAGCCTGGAATGCGATCCTTGCGAAGATTAACAGCTAAAAAAAGGCATCTGCTATATGCAGATGCCTTTTTATTGTATAAGTTATTTCCTTTTTAAAAATAATAAGAGGAGACTGACGGCAATCAATACATATGGCCAGTACAATTCAAAACCGGAAGTAGGGATGGAAAGTGTGCTAAGTTGCTTCGTAATTTGTTGAAAGAAATAAAGGAATAGACCGAGTGTGATGAGAACAACACTTTCTATTTGATATTCCTTTTTCTGTGATGATTTCATCAAAAGTGCGAGGCCGATGATGAACACAATCATCGTAAATGTATCTGGCCAGTGTTCTAATTTCGGCTGAAGGATAAAGTGTAGCGCAAGGCCTGTCATGAGCATACCGATAAACACATGAGAGGTTTCCTGCTCCTTCTTTCCTTGATATAAGAAAGCAAGGCCAAAAAGCAGTACAAGTGTATACCATTTCTCCTGATCTTTCCAAATGTCAAATTGATCTCCTGAGAGAATGGCATATAGCGCTACAGCCAGCAAAGTGAGCGGTAGCAAAATAGATTTCTTCTTCAAAGATGTCACCTTCTTATAAGCAGATCATTTGTCCGCACGCGCCAAATCTGGTAAATTGCTTGAAGTGATGATATGGCATTCGATGTCGAACATTTTTCTACTATATCACAACATTTTTGAAATCTGTTCACAATTTTTATCCAGTTAAAAATGAATATATGTTATAATCATTATAAATAATAAATTCTATATTGTAATTATTATAAATTAGACAGGGCGTTGGGGGTGCAAGCTGAAGTTATGCATATTCTTGTTGTGGGTTTAGATTATAAAACAGCCCCTGTTGAGATACGGGAACAGCTGAGCTTTGAACCGAGCGAGCTCGGAACAGCGATGTCCAAGCTTAAAGAAGAAAAAAGCATTCTAGAGAATATCGTCATCTCAACATGTAATCGAACAGAGATCTACGCAGTTGTAGATCAGCTTCATACTGGTCGGTTTTATATAAAAAGATTTTTAGCAGATTGGTTCGGTTTAGAAAAAGAAGATGTCTCTCCATATTTGAAGTTTTATGAAAATGATGGAGCGGTTGAGCATTTATTCCGGGTTGCCTGTGGACTTGATTCTATGGTCATTGGTGAAACACAAATACTCGGTCAAGTGCGCTCAAGCTTTAAAGTTGCTCAAGAGGAGAAGACCATTGGTACCGTTTTCAATTATTTATTTAAGCAGGCGGTAACAGTTGCGAAGCGCTCTCATGCGGAAACAGATATTGCGTCTAATGCTGTATCTGTCAGCTATGCGGCAGTGGAACTTGCCAAAAAAATCTTTGGACGTCTTTCTGATAAGCATGTCCTTATTCTTGGTGCGGGTAAAATGGGCGAGCTGGCGGCTCAAAACCTTCAAGGTCAAGGGATTGGCCAGGTAACAGTCATCAATCGAACGTTCGAAAAGGCCAAAGAACTGGCCGGCCGTTTTTCAGGAGAGCCTAAGAGCTTGAATCAATTAGAAAAGACATTATCTGAAGCGGATATTTTAATTAGCTCTACTGGGGCTAAACAATTTGTGATTACAAAAGAAATGGTCGAAAAAGCGAACAAACAGAGAAAAGGCAGACCTCTATTCATGGTGGATATTGCAGTACCGCGTGATTTAGATCCAGCTATTTCTGAAGTAGAAGGTGCTTTTTTGTATGACATTGATGACCTTGAGGGGATTGTGGCAGCCAACCTGAAAGAGCGACGTGCAGTAGCTGAAGAGGTGGAGCTTCTCATCGAAGCTGAAATTGTGGAATTTAAGCAATGGCTTAATACGCTCGGAGTGGTTCCTGTGATTTCTGCTTTAAGAGAAAAAGCACTCTCAATTCAAGCGGATACGATGCAAAGCATCGAACGAAAGCTTCCAAACCTCACAAATCGTGAAATGAAGCTGTTAAATAAACATACGAAAAGCATCATCAATCAAATGCTGAAAGATCCTATCTTAAAGGCCAAAGAAATTGCCGGGGAGCCGAATGCAGAGGAAAAACTTTTACTCTTTAAAGAAATCTTTGATTTACAGGTTGAAGATGAAGAGCAAAAGGCAGAGCCGATGCAGGTGGAGCAAGGGGCATTTCAGCTGTTTAAAACAAATATGGCACAAGGCCTTGCTACAGTTGCCAGTGAGTGATTAGGCGATGATGGAATCCATTGTAGCGAGACTAGGTGAAGCGACGATCTTGATCTATGCACTCAGTGTCTTGTTCTATTTCATAGATTTTCTTCAACACAACCGGAAGGCTGGAAAAATGGCTTTCTGGTTGCTTTCTATTGTCTGGCTGCTGCAAACAGTCTACATGTTTTATATTATGATGGAAACAGACCGATTCCCTGTGTTGAATGTAGCAGAGGGGTTATATTTTTATACGTGGGTGCTTGTGACATTGTCACTTGTTTTGACAAAAGTATTACGTGTTGAATTTATTGTGTTTTTTACAAATGTGATTGGTTTTTCCATGATGGCGATTCACACCTTTACACCATCCGATCTTCATTCTGCCGAACTGACGGGAAAGCTGACGAGTGAGCTGCTCGTCATTCATATTACGATGGCCATTTTATCATACGGCGCTTTTTCACTTTCATTTGCTTTTTCACTCCTCTATCTATTTCAATATCGTTTGCTGAAAAAGAAAAAGTGGGGAAAATGGCTTTTGAGAATTGAAGACTTATCAAAGCTTGATCACATGGCGTATGTCTTAAATATTATTGGCGTGCCGATGCTCTTGCTTAGTTTAATTCTTGGCATTATATGGGCATATATCTCGTATGATACGTTGTACTGGACAGATGCAAAGGTGCTCGGTTCGTTTATTATGCTGTTTTTATACGGCTTTTACTTATACATTAGACTGGTGAGAAATATGCAGGGCAAAATCGTGGCGCGATGGAATGTCGCTTCATTTCTTGTGCTGATGATCAATTATTTTCTGCTTGGTAGCTTATCAACCTTTCATTGGTTTCAATAATGATGAGTCTTAAGGGCATTGTCGGGAGGAAGACGTAATGCGTACAATTAAAGTAGGTTCTAGACGAAGCAAACTTGCGATTACACAAACAAAATGGGTCATTCAAAAGTTGTCTGAACTAAACCCTTCTTATTCTTTTGAAATTAAAGAGATTGTGACAAAGGGTGATCAAATTTTAGATGTGACCTTATCAAAGGTTGGCGGAAAAGGTCTGTTTGTTAAAGAGATTGAACAAGCAATGCTGAACCATGATATCGATATGGCAGTACACAGCATGAAAGATATGCCGGCTTCTCTTCCAGAAGGTTTAGTCATCGGCTGTATTCCTGAGCGTGAAGATGTGCGGGATGCATTGATTTCAAAGGATCATCTCCGTCTTCATGAACTACCAAAGGGAGCGATTGTGGGAACGAGCAGCTTACGGCGCAGTGCTCAGCTTCTTCAGGAGAGACCAGATCTTGAGATTAAATGGATCCGTGGAAACATTGATACGAGACTCGAAAAACTGAAAAATGAAGAATATGATGCGATTATTCTAGCGGCTGCCGGATTGTCTAGAATGGGTTGGAGTCAAGAAGTCGTGTCGGAATTTTTATCTCCTGATACTTGCCTTCCTGCTGTGGGGCAGGGCGCATTGTCGATAGAATGCCGCGGAGATGACGAAGAGCTCTTGCAGCTGTTAGCTCAATTCACAAATGAGTATACAAAGAAAACGGTCCTTGCTGAAAGAGCCTTCCTTAAGCAAATGGATGGAAGCTGTCAAGTGCCGATCGCTGGTTACGCAACGATGAATGAGCGTGATGAAATTGAATTGACAGGTCTTGTGGCATCTGCGGATGGGCATACGATTATTCGAGAAACCGTAACAGGTACTGACCCTGAGACAATCGGAACAGCATGTGCGAAGCAGATGGCTGATAAGGGAGCAAAGGATTTGATCGACAAGGTGAAAAAGGATCTGTCTTCCCAATGACGATAGCCAAATCGCTTTACGGACAGACGGTGCTTGTCACTCGAAATGAACGTCAAGCGGGTGCGTTTCAGCAGAAAATTGAAGCGCTGAACGGCCATGCTGTTTTAACCTCTCTTATCAGGTTTGAGCCAACGCTGACAAAAGAAAAAGCGAAGGCATTTTTAGAAGACTTAGAAGCAAGCCATTGGCTTGTGTTTACGAGTGTAAATGGTGCGTCTTTTTTTCTCAGTTATATAGAGAAGCATCAATTACATCAAAGCTTATCCCACTTGAAAGTGGCGGCTGTAGGTGAAAAAACATCTGCCTACCTGATGCAGCACGGCCTAAAAGTGGATGTGGTTCCAGAACGTTTTATAGCAGAAGAACTGGCAGATGCTTTAATTGAACATGTACACCCCGAAGAATGTGTCTTTGTAGCAAAAGGCCACCTGTCACGAGATGTGGTGAAGAATACCCTCGTTCCGCTTGGTATTGACGTAAAAGAGTGGATTATATATGAAACAGTGAAGGATGAGGACGGAATTATCGCACTCAAGTCGGCAATGATGGAGCAATCATTTGATTTTATTACATTTACAAGCTCCTCCACTGTTCATTCTTTTATGCACGCCATGGAGGCTGATATCGATAGATTAGCTGCATCAGACACATGTTTTGTGAGCATCGGTCCTCTTACACAAGAGGCGCTGCTTCAATACGGGATTTCTTCTGAAACCCCAGATACTTATACGATAGACGGGATGCTTGATTTGATGTGCCGTTTATCTGAAAGGAAGTTGAACCAATGATGAAATTTAACAGACACCGCAGATTGCGTACAAGCGCAGGAATGAGAGAATTGGTGAGAGAAACATTTTTAAGATCCTCTGATTTCATTTATCCCATCTTTTTTGTAGAGGGAGAGAATGTCCGGAAAGAAGTCCCTTCAATGCCGGGTGTCTATCACATTTCAGTTGATCTTGTGAAAGAAGAAGTCCAAGAGCTTGTTGACCTTGGGATTAAATCTATCATTGTTTTTGGGGTACCAGACCATAAAGACCATGTAGGCAGTGAAGCTTATCACGATCATGGGATTGTTCAAAGAGCAACGCTTGAAATCAAAAAGCATTTCCCTGAGCTTGTGGTTATTGCTGATACTTGCTTATGCCAATATACAGATCACGGACATTGCGGAATCGTTGAAGATGGAGAAATTTTAAATGATGAATCTCTTCAGCTCTTAGCGAAAACCGCTGTCAGTCAGGCTCGTGCAGGTGCAGATATCATTGCTCCATCAAACATGATGGATGGCTTTGTTATCGCAATACGTGAGGCGCTTGATGAGGCCGGCTTTGTTCATGTGCCTGTGATGTCATATGCTGTTAAATATGCAAGTGCTTTTTACGGTCCGTTTCGTGATGCGGCGCATAGCACACCGCAGTTTGGAGATCGTAAAACGTATCAAATGGACCCTGCAAACCGCTTAGAAGCACTGAGAGAAGCGCAGTCTGATGTAGAAGAAGGCGCTGACTTCCTGATCGTGAAGCCGTCACTTTCATACTTAGATATCATGCGTGATGTGAAAAATGAATTTACACTTCCTGTTGTTGCGTACAATGTGAGCGGAGAGTATGCAATGGTGAAAGCAGCAGCTCAAAATGGCTGGATTTCTGAAAAAGAGCTTGTTCTTGAAATGCTGACTAGCATGAAACGTGCAGGCGCAGAATTAATCATTACGTATCATGCAAAAGATGCAGCAAAATGGCTCTCAGAATAAAGAACGGATAGACAGGAGGACATTGAAATGGGACGTAGCTATGAAAAGTCAAAGCAAGCATTTAAAGAAGCGCAGCAGTTAATGCCGGGTGGTGTGAACAGCCCTGTGCGCGCATTTAAATCAGTCAATACAGACCCGATTTTTATGGAGCGAGGAAAAGGCGCAAAAATATACGATATTGACGGAAATGAATATATTGATTATGTCTTATCGTGGGGACCGCTTATTTTAGGGCATACGAATGACCGTGTGGTTGAAAGCATTCAGCGAGTAGCTGAACATGGTACAAGCTTCGGTGCTTCTACTTTAGTTGAAAATGAATTAGCTAAGCTTGTATCAGAACGAGTTCCTTCTATTGAGGTCATTCGTATGGTCAGCTCTGGAACAGAGGCGACGATGAGTGCGCTTCGTCTAGCACGTGGTTTTACAGGCAGAAACAAAATTGTGAAATTTGAAGGCTGTTATCATGGCCACGGTGATTCTTTGCTTATTAAAGCTGGTTCGGGTGTGGCAACGCTTGGACTTCCGGATAGCCCTGGTGTCCCTGAAGGTACAGCAAGCAATACGATCACCGTTCCGTACAATGATTTAGAAAGCATCAAAGTCGCTTTTGAAGAATTTGGAGACGACATTGCAGGTGTCATTGTAGAACCAGTTGCAGGAAATATGGGGGTTGTCCCTCCGCAAGAAGGTTTCTTGCAAGGATTGAGAGACATCACTGAGCAATATGGCTCTTTACTCATTTTTGATGAGGTCATGACAGGCTTCCGTGTGGATTATCATTGTGCCCAAGGCTATTTTGGCATTACGCCTGATCTGACATGTCTTGGTAAAGTCATCGGAGGCGGTCTGCCAGTTGGTGCTTATGGCGGTAGAGCGGACATTATGAGACAAATTGCGCCAAGCGGTCCGATTTATCAAGCAGGAACGTTATCCGGTAACCCGCTTGCGATGACAGCAGGTCTTGAAACATTAAAACAGCTGACACCTGAGTCTTATGAAGAGTTTAGACGCAAAGGAGATCGTTTGGAAGAAGGTATTTCAAAAGCGGCGAAAGCACATGGGATTCCATTAACATTTAACCGTGCAGGTTCCATGATTGGATTCTTCTTTACAAACGAACAAGTCGTCAATTACGATACAGCGAAAACAGCTGACCTCGCTTTATTCGCTGAATTCTACAAGGAAATGGCTGATCACGGCATCTTCCTTCCACCTTCACAATTCGAAGGGCTGTTCCTATCAACTGCTCATACGGATGAAGACATCGAGTATACGATTGAGACAGTTGAAAAGGTATTTCAAAAATTAGCTCAGTAACCAAAAGCCGATATGGAGACATATCGGCTTTTTGCTTTGCATAAAACCAATCATATTTTCACCGCCTCTTTCATACACCTGTATTGACATCTAATTTTATTTTGAAGGATTAGATGAAAGGAGGACACCGACTTGTCTCAAAACAATCGATTACAGTTTTCGGTAGAAGAGTCCATTTATTTCAAAAACGGACAGGAAGTCAGTGAGTTGCTGTCAATTTCTCTCGATCCTGACATTCTCGTTCAAGAAGTGAATGATTATGTTTCCATTAGAGGTTCACTCGAGCTAACAGGAGAATACAACATAAATCAAGAGGAGCTAATGGGTGAATCCAGTTCCTATGCATCATACAGGCAGGCTGATGAGGTGAAGGTAAGAGAGGACGGAACGGCTGAGCTGCTGCATCAATTTCCGGTGGATATCACGATCCCCAAGAACAAAATTAGTCATTTAAATGATGTATTTGTGTTTATTGATGCATTTGATTACCAGCTGACAGAAAGCCGTTTGCTCACGATTCAGGCTGATTTGGCCATTGAAGGTCTGTTAGATGAAGGAACGCCTGAACCGCTTGTAGAAGAGCCATATGAATTTGTCCATCGTGCTGAAGAGGAATATGGCGATGTCACTTATGAATATCAGGCGCAGTCTGAGTATGAAGAGCAAGAAATGCTGCCACGTGAAGAGCATGAAGAAAATGCAGAACAGCAGGCCGTTTTGCAACATGAAGCGCGAACTGAACAAGAAGAGGATGAAATAGACATCGAGACGGTGATGGTGGAAGAAGCAGAAGAAGAGGAGGAATATGAGGAAGAAGAAGCCGTGACGCTTGGGTATCGTTCCTTCCCAGAAGCTCAAGTACAAGAGCCGCCATTCTTTGACCCGCCTAAACTGTTAGAAGAAGAGGAGCGGGATGATACGTTCTTTGAGGTGGAAGTGAGGAAAGACCCTGAAGCAGAGAGCAAGGAAGAAGAAGAGCCGCCAGCTTATCCAGCCTTTGAATCACCTGCTTATCAGATGGAACAGACGCAGGAAGAGCGGGATGACAGCTATCAGTTCGAACGATTATATGAACGTGAAGCACCAAAGGTGTATGAATCAGCTCAAGAAGCTGAGGAGTTTGAACATGACCAGAGAGAAGCGTCTGGCAGTGAGAATTCTCTTTATTTAACGAAGCTGTTCGCTAAGCAGGAGGAGGAAGATTTTTCTCGCATGAAAATATGTATAGTTCAGCAAGAAGATACGGTCGATCGTATTTGTGAGCGATATCAGTTGAATGTGCAGCAGCTCCTTCGAACGAATTCATTGTCGGTGGATGCAGAGCTTGAAGAAGGGCAGATTCTTTATATTCCTGAATATCAAAACATAGTATGAGATGATGGACCGAGAAAATGTGGTGAGAGAACGTGGATGAAATCCAATCTGTCCTATACGAATATGGGCTTGAGGCTGAATATATCGAACCTGTCAGTCCAGCTGTCGTTAGAGTGTATACAAAGCAGGGCGTATTTGCACTAAAGCGAGTAAAACCCCATCGACAAATGCAATTTACAGAGCAAATGCTTGAACTAGAATCAAAAGGCTATCGCTCCTTTGTGCCGATTTATCGCACGAAGAGCGGTTCCTTTTTCTCAAATCAACGAGAAAGCCAGTACACGTATTACCTTATGCCGTGGCTGACGAATGAAAAGAGAGAAGAGCAGGACGATAAACATGAATATTTATTTCAAGAGATTGCAAGACTTCATAAACGAACAGAAGTCATGATGGACATTACTGAGCAGGAAATAGAAGCTCACTACACCCAAATGAAAAGCAAATGGGAAACAGAGAAAGACATGTATGAACGATTTATCGAGCGGGCAGAACAAACATGGTATATGTCGCCATTTGAGCTGGCTGCTGCTATGTATTTTTCAGAAGCGATGTCTGCAAGTGAATTTGCACTTGAACGTTTAGAGGATTGGCATGAGGAAATGAAAGACCAAGAGACGACACGTATTGTGTTAAACCATGGGCAATTGTCGATCCATCACTTTTTGTACAATGATGTAGGTACAGGACATTTCACCAATTTTGAGCGGTCCAAAAAGGCTGCCCCCATTTATGACCTTTTGACCTTTTACTATCGTACATTCAAAACCTACCCTACTCCTTGTCCTGAATGCACATCCTTGTTTTATACGTATCAAAAGGGAAATAAACTTCGTGAGGAAGAGATTCATTTGTTCTTGAGCTACCTCGCTTATCCGCAGGGTTTGTTTGATACGGTGAAAGCCTATGAAGCAGGCGGACAGGATGAGATGGAAAGTTGTCAGGAGCTGTTAAGGGCGTATTGGCAAATGAAAAATTCTGAGCCGACCGTCATGAAAATACACGAAATTGAGCAGGCTAGACGCCTTGAAGAAGAACAAAATGCCTCGTCATCAGAAGAGTGACGAGGTTGTTTGCTGTTGCGCTATGAAATGTCTAGCGAGGGACCTATACATAAGAGTGAGCCTGCAGCTTTCAGCTCTCTTAAAACCAATCAAGGTGAAAGGCACAGGCGAGAAATATAAGAATTCCTAAGATGAGGACGTCAAATGTTGTGGGAAAAATGATCGTGCGAAAGCCTTGAAATATGGCAATCGGGAGAACGACTTGGGAGGCAACTGCCCGAATTTGTCTAAGCCATGGGGGGAGTGTGTAAGGATTGATCTTTTTCAAAATAAAACGCCCTCCTTCTTTATTTTGTTATTATCATATGGGCAAAGAGGCAAAGGGTGCCTGCCCAATTTGTATAAAGAAGAAGAAAAGCGGAAAAGATGATTGACGAAAACAAAAGGCATTTAGTAATATTAATAAAAGATGAGTATAAGCTGATGAACGTGATATATCGTAAGCGTGGATCAGGAAGAGTACGAGCAAGACCCTAAAGAGAGGGAAACCAATAGCTGAAAGGTTTTCTAGGATGCACTTGTTTGGAAGGTCGCCTGTGAGCTTAATTTCTTGAAACATGTAGTAGAGAAATTCGGGAGATCCCCGTTATCCTTTAGAGAGTACGGGACACGTCTAAGTGTTTCGTGAAAAAAGGTGGTACCGCGAAAAAGCTTTTTCGTCCTTTTATAAGGATGAGAAGGCTTTTTTTATGTTTCATCAGCCGAAAAAATGTGGAGGTAACACAAATGGAAACAAATAATCAAGAAATGCCAACAAAGTACGATCCAAATGCGATTGAAAAAGACCGCTATACGTACTGGCTTGAAGGGAAATTCTTCGAAGCACAAAATGACAAAACGAAAGATCCATATACAGTCGTCATTCCTCCACCAAACGTGACAGGAAAATTACACTTAGGGCATGCTTGGGATTCAACCCTTCAAGACATCGTGACTCGTATGAAACGGATGCAGGGCTATGATGTTTTATGGCTACCAGGAATGGACCATGCGGGTATTGCAACACAAGCAAAGGTAGAGGCGAAGCTTCGCGAAGAAGGCGTGAGCCGCTATGATCTCGGACGTGAAAAATTTGTAGAAGAAACGTGGAAGTGGAAAGAAGAGTATGCCGATTTTATTCGCAGCCAGTGGGCGAAAATGGGTCTAGGTCTAGACTATTCGCGTGAGCGTTTTACATTAGATGAAGGCTTGAATAAAGCAGTCCGCCAAGTGTTTGTTCAATTGTATGAAAAAGGATTGATCTATCGCGGAGAATACATCATTAACTGGGACCCAGCAACAAAAACGGCCCTTTCTGATATTGAAGTCATCTACAAAGATGTGCAAGGTGCGTTTTATCACTTGAGATATCCGCTTGCAGATGGATCCGGTTCGATTGAAATTGCGACAACAAGACCTGAAACGATGCTGGGAGATACGGCAGTCGCTGTACATCCTGAAGATGAACGCTATCAGCATTTGATTGGGAAAACAGTTGTTTTACCAATTACAGGCCGAGAGATTCCAATCGTCGGGGATGACTATGTCGATATGGAATTTGGATCAGGAGCTGTAAAAATTACGCCGGCTCATGACCCGAATGACTTCGAGCTTGGAAACCGTCATAACCTAGAGCGCATTCTTGTGATGAATGAAGATGGCACAATGAATGGAAACGCACTTCAATACAAAGGAATGGACCGCTTCGAATGTCGTAAACAGCTTGTGAAAGATCTTCAAGAAGAAGGCATTTTGTTCAAAATTGAGGACCACATGCATTCAGTTGGTCACAGTGAGCGCAGTGGCGCTGTAGTGGAGCCATATTTATCAACACAATGGTTTGTGAAAATGCAGCCGCTTGCAGATGAAGCCATCAATCTGCAAAAAGGTGATGAGCAAGTTCAATTTGTTCCAGACCGATTTGAAAAGACGTATTTACACTGGATGGAAAATATCCGTGACTGGTGTATTTCTCGTCAGCTATGGTGGGGACACCGCATTCCAGCTTGGTACCATAAAGAAACGAAAGAGGTATACGTTGGACTAGAAGCGCCAGAAGATATAGAGAACTGGGAACAGGATAACGATGTGCTTGATACATGGTTTAGTTCAGCGCTTTGGCCTTTCTCTACAATGGGCTGGCCGGATGCAGATAGTGAAGACTTCAAGCGCTACTATCCAACAAACCTGCTTGTTACAGGCTATGACATCATCTTCTTCTGGGTATCCCGTATGATCTTCCAAGGTCTTGAATTCACAGGAGAAAAACCATTTAAAGATGTCCTCATTCACGGTCTTATTCGCGATGAACAAGGGCGTAAAATGAGTAAGTCACTTGGCAACGGAATTGATCCAATGGAGGTCATCGACAAGTACGGAGCGGATTCATTGAGATATTTCTTAGCGACTGGAAGCTCTCCGGGTCAAGATTTACGTTTTAGCTTTGAAAAGGTTGAATCCACTTGGAACTTTGCGAACAAAATTTGGAACGCATCCCGTTTTGCTCTCATGAATATGGATGGTTTAACGTACGATGAGCTTGATTTAACAGGAGAAAAATCAGTTGCTGATCAATGGATTTTAACACGCTTAAATGAAACGATTGAAAGTGTCACACAGCTTGCTGATAAGTATGAATTTGGTGAAGTGGGCAGACATTTATACAACTTCATTTGGGATGATTTCTGTGATTGGTACATTGAAATGGCGAAACTTCCGCTTTATGGAGAAGATGAAGCAGCGAAGAAAACGACTCGTTCGATCCTTGCGTATGTATTAGATCAAACGATGAGACTTCTACATCCGTTTATGCCGTTCTTAACAGAAGAAATCTGGCAACATCTACCTCATGAAGGTGAGTCCATTACTGTAGCGGCATGGCCTGAAGTGAAGCCGGAGCTTTCCAACGAACAAGCTTCTGCTGATATGAAGCTGCTTGTTGAACTGATTCGTTCTGTTCGTAACATTCGCAGTGAAGTCAACACACCAATGAGCAAACAAGTCGAGCTATATATCAAAGCATCCACATCTGATGTACAGGAACGTTTAGAGAAGAACCGTTCATATATTGAACGCTTCACGAATCCAAGTGTGCTTGAAATTGGCACAGATGTCCCAGCTAGTGATAAAGCGATGACAGCAGTTATTTCTGGAGCAGAACTCATTCTGCCGCTTGAAGGTTTAATCAATTTAGACGAGGAAATTGCCCGTCTGCAAAAAGAGCTTGATAAACTGACAAAAGAAGTTGAACGCGTACAGAAAAAACTTGGCAATGAAGGCTTTATGAAAAAAGCGCCTGAAAGTGTCGTAGAAGAAGAGCGTGCGAAAGAACGTGATTATGTCGCAAAACGCGAGGCTGTTCAAAAGCGTATTGAAGAGCTGAAAGCATAAGAGTGAAAAGACGGCTCCTAATGAATTGGAGTCGTCTTTTTTGAAAATTTCGTATGAAATGAGAGATGACATTGTTTACAACCTATCATGAAGCCATTGAATGGATTCATAGCAGACTCGCTTTCGGTGTCAAACCGGGACTTGAACGAATGAAATGGCTGATGGACAGACTAGACCATCCTGAACAAAAAATAAAAGCGGTGCATGTAGCTGGAACAAATGGAAAAGGATCAACGATTGCATTTACTCGATCCATTTTACAGTCAGCGGGCTATTCAGTTGGAACCTTCACCTCACCATTTATTTTAACGTTCAATGAACGAATTAGTGTTAATGGGGAGCCGATTTTGGACGAAGAGTGGCTGAGTTTGGTGAACGAAATCAAGCCTTTAGTTGATGAATTAGATGATACAGAGCTTGGTGCAGCAACAGAGTTTGAGATCATTACAGCATGTGCGTTTGCTTATTTTGCCCATGTGCACCAAGTAGACTTTGTCCTCTTGGAAACAGGGCTTGGCGGAAGACTTGATTCTACAAATGTGGCAGCGCCCATCTTAACAGCAATTACGTCGATTGGTCACGATCATATGGCCATTTTAGGCGACACACTTGATCAGATTGCAGCAGAAAAAGCTGGCATTATTAAAACTGGGATTCCGATGATCACGGCCGTTCATCAAGCGGATGCTCTTACTGTGATTCAACACAAAGCCGAAGAAAAGAATGCGCCGTTTATCTCGTTATATGATACTTGTACCTTTAAGGACCAGCAGCCGACAGAAACAGGTGAACGTTTCACATTCACTACCCCAAAAAGGGAGTACTCGCAGCTAGAGACAGGGTTAATCGGAACGCATCAAATGCAGAACGCCTCCCTTGCCGTTCTAATGATCGAATGGCTGGAGCAAGAAGGATATATCCATGTGCTAGATGAGCAAGTGTATGAAGGAATTCGGCAAGCGGTGTGGGCTGGAAGATTTGAAAAGATCCAAGATGAGCCTCTTGTTTATTTAGATGGTGCTCATAACGAAGAAGGAATGGACCGTTTAATCGAAACTGTACAAGCTCATTTTTCTAGTAAACAGGTTCATGTATGTTTTAGTGCGTTAAAAGATAAACCTTACAAACAAATGATCGAAAAGCTTGAAAGGATTAGTTCATCGATTCATTTTGTTTCCTTTGACTTTCCAAGAGCTGAATCAGCGGAAAAGCTTTATGCTTGCAGCCATTTAAAAGCAAAATCGTTTGATGAAGACCCTCGTACAGTGCTTGACTTTATTCAGAAAAAAAGCGCTGACCCTGCAGCAATGATTCTGGTGACAGGTTCGCTTTATTTTATCTCAGATGTACGAAGTCGTATTTTACAGTAAGGAAAAGACGCAAATTGCTTCTATGCAGTGTGCGTCTTTTTTCTTTTGATATGTAGGAGAGGGGGAAATTCACTTTTTCGCAAGGTGATCAAGGGTGAATCGCTATGGTACAATCCGGTCTATTCTATTTCCGGAAGGAGTCACCTAATTTGATCGATTTTTTTATGTTTTTCACAGGCATGGTCATGGGGTCATTTCTTCACCTAGTTGGTGAGAGGCTTCCAATGAAGCGGTCTATTCTTTTTCCTCGTTCACACTGCGGAGCTTGTAAAGAGCCGCTTTCTTTTCACGACATGCTCCCGCTTGTTTCTTATGTTGTATTGAAAGGGTCATGTAAGCATTGTGGAACCCGGCTCTCTTTGCTTTATCCACTGGTTGAGCTGTTGACAGGCGGCCTTTTTTTACTCGTTTATAGACATGCTGGTTTCTCTTTTGAGGGCTTTTTTCTTGTGAGTCTATGTAGTTTATTCGTGATTGCTGTCGTGAGCGATCTTTTTTATATGAGAGTACCAAACGAGCTCTTTCTCTTCTTTTTTCCTCTTTTCGTCATATACCGCACGCAAGAACCGCTTTTTATTTGGCGGGAAGGAGCGGCATCCCTTCTTATTTGTCTTCTTTTGTTTTATAGTTTAGAACATTTCAAGCCAAATAGTATGGGGGGAGCGGATGTCAAACTATTTGGTGTGCTTGCATTTTGCTTCGGATTTAAGCCGTTTCTGATCATTCTTTTTCTTTCGTCTGTCACGGGAATGGTTTACGCAAAGGTGTTTTCTTACAAGGCAAATGAACCCTTTCCTTTTGTTCCTGCCATCGCTTGTTCTTTCTGGCTTTATCTTTTTTGTGGTGATCTGTTAAACCCAATTCGCGATTTTTTTGGATGAGAAAATTGGCGAACACTTTTTGAACCTGCCGACAAAAGTCTTGTTCTTTTTTTTATTGGCTATGTTAAAGTGTGAAACAGAAAGAAGGACGGGTTACATTCGCGCTATTTCATTGGACAGAAAGGTCTTTCTTACAAACAATGTCAGAAAGCGGGGAATGACAGTGAAAAAAAGGCAGGCAAAAAAACAAGGGTTAAAGGTCAATATTAATGGCAAGGAAGAAATGCTGCATGGAGAAGAGCATCAACCTCAAAAACAGCAAGAGGATCAAGTGACGTTTTCGAACTGGGAGGAAAAGAGGCAGTCGGAACAGGAGACAGCCGCTTCCGAGGAGGAACCGTCCAAACCGAAAGAAGAAGATTTTCAATGGGACGATGCAGCTGATCACATTTACCATTCGGATCCAAAGGTCGTCACACCTTATCAAAAGAAAAAAGGTTCTTTTGACCAGAAGTTCAGTAAAAATCGCGGTCCCTTCAAACGAGTGATGACTACGATTGTGTTTGCAGTCGTTCTAGGGACAGGCCTCGGTGTATTTGCATTAAGTTTAAGTAAAGATGGGTCTGCCAATCCATCAGGAGGCGATCATATCAGCGTCTCAGCATCTGGAAGCGGACCTTCGGCGAAAGCTGGGGGAGATGCGCCACCGGCTGATCTTGCAGATACGTCAAAGGACAATGAAGGTGAAAAAAGTGCATCAGGTCATTTTTCAACCTTTGTGGTGCAGGCTGGAAAGTTTTCTTCTGAAAAAGGAGCAGATGACTTAGTGGACAGTTTAAAAGAGGCAGGATATGCAGGTAAAAAGGTATCAATGGATGATGGATATTATGTGATTGCCGGACTTGCCACAGAACAAGGGATGACAAGTGCCGTTGGGAAAAAATTGATCGATCAGCACTTTGAAGCATGGGGAGGAAAAGAGCTCTCGTTTCAAGTGCCGGATGAGCTGACAGGTTTAATAGAGAAGGCATCTGTCTTATCCTCTAAGATGATTGCAGGAGATGATGTGGATCAAAAAGAAGTCACTCAGCTGATTTCTGAACTCGAAAATGCCAAAACAACCGATGCACCAGCTAAAAGCAGTTTGCTGAAAGCTGTACAGCTTTTAAATGACCCATCTGCTGAAAATGGCTGGAAATCTCAGCAAGCGCTATTAGATCAACTAAATACGTAAAATCATGTTTTTAACAGCCAAACTAGTCAAAAAATGACTAGTTTTTTTCTTTTGCTTCCAACATAATGATGGAGGAACATGAAAATTGCATTTTCGTCAATTGTCGGTAAGATATTCATTTGATAGGATGAATGGGTATCTTACCTCTTAGGCTAAACCCTGAAAGGATGAACAAACATGAACCAGTTAATACTCGCATCTCAATCACCTAGAAGAAAAGAATTGCTTGATTTAGCAGGGTTTTCTTATGACATTCAAGCAAGTGATTTAAAAGAAGAAATAAATCGAAACCTTTCTCCTGCTGAGAACGTCCAATGGTTGGCAGAACAAAAAGCAAATGATATTCAAAAAATACATCCCAAAGCTGTGATCATTGGTGCAGATACAATTGTTGCAATTGATGGCAAATGTCTTGGAAAGCCAAAAGACAAGGAAGATGCAGCCTCAATGCTTCAATTATTGTCAGGTAAGACACATCAAGTCTTGACTGGTGTCACGATTCAATCAGAGAATAGAAAAGAAACATTTTATGAACAGACAGACGTGACATTTTGGCCGCTTACACAAGATGAAATAGACCGCTATATTGAAACCGGTGAGCCTCTTGATAAAGCTGGAAGCTACGGCATTCAAGGAAAAGGTGCCCTGTTTGTACAAAAAATAGACGGTGATTATTTTTCCGTTGTAGGACTCCCTATTGCTAAAACAGTCAGAGTGCTTGAAACATTTGGTATCACCCCTTTTTGATGACGGGAAGGAATCAAAAAAGGAGTGTAGATCTTGAATCATTTCCCTATGCTGCTGAAGCATTTTCCTCATGATGAAAAGCCGCGCGAACGATTTGTCAAATATGGCCCAAGCAGCTTATCAAACCATGAACTTGTCGCGATTCTTTTGAGAACAGGCACAAAAAAGGAATCAGTTCTTCAAGTGTCCGCAAGACTTTTACAAACATTTGGTGGTCTTCGTTCTGTGAAGGAAGCTTCGATTGAAGAATTGTCAAAGATTCGAGGAGTTGGAAAAGCGAAGGCGATCTCTCTTTTAGCTGCTTTAGAACTCGGCACTAGATTACACCATCAAACGACGGACAATCGTTATGTGATCCGCACGCCGGAGGATGGTGCGAATTTTGTGATGGAAGATATGAGATTTTTGACGCAGGAGAATTTCGTTTGTCTTTATCTCAATACCAAAAATCAAGTTCTTCATAAACATACTGTGTTTATCGGAAGTCTAAATTCGTCGATTGTTCACCCGCGCGAAATTTTTAAAGAGGCCTTTAAACGTTCGGCCGCTTCATTTATATGTGTGCACAACCATCCATCTGGAGATCCGACGCCCAGCAGGGAAGATATTGAAGTCACACAGCGACTTTTTGAATGTGGGAAGCTGATTGGAATACAGCTGCTTGATCATCTAGTGATCGGTGATCAAAAATTTGTGAGTTTGAAGGAAAAAGGGTATTTGTAACACTTTTTTTTTCAATGTTTTACGATATAATAGAGTTTATGAGTTTTTCCCTAAAGGGAATTTTGGTTTAAGAAAGGAAGATACATACATATGTTTGGAATTGGTACAAAAGACCTTGGAATAGATCTTGGAACAGCGAATACGCTTGTTTTTATTAAAGGAAAAGGCATTGTTGTGAGAGAACCTTCGGTCGTAGCTTTGGAAACTGATACGAAGTCTATAGTGGCGGTTGGAAATGACGCTAGAAACATGATCGGTCGTACACCTGGTAATGTTGTGGCACTGCGCCCAATGAAAGACGGAGTCATTGCAGACTACGAGACGACAGCAACAATGATGAAATATTACATTAATCAAGCATTAAAAGGTAAAGGGCTTTTTGCTCGTAAACCGTACGTGATGGTGTGTGTACCATCTGGTATTACAGCAGTAGAAGAGCGTGCAGTCATTGATGCAACAAGACAAGCTGGTGCTCGTGACGCATACCCTATTGAAGAGCCATTTGCTGCGGCAATCGGTGCTAACCTTCCTGTATGGGAGCCAACTGGAAGCATGGTTGTAGATATTGGCGGCGGTACAACAGAAGTAGCCATTATTTCACTTGGCGGTATTGTGACATCTCAATCGATCCGTGTTGCAGGAGACGAGATGGATGATGCGATCAGCAGCTACATTCGTAAAACGTATAATCTTATGATTGGTGATCGCACGTCAGAAGCAATTAAAATGGAAATCGGTTCTGCGCAGCCTGACGTACATGATGAGATGGACATTCGCGGCCGTGACCTTTTAACAGGTCTGCCAAAAACGATCTCTATTACGGCAGAAGAAATTGCAAAAGCGCTTCGCGATACGGTGGAAACAATTGTCGATGCGGTCAAAATGACACTTGAAAAAACGCCACCTGAGCTAGCAGCAGATATTATGGACCGTGGAATTGTGTTAACAGGCGGCGGTGCATTGCTACGTAATCTTGACAAAGTCATTAGTGATGAAACAAAAATGCCGGTCATTATTGCTGAAGATCCGCTTGACTGTGTGGCGATCGGAACAGGGAAAGCACTAGAACATATTCACTTGTTCAAAGGAAAATCTAAAGATAATCGATAATTGGGCGTAAATAAAGAGGTGTAAGACATGCCGCAGTTTTTTATGAATAAAAGATTAATGTTGCTCCTTGTCTGTGTCATCGTACTGGTGGCCATGATTGGTTTTTCAGTGAAAAGCGGCAGAGGTGCTTCATGGCCGGAAAAATTAGTGGGGGATACGACAGGCTTTTTTCAAGGTGTCTTTCATAAACCATCACAATTTATTGCCGGTATTTATGGGAACGTACAAGATTTAAAGAACACATATGATGAAAACGAGCGTCTTCGAAAAAAACTTGATGGACAAACCCAATATGAGGCGAAACTTCAAGAACTAGAAGATGAGAACAAAAAGCTTCGCAAGCAGCTCGGATATGTGAACTCTATTCGTGATTACACGCCCATTCTTTCAACAGTCATTGCGAGAAACCCGTCCCTTTGGGATAGTTTTGTCATGATTGATAAAGGGAAAAAACAAGGCGTTGAAAAAGATATGGCGGTCACCAATGAGAGTGGTGCGTTAATTGGGAAAATTGAAAGTGATAAGCTCAACAATTTTACGTCGACTGTAAGGTTGCTAAGCTCTACAGATCAAAATAATAGAATTTCAACGAAAATTTTTGCAAAAAAGGGCAAAGAAGAACTCAATGGAATTATTAACGGTTATGACAGCAAGAAAAAAATGCTGACAATGAACATTTTAAAATCCGATGCTGATGGGGATGTCAAAAAAGGAGATCTTGTTGAAACATCTGGAGCAGGGGGCGTATTCCCGCAGGGCTTGACGATTGGGAAGGTAAGCGAAATTGAGCCGGACCATTACGGACTGACAAAAATTATTTATGTAGAACCAGCTGCTGAACTCAATAATTTAGACCGCGTGATTGTTGTGAATCGCAGCACAAGTACGGCAGATGCATCTCAATTAACGAAGGAGGAAGGCTCGTGAAACGTGTCCTTCTTGCTTTCGTCATGTTGTTTATTTTCGTATTTGACAGTATTTTTGTCGATTTAGTGAAGCTCCCATTTGTTTCAGACAATCAAATTTTAGCACCTCATTTCATCTTACTCGCACTTGTATTTATGACAGCTTTTGTGAATCAAAAATATGGTGTGATTTATGGATTTATCTTTGGACTTTTATATGATATTTCGTATACAGGTATACTTGGTGTTCATATGTTTGGCTTTGGTGCGCTCTGCTATTTGTTAGCAAAAGCCTTCAAAGTCCTCCAAACGAATATGTTAGTCGTTGTCTTTCTATCGATGATTGCTGTTGCAGTGATGGAGTTTTATGTGTACGGCGTTCAAGCGACGATTCAACCAGGTATTATGCCTTTTAATACGTATGTCATCGAACGCTTTATTCCAACGATTCTTTTAAATACTGCTGCGTCTCTCATACTTGTTGTGCCGCTTAGGCTCTTTTTCATCAATGTGAAACAAGGACTGATCGACGAATAAAAGCAGGAGTTTGTCCAATTACGGCGAAATGAGTATGTTGTTGAGGTGAGCATCTTGAAAACTCAAAAACAGCAGTATGTGACAATAAAAGGTACAAAAAACGGATTAACATTACAGTTAAATGATGACTGTTCGTTTGAAGACCTTCTTTCTGGCTTGCGAGAGGTTCTTTTACTTGAGCAATATACAGACGGAAGAGAAGGACATAAAGTCAATGTGCATATTAAACTTGGTTTTCGATATTTAACAGAGGATCAAGAGGCGCGTTTAACTGAAGCGGTGTCTGAAAATGAACATCTCGTCATTCACTCTATTGAAAGTGACGTCATGTCAACTGAAGAGGCGAGACGTTTAAAAGCAGAGGCTGAGATTACTTCTGTAGCAAAAATTGTACGCTCTGGACAGGTGCTTTATGTCGAAGGGGATCTTTTATTAATAGGAGATGTCAACCCTGGCGGAACCATTCGTGCAGGGGGGAATATTTTTGTGCTCGGTGCATTAAAAGGTGTAGCGCATGCTGGATGTAATGGAAACAAACAAGCTGTGATTGCGGCATCTCATATGATTCCAACCCAGCTTCGCATCGCACAAGTGTTTAACCGTGCACCGGATCAAAAAGAAGATGGAAATGAAATGGAATGTGCTTATTTAGATATAGATGGCAATATGATCATTGAACGCCTGCAGCAATTGGCTCATATAAGACCTAATCTGACAAGGCTTGAGGGAGGAATGTGAAATTGGGCGAGGCTATTGTGATTACCTCAGGAAAAGGCGGCGTTGGCAAAACAACAACATCTGCAAACTTAGGCACAGCACTAGCAATTCAAGGGAAAAAAGTGTGTCTAGTTGATACCGACATCGGCCTTCGGAATTTAGATGTCGTGATGGGGCTTGAAAACCGCATTATTTATGATCTAGTCGATGTAGTAGAAGGAAGATGCAAGATTCACCAAGCGCTTGTGAAGGATAAGCGGTTCGAGGATCTTTTGTATCTTTTACCTGCTGCTCAAACAAGCGATAAAACGGCGGTAGAGCCGGAGCAGATCAAAGAATTAATTCAATCATTGAAACAAGACTTTGATTATGTTGTCATTGATTGCCCTGCTGGAATTGAGCAAGGCTTTAAAAATGCTGTATCAGGTGCTGACAAAGCGATTGTGGTCACGACACCTGAAATTTCAGCTGTGAGAGATGCAGACCGAATTATCGGCTTGCTAGAACAAGAGGATATTGAACCGCCTCGTTTGATTGTGAACCGCATTCGTACACACATGGCGAAAAATGGCGATTCGATGGATGTGGATGAAGTTGTCCATCATTTATCAATTGATCTTCTCGGCATTGTAGCCGATGATGATGATGTCATTAAGGCTTCAAACAATGGTGAACCGATTGTCATGGATGCTAAAAATAAAGTTTCCATTGCGTATCGCAATATTGCTCGCCGCGTACTAGGTGAATCTGTTCCTCTTCAATCCTTTGAAGAAGAAAACAAAGGGATGTTTGCAAAGCTGAAAGCATTTTTCGGTGTAAGAGCATAATGATTCACGTGAGATGAGACCGATTCGATGAGAATCGGTCTTTTTGTTGCATATCATATGAGGTCGCCACATAAAATGTACAAACTGTTTGTATGTAAAGGGTGATCTTATGAAAAGAGTGGACGAGTATCGAAAGAAAATAGCGCAGCGCCGCAAAATGAAGCAGCCAGCTGCTGCCCCTAAGAAGGCAGCTTTCAAGAAGAAAGATGATATTCCGCCATGGGTCATGTTAACAGAAGAAGAAAAGCATTCTGGCTCGGCTTCCTACGAGTCAACGTCTCACCAAACGAAAAAATTTCGCCATCCGTTATTTCATTCAAATACGTTTGTGCTTAAATGTTTACTTTCTGCCTCTCTTGTACTGATTGCCGCTATTTCATTTAAAGGGCAGGCGGGGCCTTTTCAGCAGCTGAAGCCGATGATCAGTCAAACCTTTGAACAAGATTTTCAATTTGCCGCCGCCAACCGGTGGTTTGAGAAAACTGTCGGAAACCCACTTGCCTTTTTAACCGATAGAAAAGAAGGGCAAAAGGACGTACAAGCCAATCAAGAACTGGCTGTCCCTGCCTCTGGAAAAGTACAGGAATCCTTCACGCAAAATGGTGCCGGAGTCAAAGTTGAAACATCTGCTGAAGCCATCGATAGTATGAAAGAAGGCTATGTCGTAGAAGTGAAAAAGAAAAGTGATACAGGGCTCACCGTCGTGGTGCAGCATGCAGATAACAGCTACAGCTGGTACGGCCAACTAAAAGAAGCTGATGTGGCTTTATACGATTTTGTCGATAAAGGGGAAAAAATTGGTCAAATTGCGCTTGATGAACAAGGCAAGGGGACATATTACTTTGCCATTAAGCAAAATGAACAGTTTATTGATCCCATTCAGGTGATGACCTTTGAATAGATGGCTGCTCATGCTGACAAAGGTCCATGTTCACCCGCTCCTTTGGATAGTCATGGCATTTGCCATGCTATCAGGTCAAATTAAGCCGCTGCTTTGTCTGCTCATTATCGTCTGTGTCCATGAGCTTGGACATGCAGCGGCTGCTTGTTATTATCACTGGCGGATTCGGCGGATTTTTTTACTGCCATTTGGCGGGGCGGTAGAAGTAGAAGAGCACGGGAACCGTCCGCTAAAAGAAGAGCTGGCGGTCATTTTATGCGGACCGCTTCAGCATGTCCCGCTCCAGCTCGTCGCCTGGCTTCTCATGGAAGCCTCACTTATCTCATATGACGTCTTTACGATGTTTACTTTTTATAATGTAGCGATTTTTCTAGTGAACCTTTTGCCCATTTGGCCACTTGATGGCGGGAAATTATTCTTTTTGCTCTTATCTGTTTTTTACCCTTTTCAACAGGCACATGCCCTTGCAATAAAAGGCTCTCTCATTTTTTTCGGTCTTTTGACAGCAGGGTTGCTCTGTTTTGCTCCGCTGCAATTCAACGGCTGGATCCTGCTCACTTTTTTAGCCTACTCGCTTGTGATGGAACACCGGCAGCGGCATTATATCAGGGTACGTTTTTTACTAGAACGTTATTATGGTAAAAAAGAGCAAAAGGTAGAGAAACTCATTCCACTGAGAGCGGGTGCTGAGGAGAAAATATATGAAGTGATGGCGCGATTCCAAAGGGGCTGTAAGCATCCCATTATTATCGAACGGAATGGTGTGAAAATGAGCCAGCTCGATGAAAATGAATTGCTCCATGCTTATTTTTCAGATCGAAGAACCACCTCTTCCATGGAAGATCTTCTTTTACCGTACTAATGGTGAAAATACATTGACATTCAGCGTCTAATTTGATATATTTTTTAATGTTATGGATATGTAGCACCCGTGCTACAACCGCGCGGAGCAGGTGTAAAGTGCCTATTGGCCCCCTGTATTCGGCGAGTCTGAGTTTATTAGGAGGTGCAGAGATGTACGCAATTATCGAAACTGGTGGTAAACAAGTAAAAGTTGAAGAAGGTCAAACTGTTTATGTTGAAAAACTAGCTGCTGAAGCAGGTGAAACAGTTACTTTCGAAAACGTATTGTTTGTCGGCGGAGACACTGTCAAAGTGGGTAACCCTTCAGTTGCTGGAGCAACAGTAACGGCTAAAGTTGAAAAACAAGGTCGCGGTAAGAAAATTACTGTGTTCAAGTACAAACCGAAGAAAAACAACCACAAGAAACAAGGTCATCGTCAACCTTACACTAAAGTTGTTATCGAAAAAATCAACGCTTAAGGCGTGTGAGTGATATGATCAAAGCAACCATTACTCGGTCGCCAGCAGATGAAAGCATTACGTCTTTTCAAATGACTGGACATGCCGAGTTTGCTGAAAAAGGTCAGGATCTCGTTTGTGCAGGTGTATCTGCTGTTGTTTTCGGGTCAGTCAATTCAATTATTGCACTGACAGGAATGGATCCACTGCTTGATATTGGAGATGAAGGCGGGTATTTCTCTTTTGAACTGCCAGCTGATACAGATCCAGTCACCTTTGAAAAAGCCCAGTTGCTTTTAGAAGGCATGGTCGTTTCCTTAGAAACAATTGAACGAGATTATCACGATTATGTGAGAATCTACAAAAAAATAGGAGGTGAACTTCATGCTTAGATTAGATCTTCAATTTTTCGCATCTAAAAAAGGGGTAGGTTCTACAAAGAACGGACGTGACTCTGAGTCTAAACGTTTAGGCGCTAAACGTGCTGATGGTCAATTCGTAACTGGTGGTTCTATCCTTTATCGTCAACGTGGAACGAAAATCTATCCAGGTGAAAACGTTGGACGCGGAGGCGACGACACTCTTTTCGCTAAAATCGACGGAACGGTTAAATTCGAACGTTTCGGTCGTGACCGTAAAAAAGTGAGCGTATATCCTGCGGCACAATAATTGCTAAAAACTCCGGTCATTGACTGGAGTTTTTTTCACTTTTACAAGCAGTACCGAAGATGATAAAAGAAGATGCACTCCATAAATATCAAAGAACGTTTGCTGACTTTGCCTCATTTTCTCCTATACGATCAGAAAAAACAACCTTTCCTCACATAACTAGTGTTTTTCTAAGCTGTCTTCTCTGTTATAATTCAGGGAGACATATTGATGATAAGACTCCTAAAAGAGAGACCAAACGATTGGGAGTGCGATAATGGAAGAGATACCAAGTAAACAAAACGAAAAATTAACTCACGTTGCATTAACGAATGAATTGATCCATCTGCTTAGTCGTTCAAGACACGACTGGATGAATAAATTGCAGTTAATCAAAGGCAACTTGACATTAGAAAAATATGACCGAGTGTTTGAAATAATAGAAGAAATGGTCATTGAAGCACAGCATGAATCCAAACTCTCAAATTTAAAAATTCCCCAATTGGCCTATTACTTTCTAACCTTTAATTGGGAGTCGCATTTTATCACCCTAGAATATGAAGTGCTTGGTGAAACCCGAGACTTATCAGCATATGAATCGCAGCTGCTAACGGTATCACGGGAGTTGTTTTCGATATTCGATCAATCAGTTTGCCAAAAAACTGAAAATCATTTAACGGTCACTTTCCAAACGGATCATGAAGAGAATGATGTGATCTTATATTTTGATTTCAAAGGAAAATTAACAAGTTTGGATGCGTTAAATGCGTTTCATGACGCAAACTATCCATGTATGAGTATAACGCAATTTCATGTGACGAATCATGAGTCCATGATTGAGCTTTGTTTGAGGCAAGAACGAGATATGTGATGCAGAGAAACGGAGGAAGTTATGTTTGTAGATCAGGTTAAAGTGTATGTTAAAGGCGGTGACGGCGGAAACGGTATGGTGGCGTTCCGTCGTGAAAAATATGTGCCAAAAGGCGGGCCAGCAGGCGGCGACGGCGGAAATGGTGCAGATGTAGTATTTGAAGTAGACGAAGGACTCAGAACGTTAATGGACTTTCGTTATAAGCGTCATTTCAAGGCGGACCGCGGTGAGCATGGAATGAGTAAAAACCAGCATGGTCGAAATGCGGAAGAAATGATTGTTAAAGTTCCGCCGGGTACAGTTGTGACAGATGCTGAGACGGAACAAGTACTAGCTGACTTGACAGAGCATGGACAGCGGGCTGTGATTGCCAAAGGTGGACGTGGCGGACGTGGAAATTCACGCTTCGCAACACCAGCAAACCCTGCACCACAGCTGTCTGAAAACGGTGAGCCAGGTAAAGAACGTGACGTCATCTTAGAATTAAAAGTACTTGCAGATGTTGGACTTGTTGGTTTCCCAAGTGTCGGGAAGTCAACGCTGCTTTCGATTGTCTCTTCTGCGAAACCAAAAATTGCGGATTATCATTTTACAACGCTTGTGCCAAACCTCGGAGTTGTTGAAACCGACGATAACCGAAGCTTTGTCATGGCGGATCTGCCAGGACTGATCGAAGGAGCGCACGAAGGTGTTGGCTTAGGTCATCAATTTTTACGCCACATTGAACGTACACGTGTCATTGTCCATGTCATTGATATGTCTGGACTTGAAGGGCGTGACCCATACGAAGATTACGTGACGATTAACGAAGAGCTTGAGCAATACAATATGAGATTGACAGAGCGTCCGCAAATCATTGTAGCGAACAAAATGGACATGCCGGATGCAGCTGACAATCTAGCGGCATTTAAAGAAAAATTAACAGATGACTATAAAGTGTTCCCAATTAGTGCGATCACAAGAGAAGGGCTTCGTGAGCTCTTATTTGAAATCGCCAATCAGCTTGAAACAACACCGGAATTCCCGCTCTACAATGAAGAAGAGCTCTCTGATAACCGTGTGATGTACAAGTTTGATGAAGGAGAAGCAGCATTTGAGATCTCAAGAGATCCTGATGGTACGTTTGTCTTAACTGGTAAAGCACTTGAGCGACTGTTTAAGATGACAGATTTCTCAAGAGACGAGTCAGTGAAACGATTCTCTAGACAGCTGCGCGGAATGGGCGTTGATGATGCCCTGCGTGAACGTGGTGCAAAAGATGGAGACATCATTCGTCTGCTTGAATTTGAATTTGAATTTATCGATTGATCAAAAGGAGGGTCCAGTTCATGGGCTCTCCCGTTTTTAAAAGGGGAGAAAACAGGTGAAAGAAGAAACGTTCTATTTAGTAAGAGAGGATGTACTTCCGGATGCGATGCGAAAAACGCTTGAAGTCAAAAAGCTTCTCGATCGCAAAAAAGCGGATTCAGTTGCCGATGCTGTTCAAAAAGCGGATTTAAGCCGCAGTGCTTTTTATAAATATCGAGATGCTGTTTTTCCATTTTATACAATGGTCAAAGAGCAGATCATCACATTGTTTTTCCACCTGGAGGATCGGTCTGGGGCTTTGTCTAGGCTGCTGCAAATTGTGGCTGACTCTGGTTGTAATGTGTTATCCATTCACCAAACGATTCCGCTGCAAGGAAGAGCGAATGTTACCCTGTCGATCAGTACGGCCGGCATGGCAGATGATATCAATACAGTCATGAATCAATTAAGAAAACTTGAATTTGTCGAAAAAGTTGAAATTCTAGGTTCTGGGGCGTAAAAGGAGAGATCATAGCAGATGAAGCAATTAACGGTAGGTTACTTTGGACCAGAGGCCACATTTACTCATTTGGCTGTCTGTTCTTGTTTTCCAAAAGATGCAGAGCAGCGGGCTTATGCAACCATTCCGCAATGTATGGATGCCGTGTCAAAGGGAGAAGTAGATTTGGCGGTCGTTCCACTTGAAAATGCACTCGAAGGATCTGTGAACTTAACAATTGATTATTTAATTCATGAGGACGCTTTGTCCATTGTGGGCGAAATGACAGCACCGATTCGCCAGCACCTGCTTGTCCATCCATCGAGAGCGGAGAGCTGGGAGACATTAGATGTGATTCAGTCACATCCGCACGCCATTGCGCAGTGTCATCAATTTTTGAAGAGACAGTTTCCTAATATCCCGCATCGGCCAGTGGAATCAACAGGCTATGCAGCAAAATACATCAGTGAGCATCCAGATGAAGCTGTTGGTGCGATTGCGAATGAAATCGCCGCAAAAACGTACGGATTGACGATTGCGAAAAAAGACATTCATGATTATCCGCACAATCATACACGTTTTGTTATTTTACATAAAGAGGCGAAGGCATCGTTCCCAATGAATTCTGGTTTTTCTTCAAAGCCAAAAACGACCATTGTTGTCAGCCTGCCAAAGGATGATCAGTCTGGTGCATTGCACCGCGTGTTATCAGCTTTTTCATGGCGGAATCTCAATTTGTCCAAAATTGAATCGCGTCCGACAAAAACAGGCCTTGGACACTATTTATTTATCATTGATATCGAAAAAGAGATGGATGATGTACTTGTCCCTGGGGCCATTCAAGAATTAGAAGCGATTGGCTGTGAAGTGAAACTACTCGGCAGCTATCAAACATATGAATTAACGAATGAAAAATAGTGTCCTCTTGGGGACACTATTTTTTTAGTCTTTAATGAGAAATCCAGCGTCATCAAGCGCTTGAATGGCTTGGTCAAGCTGCTTTTGGCTGTATGAAGTAAGGGTATGTAAGTGTACGCCGTCTGTCAGCTCTGATAAGTAGGAGGCGCCCGTATTAGAAATATGATGAACGAAGTCAGCCACTTGTTTGCGCGTACTCACTCGAATAGAGGCCGTCAGCTCCCCGTAGACAGGGTGCTCAATGATCACGTCTTTCACCGTTACACCGTAGTCTACAATCAGTGTCAGCTCCTCTTCTGTAAGATGAGGATCGTGCTTGCAAGCGATAATCTGTTCAATTTCAGTTTCCGGTGTATGCTGCGCCATATACACATAGCCTTGGCTTGTGGCAATAATGGGTTCGTTTTTTGCTTTGAGTAATGAAATATCTTGTACAATGACTTGTCGTGAGACAGCGGCTTTTTTAGCTAAAAAACTTCCGGTGAGTGGTGTATCAGTCTCTTGTAGCCACTTTAAAATGGCGTTTCTTCTTTCTTCGCCAATGAGTTTTCTCTCTTGTTCCACGTTTATGCTCCTTTCTTCTCCTTTTGCAAGCTTTCAAATGTATGCAAAAGCTGATCGATGTCATCCTTTGATGATCCTCGTCCAAATGATAGTCGAATGAATTGAAGGGCATCACGATCTGATACATGTAATGCCTTTACAGCAGGGGAAGGGTGATGATAACCAGAAGCGCATGCACTTCCTGTGGATATACAAATCCCATGCCGGTTACAAGCTAACATTACATATTGTCCTTCAAACCCTTCAAAAAAACAACCAATAATATGAGACAGCATGCGGCGCTGGTCACTTTCTTGCAGCATGCGGACAGGCAGCTTCCGTTTTTTTAGCTGCTGAAGAAAATAATCACGAAGCTGAATATCCAGCTGCTGCTGTTGATCTATTTTCAACATGATTTGCTCGCTCGCGGCAACAAAAGCACCGATGCATGGAACGTTCACTGTCCCTGGGCGTAGACCATTTTCCTGTACAGTATCTTGATATATAGGCTTCCAAGGGACATGTGCCCCCATATAGACAGCACCGGCGCCCTTAGGTGCATAAACTTTATGACTCGAAATGGAGAGGGCATCAACCCCAAGTTCTTTAATCGACACATGCATTTTTCCGAATGTCTGCACTGCATCTGTATGAAAAAGAATATCTCTTTCTTTTAAGAGCGTTGCTAATTCAGCTAATGGCTGAATAATCCCAGTTTCTGAGTTGGCATGCTGGATGGATACTAGTCCGGTTTCAGGCAATAGAGCCTGTTTGAGAATCTCCTTTGTGATAATTCCTTCTTGATTCGGTTCTATGACCGTCACCTTCACACCGAGACGCTGTAAGGCATTGACCGCATGATGAACGGAAGGGTGCTCTACTGATGTGGTAATGACATGCTGTTTATGTGGAGGCAGCCCATTTATGATCGATTGAATCGCAAGGATATTGGATTCAGTTCCGCCACTTGTAAAGTAAATGCCATCAGGTTCGCCCCCTAGAATCGCTGCAAGTGATTGTCTGCTGTAAGCCAAGATTTCATTTGCTTTTCCTCCTGCATCATGCAGGCTGCTCGCATTTCCGTAACATTCTTTGCTCAACTGCTGAAATACATGCAGTGATTCCTCAGAAACAGGTGTAGAAGCTGCATAATCTAAATAAATCAAATCCATCCATCTCCTGTGTGAAAATTTTTTCTTGTATTTATTGTAGTGTTGTGTAATGATATGTGTCAAGACAGGTGTAAATGACAGGAGGGGCAATTGTGTCATCTATCAAAAAAGTCATTGTGGTGGGGTCGGGCATTGCGGCTCTTTCCTTTGTGAATACGATCTCAGAGAACTGCCAAGTCATCATGATGACAAAAAAACAATTTTCCTCTAGTAATTCCATGCTCGCACAAGGGGGAATCGCTGCAGCCTTTTCCGCACATGATTCTGTCGATCAGCATGTGCAAGACACTTTAGCTGCGGGGTGTGGTCACAATGATGACAAAACTGTACAGGAGATCGTCCATCATGGAAAAGATCTTGTAAAGAAGCTCGTAGAAGAGGGCTGCCCATTTGATCGAGATGAAACGGGAATTCCGCAGTTAGGTAAAGAGGGAGCCCATACGACCCATCGTATTCTGCATGCAGGAGGAGATCAAACGGGAAAAACCCTCGTGCAGTTTTTGAAAGGGAAGCTCGGCTCACACATTCATGTATACGAAAATCATCATGTCATGGATCTATTAGTTCATGAAGGGGTATGTACCGGTGTTGTGTGGAAAGACGAAAAAGGTCATGTACATACAATGACCGCGGATGCAGTTGTATTATCCACTGGCGGCTGTGGATCCTTATATGAAACAAACACAAATGATCCGTCTGTGACAGGAGATGGTCTGATGATGGCCTATCGCGCAGGGGCACAGCTAGTAGATCTCGAATTTGTGCAATTCCATCCGACCCT
Source organism: Bacillus sp. S2(2019) (assembly GCF_005144805.1). Lineage (NCBI taxonomy): Bacteria > Bacillati > Bacillota > Bacilli > Caryophanales > Bacillaceae > Bacillus > Bacillus sp. S2(2019). The sequence continues at coordinate 298,721 of NZ_SWFL01000003.1, forward strand.
TTTGACCACTTCAGGTAAAGCGATCGGTCTCGTATCAGAGGCAGTCAGGGGAGAGGGCGCCTATTTAGAAGATGAATCAGGCAGGCGGATCATGAAAGGAATCCACCCGCAGAGCGATTTAGCGCCTAGAGATGTGGTGGCAAGGACCATTTTCCATGAGCAGCAACTCGGTCATTCCATTTATCTTAACATCCGTGATATTCCGCATTTTTCTGCACGTTTTCCTGCGATTGCTTCGATGTGTCAGCGTGCGGGAGTTGATATGGCAAGCGGAAGGCTGCCAGTTTCACCCGGTATGCACTTTTTAATGGGTGGAATTAAGGTGAATGAACATGGAGAAACAACTGTTCCATCACTTTTCGCCATTGGTGAAGTAGCTTGTACAGGTTTACACGGCGCCAATCGACTGGCAAGTAATTCGCTCTTAGAAGGTCTCGTTTTAGGAAACAAGGCGGCACGGTATGTTGAGCGGTTGCAAGCCCAGCAAGATAAAAACCCTGCTCTTTCCATTCAAGAAGTATGGTCTGTCCCAACGGTGTCACAGGCTCAGCTCAGAAAATGGATGACAGCATATGCCGCAATTGTGAGAGATGAGAAAGGCTTACAGACTTTGCTCGATCATTTAGAACAAGTCTCTTTTCAGCAAATCAATGTGAAGAATATCACAAATGAACAGATCGAAATAACGAATCAATGGGCTTTAGCCATATGCCTTGTCAAATCCGCATTACTCCGAACAGAAAGCAGGGGCGGTCATTATCGCACCGATTATCCAAATCGGCACGATGCTTCGTGGCGAGCAAAACAGATTGTACATGAACAGGGCCATATTTATACCGTAAAAAATGAAAGGATTGGTGCCAAATGGAACGTTTACAGTTAAAGCAAATGCTCACTCATTTTTTAAAAGAAGATATTGGGTTTGGAGATGTATCCGCTGATGCCATCTTTGGAGACAAGAAAGGAACAGCTTACATCATGGCGAAACAATCAGGCGTATTGGCCGGGACACAAGTCATTGATATGGGATACAAACTGCTGAATGAACAAGTTCAAACTGAGCTGTTTTTCCAGGAAGGTGATTGGATTCATGAAGGGGCTGTACTGGCACAAATAACTGGTCCCGTCAACGACTTGCTGAAAGGGGAGCGGGTGGTGTTGAATATCCTGCAAAGAATGACAGGGATTGCTACACTAACGCATGAAGCAGTAGAGCGATTAGCTGATCCGTCTATTACGATTTGTGATACGAGAAAGACGACACCCGGTCTGCGCATGCTGGAGAAGTACGCAGTAAAAGTTGGAGGCGGAAAGAATCATCGTTTCGGCTTATCCGATGGGGTGATGATTAAAGATAATCATATTGCGGCTTGTGGTTCTATCAGGGAAGCTGTGGAGAAAGCAAGAGCATACGCCGGTCATATGGTGAAAATTGAAGTGGAAATTGAATCAGAAGCACAGCTGATGGAAGCCATTGAAGCCAAAGCAGATGTCATCATGTTTGACAACTGCTCTCCAGACGAAGTGAAGCGCTTTAAACAAATGACCCCTGAAACTATATTGACAGAGGCATCAGGCGGCATCACGTTAGAGAATGTGGCTAACTACCGAGGGACAGGTGTAGACCTTATTTCACTTGGATTTCTCACACATTCTGCTCCATCATTCGATTTTAGTATGAATATGGAATTCAGCCATAAAGGGGGAACGACTCATGTCCATGCTTGATGTGTTAGCAGCGCAGCATACAGCCATGATGCCAGATGAATATAAACAGCGCTCTTATGATGAAATGAAAGAGAGAGTATTAGAGATTAAACGCGCTTTTGGATCAAAGCTTTTTATACCGGGTCATCATTATCAAAAAGATGAAGTCATCCAATTTGCTGATGTGACAGGTGATTCATTGCAGCTTGCACAAATTGCTGCTGACAATCACGAAGCAGAATACATTGTATTTTGCGGGGTTCATTTTATGGCAGAAACGGCCGATATGTTATCAAAAAAGAATCAGCACGTCTTTTTGCCAGATATGAGAGCAGGTTGTTCAATGGCAGATATGGCGAATATGAAACAAACAGACAGGGCGTGGGATCAGCTCACTGAGCTGTTTGGAGATACGATCCTTCCGCTGACTTATGTAAACTCAACGGCTGATATTAAAGCATTTGTCGGCAAACATGGCGGATCGACTGTCACATCTTCAAACGCTAAAAAAGTATTGGAGTGGGCGCTGACCCAAAAAGAGCGGATTCTTTTTCTTCCTGATCAGCATTTAGGGCGTAACACGGCCTATGATTTAGGGATTCCGCTAGAGGAAATGGCTGTCTGGGATCAAATAGAAGAAAAGCTCATCACCGACCAACCGCTTCATCGAATCAAAATGATTTTATGGAAAGGTCATTGCTCTGTTCATGAGAAATTTACCATTGAGAATATTGAACAAATGAGAAAACGTGACCGTGACATACAGATTCTTGTTCATCCAGAGTGTACGCATGAAGTCGTAAAGGCATCTGATCTAGCTGGTTCAACAAAATTTATTATTGATACGATCAAGCAGGCACCAGCAGGAAGCAAGTGGGCCATTGGAACAGAAATGAATTTAGTGAAACGCATCATTGACCAGCACCCTGACAAACAAATTGAATCCCTCAATCCAGATATGTGTCCATGTTTGACAATGAACCGTATTGACCTGCCTCATCTACTATGGTCACTTGAAAGCATTGAAAAAGGGGAGCCAGTCGGTTTGATTCAAGTGGATGAAGAGACGACAAAAGAGGCATTGCTCGCTTTAAATAAGATGCTGACCATTAAATAATGAAGTGTCCCCTCCTATCAGAAAACAAGTTTTTATCATATCGGCTTGTAAATAGGCATAAATTTATGTTGAAACATATTGTACTTCTGACATAACCGCTACGTTCACGTTTTGCATAGGAGGGGAAAACGTTGAAAATTCATATTGTGCAAAAAGGAGACTCCCTTTGGAAAATTTCAAAGAAGTACGGAGTCGACTTTCAAGAATTGAAAAAATTAAATTCACAGCTCAGTAATCCAGATTTGATCATGCCAGGAATGAAAATCAAAATTCCATCTAGTGGTGTTCCTGTAAAAACCGATCATCACAAAGCAAAAGAAATGCCAAAAGCAAAAGAACACCCGTATGTAAAAGAAAAGCCAAAGGATGTCGTGCAAGTTCAAGATACGAAGCCGAAGGAAAAACCGAATGAACCGGTACCTTATGTGCCACCAGTACCAAAGATTGAGCAGCCAGTTTTTCCACAAGTTGATGTAAACTATTATCAGACGAATCTCTACCAGCCATTCACGCCTCCTCCCAAAAAAGAACATCATGAGAAAAAAGATCACGTTCATGAAAAGAAAGATCATGTTCATGAGAAAAAGGATCATAAAGATCACAAGGACCATTTTCATCATGAAAATAAGGATCATTTCAAAGATGAAGTGGCAAAGGGATATGATCCATTCATTCATATCCCACATCAAAAAGAGGAGGGAAAAGAAATGGAGCATAGTAATTACCCAAACCTTCCTAATTTCCCGCAAATGCCGAATGTTGGAGGGGCAGCAGTAGGGGGCATGGCTGAAAATAAAGAGCATCACCACCATCATCAAGAGTCATATGATCCTTATTATGGTTATGGTCATTACATGCCAGCAATGTATCCATATCCGCAACAAATGGTACCCGTTTCTCCTATTTTACCGGGATCAGGCCTTTGTTATCCGGTACAGCCGTATTATCACCATCACATGATGCCGTACCCTTACCCGGCGGCTCAGCCGTATTATCCTGCGTATCAAGCACCGGCTTATTACGGTGAAAATCATGAGCATCATGCAAACGACGGGCATCACTGGCACCACCATATGCATCCAAATGCAGGCGCGAATGTGAATGCCAATGTCAATCAAGGCTTTTATCCAAGCGCTCCAAATGAAGCATATGGCAAGGAAGACTGCGGATGCGATGATGGGATGAAGCATCATCAGCCATGGCCTGGACATTATCCAAATCCTGTTCCATATGGTCAAATGGGTGCTTATCCAGCTCAGCCTTATATGCAGCAGCCTTATCAAAACCCATCTGTTTTTGCAAGACCAGAAGAAGACGAAGAAGATTAATGACACAAGGGACGATCTCAATCGTTCCTTTTTTTGTTTATAACTGACAGCTTGTTTTTGTCCTCAACTGTACATGCTAATACAGAGCCTGTTTTGCGCTCATGAGATTCAATTTGTACAGGGGGTTTTTCGTTTGAGACAAAAATGGCAAAAAACAATCGCCTTAGTGCTTCTACCTATTGGATTAACGGCATGTGGTACAAATAACAATGCGGGTGTAGATACACGTCATAATCAATCTGGCCAGCCAGTTGGATACCACTCCAATCAACAGGCAACAGACAACAATCAAGATCATCAAGGACCGGTTTCTGAGCTTATGGAGGGAATGAATGGAAGAAATACAACGAATGTTGATGATCGTTCACGCCCTACACAGGATCAAGTGAGAATGCCACTTACTGGTGGAGATGGACGCTACAGTCATGGAGATATGAACTATCATAACCAAATGTCGTTCTCTGGCTACGATAAACAAGAGAACATCCAGCGTTCAAGAAAAATTGCCAACCGAGTGAACAAAATGAACCATGTGACAGACTCACAAGTCATGGTGACGGATGAAAATGTGTATATTGCTCTTAAAACAGATGGGCGCTTGACATCAGAGGGTGTATCACAAGTAGAAGAAGCAGCGAATCGTTATGCAGATGGTAGAGCTGTCCAAGTCATTAAAGACGAAGGCGCATTTACACGCTTCAGAGATATGAGAAAAACGCAATTTGAAACAGGTCAGACAGGCATGACCCGATAGGCTGGAATAAAAAAGGCTAAAGTTCATGACGAACTTTAGCCTTTCTTTAAAAATAAACTTTGATCCCGATATAAAATTCATAAAAGAAATAACAGCCAAATCCAAGTAATAAAATACCGGCAATAATGGATGTCCACTTAATCATTGTTCGATTCATCACTTTTCTTGTTAGGGAAACAATCGTGAGAAGACCGATGTCATGAAGAAGAATCCCTGCCAAAATACCCGCAGCAGCCAATATAAATTCAGATGAATTTGTATTCGTATAAGCATCTGCCAGTACAGCACCAAACACAGATACCCAGAACACAAGGTTTCCAGGGGATACCGCGACGAGCAACCCATTTCGGTATGTTTTGGTGAATGATTTATTCACTTTTTCTCCTGCTAAATGGATGTCTTGATTCGCATTTTTAATCGAATCGTAGGCAAGAATCATTAAAAAGATGGCACCGATCAGCCAGAGCGGAATTTGGATAAAGGGCAAAGATAAAAATTGAGCAAATCCAGCATATAAAGCCAAGATGAGCAATATATCGATGGTCATACCACCAGCGCCTACAGTTAATCCATGAAAGAATCCGTTTTTTAATCCCTGCTTTGTCATTTCAACCGTGATCGCTCCAACAGGTAGAGCAATTGAGAATCCAACGACGATAAATGTAAGAAATGTTTGCAATCGACTAGAACTTCCTTTGAATCATGTTTGTATAAAAATTCTCCGTTTAGATTAATTATACATATTAGGAGAAAAGGATCAATGATTATTTCTGATTTAATCGAAATGAGAGAGATAAATCGTGTATAGAAAGATGTATATCGTGAAGATCGTGTATTCATTGTAGGGGAAAGGAACTATTTTCCTAAAACTTCTTTTTTTCATTTCTCAGCTATGCTACACTGTTGTGGAAATCAATATAAGTGACTAGGGGTGCCCGGAAATGCGGGCTGAGAGAGAAGACAAGCTTCTTAACCCTTTGGACCTGATCTGGCTCGTACCAGCGTGGGGAAGTTGAAGATGATACATGTGCCATATGAATGGCATACATGTTTTTTTCTGACGACAAACCAGGTTCTTTACATAGAATCTGGTTTTTTGCTGGTGCTGATTCCATCCTGACCGGTCACACGAAAAGAAGGAGAGAACAGCAAATGAATGAAAAGACAAATGTTCCATCAACGCAATCTTTATTATCAAACTTTGAAGGCAGTCGAAAGGTATATGAACAAGGCTCGAGACCTGACATTTTGGTGCCAAAAAGAGAAATCGTGCTCACAAATACAGTGACACAAGCAGGTGATATCCAAAATGAACCGATTCGTGTGTACGATACAAGTGGACCGTATACAGATGAGGAGGCTCATATTGATGTCACAAAGGGATTAAAGCGCCTGAGATCAGCATGGATTAAGGAAAGAGAAGATACTGAAAGTTATGAAGGGCGTCAAGTAAAGCCAGAAGATAATGGATATCGCTTGAATGGGAAAGAATCCTTTCAAGCTGCCCATACAGATTTTCATCATGTGCCGCTCCGCGGGAAACAAGGTGCTTGTGTGACGCAAATGCATTATGCAAAAAAGGGGATCATTACGCCTGAAATGGAGTTTATCGCTTTGAGAGAACAGCTAAGTCCTGAGTTTGTTAGAGAGGAAGTGGCTAGTGGAAGAGCGGTCATTCCAGCGAATATCAACCATCCTGAAAGTGAGCCGATGATCATCGGGAAGAATTTTCACGTGAAAATTAATGCGAATATTGGCAATTCAGCTGTGACATCGTCCATTGAAGAAGAGGTAGAGAAGATGACATGGGCAATTAGATGGGGGGCAGATACGATGATGGATCTGTCTACAGGAAAGGACATTCACACAACGAGAGAATGGATTATCCGCAATTGCCCAGTCCCAGTAGGAACGGTTCCAATTTATCAGGCACTTGAAAAAGTGAATGGAATCGCAGAAAATTTGACGTGGGAAGTATACCGAGACACATTAATTGAACAGGCAGAGCAAGGGGTTGACTATTTCACCATTCATGCGGGCGTCCTCTTAAGGTATATTCCGCTCACAGTCGACCGGGTCACTGGAATTGTTTCAAGAGGCGGAGCCATTATGGCAAGATGGTGTCTCGCTCATCATCAAGAGAACTTTCTGTATACCCATTTTGAAGAAATTTGTGAAATCATGAAAACGTATGACATTGCCTTTTCGCTTGGGGACGGGCTCAGACCTGGATCCATTGCGGACGCAAATGACGAAGCGCAGTTTGCAGAGCTGGAAACGTTAGGGGAATTGACAGAGATCGCTTGGAAACATGATGTACAGGTCATGATTGAAGGACCTGGTCATGTTCCAATGGATAAAATCAAAGAGAATGTCGATAAGCAGATGGAGATATGCAAAGAGGCACCTTTTTATACGTTAGGTCCTCTAACAACAGATATTGCACCGGGATATGATCATATTACATCCGCGATCGGTGCGGCGATGATCGGCTGGTACGGAACCGCCATGCTGTGCTATGTGACACCAAAAGAGCATTTAGGTCTGCCGAACAAAGAAGATGTAAGAGAAGGCGTCATCGCCTATAAAATTGCCGCACATGTAGCTGATGTAGCAAAAGGACATCCTGCTGCTCAAAAGCGTGATGATGCCTTATCAAAAGCGAGATTTGAATTCAGATGGCGGGATCAATTTCACCTGTCACTTGACCCAGAACGAGCGCTGGCATTCCATGATGAAACATTGCCTGCTGAAGGTGCTAAAACCGCTCATTTTTGTTCCATGTGTGGACCAAAGTTTTGCAGTATGAAAATATCCCATGACATCCGCAACCAATCAGAAGAAGTGAAAAGAGAGATGGAGAAGAAGGCAAAAGAGTTTATCAATCAAGGCAGCCAAATCTATCAATCCTAAAAAAAACCTCGCACTCCTCTAGTGCGGGGTTTTATAAAACGGCTGAAATGGCTTTTCTTACGAGGTGCAAAAATGCTCTTACTGCAATCGCCATCGTTTCAACACTTGGGATGAGGGCATCTGTTAAATGAAATAGAACTGTTTGTCTTTCTGGAGATGTTCGTTTTTTCTTTTGTTTCATAAAGACAGCCTCCTTTTCATTCAATATACTTCTTTTGAAGCGTATCTAGATAGATATGTTGTGCGAATTTAAACAAAATTTAAACTTCTTGTGTTTAGAAGGAAAGAAGCAGGGGAAACGGATTGAATAGAGAATGAATGAAAAGAGCTGACCGATTCGGTTAGTGAACAAGACAGAGTGGAAGGTGATCTTATGATGAAAGTATTTAAGGTAACATTTCATATGAACAATGGGGAAGTGCTCGATTTCGAGCTGAAACGTCCAGCTACCTATGATGTGTATAAAAAAATTGAGGAAGCCAATCATTGGTTTAAGCTGAATAATGAAATCATTAACCTATTAAATGTGAATAGTATCCATGTAGAAACAGAATAAAACAGAAAGCCGCTCAAAGAGAGCGGCTTTCATTATGCAGTAAAATCATTTCGATTGTTCAGCTGACCTCGAGACAGCCAGTTTTTCTTATACAAATAGGCAATCACTTCAAGCCATAGACGCGGCGCTTTTTTAGGGAAAAAAGGTTTTTGATAATAGGCGTATGCAGCTTTTAAATCATCCCATTGATGACATGTTTTCGTTTGCGTGAAGCGGGCGACGTCAATGACCCTGACGCGGCCATCCTTTGTTAAAATTAAATTCCGCAGATGAATATCAGAAGGATTTAAACCTTTCGCGCGTGCTTCTTCCAATGCATCATCTACTTGTTCAATCATTTGTTTTTTGATCGGAATTCCTTTTGTCAGGCATTCATAGAAAGTATAACCTTTAATATATTCCATTAAAATATACTGATCCCCAGACTCGTAAATCTCAGGATAATAGGAGGAGCCGGAAAGTTTTTCATAAATTGCAGCCTCTTTGCGGGCGATGTTTCGATAAGAAGGAAAAAAGACTTTTAACGCCATTTTTTTGCCGTCTTTTTTGTATGAAAATACATAGGCACTTCTTCCTTTGCCGCACAGCTCAAGCTCAGCCGGTTTAAAGACGAGCTTATTAAAACGCTTTTCTTCTTGATACTGAATCGATTCGGCTAATCTTTTGACATCTGACATTGACTTCACCTTCTTTGGTTTCAGTTTATGCGGCTGAAAAACGAATGATGAAAAAACCATGTAATTCGGTAGAGCAATGGATTGTATAAAACATAACATTTACGCACGAAGGATACAACGAAAGACGCTCAATATGTGTCAAGACATCGATTTGGTTAATGTTTAGCAAAATGGGTCAAACTACATATGTCATGCATCGATCTTATGTTCTAAAGAGGTGTAAATAGTGAAAGTGAAAATAAAGTATTTCGTTACAGGACTTATCATGACAAGTGTACTCTTTTTCGCTGTTGATATGGAAGCAGCAGAACACTTGCAAAAAGAGTCAAAAACCATCAACGTTCAGCTTGAAAAGGTCTATCTAGACGGCGATGTAAGTATTGAAAGACAGCGGGCATCATTAGAAGACAAAGACACATTTTGGGCCCAGTATAAGGGCTGGACATTGGTAGAACAGCGAGAGGATTTTGCCCTTTTTAGAAAGCAAATTGACGATATATCGCCTTTGAGTAAAGCAAATGGATATATCGGATTATCAGAAGACGGCGTGATTTCTACGTTTCATGGAAGGCCTGACGGGTGGGCGGAGCCTATTCATCTCTTTTTTCAAATTGATACGTCCCGCTTGGAAAGTCATGTAGAGCAGCAGCTTGCACAAGGCATTCCGTTTCGAACAAAAGATGAATTTGAGCATGTGCTTGAAGTCATGAAACCTTACCGAAATGAACAATCGTTTTAATCGTATGACAGCTTGCTGGTGTGAAGACCGCAAGCTCTTTTTCATGGGTTGACGATGAAAAAAGGCTGAGCGAACGTATGTTAACTTTTATTACGGTTTTCTCTTCGATTTATGTTACAATGGAGAACAGTCAAAGAGGTGAAAACGGTGATAGAGTTTGTAAAAGGGACCATTGATTATGTGTGCCCGCAATATGTTGTCATTGAAAACGGCGGAGTGGGCTATCAAGTCTATACCCCAAATCCGTTTATCTATCGAGTAACAAAACAAGAAACGATTTATACGTATCATTACATAAAGGAAGACGCTTTTTCGTTATATGGATTCCAAACACGAGAAGAAAAAGCGTTGTTCACAAAACTGTTAAATGTCACAGGGATTGGACCGAAGGGTGCGCTTGCGATTCTTGCTTCCGGTGACCCTGGCGCTGTCATTTCAGCGATCGAACGAGAGGATGAAGCTTTCCTCATTAAATTCCCGGGTGTTGGCAAAAAAACAGCACGTCAGATCATTCTAGATCTGAAAGGGAAGCTCGCAGATGTGGTGCCTGAAATGATAGGAAACTTATTTAACCACGAGGATCATATCCAGATTGAAACGCAGCAAAGCGCTTTAGATGAAGCGGTTGAAGCCTTAAGTGTCCTTGGGTATGGTGATCGTGAAATCAAAAAGGTTCTTCCTTTATTAAAAGAAGAGAAGAATCTTACAACCGATCAATATGTGAAAAAAGCTTTACAAAAAATGTTGAAATAGGGTGATGTCTCATGGATGAACGGCTCGTCTCAACTGAAGCAGACAACCATGAATCAGCCATTGAGCAAAGTCTGCGTCCACAGACGCTTAGTCAATATATTGGCCAGCAGAAAGTAAAGGATAATCTCAGCGTATTTATTGAAGCTGCCCGAATGAGGCAGGAAACGCTGGATCACGTTCTTTTATATGGACCGCCGGGACTTGGAAAAACAACGCTTGCGTCGATCATTGCCAATGAAATGAATGTTCAGCTGCGTACAACGTCTGGACCAGCGATTGAACGCCCTGGCGATTTGGCGGCGATCTTAACATCTCTTGAACCTGGCGATGTTCTGTTTATTGATGAAATTCATCGCTTGCAGCGTTCAATAGAGGAAGTGCTATATCCAGCGATGGAGGACTTTTGTCTAGATATCGTGATTGGAAAAGGAGATACAGCACGCTCTGTGCGGCTTGATTTACCGCCATTTACGCTTGTAGGTGCTACAACCCGTGTTGGGCTTTTAACAGCGCCGCTTCGTGATAGGTTTGGGGTTCATGCAAGATTGGAATACTATGAGCAAAGAGATTTGGCTCACATTGTAGCAAGAACAGCCGAGCTGTTTGAGATTGGGATCGACATTCGTTCAGCTGAAGAGATTGCAAGAAGATCTAGAGGCACACCGAGGGTCGCCAATCGTCTGCTCAGAAGAGTGAGAGATTTTGCGCAGGTGCTTGGAAATCATGCGATCACACAAGAAATTGCAGAAGATGCTCTTGAGCGTCTGCAAGTTGACAGACTCGGACTTGATCATATCGATCATAAGCTGCTTTTAAGTATGATTGAAAAATTTAGAGGCGGTCCTGTTGGACTTGATACGATCTCAGCGACAATTGGAGAAGAATCACATACGATTGAAGATGTGTACGAACCGTATTTACTGCAAATTGGTTTTCTGCAAAGAACACCAAGAGGGCGGGTCGTCACAAGAGAAGCGTATGAACATTTTCATATGGAGGTTCCGATTCGTGACTGAATTCCCTAAAATGTTGATGATTTTAGGTGGTGTCCTTTTTGCCGCAGGTTTAGTGTTTCAATTGGTTGGGAAACTTCCAGGCGATATTTTCGTGAAAAAAGGGAACGTAACGTTCTTTTTTCCTGTGATTACATGCATTGTCATTAGCATCGTCCTAACCATTTTACTCAATGTCTTCGGACGGATGAAATAACGTTAACTAGTTAACTACAGAATAGGTGAAGGAAATGAAGTTAGAACTATTTGATTTTGATTTACCAGAAAGATTGATTGCACAAGTGCCGCTTGAAAAACGAGATGCATCAAGACTGATGGTCTTAAATAAACAAACAGGTGGCATCACACATGATACATTCTCGCAAATCACAGATTACTTTCAAAAGGGTGATTGTCTCGTTTTAAACAATACACGTGTATTGCCTGCACGTCTGTTTGGAACGAAAGAGGATACGGGTGCTAAAGTGGAGCTGCTTCTTTTGAAACAAGAAGAAGGAGACAAATGGGAAACGCTCGTGAAACCAGCAAAACGTGTGAAAAACGGAACAGTCATTACATTTGGTGATGGACGATTAAAAGCGGTATGTACAGAAGAACTGGAACATGGCGGAAGAAAAGTTGAGTTTCAGTATACAGGCATTTTTTATGAAGTACTTGAATCCTTAGGTGAAATGCCGCTGCCTCCGTACATTAAAGAGCAGCTTGACGATCGTGAGCGTTATCAAACCGTTTATTCCAAAGAGGTTGGTTCGGCTGCTGCGCCTACTGCCGGTCTTCACTTTACAAATGAACTGCTGGATGCACTGAAAGCAAAAGGAGTGCATATTGCGTTTATTACGCTCCATGTAGGGCTTGGCACATTTCGACCGGTCAGTGCTGAACGCATTGAAGAACATGAAATGCACGCAGAGTTTTACGAAATGAATGAAGAAACGGCAGAAGAACTTAATCGCGTGCGCAAAGAAGGCGGACGGATTATTTCAGTCGGAACAACTTCGACAAGAACGCTTGAAACCATTGCAAGTGCTTATGATGGTGAATTCAAAGCGTCAAGCGGCTGGACGTCGATTTTTATTTATCCAGGCTACACATTTAAGGCAATTGATGGCATGATCACGAATTTCCACTTGCCAAAATCGTCTTTAATTATGCTTGTCAGTGCATTAGCTGGACGAGAACACGTCCTAAAAGCGTACAATGAGGCTGTAAAAGAGGAATACCGATTCTTCAGTTTTGGCGATGCCATGCTGATTCAATAACATCATACAACAAAGACAGGAGGGCTCATTTTTGTCGCAATTACCGATACGTTATGAGTTCATTAAATCATGCAAACAAACAGGTGCACGTCTTGGACGCGTTCATACACCGCACGGCTCCTTTGAAACACCTGTATTTATGCCAGTTGGTACACTGGCTACAGTGAAAACAATGGCGCCTGAAGAGTTAAAAGCAATGGAAGCAGGCATCATTTTAAGCAATACGTATCATCTATGGCTGCGCCCGGGGCATGACATTGTCAAAGAAGCAGGCGGCCTGCACAAATTTATGAACTGGGATCGAGCGATTCTAACAGATTCAGGCGGTTTCCAAGTGTTTTCTTTAAGTGAATTTAGAAAAATTGAAGAAGAAGGCGTTCACTTCCGTAATCACTTAAATGGAGATAAGTTGTTCCTTTCTCCTGAAAAAGCGATGGAGATTCAAAATGCGCTCGGCTCAGATATTATGATGGCATTTGACGAATGCCCTCCGTATCCAGCAGAGTACGATTATATGAAACGTTCTGTAGAGCGGACAAGCAGATGGGCAGAGCGCTGCTTAACAGCGCACCAGCGTCCAGAGGATCAAGGGCTGTTTGGCATTGTGCAGGGCGGAGAATACGAAGAGCTTCGTAAACAAAGTGCAAAAGATCTTGTTTCACTTGATTTCCCAGGCTACGCCATTGGAGGTTTATCTGTTGGTGAACCAAAAGATGTGATGAACCGTGTGCTGGAGTTTACAACGCCATATTTACCGGCAGACAAGCCAAGGTACTTAATGGGTGTCGGCTCGCCAGATTCATTAATTGACGGTGCGATTCGCGGTGTCGATATGTTTGACTGTGTACTGCCGACGCGAATTGCCAGAAACGGTACGCTCATGACAAGCGAAGGACGTCTTGTTGTGAAAAATGCTAAATATGAGCGTGATTTCAGACCAATCGATGAAAACTGCGACTGCTACACATGTAAAAATTACACACGCGCTTATATTAGACATTTGATCCGTACAAATGAGACGTTCGGAATTCGATTAACAACTTATCATAATCTTCATTTTCTGTTAAAATTAATGGAGCAAGTGAGAGAAGCTATCCGTGAGGATCGTTTAGGTGATTTTAGAGAAGAGTTTTTTGAGCGTTATGGCTTTAACAAACCGAATGCGAAAAACTTTTAACGCATAAACGAAAAGCTTTACAATGCTTTAGAAAGGGGTGAGATAGAATGGATGGTGGTATGGGTTCAATCATTATGATTGTTGTCATGTTTGCTGTGCTTTACTTCTTGTTAATCCGTCCACAGCAAAAGCAACAAAAAGCTGTGCGTCAGATGCAGCAATCTTTATCAAAAGGCGATAAAATTGTCACAATCGGTGGTTTACACGGTGAAATCGACTACATTGATGAATCAAAAGTGGTCATCAAAACAAGCGAAAACAACCGTTTAACTTTTGACCGACGTGCTATTAGAGAATTAGCTGACAAAGGTTAATCCTCCAATACATAGCGATAAAAAAAGAGCGATATCATTCGCTCTTTTTTTATTTGCCCCGAAGATTAACGCCAATCATTCCCCCTAGCATACAAATTCCCAAAAAGGCTGCATGATAGATGAATTGTTCTGGTGAAAAGGTTTCTCCAAACCCTAAATATTGAAATAAAAAAACAGTGAGTGAAAAGATAAAAGAGGTCATGGCGCCAATGAGCCAGCCCCGTTCCTTTGCTTTCCCTCCAGAAATCATTCCTCCTAGAAAAAGTGCCGCAAAGGACAAGATCATGATCATCCATTTAAACGATGATTCCTGCATACTTGTGAAGGTAAGCATCAGTGATACAAGTAAGCTTGTGACAATCATCACGACAAAAATAGCAATTAAGCCAGATAAAATGCCTTTTCCTATTTGTTTCGTTTCCTGCATGTGATTCGTCTCCTCTCCAATTGACCGAAGCTTGTCTTTTACTAAAATGTATTCACGGAGAAGAAAAAATAGACATGTTTCTCGTGATAAAAACCGAGGCTTTCTTTTCTACATAAATAAAGTGTTTTGACACAAGCTATGGTGGAGAAGGAGGGGTTACATCATATGCAGGACATCTTAATTATCTCCATGAGAACGATCATTTTATATTTTCTCATTTGGTTTATCTTTCGTTTAATGGGCAAAAGGGAGATTGGGGAACTGAGTATTTTAGATCTTGTTATTTTTATGATGATCGCTGAAATTGCGGTGCTCGCCATAGAAGAAGTAGAGGATCACATGTTACATACAGTATGGCCGATCCTGCTGTTAACCTTCATTCAAATCACCCTTGCCTATTTGTCATTAAAATTTCAAGGTGTCCGGCGTTTTCTCGACGGTAAGCCAGCCCTGCTCATCATCAACGGAAAAATAGATGAGGGTGCGATGAGAAAACAGCGATACAATTTTGATGATTTGCTGATTCAATTAAGAGAAAATAACATCGATAGTATCCAGGATGTCTCATATGCCATCTTAGAGCCTTCAGGGAAGCTCGCCGTTGTTGAAAAAGAAAACAAGCGCAAACATGCAGCGCTTGAGCTCCCTCTTATTGCAGACGGTGTGGTTCAGCATGATCATCTTAAGCAGATCAACCATGATGAACAGTGGCTGATAAAGGAGCTTGCCAAAAGAGGCTATGATGACATCGAGCAGATCTCCTACTGTAGCTTTAATCAGAAGGATTTTTATATTGATTTGAAAGATGAAGTGATCAAGAAAGAATGAGCTAAAGCAGCTTCCCAATAAACGGGATGCGGCGTAGCTCTTCTCGTTTCACTAGCCCAAGACAGATTAATAGAATGAGATACAGCATGCACGTCAAAACGATCATCATGACAAGCTCTAAAGGTGCGGAAAAGAGTCCGCTCGCTTGATGTTTCATCCATAAGCTGACCGCCCCAGTACCGATGATCACAAGGACGCAAAGTCCATATTCTTTTAATGGTAAATGAATAGGCAGCACTTTACCGACAGTTGCCGCATGGAGCAACGTGACAAGAACGATGCCTATGAGTATCGCAAGCGCTGCGCCCATAATGCCAAAGCTTGGCTGTGAAGCAAGAACAAAGATCATACCTGTTTTCACAACAGCACCTATCAAACTGTTGGTCATCGCTGCCCCCGCTAAATTTAATGCTTGAAGGACAGCCTGCAACGGCCCTTGAAAGTAATAGAGCAAAAAGAAGGGGGCCATGAATTTTACATAGACAGCGGCATGAGATGAACCATACATGAAGAGGGTTAAATTTTCTGCATACACGAAAAGGATAATACATGAAATACCCCCGCTTAATAAACAAAGGCGCATCGCCTGCTTGAGTCGGTATTCGACCGTTTTGCGTTTGTTCTGTTCCATCCCCTCACTAATCGCTGGAACTAGTGCGGTGGAGAGAGAATACGTGATAAAACTAGGAAGTGTCAAAAGGGTGAGCGCAAGTCCTGTCAATTCTCCGTACTGCCTTGTTGCTTCCACAGCTGCATAACCGGCAATCGCAAGGCTTTGCGCGACGACAATCGGTTCTAAAAACCAAGAGATATTGCCGATGAAACGGCTGCCTGTCGTTGGCAGGGCAATACTCATGAGCTGTTTAAACGTGTCCTTCCCATCATGAATTGCCTTGAAAAAACGTTTTCGGATACGGATGGTCTTTTTATAACGAAAGGCAATCAGTAAGTAAGCAAGTGAAATCATTTCCCCAATGACAGATGAAATCATGGCGCCTGCTGCTGCGTATTCAATTCCATAAGGCAGGAACGCTGTTGTACATACTGCTACGAGTGAAATTCTTGCGACCTGTTCTAGTACTTGCGACATCGCAAGCGGGCTCATTTGCTGTCTTCCTTGGAAATAGCCCCTTAACACACTTGAGATCGCAATAACGGGTACGACTGGTGTAATGGCAAGCAGAGGATAGACCGTTCTAGGATCTGTCAGCATATTTTCCGCCATAATAGGGGCAAACCATAAAAAAAGCGGCGTGAAAATCAGGCTGAGTGTTCCTGTTATCGCAAGGGACATCACTAGAATGCGTTTTGTTTTCTGTTTGTCACCACGGGCTTCTGCTTCTGCGACTAGCTTACTAATCGCAACAGGAAGTCCGAATTGTGTCAGCGTCACGGCGAGAAAAAAGGTAGGCGCTGCCATCATATAAAGCCCTACGCCTTCTTCACCAATGAACCTTGCAATCACAATTCGATTGACAAAACCCAATATTCTTGTAATAAAACCTGCTAAAATTAAAATAATCGTCCCTTTTAAAAACGTTTGCTTCGTCAAATCACAGATCACCTGCCTTCTCAAACGACATAGAATCATATACAATAAGATATGCGTGTATATCGTCCAAGCATGACAAGTCTCTCGATAAAAAACTGAAAAGGGGGAGCCTCACATTGACACAACATCCGGCTGCTATATACAAAGACCATTTAAAGCCTTTTCTGTTCAGTAAGCTTGAAGAATTCATCGTTTTGGGCTATAAAGATGTAGATTTAGAGGAATTATGGTCATACTTAGAGAATAAGAAGTGGAAGAAAAAACAAGAGTATCCGATTCATGAAATGGTTGCAGATATTTTATCTGTGAAAATTGGCGAATTTATGAACTATGCAACCGTTCAGTCGTTTAAAACGTCTGCTTTTTTGGACAGTGAAGATGGCAAGAATATGCTGGACGAACTGTTGAAATAAGCCATCTAAATGGATTCAGGTGTTTAAGGAGGAAATACATAATGAAAAAAGGGCGCATACTTGCGTTTTTCTTAGTGGTTCTGTTAATCGGAACTGGTGTGGGCTTATTAACGAAGCCCGTTGCGAAAGATATGACGCTAGGGCTGGACTTACAGGGTGGATTTGAAGTTCTGTATGATGTACACCCAGTGAAAAAAGAAGACAAGATCACAAATGGTGTTCTCGTCAGTACAGTAGAGGCTTTAAACCGAAGAGCCAACGTGCTTGGGGTCAGTGAGCCGAACATTTCGATTGAAGGAAACAACCGTATCCGCGTACAGCTTGCGGGTGTAAAAGATCAAAACAGAGCACGGGAGATTCTATCGACTGAAGCACAGCTTTCCTTCAGAGATACGAATGACAAAGAGCTTCTAAACGGATCTGATCTTGTTGAAAATGGTGCAAAACAAACATTCAATCAAACGAATGAGCCGATCGTGACGGTCAAACTAAAGGATGCGAAAAAGTTTGGTGACGTGACAAAAAAAGTAGCGGCGATGGCACCAAACAATCAGCTTGTCATTTGGCTTGATTATCATAAGGGAGATTCCTTCAAAAAAGAAGTCTCTAAATCAAATCATAAGTATGTATCTGCGCCGAATGTAAACCAAGAAATTAACAGCAGTGACGTACAAATCGAAGGAAACTTTACGGTTCAAGAGGCAAAAGACCTTGCGAGCATTTTAAATGCCGGCGCATTGCCAGTAAAATTAACCGAAAAATATTCAACATCTGTGAGTGCACAGTTTGGTGAGCAAGCACTAAACGAAACAGTCTTCGCAGGAATTGTAGGAATCGCATTTATCTTCTTATTCATGCTGTTTTATTACCGATTACCAGGTCTTGTTGCTGTCATTACACTGTCAGCTTATATCTATATCACACTGCAAGTCTTTGACTGGATGGGTGCGGTCATGACACTGCCTGGAATCGCGGCATTGATTCTTGGGGTAGGGATGGCTGTCGATGCCAACATTATTACGTATGAGCGGATTAAAGAAGAGCTCAAGCTCGGTAAATCTGTCCGTTCTGCTTTCAGATCGGGTAACCGCAGATCATTTGCCACGATCTTTGATGCAAACTTAACAAGTATTATTGCCGGAGGGGTTCTGTTCTTCTTTGGAACAAGCTCTGTCAAAGGATTTGCAACCATGCTTATCCTATCGATTTTGACAAGCTTTATCACGGCTGTCTTCCTATCAAGATTCCTTCTTGGATTACTTGTAGAAAGCCGTTATCTCGACCGCAGAAAAGGCTGGTTTGGGGTTCGTCAGAAAGACATTATTGATATTCATGAAACAACTGAAAATACTGAACCGAAAACACCATTTGATAAATGGGATTTCGTTAGCAAACGTAAAGGCTTTATGATTTTCTCAGCAGCCATTACCATTGCTGGAATCATTGTGCTGTCAATCTTCAAGCTCAATGCAGGTATTGACTTTGCAAGTGGTACTAGAGTTGATATTCAAAGTGACCATAAACTGTCAACAGAACAGGTGGAGCAAGATTTTAAAAAGCTAGACCTTGAGACAGACAGTGTTGTGTTATCGGGTCAAAAAGAAAATCAAGCAGCAGCTCGATTTGTCGGTGTTCCGAATAAAGAAAAAATTGCTGAAGTGAAAGATTACTTCAAAGATAAATACGGAACGGAGCCTAACGTAAGTACAGTGTCTCCGACGGTCGGAAAAGAGCTTGCGCGTAACGCATTATACGCTGTCATCATTGCTTCTATCGGGATTATCTTATATGTATCCGTCCGATTTGAGTATAAAATGGCGATTGCAGCCATTGTCTCTCTGCTTTACGATGCGTTCTTTATCGTTGCCTTCTTTAGTATTACGCGCTTAGAGGTGGATGTCACCTTCATTGCAGCGATACTCACGGTCATCGGGTACTCAATCAATGACACGATTGTCACCTTCGACAGGGTGCGTGAGCAAATGAAGAAACGCAAACCGAAAACGATCGAAGATTTATCGTACATTGTGAATTTAAGTTTACAGCAAACCTTTACGCGTTCTGTGAACACTGTGCTTACCGTACTTGTAGTGGTGATTGCACTTCTCATTTTCGGTTCAGCATCTATTACAAACTTCTCCATCGCCTTACTTGTCGGCCTATTAACAGGGGTGTATTCATCCCTTTACATTGCGGCACAAATTTGGCTGATATGGAAAGGTCGTGAGCTGAAAAAGCCGGCTAAAATCGACACAGAACAAGATATTTAAACAAGAAAGACTGCCAGCTTGGCAGTCTTTTTTTCATGCATCATACTTGTCATCGTCACAACAATAAGATGATATGTAAAAACATTTCGGGTTTCATTGATCTTGAAATGGTCTTTTGCTATAATGACATACGTTTAGATCAGTATAGAAAGCAAGTGTCCGTTTGGGGCATTTGGCTTTTATTCATTGGAGGGGCTGTTATGAAGGTTCGGGAAACTGAACTGCCAGGTATCGGTCACAAAGCCGAAATGATCACAAGAAATAATGAGAAACTTGCCATTATCACACATGATGACGGCAGAAGAGAGATGTATCATTTTCAAGAAGATGATCACGAAGAATGTATTTCTGGTATCTTGCTTAGCGATGAAGAAGCAAGACAAATCTCGGCTATTTTAGGCGGCATGGTCTATAAACCAAAAGCGCTTGAGACAGTGGAGGTGGCCATTGATGAACTCATCATTGAATGGTTTAAGATTGAAAAGAACGCACCGGCTGTTAACCAGACGATCGGAGACCTGAGTGTTCGCCAAAACTATCAAGTAACAGTCATCGCCATTGTAAGAAAATCACATGAGAAAATTTTAAATCCAGGACCAGATACGGTGATTGAAGAAGGAGACACCCTTGTCATCTCTGGAGAAAGAAAAGAATTAAAGAGACTTATTAAAGAAAAACTCAGCAGCTAAGCGCCCATGCTGATAGAAAACCTTCCACCATGTTCTTTCGGTGTTTAAAAAGGACAAGAAAGAGGGAAGAATAAAAGAAAAAGCTTGGGGGATTTGTAGATGAATAAACAACAATGGACCATCATACTCGCATTTATTTTCGTATTAATTGTCTCAGTATTTGCTGTTATTAACGTGCGGCCTGTACAGGTAGACTACTTATTTGGAACGGCTGAATGGCCGCTGATCCTTGTCATTATCGGTTCTGTTCTGATGGGCGGACTCATTGTGGCTTTTGCGGGGATTTTCCAAATTGTGAAACTGAAACGTGAATTAAAAGCATTAAAAGCTGAACGTGCAGCCACTGTGACTGCCCCTACTGCTTCTCCAAAAAAGGTAGACAAAGACGTTCAAAAGAAAACGAATGTCACACCTTTAAAAGAACAGCCAGCGTCTTTTGACCGGAAGGAAAAATAATCTTCCAGTACAATTTCATAAAATAAAAATTGAAACCCCTCAGTCCACTCTAGTATAATAGTGTGGTTGAGGGGTGAATTTATGTTATTATCCAAAATGCGTTGGGAATATGAACATCCTAGCGAAGAAAAAGTGAAATCACTCTCTGAAAATCTGAATATTTCAGCGCTGACTGCATCACTTCTTGTACAAAGAGGGCTCGAAGAAGTAGAAGAAGCGAGGTCTTTTTTATTTGATCAAAAAGCCGAATTTCATGATCCATTCTTATTAAAAGGAATGAAAGAAGCAGTAGAGCGCATCAACAAAGCGATCGAAGAGCAGGAATCGATTGTGATCTTCGGAGATTATGATGCAGATGGTGTGACAAGTACTTCTGTACTTTTACATACACTTAAAGAACGATCTGCGAAGGTAGACTTTTATATTCCAGATCGATTTAAAGAAGGATATGGGCCAAACGAACAGGCTTTCCGATATATCAAAGAGCAAGGAGCATCGCTTGTCATCACTGTGGATACAGGGATCGCTGCTGTAAATGAAGCACGTATTGCAAAAGAAATAGGATTAGACCTGATCATCACAGATCACCATGAACCAAGCGAGGAACTGCCTGAGGCACTTGCGATTGTACATCCTAAGCAGCCTGGGTGTGAGTATCCGTTTAAAGAGCTGGCGGGTGTCGGTGTTGCGTTTAAAGTGGCACATGCACTCCTCGGTAAACTCCCAGTAGAATTATTAGATCTTGCTGCAATCGGTACCATTGCGGATCTTGTCCCGCTGCATGATGAAAATAGATGGATTGCCAAAAAAGGTCTTATGCAGCTTCGACAGTCTAGACGGCCTGGGTTAAAAGCGTTATTAAAAGAAGCAGGCGCCACTCTTGAAGAAGCAAATGAGGAAACAGTCGGCTTTCAAATTGCGCCAAGGCTGAATGCTGTTGGACGAATTGAGCAGGCAGATCCGGCTGTTCATCTTCTCATGACTGAGGATATGGATGAAGCAGAAGAACTCGCTCGTTTTGTACAAGAATTGAACAAAGAACGGCAGAAAATTGTGAGTACGATCACGGAAGAAGCCATTCAAATGGTCGAAGAGACAGGTGCTGACCAGTCTGCTATCGTCGTAGCAAAAGCTGGCTGGAATCCAGGCGTTGTCGGCATTGTTGCCTCAAAATTGACGGATACATTTTCTCGTCCGGCGATTGTGCTTGGAATAGATGAAGAAACGCAGATGGCGAAAGGGTCAGCCCGAAGTATTCCTGGCTTTGATTTATTTTTCCATTTGAGCAAGTGCCGTGACATCCTGCCGCATTTCGGTGGACACCCGATGGCAGCAGGAATGACACTTCAAGCGGATGATGTTCCTTTACTTAGGGAAAGATTGAATCAATATGCAAATGAAACGTTGACAGAAGAAGATTTTATTCCAATTCAACGGGTCGATGCAGTATGTAAAGTGGACGAAATGACGGTGCAAGCCATTGAAGAAGTGGGACTGCTGTCCCCGTTTGGCATGCAGAATCCTAAGCCGTTCATTATGATTGAAGACGCCCAGCTTGAAGACATCCGAACGATCGGGGCCAATCAAAATCACATTAAAATGTCACTAAAAGACGAAGACAAGCTGCTCGACTGTGTCGGTTTTCATCAAGGCAAACTAAAAGAAGAACTTGTCCCAGGGAGTCAAATCTCTGTCGTTGGCGAGGTCTCGATTAATGAATGGAATAACCGAAAGAAACCTCAGCTCATGCTAAAAGACGCTAGAGTCGATGAATGGCAGCTGTTTGATTTACGCGGGAAAAAAGATTGGGAAAAGAAAGTATCAACACTTGATCCAGCAAAAACGATGGTCTTCTGTTTTGACGAAGAAACAAAAAAGCAATCGGAGCTGGTGGATATTCCGATTCACCTTATTGATGCAGAAAATGTATCCACGTTTAATGTGCAGGAAAAGTATGTGATCTTTGCCGATGTTCCTGCCGACGAACACTTGCTCAAGCTGCTTTTAGAAAATCAACAACCAGCAAGAATTTATACGGTGTTTCAGCGGAAAGAAGATCACTTTATGTCCTCATTCCCGAGCCGTGATCAATTCAAATGGTTTTATGGGTTCTTGTTCAAACGGGGAAGTTTTCCTATTAAAGAACAAGGCATGGAGCTTGCCAAACATAGAGGTTGGACAAAAGATACAATCATTTTTATGACAAAGGTGTTTTTTGAACTCGGTTTTGTTAAAATAGAGAATGGTGTGCTGTCAATAGTGCGTGATGCCCCTAAAAAAGATTTAACCGCATCATCGTCTTATACAGCAAAACAACGATTGATGGAACTCGATCAAACACTAACATATTCCTCAGCCAAAGAGCTGAAGGAATGGCTGAATAGCATGATGAGCGAAGTCTCACCTGTGCTTTGACGTACGAGGAGGAAAAGGAAAAGATGGATTTAAAACAATATGTGACAGTTGTACCTGACTACCCAAAGGAAGGTGTACAATTTAAAGATATTACAACGTTAATGGATAAAGGCGAAGTGTACCGTTATGCAACGGATCAAATCGTTGAATACGCGAAGGAAAGAGACATTGATCTCATTGTTGGACCTGAAGCGCGTGGATTCATTATTGGCTGCCCTGTAGCATACGCACTTGGTGTAGGTTTTGCCCCGGTTCGTAAAGAAGGAAAGCTTCCTCGTGAAGTCATCAAAGTCGATTACGGTTTGGAATACGGTAAAGATGTATTAACGATTCATAAAGATGCAATTCGTCCTGGTCAGCGTGTACTGATCACAGATGATTTGCTTGCGACAGGTGGAACGATTGAAGCATCCATCAAGCTGGTTGAGGAATTAGGCGGCGTTGTGGCAGGGATTGCATTTTTAATTGAGCTGACGTATCTTGATGGCAGAAAGAAGCTTGACGGTTACGACATCTTGACGTTAATGCAATACTAATGGAGTTTTACGCAAAAAGCACTCAGTAAGAAGGGTGCTTTTTTCCTATCAAAAATCTTTTAGCGGACTTCTTCTCTTTACATCTATCGAATTTTTCTTGATAATAAACTACAATACAGTTTTCATTTAAAAAGGTGATTCCATGGCGAACGAACAAGTTTTAACGGCGCAGCAGGTCATTGATAAGGCAAGAGAATACCTGTCCGCTGAACATATTCAATTTATAGAGCGTGCATACGAATATGCTGAAAATGCTCACAAGGAGCAATACCGGAAATCCGGTGAGCCCTATATTATCCATCCGATTCAAGTGGCGGGAATTCTTGTTGATCTTGAAATGGACCCTTCGACCATTGCTGGCGGCTTCCTGCATGATGTTGTCGAAGACACGGATGTGACATTAGAAGATTTAAAAGAGCATTTTAATGAAGAAGTGGCCATGCTTGTTGATGGTGTGACAAAGCTCGGAAAGATTAAATATAAATCACAAGAAGAACAGCAGGCTGAAAACCATCGTAAAATGTTTGTTGCAATGGCGCAGGATATTCGCGTCATCTTAATTAAGCTGGCAGACCGCCTTCACAACATGAGAACACTCAAACATCTTCCGCAGGAAAAGCAGCGAAGAATTTCAAATGAAACCCTTGAGATCTTTGCACCGCTTGCGCACAGATTAGGGATTTCAAAGATTAAGTGGGAGCTTGAAGATACAGCCCTCCGCTATTTAAATCCGCAGCAATACTACCGGATTGTGAATCTCATGAAGCGCAAACGAGCGGAACGTGAGGAATACTTGGACGAGGTTGTCAATGAAGTAAAAGACCGCGTGTCTGAGGTGAACATTAAGGCTGAATTCTCCGGCAGACCGAAACATATTTATAGTATTTATCGAAAAATGGTCATGCAAAATAAGCAATTTAATGAAATATATGATTTGCTGGCTGTACGTATTTTGGTTGACAGCATTAAAGACTGCTATGCGGTACTTGGTATTATCCATACATGCTGGAAGCCGATGCCAGGCAGATTTAAGGATTATATTGCGATGCCAAAGCCGAACATGTATCAGTCTCTTCATACAACGGTGATTGGTCCAAAAGGGGACCCGCTTGAAGTTCAGATTCGTACAGTGGAAATGCACGAAATTGCGGAATACGGAATTGCGGCACACTGGGCGTATAAAGAAGGCAAAGAGTCAGCAGAATCGACGGAAGAAGCCGTTTTCCAGAAGAAGCTGTCTTGGTTTAGAGAAATCCTTGAATTCCAAAATGAATCTACAGATGCGGAAGAATTTATGGAATCGTTAAAAATTGATCTTTTCTCTGATATGGTGTTTGTATTTACACCAAAAGGAGACGTCATTGAGCTACCGTCTGGTTCAGTTCCAATTGATTTCTCGTACCGGATTCATTCGGAAATTGGGAATAAAACAATCGGAGCCAAGGTCAACGGTAAAATGGTCACACTTGATCATAAGCTAAAAACAGGTGACATTATTGAAATTCTGACATCTAAGCATAGCTATGGACCAAGCCAGGATTGGGTCAAACTTGCCCAAACCTCCCAAGCGAAGCACAAGATCAGACAGTTTTTCAAGAAACAGCGCCGTGAAGAAAATGTCGAAAAAGGCCGAGAACTTGTGGAGAAAGAAATCAAAAACCTTGAGTTCGATGTTAAAGACATTTTGACCGCTGAAAATCTGCAAAAAGTGGCCGATAAATTTAATTTCTCAAATGAAGAGGACATGTATGCAGCTGTTGGTTATAACGGAATTACGGCACTCCAAGTGGCGAATCGTTTAACGGAAAAAGAAAGAAAACAAAGAGATCAGGAAGAACAAGAGAAAACCGTTCAAGAAGTGTCTGTAGAGTCAAAACCATATCACGGGAAAAAACGGGAAGCTGGCGTGCGAGTGAAAGGCATTGATAACTTGCTTGTCCGTTTATCTAAGTGTTGTAATCCTGTTCCTGGTGATAGCATTGTTGGCTTTATTACAAAAGGACGTGGCGTATCTGTTCACCGTGATGACTGTCCGAACGTGAAGACAGGAGAAGCGCAGGAACGGTTAATCCCGGTTGAGTGGGAGCATGAACAGCCTGCTCGAAACCGTAAAGAATACAATGTGGAAATTGAAATATTAGGATATGACAGGCGCGGCTTACTTAATGAAGTGCTTCAAGCAGTCAACGAAACCAAAACGAACATCTCGTCGGTTTCTGGTAAGTCTGATCGGAACAAAGTGGCGACGATCCATATGGCTATTTTTATCCAAAATATTAATCATTTGCATAAAGTAGTGGAACGTATCAAACAAATCAAAGACATTTACTCAGTTCGCCGATTTATGAATTAGAAAGGAAGTATATCGTCTATGAGGCTTGTTGTTCAGCGTGTGACGAGTGCATCTGTGAAAGTAGAAGAAGAGATCACAGGTGCCATCAATGAAGGCTATATGGTGCTCGTTGGGGTTACACATGAAGACACAGAAGAAGATGTGCATTACTTAGCTGAAAAGCTCGCACACTTGCGTATTTTTGAAGATGAAAACGGGAAAATGAATCATTCTTTGTTAGATGTAAAAGGAAGTGTACTGTCTGTGTCTCAATTTACCCTTTATGGTGATACGAGAAAAGGCAGACGGCCGAACTTTATGAAAGCTGCCAAACCGGATGTGGCGAATTCACTTTACGAATGCTTCAATGAAACGCTTAGAGAAAAAGGCATCCATGTTGAAACAGGACGTTTTGGGGCGATGATGGACGTCTCATTGACCAATTCGGGGCCTGTCACCATGTTGATGGACAGCAAAGAATAGAAAGACATTAGACTGTAGATAAACTCTTGCTGAGAGTTTGTTTAGAGTCTTTTTCTTTTGCGATCAAACAAAAAAGAGGCGCAGCGGCCTCTTTTTTCTATCGGAAATATTGTTTTAATCCTTCTGTCATTCCTTCTGTCACTCGTTCTTGGTAAGAGGCGCTATAAATGATCGCTTCTTCTTGAGGATTGCTTAAATAGCCGAGTTCATATAAAAGGGAAGGGCGCTTGTTTTCTCTTAAAACAAAATAATCTCCAAATTTGACTCCTTTATCAGGGATCTGTGATCGTTTTGCGACTTCCGTATGAACGCTTGTCGCCAGACGTTGATCTTTGGATGCCTGATAATAATATGCGGTGCTCCCTCTGATACTTGGGTCCATAAAACTATCATAATGAAGACTAATAAATGCATCTGCATTTCGGTAATGTGAAGTGGCAACCCTCGATTGAAGGCTGATGAATGTATCATCACTTCTTGTTAAATAGACATTTGCTCCAGAAGCTCTTAACTTACCCGCCAGCAAATGCGCGGTTTTGATCGTGATATTCTTTTCAAATGCACCGTCTGCGCCGATCGTGCCGCTGTCTTTTCCGCCATGCCCAGGATCAAGAACAATTGTTTTGCCTTTTAAAGATCCAGTGCCAGACGATGAATCCTGCTGAGGTCTTGGTGCTTCGCTGCTATTTTTCTTTGTTTGAACGACCCAGCTCGCCACGTAGCCTGTTCCGCCGTTTGATAATGTCACCTCGTACCAGTCACCTTGCGTACGAACAATTTGATAAGCAGCTCCTTTTGTTGCTCTTTCTGCAATACCAGCAGAGGTAGAAGCGCTTTTTCTAATATTCGTTCCATCATAAACGATGTACGCTTTCTGATGAGATGACGAAGAGGATGAATTCTTTTCAGGTGCTGCACTTGTTCCTTGGCTTGAGACAATATAATAACTTGCAACCCAGCCTTTAACGCCTTTTGCTTCGATTTCATACCAGCCATTTTGCTCCCGTAAAATGGTGACTTGAGTGTTGCGGGAAAGTGAAGCGGCCACTTGTGCGTTTGGTGCCGCCGATTTTCGAACATTCAAGCTTGATACGCCAACTGTGCCGGACTGTTTGGAACGAGCGGGCTCAGCTGAACTGGATGAAGAAGCGTTTTGTCCGCCAGAAATATAATCAGAGTGGACCCAGCCTTCCGCTTGTTTGTACGATATTTTTGTCCATTCGCCGCTTGTGTCCAGCTTTTTAGCGGAAGCGCCCTGCGGGAAAGTGCCAATGACTTGATAGGAAGTCCCTGGGCCTGTCCGAATGCGAAGGTCAGAGGCTGTTGACGTAATTGAACTGCTTCCTTGCGTACTTTGACCTTGCGTCTTTTGCTTAGCAGGCTTTTGTGCATCAGATGACTTAGTAATCAGCCATGAGACGACCCAGCCTTTTTGTCCGTTCGATAGACCGATCTGTACCCATTCTCCTTGTTCAGTGAGAATCGGGTAGCTTTCTCCTCGTTTCACAACTGCTGCGATCCCGTAGCTTAAACCAGGTCCGGTTCGCACATTGATTTCATCTGTTGCAACGACAGCTTGATCTGTTTGAGCCGTCGCATGTGTCATTGGCCAAGTGCTGGCAATGAGGACAAAACAGGTGAGCAGCAACATCATGTGATGGTGTGTTTTCAGATTCAAAACGGTGTTTTCCCCTCCCTTGTAAAACCGATGAATGTTAATTCGTTATGTAATGGATGAATTCCTTGCAGTTTCCCTAATAAAATTGAATCAATCTGTTTATACTAGATAAAAATGTGATAAAAGGATGTACAAACATGAGATTAAGCAGAAAATTAGGACGAGTGCAATATAATGGACATCGTGATATCGACCGCTGGCAGCACGACGAAATGGATCAACCAGGTTTCCTTGAAGAAACGGCATCTGAATACGGATGCACGTCAAAAGAAGAGCTGGAAAAGAAAAAGAGACACGGCAAGGGTTGACAGAGTGGCAGCACCGACCTTATTATAATATAAATCAACACACTTGAAAATTTAAAATGTGGAACTGATGATAGAGAATAGTAGGGTAAATTGCGTGAGCAGAGAGGAATCGCCTTAGGCTGAAAGCGAATCCGCATGGCATTTATCACGAAAGAACACTCTGTAGGTTTCCTGCTGAACACTCAAAAAATGAGTCATTAGGCGGAGAACGTGAATCTGCGTTAAGGATTTGAGCGGGAACATGGCTAGATCATGTTCCAACTAGGGTGGCACCACGGGTATAACTCTCGTCCCTACTATACACATAGTAGAGGCGGGGGTTTTTTATATGTCCACATAAAAAATGAATGATGGTCGTAGGAGGACGAAAAATGAGTTTTAATATTCCAAGAGGCACACAGGATATTTTACCGGGAGAATCAGAACGCTGGCAGTATGTTGAACGAATTGCGAGAGATACATGTGCAGCCTTTCAATACAAAGAAATCCGCACACCGATTTTTGAGCATACGGAACTGTTTGCACGAGGAGTAGGTGAGTCAACAGATATCGTTCAAAAAGAGATGTACACATTTGAAGACAAAAAAGGACGTAGCATCACACTTCGCCCAGAAGGAACAGCTTCAACTGTCCGTTCTTATGTTGAAAATAAACTGTTTGCACAGCCTGCACAGCCTACAAAGCTGTACTACATTGGACCAATGTTCCGCTATGAGCGTCCGCAAACGGGAAGATATCGTCAATTTTATCAATTCGGAATTGAAGCGATCGGTTCAAAAGATCCTGCCATTGATGCAGAGGTCATTTCATTAGCGATGAGTGTGTATGAGAAAGCGGGTCTTTCCAACTTAAAACTCGTCATTAACAGCCTTGGTGACAAAGAAAGCCGTGCAGATTACCGTCAAGCACTTGTCGAGCACTTTGAACCAAGAATTGATGAATTCTGTCATGACTGCCAAATTCGTTTGCATCAAAATCCATTGCGTATTCTTGATTGTAAAAAGGACCGCGACCACGAACTGATGGCAACGGCACCATCCATTCAAGATTACTTAAATGAAGAATCACGGACTTATTTTGAAAAAGTAAAACAATACTTAACCGATCTAGGCATTGAATATGTCGTCGATCCGAACTTAGTGCGCGGTCTTGATTATTACAATCACACTGCCTTTGAGATTATGAGTAATGCAGAAGGCTTTGGTGCGATCACAACATTAGCCGGCGGCGGCCGTTATGATGGACTTGTTGAAGGAATTGGCGGTCCTGAATCACCAGGTATCGGCTTTGCGATGAGTATTGAACGTTTCCTATCAGCGATTGATGCAGAGAAGATCGAGCTTCCTGTTCAAGACGGCATTGATTTATATATTGCGGCATTAGGAGATCAAGCAAAAGATTATGCTGTTGGCTTATTGAATCGCCTAAGAAAAGAAGGCATTTCAAGTGAAATGGACTATACAGGGAAAAAGCTAAAAGCACAATTTAAAGCGGCAGACCGCTTGAAAGCCAAGTTTATTGCAGTTCTTGGTGAAGATGAGCTAGCGCAGCAAATTGTAAACGTAAAAGATACGACAACGGGTGAACAAATTGAAGTGAAGCTTGATGAGCTGATTCAAATGATGAAAGCCCACCAGAAAGCGTAAAGAAGGAGTGGAATGTTTGTGTTTGGTAGAACTTTTTATTGTGGAGAAGTAACAGAAGACCAAATCGGTCAAACCGTTGTATTAAAAGGATGGGTACAAAAACGTCGTGACCTTGGCGGATTAATCTTTATTGACCTGCGTGATCGTACAGGCATTGTGCAAGTTGTCTTTCATCCAGACCAATCAAAAGAGGCTCTTGAGACAGCAGAATCGATTCGGAATGAATATGTCCTTGATATTAAAGGGACAGTGGTCGCAAGAGAAGAAGCCACGATCAACCCAAATTTAAAAACAGGCAAAATTGAAATTCAAGTTGACACAGTCACTGTTTTAAATGAAGCCAAGACGCCTCCATTTGTAATTTCTGATCAAGCAGATGAGGTATCAGAAGATGTGCGCTTAAAATACCGCTACCTAGATCTTCGCCGTCCTGCGATGTTTGAAACGATGAAAATGCGACATGAAGTCACAAAAGCATTCCGCCATTTCTTAGATGATCACGGCTTTCTAGACATTGAAACGCCAATTTTAACAAAAAGTACGCCAGAAGGTGCGCGTGACTATCTTGTGCCAAGCCGTGTACACGAAGGAGAATTCTATGCGCTGCCGCAGTCTCCGCAATTATTTAAGCAATTGCTCATGGTGTCTGGGATGGACCGCTACTATCAAATCGCTCGTTGCTTTAGAGATGAAGACTTGCGTGCTGACCGTCAGCCGGAATTTACACAAGTCGATATTGAAATGTCCTTTATGAGCCAAGAAGACATCATGACGCTTGCTGAAGAGATGATGGCAAAGGTGATGAAAGATGTCAAAGGTGTTGACCTGACATTGCCATTACCTCGTATGACGTACGATGAAGCGATGAATTCCTATGGTTCTGACAAGCCAGATACCCGATTTGACATGAAGCTTGTCAACATTTCAGACACGGTAAAAGACTCAGATTTCAAAGTCTTCAGCGGTGCTGTAAACAATGGCGGAGCTGTCAAAGCCATTAATGTCAAAGGGGCTGCAGCAAACTACTCAAGAAAAGACATCGATGCACTTGGTGCATTTGCAGCGAACTATGGTGCAAAAGGTCTTGCTTGGCTAAAAGCTGAAGGGACAGAGTTAAAAGGACCAATCGCTAAATTCTTTGATGAGTCAAAACAAGCAGAATTAAAAGAACAGCTTCAAGTTGAAGAAGGCGACCTTTTACTCTTTGTTGCAGATAAGACGTCTGTTGTCCATGATGCGCTTGGCGCACTTCGCTTAAAACTTGGCAAAGAGCTTAAACTCATCGATGAATCTGTCTTCAATTTCTTATGGGTTGTCGATTGGCCGCTGCTTGAAAAGGATGAAGAAGAAGGCCGCTTCTATGCTGCCCATCATCCTTTCACAATGCCAGTTCGGGATGATCTTGAATTAATTGAAACAAGTCCAGAAGATATGAAAGCTCAAGCGTATGATCTTGTGCTGAACGGCTATGAGCTTGGCGGAGGTTCTATTCGTATTTTTGAAAAGGACATTCAAGAGAAAATGTTTGGTTTACTTGGCTTTTCTAAAGAAGAAGCGTACGATCAGTTCGGCTTCCTTCTTGATGCATTTGAGCATGGTGTGCCTCCGCACGGCGGAATTGCGCTTGGACTTGACCGCTTAGTGATGCTGCTTGCCGGCCGATCTAACCTAAGAGATACCATTGCGTTTCCGAAAACGGCAAGTGCAAGCTGTGTTCTCACAGATGCTCCTGGCACTGTAAGCGCAGCGCAGCTAGATGAACTGAGTTTGGCTATTAAAACAAAAGTAAAACAGTAAAATAGGCGCATGTTTATAGGCATGTAAACGCTTGAAAAAGGGACATGCCTATGATATGCTTTCATCAACCAATAAATAAAGTCCTGATACGTACGGTGGTTACCTAGTTTTGACCGAACATTTTTTTCTACGGGAGCTTGCCTTTCCTTTCTGCATAAATGCCTCTTCTGAGGACTTATAAAGTGAGGAAGAAAGCACCCACCTGCATGGTGCGGGGTTCAAAACGAAGGAGAAGCTGGCGGCGTGATCGGGACTTTTTTGTGTTTTTTTCTATTTGAGAAGGATGACGGAGAACGCTGAATATGATATGATTCTTTCGATTCATTTTAAATAAAGGTGGAGTGAGGCACTTGTTACATCAGTTTTCAAGAAACGAGCTTGCCATTGGCAAGGAAGGCTTAAATATATTAAAAAACAGTACAGTTGCAGTGCTTGGAGTAGGCGGCGTAGGTTCTTTTGCAGTAGAAGCCCTTGCTCGTTCAGGTGTTGGCCGTATTGTTCTTGTTGATAAAGATGATATTGATATTACAAATGTAAATAGGCAGCTGCCAGCTTTGCTATCAACGGTTGGTCAGCCTAAAGTTGACTTAATGCAGGCAAGAATTGCTGACATTAACCCAGAATGTGAAGTTGTTGCGCTCAAAATGTTCTATACAGAAGAAACATATGAACAATTCTTTGAGTATCCACTTGATTATGTCATTGATGCATCAGATACAATTCATTATAAAATTCATTTAATGAAAGAGTGCCTGAAACGCGATGTGAACATTATTTCGAGTATGGGTGCTGCAAATAAAACAGATCCGACACGTTTTAAAATTGATGACATCTCGAAAACACATACAGACCCAATTGCGAAAGTCGTTAGAACACGCCTGCGGAAGGAAGGCATTCGTAAGGGAATTGAAGTTATTTTCTCTGATGAAAGTCCGATTGTCATTCGTGAAGATGTGAGAAAAGAAGTTGGAAATGATGAAGCGAAAATTCGTAAGGCACAAATGCCGCCATCATCCAATGCGTTTGTTCCATCTGTGGCTGGCCTGATCATGGGTGGTCATGTCATTATGAAACTGTTAAAAGACATTCCGATTACACGTGTGAAAGATAAATAAACAGCCCGCCTGCTTAGAGCAGGGGGCTGTTTTTATTTTTGCCTTCTTAAATTTTCATACACTTGCTTTAGCGCACCTTCAAATTTTCCAGTTTGCTTTGGTTCATAATATTGCTTGTTTTTCAGCGGGTCAGGTAAATATTGCTGCTTCACCCAGCCATTTTCATAATCGTGCGGATATAAGTAATCGGCGCCTCTTCCAAGTGCTGCTGCCCCTTTATAGTGGGCATCTTTTAAATGAACGGGAACTTCACCGATTTTCCCCGTGCGAATATCATGCAATGCCGCATCAATCGCTTGGTAAGCGGAGTTTGACTTTGGAGAAAGACACAGTTCAATCACGGCATTAGCGAGTGGAATTCGTGCTTCTGGGAAACCAACTCTCTCAGCTGTTTGAACAGCGCTTAACACACGTGGCCCTGCCTGCGGACTGGCTAAGCCAATATCTTCATAAGCCATCACAAGTAATCGTCTCGAAATGCTTTCAAGGTCTCCCGCTTCAATGAGTCTTGCAAGGTAATGTAGCGCCGCATCTGCGTCAGATCCTCTGATGGATTTTTGAAAAGCCGAGAGGACATCATAATGGGCATCACCGTTTTTATCATGCGAGAAGCTCTTTTTTTGTAAACATTCTTCTGCTGCAGCTAGAGTGATCGTGATCTGTCCAGATTCATCCGCTTTTGTCGATAAGACGGCTAGTTCAAGCGCATTTAAAGCGGAACGCACATCTCCTCCGCATCCATTTGCAAAATGATTCATTGCCTCCTCATCAACTTTGACCGAATAACCGCCAAGCCCGCGATGTTCATCCTGTAAAGCTCGAGATAATGCAGCTTTGATTTGCTCTGTTTCCAGCGGCTTCAGCTCAAATATTTGTGTCCGGCTACGGATGGCTGGGTTGATCGCATGATACGGATTAGCTGTTGTCGCGCCAATTAAAATAATCATGCCATTTTCTAAATACGGAAGAAGGAAATCCTGCTTCCCTTTATCGAGTCTGTGGACTTCGTCTAAAATCAAGATGACTTGACCACTCATTTTCGCTTCAGCGGCGACAGCTTCCATATCTTTTTTGTTATGAATCACCGCATTCAATGTACGGAAGGCAATGCTTGTACTGCCAGCGATTGCAGTTGCAATGGATGTTTTGCCGATTCCCGGCGGCCCGTATAAAATCATCGAGGACAAATGTTTCGCCTCGACCATTCGTCTAATAATTTGACCTTCTCCAACGAGATGCTCCTGCCCAATAATGTCTCCAATATGACTTGGGCGCATCCGATACGCTAAAGGTTTCATGATTATCTCTCCTAAAGCAATGTCTTGTTTGTATAGAGTACCGAAATTTCTTCAAATAGAAAAGGGATGCGTCCTCGTTTTGAGCTCAGAACCCGCAAATGAAAGTTGGCTAAAAGTATGATATAATTGCTTTTGGTCTATATAAGCGTATATGAAATCAGAAAAAAATTGATGACATAGAAATAGAAAACGCAGAGGTGTTTAACTTGAAAATTTCTACTAAAGGCAGATATGGTCTGACGATCATGATCGAATTAGCCAAAAAACATGGCGAAGGCCCTACATCATTAAAATCAATCGCTCAAAACAATGATTTGTCTGAGCATTATTTAGAGCAGCTTGTATCACCACTTCGCAATGCTCGTCTTGTGAAAAGTATCCGCGGAGCGTATGGTGGCTATGTGCTTGCCCATGAGCCAAACGAGATTACAGCCGGTGATATTATTCGAGTATTAGAAGGACCTATTAGTCCTGTTGAAGTGATCGAAAACGAAGAGCCAGCAAAGCGTGCACTTTGGATTCGTATTCGTGATGCAGTAAAAGACGTACTAGACAATACAACTCTTGAAGACTTGGCAAGCTATAAAGATGACGAGGATCAAGAGGCGTATATGTTCTATATTTAGATCAGAGGTGTACCGGAAATGGAACGTATCTATTTAGATCATGCAGCCACAACGCCGATGGATCAGCGAATTGTGGACAAGATGATGCCTTACTTTACAGAGATATTTGGCAATCCCTCTAGTATTCATTCATATGGACGCGAGGCAAGAAAGTGGCTCGATGAAGCAAGGGAAGTCATTGCAGGAGAATTACACTGTAAGCAGCAGGAGATCATCCTCACAAGCGGGGGAACAGAGGCAGACAACTTGGCCATTACAGGTGTGGCAATGGCAAGGCAGCATGAAGGAAAACATATCATCACAACAAAAACTGAGCATCATGCAGTGCTGCATACATGCGAACGCTTAGAGAAGCTTGGTTTTGATGTGACGTATTTAGATGTGGATCACACTGGATTGATTTATCTTGACCAATTAAAACAAGCATTAAGAGACGATACAATTCTGGTGACCATCATGTACGGCAATAATGAAACAGGTGTGATCCAGCCAATCAAAGAAATTGGTCAACTTTTGCATGATCACGCTGCTCATTTTCATACAGACGCTGTACAGGCATTTGGAACAGTGTCAATTGATGTACAAGATCTTCATATTGATCTCTTATCTGCTTCTGGCCATAAACTAAATGGTCCGATGGGAACAGGCTTTTTATACGTCAACGAACGTGTGAAGCTCTCTCCGCAGTTATTCGGAGGAGAACAAGAAAGAAAACGCCGTGCTGGCACTGAAAATGTGGCGGGGATCATTGGACTTGCAGAAGCAGTTCAATTAACAAAGCAAAATAGAAGAGAAAAAGCAGTGCATTATGGTAAGCTCAAAGAAGCGATGTTGCAAGTATTCGAAGAGGAATCACTCAATTTCTCTATCAATGGACATCCGAAAGAGACATTGCCGCATATTTTAAATGTCCACTTCCCGGGCGTTTCTATTGAATCGTTACTTGTGAACTTAGATATGGAAGGGATTGCTGTTTCAAGCGGGTCAGCATGTACGGCTGGATCTGTCCTTCCTTCGCACGTATTAAGCGCCATGTATGGTGAAGAAGCAAAAGAGCTGACATCCTCAGTCAGAATAAGCTTCGGTCTTGGAAATGAAGAGGAACATGTGAAGCAGGCGGCGCGTAAGATAGCGGCTGTCGTGAAACGCCTAGCCAAATAAATGCTCCCTTTTGTTCGTGTGTGAAAAATGAAACAGCTAGGCACCTGAAGAACGAAACGCGCACGTTGTTTCATTGAAATTGGAGTTGATGAAGATGACAAAAAGACCTGAAGACACAAGAGTTGTGGTCGGTATGTCCGGAGGCGTCGATTCATCAGTTGCTGCGCTCATGTTAAAGGAGCAAGGCTATGATGTAATCGGCATATTTATGAAAAACTGGGATGACACAGATGAAAATGGTGTATGTACAGCAACGGAGGACTATGAGGATGTCATTCGTGTTTGTAACCAGATTGGAATCCCATATTATGCAGTGAATTTCGAGAAACAGTATTGGGACAAAGTGTTTCAATATTTTCTTGATGAATATAAAGCAGGCAGAACGCCGAACCCAGATGTCATGTGTAACAAAGAAATTAAGTTCAAAGCATTTCTTGAGCATGCATTGTCGCTTGGAGCGGATTATTTGGCAACGGGCCACTATGCCCGTGTCGACAGAACCGGCGATGAAGTCAAAATGCTAAGAGGTCTTGATACAAACAAAGACCAAACTTATTTCTTGAATCAGCTGACTCAAGAACAGCTTGATAAAGTGTTGTTCCCAATCGGCGATTTAGAGAAAAAAAGAGTGCGTGAATTAGCGAAAGAAGCAGAGCTCGCAACAGCAACGAAAAAAGATTCTACGGGCATCTGCTTTATTGGGGAAAGAAACTTTAAAACGTTCCTTAGCCAATATTTGCCTGCACAGCCCGGTGTGATGCAGACAATGGACGGAGAAGTAAAAGGTGAACATGATGGACTGATGTATTACACGATCGGTCAACGCCAAGGACTTGGCATTGGCGGAAGCGGTGATCCGTGGTTCGTTGTTGGGAAGGACTTAGAGAAAAATATCTTATTTGTTGAACAAGGCTTCCACAACCCGCTTTTATACTCTGAAAGTATTTCAGCTGTGAACATCAGCTGGACTCGTCCTCATATTGTCGGCGAAAACGGTGAACTCACATGCACAGCAAAATTCCGATACCGTCAAGAAGACCATCATGTAAAAGTCAAAATGACAGGTGAGCAGGAAGCAATGGTGATCTTTGATGAACCCGTTCGTGCTGTCACTCCAGGACAAGCTGTTGTTTTTTATGATGGCGAAGAATGTCTTGGCGGCGGGACCATTGACGATGTCTTTAAAGATGGCCAAAAGCTGTCGTATGTGTAACATGTGTTAAAAACCTCAACGTCGCTGTTGAGGTTTTTTAATGAAAGGATGAAGAGAGCGAATGAATCATAACGAAATCGGTATTGAAGCTTTAAATCAAGGGAACATCGAACAGGCAGCTGAAGCTTTTACGAAAGCCATTGAAGAAAGCCCAAAGGACCCGGTTCCATATATTAACTTTGCGAATTTACTTTCAAGTGTTCATGAATTTGAACGTGCTTTGAACTTCTTTCAAAAAGCCATTGAACTTGATCATACAGCAGCTGCAGCCTATTACGGAGCAGGAAATGTCTATACGATGAAAGAAGACTTTATGAAAGCGAAAGACTATTTTGAGCAAGCGCTACAAGCTGGAATGGAAAACAGTGATTTGTTTTATATGTTAGGGCAGACACTGATGAAATTAGAGCAGCCAAAGCTTGCGATGCCTTATCTTCAGCGTGCAGTTGAGCTAAACGAAGAAGATAACGAAGCAAGATTTCAATTTGGCATGTGCTTAGCGAATGAACATCTGCTGGAGGAAGCGGTCGCAGTCTTTACTGAAGTGATTACGCGAGATCCGCAGCATGCAGACGCCTTTTATAATGCAGGCGTTGCGTATGCGTATTTAGAGAAAAAGGACGAAGCGCTTGAAATGCTAGGAAAAGCCATTGACGTGCAGCCTGATCATATGCTTGCATTGCATGCGCAAAAGCTGATTCAAGAGGCAGAATAACCGGAAGGAGGGAAGACCTGTGCAGGAACATCCAGATCAAATGAAGCTTGAAGACGAACCGTTTTTAAAAGGGACGGTTCAAGCCGTTATTTTCCATAACGAAAGTAATTTATACTCGGTGTTAAAAGTAAAAGTCATTGAAACATCAGAGAATTTAGAGGAAAAAACAGCATCTGTCACAGGCTACTTCCCAGCGCTTCATGAGGAGGAAACCTACACCTTCTATGGCAAGGTCACAAGTCATCCAAAGTTTGGCGAGCAGTTTCAAGCCACTCATTTTCAAAAGGAAGTCCCTACAACAAAGCAAGGCATCATTCATTATCTCTCTAGTGACTTGTTTGAAGGGATTGGGAAAAAGACGGCGGAAGAAATCGTCGGCAAGCTTGGCAATCAGACGCTTCATCAAATTATGCGTGATCCGTCTGTGTTGTATGACGTCCCTCGCCTGTCAAAAAAGAAGGCTGATAAGCTGGCTGCCGCACTTCAAGAGCATCAAGGGCTTGAGCAAATTATGATCAGCCTGAATCAATATGGCTTTGGTCCTCAGCTTAGCATGAAGATTTACCAAGTGTACGAGAGTGAAACGTTGCAGAAAATTGAAGAAAATCCTTATCAGCTCGTCAAAGACGTAGAGGGGATTGGATTTATTAAAGCAGATGAACTCGGCGCTAGAACAGGGATATCTGGAAATGATCCAGACCGCATTCGTGCAGCCCTTTTGTATACCGTTGAGACAGCAAGCCTGCAAGACGGTCATACGTACATACAAACGAAAGATCTGATCATCGAAACCCGTAAATTGCTGAATCAAACAGGCAATGACTACAAAGTGACTGAAATGGACGTTGCCAATCAGATCATTGCACTTGGTGAAGGGAAAGACATGATCATTGAAGATGATCGCTGTTACCATCCTTCGCTCTTTTATGCGGAACAAAGTGTGGCAAAACGCATTCAAAAAATTGTCTCTCAAACAGAATATGCAGATCAATTTCCTGAATCAGAATTTCTGCTCGCACTTGGTGAATTGGAGGAACGGCTGGGTGTCCAGTATGCACCGACCCAAAAAGAAGCCATTCAAAAGGCACTCATGTCCCCGATGCTGCTCTTAACAGGCGGGCCGGGTACAGGGAAAACGACGGTCATTAAAGGGATTGTCGAGCTTTACAGCGATCTTCACGGCGTATCTCTTGACCCGGGTGATTATAAAAAAGATGAAGCATTTCCGTTCGTGCTTGCCGCACCAACTGGACGTGCTGCGAAACGAATGACAGAATCCACTGGACTTCCTGCTGTGACCATTCACCGGCTGCTAGGCTGGAATGGATCAGAAGGCTTCTCACATGATGAAGACCAGCCGATTGAAGGAAAGCTTGTCATCATTGATGAATCGAGTATGCTGGATATTTGGCTGGCGAACCATTTGTTTAAGGCGATCCCAGATCATATTCAAGTCATTATGGTTGGAGACGAACATCAACTTCCATCTGTCGGACCTGGTCAAGTGTTAAGAGACCTGCTTGCGTCACAAGTTATACCGGCAGTTACACTAACTGATATTTATCGGCAGGCAGATGGTTCAACAATTGTTGAGCTTGCGCATGATATGAAAAATGGTGTTTTGCCAAAGGATATTACTGCACGCTCGAAGGATCGATCCTTTATTCAATGCTCTAGTGACCAAATGAAAGAAGTCATCGAGAAAGTGGTCAGCAATGCTGCTCAAAAGGGTTATTCAGCAAAGGACATTCAAGTGCTTGCCCCGATGTATAAAGGAAAAGCAGGCATTAATGAACTGAATAAAATGCTCCAGCAAATTTTGAATCCTAAAAAGCCAAAAGGAAGAGAAATTCCATTTGGTGATGTCGTCTACCGGACAGGTGATAAGGTACTTCAGCTTGTCAATCAGCCCGAGAATAACATTTTTAATGGAGATATTGGAGAAATTGTCTCGATCTTTTATGCGAAAGAAAACACTGAAAAAGAAGATATGGCGGTTATCTCCTTTGATGGAAATGAAATCACGTTTACGAAAAAAGATTTTCATCAATTTACACACGCTTATTGTTGCTCGATTCATAAATCCCAGGGCAGTGAATTCCCAATCGTGGTGCTGCCAGTCGTGAGAAGTTATTATCGAATGCTTCGAAGAAATTTGCTTTACACTGCCATTACACGAAGTAAAAAGTTTTTAATTTTGTGCGGTGAGGAATCAGCATTAGAGTGGGGCGTAAAAAATAATGAAGACTCCCTCAGACAAACGTCTTTAACTATGCGTCTTACTGAAACGGAAGAAGTCATGGATGCTGAGCTAGCAGCCCTCCAAAAAGAACTTCCTTTCAGCGTACACGATGCCAATATTGGCATGGAGGGAATCACTCCGTTTGATTTTATGCAAGAGTAAATGGCTTCCATGGAAGCCATCATATTGTTAAACAAAGGGCTAAAATGAACTTGATTTTAGCCCTTTGTTTTTTTCAGCGTGAAAGAAAACCTTTGCAGCCCTAGGAAGGACGAGTACTGGCGCGGAACGAATTTGACATTCGTGAGCACCAGCACGCAGGACTGACACCGAATGCGAGGGTTTGTCTACACGCTGATGGCTTCCTTCATGGAAGCCATTTCTTCGTATGAGTCATAGAGGAAACGCACACGATAAGACTGTTCCGAAAAGGTGGTTGATCACATTTTGAGAACATGTCGAGAGCTTGAAGGACTGACGATCTATACAGACGAGCTGTCTCATTCACTTGGATCGATCAAAGATATTTGCTTTTTAGCCGGCGGCAGCTGCGGAGGATATGTATTAGATGGGAAAAAGAAAGACTGTGCTTTCATTCCATTCTCAGCTGGCGACAAACTGACAGACAAAGGTCTATATGTGAGCTGCCAGAAGGGAGTCGAAATAGATACCTCCGCCCCATCCTTCTTCTTTTCGAAATTAAAAAAGAAAATGATCCATACGCCAGATGGTGAAACATTAGGTGTTTTGGAAGATGTATACTTTTGCATGAATTCGGGCACAATCGTAGCATATGAACTCTCGGACGGCTTCTTTACAGAGCTATCAGGGATTCGAAAGCAGCTGCATGCTGCCGGAACCTTGATGGATGTTCAAAAGGAAGCACTTGTTCTAAACCGAACGTAAAGAGGTGCTTAATATGCTCATTTGCCCAAATTGCAAATGTAAAGACATCGGAAAAATTGGGGTCAATCAATATTATTGCTGGGGCTGTTTTATTGAATTGACACTGTCAAAAGGCAAAATATCTACTCACCAAGTGGAGGAAGACGGTACACTAAGCAGTTTAGACGACCTGTTTAGTGACGATGAACGTTCAATTCAACTATAAGTGTTAAGGGGGAATTTCGAATGGGCAAAATGACTTCTTCACTATTAACGCTTGGTGCAGGTGCACTCGCATATCACTTTGCAAGTCGATATGATATGCCATCTAAGCGGGATATGAAAAAGATGAGAAAACGAGTTATGCGAATGCTTTAAACAAAAAGGGACATCCACCATGAGCGGATGTCCTTTTTTTATGCCTGCCTGTACTCTAATCTCCGTGCAAGTATAGACAAGCTGAAGTTGACAACAAAATACATCATGGCCGCCAAGAGGAAAATAGGAAGTAAATAAGATTGGCTTTGACCATTTAAAATCTGCGCGTGATGCAATAACTCTGGAAGGGCAATCACAACGGCAAGCGATGTATCTTTTAAAAGAG
This sequence comes from Bacillus sp. S2(2019), assembly GCF_005144805.1. Taxonomy (NCBI): domain Bacteria; kingdom Bacillati; phylum Bacillota; class Bacilli; order Caryophanales; family Bacillaceae; genus Bacillus; species Bacillus sp. S2(2019). The sequence continues at coordinate 340,717 of NZ_SWFL01000003.1, forward strand.
AAATAAATTGACTGACAATCGGCGGTACCATTCGGCGTAACGCCTGTGGCATGATAATCATTTTTAATGTTTGAATATAGGTTAAACCAGAGGATCTGGCCGCTTCGATTTGTCCCTTATCAATTGATTTTAACCCACTGCGAATGATTTCTGACAGCATGGCGGATTCAAACACGGTTAAAGCCGCAATGGCAGAGGCCGTGATGCTCAGCTTAATACCGATTTCAGGAAGGGCGAAATACGTAAAAAAGATGATCAGCAAAAGCGGTAGGTTCCGAACAGTTTCAACAATGACCGCAAGCACCTTTGATAAAGTAGGGATTTGTGCGAACCTCAATGTGCCAACGACTAATCCGATGATAAAGCTTAAAATGATGGAGATAAAAGCCACTTTTAAGGTGACAGCAAATCCTTCAAGTAAAAAGGCGAGATGATCGGGCTGGTAGGCACCTATAAAATCCATTGTGTTTCCTCCTTTCTAGTGGCTTCGGGCTAATCTTTTTTCTAAATAACCAACGCCTAGACTAAGCGGAATGGTCAATAGAAGATAGAACATGGCAACAAAAATGTATACATCAAATGTCACAAACGTTCTCGAAGCGATAAGGTCTCCTTGGTACATCAGATCAAACCCTGCAATGACACCTAAAATAGACGAGTTTTTCACAAGGTTGATAAATTGATTCCCAAGTGGTGGAATGACAATTTTGATGGCCTGCGGCAAAATAATATATCGCATCGTTCCGCCATATGACAGACCAGAAGCTCTAGCAGCTTCCATTTGTCCAAGCGGTACAGCTTGTATACCTGCACGAATGGCTTCAGCGATAAAAGCAGACGTATAAATGGAGAGGGCAATGGTTCCTGCTGTAAAGCCATCTGCCACAATGCCAAGTACCGGTAAACCAAAAAAGAACACAAAGGTGATCAATAATAACGGAATATTCCGAATAAATTCCACATAAGCCGTCCCTAACCAGTTGAGCGGCCTTAGTGGCGCAATTCTCATAATGGCAATGAGTGTACCGATGAAAAAGCTTCCAATCAACGCAATGACACTTGCACCAATCGTATATTTAAACCCTTCTAAATAAAGATGGAAGTTCTCAGTTAAAATGGAAAACCGCAGCAATCAGTTCACTTCCTTCCTAATCAACAGAGGAGCCGGCAAGCGAGCGGCTCTCCTGAGGGTGTTGAGGTTGATCGAGTCAATTGATTATTCTTTGATCCATTTTTTATGAATCTTGTCATACTCTCCATTGTCTTTTAATGCCTTTAACGCTTTATTAATGGCTTCTGTCAATTCTTCATCGCCTTTTTTCACAGCGATGCCATAAGGCTCATCGGTAAATGTTCCGCCAACGACTTCATAATTTGAATCTTCGTCTGCCATGCCAAATAAAATTGCATTATCAGTTGTCAGAACTTGCCCTTGATTTGATTTTAAGGCTGTAAAGGCTTCTTGATAATTTTCAAACTCCAAAACGGATGCTTCTGGTGCTTTTTCGCGAATGTTTTGAGAAGAAGTCGACCCTTTCACTGCAAGCACCTTCGTACCTTTTTTAAGATCATCAATCGATTGAATGTCGCTGCCTTTTTTCACAAGCAGTGATTGTCCTGCTTCAAAGTAAACATCTGAGAAATTGACCTCTTTTTTACGCTCTTCTGTGATCGTCATTGTGGCAACAATGGCATGAATATCTCCTTTTTGCAGTAAAGGAATTCTTGTTTTAGATGTCACTTCTTTAAATTCTGCTTTTCCTTCATCACCGAGCATTTCTTTAGTGATCGCTTTTGCGATATCGATATCAAACCCTTCAATATCCCCGCTACTAGGATTTTTTAGACCGAATAAACGAGTATCGTTTTTTACACCGAAAACGATTTTTTTGTCTTTCTTAATGGCTTCTAATGAGCTGCTTTGTTTTGCATCGGTTGAGCCTTTCTCGGCAGAGCCGCAGGCAGCGAGAGCGATCATACAGCAAGTCATCAACAGTAATAGGCCAAAGCGTTTCATTTTTTTCATCAAATTCATTCCCCCTAGTGATTTAAAATACGGCTTAAAAAGAGCTGAGCGCGTTTCTCGCGCGGTTTTTCATAAAAGGCAGCTGGTGTAGATTCTTCAAGAATTCTTCCTTCATCAATAAACACAATGCGGTCCGCGACTTCACGGGCAAACCCCATCTCGTGTGTGACAACGACCATTGTCATTCCTTCCCTTGCCAGCTGTTTCATCACATCTAGCACCTCACCGATCATCTCTGGATCAAGAGCTGATGTTGGTTCATCGAAAAGCATGACCTCAGGTTTCATTGCAAGTCCCCTTGCGATTGCCACACGCTGCTGCTGTCCTCCTGAGAGTCTAGAAGGGTAGGTGTCTGCTTTTTCAGGAATGCCAACTTTATTTAAATAAAATTCAGCTGTTTCCTTTGCTTCTTCTTTGCTCACTTTTTTAACCTTCATCGGCGCAAGCATAATGTTTTCAAGCACCGTCTTATGCGGATAAAGATGGAAGTGCTGAAACACCATCCCGATATTTTGCCTGATGAGATTGATGTTGGTTTTCGGATGCTGAACAGACACTTGATTGACAAGGACTTTTCCTTCATCAATGCTTTCAAGACGATTGATACACCTGAGCATCGTGCTTTTTCCAGACCCTGAAGGACCGATGATCACAACAACCTCACCTTTTTGAATATGTAGGTTAATGTCCTTAAGTACATGGAACTGGCCGTAATGCTTGTTGACTTCTTCGAATGTGATCATGAAGAACCTCCTCTTCTAAAGATTGAGCTAAAGCGGATTCTAGCATAAATGAGGCAAAAATAAGAAAATAATGGAATATTTTCTAACGAGATTTTACAGCAAACAGTGACTTTGGATGGAGCCGTATGTTTCATGTGTATTCATTTTTAACAAAGTTAGGACAAATTTTATTTACATGGATAATTGCAGAAGTTGGTTAAACAATAAGAAGAGAGGTGAAAAAGGTGAAGAAACGTCCGATCGAGTTTCTAATATATGCTGCAGGTGTACTGCTTGTCCTTGCGTCTTTACTCATTTTGGTTCAGCTCGACGAGTTATGGATGCCTATTTTTTTATTGCTCAAAGCGGTTTTGATCCCGCTTCTTATCGCTATTTTTATTTCTTATCTTCTTTATCCAATTGTTGAAAGACTACATAAGCGAGGTTTGCCGAGGACGGTCAGTCTCTTATTGATATATGTGCTGTTTTTTGGCGGCATTGGTTTGGCTGTGTATAAAGGGGCACCGGTTTTAATCGCTCAGTTAAATGAATTGTCGGAGCAAATTCCCATGCTTGCCGAAACGTATAATGGTGCTTTATCACATGTTCATCGTCATACAAGCCACTGGCCTGATGGACTGCATGAACGGCTGGATCGTTTTATTGTCCAATCTGAAACGTATGCCGCAAATGGGGCAGAGCGGATGATTCTAAGCTGTAAAGTACTGCTTGATTACGCCTTAGTTGCTGCACTTATTCCTTTTCTTGTCTTTTATATGGTAAAAGATATGAACACGATGAAGCGGGCAGCATGGTATTTAACCCCGCCAAGCTTTCGAAAAAGGGGACATGCCTTTGTGAAAGCAGTGGATGACTCACTTGGGGATTATATTAGAGGGCAATTGCTTGTCTGTTCTTTAATTGGGGGAGCTGCTGCCATTGTTCTTTGGCTGTTCCATATTCCATATCCGCTTGTACTAGGTATGTTAATCGGCGCAACGAATGTCATTCCGTATTTTGGCCCGATTATTGGAGCGATTCCAGCTGTCTTCATCGCTTTTACCATCTCAGTGAAGTCAGTGATCATTGTGCTAATTACAGTAGCCGTGCTTCAATTTTTAGAAAGCAATGTACTGAGTCCGATCATTGTCGGGAGAAGCCTGCATATGCATCCTGTCGTGATCATGCTGGTGCTACTCGCTGGAGGTGAGCTGTTTGGCTTGATTGGAATGATTTTAGCCGTGCCGTCCGCAGCCATTATCAGGGTCATCGTTGTGCAATATATTCACATGAGACGAAGCGTTCATTGACAAGACGAGCCGAGTTGTCTATAATAATTTCGATTCATACATATTGAATTCAATGACGGACCCGAGTACGTTAAAAAGCTGTTGCAGAGAGAGGCTTTGTTTGCTGAGAAAAGCCTTATCAGACCTTTAACGGAAGCTAGTCCCGAGTGCAGATAAACACTGCCGCTCTCTTCCGGCGTTATCGGATGTGAAGGTGATAGACGCATATGTCTATAATCAGGGTGGTACCGCGAGAGCATCTCGTCCCTGTGTAAGTAGTTTTTTGCTTGCATAGGGCGGGATGTTTTTTCGTTTGTGTGAAGATTGAGGAATAAAAAAGGAGGATTTATGATGAAAACTTTAACTTCAGCTCAAGTACGTCAAATGTTTTTAGATTTTTTTAAAGAAAAAGGACATGCTGTCGAACCGAGTGCGTCCCTCGTACCGCATGACGATCCAACACTTTTATGGATTAACAGCGGGGTGGCAACGTTAAAGAAATACTTCGATGGCCGCGTTGTGCCTGAGAATCCGCGTATTTGCAACGCACAAAAATCAATTCGTACAAATGACATTGAAAATGTAGGGAAAACAGCACGCCATCATACGTTTTTTGAAATGCTGGGCAACTTCTCTATTGGAGACTATTTCAAAGAAGAGGCAATCGAATGGGCTTGGGAATTCCTCACAAGTGATGAGTGGATTGGCTTTGATCCGAATCTGTTATCTGTAACGGTGCATCCAGAGGATGAAGAAGCGTATGTTCTTTGGAGAGATAAAATGGGTGTCCCTGAGGAACGAATTATTCGTCTAGAGGGCAACTTCTGGGATATTGGCGAGGGGCCAAGTGGTCCGAATACCGAAATTTTCTATGACCGCGGAGAAGCATATGGCAACGACATGAACGACCCGGAATTATATCCAGGTGGAGAAAATGAACGTTATCTAGAAGTATGGAATCTTGTTTTTTCTGAATTTAACCATAACCCAGATGGTACATACACACCGCTTCCGAAGAAAAACATTGATACAGGAATGGGTCTTGAGCGTATGGTCTCTGTGATTCAAAACGTACCGACGAACTTTGATACAGACCTGTTCATGCCGATTATTCGTGCAGTAGAAACGATTTCTGGAGAAAGCTATGGGGAGTCAAAAGAAAAAGACACAGCATTTAAAGTCATTGCTGACCATATTCGTACTGTTGCCTTTGCCGTCAGTGACGGAGCACTTCCTTCTAATGAAGGCCGAGGTTATGTGTTAAGACGTTTGCTGCGCCGTGCTGTGCGTTATGCAAAAACGATCCATATCCACCGTCCATTTATGTATGACCTAGTTCCAGTTGTTGCGGAGATCATGAAGGATTTCTATCCAGATGTTCAAGCAAAAGAAGAATTTATTGCAAAAGTGATCAAAAATGAAGAAGAGCGTTTCCATGAGACACTGAATGAAGGGTTAGCCATTTTATCAGAAGTGATCAAAAAAGAACGAGACAATGGCAGCTCACAAATTTCCGGTAAAGATGTGTTTAAGCTTTATGACACATATGGATTCCCGGTCGAACTTACAGAAGAATATGCAGAAGATGAGAACATGACAGTCGATCGAGAAGGCTTCCAGCTAGAAATGGAGAAGCAGCGTGAACGTGCAAGAAATGCCAGACAAGATGTAGGTAGTATGCAGGTTCAAGGCGGGGCTTTAGGCGATATTAAAGCAGAAAGTACGTTTATTGGCTACGAAAATTTAACTGCAGATGCTCGTATTATCGAATTGCTTCAAAACGGTGAAATTGTCACAGAAGCTCACGAAGGGGAAACGGTGCAAATTTTATTAGATGAAACACCTTTCTATGCGGAAAGCGGCGGACAAGTGGCGGATAAAGGAACGTTAAAAAGTGCCGAAGCGATCATTGATATCAAAGATGTGAAAAAGGCGCCAAACGGCCAGCATGTCCACGAAGGAGTCGTCGTAAGTGGTACGGTTCAAAAAGGCATTGAAGTCACTGCAGAAGTCGAATCAGCGCTTCGAAAAGGCATTGTGAAAAATCACACAGCGACACATCTTTTGCACCAAGCGCTAAAAGATGTATTGGGCAGCCACGTTAACCAAGCGGGTTCACTTGTGAATGAAAACAGACTTCGCTTTGACTTTTCTCACTTTGGACAAGTAACAAAAGAAGAATTGTCACAAATTGAAAAAATCGTCAACGAAAAGATTTGGGAAGGCATTTCGGTTGCCATTGACCTGAAACCAATTGCTGAAGCAAAAGAAATGGGCGCAATGGCGCTGTTTGGCGAGAAGTATGGCGATATTGTCCGTGTGGTACAAGTGGGTGATTACAGCATCGAGTTATGCGGAGGCTGTCACGTTCAAAACACTGCAGAGATCGGATTGTTTAAAATTGCATCTGAATCGGGTATTGGTGCTGGAACACGCCGTATTGAGGCTGTAACGGGTAAAGGTGCTTATGAGGAATTAAATGATCAGCTTGCGATTTTAGAAAAGGCAGCTAATGAACTGAAATCAAATACAAAAGATGTACCAAAACGCATCGCTTCCTTGCAGGCTGATTTAAAAGAAGTTCAAAGAGAAAACGAATCACTTCTTGCGAAATTAAGTCAAGCAGAAGCTGGCTCTATTTTAGAAAAAGTCATCGAAGTTGGCGGAGTGAACGTGTTAACTGAAAAAGTAAACGCCAAAGACATGAACCATTTAAGAACGATGGTTGATGACTTAAAAGCGAAATTAGGTTCAGCTGTCATCGTACTTGGTGCTGTTCAAAATGGAAAAGTCAACATTTCAGCCGGTGTGACAAAAGATGTCATTGAAAAAGGTCTTCATGCAGGAAAACTTGTGAAGCAGGCAGCTGAAATTTGCGGCGGAGGCGGAGGCGGACGCCCAGATATGGCACAAGCAGGCGGGAAACAGCCAGAAAAGCTTGAAGAAGCACTGGCAACTGTCGAAGAATCTGTCAAATCCGTTTTATAATCAGTCAATGTAGTGTAGAATAATGGTATTAGATGAGCGGTTAGAAAAAAGCTTGCTAGTAGAATGTTGGAAGAGAGGTGCAAGAAGCAGTGAGTTCATTTGATAAGACAATGAAGTTTAACTTCTCTGATGATTCAGCTGAAACCAATGTGAATGAAGTGCTCATAACAGTTTATGACGCACTCCAAGAAAAAGGATACAACCCGATCAATCAAATTGTCGGATACTTGCTGTCAGGCGACCCTGCTTATATTCCAAGACATCAGGATGCACGCAACCTAATTCGTAAACTAGAACGAGACGAATTAATTGAGGAATTGGTTAAATCGTACTTAGAGACACATAAAGAGGCGTAAAACATGAGAATTTTAGGCTTAGATTTAGGCACGAAAACCCTTGGTGTGGCAATCAGTGATGAAATGGGATGGACAGCTCAAGGGATTGAAACCATTAAAATTGATGAAGCAGGCGGAGACTTTGGTCTCAGCCGCCTGTCTGAGATCGTCTCGCAATATGGAACGGATAAAATTGTCCTTGGTTTTCCAAAAAATATGAACGGTACGGTCGGTCCAAGAGGCGAGGCCAGCCAATCATTTGCGAAAGTGTTAGAAAACACGTACAATGTTCCTGTTGTGCTTTGGGACGAGCGTCTGTCAACGATGGCAGCAGAAAAAATGCTCATCTCTGCAGATGTGAGCAGACAAAAGCGTAAAAAAGTCATTGATAAAATGGCGGCTGTTATGATCCTTCAAGGGTACTTAGACAGCTTAAATTAAAATGAGGTGAATCAAATGGAACACGGAGAAAAGCAAATTACAATCGTTGATGATAATGGAAATGAGCAGCTTTGCGAAGTACTATTTACTTTTGAAAGCGACCATTTTAACAAATCATATGTTCTTTACTACCCAATTTCTGAACAAGATAACGAAGAAATTGAAATTCATGCATCAAGCTTCACACCAAACGAAGACGGTGAAGATGGCGAATTAGAGCCAATTGAAACGGATGAAGAGTGGGACATGATTGAAGAAACGTTAAATACGTTCTTAGATCAAGAAGACGAAGAAGAATAGAACGAATAAAAGGCCTGTGAACATGATCTCTGTGATCTTTCTTCACAGGTCTTTTTTTACATTCTATATGTAAACTATTATTTAAATTTAGTTGACATATATCACTCGACCTTTTACGCTATTTTTATCAAAAACATCGAGTGAGGGGTATGAAAATTGAAAATTCACGATATGATGCAAATGGCATTAATGACAGCAGTTATTGGGATGTTAGGATTAATTCCGCCTATTTTTCTTGCGTTTACACCTGTACCAATCACCTTACAAACCGCAGGTCTTTTGCTTGCTGGAGGGCTGTTAAAACCAAAGCAAGCGCTGATTAGTTTACTTCTGTTTCTTCTAATAGTGGCAGCAGGCGCACCTCTTTTATCTGGAGGAAGAGGCGGAATAGGGGTCTTTTTTGGGCCAAGCGGTGGTTTTTTACTTGCTTATCCAGTGGCTGCCTTTATGATCAGCCTGTGGCTTAACCGGCTGAAGAAAGTGACGGCCTTACGACTATTTTTGATCTATGCGGTATGCAGTATCGGGATATTATATATAGGCGGAATTCCCTTTCAAGCCATGATGATGCATATAAAGATCACGCAAGCAGCTCTGTTCAGCGTCATTTATTTACCGGGTGATCTGATCAAAGCAGGGATATGTGCTGTCTTCACGGTGAAAATCATTCAAGCGATGTCATATCGAAAAAGGGACTTACATAGAGGGAGGCGAGCAGTTTGATGAGAATAACGGAAAGCTATGCGGCTCATGCAAAAGTGAAGCCAGATCAGATGGCGATCATAGATGAAAAAGAGCAGATCACTTATGAAGAATGGCATGAGCGTGTGCAGTCAACTGCACAATGGTTAAAAGAAACGCCTCATCAGCAAAAAAGAGTCGCTTTTTTAGTATCAAATGGTGTTCCGTTTCTTCAACTATTTGCTGGCGCAGCTTCTGCAGGATGGACAGCGGTGCCTCTTGATCCGCGGTGGAGTGACAAGGAATGCGCGGAAAAGCTCTTATTAAGCGACGCGGACCTTGTCATTGTGGAAGATCGATATATCAAAAGGATTGAAAAGTACAAGCTGGACATGCCAGTGCTCTCTTTATCTGAATGGAAAGAAAGAATCAGCCTCAGCATAAACGTTCAATCGAACAAAGGTGAACCGGAGGAAGATCCTGCTTTTTATATGGGATTTACTTCAGGATCAACGGGATCGCCAAAAGCCTTTATAAGACGCCAGCAGTCATGGATCGAGAGCTTTCAAATGACAACATCCGTCTTTGGGATCACACATCAAGATCATGTACTGATTTTGGGCACACTTTTATCCTCTCATTTTTTATACGGCGCGATCAGCACACTTTATTTCGGGGGCACCGTGACATTGTTAGAAAAATTTGTGCCAGAGAAAGCAAAAAACATCTTAGAAAGAGGAGACATCACGGCTATTTATACGGTTCCGACCATGACAGAATCGTTACTGCAAATGGATGCTTTCGGAAAGAATCCGCTTCTTGTCCTGTCTTCTGGTGCAGATTGGGGAAACTCTTCAAAAAAACAGCTCGTCAACCGCTATCCTCACATCACATTTTTTGATTTTTATGGAACATCAGAATTGAGTTTTGTTTCCTATTTATCTTCTGATGACTTTCTGCAAAAACCTACTTCTGTCGGAAAACCTTTTCCTTCTATTCAGGTTGAAGTCAGGAGGGCAGATCAAACCGTTTGCAAGTCAAATGAAATAGGGAGAATTTATGTGAAAAGCCCAATGTCTTTTTCAGGCTATTTACAAGATGAAAAGCCGCCCGAAGAGTGGCTGACCGTATATGACATGGGGTGGCTCGACGAAGATGGTTACTTGTATATGAGCGGCCGCGAGAATGGCATGATTGTCTATGGGGGACTGAATATTTTTCCAGAGGAAATTGAGCGTGTGCTGAATGAACAGCCAGAGGTGAATCGGTCAATCGTGATTGGACTTCCTGATCCATATTGGGGCGAAATCCCTGTTGCCATTATTGAGAATGTACAGCAAACAAAAACCATTCGGCAAGCTGTAAAAGAAACATTAGCGGCATACAAAGTACCAAAAAAATGGCTCGTCACGGACAAAATGATCGAAACATCAGGAGGGAAAATCGCTCGTGCCAGTATGAAAAAGTGGGCGGAGGAACAATTATCATGCAAGCCGTGATCGTACAAGCGAAGCGGACGCCCTTCGGTGAGAAAAATGGAATGTTGAAGGATTACCGGCCAGAGCATCTAGCTGCGCCCCTGATCCAGCACTTTTCAAGCGTGACCAAGCCAGATGACGTCATTTTAGGCAACGTCGTCGGGGGCGGTGGCAACATTGCCCGTCTGTCCTCGTTAGAAGCAGGGCTTTCATTACATATTCCGGGTATGACCATTGATAGGCAGTGTGCTTCCGGTCTTGAAGCCATTAGAACGGCGTGCATCATGATTCAGTCGGGGGAGGGATCAATGTATATCGCTGGTGGAACGGAAAGCATTTCTCGGTCATCAATGAAAGAAAGGGCCCGCTTTTCTCCAGAGTGGATAGGGGACCCTCATATGGGGGAAGCGGCAGAGCTGACGGCGTCGAGATTTTCAGTTGCGAGACAAGAGCAAGATGACTATGCACTTTTAAGCTGGGAACGAAGTATAACCGCATTCAAGCAAGGAACGTATTCAGAAGAAATTGTTCCGATTGGCGGGCTGAGCATAGATGAAGCGGCAGCTAAAATAAGACCGATTGCAAGCTTGATAAAGCGGGCAAAACCTGTCTTTTTACCAGGAAAAGGTACTGTGACTGTGACCAATAGCTGTAAAGAAGCAGATGGTGCAGCTGCCGTCGTTGTGATGGAAAGAGCGGAAGCGGAGGCAAAAGGCTTCAGCCCTATGCTGCGGTATATCGGGAGTGCCGTGACCGCTATGGACCCGCATTATCCTGCTGCTTCACCAATTGATGCAATCAAGAAACTTTTACATAAGGAACAGGTGAAGATAGAAGATGTTGCACTTTTTGAAATCAATGAAGCGTTTGCGCTCAAAGTAGTACTCATTGCCCGGACACTAGGTATTCCTTATGACTGTATCAATAAAAGAGGCGGTGCGCTTTGTCTTGGGCATCCATATAGCGCCTCGGGAGCTGCTATGATGGTGAGACTGTTTTACGAAGCCCGCGCCTTACCGAATGGAAGCTATGTCATGGCTGCAATTGGCAGTGGAGGCGGTGTCGGTTTAGCCACACTATGGCAAGTTCTGTCATGACATGCATGAGCAAGTAATTGCCGAACTCCGTCGAATCATGTACTATAAAAGCTAGATGTGAGGAGGGCCATGCATGTTTTCAGAACAAAAGAAACGACCATTTTTTAAACGAAAAATGGGGATCGTCCTGTTATCTGTACTTGCTGTGATCATCATTGCAGCATTATCAGGTTTTTTATATGTAAAATCAGCACTCGGGCCGGTCGATCAAAAAAGCAAACAAACCATTAATATTCATATTCCAAATGGGACATCTGTCAGTGGAATTGCGAGCATTTTAAAAGAAAATGAACTGATTTCAAATGACACGATTTTCACTTACTATGCAAAGTACAAAAAAGCGTCAGGCTTTAAAGCGGGCTATTTTCATCTCAAACAAACAATGGATGCGGATCAGCTGATTCAAAAGCTGACATCTGGCGGGACAGACTACGCATTTCAGCTTGTGATACCTGAAGGGAAACAGTTGTCTGATATTGCAGCCATTATTGCAAACCAGACGAATTTTTCAGCGAAAGAAGTTGAAGCGAAGCTGGATGATCCAGCCTTTATTAAAAAATTGATGAAAAAATACCCGGAAACGGTGACATCACAAGTGAACGGGAAACAAGTCAAGCATCCGTTAGAGGGATATTTATTCCCGGCGACGTATCCGTTTTATCGTGAGGATGAATCACTTGAAACAATCATTGACACGATGATTAAACAAACAGATCAATATGTGAAAACGTACGAAAAGGACATGAAAAAGAGAAAGATGTCCATCCATGATGTCCTAACGATGGCATCCCTAATAGAAATGGAAGCAACCGAAAAAACAGACCGGGCAAAAATCTCAAGTGTGTTTTATAACCGGTTGAAAAAGGACATGCCGCTTCAAACAGATCCAACCGTTCTTTATGCGCTTGGCGAGCATAAGTCCCGTGTTTATTACAAAGATTTAAAAGTAAAATCACCATATAATACGTATACAAACAAAGGGCTGCCGCCTGGACCTATTGCCAATGCTGGAGAATCTTCTTGGAAAGCAGCACTCCATCCAGAGAAAACAGATTTTGTTTACTTCCTAGCAAAGAAAAATGGCGAAGTCGTCTTTACGAAAACGTTAAATGAGCACAACAAAGCGAAAGCGAAATACATCACAGGCAGCAACTAACGCCCATGTGAGAGGAAAAAGACTGTAGACAATGGTGAAATTGCCTGCAGTTTTTTTCGTTGTTATATCCATTTTATAGGTTCGCAATTACCACATCTTTGTGGTAAAATATATCGGGTTGTTTTTACTTAGATGAACGAAAGATTGACGAGAAAGAGAGCTGCAGCAGGCAGGACTCTTCTTTTTCAGGTCATGAAGGAGCTAGACATATAATGACAATCGAAGATGATCAAATAAATGATTATATTGAAGATTTAATTGAGCCGAGTCCTGATGCCATCGCTCAATTAGAGGAGTATGCGAAAGAGCATCATGTGCCAATCATGGAAAAGGTGAGCATTGAACTGTTATTGCAGCTGCTTTCTTTGAAAAAACCGAAGAAGATTCTTGAGGTTGGGACAGCGATTGGTTATTCAGCGATTCGAATGGCAGAAGCTCTGCCAGATGCTGAAATCTATACGATTGAGCGAAATGCGAAACGTTATGAGGAAGCGACACGAAATATTGAAGAATTACATTTCAAAGATAGAATTCACGTGTTTTTTGGCGATGCGATCGAATCAGCTAAAACGGTTCAGACGATGGCGCCCTATGATGTGATCTTCATTGATGCGGCAAAAGGCCAGTATCAACGCTTTTTTGAGCTGTTTGAACCGATGCTGTCCGATGATGGAATGATTATTACAGACAACGTATTATTTAAAGGCTTAGTTGCGACAAATTATGAAGAAGAAATTGAAGATAAACGAAAAAAACAATTAATAGGCAAAATTGATCGATACAATCAATGGCTGATGTCAAATCCTGACTACCAAACGTGTATCATTCCGGTTGGAGATGGGATCGCTATTAGTACAAAAAGAGGTGACCAATCATGAAAAAACCAGAATTGCTTGTGACGCCAAGTAAGGTGTCGGATGTACTGCCGCTCATTGAAGCGGGTGCTGACGCATTTTTAATAGGTGAACAAACATATGGAATCCGTCTTGCAGGTGAATTTTCAAGAGAAGATGTGAAACAAACGGTTCAACTCGCACATGCACATCACAAAAAAGTATATGTCGCCATGAATGCGATTTTTCATAATGACCGTGTGGCACTGCTTGGAGATTATTTAACCTTTCTCGATGGGTTAAACGTGGATGGTGTCGTTTTTGGAGATCCGGCAGTGATCATGGCCGCAAAAGAAACAGGTGTCAACTTGAATCTGCACTGGAGTACAGAAACAACTGGGACAAACTATTACACTTGTAACTACTGGGGCAGAAAAGGCGCAACACGTGCTGTTCTTGCCAAAGAACTCAATATGGACAGTGTGATTGATATCAAAGAAAACGCCGAAGTGGAGATTGAAATTCAAGTCCACGGCATGACTTGTATGTTTCAATCGAAACGGACACTTGTTGGCAACTATTTTGAATATCAAGGCAAACAAATGGACGTGGAAGGAAGAAATATGGAAGAAGGTCTATTCCTTCACGACCAGGAGCGTCAAAACAAATATCCTATTTTTGAGGATGAAAATGGCACACACATTATGAGTCCAAATGATGTATGTATGATTGATGAATTAGAAGAATTTGTCGACGCAGGCATTGACTCATTTAAAATTGACGGAATTTTAAAGTCACTTTCTTATATGACAGAGGTGACATCCCTCTATCGAAAAGCCATTGATTTACTAGTGACTGATAAGGAAGCCTATGAAGATCAAAAAGATGAATGGGTGGAGCGTATTGAAGAGATCCAGCCTGTCAACCGCTCAATCGATACAGGATTTTTCTTTAAAGAAACGGTTTATTAAGATAAAAGGAGGCAGAGGAAATGGCACTTTTAAAAGATGGAATTTCTGAAGTGATCGATGGAAAACGTGTCATTACAAAAAAACCAGAACTGCTAGCGCCAGCAGGAAACTTAGAAAAACTAAAAATTGCTGTGCATTATGGAGCAGACGCTGTTTTTATTGGTGGGAAAGAATTTGGACTTCGTTCAAATGCAGATAACTTTTCAATCGAAGAAATGGCAGAAGGTGTCGCATTTGCGAACAAATACGGTGCTCGCATTTATGTGACAACGAATATTTTCGCCCACAACGAAAACATGGACGGGCTGGAAGAATATCTTCAAGGGATTGAAGGAGCGGGTGTAGCGGGAATTATTGTGGCTGATCCACTCATCATCGAAACATGCAAACGAGTAGCTCCAAAACTTGAAGTTCACTTGAGCACACAGCAATCTCTTTCAAATTGGAAAGCTGTGCAGTTTTGGAAGGAAGAAGGGCTTGAGCGTGTGGTCCTTGCACGTGAAACAAGCGCTCTAGAGATTAAAGAAATGAAAGAAAAAGTGGATATTGAAATCGAAACGTTCATTCACGGGGCGATGTGTATTGCTTATTCTGGCCGCTGCGTGCTCAGTAACCATATGACAGCGAGAGATTCAAACCGCGGAGGCTGCTGCCAATCTTGCCGCTGGGATTATGATCTTTATAAACTAGAAGGCTCTGAGGAAGCGCCTTTATTCGGTGAAGAAGACGCACCATTTGCGATGAGTCCAAAAGATTTAAAACTCATCGAATCTATACCGCAAATGATCGAAATGGGAATTGATAGCTTAAAGATCGAAGGACGAATGAAGTCCATTCATTATGTAGCAACAGTTGTCAGTGTCTATCGTAAAGTCATTGATGCTTACTGTGCTGATCCAGACAATTTCGTCATTCAACAAGAATGGCTCGATGAATTAGACAAATGTGCCAACCGTGACACGGCTCCTGCCTTTTTTGAAGGTGTACCAGGAACGGATGAACAAATGTTTGGCATTCACGGAAAGAAAACGACCTTTGATTTCGTCGGACTTGTGCTTCATTATGATGAACAAGAACAAATTGTCACATTACAGCAGCGTAATTTCTTTAAAGCTGGCGACGAAGTTGAATTTTTCGGTCCAGAAATCCAAAATTTCACATGCAAGATTGAGACGATTTGGGACGAAAAAGGGAACGAACTCGATGCTGCTCGTCATCCACTGCAAATTGTGAAATTTAAGCTTGATCAAAAAGTATACCCTAGCAACATGATGAGAAAGGGGAAATAACCGGCACATGGGGAAAAAACCAGTGGTGATTGGAATCGCTGGCGGCTCGGGTTCAGGTAAAACGAGCGTCACCAATTCCATTTACGAAAAATTTAAAGGACATTCAATCCTCATGCTTCAGCAAGATTTATATTATAAAAATCAAAGTCATATGCCATTTGAAGAGCGCCTGCTGACCAATTATGATCATCCGCTTGCATTTGACAATGACCTGATGATTGAGCATGTAGAAGCGCTGCTAAAGTACGAGTCCATTGAAAAACCAATTTATGATTTTAAACTAAACACACGTTCAGAAGAGACGGTACATGTTGAACCTAAAGATGTCATCATCGTTGAAGGAATCTTTGCTCTTGAAAATGAACGTCTAAGAAACTTAATGGATATTAAACTGTATGTGGATACTGATGCAGATCTTCGGATCATTCGCCGTATTTTACGTGATACGAAAGAAAGAGGCAGATCGATTGATTCCGTGATTGAACAATATGTATCTGTCGTCAGACCGATGCACAATCAATTCATTGAACCGTCAAAACGATATGCCGATATCATCATCCCAGAAGGCGGACAAAACCATGTCGCAATAGACCTCATGGTCACAAAAATTCAAACGATTCTTCAAAACCGCGGAGAGTAAATGGTGGAGAAGAACAAAGACCTTTACGACGTAAAGGTCTTTTCAACATCATGCTCTTGTAGTCAATACTTTAGTAATGGCTAGTCCGAAATCATCGGTGAGCATTGTAAGAAGCAGCCCTCTGAATAAAAGATTTGATATGATAGGAAAACAATGCTGCGAAATGAAGACAGGAAAATCACGATGGGATGCTGAAAGTTTCAGTTATTCCTGCTTTGTAAAAGTATATTAAAAAAACGACAAACAAATCATCACAAATTTTCAAACAATTCTTGATCAAAATGCAATTTTGTAATAATATAGCATAGACATATCGTACACTGACCATATTATGTATTGGAAGATGGAGAATGGATAAGCTATTCTTCTACATATGATCGAAATGGCCGAACGAGGTACAGGAGCTTCCTGTGCCTTTCCACAGTTTGTGCGATGAAGATAATACATCATCATGAGACCGCTGCTGTTCCTGCCTAATAAAAAGGCATAATAGTTGCATCTAAAAGGGACGCCATGTAAGATGGACTTTTACGAATATGGGACAGAAAGAATGAGGGCCGGAATATGTCCTCATTCTTGTATATTTCAGTCGTCACTCACATGCAGAAAGCTTGTATGATGAGGATTAATAGAAGGAGTGAATGATTCATGGCACAAGAGAAAGTATTTCCAATGACAGAAGAAGGAAAGCGCAAATTAGAAGAAGAGCTTGAATATTTGAAAACGGTTAAACGTAAAGAGGTTGTAGAGCGTATTAAAATCGCTAGAAGTTTTGGAGACCTCTCTGAAAACTCGGAATATGATTCTGCTAAAGAAGAGCAAGCGTTTGTAGAAGGTCGTATTACAACGCTTGATAATATGATTCGTAATGCCAAAATTATTGAAGATGAAGGTAACTCAAATATTGTTTCACTCGGTAAAACGGTGACATTCGTTGAATTACCGGACGGTGAAGAAGAGTCTTATACGATTGTAGGAAGTGCAGAAGCTGATCCGTTTGAAGGCAAAATTTCAAACGATTCACCAATTGCAAAAAGCCTTTTAGGCAAACAAGTAGACGACAAAGTCACAGTTCAAACACCTGGCGGAGAAATGTTCGTCCAAATTGTAAAAATTTCATAATTACGTTTATACGATAAACACCTCGTCCACAATAGGGACGAGGTGTTTTTATGCTGAAAACAAGAAGAATCCAATGGACAGGTGTCATTATTTTTATCTTATTGCTCGGTCTCCTATTTAGACTAGCGGAAATTCAGTTGTTTTTCACAGAATCTTTTTCAAAGCTTGATATTAATTTGATCCAAGAAAGTGTCAGGCAGCGGACAGAAGAAGTAGTCATTTCAGACGGACGCGGCGAATTTTTAGATCGAAACGGCGAGGCACTTCTCACAAAAGAAGAGCCTGCGGTCATCATATTTCCTTTCCTGCAATATGACCTCCCTCACTTAAAACAAACCGCTTCTATACTTGAGATGAAAGAAGATGAATTGAAGAGCCAGCTGACAGAAACGAAGAAACCACTCATTTTAAAAGATGATATCACGAAAAAAAAGCTGAAAGACATCAATGATATGAAATATTCAGGTGTTTACGGCGTATATATGAAAGAGAAGGACAAAAAAAGACTTGCCCTCCACACATTAGGTTTCACAAGCGAGAATCCAGAACTCTTGAGAAAACGTTATCCGGACAAAAAAGAGCTTTCAATCCGCACTGAGATCGGTACATTCGGTTTGGAAAGTACATTTGACGAATTTCTATTACCAGAGCAAGACACAAAATTGTTATATCATGTGGACGGAAGGGGAAACCCTTTGTTTGGGATGGACGTCAAATATACAGCAGAAGCTCATTCGTTTTATCCGCTGCAAGTGCAGACAACCATGGACGAAGACATGCAGAGGGAAATGGAGAATGTTCTCAAAGCACAAGGTGTTGAAAAAGGCGGAGCGGTTCTGCTCGACATTCAAAATAGCAGTGTGCTGGCGATGGCGAGTGTTCCAAATGTGACCAGCAAAAACCGGCATGAGGCAAGAAATTACATGCTGACCGCAATGGCTCCCGGTTCTGTATTTAAAACGGTCGTACTTGCCGCAGCGATTGAAAAAAACTTGAACCAGCCACAAACGATGTATGATTGTCGAAAGAATTTATATGGAGAGCCAGAAGGAAAGCAGGAAGTACTGAATCTGTCTGAAAGCTTTGCGCAAAGCTGTAATTATACATTTGCGACACTCGCTGAGCAGCTCATCCAAACAGATGATCAAATCCTTGAAAAGACAGCTTCAAAGCTTGGGCTTGTGGATCGAGCCGGCTGGGAAGGGGATGTATACCATAAGCAACAATTCAAACAGTTTGATCGTGAAGAAACAGGCAGTGTGTGGGGAGATAAAAGAGACAAGCATGTCAAAAAAGCCATTGCGCAAACGGCGATTGGTCAAAAAAATGTCAAAACAACCCCCTTACAAATTGCCAATATGATGGCAACGATTGCAAGGGGCGGAGAACGAAAAGAAGTGAGGATTGCAGATAAAGTGATGTATCAAAACGGAACAACGATGCTATCCTTTCAAAACAAACGACCTGATGGTGACAGTATTGACCGCTATACAGCTCAAACCTTGCAAAAGTACTTAAGGCAGGTGGTGACGTCTGACAAAGGAACAGGAAGAAGATTTCAAGACCTGCCGTTCCATATAGCAGGGAAATCAGGCACTGCCCAAACCGGCAGCAAAGATAAACAGGGGAATCCACTTTATCACAAGTGGTTTGCCGGATACTTTCCGGCAGAGAAACCAAAATACGCTCTCGTCGTTGTTCACCTTGATGAGGCAAGTGGCCGGGCTAAGACAAATGAAGCGTTTTATGATATTGTAAAAAAGGTCAATGAAATTGAAAAGAAACAGACATAGAACATCCCTTCATGTCATGTTAGAATAGTAACGACTTAGGGAACAGAGGCAAAGGAGTGCAGAGATTTTGAGTAGAAATTCTCGATTTGAACATCGTGATAAGCGCAGAAAGGCGAATATGGTGCTTAACATATTAATTGGTATCGTTGTGGTGCTTATTTTGGTTGTCGCATCGAGTTTGTTAATTTTTAATAGACCACCGAAAGATGTAGCCAACGAACCATCCAAAACAGCACCTGCATCGAGTGAAAATAAACAAAACTCAGAAGAAGATGTGAAAGATCAAAAGAAAGATACATCCGATGATGCGGATGCGAAAAAAGACGATTCATCTGACAAAAAAGATGATACAAAGAAAACAGATGATGAAGAAGAGCCAAACAAAGATGCGTTAAAAGATGCCACAGAAACAGATGGCGGTAAAACAAGTGACGTAGACAAAACATATGAAAACGATAACTGGGAGCCTGTAGGAACAGAGCAATCGGGATCACATACAGCAACCTATGATGCTAACTCAAAAGACTGGAAAGAAATGATCAAAGCCATGTCCTATGCGACAGGAATCTCAGAAGATCAAATGACTGTTATTTGGTTAGGAAATAACGGAGGACCTCAAGATGCAAAAGGAACCATCCGTGATAAATCAACAGGTGAACGCTACCGTGTAGAAATTACGTGGGTGGACGAAAAAGGCTGGAAACCTGTGAAGGTTGAAAAATTAAAATAAAATAAAAAAGATGCATGCAAAAAGGCTAAAATGAACTTCATTTTAGCCTTTTTCTTCTTTTCAGCGTGATAGAAAACCTTTGCAGTCTAGGAAGGACTAGCACCGGCGCACAGACCTGACTGCCTATACGCTGATCTTTTTTTTATGAGACATTCGCTTTAAAATGAACAACTGCTGTATACAAAATCTTATCATCAATGACAGTCGTTTGATGACTCACAGAATGAACAGTCAGCAAGATCGCCTGATTATGTTCAATTTGTTTTTGGATCTTTTGTTCAAGTTCTTTTAAAGACGTTGCTTCAAAAAATTCAATTTTGTCCTTTAAAAAATCCAGTTGAAAATCCATTTCATTCATCCCTCCATGCTCTAGATTCATCATAATCTCTCCCATTCAAAAGGGCAAATATTTTTCTACCCCGCCCAGTATTTTTTAGTAGGAAAGAATCAGAAGATGTGGTAGGATAGGAACTGTTCGACGGAATAAAACATACTATACGGATAGGAATAAATAGATAAAGTGGAGGGAAAGAAAAATGGGACGTGAGTTTCTTTCTTTATTTGATCATTGGGCTGAATCTTATGATGACACTGTAAGTGGTCATGACGAGCAGTATGAAGAAGTATTTCGCCGGTATCCGGCCATTCTAAAAGAGATTACTCGCCGTGCAGGTCAACATGTCATTGAGTTTGGAAGCGGCACAGGAAACCTAACGGCGGCACTGCTTCAAGCAGATAAGAAAGTGTTTGGCGTTGAACCTTCAGAAGCCATGAAGAAAGCGGCTCTTCAAAAAGGAATACCAAATGTATTTCATGACGGAGATTTTTTATCGTTTCCAGCTCCACCTTTTGAGCCTGATACGATCGTCAGTTCATATGCTTTCCATCATTTAACGGACGAAGAAAAAAAACAAGCCATCCACACCTATGGCAACATCCTTCCCTCAGGTGGTAAAATAGTCTTTGCTGATACAATGTTTCAAAATCAAGCAGCACATCAAGCTGAAACGAACAAAGCGAAAGCCGCTGGATTCGATCAGCTTGCAGAGGATTTAGAAACGGAATACTATCCATCCATAGGTGTGTTAAAGCAAATCTTTGAAGAAGAAGGTTTTAGCACATCTTTTCATCAAATGAATGATTTTGTGTGGATCGTAGAAGCGAAGAAAAGGGAATGAAAGGATGTTTTTTATTTGAAAATCGCAGTGATAGGTGCAATGGAAGAAGAAGTGACGATTTTAAGAGACCAACTAAAGAATGCCACACAAGAAAACATCGCTGGGTGTGAATTTACAACAGGTGTTTATGAAGATAAAGAAGTGATTTTATTAAAATCAGGGATTGGAAAAGTGAATGCAGCGGTCAGCACAACACTTCTGCTTGACCGCTTTCAGCCAGATTATGTGATCAATACAGGATCAGCTGGCGGTTTCCATCACTCATTAAATGTAGGTGATATTGTCATCTCTACTGATGTTAGACATCATGATGTGGACGTGACGATCTTTAATTACGAATATGGACAAGTGCCAGGATTACCAGCTGCTTTCATCGCAGATGATCAGCTTGTGAAGCTGGCAGAGGAATCTGCTTCAGAAATCGATCATATTCAAGTGGCAAAAGGAACGATTGCAACAGGAGATTCATTTATGGATGATCCTGGTCGTGTCGCGTTTGTGAGAGAGAAATTTCCAGAGCTGTATGCAGTGGAAATGGAGGCAGCAGCAGTTGCGCAAGTTTGCCATCTATTTGAAACGCCATTTGTGGTCGTTCGAGCGTTGTCAGATATTGCTGGGAAAGAATCCAATATCTCTTTTGATCAATTTCTAGAGCAAGCAGCGATTCACTCAACAGACCTTGTCCTGCGTATGATAAAGCAAACACAATAAAAGAAGGGGTTTCCCCCTTCTTTTCCATACAAAGGAAGGGATTTATATGGCTGTCATACATGATATTACGGAATTAATTGGCCACACACCGCTTTTAAAACTGTCAGGGATGGGTGTGCCGGCAGGTGTTGATGTTTATGCAAAACTTGAAATGATGAACCCAGGCGGAAGTATTAAGGATCGCTTAGGTGATATGCTGATTAAAGAAGCGCTGGCATCGGGCAAACTGCGCCCAGGCGGAACCATTATTGAAGCAACTGCAGGAAACACAGGCATCGGGCTTGCGCTAAGTGCAAGAAAACATCAATTGCATCCGATCTTCTGTGTACCAGAACATTTTAGTCAAGAGAAACAACAGCTCATGAAGGCGCTTGGTGCAGAAATTATTCATACACCAAGAAAAGATGGGATGAAGGGTGCGATTGATCGAGCCCTTGAACTAGAGGCAAGCCTTGACAATGCTTATTGTGTCTTACAATTTAAAAACCAAGTAAATCCATTGACTTACTATAAAACACTTGGGCCAGAAATATGGTCTGACCTCCAGGGGAACATAGACGTGTTTGTAGCAGGAGCGGGCTCTGGCGGAACGTTTCAAGGCTGTGCTGCCTATTTAAAAGAGCAAAAAGAAGCGATAAAAACAGTGATCGTGGAACCAGAAGGATCTATTTTAAATGGCGGAAAGCCGGGACCGCATAGAACGGAAGGAATTGGCCTTGAATTTATTCCAGATTATATGGAATCGACTTTATTTGACGAAATTTATACCGTCAGTGACGATGATGCTTTCCGAATGGTGAAAGAAGCAGCTGAAAAGGAAGGTGTTCTGATCGGAAGCTCGTCTGGAGCCGCTCTATTTGCCGCTTTAGAGGAAGCGAAAAAGGCATCACCTGGGACGGTGATCGTGACCATTTTTCCTGATAGCAGTGAGCGTTATCTAAGTAAAGGTATTTATGAGGGAGGAAAATAAAATGAAGCCAAAAACAATGATGATTCATAGTGGAATCACTGGTGATGAAAAAACAGGAGCCGTGTCTGTTCCTATTTATCAAGTCAGCACCTATAAGCAGCCTAAAGCAGGCGAGCACACTGGATATGAATATTCCAGAACTGCGAATCCAACAAGAACAGCACTGGAAACAGTCATTCGTGATCTTGAAGGCGGGGCAAACGGCTATGCATTCGGTTCAGGGATGGCTGCAATTACAGCTGTGATGATGCTGTTTAACAGCGGAGATCATATCGTATTGACTGACGACGTATACGGCGGAACCTATCGTGTGATGACAAAGGTGCTCAACCGGATTGGCATTAAAGCCACATTTGTAGACACAAGTGATCCTGAAGCGGTGAAAAAAGCAATTTTACCAGAAACAAAAGCCGTCTATATTGAATCACCAACCAATCCATTGCTGAAAATGACCGATCTACAAGCCATAAGCCGGATCACAAAAGAAGCTGGCATTTTGATGATTGTCGATAATACGTTTTTTACCCCATATTTTCAAAAGCCGATTTCATATGGGGCTGACATTGTCTTGCACAGTGCCACAAAATATTTAGGCGGCCATAGTGATGTGGTGGGCGGACTTGTCGTGACAGCTACTGAAGAGCTTGGTGAAGAACTGCACTTTGTTCAAAACTCTACAGGCGGTATTCTTGGACCGCAAGATGCGTGGCTTCTAATGCGAGGGATGAAAACGCTCGGACTAAGAATGGAAGCACATCAACAAAACGCGCAGAAAATCGCTGAGTTTTTAGAACAGCATCCTGCGATTACACGTGTCTATTACCCAGGTTTAAGCGCTCACCCAGGTCATGAGCTTGCAAAAACTCAAGCAACAGGCTTTGGCGGTATGATTTCTTTTGATATTGGAAAAGAAGAAAATGTCGACGTGTTTTTAAGCCAATTGAAATTGTTTACAATCGCAGAAAGCCTAGGGGCGGTTGAAAGTTTAATCTCTGTTCCTGCTCGCATGACCCATGCATCCATTCCAAAAGAGCGCAGAGAAGAGCTTGGCATCACAGATGGTTTAATCCGTATTTCTGTCGGTATTGAGGATATTGATGACTTATTACATGATATTGAACAAGGACTCGACGCAGTAACGAATGGATAGATTTACATGCCCCTCGCTTTCTCTCACTATGGTAAGCTATCAATAGACATTGATAACGGGAAGGTGAAACAAGTGAAGAAAAAGTGGGATGGTTTAGTGACAGATTACAAGCAATACGCTTTTATTTTGCTTGCTGTCAGCACCTTTTTATATATTGGTACGATTTTACCGAATCAGCACATAGAAGCATCACCAAAAATGCTGATGCTGGCAGTTGATTGTGTTTTCCTATTGGCTGCTTTCCTTTGCGTGAAACGTGCGATCTTTTTTCAAAAAAAGCTACAAGAACTAGATGAAGATTAAGTAAAAAGTCTCCTCATATGATGAGGAGACTTTTTTAAATTGCACTGGATAATCGGACAAGAATCACTGTAGAAATTTAGTCAAACACACAAAAATCATCTAATTTACTAAAAACAGGTTTACAAAATGGTGCTTGCTGGATATACTTACAAAGTAATTAAAAACGTAAAGGAGGCTGAAGAATATGTTATTCGTATCTACTTGTGATCAATTCAACAACCAATTTCATCATGTCATCAGCCTGTGGAAGAGCTCGTGTCCTTCCTTTACCTTTTACGGTTCACGCTACAAAACTGTTTAAGTAAACGAGGATTTCACGTATCATCCATCGCAGGTTAGAAGACACTGTCTTTTGATCTGCATTTTTGTGTGCCCGCAGGTCAACTGATAAAGAAGATCTGCGGGCTATTTCGCGTGCTGCGAACTGAAGGGAGGTGAGCGTATATGACAATCCATTTATTTTTTATTACTTTGACGATCCAACGTAAATACAAGGACATTGAAACCGTTCTTTATGAACAACAAGTCGAAACGTTTTATGAAGAAATGAAGCAGAAACAACTAAAGTACATGAACTAAAAAGGACAATAAAAACATGAAAAGGAGGAGATTGACATGTTTATGATGCTTGCAATGCTTGATTGTTATACAAGGGAGAAGGACCAGGTTTAGACACGCTCCACATTGATCACCTGCACATATGATAACCGTAAAAGGAGATTGTGAGGTGATCAATGAATGTCGATGTCACCATATATGAGGTTTCCGTCAGTGGGGCACGGGTATGCGTCTATTCCGCATTCTTTAAAGCACGGATACGGCAATCCATACAGAATGCAAAGAGAGCAAGAAGAAATGCTCAGACGCTATATGTACAATTATCCAACCTATTGGTATTAAAGAAAAGGAGCAGGAAACGTTATCGTTTCCTGCTCCTTTTACATTAGCAAATCCAGCTTGCACCGATGATGATTAACAAAATGAACAGTACAACAAGCAATGCGAATCCGCCTGCAAAACCGCCACCGTAGCCACCGCAGTAGCCTCCAGAATAACCGCCAAAGCCCATAATCTAGCACCACCTTTATCTAATCAAGATACATTCATAAAATATGCAGCTCATGCAGAAAACGAAATCAATCTGAGCACAATTAATGAAAATGCCTATTTGTTTAAATATTTTTCATGACGTGCGAAACATTTTCAGAAAAGGTGCCGTCTAATAAAAGACAAAGAAATTAGGACTAGGTCTTAACTTTTGTTAGGCGAGAGCCGATATGAAAAGTAAGAAAATTCGTAAATAGTTTTATTTACTGGTGCAAAGCAGGTGTTGACATTGATTCAAAGCTGGATTGGAAAACAAATGAGGGAACCAAAGGGCTTGTTCTCAAAATGGGTTGCCCGCT
Source organism: Bacillus sp. S2(2019) (assembly GCF_005144805.1). NCBI lineage: Bacteria > Bacillati > Bacillota > Bacilli > Caryophanales > Bacillaceae > Bacillus > Bacillus sp. S2(2019). The sequence continues at coordinate 366,326 of NZ_SWFL01000003.1, forward strand.
ATATGGAAAAAAATCATCATAATATCAATCAATGGACGATTCAACTCTTAAATATACAAGAAAACGACCGGATTTTAGAAATTGGTACTGGAAGAGGTATGACATTATCTAAAGTAGCGGAAAAACTTGATCGAGGAAAAGTATATGGAATCGATGCTTCGCGTCATATGGTAAAATACGCGAAAAGAAAACATAAGAGGCTTGTCGAGCAGGAAAAAGCCGTTATCACACTTGGAAAAGCTGAGAAATTACCTTTTGAAGACAGATCATTCAATAAATTGTTCACAGTGCAGACCATCTATTACTTGCCAGATATCGAACAAGTCATGAAAGAGGTATATCGTGTTCTTCAAGTGGATGGAGAAGTATTCTTATCTTTTCAAAAGCAGGAACTAATGAAGGAACAAAAACGCTCACAGTCTCTTTCAACGTACAGTGAAGAAGACATCAGCTGTCTTTTTTCAGCGTATCACTTTAGAGACGTCTCTGTTTACCATTATGATACATACATCTGTATCAAAGCCTTAAAATGATGAAAATATTTCCCAGGTAATGAACAAGCACTCAAAAAAAGGCTCTTCGCCAGAAGGGCCTTTTTTGCATGTGGGAATTGATCATTCATCAATAAAAAAGACTCTTCACAAGAAGAGTCTTTTGCATTCATTTCATATGTAGGGGCCAGCCAGGTGTGTAAGGAATGATAGTATATATAAGGAATTTGTTTGTCGATTAAGGATACCTGTCTGGCTTATTCCTTATATCGACAATGTTCTGCAAATGTTTAGCTTTTTTTTCAATATTTTCTTTTTTATTTGACTGGAAAATACATTTTTCTCTCCTAGATAGACATTTGTCACTTATTTTTTGAGTCAATGTGCGGTTAAAAGAAGGAAAAAGCCCGAGAAAGAGAGAATTTTGGAGAGACTTCATTTTTAAACAAAAAGGGAGGAATGAAAACATGTCGGGAAACAAAGGTGTCGTTTACAAAGGAGCAGGAAATGTAGCAGTTGAGGATATTGGATACCCTGATTTGGTTTTAAGGGATGGCCCTGGTGTACCTAAAGCCAATGTTGGACGTAAGTGTGAGCATGGCGTCATTTTAAAAGTGGTGACAACAAACATTTGCGGGAGCGACCAGCACATGGTAAGAGGGCGTACAACTGCGCCTGAAGGACTTGTCCTTGGTCATGAAATTACTGGTGAAGTCGTTGAAGTTGGACGAGATGTAGAGTTTATCCAAAAGGGTGATCTCGTATCAGTTCCATTTAATATTGCCTGTGGTCGCTGCGTCATGTGTAAAGAACAAAAAACCCATGTGTGTTTAAATGTGAACCCCGATCGACCTGGCTCAGCTTATGGTTATGTAGATATGGGCGGATGGGTTGGCGGCCAATCAGAGTACGTCATGGTGCCATATGCTGATTTCCAGCTGCTTAAATTTCCGGACAAAGATCAGGCGATGGAGAAAATACTTGATTTGACAATGCTTTCCGATATTTTCCCGACAGGTTTTCATGGTGCGTATTCGGCTGGCGTAAAACCAGGCTCTACTGTCTATATTGCTGGTGCAGGGCCAGTAGGTCTTGCAGCAGCGCATTCCGCTCAGCTCCTTGGCGCTTCTGCTGTCATCGTCGGCGATCTCAATGAACAAAGGCTCGAGCAGGCGAGAAGCTTTGGCTGCGAAACGATTAATTTACGAAAACATGATCGAATCGGTGAACAAATGACAAACATCCTTGGAGAGCCAGAAGTCGACTGTGCGGTCGATTGTGTCGGTTTTGAAGCTTCAGGTCATGGAGATCAAGGAGAAGCACCAGCCACCGTTTTAAATACAATTATGGATATTACCAAAGTTGGCGGTAAACTTGGAATTCCAGGACTTTACGTCACAGAAGATCCAGGTGCTGTGGATGAAGATGCAAAAGTTGGATCTCTGAAAGTGCGAATTGGACTTGGCTGGGCCAAAGCCCATACTTTTGTGACAGGCCAAACCCCTGTCATGCAATATCACCGCAGCTTGATGAAATCTATTTTAAGCGGAAGGGCACAAATCGCCAAAGCCGTTAATGCAACCGTCATTTCCCTTGATCAAGCCCCTAAAGGATATAGCGATTTTGATTCGGGTGTGGCGAAGAAATTTGTGATTGACCCGCATGGCATGATTTCTAAATAATGATCCATCGAAAAAAACTTACAGGATTTTTCCTGTAAGTTTTTTGTTTGTTACATATAAAAAGATGAAGCTTTTCTGCTACATTCCATGTCAATTGTTAGCCGTGCCTGAGTATATATTCCTCTGTTAAATCAACAAACGCCTTCAAAGCAGGAGACATCCATTTATTTTTATGCCAGAATAGTTGGATTTTCGTTGTGAGACAGGGTCCCATCCAATTGATTTTAATCATATGGCCTTCTGTTATTTCCCTTTTTATAGAAATTTCGGGAAGTACAGCAATTCCTAAACCAGCCATTACACATTTTTTTATGGCTTCTACATCTGCTAGTTCTAGTTTACTTCTCGGTTTTGCTCCTGCCTGTGTCAAAGAGTGTTCGAAGGCATAACGATAATCGCAGTCTTCGGTTAACAACAATCTTTGCTCGTCTAAATCGATAGGATATACTTTTTGTTTTTTGCTCAATGGATTTGTTGGACAGCATACAATGGCCATCGGTTCATCTTTTAATTCTTTTACAATTAAATGTGAGGATACGACAGGATTCATCGATAATAGGGCGACATCAATTTGTCCTTCCAGTAATAGATTTAAAACATCCTTTTCAGCTATTCCGGGACGGAAAATCAGTTCTACTTTAGGATACGTTGTTTGAAAGTCCGTTAAAATATGAGGAAGTCGATAGGTACATTGTGTTTCAGATGCACATATTCTCAAAATGCCGCTTGGCTCACTCATCCCGCCAACAGCCTCTAATGCTTCTCCTGTTAAACCTAAAATCTTATCCGTATAATCTTGAAACTTCATGCCAGCTTCAGTTAAAATGACCCTTTTTCCAGGCCTTTCAAATAGAGGGGTTCCTAACTCTTCTTCTAATGCAGCGATATTTGCCGTGATACTAGATTGAGCATAGCCAAGTATTTGTGCTGTTTTTGTAAAGTTTAATACTTTTGATGCTGTTTGGAACATCATCAGTTGCTTTATTTCCAACGTCAATCCCTCCTAAATCGGATGAGCCGATTGATGCAATCAGAAAACTTCTATAGATAGATCATATCATTTTTACTATGATAAAAGTAGGCGCTTTCATTATTTAGAATGTTCAGATTTTATAGGGGGGATGGCTTTGTTTGAAACGATTGTCAATTCAATAAATGACTTTTTATGGACATATATTTTAGTCATTATGTTAATAGGAATAGGAATCTACTTTACGGTGAGAATGAAGTTTATGCAAATTGTCTTACTAAAAGAGATCTTCCGTTCTATTTTTGAAAAAGCTCCAAAAATAAAAGGGAGTCAAGACATTTCTTCAATGCAAGCTTTCTTTATCGGAGCAGCGACGAGGATTGGAACTGGAAATATGGCAGGTGTTGCTATTGCCATCACAGTTGGTGGTCCTGGAGCTATTTTCTGGATGTGGTTTGCAGCAGTTTTAGGGGGAGCTTCTGCATTTGTCGAAAGTACACTCGCTCAAATATATAAAGTGAGAACAAGTGATGGTTTTAAAGGGGGGCCAGGCTATTATATACAAAAGCAATTTGGACTGAAATGGCCAAGTAGGATCTTTGCCTTTTCTGTTATTCTTAGTTTTGGCTTAATTTTTAATGCAGTACAAACGAACACCATCACAAATGCCTTTCGATATTCATTTGGTATCAGTCCAATTGGCATGGGGGTATTCGTAACCATTCTTACGGCTCTCATCATTTTTGGTGGTGTAAAGAGAATTGCCCGCTTTACCCAAATCATTGTGCCAATCATGTCCTCGTTTTATATTATCTTAGCACTTTATGTGATTGTGACAAATATCGCTGATGTACCCGCAGCATTAGCAAGTATTATGAAAAGTGCGTTTGGATTAGAGCAAATGGTTGGAGGCGGAATCGGCGCTGCAATAATGAACGGTGTCAAACGCGGGTTGTTTTCCAATGAAGCAGGGATGGGAAGTGCGCCAAATGCAGCTGCTGCTGCCCATGTTTCACACCCAGTAAAACAAGGGTTTGTTCAATTATTAGGCGTATTTTTTGATACATTAGTTGTTTGTAGTTGTACAGCATTTATTATTATGCTATCAACAGTAGAAACAGTAGGTGATTTGTCAGGTATTGAAATTACTCAAGCTGCAATGGCGCAGCATTTCGGTTCTTGGGCTAGTATTTTCTTAGCATTTGCGATCTTTACTTTTGCATTTAGCTCCATTGTAGGTGGCTACTATTACGGTGAAGCCAATATCGGTTTTATTCATCACAGTGTAACCGCGCTATTCGTGTATCGAATCACTGTTTTAATGATGATCATGTTTGGTGCTCTCGCCAACTTACAAATCGTTTGGACGTTAGCGGACTTGTCGATGGCGATTATGGCTATTGTTAACTTGGTTGCTATTGCGATTTTAGGCAAATTTGCTTTTGCGGCTCTAAATGATTACATGGGACAAAGAAAGGTAGGAAAGAACCCTGTTTTTTACGCTTCTACCATTCCAGGTTTAAAAGGAATAGAATGGTGGGGAGCAGAAAAACAAGCGATTAAATCAACAAATGAAGGGGTAGAAAATCAATGATAAATTTTGAATATGATTGTCATACGAAAATGATCATGGGGGCGGGAAAATCTAAAGATATTGCCTCTATTGTAGAGGACATGGTTTTGCCTAGTGCTACAATTATGATTGTGACTGACCCTGGTGTAAAAAGCGCAAGATTGGTGACGCCTATTGAAGCATATTTGCAAGAAGCTGGTTATTCCGTTGTCGTCTTTGATCAAGTATCTCCAAACCCTAGAGATCATGAATGTCTAACGGGTGCAGAGCTCTTTAGAAAAGTACAAGCATCAGCGGTTATTGCGATTGGCGGAGGAAGCCCAATGGATACGGCAAAAGCCATTGCTTTATTAGGTCCAAATGGCGGTAATCCTGAAGAGTATATAGCAGGCAAGAAAGCGTACACAAATGTATCACCCTTAATTTGTATTCCAACCACGGCTGGAACTGGCTCTGAGGTGACCCGTTCATCTGTGATTACGTTAGCTGCTTCACATAAAAAAATCACCTTAAAACATGCCTTGCTTCGACCAACTATTGCGATTTTGGATCCTGCTCTTACTTCAACGGTGCCAAAAAGTATAACAGCGGCAACAGGTGTTGATGCACTGGTCCATGCGATTGAAGGCTATACATGTAAAGAAACAAACCCTATTTCTAAGGCGATGGGGGCAAGCGCAATGAAAACCATTGTGACCTATTTACCGAAGGCGTATGAAGACGGGTCTGATTTAGAAGCAAGATACAAAATGCAGGAAGGCAGTTTACTCGCTGGCTTATGCTTCGGTTCTGCTGATGTAGCAGCCGTACATTGTTTAGCCGAAGCGCTCGGCAGTCTTTATGATACGCCTCATGGTATCGCAAATGCTGTGTTTTTACCTTATGTCATACAATTTAATGCAGCTGAAAACAAATCATTGCACATAGAGCTTGCAAACATCATGGGCTTTGCAGATAAAACGGATGCAGATGATGTGGCGATTCAAAAATTAATGGATGGTATGTATACATTCACAAAGAATTTAGGTATTCCATCACTAAAAGAATTATCTTATGTAAAAGTAGAAGATTTTGAAAAAATGGCTGAACTAGCAGAACAAAACAACTCTACAAAAAGCAATGTTCGTGCCGTTACGAAAGCGGACTACTTAGATATACTAAAGGCTGCTTTTTAATTATAGTCACAGAAAAAGAGCCGAATAGAATGACTGAATGATAAACACAAACTTTCCCAGACTTTACACAAGAAGCAAACGACTATGTCGTCAATATGGAGAATTACAAATATACCACCCTCCTAATGTATGATTTAGGTGGTGGTTTTTCTATGTCCCATTTGACTAGGTATCGTGTATACATGAGTGGTATGATAGACGACAACATCTCATGAGAGAAAGGATAGGATAAACGATGAATTTTCACAATAAAACAGTCGTTATCACTGGCGCAGCAAATGGAATTGGTGAGTCGATCGCGTATGGCTATGCGAAAGAAGGGGCGCGTGTTGTGCTTGCGGATATTGACGAAGAGAAGGGCAAGCGCTTGGAAGATCAGCTGAAAAAGGAGTCCTTTGAGGCTTTTTTTAAAAAAACGGATGTGAAACAAGAGAAGGATATTCAAGACATCATGTCAGCTGCTGTGGCTCGTTATCAAACGATCGATATTCTCATCAATAATGCAGGGGTTATGTGTACAAAATCGCCTTATGAGCTAACGGTTGATGAGTTTGATCATGTGCTGCATACAAACCTACGAGGTGCTTTTTTATGTGCAAGGGAAGCGGCACGTTATATCAAAGAGAATCCAAACGGCGGTTCCATTGTGAATATTTCATCTACCCGTGCGACCATGTCAGAGCCTCATACAGAAGCGTATGCTGCATCAAAAGGCGGGATATCAGCACTTACTCATGCGCTGGCTGCTTCTTTTAGTCAGGATCACATAACAGTAAACAGCATTTCCCCTGGGTGGATTGAAACGAAGGATGAGAAAAATTTGCGAGAAATTGACCATCAGCAGCACCTTTCCAATCGAGTAGGAACGCCAAAGGATATTGTCAAAGCTTGTTTTTATTTAACAGATGAAGACAATCAATTTGTGACAGGAACCGATTTGGTTGTTGATGGCGGCATGACTAGAAAAATGATTTATGCGGATTAACATGAAAAAACATTGACGCCTTGACGGAGGCGCAGTACAATATAGAACAATTCAGCTGAAGATCGTGATGAAAAAAAGATAAAGCGCAAATAGAGAAGAGTATGTAATGGCTGCCTCACACAGAGAACTCCGTGAAGCTGAGAAGGAGCTGGGAAGCGTTACAGAACCAAGCCTCTTAGCTCTGCACCGGATTCATTGTGATGGTGATGCAGCGGCATTCTCCCGTTATAGAGAAGGGTTAGCGATAACCTGCTAAGGTTCATCTGGTAACAGGTGAATGAACTGAGGTGGCAACGCGGAGTCAATCCCGTCCTCAAGACAGAAATGTCTTGGGGGCGGGATTTTTTTATGACAAAAAGGAGGGCACCACGATGAAAAAACATTGGCGGGATATGAGCATGTTACTTGGAGCGATTGGTATTGCGAACATAGGAGAATGGATTTATATGATTGCTCTCCATCTGCTGATTTTTCAGGAAACGGGCTCCGTTCTTGCTGTAACAGCCGTCTATATGTTAAGACCTGTCTCGGCTCTTTTAACAAATAGCTGGTCTGGTAGCTTAATAGATAGACTGAATCAGCGGAATGTCATGATCAGTCTAGATCTATGCCGGGCCATTCTGATTGCTTGTTTACCCTTTGCCTTATTTTCAGGCCACTTATTGATCGTATATGTGATGCTATTTCTCATTCATATGGCACAAGCCATGTTTCATCCAGCTTCGATGGTCTATATGACAGCACTAATCCCGGCGGATAAACGAAAACGGTTTAATGCCATTCGATCTTTGCTTCAGTCTGGTGGATTTTTACTCGGACCCGCCGTAGCAGGGGTGCTGTTTCTCATTGGTACACCAGTCCTTTCAATTTATGTAAATGCAATCTGCCTTTTGATATCTGCTGTTTTGACGATGTGTTTACCGATTTTGTCAAAAGCAGCCGGGGCACAAAAAGGCTTTTCTCTCTCAGTATTAAAGGAAGATGCAAAACTTGTATTTCATTTCAGTCTCACATCCCGTCAAGTGATGGCCGTGTATTTATTATTTAGTGCCGCCATCACGGTGCTGCCGACTGCAATTGACTCACTTGAAGCAGCTTTTGCAAAGGAAGTGCTGATGTTGACCAATACCGAATATGGGTTTCTTGTCAGTGTAGCTGGGGCAGGGATTATCGCAGGGGCATGTCTCAATACGGTCATTGTCGAAAGGCTGCCTATTTCAGTGATGCTTGGTGCGGGTAGTTTGTTTGTGGCTTTTGGATACTTGATCTATGCTTTTTCAAGCACATTGACTGTCGCAGCAGCTGGCTTTTTTGTTCTAGCTTTCTTTTTAGCATTTGCAAACACCGGTTTTATGACTTTTTATCAAACGAATATCCCGGTAGAGGTTATGGGGAGAGTGGCAAGTTTTTATGCGTTATGTGAAGCTGTTCTGACGATGATGATGACAGGAATATGCGGCGCATTGGCGCATGTTTTATCGATACGTACTTCTGTCATAATTGGCTGCATATGTATGCTTCTTATTTGTCTGTTGCTATGTTTTGTCATTTTTCGTCCATTGACTGTTAAAAAAATAGTGCATCTTACTTAGAAAATTAAAAAAATTATGATATCATTATTTAAGTAAGTTAATTAAATTGATGAGAAAAGGAGTCTTACAAATGAAAGCACTACGCTGGCACGATCAAAAGGACATTCGACTAGAGGAAATTGATGAACCAACAGTTGCTCCAGGAAAAGTGAAACTGAAAGTAAAATGGTGCGGCATTTGCGGTAGTGATTTACATGAATATTTAGGCGGACCGATCTTTATTCCTGTGAATGAACCTCATCCACTTACAAAAGAAAAAGCACCCATTACACTGGGACACGAGTTCTCTGGTGAAGTTGTAGAAGTTGGAGAAGGCGTGAGTAATTACAAAGTAGGCGATCGAGTGGTTGTTGAACCTATTTTTGCAACTCACGGGCACCAAGGTGCTTACAACTTAGATGAAAACATGGGCTTCTTAGGACTTGCTGGTGGCGGTGGAGGATTCTCTGAATATGTATCTGTCGATGAAGAATTACTTCATTTGTTACCAGACGAAATTTCATATGAGCAAGGTGCACTTGTTGAACCTTCTGCAGTTGCTTTATATGCGGTTCGTTCTAGTAAAGTGCAAGCTGGGGATACAGCAGCTGTGTTTGGCTGTGGGCCAATCGGTTTACTTGTCATTGAAGCATTAAAAGCAGCTGGTGCTACTGACATTTATGCAGTGGAATTATCAAAAGAGCGCCAAGAAAAAGCAAAAGAACTTGGAGCGATCATTGTAGATCCTTCTCAGTATGAAGATGTTGTTCAAGAAATCGCACACCGTACAAATGGTGGAGTCGATGTTTCTTTTGAAGTGACAGGTGTACCTGTTGTATTGAAGCAAGCAATCCAATCAACTAGAATTTCAGGTGAAACAGTCATTGTGAGCATTTGGGAAAAAGGCGCAGAAATTATGCCGAATGACATTGTCATTAAAGAACGTACAGTCAAAGGAATCATCGGCTACAGAGATGTTTTCCCATCTGTATTAAACTTAATGAGAAAAGGCTATTTCTCTGCAGATACACTCGTCACGAAAAAAATCAAGCTGGACGATGTGATCGAAGATGGCTTCCATGCATTAATCAATGAAAAAGATCAAGTGAAAATTTTAGTCAGTGCTGAATAAGTAGGACGATAAAGAGAATGGCAGATGCCGTTCTCTTTTTTTTTATAAGAGCATGCGATTTTTCATAAAGAGGGCATCGGCTGAATAGTGATAAGTGCAAAGGTTTTTGTAAATAAAGGAGATGACATCATGTTTTATCACATTAAAGAACTGCAATATGAAGCAAAGCCCTCTAAGCCGGACCCTCTTTATGCGAAAAAATTACAAGAGGTGTTAGGCGGTCAATATGGAGAAATCAGCGTGATGATGCAATATTTATTTCAAGGGTTTAACTGCCGAGCGGATCAAAAATATAAAGATTTGCTCCATGACATTGGAACGGAGGAAATCGGTCATGTCGAAATGCTGGCAACGATGATTGCTCGATTACTTGATAATGCCCCAGTTAAAGAACAAGAAGAAGCGTATCAAAGTGATCCAGCACTTGCAGCCGTCATGGGCGGAATGAATCCTCAACATGCAATTGTTGCAGGCTTAGGGGCAATGGCAGCAGATAGTCAAGGGTATCCGTGGAATGCAAAATATATCATTGCAAGCGGAAATTTAATGGCTGACTTCAGGGCAAATTTGAATGCGGAGTCACAAGGCAGACTTCAGGTTACACGGCTTTATGAAATGACCGATGACCGCGGAGTGAAGGATATGCTCTCCTTTCTCATTGCTCGTGATACATATCATCAAAATATGTGGCTGGCTGCAATTAAGGAATTAGAAGAACGAGAAGGGGATGTCGTTGTTCCAACCACCTTCCCGCGCTCACTGGAAAAACAGCAAGTATCCTATGATTTGTTTAACTTCTCAAGAGGAGAAGAAAGCAAAGAAGGCAGATGGGCACATGGCCGAAGTATGGATGGAAAGGGAGAATTCAGATATATTTCTGCTCCTGTCGTGTTCGGCTCTGCGCCTAAACTCAAACCAGCACCGAAAGAACTATATAACACACCGAAAAAAGGAGAATAAAAAAGTCGATCAGGGTTTGTACCTGATCGACTTTTTTAACGTCCAAGAGATTTTCCGTACACGCTGACTCGTTTCTCTAACAAAGCAAAAGCGAGTTCAAAGAAAATACTAAGCATCCAATAGATCAAAGCAGAGACAAGATACGTTTCTAAAAATTTGTAGCCGTCATTTGCAATGATGCGAGAGATCCCCATGATTTCCAGTACACCAATTGTAAACGAAAGGGATGTGGCTTTTAACAGCTGAATGAGCTGATTCCCTAGGTTTGGCAGGGCAACCACAAACGCTTGCGGTAAAATAATGCGCATCATCGCCTGTCTGGTGGTCATGCCAACGATTTTCGCCGCTTCAAGCTGCCCTCTGTCTACCGCAAGGAGTGCGCTGCGGACCACTTCTGTTAAATGTGCGGCTGAATGCAGGCTGAAGGTGATAAGGGCAACGGTAAGCGGGGAGACCATATCCGGGTGAAAGGTCAACCCAAAAGTGCTATTCATTTTGGTCAGAACAAATGGAATGCCATAAAAGAAAGCAAACAACTGAACAATGAGAGGTGTTCCTCTAAAAAATGAGACATAGAGCGTGACCAGCTGGCGGAGCACAGGGATACGAAAGAGGCGAATGAAAGCAAAAATAGATCCAATCAAAAGGCTCACAGCCATAGAAACAAGTGCAATCAATAAGGTAAAGGGAACGCCTTTTAGAATATGTGGTATTTGGTCAATCGCAAATGATATATCAATGGTTTGCATCAAATCGCCTCCTTAGCGTGACAGGCTGGTGCGGCCTTTCACAAATTTTCTTTCCAGTAGCATCGTGATCAGTTCAATACTGATGCAAATCAGCCAATACACAATTGCAATGATGACGTACACTTCAAACATCCCTATCCCGTAGTTATTACCTAGTATGATTTTGACCTGTCCCATCATATCAATGAGTCCGATTGTAAATGCAATGGCGGTATCTTTCACGAGATCAATGGTGTAATTTCCGAGGTTCGGAAGTGCAATGAGAAAGGCTTGCGGAATAATGATCCTCATTAATGCCTGCGTATCTGTCATCCCAACAATGTAAGCTGCTTCAAGCTGATCTTTCCCAACAGAGGAATATGCACTGCGAAAGACTTCAGATAAATAAGCGCCCGTATGTAACGAGAATGTGATCATCACAAATAACACACGATCCCAATGATTGATTTGAATTCCCGCCATGAGTAAAAGCTGAGGCAGGCCAAAATAAATGAGGAATAACTGAACAATGAGCGGTGTACTTCGTGTAAATGACAAATAAATGACCGCCAATTGTTTCAGCACTGGAATTTGTTTGATTCGAATGCAAGCAAACAGCAATCCGATGATGATGGCAAAAAACAATGACACCACAATCATCAGAAATGTGAGTGGCAGGCGATCAACCACCTGTAAAAAGATTCTTAACCAATCTCCAGCTGTAAACGTCATGGCACTTCCTTCCTTTCTTCATATTGATAGCCTTGCTCTGATATATAGTCAATATCTTGAAAGAAATCAACGCCAAACCATTTCTTCGCAAGGTCAGGTAATGTTCCGTCTTCTATCATCTCTTGTGTCACTCGGTCCAATTGTGATGCTAGTTTCTTTTGACTAGGCTGTAAGACAAGATAAATAGGTTCCTTTGAGACAATGCCGCCCACTTTGACTTTCAGGTGAAGATGTTTTTGAATCGTATCAAAGGTCGAAATATTCATAAAAGCCGCATCGGACCGTCCACTTTCGACTCGTTTTAAATTGAGTTCGTTTGAAGGGCTTTCAATGGTCGTGAGCGGAATTTTCCGATCATTTTCTTCATTATATTGATTTAATATGGAACGAAGGCCGCCGCTAGGACTGACGGGAGCGAGCTTTTTTGATGTCATATCGTCTAGAGATTGAATATCTTGCTCTGATTCATTCACAATTAAACCTGTCATCGAATAGCCGTATGGAACCTTAGGATAAAGAAAGCGTTTTTCACGTTCAGGATTACTAAAAAACCAATTAGCCGCCATTTCAAATTTCCCAGCGCCGATCCCAATTAAATTGGATTCTTCCTCGCCGAAGATATAATCAAAATGAATGTGTGGCAAACGTTTCTCGACTTCATTTAAATAATCGATGTTATAGCCAATCGGTTCGTTGCGGTCATTTGTGGCTAAAAAAGGCGGATTGACTTCTGCGCTTAGTGCGACTTTGACAATTTGTCTGCCATCATCTGTTGTCGTTTTCACACTGCTGCAGCCAATGAGAGAGAGGAGAAACAGAAGGATACTAGCGGCGGTGAATAAAGTCTTGCGCTTCATCTGTCTTCCTCCAATCCTTGCCACATCCCGCGATGAATTCTTGATAAAAATTGTTTCGTCCGTTCATGCTGAGGCTTCATCAGGACGTCTTCTGGTGAGCCTTTTTCAACGATTTCCCCATCTGCCATAAAGATCACTGTATCCGCTACATCTTTTGCAAACGAGATTTCATGCGTCACAATGACCATCGTCATGCCTTGGCTCGCAATATCTTTCATCATTTCAAGGATTTCTCCGACCATCTCTGGGTCTAGTGCGGACGTTGGTTCATCAAACAAAAGCACCGCAGGATTCATGGCAAGAGCACGAGCAATCCCAATCCGCTGCTGTTGACCGCCGGATAATTCACTTGGAAACGCATCTTTTTTATGAAGCAGCCCAATTCGCGTTAACAATTGCTCTCCGATTTTTTCCGCCTCTTTTTTAGACATGTTTTGAGACACAATCAATCCTTCTGTGATGTTTTCAAGTGCTCGTTTATTTTGAAACAAGTGATAATGCTGAAACACCATAGACGATTGCTGTCTGAGTTTTAGAAGATCTTTTTTTCGATATTGTTCAAATTGAATCGTGGCTTCTCCAACTGTCAGCGTTCCTTTGTCTGGGATATCAAGGCTGTTTAAACTGCGGAGAAGGGTTGTTTTTCCTGATCCGCTCGGTCCAATAATGGCGACCACTTCACCTTCTTGTACGGTGAAATCAATTCCTTTTAACACATGAGTTGACCCATAGGATTTATGTAGATTAGTAGCAGAAATCATAAAAGCATCACGTTCCTTTGACATATGTACTTAATATTGATAAAATTTAACACATTAAATCCTATAAGTAAAGTGTGTTTTAATAATACCTATTGGATAAATCGGATATGATAGATTGCGAGAAACAGAGGAGTTGGATACGTTTTGTCTAAAGCATTATTTGTCGATACAGATTTTCAAAAAAATTGGCTAAATCAACTAGAATCCCTTCGTGAAACGATCGAACAATCTGCAAAAGAACATGATGAGGGTGCCTATTTTCCTAAACAGAATATCGAATCATTAGTAGAACTGGGCTATACAACGTTGTCTCTGCCTGTTGAGTACGGGGGCGGGGGTCAATCTGTAAAGGATATGGTCCTTTTTCAAGAAACGCTAGGAAGTATGGATGGAGCAACTGCCTTATCGATCGGCTGGCACCAAGGAGTTGTTGGTGAAATTTATGAAAAGAAACTATGGAATGAGAAGCAGCTGCAATTTTTTGCTGAAGAAATCAAAAATGGGGCTCTTGTGAACCGGGCCGTCAGTGAGGCGCAGACAGGGAGTCCAACAAGAGGAGGCAAACCTGGAACAACTGCAACGAGATCAGGAGATCAATGGGTGATCAGTGGCAGGAAAACATTCACAACGATGTCACCAGCACTCACATATTTTCTTGTCGGTGTATGGATCGAAGAAAAAGAAGCGATGGGCTTCTTCTTAATTCACCGTGATACAAAAGGTGTTTCTATAGAAGAAACGTGGGATGTTGTTGGCATGAGAGGAACGGAGAGCCATGATTTAATTCTAGATCAAGTGGAAGTCCCAGATGACATGTTGGTTGAAGTGCAGAAAGGACCTCGGGGGGGTACGTTAAACCCTTGGATCGCACATATCCCTTCCTGTTATTTAGGGATTGCGCAAGCGGCAAGAGACTATGCTGTTCAATATGCCATCACCCATTCACCGAACAGTATTAGCGGAACGATTAGCGAACTGCCAAATGTCCAAACACTGATTGGCGAAATTGATTTACTACTAAAGCAAGCACGCCATGTCATCTATTCAACGACAACATTGTATGAGCAGCCAGAGAAAAGAGAGCTGTTAATCAATGAATTCGGTGCTGTGAAGCATACAGTCGTCAATCATAGTCTGCAAGTGGTCGATAAAGCCATGCGTTTAGTCGGTGCAAAAAGCTTAAGCCTTAGCTGCCCGCTTCAACGTTACTATCGAGACATTCGTGCTGGCCTTCATAACCCACCAATGGACGATATGACGATTTCGAAAATTGCAAAGCAAGCGATAGAAGAGAAAAAATTGAGCATACAATAAACAGAAAGCCGGATAAAACCGGCTTTTTTTATTGAAAAAGAGGACGAGCGGCTCTTATTTCTGATCAGCCAGCATGCTACAATCGATTGCAATCATGAGCAAAGAGGGTGATTGTTTGCAAAAAAAGAAGATGAAATGGCTGATTGCTGGCGCGATGCTTGTAGCACTTTGTATGAGCAAGCCTGCATCAAGTGAAGGAACATCTCCAAAATGGTCCGTCGATGAATTTATGAAAGATCGGGAAGGCACATTTGTGATTCAAGAAGTAAAAGAAAAATCACCATGGGTGTATAACAAAAAAAGAGCGAACAAGCGCTTTGCACCTCAATCAACGTTTAAAATAGCAAATGCCTTAATCGGACTTCAAACAGGTGCAGTTAAAGATGAATACGACATTAAATATTGGGACGGAGTAAAAAGAGAGATTGATAATTGGAATAAGGACCATACACTGGGCTCTGGCATGAGAGATTCAGTCGTCTGGTATTATCAAGCTATGGCACGTGACATCGGGGAAGAGCGCATGGCCCATTGGATAAAAGCCATTCATTATGGGAATCAAGACATATCTGGCGGAATCGATCAATTTTGGCTAAGCAGTACGTTGAGCATTTCTCCAGTAGAACAAGTTCATTTCCTTAAACAGCTATATGAAGAAAGTCTCCCATTTGACCTATCGGTTATGAGAACCGTCAAACGAATGATGATACAAGAAGAAGAGAAACACACCACGCTATACGGAAAAACAGGCTCCGGATCAGGCATAGGCTGGTACGCAGGCTTCATCAAACATGAAAACAAAACCTACATCTTCACCACAAATATAGAAGGCACCGGACTAGAAGCAAAAGAAATCACCTATCGTATTTTGAAAAAATATCATTTGGTAGAAGCATCCGTTTAGGATGCTTTTTTATGGTTATCTACAAAACTAAAGTTTGAATAAATCAAAAAATTTGACGAGTAAGAGTATAGATAATGACCGTCGAATAAAGAGTTGTCATATAAATTAGTGAATAGACAAACATAAATGATGCCCACTTCTCAGAATTCATTCGCTTGTAACCTAAAATACTTAAACAAATCCATATAAAACCTAGAAAAAAAGACACAAGCACAAGCCCTATGCTTAAAGAACGGAAAAGAAAACTGCTTAAGGTAATTGCTAAGATATAAAGATTCGTTTGCAAGTATGTTCTTTTCATTCCTTTTACAACAGGTAACATGGGAATGTTCGCAGCCTTGTATTCATTTTGCTTTCTAATAGCTATTGAATAAAAATGCGGCATCTGCCAAATAATTGTAATGAAAAACAACCCCTGAATAGCTGGGTGTGAGATGTCTGGTGAAATAGCCGTCCAACCAATGAGAGGCGGCATTGCCCCAGAAATGCTTCCAATTTCCGTGTTGTAAACGGTTTTTCTTTTACTCCACATTGTATAAGGGAAAATATAAAAAAGTAAACCAATCAATCCTATAATAGCTGCTAGATAGGTTGTAAATGCTAAAAAAATCAAACCTAAAATAGACATTAAGATACTAAGCCATAGAACTTTTTTAAGATTGACTTCTCCTGTTACAGTAGGTCTGTTTTTTGTTCTATTCATCACGGAATCTATGTCTCTGTCATACAAATTGTTTAATGCTCCAGCAGCACCAATTAATAAAATTGAACCGGCAAATGCAAATAGTATCTCAATAGATTTATGAAGGATGTCAATTTGATAAGTGTATAATGCCAAGGTTAAGCCAGCACACATTGGCATTAAATTTGATGTAATAATTCCTGATTTAACTGTTTGAGCTATTATGTCCCTTTTCGTTTTGTGAATTTTTTTCCCCACTTTTCGCATTGTTTTGCTCCTTTTCAATAGCTATTAATTGCTTATGCTGTTCACCAATATATATACCATGTAGAATTTATATACTAATTGGTATATTAATTCTATATGGTATGATTGTCAAGATAAGGAGGTAAAGGAATGATTAGACAAAGAAAAACGCAAAATGAAAGGAAAGAGGAAACACGGAAATTACTCATAAATTCTGCAGTTGAGAATTTCGCCAAGTATGGTTTTCATGGGGTCTCTATTGATAAATTGGCGGAATATGCAGGCTTTAGCAAAGGGGCCTTTTATGCGCATTTTCATTCAAAGGAAGAGATCTTTTTAGCTCTATTGGAACAACAAATGCAATTACATGTAGAAAAAATCAATTCTTTTTTAGCAGAACAGCCTTCTCTTTTACACTTTCCAGAAAAAATGAATCAACAGTCTATTCAAAATCTTGAAGAAAATAGGACGTGGAGCCTGCTAAATATGGAATTTCTTTTGTATTCAATGAGAAATGAGGAAGTAAGGTGTCAGTGGTCAAATATGATCCTACAATCAGTAAAACAAATCTCTCAATCCATTGAGAATTTAATAGAAAAAGAGAACCTTACATGCACTCTTTCACCTGAAGAAATGGCATGGACAATTCTCTCATTGGAAAATGGTATAGCAATATTTCACTATATTAGTCAAGACCATGTACCAATTGATTTATTAGAAAAATCTCTAAAAAGAATATTTTCTTTAAATAAAAATTAAGGTCCCTCAGTTTGAATGTAGCGGAGATAGTAATTCTAGAAAGGAGGATATAAGAAGTGTATTTGAAAAATATACAATTAATGTCAGATGACGACCGTGGGAACTTAGCCAGCCAATCCCTTTGTATGACTGAAATGTTTTTATACGAATTAGAAAAGAAATTTCAAACGAAAGATTGTGAGGCTATTGTTTTGATATGTGGGTCTTTTAAAGACTACAAATTAATTAGTACGTTAAAAGATGAACCAGATATCTTATTTTTAAAAAATACATACGAGCTGGAAGTACCCTTCCGTTACAGTGAATTTGAAAATGCAACAAATAAGAAAAAGATCTTAGCAGATACTTTGGAAAAAGCGATACTCTATCTGTGTGAACTGAAAAATTGGGACAGTCAGCTAGTCAAAGCGACATTTAAGAAAATGAAAGAGAAGGAATATAAAGCGGAGATTAAAGGGAGAACAAAACTAAGTCCCGATAAAAAAAGAAAAGCTTACCCACTTATCGAATTAAATTTAAAACAGTTTACTCTTTATCTTGTAGTTGAAGACAATAAAAGAAATATCTTAGATAAAAAATTAATTGCAAAAACCGATACTTATTTAGAAGAAATTTCCTATCATATGAGAGAGCTTAAGTGGTTAACGGATCATGAAGTGGCACTTTTCAAACGTGCACATAAAACAGTTTATACAAGTATACGTTTATCGTGATAAAGCAAAATGAGAATAACATAAAGAACACAATATATAAAGGGGGTATTCTAAATGGGCTTTTGGGAAGAAGTACATAAGAAAAAGAACATCATAATTGGTGATGATGGATTAGATATTTTTGAAGAAGCGATTGAACAATTCTATGAAATGACTGAGGAACATTTGAAGAGAAAGCCAACGATTGATGAGATGCTTTTGACAATTATGATGGCTTTAAACAATGGAGGTAGTCACTATTTTGATGATTTAAACGACAAAGAAGTAACGGATATTAAAATAACAACTAAAAAAGTAAAAACTTTAAGTAAAGTAGAACCAGGAGCTATATTTGAACTCCCATTAAAAGAAGTTGGGAAATTGAGCTATGCTTTGATCATTTCGGGTGAGGGGAAAAATCAATATGATGATATTTTAATCCAATACTATGATTTGTTTGTTGATGAAAGAATAGAAAAAAATGAGTTAAAACAATTGATAAAAAAAGAGAAAGGACTATTCGTTGCAAATACAGGCCTGACAGGCTTTTTAAGTGGTTCATGGAAAGTCATCACAAAAATAAATCAAGATTTTATAAAAGAAGAGGATCTTCAAAATCTGAAATTCGTGGAATACCGAAATGGAAATTATTACGTAAGCGAGGGTAAAGAAGGTTCCGATGCACCTGCTATGGACTTAGAGGTTGCTGATCCAAAAACGGCTAAGACTATATTTAACCCGATGGGTATACGTAGCGAATACACTATTAAAAACATTCTTACTTTATATTTTAAAGGTATGTCAATGGAGGATATTATTAAATATGAAATATAGGCAGTTTACAGCGTAAAATGAGTTTTGAGAAAGGAATGGTGTAATAAATGGCTGAACCAAAAATGCTAGACTGTTTAAATAAAATACGAAATGTCTTAAAGGGGACGATCACAAGAGAACAAGTGTCTGATTGGGCTGAAATTTACGTTTCTGCAGACGATCCAGAAATAGACGATGATCAAGTTTGGGATATGCTGATTCTTTTAAGTGGAATTGATTTGAAAGATTCACCTAATTCTTACTTACATCCTGTAGATGATTTGAATGACTGGTTAGAAGAATACAAATAGTTCCTATATATGAGCTTGCTAAATTCTTATGGTTAAGCCCATTTATAAATAAAAGGAGTGACGCAATATCCATGCATCCGAAAGAATTAGAAACCACCATGCAATTACCTGCGAAAAAGCGTTATGACTATTTCATCAAAAAGATCGTTGATTTTGAAGAGGTTTGGTCATTAAGAAACGAGAAGGGATGGGTGATGTCAGAGGATGAACATCGTGTACCGCAGCTTCATTTTTGGCCGACAGAGGAACATGCCGCTTATTGTGCGATCGACCAATGGGAAAAAACAGTGCCAGAAATGATTGATTTAGACGATTTTATAGAAGAGTGGCTGCCGGGAATGTTAGCAGATGGAATCAATCCGTCCATTTTCTATAATTGAAATAATTCGGTGTCAATTGAAATTCAAACATTAAAAGAAGATATAGAGGAAGAATTAAAAAACTACTAGTTCGACAAGAGTGGAGGTAGTTGTTTGAAACGGCTTGAAGATTTATTTATTCGTTCAGAAAAAGAATTCAAATTCTATCAGAATTTAGTAGACCATGTGTTTGAAACAAGTAAAGAGCTGCCACAACAAGTTTTTCGTAAGACATTTGATTGTTTTTTGTTTCAAGAGTTTGATTGGGCATTGAGTGATGATATTTTACCAACCATAAAAGAGTTATCAACTGTTACACAAGATAGAGAATTTTTGACTGCAGTCCTTCAACCAGATCCAACCGCATATTATTTGAAGGAATTTGGTTATTATCATTGGCTGAAAGCGAGTGTGAACATTTCAGGTGAGGATTATGTAAATGCACTATGGATGCACCCAAAAGGTTCCATAGCGGATAATATAATCACGCATTCGAATATAGTTGTCTGGTTAGCTCATTCTTTGCAGTGGGCGATTTGGGCAGATAGAGATATGGAAATTTGTATCATAGGAATGGTATCAACAAAAGATTCTGTGAAAAATAGGTTATTAAAAGAAGGGTGGAAACCAATGGATCACCCTGTTTTAGCAAATTGGTTTGAAGGATTATTGAAGGATCAAAAAACATTCAATGATTATTACACTCAAATGCTCTCTCATTATGCGTCATGTTACAAGCGGTGAAATGGATTATTAATGACTGATGATAGACTTACCCGAAGATATGAAAGGAGCATAAAGTGAAACATTTGTTTATATCCGATCCAAAAGAATTTGAACATGTTCTATCGTTTGTTCATTCGCTCATTCACAGTACGAAGACATTCCCTGATCAAGTGTTGAAAACGAAAACCCCTCATTATTTATTCGAAGAATTCCATTGGTTGTTATCAGATGATGGTTGGGAAATGTTAAAAGGTTTAGCTTTGAATCATCATGATGACTATATACTCATGGCTGTATTAGATGAGCAGAAGAGCATGGATGATTATTATCATGATTTTGGTTATTATCCTTGGGTGAAAGTACCGTTAAACCTTACTCCAAGTGATTACCTCGATCTCTTAACGGATTATCCGATAGAGAGTGTAAATGATAGCATAATGGATATTGCTTCACGTGTGATATGGGTTTCTCCTTCTGCGAAATGGATCATTTATGGCGACAGAGGTTATGAGATAGGAGTACTAGCGATTCTTCAATTAGAACAAATGAATAAACAATTGTTAAAAACGTGGAGAACTTTAGATGAGATTGTATTAGGCTGGATTTCAGTTGTATTTCCGAATCAAAAACTTCCTGATGATTTTAAAAAAGAACTGATTCGAAATTATACAAACGTAGAATGAAATAACTTCATAAGGAGGAAGACATGAATCAAATAGACAATGTGTTATCTATACTAGATGAGTCTTTTCTAAATAAAGAGTTTCCATTATTAGGTAATGGGAACTTTGATTTTGCCAAAGGGAAGCTTTCTCTATTTACTAGAGAGGAAAATTGGCTGATCACGATTCAATTATTCGGTTTATCGAAGGTAGGACCGTCTATTGATTTTTTTGCGATTGGTCATGATTTGAAGAATGGATCAATCAATTTTCTACTGGATGAGCTTTTTGATTTCGTGGATCATCATCATGAAATAATAGATGATGATGAGATAGAACATGGGTTCACAAAGCATCCTTTACGGATTAGATTAAATGGAGACTATTTTCATGTTCAAATACCAGAGTCATGCCAAGCTGATGTAACAGAGGAAAATGAATGGATTACTTTGTTAAGAGAAATGGCCAAACATCAAGATTTGCTGGATAGTTTATGGATGACAGATCAAGAACAATTTGACATCGTTCAGCATGTATATGATAAACCGCTCTACACAACTGAATCATGGTTTCATCCAGAAACGCATAGCCAACTCCCTAGTCAATCTCCTTTTTTTCAATCGGTTGCGAAGAGTTTGATCTATCAAGATCCAACATGCATTGTAAATATAAACACGAACACTGACTGGAGATTATGGTCAGATTTTGATACTGTGGAATATTTTTAGTTTCGTCTGATGTTTTAAATCGGTGAGGTGGAGCAAGTAATGAGAATCGTATTAGCAAAAGAGGAAAATCTATTCGAAGTAAATGAATTAATAAAGAAAATCAATTTAAACGTAGAAGAGTATCATTGGGTCATAAGTGATGTGACACTCCCAATGCTTCATGATCGGAATAATCAATCTCATTCAGAAGTCATGCCGGATTATACGGATTTTTTATTTCTGAAGGGTGAACATTTCAAAAAATTCTTACATGACTATTCTTATTCTTTTATTTTCGCTGTTTTGACCGCATTGTCTCGTCATATAGATCATTTGAATATTATTTCAATACCTCAAATTGAAGATAATGAACGATATTGGAACGTAAATTATACACCCGTTATCCCTCAAGCCGTGTTTGAAATCGGATTTTTTGATTCGACAGATGTTATTTTTACAGGAGATCAGAAAATCTTAAGCGAATTTCGAAAAAAAGCGGACTTTATTTCATTTGAAGAATATTTACAAACTCCGTGACACGATAAGAATAGAGTTCATCCTGAAAAAATAGGAGAGTGAATGAGATGTTTAATAGTGTACAAAAATGGATCGATTATCTAGATGGTGGTTGTAATGTACTTGGAGTCACATTTGATTTGTTTCATAAAGAATTAATACTGAGCGTAAAAGTATCAGAATTAAATAAAGTTACTCAACATGAATTGCGATTTATGAATGTGGCGAGTCTTTATTATAATGGGGGTGAAGGTAATGATAGATTTGAAGAATTGATACAAGAAGAGATGAATTGGCAAATTTTTGAATGTAGTTACCATCCTAATGGGATAGGGAACCTTAAAAATGTACTTCTTGAAGAATTTGATTCAAATGCAAATTTTCTATTTAACATCAATGGGATGTTACTCGCAATAGAATCGAAAAACGTATGTTTTGATTCACAAGAATTTATTTGCAGTGTATAGGAAGATCTCATTAGCGTCTAAATAAGAATTAAAAACAATGAGAGATTGGGGAAAATCCATGAAAATCAGCCGAGATAAACAAGGTTTATTCGATGATGTAAAACAACGTTATCAATACTTATTAGATTCATCTTATCCAGATGAAATCGTCTCTTTTGAAGAGGAAACTGGTATATTTTCAGATGACTTTTATTTATTTTTTTCACTTGTTGCAGGTAGCCTAAGTTATGTGATCGATCATAAACGAATACCGAAAAAACAGTTAAACGTGCTACGTCAGTCATTTGAAGAGCAATATCCCCAAATCAAATCATATCAACAGATTCTTGAATCGTATCCTTTATTGCATTCCTATGTTCAATACCATGAAGAAACAAGAAAACAAATCATTGCACTTATACAATAACCTCTTGGAGGACAAACGATGACATGGTTTTTAGATGAAAAAGTCCAGAAACAAATCCCTGATTTCAATATCAACCATCTAAAGCAAATCAATGAATTTCACTACTTTAAAGAGTATAATGAACATTACGACTTGATCAACTGTATTCATCTACACATCCCATACGAATCTGCAACCCATAAAGCAGACATTCATCTGAAATTTACCAACGTCTCTTCTGTTCAAATCAAAGATTTGGAGTTAACAAACGATTCCTCTCTTTTTTTGAACATTCAACTTTTGGATAGAGGCTGGGAATATTTGAATTACTTTGTCGAAGATTATGAAGAACAGTATTTTTCTTTTTATTGTGAAACGATTCAAGTCATACAAGTCGTTTCAAATGAATCGGGCTAGTCTCTCTACATATGTGCGAATGATGCTTCCCCATCCCAATATAGAAAGGTGCAATGACATTGAATCGAATCATGAAATGGCTCTTATTTGCGGCAGTCATCGCTGGCTTATTGGTATGCGCATTCTTTGTGTTCCGTTTCAACCAGCCTAAGCCGACGACAAACATCCATTATGCAGACACACAAAACAAACAGCAAACATTGGATATATATATGCCAAAGGGAAAAGATGAAGACAAAAAGAAGAAGCATCCAGTCATGATCTATCTCCATGGCGGAGGCTGGACAGGCGGCGATAAGAATAGAGTCGCTTCAAAGGCGGATTATTTTACCGATCAAGGGTATGTGTTTGTTTCGATGAATTATAGGCTTCACCCTGATGCCAACTACGAGCAGATGGCAGATGATACGGCAAAAGCTATTAAATGGGTGAAGGATCATGCAGATGAATATCAAATCGATTCGTCAAAAATCAATGTCATGGGTCACTCAGCGGGCGGTCATTTGACGGCGCTGGTTGCCACAGATTCGACCTACTTGAAACGTGTGGGGCTGTCGCCAAAAACGATCAATTCCATTGTTGTTCTAGACGGACCGTTAAACCTCAATCAATTTATACAAGCTATCCCATCGTACAAAAAAGTCTTTGGCAAACAAGAGGAGAATTGGACAAAGGCATCACCTGTCACTTATATGAATCAAAAGAATGTACCTCCTGTCTATTTGGTTACAGGCTGGGAAAATCCTGAGGTGTACCGATTTGCAGAAAAACTGAATCATGATAAAGGTTCTAAGTTTGTCTTTCGGGTTCATTCGCTGAGCCACAGTGATTTAAATAAATGGTTTGGATCTGACAGAGCGCCAAAAGAAGCGCAAGAGATGACAAAGGCTGTGATGGCTTTCTTCAAAAAACAAAATCAATAACAAAGACTGTATGCTAGGGCAATCCATTTTGCCGCAGTATATGATAAAGTGGTTTGAGATCAAAGGAGTGTATGTCGTTGTCATCACGTATGGAAAATAAAGTGTTCAATTGCGAAAAAGAGCTGACGCTGAATATTATCGGCGGGAAGTGGAAAATGCTGATCTTATGGCACCTTGGCAGAGAAGGGACAAAACGGTTTGGTGAGTTAAAGTCGTTAATGCCTGGGATTACGCAAAGAATGCTTGTCAATCAGCTAAGAGAATTAGAGGAAGATCATATTGTGCATCGGGAGGTTTATCCTGTCGTTCCGCCAAAGGTTGAGTACTCTCTCACAGAACTCGGAGAAAGCTTAATGCCGATTTTAGAGGCGATGTATGATTGGGGCAAACAATATCTCGACAGCAATTTTTTAAAGGATGATAAATAGAAAGACGATAGATGTAGACAAAGAGCTAAAATCATTTTATTTTAGCTCTTTGTTTTCTTTTCAGCGTGACTTGAAAACCTTTGCAGTTTAGGAAGGACGAGTACTGGAGCGGCATCACAACACAGACTTGACACCGAATGCGAGGATTTGTCAGTACGTTTAGATACTGGTCGAAAAGACAGTGTCTTTTTTGTAACCATATGCGAAAAAGTATAGTATGTAAAAAAAAAGTGCGTACTTGGATTGCTTCCATCCTGTTGTTATACTCATTTCATCGTTCAAGAAGCCCTATTCACGGAGCTCTTGAAGATGAGATGAAAAAACGGGAGTGAACGTTCATGAAATTACAATTAGCGTTAGATTTAGTGAATATACCAGAAGCGATCGAGCTGATCAAAGAAGTAGAAGCGTCTATTGATGTGGTGGAAATTGGGACACCTGTTGTGATCAACGAAGGGCTTCGTGCTGTAAAAGAAGTCAAACAGGCGTTTCCGAATTTACGTGTGCTGGCGGATCTTAAAATTATGGATGCTGCCGGTTATGAAGTGCAGCAGGCATCTGAAGCTGGAGCGGATATCGTCACGATTCTTGCGGCAGCGGAAGATATGTCTATCCAAGGAGCGGTGAAGGAAGCAAAAGCAAGAGGGAAACAAATTTTAGTTGATATGATTGGGATCAAAGATATCGCAGGCCGCGCGAAAGAGCTGGATGAGCTTGGAGTAGATTATATTTGTGTGCACACAGGCTATGACCTGCAAGCGGTTGGTCAAAACTCATTTGCGGATCTCATGACCATTAAACAAGTGGTCAAACAGGCAAAAACAGCGATTGCAGGCGGTATTAAGCTTGATACATTGCCTGAAGTCGTCAAATTAAATCCAGATTTGATTATTGTCGGCGGCGGTATTGCGAGCCAAGACAATAAAGCAGAAGTGGCTGCGCAAATGAAGCAGTTGATTGCACAATCATGAAAATAAGTGACTATGTGAGAGTAATTCTAAGCGAGCTTTCTGAACACTCGCCCGCGATTCAAGACGAACAAGCAGAGCAGCTTGTCAAAAGCATTTTAGCGGCTCGAAAGGTCTTCGTCGCAGGGGCTGGCAGGTCTGGTTTGATGGGGAAATCGTTTGCGATGAGACTCACGCATATTGGTGTCGAAGCTTATGTGATCGGTGAAACGAATACGCCTGCTTTTACATCTGAGGATTTATTGATTGTAGGGAGCGGTTCTGGCCGAACAGAGACGCTGCTTGTGCTCGCGAAAAAGGCAAGGGCGATTGGCGGAAGCGTCGCGTCGTTCACACTTTCAGCTGATTCACCTATAGCTGATCTATCGGATGAAGTCATCTTACTGTCAGGTGCGCCAAAGGATCAACATGAAGGAAACCATCATACGATTCAGCCGATGGGCTCATTATTTGAGCAAACTTTGCTTCTTATGTACGATGCGATCATCTTGAGATTGATGGAAATGAAAGAGCTCGACACCCATAAAATGTACGGTCACCATGCGAACTTAGAATAGCCGTGATGAAAACCTTTCCTTTTTTGAAGGAAAGGTTTTTTTAATACATGGTACTTAAAAAGAAGGATCACTTGACATAAACGATAAGATGTAACTATAATAGTTACATCTTGAAAGAAAAAACGTAAGCAACGGAAGGAAGATGAAGATGAAAGTGCAAATTTGGTCAGATATCGCCTGTCCTTTTTGTTATATAGGAAAAAAACAGTTGGAAACAGCGCTTGAGCAATTCCCTCATAAAGAACAGGTAGAAGTAGAGTTTAAAAGCTTTGAGCTTGATCCGCATGCACCTGTTGCAGTGAATTATGATGTGCATGATATGCTTGTCAAAAAATATGGCATGAGCCGCAGCCGGGCCATCGCGATGAATGAACAGGTGAAACAGGCGGGCAAGGAGAAAGGAATCGATTTTCAATTCGATCCACTCGTTTTGACAAACACCTTTGATGCCCACCAGCTCGCTCAATATGCTGGAAAAATGGGAAAAGGCGATCTCGTCATGGGAGAGCTGTTTCAAGCGTATTTTACAGATGGAAAGCATGTTGGCGATCGTCAAACCCTTTTAGATATCGCAGAAAAAGCAGGCCTTGATCAGAACGAAGTACAGAAGGTTCTAGACGGGCAAGAATTTGCAGACGATGTGCGAGAAGACGAAAAAGAAGCAAGACAGCTAGGGATTTCTGCTGTGCCTTTTTTCTTGATCAATGACAAATATTCGGTTGCTGGTGCACAGCCAGCAGATACGTTCCTTCGTGCCCTTGAAACGGCTTGGACAGAAGAGGCAGTGCAAACGGAGAAAGCGGCTGATGCTTCATTTGAAGACGCATGTGCAGATGGCGTATGTGCAGTACCTTCACCTAAAGAAGAAGTATAATCGGCATTTTCCCTATCTTTGATAAAAGATAGGGATTTTTGTTGATTAATAATTAATACACCTTTATACTTAAGTTATCTTAATTATGAAGGTGATGACATTGACATCCAAAACAACGATGATCCAAGAATTAAACGAAATCGAAGCGCGCATCCATCAAAAGCTCCGATTAGAGTTTGAAGAGTTATTTGTAGATGAGTTAACTGATAAGCAGCACATTGTCCTTGATTTCGTAGAGCGAAAAGGGGGAAGCTCACCTATTCAAATTGCTCAGCAACTAGGCATCACCCAAAGTGCTGTGAGCCAGTTGTTAAACACGCTTGAAAAAAAAGAATGGGTTCGCCGCAGCATCAACCCGCAAAATCGTCGGGAATTGCACGTTGAACTTTCTGAAAAGGCAAAGACGTACTTGGAGAATATGAGAAAGATAGAACTTGCGATCATTGAAAAATACTATTCAAAATTAAGCCTCGAAGAGATCAACACATTGACATCCATTTATACAAAGCTTGATCAATTGATTGTAGATCAAAATGAAGGGGAAGGATGATGATCCATTGATGATGCTCAAACAAGAAGTACAGCGAATTGCCTCTTCTTATACGGAGAAAAAGAAACAGGCACTGCTTGTGATCGGACTGATTCATCAAGGAGAAAGACATGTTTTTCATTTCGGAGATCACCCCATACGGCAGCGCGTCCAGCCTGAGGAGGTCATTTTTGAAATCGGCTCTATTTCAAAAGTCTTTACGACAAGTATATTGGCAAGCATGATTCAAAAAGGGCAGATGAAGCTAGACGATTCCATTTCACTGTATTGTCCTGAAATAAGAAAGAATCACCCCATTCAAATAGAACAGCTGGCAATCCATACGTCTGGACTTCCTTCATATCGTTTTCTCAGAGATTTACAACTAAGGTTCCTTCCAAAAGTGAGAAGAGATATGTACTGTCAATACTCCCTCGATGAATTAATGAAATTGTTACACTCAAAAAAATGGAATGAGCGAAAAGAATACCCATCTCGTTACTCCAATGTAGGGATGGGACTCCTCGGGTTGATCATGGGATGGTCTCTTCACAAAACATATGAAGAGCTGCTGACTGAATATATCGTGGATGAGCTGAAACTATCGAACACCTTTATTACGATCAAGGAGGAGGTCCAAGAGAAGATGATCCTCGGTCATAAAGAGAATGGAAAAGAGGTTCCTCCGCTTCAGATGCATGACTATCAAGGGGCTGGTGCGATTCGGTCGACGGTCACTGATTTGCTTTCATTTCTCTCTGCACACATGAGTGCAGACGCCGCTTCTCCATGGAAAATGACCCACGAGCCAAAGGTGAAGATAGGTAAAAACATGTCAATGGGACTCGGGTGGGTCATAGATGATACGGGATTGATTTGCCATAATGGTGCCACTTCTGGTTTCTCCAGCTTCATGGGCTTCCGCCCACATTCAAAAACAGGAGTGGTCGTCTTGTCTAACTATCGCAATCGTATCACGCAAGACTCTCCCGACCGAATTGCTTATGACGTGATGAATATGCTTGAACAAGAGCCTAAAGCCAAATGAGCCTCCTATGAAGAGGGCTCATTTTTTCTTGTGTTCAGCTCTTTAATCGTTTCACCAGGAACGAGTTCAGGCTCATAAAATGTTTGATCAGGCAGGTTCTTTTTCCCTTGTACTTTTTTAATCATCCAGTCTGCCGCATCTCGTCCCATTTGCTCTTGAGGGTGTGTCAGCGTTGTCAGTTTCACATGGGCATTTTTTTTGGCAATATACGAGTTATCCTGTCCAATAATGGAAAGATCATCTGGAATAGATAAACCTATTTCACTACATACATTTGCTACTTCTAATCCTACCTCATCGTTATAGCAAACAAGGGCTGTCAGCTCATGCTGGTGCGCTTGTAAAAAGGTTTTGATATGATCCCCTAAATACTGCTTCGATTCTGTATCGAAAAAAAGAACATGTTCTGGTAGGAAATTGAGCTTCGCTTCACCGAGTGCCTGAATATAGCCTTTCATTCGATATTTTCCTTGTAAATCATCTGTTTTTGAAATCAGTCCAATGTGCTGATGCCCAGAGGTGATCAGCTCCTTTGTCGCTAAATAGCTGGACTTTACATCATCCAAACAAAGGAAGGGAACTTCTAACTGCTCATAGTAGGCATTGATCATAATAAGCGGGACATCCTGCTCTTTAAAGGATAGGTAGTACGAAATGTTTGGATTATATAAGTTGCTTTTTGTCGGTTCGACAATTAATCCGTCCACACCAAAGGACAGCATCATTTCAAGCGCTTTTTTCTCTTGCTCCACATCGTTATTTGTACTCGCCAGTAACAAAGAATAGTTCTCTTCATTTAATCGGCTTTCGATGCCCCGAATGATCGACGGGAAAATGTAATCGGATATGTATGTGGTGATGACGCCAATCGTTTTCATATGAGCATGTCCAGCAGGTTTTGTTTGATATTGATTGGTGACAAATGTGCCTGAGCCTTTTTCGCTTCGTAAAAAACCTTCACTCGATAATTCCAAGATGGCTTTTCGCACTGTATGCCGGCTTACTTGATACATCTCTTGTAAGCTTGATTCGGTTGGAATACGCTCCCCGATCCGGTAATCCCCTGTCAGTATTTTGCTTTTTATATCATCTATAATGATCTGGTACTTCTTTTTCATCGTTTCACTTCTTTCACAGTTGATCCTCTACTCGGGTTGAGAAGAACTTGTATGGACATATTTTAACATGGTTGCTTAATCAAAAACAGGCGCTTGCAGTGTCTACCGTCTAATCCTTAGAGAACATGAAAGTTTTTGTCTAATTATGTATGCACAACTATATTTATTATTGACATATGTACGGACAAATATTATATTATTTTTGTGCACAGGTAAAGGTGAATCAAACGAAAAAGATATTTGAAACCGCTATCATCTTGGAGGTGAACAAAATGAATCGTGAAAAGACGGCCAAAGTCATTAGAGAAGGCAGGACATCTTTGGGCATTGAATTTGGTTCCACACGAATTAAAGCGATTTTAATAGATGAAGAGTTTCAGCCAATTGCGCAAGGTGCATTTGAATGGGAAAGTTCTCTTCAAGAAGGAATATGGACGTACAACTTAATTGAGATCATTACAGGTCTTCAAGTGGCATACCGTCAGATGAAAGAACAGGCTGCACAATTGTATGGGGTGACGATTCAAACGATTGGCTCCATCGGGATATCTGCGATGATGCATGGCTATGTCGCCTGTCATCATACAGGAGAAGTCCTCGTCCCGTTTCGAACGTGGCGGAATGGAACAACGACCGAGGCGAGTCAAAAGCTAACGGATGTATTCCAATTTCATATTCCAGAAAGATGGAGCATTGCTCACTTATATCAAGCGATATTAGGAGAGGAAAAACATCTGTCCCGGTTAGAGTATGTGACCACTTTGTCCGGCTACATTCACTGGCTGTTAACAGGGAAGCAGGCCATCGGAATTGGCGATGCGTCGGGAATGTTCCCCATTGATGAAAAAACGAAGGATTACAACGAAGTGATGCTTCATCAATTTGAAGCATTGATTGCAGAAAAAGGCTATCCGTGGAAGCTTCGTCATCTTTTGCCGCGCATCTATTTAGCAGGCGAAGAAGCTGGTGTGTTAACAGCAGCTGGAGCAGCGATTTTAGACCAAGGCAAACAGTTGCAGCCAGGTATCCCTTTTTGCCCACCAGAGGGTGATGCAGGAACGGGAATGGTCGCAACAAACAGTGTGGAAAAGAGAACTGGGAATATTTCAGTTGGGACATCTGTATTTGCCATGATTGTGTTAGAGCATCATCTAAAAGGTGTGTACCCAGAAGTGGATCTTGTCACGACACCAGATGGCCTGCCAGTCGCGATGGTTCATGCCAACAATTGTACAAGTGACCTTAACGCTTGGATGAATCTATTCAGAGAAGCGTTTGAAGCAATGGGTCAGCCAGTTGAAACAGAAAGAATGTACGAAACCCTATTAAATCAAGCTTTAGAAGCAGATCATGATGGGGGCGGGCTTTTAAGCTATGGCTATTATTCTGGTGAAAATATTACGAGACTAAAAGAAGGAAGACCCCTTTTTGTTAGATCTCCTCAAAGCCGGTTTACCCTTGCTAATTTCATTCGGACGCATCTCTTCTCTGCATTTGGCGCAATGAAAATTGGGATGGATCGTTTAAAAGCACATGAACAAGTCAAGATTGATCGCTTACTAGGACATGGCGGTTTATTTAAAACACCCATAGTTGGGCAAAAAATGGTCGCTGCTGCACTCGGGACACCTGTATCCGTCGTATCAACGGCGGGAGAAGGCGGCGCGTTTGGGATGGCGGTCCTTGCTTCATATATGATCAATCACCAGCAGCAAACACTGAGCCATTTCCTCAAGCATCAAGTATTTGCCCATACATTAGAAGAGCTTATTGATCCTGATCCACTGGATGTTAAAGGTTTTGAGGCATTTATAAAGCGCTATCAAGAAGGACTCCCGATAGAAAAAGTAGCAGTAGAACATTTGACGCCACAGAAAGGAGCGGCACCTGTATGTTAGAGCGGTTAAAAGAAGAAGTGTTTCAAGCGAATCTAGATCTGCCAAAGTATGGACTTGTGAAATTTACATGGGGCAATGTCAGTGCGTGCGATCGTGACAGTGGACTGTTTGTCATTAAGCCAAGCGGCATAGCGTATGACAAATTATCAGCAAAAGACATGGTCGTGGTCGATTTTGACGGTCAAGTGGTCGAGGGGGAATTCAATCCTTCTTCCGATACTGCCACACATGCTGTTCTTTACAAACACTTTGAGGAAATTGGCGGCATTTCACATAGCCATTCAATGTGGGCAACGGTATGGGCGCAAGCTGGACTTGATTTACCAGCAATGGGCACAACACATGCCGATACATTTTACGGACCTGTTCCGTGCGCTCGATTTCTCACAGAAGAAGAGGTGAATCGCGGGTATGAGGTGGAAACAGGACACCTGATCATTGAAACGTTTGAGAAAAGACAGATAGATGTCATGGCGGTTCCTGGTATTTTGCTACAAGGTCATGGGCCCTTTACGTGGGGAAAAGATGCAAAAAGTGCGGTAATGAACAGTGTCATTTTAGATGAAGTAGCGAAAATGAACCTGTTTGCAAAGCAATTGAACGAATATGCGGAGCCTCTTCCGCAGGTGATTTTAGATAAACATTATTTAAGAAAACATGGAACACATGCGTATTACGGACAAAAACCTTCAAGATAAAGAAAAGAGGGATTTCTATGTTAACAAGTCAGAAGAAAGAATGTTGGTTTGTCGTCGGTTCACAGCACTTATATGGGGATGAAGCACTGAAGCAAGTGAAGGCAGATGCGCAAAAGATAACAGATGCCTTAAATGAGAGCGGTTTGCTGCCTTATCCAATTATTCTGCAGGAACTGGCGGTTAGTGCGGATCAAATCACACAGCTGATGAAAGAGGTCAACTATCGTGATGAGGTCATCGGTGTGATGACTTGGATGCATACGTTTTCTCCAGCAAAAATGTGGATACGTGGTACGTCTCTTTTGCAAAAGCCTCTTTTGCATCTCGTCACGCAATACTATGAAAACATTCCGTGGGACACGATTGATATGGACTATATGAATCTCCATCAATCGGCACATGGAGACAGAGAGTACGGCTATATCAATGCACGTTTAAATAAGCAAAACCAAATCGTTGCAGGTCATTGGTCGAAGCAGGAGGTGAAGCAACAAATCGCTGATTGGATGGACGTTGCGGCTGCCTATCATGAGAGCTTCCACATCAAAGTGGCACGGTTTGGTGACAATATGCGCCACGTTGCGGTGACAGAAGGAGATAAAATTGAAGCGCAGATCCAGCTGGGCTGGACCGTTGATTACTTTGGAATTGGCGATCTTGTGAACTATGTAAATGCTGTGGAAGAAGCAGAAGTTGATGCTCTGTTTGCTGAGTACTTAACGTTATATGACGTGGATTATGGGAGTTATTCGGCGGAAGAATGGGAACAAAGTGTAAAAGTGCAAGCACGATATGAAATTGCCATTAAACGTTTCTTAGATGAAGGCGGCTACAATGCCTTTACGACAAACTTTGAAGATCTACATGGCATGAAGCAGCTTCCGGGTTTAGCCGTTCAGCGGCTGATGGCAAAGGGATATGGCTTTGCGGGTGAAGGGGATTGGAAAACCGCCGCACTGGCTCGTTTATTAAAGATGATGAGCCATCATCAATCCACAGGTTTTATGGAAGATTACACATATGAAATGACCTCTGGTCAGGAAGCAGTGCTGCAATCTCATATGTTAGAAGTAGATCCAGCGCTCGCACATACAAAACCTGTCATTGTCGTGTCTCCGCTAGGCATTGGAGACCGGGAAGACCCAGCACGTCTTGTGTTTGATGGAAAAGCAGGCGAGGGCGTTGTTGTCTCCATTGCTGATTTTGGAACACATTTCAAATGGCTGATTCAAGAAGTGGAAGCCTTTGAGCCGCAGGAAGCAGCACCACATTTACCGGTGGCACGAGTCCTCTGGAAAATCAAACCGAACTTTCAAGATGGCGTCAAAGCATGGATTAAGCACGGCGGAGGTCATCATACAGTCGTATCTCTCAATTTAACGGTTGATCAAATTGTTCATTTTGCAAAGCTTGTGAATGCAGAATATGTGGTTTTATAAAGAAGGGTGAAATGCATTCTACTGTGAACGGTAGAATGGCAGGGAGAAATGAAAGCGGTTTATTAAGTGAGGGGGGTCATCCACTTGGAGAAAAAAGTATCAAGTAAATTTATCTTCTTTTTCGGGTCCTTTGCAGGCATCTTATTTGGATATGATATTGGCATTATCGCAGGGGCGGAAGGGCACATTCAGGAAGAATTTCAGCTCAGCCCGTTATGGCTTGGTATCGTCGTTTCTTCATTAATGGGCGGGGCGATCATTGGTTCCATTTTAAGCGGTCTGATGGGGGATAAGTTTGGCCGCAGAAAGCTCATTTTGGTGTCATCAATTATCTTTTTTGTCGGTGCGCTTGGCTCAGCCATTGCACCAGAAGAAATCTCATTAACCATTGCCCGGATTTTCTTAGGAACAGCTGTAGGGACAGCCTCATCGCTCGTGCCTGCTTACATGTCTGAAATCGCGCCAGCTAAAATTCGCGGGAAATTGTCCGGCCTGAATCAGCTGATGATTGTGAGTGGATTATTGCTTAGCTATATCGTCGCATTTGTGTTTGAACCAATTCCAGACAGCTGGCGCTGGATGCTGGGAAGTGCTGCTTTATTTGCGATCGTGCTTTATATTGGCATGCTGAAACTTCCTGAATCTCCAAGATATTTAATTAAACACGGAATGGCTCATAAGGCACATGAAGTATTAGGATCACTTCGTTCATCACGTGAAGAGATTGAAGCAGAAATGCAAGAAATTTTAGAAGTGGCAAAAGAAGAACGCTCAGGCATTCGTGAATTATTTCAAAAGAAATTCCGTATGGCTCTCTTTATTGGGGTCGGAATGGCGACACTCCAGCAAATACAGGGGGCGAACTCCATTGTGTATTATGCAACGAGTATCGCAAGAAATGTAGGTCTTGCTCCGCAAGTTGCCGCAGGTTTTACCGTCATTGTTGGTGTCATATTTGTTGTGACGACCGTGATCTTTTTACAATTCGTCGACCGGTTCGACCGCCGAACGATTCTCACAGTTGGGGGAACGGGGATGGCCCTCTCTTTCTTTGCACCAGCGGCATTAGGTGCGCTCGGAGTAAGTGAAGGCATATTAAACTGGGTCACATTGATTTCACTTTGCTGCTTTATTTTGTGCTATGCCTTCTCATGGGCACCGATCACATGGATTATCATCGGTGAAATTTTCCCACTTTCTGTCAGGGGGATTGGGGCGGGCATTTCCTCTGCCTTTAACTGGACGGGATCATTAGCAGTTGGCCTTGTGTTCCCAATCTTGGCTGACCAATTCAGCTTTGGCGTGATTTTCTCCTCATTTGGGGTCATCTGCTTAATTGGCCTGTTGTTCACGCGCTTTGTCTTAGTTGAAACGAAAGGAAGAAGCTTAGAACAAATCGAAACCGATATGGCTGCACGAGTCTAAAAGAAACCATCTATCCTGTGTGGATAGATGGCTTTTTTAATCAAGTATTTGTTTCAGTTCATCTGGCAGTAAATCCATTAATTGATCAGATGAGGATACGTCCAGCACTTCAAGAAGTGCATAATATTTTGCATAAATTTCACTCAGCTGATCAGGATGATTTGCTTCATATCGATTCAAATGCAATTGCGTCAGTTCAAGTGCAATGTCCAGTTTGTTTCGTTCGATGGTTTGTGTTGTGTTGATCAAATCGTTCACCTCTTATTTTAAAGTTATTGAAAAATGTTACGGTGCAGTTCCGCAGCTGACCTTATATTCATGGTCTTCTACCTTTTTTGAATAACAGACGGAAGGCGTCATTCCCGTCTCACTTTTCCAAGCCTGCCAATACACATCATACAGCTGACCATATTGAGGGTCTACATCGTCCTTTTTTTGCAAAATAGCAAAATAGCTTTGGTAAGGGTAGCCTTCTTGATAAATGGCATGCCGTATCGCTCCTCTCTCGGTCGCATTTGTAAAAGCCATAGGCGACAGCAAGGGAAGGGTGATAACTACGACGAGCAGGATGAAAAATGAAAAAAGTTTATGTCTTGTCTTCATCAATGAATGTCCTTTCCTTCACAAGAGATCATTTGTATAATATGTTAAATTTGTCCTATTGTAAAGAAAGAGACGACTAGATCACCAGCGGATTTTATCAAAAATAGACAAGCATCTAATCACTAATCGTGCCTCTGACATACGATAGAGTGTAAGTGAAAGACAACTTGAAGGGGTGTTGAGATGAGCCGGAATCGATTAGACAATTTTTTCTTTGGACCTCGCAGGGGGAATCATGGAGAAGTTGAAACGGTTGTATCCCCTACACGTCAAATTGTCAACACGACAACAAATGTACAAACGATCAGAAAAATTCATCCAACTCATATCACAAACGTCAATAAAAACATCAAAAGAATTGAAAACTACTACCCTGTGACGCAATCTACTCGAAATGAGTATATTGTGGAAGAATATGACTGTGGCAGTGATATCAAGAATCCTTGCTGCCGCCCGGTCAAACGCTGTAAGTGGTAGTTTAATGGTAAAAAGAAGTGAGGCAACCTGTGATGGGATGCCTTTTGTATGTTTAACGCTCTATTTCATTTAGTTGTCCGTGATCAAGCTCGAAAAAACGATTTCCTAATTCTGAATAAAGGTAGCGCTGATGGCTTGTAAATAAAACACATTGATCAGAGAATTCTTCTTTTAATAAAGAAATAGACTGCATTTGAGATGCCTCATCAAGAGATGTAAAAGGTTCATCAAGAATGATTAGTTCTGGTGATCTGGCTGCCATACAATTAAAGAAAAGCTTATATCTCATACCTAGTGAATATTGTTTGACAGGCATCTTAAGTGCATGAGTTAAATCAAATGCATCACAAAGCGAGAGAAAGGTCTTTTTGTATACCTCTTTTTCTGACTGATTCATTTTCCATAGTGACTGTATAAGAGTCATATGCTCAATACCAGTCAGCGCATCATAAACCAAAGGCTTATCTGGAATGTACGCGACCAACCCTTTAAAAGGAGCTGACCTAGGATGATGCTGTTCGTTGAGTAAAATCGTTTCGGATACTGAAGGAAGCAGACCTGCGATGATCTTTAAAAGTGTCGATTTACCGCTGCCGTTTTTCCCGATAATACAAGCACGATCACCTTCTTTCAGATGAAAGGATACTTGATCAAGGAGGGGAGAGCTTTCTTCAGTTGTTTCATAACGAAAAGATAGCTGAGACACATGCAAACTAGCCATTGATAAATCCTCCAATAACAAAAACAGTGGTCACCAGCATATACAAGATGACGGTCGCAAGGGCGGCTTTTTTTGATCCTTCAGCATAATAAATGATCCCATCATATAGGATGCGTAAAAGGTACAAGTTGATCAAAAAAGAAACCGTTTGGATGAAGATAAAATAATGATCTAAATCGAGTACCATCACACAATAGATTGCTGCGCTATTCACTAATAGAAGAAACGCATTATAAAGCAAGATGACAAAATACATTTTGCGCAAAATAAACGTTTTATGAAAAAAGTACATATAAATCGAAGTCACGACAGTACCGAGAAAATTCAATATGAAATAAAGCGGGATTGTCAGTAAAAAGATAAACACAATGCTGGCTAATTGTTTTCCAGCAGATAAAGGCTCCTCTACTAACAAATCAATGATAAAAAATGTTAAAAAAACAGTCGAAACAAATAAAGATAGTAAGACAAGACCTACAATGGTTTTGATCGATTGATGTTGATTGAAAAATTGTTTAGGGCGTAGAAGTAGCTCCATAGAACCACATTCTCCTTTCTTCTAAGATAGATGTACATGGCTGACATATTCCTCTAAAACAGAGGCAATCAACAAGAGCACTACAGCGGCAAAGATTAACTGAATCACAGTCCGAGTCAGCTTTCTTACATCAATGGACTTACCTTTCATAAACCGGTAAAGATAAATAAATGGAAAAGCACTGACGATTGAAAAGAGGATCAAACCAAGAACCTCAACAAAAGCATGCGGCATGAGGCCAGTGAATAACTGCTTCACTTCATGATGGGCTATCAAAAACTGAATGAGTTTTCCGATGATATAGCCATTATAAAAAAGAATGCCAGCAGACATAATGCCGCCAGTAAAAGCCCCGATACCTAGAATGGCAAGCCCAACCTGTAAATTGTTTGAAAAAATAGAGAGAAAAAATATGTTTTCATCCTTTTTTAAATAAGGAATCTGATCATAAGGAAGGAGACTTCCAATGAGCAAAGCTACAATAAATACACCGGCGTAAAAATAGCCGAGACGTAGAATCAATCTATTCTCCGATAGAAAATATCTTATTTTTTTCAACATACTCAATTCCTTTATTAATGGTCTTGCGGCATAATATCCAGCAAATCACTGAAACGATCACAAAATATATAGCGAACAGCACGTTTACGAGCCCTGAGGATTGCTGCAATATAGGGAGAAAAGAGGTCAAAATTAAATAGTACATAAAAGGCAGCACAAGAAAGTTTCTGGCAAATGCCTGACCTTTATCGATGATCTCTAGTTCCTCATTTGTCGTCCCTATTTCATGCTCATGAATAAAATTGAATTTCGTTGTGAATGGGAACAAGTAAAGCTGAATCAAAGGAAAAATGAAAAAGCCAACCCCTAATACTACCAGTTGAATGAGCATCTGAACATGAAACAGTTGATACACAGTCATGATAGATAGATTAATGAATAGTAAAAAGAGCGCTGGTATGGAAAATAAACAATAAAATAACTGGATTTTTGATAAGAAAAATTGCAAAAGTGATATTTGAGAAAGCTCGTAAAGCCAAATGTTCTTTTTTTCAGCACTTAAAGCAAAAATAGAAGGTGTCAGCATTCTCATCTCATAAGATTGATTCGCTAGTATCATAATATTGAGTGTGAATAGCAGCTGAATTTGCAAGGCCTGTTGATCGATGATCGAGATCAATCCGGTAAAAACACCAATATAAAAGAAGGCTTCATATGACATGAACATATAATTAAAAAATTCTTTAGATAAGAGCCACCTTTTTTCTTTCAGCAGCTTGATGTCTTTTTGGATCAACACATTTTGTCTAAACAACAAACCCTGAATTTTATGCAGTACTTGAAAGTACCAATAAAATAAATCCCGAAAATGCTTTGAGCTTTGGTCTTGATCTTTTTCCGTTGGAATCCATCGAACAGGACTTCTCATGACAAGCGCACTACCTAGTATCACAACAATCAATGTAATAGGTGAATTAAAAAGGGCTTGAAATTGTAGAAAAACAGAGCCATCTGAAAATAAAGCATGATGCATTTGCTGAAGATCATGTTGATATAAAGAGATCAGCTTGTTTGAAAGAGTGATCCAAAACGAATCCTCTGCAAGCGATGAGATCGATTGAAATAGTTGCTGGAAGGTGTGATAAAAAGGGAAAATGATGTTTAATATGAGAACCCTTCCGAATAAGAAAAAAAGCAAAGCGATGCTTGCAAAAAAGAGGACACGAATGGCCCCGATTTTTTTTACGACGATGTTATAAATATAAGCACCGAATATCTTATTGCTGATGATAAATAGGAAGATACTTGTCAGCATCACATTGACATGTTTTAACCAGAATGCCAGATCGTGTGTTTGAACAATATCATATTGAAACAAAAAATAGATCAAATAAGTGCTCAAACTCGTAAACACAAGCCAAATCAATTCTGAAAACAGAAGCGTTTGAAAAAGTTGTCTAGAGGAAACAGGTGCTAGCTGTATCAATTCTTTAAAAGGAAGAAGATGAGTTCTTCTATAAGATTCAATTCCTTTGACGATAGAAAATAAAAATAAAAACATCACAAAAGCACTTTCCCATTCTATTTGATAGACGGGGGAGTAAAGAAATGAAGAAATCACGAATACAATCATGCATCCGAATATGATATCAAGAATACAAGAAAAAAATATGTACTGTTTTGAAGAAAACGACTTGAGAAATGGAATTTTTCGTATAACGAACTGAGCGATATTAGAATACTGTTGCTCCAGTCTAATGGATAGAAGTAGTGATAATAATGGATATAACATCTTCTCACCTGCACA
Organism: Bacillus sp. S2(2019); assembly: GCF_005144805.1. Lineage (NCBI taxonomy): Bacteria > Bacillati > Bacillota > Bacilli > Caryophanales > Bacillaceae > Bacillus > Bacillus sp. S2(2019). The sequence goes on from NZ_SWFL01000003.1 coordinate 406,455, forward strand.
AAAATTTAAATAGAAGGAGAACAGAGTCTCCTTCTATTGAGTCGTTAAATAAATTACCAAGCGATAACGGCTTTACGGCCTTTTTTCTTAATTTCGTTTTTAAGGTATTGACGAATTGTCTCTTTACCAGCCGCAGCAATAAGAGAAAGACCGCCTGAACCTACAGCAGTTAAAATGGAGACAATTGTAGTGACAGCTCCACCCGCTTCAACCACATTAAGAACTACAGCGGCAACACTGCCTGGAATACCAAATTCTTTTGCTAGATCAGCAACTGGCAGTACTTGTAGCGAGAAGGAAAAAAGAGCTAGCATAAGGAATCCTACTGCTAAAGCACCAAAAAGAACATGTAGTTTGATTTCATTTCTTGTTTCTGTCATATCAAATTCCTCCCTTTTTTGTCTTTTTATTACTATTCTATCTTATGATATGTTTTTGTTCATATCAATCCTTTTTTTTCTTTTTTTTCATGAATTAGTTATAGGTTAATATAAAATAAGTGAAAAGATAAGTGAGAAAAGAATCGTTTTGGATAGGGAATATCGAGTGAACATGATCAAAATGACCTTGTTTTCACAAAAACGAAAGAGAGCCTAAAAGTCTATAAGAAATGTGCTATATGTAAATGAACCAATATTCTTTGATCAAAAGCTTCTTTCAAGATAAAATTGGAAGTATCAATTCATTCTGATGGAGGCGATTTTCTGAATATTCGATTGTTAACACCAGAAGATGCTCAAGAATATGCGAACTTGAGATTAGAAGCACTCCGATTAAATCCAGAGAGTTTTGCTATGAGTTACGAGGAAGAGAAGCTAGATACGAAGAATAAATATAAGGATCGTTTTGCTTCTACACAATCTATGTGGACATTCGGTGCCTTTCATCAAGGTCAGCTGGTCGGCTCGGTCACACTCATACAAGAAACATTGCAGAAATTAAAGCACCGTGCCAATGTGGCAGCGATGTATGTAACGGCTAATGGACGCGGAAAAGGAATGGGGAAGGCGCTCCTGACAAAAGTTCTTTCTTTTGCACGCGAAAAAAAGACATCGAACAACTATATTTAACAGTGGTCACAACGAACGACCCAGCCAAACATCTTTACAAGTCAGTTGGATTTAAGTCGTATGCGGTAGAGGAAAAAGCACTAAAAATAAATGGTGCTTATGTAGATGAGGAAAAAATGGTGCTATGTTTATCATCATTTGGAGGGGATATAAATGAGCCAGCCAGTTATGCGCATCACATTGGCAGCCGGACCAAATAGTGAGCTGGAATCCTTTGCGCTTCGTGCAGCACTTGAAAACTTTGGCGCAAAAGTCGATATGCATTGGATAGGCAGACCGAATGACCTGATTAATGTTTTATCCGGGAGGAATAGAGGCGAGACGGATTTCATTCTTTTATCCTTTCACGGAGAAGAAGGAGCGTTTCTCATGCCGGAGTTAGGAGAAGATGTATACGAAGAGGGTGAGCCGAGAGGTGCTGCTTTTGGTGCGGATGACATAAAGCGGTATGCTTCGTTAAATGGAGTCCACATCATATGTACAGGCTGTACACTAGGCGAAAAAAAGGTGGCAGAAGCTTTTTTAGAAACAGGGGCGATATCCTATACAGCGCCCGATGACTACATTGATGGAAATGCGTCATTTATTTTTGTTCTCACCATGCTGTATGAGCTGGTGAACAACTCAAAGACAGTCAGAGCAGCTTTTGACCAGGCTCGCTCTATTGATGAAGAAACAAAGTTATTCCAACTGTATATGCAAAAATAAGGGCTAAGCGATCAAGCCCTTTTTATATGTCTCTTGTAAAATATGTCGAAAATGTGACAAGTGTGTTTTTTGCAAACTAAAAAGGGGCTGCGAAAAGTCTATCCTACAAACACACGTCATCCAGACAGGACGGCATCACGAGAGGAGAATCATTGTGTCAACGAAAGGGAAGATCAGCCTCGTCCTATGTGGACTTGCAATCGTCATCGGTATCGCTGCGTTTTATCATAACCAGCAGGCAAGCGGGACAGAGAGAAAAAAAGTAGAACAAGATGCGAGCTACAAACAAGTTGAAATTGTCACACTTGTGAATGACGGGAAATTCATGAGATATGCTGTCAACTATCCGCTGTTTCATCAAGAAAAACTAGATCAGGAGATCAAAAGATTTGCAGAGACAGCGTTAGAAAGGTTTAAAACATCGTTTAGTCAAGCGAGTGATGTCAATGAAGAAACACGATACGAATTAAATATCGATTATGAGATCATTCATTATGCCAAGCAAACCGTCGCAATCAAATTCAATACATATGAGGTGAAGGGCGGAAAGCAAGGCGTCAATCAAACGAAGGTGATGAACTTTGATTTCAAGAAACAGACATTTTTATCAATCAACGATATCTTTCTATCAAAGAAGGACAATCTTCAAAAATTATCCAATATGACTTTTGAGGAATTAAAAAAAGATCGAACGCTAGCTGAAAATCAGCCGCTGCTCAAACAGGGAACGTCTCCTGTGGCGAAGAATTATCAGTATTTTGCCATCAAGGATCGCTATATCGAATTCTACTTTCCAAGAGGACAAATCGCTCCAAATCATCAAGGCCCTCAAGTGTTAGCGATTAAGAAAACACTACTGACAGGAATATTAAAACCTGAATATATTAAGAAAGAATTGAACAAAAACGAGAAAAAAGAACCGATTCCAACAAGAAAGATTGTGAAATTGCCAAAACCATCCACATTTCATCCAAATCAAAAAGCCATTGCACTCACATTTGATGATGGGCCCAATCCATCAACGACCTCAAAAATTTTAACAGCATTAAAAGAGAACAAAGGACATGCTACATTTTTTGTATTAGGCAGCAGGGTTCAGTATTATCCCGATATGTTAAGTGAAATCAGAAAGGGTGGAAATGAAATTGGAAACCACTCCTATAACCACCCTTTGCTCACAAGACTTCCTTTAAAACAAGCGGTCAAACAAGTAGAAGACACGCAACAAATCATTGAAAAAGCGAGCGGGTTCACACCGACTCATTTTAGACCGCCATATGGCGGGACAAACAGGCAAATCAACGAAGCTCTTCACATGAAAGTGACCCTTTGGGATGTGGATCCTGAAGACTGGAAATATCGAAACAGCCAATACGTCGCGGACTACATTCTAGCCCATGCATCTAGCGGTGAAACGGTCTTAATGCACGACATCTATGACACCTCAGCCAACGCAGCCGTCACGATTATCAAAGAACTCACCAAACAAGGATATCAATTATTGACGGTGTCTGAGCTTGAGCAGTGGAAGGAAGCGCGTGAGAAGAGAAGTGAATTGAATACGTAATGATGATGCGAATCTTAGTAGATTCGCATTTTTTAAAGCATATTATGAAAATAAAGGGAAATCATGTTAAAGTGAGTGTAGAAAGGGAGGGCTTCGGATGGTATTCATGAGGTTGATTAGCCTATATATGCTGACAGCATTTAGTTTGGGTTTTATCGTTAACTATGTACCTGGTTTGATGCTGCCCATCTATATACTTGCGATGATCGGGCTTATTTTATGTCTCGTTCATATTGCGCTGCATTATATTCATCGAATCAGAAATATGTTGTTTCATGAGAAACGGTAAGAATACTTGCGTACGCTAAGAAACCTCTCTCTAAAAGAGTGAGGTTTTTATTTTTGCGGTTTTTGATGTTCTAACAGTTGTATATTTTTCTCATTTGATTCTTTCATGTGTCTTAATAACGAAACGATACTCCAAGTAAACCAAATGAGGACAATCAGTAAAGTGATGATGATCCACATGCTGGGGCATCCAATCTGCTGAATGCTTCTTTTTGCATGTATCAAGGATACCGTATAATGAATGTATTGAAATGAACAGTTCGTGCTATTTATTCGACAATTGATGTAAACAAAGAGCGATGGAGGTAGATATATTTGAAACGAGTAGATGTAGTATCAGCTATTATTTACGATACGGAAGAAAATATTTTAGCAGTTAAAAATGTAAAGGGATATTGGGAACTGCCGGGTGGGGCTGTAGAAAAAGGCGAACACCTGCATCAAGCCGTGATACGCGAGGTGAATGAAGAGACAGGGTATGTTTGCAAAGTAAATGAAATTCATTCGGTTCGAGAAGCAGTCTTTCAAGACAAAAAACATCATGCATTGATGATCACCTTCTTTGCTAAAATCACCGGAGGGCAAATGGGTATTCTCGATCCGGATCATGATATTGAAGAAGTAAAATGGGTCAGCAAGCAAAACTTTCAAAAGTTAAACCCAAAGTTATATAACTTATTAAAATTAAACGAAGACCCACAAGCTTTTTATCAATTTGAAGGAAATAGAACAGTTGGTTAACAAGTTGATATGGGTATGAAGGAGAGATATGGATGTTTTTATACTACGGCCCCACAGGAGCTTCAGTAGAAAATCCGGGAGAAGAATTCATGAAAAGAATTTTCTTTCAGGAGGGTGAAGAGTATTGGAAACAAGGAAACGGTGAATCTTCCATTGAGATAGAAGAAGATTGGGAAAGTGAAAGTCTAGTTTTCTTTTATACGGAACCGTATGGGTTCTTGATCATGAGATATCCAAATTTTTCGGTCCCTTTTAAAAAGGGAGAAAAAATTGAAACGATCGAGCATTTGGTCGCAGGTGCCCCATTGTATGTGCCGTCGTGTAGCTATGTCAATCGAAATCAAGCTTATCAAATCGTTCACCATTTTTTGACGACAAAAACAGTTCCTGACTTTGTTCAATGGGTTGAGTTGAGGGATATTGATTATCAGTATGATACGAAAAGTTAGAGTGAGCAAGATGAAAGTGAGTACATATGAGAAGTTACATAACTTAGATGAAACTATGCATTTACATGTAGGGTATGATGAACATGGTTTTGATTATGAAGGCGTGTTTTTTTAGAGTTTAGATAGGAAATGTACAAAAGGTTTTTTTGATCAAGTTCCAAGTGAGTAAAGAGGAATATTCAAGCAACTGACAGATCACTATCCTGAATTGAAAATAAAAGTAACATCAGAACGAGATCCAAGTGTCCCGTACCCAAGAGATACTTTATCTTTTGATGTTAAAAATGGTGTTACAGAAAATGTCGTTAAAATAAAAAAATAGAAAAGAGGCTATAGAATGGATTTTATCAATGACCTTAGTGAAGAAGCTAAAGTTGCACTAGGCTTAGCAATAGCCGAAAGAATGTATGCATTTATAGATAAAGAAGATGATGGTTACCACATAGGAGAAAAAGCTTTAGAAGATTGCTGGAAATGGCTTTCTGGTAAAGAGTTAAGTGCAGATGATTTATGTAACTACATAGATAGTGAAGATTATATAGATGTAGCCGAGTTCGCAAATAAAGAAAAAGATGAACAAAAACAATATGGCTGGTATTCAGTATTAGATGCGGTTTCTTATACAGCTTATCAAGCGTATAAACGAGAAAATAAAAAATTTGTTCCGCAAGTGCTAGAGATAATAGATGATGAAACATTGAATACACTTTGGGAAAATGCTATAGAATCAAAAATGATTGATATAGCTGAACTGAAAACCCTAACGAAGTATCTAATTGATCATTATCCTAGCAAATATCAAGATAATAACAAGTTATATTTAATCAACAAAGAGGATCTCCCATTAGGTGATTAAATAGAATACAGCTATTTTTAATAAGTAATACAGAGAGATATTAGATTAGAAAAAAATAAAAAACAGACCTCATATGGTCTGTTTTTTTATCACCCAAAAATGAAGGGGTTCTTTACACCTTTCAAATCACTTCCCCTTCTCCCGCTTCCGTTTCTCCTTCTCCGCCCGGTAAAACTCATGAAACATCTTCATCAGCGCCCGCTTCTCAATCCGGGATACATAGCTCCGCGATATCCCGAGCTCTTTGGCTATTTCCCGCTGCGTTTTCTCTTTCTTTAAGTCCAAACCGAACCGGCCAACGATCACTTCTTTTTCCCGGCCGTCGAGAATGTCAATATATTCCTTTACTTTTTCAAGCTCCATGTTGAGCTGAATGGTATCAATCACGTCTTCATTTTCTGATTTTAAGACGTCAATTAATGAAATTTCGTTGCCTTCTTTATCCTGACCGATGGGGTCATGCAGAGAGACGTCTTTTTTTGTTTTTTTGAGTGCGCGTAAATGCATGAGGATTTCGTTCTCGATACACCGCGCTGCATACGTTGCCAGCTTTGTTCCTTTTCCAGAGGAATAGCTTTCGATGGCTTTAATGAGTCCGATCGTCCCGATGGAGATGAGGTCTTCAGCGTCTTCCCCGGTATTTTCAAATTTCTTGACAATATGGGCGACGAGCCGAAGGTTATGTTCAATCAGCATGTTTCTTGCGTGTTCATCGCCCTGAGCCATGAGGGCTAAGTATTTTTTCTCATCATCTCCCGAAAGGGGTTGTGGAAAGGCATTGTTTTTGACATAGGACACTAAAAACACCAATTCTTTGACCATCAATCCCATCGCTGTAAATACTCCTGCCACGATTTTCACCTCCACCATGTTTAGGCCGTTGCCTATATCCTCAAATGTATGTGAAGGAAGGATTGTCTGTGTCTGTACGATGAAAAAATCATCTTATTTGAAAGAAACGTGCTTCTATGCGTATGTTTTTGCTGCCCCTCTCATATGTTTGCGGTTTCTTTGCGGTGCTTGGCGGTCTAGAAGCGTGCTAAAATATGTAATATTAGACCGAAAAGGAAGGGGTTTTTTCGGAACATGGGGAAGGTTCTTTCTTCACATGTCGGTATGAAAATTAATGAATGGTATCGAATGATACGGCAGTTCAGTGTTCCAGATGCGGAAATCTTGAAAGCGGAAGTAGAAGCGGAAATTGAACGTATGGAAGAGGACCAGCATTTACTGATTTATTATCAGCTCATGTGTTTTCGGCACCAAATTATGCTCGACTATATACACCCTTCAAAATATCAACCTTTCTCAGTATCTAACCTTGTCGATAAAATCGAAAATTCCAATCATGAGTTATCTGATATGCTGCATTATTACCATGCATTTTTTCGTGGCATGCATGAGTTTAGTCAAAAAGAATATTTGGAGGCCGTCAAATATTATCGTATGGCAGAAAAACAGCTGTCTATGGTATTTGATGATATTGAGCAGGCTGAGTTTCATTTTAAAGTAGCAGAAGCCTACTATATAATGAAACAAACGCATGTCTCCATGCACCATATTTTAAAAGCGCTTGAAATATACGATCAGCATGATGCATATTCCATTCGCATTATTCAGTGCCTCTTTGTCATCTCGGGAAATTATCAAGATTTAAAACGTAAAGATCGAGCACTGCCTCACTTGAAAAAGGCGAAACAACTCGCATCCGAAATTGATCACCCGCGCATTTATAGCTCAGCACTCTATAATTTAGGGAAATGTTATGGGGAGTTAGGTTATCGAGAAGAAGCAGAACGATATTTAACCGAATCGGCTGACCTCGCCAAAAAAGAGCTGCTTCCCACGCTGCCTCATACACTTTATACACTGGCCAAGCTGCTTTTTAGACAAAATGAGCAGACTGAAGCAAGGCGCATATTAGAGGATGGGAAATTGGCCGCAAAGAAGCATGAAGACCAGCTGTTCTGTCATATGTTTGAGTATCTGGATGCTTTATATGTTCAGGAAATCAATGAAGAACAACTGCAAAAAACCATTGATTATTTGGAAAAACTTAGCCTATACTCTTATATAGAGGATATCTCACTAGAAATTGCGACAGCCTTAGAAACCTCTCAACAATACCAGAAGTCCAACCAGTATTATCAAAAATTGCTATGGGCTCAAAATCAAATCCAAGAAGGAGAGTGTCTGTATGAATTCTAAGCAACGTTCGACAGTTGAAGAGAGAAACCAAACGTGAGACAAAAAGCGGGCCTGATGGGCCGGCTTTTTTTATGTGAAAAAGAAGCGTAGACGATCACGAAACTTGAATGAATTCATCAGAAAGCGGGCAATTTAATGTGTAATGATGTTCTGTGGAGGCGGTCTGATGAAAGGGTTGCATATCTTGTTATGTATATTGGTAATATGCGCTTTTGTTCCTGGTAACATAGAGGCGCGTACATTAAAAAGAATCGACCTAGAAAAAACGGGACGAGCCTTTTGGGACATGAGAGAGGAACGGAAAAAGATTGCGTTAACCTTTGATGATGGGCCTCATCCGGTATACACAAATCAAATACTAGACGTACTGAGAGAGCATGAAGTGAATGCCAGCTTTTTTGTCATCGGAAGCCGTATTCATGCATATCCCCTGCTCGCAGAGCGGATTGTGAGCGAAGGAAATGAGCTTGGCAATCACACGATGAACCATACGTATTTTGACCTTTTGTCATCGAAAGAAATCAAGCAAGAATTAAAAGAATCAGCGGCTCATATCGCTTCTCTCCAGCCTGGCGGCCCCTTATTATTTCGTCCCCCGGGCGGGCGCTTGACGATGAAGTCATTCCGCATTCTTTCAAAGCAAGGATACGATGTCGTGATGTGGTCCTTTACGCAAGATCCGAAGGACTGGTCTAGGCCAGGTGCACACAAAATTGCCAGCCGTATTATTGAGAATATTCAGGGCGGTGATATCATTCTTTTACATGATGGCGGAGGAAATCGTAAGCAGACAGTAGAAGCGCTGAAGCAAGTCGTACCTGAACTAAAGAAAAGGGGCTATGAGTTTGTGAAAGTAAGCGAACTACTGCACCATAACAGAGATTATCTGCCGGTTCAATTACAATAAGAAACAGTCATTCATTGAAACCAAAAGTCTTGTCGTTTACTATATGAAGAGGGCTTTTGGAGGTGAATGTTGTGAAGAAATTTGTTTTCCTTTTCATCCTGTTATGTGTTGCTGCTGGGTGCTCAAAACCAGTGCAGGAAAGCGTGATTGCATTTGGTGACAGTAACACAAGAGGATCGAACTGGGATTTTCGAGATTATCCCACATCTGAAAAATGGGTGAATCTCATGAAAAACGTCGAGCGTGGCCAAATCAAGGTACAGAATGCCGGGATTGGCGGGCAGACAACAGAAGATGCGAAGCTGCGCTTTGAGCAGGATATTTTAAAACAAAAACCAACTTACGTCCTCATCATGTTCGGTACAAATGATGCGGCGATTCTAGACGGGAAACATCCCCGTGTGACCAAAAAACGATTTAAAGAAAACTTATCCTACTTCATTTCTGAAAGTAGGAAAGAGGGAATTACCCCGATCCTCATGACGTGCGTGCCTGTGGTGGAAGGAGGCAAAAAGGGCTTGTATTATTATTCTAGATATAAGTCATCTTATTTTGCTGAGAGAGGCGGAGCGAGAGCTTGGCAAAACTCATACAATGACATCACAAGACAAGTAGCTGAAAAACAGCAAGTGCCGCTTGTCGACAATTGGAAAGCGTTCATCCGAGAAGCGGGTGAAGATAGTGACAACGCCTTGATTCAGTCTGGCCTCATTGACCCTTCTGGCAATCATATGACACCAAAAGGGGCAAGAATCATTTATAACGAAATCAAAGAGCGTGATGTCATTAAACATTTTTAAATGCAGGCCATCTGCCTAAACAAGACGATCCATCTTGCATATTCTAACAGTATATCTTCCTAGAAGGAGGTAACTGATATGTGGGGATGTCCTTATCCTTACCCTGCGTGTTCGCCTTATCCAGCTCAAGGAGCAGGAATCGGTTACGCTTTTCTTGTTGTGTTCCTTGTCGTCATTTTGGTCGTAGGTGGAGGGTTATGGTTTTGGAATGAACAGCCTTGCAAATAAGACACCTCTTCTTTGATCAGAAGGGGTGTTTTTTACGGAAAATAGTAGTAAGCCTATAGCGCAAGTGATATAATATCAGTCACCTGAGTTTAAAAAGGAGAGTGCTCGGGAGGCATGGTTCCTGGATATATGGAATTAAGAGGAAACAGAGAGCATATGCCCGAGCGAACGTCTTTTCATTTCTGTCTCAATTAATTCAATGAAGTCGCGATTTAAGTTCATTTCATTTGCTTTATAATACGATTCTATAAGTAAATCATCTGACAGCTTTTTCATACTAGAAACCCATATGATGGGAAAAACACCTCCCCTGAAAAAGTTGGCATAAAACTTGAGGAAAAGACATATCATCATAGGTTGATCGAATGTCTTTGAAGTACCTTTAATCTACCATGAATGGGAAACAAGAACAATCGTTCTGTTATCCACATGGTTAAGTGGATAACTTGTGGGTAGAGTGTTTATAATTGAATGAAAGCGTGATGAAATATAGGTGGATAATGTGTGTAAAATTATCCACACCTGTTGAAGGTCCTCATCATATGTCGAAAACTTTTTCATTGTATTCGATAGACAGACAAATTGTGATTTGATTCGACACAATCGCTGAAAAACCAATGGAAGAAAGGGTGCAAATTGTGCTAAAGAAGTATTTCTTACCGGATGAATTTGTGAAAAGTATTTTCCACATTTCGCCGCAAAAACTAAAAGAACGAAATGTAAAAGGAATTATTACGGATTTAGATAACACACTAGTAGAATGGGATCGTCCAAGTGCGACCCCGCGTTTAATTGAATGGTTTCAAGAGATGAAAGATCACGGGATACAGGTGACGATTGTATCGAACAATAATGAAAAAAGGGTCAAGCTTTTTTCTGAGCCGGTTCATATCCCGTTTATTTATAAAGCGAGAAAACCGATGGGAAGAGCCTTTAATAAGGCCGTCGCTGATATGCAATTGAAGAAAGAAGATGTGGTTGTCATTGGCGATCAGCTTATGACAGATGTGCTTGGCGGAAACAGGCATGGCTTCCATACCATTTTGGTTGTACCTGTTGCGGCATCGGACGGATTTTTCACGAAGTTTAACAGGCAGATTGAACGCAGAATTTTAGGAGCCTTAAAGCGTAAGGGCCACATTCAGTGGGAGGAAGAGTAATAATGGAAAAGGTTGTTTGTATTGGCTGCGGTGTAGCCATTCAGACGGAAGATAAAGATCAATTAGGATATGCGCCGGCAGCATCTCTATTGAAAGAAGATGTGATCTGTCAGCGCTGTTTTAGGTTAAAGAACTACAATGAAATTCAGGATGTGTCTTTAACAGAAGACGACTTTTTAAATATTTTACACAGCATTGGCGAGACTGATTCTCTGATCGTCAAGGTCGTTGATATTTTTGACTTTAACGGAAGCTGGATTAATGGACTGAGCCGTATTGTTGGTGGTAATCCCATTTTACTTGTCGGCAACAAGGTAGATATTTTACCGAAATCCGTGAAAAAAGACCGTCTTGTTCAATGGATGAAGCGGGAAGCAAAAGAAAATGGGCTCAATCCGATCGATGTGTTTTTAATCAGTGCGAGCAGAGGACAAGGTGTGCCTGAGGTCATGGAGGCCATTGATCATTACCGTGAGGGCAGAAATGTCTATGTTGTCGGCTGTACAAATGTTGGGAAATCAACATTTATTAATCGCATTATCAAAGAGGTGTCTGGAGAAGAGAATGTGATCACCACATCCCAATACCCAGGGACAACACTTGATGCGATTGAAATCCCGCTTGATGACGGGTCTGCTTTATTCGATACACCGGGTATCATCAACCGCCATCAAATGGCGCACTATGTCGGCAAAAATGACTTAAAGATTTTAACGCCGAAAAAAGAATTGAAACCGAGAACGTTCCAGTTAAATGAAGCTCAAACGCTTTACTTTGGCGGACTGGCACGATTTGATTATGTAAAAGGCGGCAGAACATCCTTTGTCTGCTACATGCCAAATGAACTCAACATTCACAGAACGAAGATGGAGAATGCAGATGACTTATATGAAAAGCATGCAGGTGAGCTGCTTTCACCGCCATCAAAAGAGGGGATGGAAGATTTCCCGCCGCTCGTTCCGCACACTTTCACCATAGATCAGCCAAAAATGGACATTGTCTTTTCAGGATTGGGCTGGGTGACTGCGAATGATGCTGGAAAACAAATCAAAGTGTATGCGCCAAAAGGCGTGCACGTGTTTATGAGACGTTCGTTAATTTAAATGTTCAGAGGGGGAGAGACCTTGAAACCTTTATACGGAGTAATCGGTAACCCTGTTGGCCACTCAATGTCTCCGGATATTCATAATGCAGCATTAAAGGATGCTGGAATTGATGGACATTATCATGGCTTTCAAGTAGAAAATGATGACCTGAAAGATGCGATTAGCGGCATGAAAGCGTTAGGAATCAGCGGCATTAACGTCACTGTTCCGCACAAGGTAGAAATCATGAAGTACCTCGACAAAATTGATGTGACAGCTGAACGCCTTGGTGCCGTCAATACGGTGCGGCTCGAAGGAGATCAGCTCGTTGGGTACAATACAGATGGAGAAGGCTTTCTTCATTCATTGCTTGAAGCGTTGGATCAGCCGTTATCAGAGCTGTCATTTCTCCTGCTTGGTGCTGGTGGAGCAGCAAGAGCGATTTACACGACAATTGCTGAGTATGCACCGAAACACTTTGATATCGCCAACCGCACCATTGAAAAAGCTGAAGCTTTAATTGAAAGTGCCGATGGGAAAATCACATCTCGTGCCATTGCATTAAATACAGCAGAAGAGCGGCTTGGGGAATATGATGTCATCATCCATACGACCTCAATTGGTATGTATCCGAATGTTGAAGAAACCCCAATTTCTTTAGCGAACGCAAAAAAAACAGCGGTCGTTTGTGATATTGTGTATAATCCAATAGAAACAAAGCTGCTAAGCGAAGCAGCCGGGTTAGGTTTGAAAACGGTCGATGGCGTCGGCATGTTTGTTGGTCAGGCGGTAAGAGCCTTTGAACTGTGGACGGGCATTACACCTGACGCCCGAAAAATGAAGTCAATTGTCATAGAGAAATTAGGAGGAACACCATGTTAAAAGGTAAGCAAAAACGTTTTTTACGTGCGCAAGCACATCATTTATCACCTATTTTTCAAGTTGGAAAAGGCGGGGTAAATGACAATATGGTCAAGCAAATTTCCGAGGCGCTTGAAGCAAGAGAACTTTTGAAAGTCAGCGTATTGCAAAACTGCGACGAGGACAAAACAGAGGTTGCAAAAGCACTTGTAAAAGGTGCAAAAGCTGAACTCGTTCAAACGATCGGAAATGTGATTGTCCTTTATAAGGAATCAAAGGAAAATAAACAAATTAAGCTGCCGTAAAGGTGGATATGATATGAAAAAAATAGGGTTGTTCGGCGGTACGTTTGATCCCCCGCATAATGGGCATTTGCTGATGGCAAGTGAGGTGCGTTTACAAGTAGGGCTTGATGAAATTTGGTTTATCCCAAATCACAAGCCCCCTCATAAAACGGGCCGAAAACGAGCAGAGAGTCATCACCGCGTAAAAATGGTGGAAAAAGCGATTCAGTCAAATCCTCATTTTCGAGTTGAGCTTATTGAAATGGAGCGGGAGGGCCCATCTTATACAGTAGATACAGTTGAGCTGTTGAAGAAGCGCCATCCTGAAGATGAGTTCTTTTTTATGATTGGAGCGGACATGGTCGAGTATTTGCCGAAATGGCACAGAATCGATGATTTGCTTCAGATGATCACCTTTATTGGGATGAAAAGACCAGGTTATGAAGGAAGTACGGCGTATCCTCTTTTGTTTGCAGATGTTCCGGCTTTTGATGTATCATCGACATTGATTAGGCAGCGAATGAAGCAGGGGAAACCTGTTGATTATTTGATTCCGAAAGCTGTTGAGTGTTATATAAAGGAGCATCATTTATATGAATCGTGAAGAAGCGTTAAACTGTGTCAAACAGCAGTTAACAGAGCATAGATATACACATACAATTGGGGTCATGGAGACGGCCATTTCATTAGCTGAACGTTTTGGTGCAGATGTGAAAAAAGCAGAGGTTGCGGCTATTTTCCACGATTATGCCAAATTTAGACCGAAAGAAGAAATGAAGGGCATCATCCAGCAAGAACAGATGAACCCTCTATTGCTTAAATATTCACCTGAGCTTTGGCATGCCCCAGTTGGTGCCTATTTGGTCAAAAAAGAAGTTGGAATTGACGACCGAGATATTTTAACAGCCATTGAATTCCATACATCCGGCAGACCGAACATGACATTGCTTGAAAAAGTTATTTATGTCGCCGACTATATAGAGCCAGGACGCCATTTTCCTGGTGTAGAGGAAGTAAGAGAGTTAGCAGAGCAGGATTTGGATCTTGCCTTGATTCAATCTTTAAAAAACACCGTCAGCTTTTTAATGAAAAAGAATCAGCCAGTTTTCCCAGATACACTTGCTACTTATAACTCACTTGTGCAAAAGAACAACTAAGGAGGAATTTTGATGGATGCATCATCAATTTTAAACATCGCAGCTGGAGCGTGCGATGATAAACGGGCAGAGGATATTATTGCCCTGAATATGCAAGGGATCTCACTTGTTGCAGATTATTTTCTCATTTGTCACGGGAATTCTGACAAACAAGTACAGGCCATTGCAAGAGAAGTGAAACACCTTGCAGAAGAAGGCGGCATCGAAGTTAAAAAGATGGAGGGCTTTGACGAAGCAAGATGGGTCTTGATTGATCTAGGAGATGTCATTGCTCATGTGTTCCACAAAGAGGAAAGAGGATACTATAACTTAGAGAAGCTTTGGGGAGATGCGCCGAGAGAAACGCTTTCGCTTGGCATTAACTCATGATTTATCAAGGGTTTGCAGGTGTGTATGATGAGCTCATGACACATGCCCCTTATGATGAATGGGTTCAGTGGATACAGCGGTATATCAAGCCAAATAGTGCGATTATCGATGTAGGTTGTGGAACTGGAGAGATCTCTCTTCGGTTAGCTGCAAAAGGCCACATGGTCACAGGAATTGACCTAAGTGAAGAGATGCTGGCATTTGCGCAGCAAAAAGCACAGGCTCATAAGCAGTCTATTCAATTTTTACATCAAGATATGAGAGAGCTTGAGGGGTTTGAACAAACTTTTCAAGCAGCGGTTATTTGCTGTGATTCTTTGAATTATCTAAAAAACGAAAATGACGTCAAAAAAACCTTTAAAAACATGTTTCAGCTTTTAGAGACAGGTGGGGTTTTATTGTTTGATGTTCATACCCCTTATAAAATGGAAGAGGTATTTCCTGGCTCTACTTATGTCGATCAAGATGAAGAAATCAGCTACATTTGGCAGAGTGATAAAGGGGATGACCCATATTCGGTTATTCATGATTTAAGCTTTTTTGTAAAAGACGGAGACGTGTATGAGCGTTATGATGAAACGCACGAACAACGTACATTTCCTTTTGAAACTTATGCAGCGTTCCTTGAGTCCGCTGGCTTTGAACAGATTGAAGTGACCGCTGATTTTACAAATGAAGCACCTCAGGAATTGGCCGAAAGGTATTTTATTTCAGCGAAGAAACCAAAAACCATCGTTTAATGGACGATGGTTTTTTTAAAACCCTTTTTTCGCTTGTTGCGAACATGTTTAATTTCTGAGATCATCAGTAAACACACTCGGTGGGTATTGATGCGCAACCGCTTCTACATCCTCATCGAACTTGTCATGAGTGTTCTGGAAAAGCTGATGGAACATATCTTGAACACCTGCTTCAAGTGCTTTAATGCCCTCGCCGGTGACGCCGCCTTTTACACACACCTTCTGTTGCAGTGTCGGCAGGGTATACACCCTTTTTTCAATCAAACGGCCAAGTCCTACAAGCATATCTTCTGATAAGGTGGTGGCTTCTTCTTTTGAAATATCCGTTTCTTCAACAGCGGCTTCAATCATTTTCTGAACAAGAAAGCTAATAAAGGCAGGACCGCAGCTGACAATATCTGAGGCTGCTCGTGTGATTGAATGATGAATTTCGATTGGTGTTGAAATGCGGGAAGCGAGTTGTCTGAGCGCTGCTTTTGTCGTGACATTGCATGATGAACCAAATGTTAAAAGTGATGCGCCTGATAATGCGCGGTTGGTGATGCTTGGGATCAGTCTGGCTGTTTGACAAGGAACAATGTCTTGAAGCTGTTCAGGATGAACCGGACTTGTAATGATGACAATGGTTTGCTGTTCTTTTAAAAGTGGGCTCAGCTCTTTTAAAAGCGGATAAATATCAAGTGGTTTGACACAAACAAAGATGAAATCTTTATCTGTTACAGCTCCTGAAAGCTGTTTCGTCACTTCGACCTCTGGGTGATTCTTTTTTATATTGAACGCTTTTTCGATGGTCCGATTTGTAATGGTGATGGATGAGGGATTGACTGCTTTTGATTCAATAAATGCCTCAGTAAGTATGGTACCCATGTTTCCTGTACCGATTAACCCTATATTCAAACGTTCTCCCTCCTTAGACGCATAGGATCTGTTATCTTCTAAACAGTATGTGAAGCAGCGTGAAAATATGATTGAAAGAAGCGTGAACAAGTGAAGCAGCTCATTTCGTTGAAAAAATACAGATTTTATCTGATAGCGGGCATCATCATCCTCCTCATCATCTGTTTCTGCTTTTTAGTAGGAAAAGAGAAAGGCAGCGCTGAGCCAAGTGTATTGAAAGAACAACATGAAACGCGGGTCACATTAGAAGAAAAACAAGAGAGTGCAGAAAAAGAGCCAACATCCATCGTAGTAGAGGTCAAAGGAGCTGTACGGAAGCCTGGCGTTTATGCATTTATGGCTGAGGACAGAGTTGAAGAAGCCATTAAAAGAGCAGGTGGTTTTACGAGCAAGGCAGATACAGTTGACATCAATCAAGCAGCAAAATTAGAGGACAGTATGATGATTTATGTACGAAAGAAGGGGGAAGGTGACAAGCAGGGACAAACAGCAGCGGCTAATGCGCCGCCGGGAAATGAACAGAGCCAAGGGGTGAATGTCAATCAAGCTGATGCAGCGGAATTGCAGACCATTAACGGAATAGGCCCAGCCAAAGCGGAAGCCATCATTGCGTATAGAGAAGAACATGGAGAATTTCAGCAAATTGAAGATTTGCGGAATATTTCGGGTTTTGGAGAGAAGACCATTGAACGGCTGAAAAATCAACTGACGGTTAAGTAGAATTGACGGTATAGAAGAAAGGCATGTACACTTAATACCAACCATCATTCTGGAGGGATCAGCTCGTGGAGAGAATTTCATGGAATCAATATTTTATGGCTCAAAGCCATTTGCTTGCTTTGCGAAGCACCTGTGAGCGGCTAGCTGTTGGGGCAACGATCGTAAGAGACAAGCGCATCATCGCAGGTGGATATAATGGATCCATTGCCGGTGACGTGCATTGTGCAGATGTAGGATGCTATGTGATAGATCATCACTGCGTTCGTACAATCCATGCGGAGATGAACGCTATTTTACAATGTGCCAAATTTGGTGCACCAACAGCTGATGCTGAAATATATGTGACGCATTTTCCTTGCTTGCAGTGCTGTAAAGCGATTATTCAAGCAGGTATTCGAACAGTGTATTATGCGAAGGATTATAAAAATCATCCATATGCTGTTGATTTATTTGAACAGGCCGGAGTTCAAACAGAACAGGTCGAACTAGATGAGATGATTATTGACTTAAAAAACCAAGAAAAATTAGCCTTTGTTGCGGATTTAATAGGCAAACTAAGTGAATCAGGACGTAGCGAAACAGAAATTCGTCAAATGCATGAAAAGGCGAATCAATTATTTACTTCCTATGTTTAAGTATTTGCCGTTCGGGGCGATTTCAGCAGCTGTTGGAATTGCTCTGGCCGCATATCATCTTCATTTGTATTTTCTCCTTTTTCTTCTTGTCTGTCTTCTTTTCAGTCTGCTGAAAAAAACACCCCAGCTCTTTTTAATGGTCAGTTTGTGTGGAACGATCTATATGCTCATTTTTATGGTGCATCAGTCTTTTGAAACGGATCATCCCGTACAAGAAAAATCATTTTCTCATTCGGTTGTGATTGAAACGATTCCGAAAATAGATGGCAATCGCTTTTCAGCGACTGTTTCATCAGAGAATCGTCGACTAGCGGCATTTTATACGATTCAAACGGAGCGTGAAAAAGAAGCGCTAAAAGATGTTGGGCCAGGTATGAGCTGTCATATGACAGGTGAGATGCGGTTGCCCAAACATGCAACCATACCGAATGGCTTTCAATATGATCAATTTCTAAAAACAAAAGGCATTGATGCTATTTTCCTAACGCAGTCTATGAAAAGCTGCACGAAACATGACAGCCCTTCACATTACCTTTCATCTATTAGGCAGAAGGGGTTGAAATTTCTAGAAGATCACGTTCCGAAGAGTTCTGTTGGGATTGTGCAGGCACTTATTTTTGGCGATCGTGATTTAATAGACCCTGATACATTAAGAGATTATCAAATGCTTGGCATCATTCATTTATTAGCCATTTCAGGACTTCATGTTCAAACATTGCTCGCTTGTCTATTTTGGTGTCTACTCCGCGCTGGCGTGACAAGAGAGACAGCGCGTATTCTTTTATTATCCTTTTTGCCGGTTTATGCTTGTTTAACAGGTGCTGCACCATCTGTGTTAAGAGCCTGTCTCATGGCTGGAATTTATTTAGTCATCACAAGCCTGCCAAAAGAAATGAAACAGCCTTCTGCGGTCGTGTTAAGTGCAGCGTTCTTGCTTTTATTAGCCATTCAACCACTTTATATATTTGATGTCGGTTTTCAACTGTCATTTGTGGTGACCTTATTTATTTTGCTATCCACTAGTATTTTATCAAAAGCAAAAAGTTCGGTGATGCAGTTATTCCTTATTTCCTTGATTGCACAGCTTGCTTCGCTTCCTGTTCTTTTATATTATTTTCAACAATTTTCCTTGCTGAGTGTTCCTTTAAATATGATGTTTGTTCCTTTTTATACAATGGTTGTCATGCCTCTGTCCTTATTCTTTTTTCTTTTATCTATCATTTATCTTCCGCTTGGACAAACACTGTTTCAGCTGCTTGATTGGATGATCCAGTTTAGTCATCAATTGTCTGCACACATGGCTGCTTACGATAGTCTTACTCTCATTTTTATGAAATCGACATGGTGGCATGTGCTCCTAGAGGTTTCCTCCATTGTTTTTCTATTCATTGTGATGGAATGTAAAACTTCTATCAAATCTTATCTTGTGCCTATTTTGATTCTCGTTTGTGTGCTGGCTGTACACTATTTCACGCCGAATTTTCTTCAAAAAGGAGAGGTCACAATGTTAGATGTAGGACAAGGGGATAGTTTGTTTATTCAGCTACCTTATCGAACTGGGCATATATTAGTCGATACAGGAGGCAGACTTTCTTTTGAAGAAGAGCCATGGAAAAAAAGACGTAAAGTATCTACAATTGGGGATCAAACGCTTATTCCATTTCTGCATTCTAAAGGCATAGCAAAACTTGATGTCCTCATCCTTACCCATGCAGATCAAGATCATATGGGAGAAGCGATGCGGTTAATAAAGCGAAATAAAGTCAAACGCCTTGCAATCCCAAAAGGCTTTGCTCGAAATCCAGAGGATGCGCAGCTTTTAAAGGAAGCGGCTGATCAACGGATTCCTGTAGATGAGTTGGAAAGAGGGGATCAGCTGAGAATTGGAGGACAAAAATTTGACGTTCTGCATCCAGCTCGTGACCAGGTGACGAGTAAAAATAATGATTCACTGGTCCTCACCTTTACGCTTGGCGGCAAGCGTTTTATGCTGACTGGGGATCTTGAACAAGAAGGGGAACGAGACATCATTCAAGCTTACCCCAAGCTACGAGCGGATGTCTTGAAGGTTGGGCATCACGGGAGTAAAGGATCAACAAGTGAAGAATGGCTTCAGCATTTGAATCCGTCATATGCACTGATTTCAGCAGGTGAACGAAATCGGTATCTGCATCCTCATCAAGAAGTTTTGAAAAAATTAAATGATCATCAAACAAGGGTGTATCGTACAGATATCGATGGAAGTGTGACCTATGAATTTCTTGAAGAGGATGGAACATTTTACGCTCATCCTCCATATGATATCTTACAAAATCAATAAAAAAACTGCCAAAACGGCAGTCATCTTGCATTCATGTAGTTAAGATCCAACGAGGTGTATCACAGTTGCCAAAATAAACATTGAGGCGAAAAATCCGAATGTGACGATAAAACCAACAGCTGAGTCGGTCACATCATTCCGCTTGCTTTGAACATTCTTTTCAAATTCATTCATTTTCATCCCTCCTGGCTATTTTTAGTATACTTGAACTCATTTGGAATTGCTAGAAGGTAAAGTAACCGTTTTCCATTTTCATGATCATTTTGTGAATATCGTCTGACTGTAAGCTGACCCGGGAGCTTACGTGAGACGTTTACTATAAATGAGGAGGCGGCACTTTCAGCTTCCTCTTTACTAATGTCTCTACACACTTTAGGATAGAGGAGGAAGTGAAAGAGAGGGATTTAAGCGAATGGTCTTTGAAGTATGGAACAATTTAAAAAAAGGGGATATTCACCCCGTTTATTGCTTATATGGAAAAGAAACGTATTTACTTCAAGAGACAGCTGCAAAATTGAGACAAGCTGTCGTCGACGAAGAAACAAAGGATTTTAATTACTCTGTCTTCGATATGGAAGAGGTGCCGCTTGAGCAGGCTGTGACGGACGCAGAAACATTTCCGTTTATGGGAGAGCGGCGTCTCGTTGTGATCAAGAACCCTTATTTCCTCACTGCAGAAAAGAAAAAAGAAAAGATCGAGCATCAGCTTTCTGTGTTAGAAGCTTATTTAGAAAAGCCAGCACCCTACACGATTCTCGTGTTATTGGCCCCATATGAAAAACTGGACGAACGTAAGAAAATCACCAAATTGTTAAAAAAGAAAGCGGCTGTAGTTGAGGCGAAAGAGTTAAATCCGAAAGAAACAACAGATTTCACCATCACGCTGGTGAAAACAGAAGGAAAAACAATCTCGGTTGAAGCGGCAGAACAGCTTGTCATGTTATGTGGCGGGAGCCTGTCCTCACTTTTTCAAGAGGTTCGAAAGCTAAGTACATATATTGGGCAGCGAGAGGAAATTGAGCTGGCGGATGTCAATCAGCTCGTTGCACGAAGTTTGGAGCAGAATATTTTCGAACTGATTAACCAAATCGTGAACAGGCGCCGGTCTGAAGCGATGCAAATGTTTTATGATCTCCTAAAGCAAAATGAGGAACCCATTAAAATATTGGCACTCATTTCAAATCAATTTCGGTTGATATTGCAGACAAAGTACTTTGCTCAACAGGGATACGGGCAAAAACAAATTGCGTCAAACCTGAAAGTTCACCCATTCCGGGTCAAACTCGCGATGGATCAAGCAAGACTGTTTTCAGAAGAAGAGCTAAAGTACATCGTCAAAGAGCTCTCCACGATTGATTATGAAATGAAAACGGGTAAAAAGGACAAGCAGCTATTATTAGAATTGTTCCTGCTTCGGTTATTAGGGGCTTGAACATAAAAAAACGACCTTCTCAAAAGAGGGTCGTTTTTGTTTAGATGTATAATTGCCAGTCTGTCCTTAGGCTCGGCCGTTCAGGACGGACGTACAGTTAAACAGGTGCCTCATCACTGAGGCGTTGCAATCATTATGCAGAAAGTCCGTTTACTTGTTTCGCAAGTCTTGATTTGTAACGCGCAGCTGCGTTTTTGTGTACAAGACCAGTTTTAACGGCTTTGTCAATGCGTTTTGCAGCAGAAGAAAGAGCAGCTTTTGCTTGCTCAGCATCGTTGTTAGCTACAGAAACTTCAACTTGTTTAATCGCAGTACGCATCGCAGACTTGATTGTTGCGTTGTGTGCACGGCGTTCGTTATTCGTTTTTGTACGTTTGATCGCTGATTTAATATTTGGCATGTGTTTCACCTCCTAAGATACAACCTAAACACAATTGTCTTAAGGTTAAATCTTCACAATAGAACAAATTGTATTCTATCAAACACACCTTTAGAATGCAATATAAATGTAAAGTATTTTTCATTGATGAAGCGCTCGAATGTTTCTTGAAAGAGATGGAAAGACTACTGTTAATTACTTGATGGAAGGAGCCTTTTCATGAAGAAACAGAAACTCGATTTAAGCGCTTATCAAATCCGGACCGATTTGGCCGTTGAAACAAAAGAGATACTAGAACAAGAGAACGATCCGAATGTGGTCAAAAAGGACGGTATTCAAGGAATTGTTGAGAAGGAGAAGGAAGAGCACGGCATCCGCATCCGCACTGTGGAGATTACGACAGAAGGAGAAGAGCTGACCGGAAAAAAGGCAGGGACATACTTGACGCTTGAGGCGCAAGGAATTCGGGAGAAAGACTCTGAGATGCAAGAAAAAGTGGTTGAAGTTTTTGCCCATCATTTTGCTCAATTTTTAAAAGATCACGGCATTCAGGCTGATGCGAGCTGTCTTGTCGTAGGACTCGGAAACTGGAATGTCACGCCGGATGCTTTAGGGCCGCTCACAGTTGAAAATTTGCTGGTGACACGCCACTTATTTGAATTACAGCCTGAGAATGTGCAGGAAGGCTATCGCCCAGTGTCTTCATTATCGCCTGGTGTCATGGGGCTGACTGGTATAGAAACAAGTGACATTATACAAGGTGTCATTGAACGATCTAAACCAGATTTTGTGATCGCCATCGATGCACTGGCTGCACGTGCAGTAGAACGGGTGAATACAACGATTCAAATTTCTGATACAGGTATACATCCAGGATCGGGTGTCGGAAATAAACGAAAAGAATTAAGCAAAGAGACCTTGGGGATTCCAGTCATTGCCATTGGTGTACCGACAGTGGTCGATGCGGTCACGATCGCAAGTGACACGATTGATTACGTGTTAAAGCATTTTGGTAGAGAACTGAAAGATGATAGACCTTCCCGATCTTTAGTACCAGCGGGTCTGACATTTGGGAAGAAAAAAGTGCTGAATGAAGAAGATTTGCCAGATGATGAAACGCGTCAATCCTTTTTAGGAATCGTCGGAACGCTTCCTGAAGAAGAAAAAAGACAGTTGATCCATGAGGTACTTGCACCACTTGGACAAAATCTAATGGTCACACCGAAGGAAGTGGATACATTCATTGATGACATGGCGAACGTACTCGCCAATGGGTTAAATACAGCACTTCATCAAAAAATCTCTCAAGACAACATGGGTTCTTATAATCATTAATCAGTTCTACTTTCTCTAGCTCGCTCATAGTGTAATTACTAGAAAGCGTGCTGGAGGGAGTAAATCATGAAAAAAAGACCTCGCCGTCCTCGACAATTGGTCGTTGCGATTAATGGAACAAAAGTAGTGAAGAGTATTTTTTTGTTTATTGTCTCTCTGGTGGTTGTGTTTGTCATGTCAGGGGCTTTGACGTCTTTAAAACCTGAGCTTAGGCCTCAAGCGTCATTATATGGTGTGGCAGATGAGCTGTCAGGGGCATTCTTTGCAACTCTAATGGGGATGGAAAATCAATATTTTGCCTCAGCAGTCCCTGAAAATCAAAAAGGATTTCATTTCTCCGGGCTGTCACTCAAACTTGCCACAAGTATCAATTTAGAAGACCCCCGCAGTTTTCTAGGAAGAGAGCTGCCAGGCTTTGAACATTTTGATACAAAAATCATCCTAGCAGGTGAAGGTACAGACTATACGAATATGCCAATGGAATCGCCGCCTCCAAGTGAAGTCATCAAAGATGAAAAAGAAGCAAATCTAGCTGAGCTGGACAAGCTTGATGAAGATGAACCGAAAACGCCTGCAAAAGAGCCGAACCAGTCGACAGGAAAACGAAAAGCTGTATACATTTATCACACACATAATACGGAATCATATTTACCATTTTTAAAAGGAGAAACAAACCCAAACAATGCGCGCCACTCAAAAGTGAACGTCACCCTTGTCGGGGAGATGTTTGGTAAAGCGCTCGATCAGCAAGGAATCGGCAACACAGTGGATAAAACAGAAATTGAAAAAAGACTGCTGAAAAAAGGGTTGAAGTATCCTCAATCATATAATGAATCCAGATTGGTTGTAAAAGAAGCTCTCGCTAAAAATGATGACCTAGATTACTTAATCGATATTCACCGGGATTCAAGAAGAAAGAAAGATACGACAGTAGAAATCAAAGGCAAGAAATATGCGAGAATCGCGTTTGTTGTAGGGAAGAAGAATCAAAGCTATGAGAAAAACTTAAAGCTGGCGACAGAGTTCCACCATTTGATGGAGAAAAAATATAAAGGACTTAGTGTCGGTGTGTTTGCCAAAGGAGAAATTGGTGATAATGGAATCTATAATCAAGATTTATCTGACAAAGCCCTCCTATTAGAATTTGGTGGTGTGGATAATAATATGGAAGAACTGAAAAACGCATCCAATGCAGCAGCTGATGTGTTCAGTGAAATTTTCTGGGACGCAGAAAAGGTAGACGGCAAAGCAAAGGATGAGAAAAAACGGTCTTAAGGTGGTGGAGGACATGGGCTCATTTATCGGAAAAACCATTATTTTATCGCTCGTATTGCTATTCGGTGTCTTTTTAGGAATGCAGCAAGCCAATAATGGCATGCTGCAAATGAAAGGGTATCATGATCCGCAATTAAAAGGGGCCTTCACTGTCCAAACGAATGATGATCAAGAAAAAGAAGCTTCTATCCTCGGAACAGCTGTCACACAAAAAGACTTAGCAGAAAAACAAAAGCAGCTAGAAGAAATGGAGAGCTTTAATGCCTTCTCTAAGGCCGGAAAAGCATTATCAGATGGTATGACGCATGCAGCCCGTACACTTTACGATTGGGTGAATGGTAAATAAACTGTTGTAAGCATCATGTTGGATGTTATTTCATAAGATATCACACCTTTTCGCAAAAGCCGCTAACCGATGAGCGGCTTTTCTTGATTTCGATTGAATCTTTACAGCCCTATTGATATAATCTAACCTAGCGCAACCCGCGTTTTATAGTAGGAGTGATAGATTGTGACAGATAAAGAAAAACGATTAGAACGGCAATCAAGAATTCGAAATTTCTCCATTATCGCCCATATTGACCATGGGAAATCCACATTGGCTGACCGAATTTTAGAAAAAACAGCGGCGATTACGCAACGAGAAATGAAAGAACAATTACTTGATTCCATGGACTTAGAGCGTGAACGCGGCATTACGATCAAATTAAACTCTGTCCAGCTGAAATATCAGGCGAAGGATGGAGAAGAATATATTATGCACCTGATTGATACACCAGGGCATGTCGACTTCACCTATGAGGTATCTCGAAGCCTAGCTGCCTGTGAAGGTGCAATTCTTGTGGTGGATGCAGCACAAGGCATTGAAGCACAGACACTAGCGAACGTTTATTTAGCTCTTGATAACAACTTAGAAATCCTGCCGATCATTAACAAAATTGATCTGCCGAGTGCAGAACCTGAACGTGTAAGACAAGAAATTGAAGATGTCATCGGGTTGGATGCATCTGAAGCTGTTCTCACCTCTGCTAAGGCGGGCATCGGGATCGAGGATATTTTAGAACAAATCGTCGAAAAGGTGCCGGCACCAGCTGGAGATCCAGAAGCACCACTTCAAGCCCTCATTTTTGATTCTCTCTACGATGCGTATCGTGGCGTCATTGCTTACATACGAATTGTCGAAGGAACCGTCAAACCGGGTCAAAAAATCAAGATGATGGCGACAGGCAAAGAATTTGAAGTACTTGAAGTCGGCGTATTCACACCAAAAGCCATGCCGACAGACGAACTCACTGTTGGAGATGTTGGTTATTTAACAGCTGCTATTAAAAATGTCGGCGATACACGTGTAGGGGATACGATCACAAGTGCGGTAAACCCTGCGAAAGAAGCTCTACCTGGATATAGAAAGCTGAACCCAATGGTGTACTGCGGCCTTTATCCAATTGACACAGCGAAATATAACGACTTGCGTGAAGCGTTAGAAAAGCTTGAATTAAATGATTCTTCACTTCAATATGAGGCAGAGACATCCCAAGCACTTGGCTTCGGTTTCCGCTGCGGCTTCCTTGGCATGCTTCATATGGAAATCATCCAAGAACGGATTGAACGTGAATTTAAAATCGACCTCATTACGACAGCGCCAAGTGTTATTTACGATGTGTATATGACAGACGGAGAAAAAATCGTTGTAGATAACCCATCCAATTTGCCTGATCCGCAAAAGATTGAGCGAATTGAAGAGCCATACGTGAAGGCAACAATGATGGTGCCAAATGATTATGTTGGTTCTGTGATGGAGCTTTGCCAAGGAAAGCGCGGCAATTTCATTGATATGCAATATCTTGATGCAAACCGCGTGAGCATTGTGTACGAAATTCCTCTGGCAGAGATCGTATACGAATTCTTTGATCAATTAAAGTCCAATACAAAAGGGTATGCATCCTTTGATTACGAGCTGATCGGCTATCGCCCATCCACTCTAGTGAAAATGGATATCATGCTTAATGGCGAAAAAATCGATGCACTTTCCTTTATTGTTCACCGCGATTATGCATATGAACGGGGAAAGATCATTGTAGAAAAGCTGAAAGAACTGATTCCGCGCCAGCACTTTGAAGTACCAGTTCAGGCAGCGATCGGTCAAAAAATTGTTGCTCGGTCTACCATTAAAGCAATGCGCAAGAACGTACTAGCGAAGTGTTATGGTGGAGATATTTCCCGGAAAAGAAAGCTTCTTGAGAAGCAAAAAGAAGGGAAAAAGCGCATGAAGCAAGTGGGTTCTGTAGAAGTCCCACAAGAAGCATTTATGGCCGTGCTGAAAATGGACGACAGCACACCGAAAAAATAACATCCTCAAGGCAACCTGCTTTACAATGCTCGCCTTGACGTTTATAGTCGAAAACAAACGAAGAGGCCGCAGCGATAAACTGCGGCTCTTTACCTGTAAAGAAGGTGTCAACAAATGAAAGCAGCATACATTCACATTCCATTTTGTGAGCACATTTGTCACTATTGTGATTTTAATAAATTTTTCATTAAAACCCAGCCGGTCGATGAATACTTAGCCGCTCTTGAAAAAGAAATGCAGCACACGATCGATCAAAAAGGGGAGCAAGAACTAAAGACGATCTTTATTGGCGGGGGAACCCCGACATCACTCACAACCAGCCAGTTAGATCAGCTTATGGACAGTATTCACCGCGTATTAAAACCAACCAAAAACTTAATCGAGTTTGCAGTAGAAGCAAACCCAGACGAACTATCGCTTGAGAAATTGAATGTCTTAAAATCAGCAGGCGTTAATCGGCTGAGCTTTGGTGTTCAAACATTTGAAGATGACCTGCTCAAAAAAATCGGACGGGTTCATCAAAAGAAAGATGTTCTCACATCTTTCGAGCGAGCAAGAGCAGTTGGGTTTGACAACATTAGTCTTGATCTTATGTTTGGTTTGCCTCATCAAGAGAAGCATCATGTCATGCATTCACTACAGACCGCTTTTTCATTAGGTGCAGAACATTATTCGGTTTATTCGCTGATTGTCGAGCCAAAGACGGTCTTTTACAATTTGATGCAAAAAGGGAAACTGCATTTACCACCGCAAGAACGTGAGGCTGAAATGTATGAGCTCGTCATGGATGAAATGGAGCGGCATGGACTCAAACAATATGAGATTAGCAATTACGCCAAACCAGGTTTTGAAAGCCAGCATAACCTCACCTATTGGAGCAACGAAGATTACTTTGGTTTTGGCGCAGGAGCGCACGGGTATGTAGATGGCGTCCGTAATGTGAACGCTGGACCAGTGAAGCATTACTTAGAGCTCATTGAACAAACAGGGTTTCCATATAAGGAAACGCATCAGGTGACAAAAGCAGAACAGATTGAAGAAGAAATGTTCTTAGGTTTGCGGAAAATTGAAGGCGTGAAAAGTGCTCATTTTCAAGCGAAATTTGGAGCATCACCAGAAGCACTCTTTCCCGCCATTCTTGAAGAATTAGCAGAAAAAGGTCTCATTGAACAGGATGAGATTGGCATTCGCTTGACAAGAAAAGGAAAATTGTTAGGGAATGAAGTATTTCAAGCGTTTCTCGGTGAGTTATAATTGACATTTTAATTTGAGTTTGGTAATTTTGTTTATACAATTAGCACTCGTTGAAAGAGAGTGCTAACAGGGGTGATGATGATGTTAACAAATCGTCAGCTTTTGATTCTACAAGTCATTATTAATGACTTTATTCGTTCGGCGCAGCCAGTTGGATCAAGGACTCTTTCCAAAAAAGAAGACATTACATTCAGCTCTGCGACGATTAGAAACGAAATGGCTGATTTGGAGGAACTCGGTTTTATTGAAAAGACCCATTCTTCATCAGGAAGAATTCCTTCCGAAAAAGGATATCGTTATTATGTAGATCATTTGCTCTCTCCGCGAAAACTGTCATCTAAAGAGCTTGTGCTCATCCAGTCAGTATTTCAGGAGAAAATTTTTGAGCTGGAAAAAACAGTTCAAAAATCGGCGGAAATTTTATCAGATCTCACAAACTACACATCGATTGTCCTTGGTCCAAAGCTAAGTGAAAATCGATTGAAGCAAATTCAGCTTGTCCCTGTCCAGCCTAATAAAGCAGTAGCGATTATGATTACAGACAGCGGGCATGTTGAAAACAAAACCATTACCTTCTCTGAGCATCTTGATGTCTCCGATATTGAGAAGCTAATGAATATTTTAAACAGCCGCTTAGCCGGAGTCCCGATGGATCAGCTGAAGGACAGGATGTATAAAGAAGTAGTGATGCTCCTTCGCACGCATTTAAAAGACTATGATCATATTTTAGATGCACTTGGTAACACATTCACTTCAACACAAAATGAATCAAAACTTTTCTTTGGCGGGAAGATTAATATGTTGAACCAGCCAGAGTTTCATGACATTGACCGCATTCGTTCACTCATGATGCTGATTGAACAAAAGAATGATGTCATGCAGCTGTTTCATCCAAATCAGCAAGGAATCACCATTAAAATCGGTTCAGAAAACAATTTGGAAGCAATGGAGAACTGCAGTTTAATCACAGCAACTTATGCGATTGATCAAAAATCACTCGGCTCCATCGCTGTCATTGGTCCAACCCGTATGGATTACGGGCGAGTCGTTAGTCTTTTGCATCATGTATCAAAAGACTTGTCAAACGCACTTTCCAATTTGTATGATGAGTAGGGTGATAAAAGGTGGGGGCACAGCCCCTTCGTATAATTGAATCTTTTTGAGGGAGGTGAACACAATGTCAGAAGAAAAACAGACACCTGAGCAAGCAGCAGAGGTTGAAGCACAAGAAGAAGCAGTTCAAGCAGAAACTGAGGAAGTAAAGCACGATGAACAGTCTGCCTTCCAAGAGAAGATTGATGAATTGCAGCAGCTTCTAGATGAAAAAGAAAACAAAATTCTGCGTGTTCAAGCAGATTTTGAAAACTATAAACGCCGTGCTCGAACTGAAGTGGAGACCGTGCAAAAATATCGTTCTCAACATGTTGTCAGCGACCTTCTCCCAGCTCTCGACAACTTTGAAAGAGCGCTTGGAATCGATCCAGACAATGAGCAGACGAAAAGTTTGTTAGAAGGTATGCAAATGGTTTACCGCCAGCTGGTAGAAGCGTTGAAAAATGAAGGCGTTGAACCAATTGAAGCTGTCGGCAAAGAGTTCGATCCAAACCTTCATCAAGCCGTCATGCAAGTTGAAGATGAAAACTACGATTCAAACATCGTTGTAGAAGAATTGCAAAAGGGCTATAAACTCAAAGACCGAGTTATTCGTCCATCAATGGTAAAAGTAAATCAATAACTACATAATGGGAGGTCATCGAATATGAGTAAAATCATTGGTATTGACTTAGGAACAACAAACTCATGCGTTGCAGTACTCGAAGGCGGCGAGCCAAAAGTTATTGCAAACGCTGAAGGAGCACGTACAACACCATCTGTTGTCGCTTTTAAAAATGGAGAGCGCCAAGTAGGTGAAGTAGCGAAACGTCAATCAATTACAAACCCAAACACCATCATGTCTGTTAAAAGACATATGGGTACAGATTATAAAGTAGAAGTTGAGGGCAAGAACTACACGCCGCAGGAAATCTCTGCAATCATCCTTCAACATCTTAAATCTTACGCTGAAGCTTATCTTGGCGAAGAAGTAACAAAAGCGGTTATTACAGTTCCTGCTTACTTCAACGATGCAGAGCGCCAAGCAACAAAAGATGCTGGTAAAATTGCTGGTCTTGAAGTAGAACGTATCATCAACGAACCAACAGCAGCTGCACTTGCTTATGGTTTAGATAAAACAGATGAAGATCAAACGATCCTTGTATATGACCTTGGTGGCGGTACATTTGACGTATCAGTCCTTGAGCTTGGAGACGGCGTCTTTGAAGTACGCTCAACTGCTGGGGACAACCGTCTAGGTGGAGACGATTTTGACCAAGTCATCATCGATCATCTAGTGGCTGAGTTCAAAAAAGAAAACGGCATTGATCTTTCTAAAGATAAAATGGCGCTTCAGCGTTTAAAAGATGCTGCTGAAAAAGCGAAAAAAGATCTTTCTGGTGTATCATCTACACAAATCTCACTGCCATTTATCACAGCTGGAGATGCAGGTCCTCTTCACCTAGAATTAACGCTAACGCGAGCTAAATTCGAAGAGCTTTCTGCAGACCTTGTAGAGCGTACAATGACACCTGTACGTCAATCACTGAAAGATGCAGGTCTATCTGCTAGTGAGATTGATAAAGTCATCCTTGTTGGTGGATCAACTCGTATTCCTGCAGTACAAGAAGCAATCAAAAAAGAAACAGGTAAAGAGCCTCATAAAGGCGTAAACCCTGATGAAGTGGTTGCACTTGGTGCGGCAATTCAAGGTGGAGTTATCACAGGAGATGTCAAAGACGTTGTTCTTCTTGACGTCACACCACTTTCTTTAGGAATTGAAACAATGGGCGGCGTATTCACAAAGCTGATTGAACGTAATACAACCATTCCAACAAGTAAATCTCAAGTATTCTCAACGGCTGCTGACAACCAAACTGCTGTAGACATTCACGTCTTACAAGGTGAGCGTCCAATGGCAGCAGACAACAAAACATTAGGTCGTTTCCAATTGACTGATATCCCGCCAGCACCACGCGGCGTACCACAAATCGAAGTATCTTTTGATATCGATAAAAACGGTATCGTAAACGTACGTGCGAAAGATATGGGTACTGGAAAAGAACAAAACATCACAATCAAATCTTCTTCAGGTCTTTCTGATGATGAGATCGAAAAAATGGTCAAAGAAGCAGAAGAAAATGCTGAAGCAGATGCAAAGAAAAAAGAAGAAATCGAAGTGCGCAATGAAGCAGATCAATTAGTGTTTACAACAGAAAAAACATTAAAAGATCTTGAAGGCAAAATCGATGAAGAGCAAGTGAAAAAAGCGAATGATGCAAAAGATGCGCTAAAAGCTGCGATCGAAAAAGGCGAGCTTGAAGACATTAAAGCGAAAAAAGATGAGCTACAAACAATCGTTCAAGAATTAACGACAAAGCTCTATGAAGAAGCTGCAAAACAAGCACAAGCTCAGCAAGAAGGCGCTGAAGGTGCTCAAAAAGCAGATGACAATGTAGTGGATGCAGAATACGAAGAAGTAAACGACGATCAAGAGAAAAAATAATCACCTTTACTTTTGAAAAAGACTGCTGAAACGTACTCGTCAGAAAGTCAAAGTCAGGATCTCTTGGCTTTGACTTTTTTCTTTTCAACGATGAAAAGGAATTGAAAAAGATCAATTTAAAATGATACAATCGTATTTATGTGAGAAAATCGGGAGTGTGAAGAGATGAGTAAGCGTGATTACTATGAAGTGCTTGGCGTGAGTAAGAGCGCCTCAAAGGACGAAATCAAAAAGGCATACCGCAAGCTTTCAAAAAAGTATCACCCTGATATTAATAAAGAAGCTGGCTCAGATGATAAATTCAAAGAAGTAAAAGAAGCCTATGAAACCCTTTCTGACGATCAAAAACGTTCACATTATGACCAGTTCGGTCACACCGATCCAAACCAAGGATTTGGTGGCGGCGGATTTGGCGGTGGAGGAGACTTTGGCGGCTTCGGCGGCTTTGATGACATCTTCTCTAGTATTTTTGGCGGCGGAGCCAGAAGAAGAGATCCAAATGCACCGCGTCAAGGAGCGGACCTTCAATATACAATGACCCTTTCATTTGAAGAAGCGGCATTTGGGAAAGAAGCAACGATCGAGATTCCCCGCGAGGAATCATGTGAAACGTGTCATGGATCAGGTGCAAAACCTGGAACACAGGCGAAGACATGCTCACATTGCGGCGGATCAGGTCAACTAAATGTCGAGCAATCCACGCCATTTGGTAAAGTAGTCAACCGCAGAGTATGTAACTACTGTAGCGGAACTGGTAAACAAATTGAACATAAGTGTTCAACATGTGGTGGATCTGGTAAAGTGCGTAAGCGTAAGAAAATCAATGTGACGATCCCAGCAGGTGTGGACGATGGTCAGCAGCTTAGAGTATCTGGTCAAGGTGAACCAGGTGTAAATGGAGGACCTCCAGGCGATCTATTTGTTGTTTTCCATGTGAGGGCGCATGAATTCTTCGAACGAGATGGAGATGACATCTACTGCGAAATGCCGCTTACCTTTGCGCAGGCTGCACTAGGTGATGAAATTGAAGTGCCGACATTACATGGGAAAGTCAAATTAAAAGTTCCCGCGGGCACACAAACGGGTACGAAGTTTAGACTCAAAGGAAAAGGTGTAAAAAATGTACGCGGTTATGGTCAAGGCGATCAGCATATCGTTGTACGCGTCGTAACACCGACGAATTTAACTGAAAATCAAAAAGATATCATTAGAAAATTTGCTGAAGTGAGCGGAAATAAACCGGACGAACAAGAAATGAGCTTTTTCGATAAGGTGAAACGCGCATTTAAAGGCGAGTAAGACGGATAAGGAGTTGGTAGTATTGAAGTGGTCAGAAATTAGCGTCCATACAACAAATGAAGCGGTGGAACCGATCACCAATATTTTGCATGAAGCAGGTGCAAGTGGTGTCGTGATTGAGGACCCGCTTGATTTAGTCAAGGAACGTGAAAATGTATACGGTGAGATCTACCAGCTCGATCCGAATGATTATCCTGAGGAAGGGGTTATCGTCAAAGCCTACCTTCCGATGAATAGCTTTTTGATGGAAACGGTAGATGAGATCAAAGAAGCCATCAACAATCTTCTTCTATACGATATTGACCTTGGACGAAATACACTGTCAATTTGTGAAGTAAACGAAGAAGAATGGGCGACTGCATGGAAGAAATACTATCATCCTGTGAAAATCTCTGAGAAATTTACCATCGTCCCAACATGGGAAGAGTACACACCCGTTCATTCTGATGAATTGATCATCGAAATGGACCCTGGAATGGCATTTGGAACCGGCACACATCCAACAACGGTTCTTTGCATTCAGGCGCTTGAGCGCTATGTGAAGGAAAACGACACGGTGATTGACGTTGGAACAGGATCTGGCATTTTAAGTGTTGCCGCTGCAATGCTCGGTGCAAAAGACATTCATGCATTTGATCTCGACACCGTTGCAGTGGAAAGTGCAAAGCAGAACATCGAATTAAATGGTGTGAGCGAGCAAGTAACGGTAAAACAAAATAATTTACTTGATGGGATTTCAGGTGAACGCGATGTGATTGTGGCCAACATCCTTGCAGAGGTCATCATGCGCTTTACAGATCAAGCGTATGATCTATTGAAGAAAGACGGTTACTTTATTACATCAGGCATTATCGGACAAAAGAAATTACAAGTCAAAACGGCTTTAGAAGAAGCCGGTTTTGAGATTGTTGAAGTGCTGTCAATGGAAGATTGGGTCAGCATTATAGCGAAAAAATAAAGCGAGTAGGTGTCAGGACACGTATGCAACGATATTTTATCGACCTCACAAAAGAAGAAGTGACGGAAAAGGGACACATCGTCATAAAGGGTGAAGATGTTCATCACCTTGCAAACGTCATGCGGATGAAAGCAGGAGAAGACATCCTTTGCTTAACAACAGACGGCTTTGAAGCGCTCAGTAAAATTGATACAATAACAAAGGAAGAAGTGATTTGTCACTTGGAAGGCTGGACGAATCAGAATCGAGAACTTCCGATCAAGGTGACGATTGCAAGCGGTCTGCCAAAAGGGGATAAGCTTGAATGGATTATCCAAAAAGGCACCGAGCTTGGCGCAAGTGCTTTTATTCCGTTTCAAGCGACTCGTTCGATTACAAAACTTGACCAAAAAAAGTCATTAAAAAAACGAGATCGCTGGGAAAAAATTGCGAAAGAAGCTGCCGAGCAGTCTTACCGGAATATCATTCCGCGCGTTCATCCAGTATCAACATTTAAAGAGCTGATTCAACTGGCCGGTGAATTCGATAAATGTGTCGTTGCATACGAAGAATCATCGAAAGAAGGCGAGCAAAGCCGGTTTCAAACGGTGCTCCAACAGATGAAGGGCGGACAAACCTTATTAGTGGTTTTTGGTCCAGAAGGCGGTTTAGCAGAAAAGGAGATTGAAGAACTTGAAGCGCATGGTGCAGTCATTTGCGGGCTTGGACCACGCATTTTAAGAACAGAAACAGCTCCTCTTTACGCGCTTTCTGCTATATCTTATCAAACAGAGTTATTAAGAGGTGAATCATGATGGGAACAGTAGCGTTCCATACACTTGGCTGTAAGGTCAATCACTACGAAACAGAAGCCATCTGGCAACTGTTTAAAGAAGCTGGCTATGAAAGAAAAGATTATGAATCAAAAGCAGACGTATATGTCATTAATACATGTACCGTCACCAATACAGGCGATAAAAAAAGCCGCCAAGTCATTAGAAGAGCCATTCGTCATAATCCGGATGGTGTCATTTGTGTAACAGGCTGTTACGCACAAACGTCTCCGGCAGAAATCATGGCGATTCCTGGTGTTGATATTGTGGTTGGCACACAAGACAGACATAAACTGCTTGGTTATATTGAAGAATACAGAAGAGAAAGACAGCCGATCAATGGAGTTGGCAATATCATGAAAGCACGGGTCTTTGAAGAACTAGATGTTCCTGCGTTTACTGACAGAACACGTGCTTCGTTAAAAATCCAAGAAGGCTGTAACAATTTCTGTACATTCTGCATTATCCCTTGGGCTCGCGGATTACTGCGTTCTCGCGATCCAGAAGAAGTCATCAATCAAGCGCAGCAGCTTGTCGATGCTGGCTACAAAGAAATTGTATTAACAGGTATTCATACAGGTGGATACGGTGAAGATTTAAAGGATTATAACTTTGCTAAGCTTCTGAAAGAATTAGATGAACGTGTGGCGGGATTAAAACGAATCCGCATTTCATCCATTGAAGCAAGTCAAATTACAGACGAAGTGATTGAAGTGCTCGATCAGTCAGATAAAATTGTGAGACACTTGCACATTCCGCTTCAATCTGGTTCTAATACTGTACTGAAAAGAATGCGCCGTAAATACACAATGGAATTCTTTGCAGAGCGTTTAACGAAGCTCAAAAAAGCATTGCCAGGTCTTGCTGTCACTTCAGATGTGATCGTTGGATTCCCAGGAGAAACAGAAGAAGAATTTATGGAAACATACAATTTTGTCAAAGACCATCAATTCTCTGAGCTCCATGTGTTCCCTTACAGCAAACGGACAGGTACGCCTGCTGCAAGGATGGAAGATCAAGTAGATGAGAATGTGAAAAACGAACGCGTTCACCGCCTCATTGCTCTTTCTGATCAGCTTGCGAAAGAATATGCATCGGCATATGAAGGCGATGTCTTAGAGATTATTCCAGAAGAATCCTTCAAAGAACAAGACGGAACGCACAATCTGTATGTAGGATATACTGATAACTACATGAAGGTCGTATTTGAAGGAACAGAAGACATGATCGGCCGTTTGGTGAAAGTGAAGATTACGAAAGCAGGTTATCCTTATAACGAAGGACAATTCGTCCGTATAAGTGATGACGTGCAGACGGATCAAGTGAGAATGACCTCATAATGAATGAAAAACCGGCAGCCATTAGGCAAGCCGGTTTCTTTTATGTTGACCGATTCGGAAGAAGGAACAAAATCAAGGCGTGAAAAGGGCGGATGAACGGGAAAAAGAGGAGAGAACTTGCAACATTAAACAGCAGACTAAAGTGCGCAATCTGCTGGGCAGGAGAGCTTGCTAAAAACGCAACAAACTCTGTGATAAAGGCGAGAAAAGGAAGACATAAAAGAACACCTAGAACATTAAACACGACGTGCGCATACGCGGTTTGGCGGGCTGCATAACCGCCAGAGATAGCAGCCATCACGGCAGTAATACATGTTCCGATATTGGATCCTAAAACAAAGCTGATGCCTTCTTTTAGAGCGACAGTCCCTTCATTCATAAATCCCATCAAAATACCGATACATACAGAACTTGAATGAACAATCGCCGTGAGCACTGTACCAGAGAGAAGAGCTGTCCAATCGGAGTGCTGCATCATTTCAAGGAAACGCAGTGTCTCTGGCTGACTGGTCATCATCCCTGCAATTTTTGAAAAACTTTGAATACAAAAAAAGATCATGCCAAGCCCAAATAAACTTTTTCCTGCATATCGAAAAGACTTCCTGCCCAAAATGATACATAAAAGACCAGCTGCAATCAGAACCCACATAAACACGTCCATCTTAATGGCAATAAATTCTGTCGTAAATGTTGAGCCGATATTCGTTCCAAGAATCATGGGTATGGATTTTTTAAACGTGAGAATGCCTGTACTCACAAAGCCGATAACGATGACCATAAACGCCGAACTGCTTTGAAGAACCCCTGTAAACACAATACTGACCAAGAATGCTTTGACTGGATGATCTGTAAAGAGAAGAAGTGATTTCTCAATACGAGACGACGTGAGCGCCATTAATCCTTTCCTAAGCAAACCCATTGCCCATAAAAAAATGAAAATAAGTGCACAAAAATAAATGATCGCCATCATAGAAAAGTCCTCCTCTTACCAATGAATATATGGACTTGTCTACCTGCTCATGACGAAAATATATTTCCAAATCACTTAGTTGACCTCAACCTAGGCTTATATTATAATGTCTAGGTACATGTTTTGCATGTATATCTTTTTTTAATGCAGTCGATTGGTGTATTCGGAGGGAGGGAAAGAGAATGTCAAAAACGGTCGTTAGAAAAAACGAATCGCTTGAAGATGCTCTTCGTCGCTTTAAACGCAGTGTATCCAAAACTGGAACATTGCAAGAAGCAAGAAAGCGTGAATTTTATGAAAAGCCTAGCGTAAAGCGTAAGAAAAAGTCTGAAGCTGCTAGAAAACGTAAATTCTAAAGAGGGTGGATTTTATGAGTCTTCTTGAGCAATTAAATTCTGATATGAAGCTTTTTATGAAAAACCGAGAGAAAGACAAGCTTATTGTCATTCGTATGGTAAAGGCTTCACTGCAAAATGAAGCAATAAAGCTTAAGAAAGACAGTTTGACCGGAGATGAGGAACTAACCGTCCTTTCCCGCGAGATTAAGCAACGTAAAGACTCCCTCCATGAATTTTCGAAAGCTAATCGCTTAGATTTAGTAGATAAAGTTCAAAAAGAGATTGACATTTTAGACGTTTATTTACCTGAACAGCTTTCTGAAGAAGAACTGCAGGCGGTTGTGAAAGAAACAATCGCCGAAACCGGTGCTTCATCGAAAGCTGATATGGGTAAAGTGATGAGCGCTATTATGCCAAAAGTAAAAGGTAAAGCTGATGGTGCTGTGATTAACAGACTTGTCAGCGAGCAACTGTCTCAATAAAAAAGTATCCTTCTCATGTTAGAAGGGTACTTTTTTTATGTCTTCATAAACCTGTCATATAAAAATGAAACCTATGATACATTTGTAACGTATGTAAAGGAACGGTAAAATGAAAGAAAGAGAGGGGGGATCACCAAATAGATGAAAAAAATGAAAATTTCTATTGCTCTCTTCAGTTGTTTTATAATATGCTTGTTATTAGGGGTTCAATTGACCGCGAAATCAGCAGATCAGAAAGTTCATGTTATCCCAATTGAAGATACAGTAGAAAAAGGACTTTCTAAATTCATTGAACGATCATTTGAGCAGGCAAAGTCGGAACGGGCGAAGCACATCATTCTCGACATCAATACACCAGGTGGTGCAGTCGATGCGGCGCTTGAAATCGCCGATACCATTCGTGCATCCGATATCCCAGTGACAGCGTTTGTGAATCATAGAGCGCTTTCAGCCGGGGCATTCATTGCCTTAAATGCCGATCAAATTTATATGACCCCAAACGGAAAGATGGGGGCTGCTGCGATCATTGATGGTGAAGGCAACGCTGCCGATCAAAAATCTGAATCTCTATGGCTTGCTGAAATGAGTGACGCTGCTGAAAAGCAGGGGCGTAATCCAAAATATGCTCTTGCGATGGCAGATGTAGATATAGACGCAAAAGAAGCTGGTGCACCAAAAGGAGAATTGCTGACCTTTAATACAGATCGGGCACTTCAGTTCGGTTATGCAGAAGGAGAAGCGAAAAATATGGATGACTTGCTTCAGAAGCTGAACTTAGCAGACGCTTCTGTTCAATACGATGAAGTGAGCTTTGCTGAAAAGGTTGCGCGTTTTCTCACGCATCCGATCGTCATTCCTATCCTTTTATCCATCGCGAGCTTAGGGTTAATTGTTGAATTATATTCTCCCGGGTTTGGGGTCCCAGGCACCATGGGAGTCACAGCGCTTCTTCTATTCTTTTATGGTCATCTCGTGGCAGGTTTTGCAGGATATGAGACATTGTTCCTGTTTTTGGCAGGGATTGTGTTGATCATTCTGGAATTATTTTTGCCAGGGGGAATCGTGGGTGTCATTGGACTAATCTGTGTTGTTGTCAGCTTATTTTTAGCAGCTGGAAGCTTTACAGAAATGGCGATTTCCATCTTGATTGCCACTGCTGTTTCAATCATAGCAGTTATTTTATTGACAAAGGTGTTGGGGAAACGTATGAAATTTTTTAAAAAGTTCATTTTAACCGATTCAACCAATAAAGAAAGTGGTTATGTCTCAAATGAAACAAGAGATGATCTTGTAGGACAAATCGCAGTGACAGCAACAGCACTTCGTCCATCTGGTACGATTGTATTCGGAGACGAGCGCATTGATGTTGTGTCAGAAGGTGCTTTTATCGATAAGGATGAACAAGTAAAAATTGTGAAAGCGGAAGGCTCACGCATTGTCGTGAGGAAAGTATAGATATACTGATTTTATAGGAGGAATAAAATGGATCCATCTACTTTACTATTATTTGTGATTATCGCAGCAGGTTTGATCGTTCTATCGATCTTCTTCACCTTTGTACCGGTGATGCTGTGGATTTCTGCCCTAGCGGCTGGCGTAAGAGTGAGCATTTTTACACTTGTAGGAATGAGGCTTCGCCGAGTGATTCCAAACCGAGTGGTCAACCCGCTCATCAAAGCGCATAAAGCAGGTCTTGATGCGACGATTAACCAATTAGAAAGCCACTATCTTGCAGGTGGTAACGTAGACCGAGTTGTCAACGCACTGATCGCAGCTCAGCGTGCGAATATCGAATTGAACTTTGCTCGCTGTGCGGCAATCGACCTAGCAGGCCGTGACGTACTTGAAGCTGTCCAAATGAGTGTAAACCCTAAAGTCATTGAAACACCATTTATCTCAGGTGTTGCGATGGACGGGATTGAAGTAAAAGCAAAAGCACGTATTACAGTTCGTGCAAACATTGACAGGCTTGTCGGTGGTGCAGGGGAAGAAACGATCATTGCTCGTGTAGGTGAAGGGATTGTTTCTACAATCGGTTCATCAGATAATCATAAAAAGGTTCTTGAAAATCCTGATATGATTTCTCAAACGGTTCTTGGTAAAGGATTAGATTCAGGTACAGCATTTGAAATTCTCTCGATTGATATCGCAGATGTTGATATCGGTAAGAATATCGGGGCGATCCTGCAGACAGACCAAGCAGAAGCCGACAAAAACATTGCACAGGCGAAAGCAGAAGAACGCCGCGCTATGGCTGTTGCACAAGAACAAGAAATGCGTGCGAGAGTTGAAGAAATGCGCGCGAAAGTAGTAGAAGCAGAGGCTGAAGTACCACTTGCAATGGCCGAAGCACTACGTGAAGGTAATATTGGAGTTATGGACTACATGAACATTAAGAATATCGATGCTGATACGGATATGAGAGATTCATTTGGCAAAATGACAAAAGGTCCATCTGATAATGAAAACAAATAAGCATCCTCTCACGCTTTAAGGAGGGAGCCCATTGGACATTCTATTTGAAAATCCGTTACTAATAGCGATTATCATCGGTATTATCTCTGCGGTCTTTGGGAAAATCGGCAAACAAGAGGAGAAGGAACAAAATAACCGGCAGCAAAAGCCAGCTCCTCAAAAGAAGGCAGAACAAACACGACCAGCCCCGGTCAAAACAGACCAGTTGGACGATTTTGGCGATGTACATGATCATGGCGGGATGAAGAAACAAGGTTCACAGTCCTTACAGGATCGTTATACCGCTACACTTGCCGAAATGGAAGAAAGAAAAAGCGAGCTGAATAAAGAGTTTCAATCGCTTGAAAGACAGCTTACTAGGCCAAAGGCAGCATCTGCTGAAATGAAGCCGAAAATCATTGAGAAGCTCAACCAAGATACGGTCGTTCAAGGGATGATCCTTGGTGAAGTATTTGGAGAGCCTCGTGCGAAAAAGCCGCATCGAACGATGAAACGACCATATAAAAGATAAAGAAGAAAGTCCCCTTATTCTTAAGGGGGCTTTTTTGTTGCGTAATGGAGATTTTTCTTAGTCAAAATGATGAAACGGCTGTTTTACGGGATTCATTAGCATGATATGAACCGCTGAGGAATAGGATGATATAGAGGCTTTCTCATCAGTCTCACCATCTTTCAGTTTGATCTCATACACATGAGGTGGGAAGGGGTTCTTATTGAATGGGAAAAAGGAAAAATCGACTTAAAGCATGGCTGACAAGAACACTTGAAATCCCTCCGGACGTGATGATGGATCTTCCCCGTATTACGATGGTTGGCAGACTCCACATTTACATAGAGAACCATAAAGGGCTTTTACTTTTCAGTGATCAAGAGGTAAGGCTGATGCTTAAGCAAGGACAGTGCATTATTTCAGGGAAAGACTTTGTGATTAAAACGATTTTGCCAGAAGAGATCTTATTAGAGGGGAAAATCGATGAGGTCCGTTATATTGATTCTTAACTGACGGAGGGGAGAAACGTGAAAAACAAATGGTTTGCCTATTTTATTGGCAGAGTGGAAGTGGAGATAAGAGGAAGCGGTATTGAGCGGCTAATCAATGAGTGCACGAGACAGGGGATCACAATTTTTCAAGTGAGCCGCCGTCAAGACAGCGTGCGCTTATTTATTCGCCTCTCAGATGTACATGCCTTTAGAAAAGTGCGCAGACATCATGAGGTGAAATGTTCGTTTCATCAAAAGAAAGGGTTCCCGTTTCTTCTTCTATGGTCGAGAAGAAATATTGGCTTCACCCTCGGGATGGCTTTTTTCCTAGTGACGATATTGGCTCTTTCAAATATGGTGTGGAAAATTGAGATTAAAGGTGCGAATCCAGAAACAGAACACCAAATGAGAAAGCATCTGGACGAAATAGGGGTACAAAAAGGGCGTTTTCAGTTTCTCATGGGGACACCTGAAAAAATACAAAAGTCATTGACGACCAATATTCAGAGCATTACATGGGTCGGAGTTGAACTGAAC
Source organism: Bacillus sp. S2(2019) (assembly GCF_005144805.1). Classification (NCBI taxonomy): domain Bacteria; kingdom Bacillati; phylum Bacillota; class Bacilli; order Caryophanales; family Bacillaceae; genus Bacillus; species Bacillus sp. S2(2019). The sequence goes on from NZ_SWFL01000003.1 coordinate 448,320, forward strand.
GGAACGACGTTTCAAATGAAAGTGGTCGAAAAAAATGAACCTGAAAAGGAGAAATATACAAGTCCTCAGCACATCGTTGCCAAGAAAAAGGCGGTTATCACGAGAATGTATGTAGAAAAGGGAGAACCGCTTGCCCAGGTCGATGAGCATGTGAAAAAAGGGCAGATGCTCGTCTCAGGTTTAATTGGGAGTGAAGATCAGAAAAAAACGGTCGGAGCTAAAGCGAAAATCTATGGTGAAACATGGTACCGATCTGAAGTTTCTGTCCCTCTCCGAACATCTTTTGATGTCTTTACGGGTAAAATGAAGACAAAGCACAAGCTCTCCTTATTTGGAGGCTCCATCCCATTTTGGGGATTTTCCTTTAAAAAAGATGATTTTCAGCAGCCGAAAACAGAAACAGAAGTTCACCCGCTTCATTTTTTGAATATGCAATTGCCGTTCTCCTATGAAAAGGAAATCACACGAGAAAGTGAAAAAATAAATCGAGAATACACAAATAAAGAAGCGGTTCAAGCAGGGATTAAAATGGGTAAAAAAGAATTAGAAGAAAAGCTAGGTCAAACAGGTGAGGTGAAAAGTGAAAAAGTTTTGCACGAGACAACAGGGAATGGTAAAGTTAAGTTAATCATCCTTTACCAAGTAATAGAAGATATTGTTCAACCAACACCTATTGTTCAGGGAGACTAGAGAATGACAGAACATTTACTTGAGATTCAACAAAAATTGGATAGCCCAAATGAAGCCATTGCTTTATTTGGCAATCAAGATGCTTATCTGAAACTGATGGAAAACGAGCTGAATGTCTCCATTATCACACGTGGAGAGAAAGTGTATGTTTCTGGTCAGGAAGCATCAAGAGATACTGTGAGCCGTTTGATTACATCTCTCTTACATCTCATTCGTAAAGGAATTGAGATTTCTGAGCGGGATGTCGTCTATGCCATTAAAATGGCGCAAAAAGACAAGCTCAATTATTTTGAAAATATGTATGAAGATGAAATTACGAAAAATGCCAAAGGCAAGTCGATCAGAGTCAAAACGATCGGCCAGCGTGAATATGCTGCGGCAATGAAAAAAGATGATCTGGTCTTTGGGATTGGACCTGCTGGTACAGGTAAAACGTATTTAGCAGTGGTCAACGCCGTACATGCCCTGAAAAATGGACATGTCAAACGGATTATCCTGACAAGGCCAGCTGTTGAAGCAGGAGAAAGTCTTGGCTTTTTGCCAGGAGATTTAAAAGAAAAAGTCGATCCTTATTTAAGACCGCTATATGATGCTCTGCACGATGTGCTTGGTAGTGATCATACGGAACGTTTAATTGAGCGCGGAGTGATTGAAATTGCCCCTCTTGCCTATATGAGAGGGCGGACGCTTGATGATGCATTTGTGATTTTAGATGAAGCGCAGAATACAACGCCAGCTCAAATGAAAATGTTTTTGACGAGACTAGGCTTTGGTTCTAAAATGGTCATTACAGGAGATATTACACAAATTGATTTGCCTAAAGGTATGCAGTCAGGCCTTGCAGCTGCAAAGGACATGCTTGCTGAGATCAAGGGTATCTCATTCATTGAATTAGATCAGACAGATGTGGTCAGACACCCGCTTGTGGCGAAGATCATTGGAGCATACGAAAAGCAAAAATGAACTGAGTGACCCGATCGCCTTAATCGGGTCATTTTGTTTCGATCGTGGTTTAAAGTAAAAAAGGAGGTACTTTCCTTGAGAAAGAATCAGAAAGGCAGTAAGCGCAAAAGGCTGCTGTCTAAAAAAGAACCTCAGAAAATGGAGCGCTCACGCTATTTAAACGTACTGCTATACGCTGGTTTAGCGGCCATCCTGTTTGTGGTGCTCTTCTTCCATGTAAAGCCTGAATCGCTCGACCTAGATTTGTTTTCAGTGAGCGAACAGACCATCTATTCTCCGTCTACCGTTGATGACCAAGAAGCAACAGAAGAAAAGAAACAAGAAGCAACGGATCAAGTGGAAGACCAATATACACTCAAAAAAGCGTATTCTGATAATCGTGTTGACCTCATTTCATCCCTCTTTGAAGCCATTAAAGAAGAGAAGAAAGCAGCAGCTGATGACAAAGAGAACCCGCCAACAGATCAAGAGATGGTGAAGCGTGTAAAAGAGAAACTCACAACCGATATGCAGGAAGCTGTTTCGGATCAATCGATTAAAGCGCTGCTCCAAGCAAGTGACGAAAATCTTTCTTTTACAAAAGATTCCATCATCACAGTGGTCAATTCTCTCATGAGTAAAGAAATCACAGCTTCTAAGCTGCAAGATGAAAAGAAACAAGTGAAAGCAGAGCTTGAAAACAATTCGATTCCGTCAAAATATTTAAATGCAGCGAAAGAAATTGGTGAATTTGCGATTATTCCAAACTATGTATTTGACCCGGTCGCAACAGAGAAGAAAAGACAAGAAGCAGCTGATAATATCCAGCCGGTTCAAATTAAGCAAGGGCAAATTTTAGTGGAAGAAGGAGAGCTCATTGACCGCGAAGTGTATCGCAAATTAGAACTGACCGGCCTTTTAAACAGCTCCAATTTGTTTAAGCCTGTAAGCGGTCTTATCATCTTAATTGGTCTCTTCTTAGCGGCGATTGTCCACTCACTGGAATCGAGGAAAAAGTCGCTCGTCCATAAGAATAAATCGTTACTGCTGTACTCGCTTATTTTCACCATTATTTTAATCATCATGGAAGTATTCAGTCTCTTCCAGGAAACCAAATATACAACTATCGGCTACGTCGTGCCTGTGGCACTTGGCACGATGCTGATTAAGCTGCTGATCAATGAGCGGCTGGCGATCTTCTCCGGCCTTGTATTTGCCCTTTGCGGCAGTATGATGTTTAATCAAGGAGTAACAGGCGTCTTTAACTATGTCATCTGTGCTTATTATCTAATAAGCGGGATGGCAGGGATTTTATTTTTGAGAAAACATAATGCGAGATCAAAAATTTTGCAGGCGGGGCTTTGGGTAGCTTTGGTGAATGTACTTGTTGTGCTGTCAATTACGCTGATTCAAAATTCTTCTCCATCAGGGCTTGAAATAGGTGTGAACCTCATCATGGCGATTGTGTCAGGGTTTGCATCGGCTATTTTGGTTATTGGGTTAATGCCAGTCTTTGAGAGCATGTTTGGTATTCTTTCGACCATGAAGCTTATTGAATTATCGAACCCGAATCATCCGCTGCTGAAAAAGATCTTAACAGAGACGCCAGGTACATATCATCATAGTGTCATGGTGGCGAATTTAGCGGATGCTGCATGTGAAGCAGTCGGTGCAAATGGATTGTTAGCAAGGGTTGGAGCTTATTATCATGACATTGGAAAAACGAAAAGACCACAATACTTTATTGAAAACCAAATGAACATTGATAATCCGCACGACAAGCTTTCTCCTCAGCTGAGCAAGAATATTATTATTGCCCATACGACAGATGGTGCTGAAATGCTGAGAGAAAAGAAGTTTCCAGAGGAACTTGTGGACATTGCAGAACAGCATCACGGAAAGTCCCTGCTGAAGTTCTTTTACTATAAGGCAAAAGAACGGGATGATCAGGTGACAGAAGAAGAATTTCGTTATCCTGGTCCAAAACCGCAATCGAAAGAAGCGGCCATTATTTCTGTAGCTGACAGCGTGGAAGCGGCGGTTCGTTCGATGCATAATCCAAACCCTGAGCGGATTGAAAAGCTTGTCAAAGGTATTATTTCAGATAAGATGCAGGATGGGCAATTTAGTGAATGTGATCTGACATTTAAAGAATTAAATATTATTAGCCAAACAATTTGTACAACATTAAAGGGGATTTTCCATTCTCGGATTGAATATCCAGATGCCCCGAAGCAGAAGGTGAAGTAAATGACATTGTTAATCGATTTAATAGATGAAACAGGACAAGTATCGAAAAAGCAGCTTGAAGAAGTTGAAAAGCTTCTTCAATTTGCTGCGGATGCCCTTGAGGTAAAAGATCAAGCGGAAGTATCAGTATCGATCGTTTCAAATGAAGAAATTCATCAAATTAATAAAGAATACCGAGGAAAAGATGCACCAACAGATGTAATTTCATTTGCCCTTGAGGAAGAAGGCGAAGGGGAAATTGAAATCATTGGAGCTGATGACATTCCGCCTGTACTTGGTGACATTATCATTAGTGTTGATCGTACGAAAGAGCAAGCAGAGGAATATGGACATTCCTTCATGAGAGAGCTAGGATTTTTAACGATTCATGGTTTTCTTCATTTGCTTGGCTATGATCATATGACAGAAGAAGATGAAAAAGAAATGTTCGCCAAACAGACAAAAATCTTGGATGATTATGGCCTTTCGAGATCATCGTAAGAAGCGAACGCCGCTTGTCCGTTTTTTTCGGAGTTTTTATTATGCATTTAGAGGAATATGGCGAACTTTCTTGAATGAACGGAATTTTCGGTTTCACACAGTCGCAGCCATCATCGTGGTGATTTGCGGCTTTTGGTTTCACATTCATCCGGTTGAATGGATGATCATTCTGCTTTTATGTGGCGGGATGTTTGCGTTAGAACTTGTGAATACAGCGATTGAACATACAGTAGATCTTTTCACAGAAGAGAAGCATCCTCTTGCTGAGAGAGCGAAGGACGCGGCAGCAGGCGCTGTTTGCGTTTACGCCGCCATTTCGGTTATGATTGGGTTGATCATCTTCTTACCGAAGATCATGCAATAGAACAATATTACTATTTATTAACATTTTTAGAAATGGGCGTGAAAATGTCACGTGAATTATGTAAAATATAAATGTGACAGTGGTACCATTTCTTCTGAAAGTGGGAACTAGAATGAACAAACAAGAGTTGATTTCAGAAGCAGTCAAAGCAAGAGATTTTGCATATGTACCCTATTCTAAATTCAAAGTCGGTGCAGCATTATTATCGCATGACGGAAAAGTGTATGGCGGCTGCAATATTGAAAATGCAGCATATGGTATGTGTAATTGTGCGGAAAGAACAGCACTCTTTAAAGCGTACTCAGAGGGCATCACATCTTTTCAAATGCTTGCAGTAGTGGCTGATACAGATCGGCCTGTTTCACCATGCGGCGCATGCAGACAGGTCATTTCAGAGCTATGTGCACCTGATATGCCAGTGATTCTAACGAACTTAAAAGGTCATATATACGAAACGACAGTAAACGAACTATTGCCAGGCGCATTTTCACCGGAGGATTTAAATGACTAACGAAAGCTTCAAATCAGGATTTGTATCAATTATTGGAAGACCAAATGTAGGGAAATCGACCTTTCTTAATCGTGTAATTGGACAAAAGATTGCGATTATGAGTGATAAGCCTCAAACGACTCGAAACAAAGTGCAAGGTGTTCTGACAACGAACACGTCACAAACGATTTTTATCGATACACCAGGAATTCATAAACCGAAGCACAAACTTGGCGATTTTATGATGAGGGTGGCTCAAAATACACTCAAGGAAGTCGACCTGATCTTGTTTATGATCAACGCACAGGAAGGCTATGGAAAAGGTGATGAATTCATCATTGAACGACTAAAGCAAACATCGACACCGGTGTTCCTTGTCGTCAATAAAATTGACCAAATTCATCCGGATGAACTGTTCCTTTTAATTGATGAATACCGTACACGTTACCCATTTAAGGAAATTGTGCCAATTTCAGCACTTGAAGGCAACAACATTGATACGCTTCTTCAGCAAATTGAAGGTTATCTTCCAGAAGGCCCTCAATTTTATCCGGCAGATCAAGTAACAGATCACCCAGAGCGATTTATTATTTCTGAATTAATTCGTGAAAAAGTGCTGCATTTAACGAGAGAAGAGATCCCTCACAGTATTGCGGTTGCAATTGAATCGATCAAGCCAGATGAAAACGGCAAGATTCATGTTGCAGCGACCATCGTCGTAGAACGTGATTCACAAAAAGGGATTGTGATTGGTAAGCGCGGCAGCTTATTAAAAGAAGTGGGACAAAAAGCGCGCAGAGACATTGAAGCACTTTTAGGCTCAAAGGTGTATTTAGAGCTTTGGGTAAAAGTGCAGAAGGACTGGCGTAATAAATCCACACATCTTCGTGATTTCGGATTTAGAGAAGACGAATATTAAAAACCGATACAGTTGTTAGTAGATCTGACAATGGTGCGGTTCGATTAGTAAAAATTGTTTATCATGAAATGGAGGTAGCCTGGTCAAGATAAAATTAATATGTTGGATGTAGCGTTGCTGCTTCTAATAAAGAAAGGTGGGGTTTTTATGTTGAATTTTACATGGAACGTATTTTCACAAACAGGAAGCGTTGACACGTATCTGCTTTTCAAAGAGTTAGAAAAGGAGAACCTGGAAAGACCCGATGTACTTGAAGAAGAAATAGCACGACTTGATTTTCCAATCTTATAATTCTTGACCCCCTCCAATGCTCGGAGTGTAGACAAATGCTCATTAAAAGTGAAGGAATCGTCCTTAGAACAACAGATTATGGCGAAACAAACAAAATTGTCACGCTGCTCACTAGAGAACATGGGAAAATTGGTGTGATGGCAAGAGGCGCTAAGAAATCGAACAGCCGCCTGTCAGCCATAAGCCAGCCGTTTTTATACGGAACCTTCCTGATCCAATCATCAACAGGACTTGGAACGCTCCAGCAAGGTGAAATGATGGAAAGCATGCGAACCATTCGGGAAGATTTATTTCTGACCGCATATGCCGCATATATGACAGAATTACTTGATAAAGGAACAGAAGAAAAGAAGCCAAACCCTTACTTGTTTGAACTTCTTCTTCAATCTTTACGCCATCTCAATGAAGGCACAGATGCTGATATTATTTTATTTATCGTAGAGGTTAAAATGCTGTCAGTGATGGGGTTGAAGCCTGAACTGGACCAATGTGTACACTGCGGTCAAAAAGAAGGGCAGTTCCATTTCTCAATTAGAGATAACGGATTCATCTGTAAGCAATGCTTTTCTAAAGATCCATATAAACTGCCCTTATCCCCAGCAGCAGCAAGACTGCTCCGTTTGTTTCATTATTTTGATTTATCAAGGCTTGGTCAGGTTGACGTGAAACCACAAACGAAACAAGAAATTCGTCAAGTGCTCGATCATTATTATGAAGAGTATTCAGGTCTTTATTTAAAATCAAAAAAATTCATGAATCAAATGGAATCCATGAAAAAGCTAATGGACGGTGAAAACAAAAGTTGACATCTCTCGTGACTTTTTGTAAGATCATCTAAGATCAAATATGTTGCATTGACAGAAAGAAGTACTTACGTATCAGCCATAAAAGCGACCTTAGGGCGGTGTGAGCTAAGGATGGACACGTAACGAAAGGCATTCTTGAGCAACGTAAAACAAAGCGGCTGGGTGCTACGACACCAGCAAATAGGGTGGAACCGCGGGAAAAACTCTCGTCCCTATGTTTGCAAGGAACCTTGTGAGCATAGAGACGGGAGTTTTTGTGTTTTGCAAAAAGGTTCTAGGCCCCACCGCCATACATAGCGGATGGTGTAAAAAAGATGGAGGTGCGATCATTGAATATTCAAGACATGATTTTGACACTGCAAAAGCATTGGTCAAATGAAGGCTGCGTATTAATGCAGGCATATGACACAGAAAAAGGTGCTGGAACGATGAGTCCATACACGTTCCTCAGAAGCATTGGACCAGAGCCATGGAAGGTAGCCTATGTAGAACCGTCAAGACGCCCGGCTGACGGCAGATATGGAGAAAACCCAAACAGATTGTATCAACATCATCAATTTCAAGTGATCATTAAGCCATCACCTGACAATATTCAAGAACTGTATCTAGAATCATTGAAGGCGCTTGGCATTGACCCGCTGAAACATGATATTCGTTTTGTTGAAGACAACTGGGAAAACCCATCTCTTGGCTGCGCAGGACTTGGCTGGGAAGTTTGGCTTGATGGAATGGAAATTACGCAATTTACGTATTTCCAGCAAGTCGGCGGTTTAGAATGTAAGCCAGTTTCTGTTGAAATCACATACGGAATTGAGCGTCTTGCTTCTTACATTCAGGACAAAGAAAATGTATTTGATCTTGAATGGACAGATGGCTTTACTGTAAGAGATTTATTCTTAATGGCTGAATACGAGCATTCTGTGTATACGTTTGAAACATCTAATACGGATATGCTGTTCGATTTATTTACAACATATGAAAAAGAAGCACATAGCCAAATGGACAAAGGGCTTGTTCACCCGGCATATGATTATGTACTCAAATGTTCTCACACATTTAACCTGCTTGATGCCAAAGGCGCGATTTCTGTGACTGAGCGAACAGGCTATATCGGAAGAGTACGTCAGTTAGCGAGAAAAGTAGCCAAAACATATTACGAAGAACGAGAAAAACTAGGATTCCCTATGCTAAAAGAGGAGGCGGCTTCTCATGAATAAACAAGATGTATTACTTGAAATCGGCTTAGAAGAGATGCCGGCTCGTTTCATGCCAGAAAGCACAAAGCAGCTAGGTGACAAAGTAAAAGCTTGGTTCGTAGCGCAAAATATTTCATTCGAAGACGTTGCTTTATTTAATTCACCAAGACGTCTAGCTGTACTCGTCAAAGGTGTTGCAGAAAAACAAGAAGACATCAAAGAAGAAGCAAAAGGACCGGCTAAAAAGATTGCTCAAGATGCTGAAGGCAATTGGACAAAAGCTGCCGAAGGTTTTGCCCGCGGACAAGGCGCATCAACTGATGATCTGTATTTCAAAGACATCAAAGGTGTAGATTATGTCCATGTCCAAAAGTTTCAAGAAGGTAAGCAAGTCAAAGACCTTCTTCCAGCATTGGGGGACATTGCCGCTTCATTGAGTTTTCCAAAGAACATGAGATGGGGAAGCGAGGATTTACGCTATATCCGTCCAATTAAATGGATTGTTTGTTTATTTGGTCAAGAGATCATTCCTGTCGAAATTGCAGGAGTGAAAAGTGGACGGGAGACTAGAGGACATCGTTTCCTAGGGACGACAGCCAGCATTGACACACCAGCTTCTTATGAGCAAACATTAAGAGATCAATTTGTCATTGTAGATTCAGATAAAAGAAAACAATTAATTACTGAGCAATTACATGCCCTTTCTTCCGAAAAAGGCTGGGTCATTCCAGTTGATCCTGAGCTTCTAGAAGAAGTGAACGATCTTGTTGAATATCCAACCGTTCTATTTGGTTCTTTTGAAGAAGAATTTCTTGCGCTGCCAGAAGAAGTGCTTGTCACGACAATGAAAGAGCATCAGCGTTATTTCCCAGTGAAAAATGAAAAAGGGGAATTACTGCCGCACTTTATTACGGTCAGAAACGGGAACTGTGAGGCACTTGAAAATGTGGCAAGAGGGAACGAAAAGGTCCTTCGTGCACGTTTATCAGATGCGGCATTTTTCTATAAAGAAGACGAAAAACTCGTCATTGAAGACAACATTCAAAAGCTTGATAAAGTCGTATTCCATGAGAAACTTGGCACGATTGGCGACAAGCTGAAAAGAGTAACAGACATTGCCGTCCGCCTTGCTAGTCATGTGGGTGCTGATGAAGAAACGTCTAAACGCGCTGCAAGAGCAGCCAGTATTTCTAAATTTGACCTTGTGACTCAGATGGTCTATGAATTCCCAGAACTGCAAGGAATCATGGGTGAAAAATATGCTAGAGCACTTGGCGAGCATGAAGAAGTGGCAAAGAGTATCAACGAGCACTATATGCCGCGTTTTGCCGGTGACGATGCGCCGTCAACACTTATTGGGGCGATTGTTGCAGTGGCGGATAAGCTAGATTCTATTTGTTCATTCTTCTCAATTGATGTGATTCCAACGGGCTCTCAAGATCCTTATGGATTAAGAAGACAAGCGAGCGGTATCGTTCAAATCCTGCTCGACCGCCAATGGAATCTTTCATTTAAAGAGCTTTTAGCACTAGCTCAAGTAGAGACAAAACATGAAGCGGCTCTCATTGAATTTTTAACACACCGTTTGAAGTATGTCCTTCAAGCAGAACATATCCGTCATGACGTGGTGGAAGCAGTCCTTGATGTTGAAAATATTGAACCATATGCGGTTGTGAAAAAAGCGGCTGTTCTTGAAGAGAGCGTGAAACAGGAGAGTTTCAAAGAAACGGCTGAGGCACTAGGCCGCGTCATTTCAATCAGTAAAAAAGGGGAAGACGCACAGATTCAGCCTGAACTGTTTGAAAATGAACACGAACAAAAGCTATTTGAAGCGTATCAGCAAGCGGAAAAAGCCGTCAACGAGTATATGGCAAAAGGTCAGTACCAATCAGCACTTGAAGCGCTAGATACATTAAAAGCACCAATTGTTCATTATTTCGACCATACCATGGTTCATGCGGATGATGAAAAACTGAAACAAAATCGTTTGGCACAAATGGTCAAACTTGCAAAAGTCATTCAATCATTTGCGAATATGAACAATTTAATTGTAAAATAAATACCTAAGAACGGTTGCCTTTTTCGAAGGGCAATCGTTTTTTACTCATTTAATTCACGGTTTTTGAGTGGATTTTTGTTTCATTCGGACGAAGATGCGCTATAATATGATGAGTTATGAAATTGATATACATAAAGTAAGGATTCGCTCTCTCTATTTAAAGGTGGTGAGTACAATCGAGTTAAATAAACGGCAAGAGCAGATTTTACAGATTGTCAAAGAGAATGGTCCGATCACTGGAGAGCATATCGCCGATCGGCTGAACTTAACAAGGGCTACCCTCAGACCGGATTTAGCCATTTTAACGATGTCTGGCTTTTTAGAAGCAAGACCAAGGGTCGGCTACTTTTTTACAGGCAAAACAGGCACGCAGCTTCTGGCAGATAAGCTGAAAAAACTTCAAGTGAAAGATTTTCAGTCCATTCCGGTCGTGATACACGAGAATGTTTCGGTTTATGATGCGATTTGTACGATGTTTTTAGAGGATGTGGGCACATTATTCGTTGTGGACGATCACTCTATTTTAACAGGCGTGTTATCAAGAAAAGACCTCCTTCGAGCAAGTATTGGGAAACAAGAGCTTCCATCTATACCTGTCCATATTATTATGACAAGAATGCCGAACATTACCGTTTGCCGCAAAGAAGATTTTATTATGGATGTGGCCAAGCACTTGATTGAAAAGCAAATAGATGCACTTCCTGTTATAAAAGATACGGATAAAGGCTTTGAAGTGGTCGGCAGAATTACGAAAACAAACATGACGAAAATACTTGTTAGCTTATCAGAGAACGAAATTATCTAATTACAGAAGACTGCGAGGGGATGTTATGAGTAATCGCGTAATTTTTGTTGTATCAGATTCAGTAGGAGAAACGGCAGAGCTCGTGGTCAAAGCGGCACTTAGCCAATTTGATGGCGGCTCATCCGACCATTCAAATATTAGAAGAATCCCATATGTAGAGGATGTCGGTACGATTAAAGAAGTGATTTCATTGGCGAAAGCAGATAATGGGATCGTTTGCTTTACTCTTGTTGTGCCAGAAATGCGCCAATTCTTAATAGAAGAAGCAGAAGCGAATGGCGTCGTGTACTATGACATTATCGGTCCACTTATTGATAAAATGGAGACGGCATATGGAAATGAAGCGAAACATGAGCCAGGTCGTGTACGTCAATTAGATGAGGACTATTTTAAAAAGGTAGAAGCCATTGAGTTCGCTGTGAAATATGATGATGGCCGGGACCCAAGAGGTATTCTAAAGGCTGATATTGTGCTGATTGGTGTATCGCGTACGTCTAAGACACCACTTTCTCAATACTTAGCACATAAACGCTTGAAGGTAGCAAACGTTCCGATTGTTCCTGAAGTTGATCCGCCAGAGGAGTTATTCTCAGTTGATCCAAAAAAATGCATCGGCCTGAAAATTAGTCCAGATAAACTAAATCATATCCGTAAAGAACGTTTAAAATCACTCGGTTTAAATGACCGTGCCATTTATGCGAATATCGAGCGGATTAAAGAGGAACTAGAATATTTTGAAAAAGTGGTTGACCGCATTAACTGTCAAGTTGTTGATGTATCGAATAAAGCAGTTGAGGAGACAGCAAATGTCATTCATCAAATGCTGACCAAAAGAGGTTCCGAATAAACTCAGGATGCTCCTCCTGGGTTTTTCCTATGGTGGGAAACGGGTAAACAAAAACAATAGCATATTTGCTGCATTTGTATTATAATAAAAAATTGTGATAAAATGATTGATTTTAGGTTTAAGTTAAGTCAAGAACGAATAAACTAATATTGGCAGAAGTCAAGTGATTCTGAACATAACTTTTCGACAAAATGAGTTTTACTGTTGATTGCTTTATGGGGGAAAAGTATGGTCTTTTTGCTTCTCTAAAGCAGGAATAAGGTGGAGGGATGGAGAATTAGTCACCTGAATGAACGTAAAAAAGAAAGGACGATTTATGTCGATGCAGATGCTTGTCCTGTAAAAGACGAAATCCTTTCTGTCGCATCTCAATTTCAAGTGCCTGTGACTTTCATTGCTTCATATGAGCATTTTCAAACCAAACGATCACCACTTGAAGATTGGCGGTTTGTTGATACACATAAGGAAGCAGCAGATTTAGTCATTGCGAACTTAGCTGTCAAGCACGATATTGTTGTCACCCAGGATATTGGTCTGGCCTCCTTACTGCTTCCAAGACAAGTCATTGTTCTGTCTGAAAGAGGACGAATGTACACAAACGAAACAATTGATTTTGATTTGGAACGCAGGCATGTTTCCAGTAAACAGCGAAGAAAAGGTGTATACGGAAAAGGTCCCAAAAAGCTTTTAGAAGAGGATAAAAAGCGATTTATTGCCCAACTACAAAAAATCCTGTCGAATCATGAAGGATTTTTGAATTAAAAGGCGAATAATGTACGACGGAGTGTTATTAGGATGAGCAAACGTATACCAGATGAACTTTTGGAGCAAATCCAAAAAAACGCAGACATTGTCGAAGTGATTGGAGAATACGTACAGCTTAGAAAACAAGGTCGGAATTACTTCGGTCTTTGTCCATTCCATGGTGAAAATACTCCTTCATTCTCTGTTTCAGCAGATAAGCAAATCTTCCATTGTTTTGGCTGTGGTGCAGGAGGCAATGTATTTTCGTTCCTCAGACAAATGGAAGGCTACTCATTTATTGAAGCCGTTTCACATGTTGCTGATAAGTACCATATTGATTTGCCGGATCATGTAGCGAATGCGCAGATCAGTTCCTCACAGCAAGAGGATACAGCAGATCATAAAATGATTGAGGCGCATGAGCTTCTTAAGAAATTTTACCACCATTTGCTGGTAAATACAAAGGAAGGTCAAAACGCACTCGATTATTTAAGGTCCAGGGGCTTTACGGATGAAACAATTGCCAAGTTTGAGATCGGGTATGCTCTCGACTCGTGGGATTTCGTGACCAAGTTTTTAGAAAAACGAGGGTTTGATCCTGCGATGATGGAGAAGGCTGGTCTTTTGATTCAACGAGAAAACGGCACAGGTTTTTTTGACCGCTTTAGAGATCGTGTCATGTTTCCAATTCATGATCATCACGGGACGGTCGTCGCTTTTTCTGGAAGATCACTTGGTGATCAGCAGCCAAAGTATATGAATAGTCCTGAAACGCCACTTTTTCATAAAAGTAAGCTGCTTTATCACTTTCATGACGCGCGTATGCATATTAGAAAACGCGAACGTGCAGTCCTTTTCGAAGGATTTGCTGACGTCATCTCGGCTGTCACAAGTGGTGTTGGCGAAAGTGTTGCAACAATGGGTACGTCTTTAACAGAAGAGCACGTAAAGCTTCTTAGGCGGAACGTAGAAGAGATCATTTTGTGTTATGACTCTGACACGGCCGGGTATGAAGCGACCATGAAAGCATCAGATTTGCTTGGAAAAAGAGGATGTAAAGTTCGCGTTGCCATGATACCAGATGGACTTGATCCAGATGATTACATTCGTAAATATGGCGGCGAGAAATTTAGGAATGACATCATAGATGCAAGTGTGACATTAATGACATTTAAGATGAACTTTTTCCGAAGAGGAAAGAATTTGTCTGACGAAGGAGACCGCCTGACTTACATGAAGCAGGTTCTCCGAGAAATTAGCCGATTAAACGGTTCCTTGGAACAAGAGATTTACATGAAGCAGCTGGCTGGGGAGTTCTCCATTTCACTTGACTCATTAAAGGAGCAATTGGAGCTTTTTGAAAAGCAGCAGCGACAAGAGGCCAAGAGCTCGCAAGAAGAAAATGGACTTGAAAAGCGGCGTGCACATCTGTCAACACAGGTAAGACGAAAACGTCTAAGGCCGGCATATGAAAACGCAGAGCGAATGCTCCTTGCACATATGTTAAAAAATGATGACGTGATCCGAAAAGTGCTTGATAGGATAGGGTTTGAATTTAATATAGATTCGCACAGAGCGCTGGCAACATACATTTATGCATTGTATGAAGAAGGCAAGGAGCCGACCCCGCAGCATCTGATGAACCGTATAGAAGATGATGTGATCAATCAGCTCCTGACGGATATTTTCATGATTCAAGTTGGAGACGAACTAAGTGAAGCTGAATTAAGTGATTATGTAAAAAAAGTGTTGAATCATCGGAATTTGTCAATGATAAAGGAAAAAGAACTAGAACGTGCAGAAGCGGAGAGGCAAAAAGATTTCTTCAAAGCGGCAACACTTGCAAAAGAAATTATTCAGTTGAACCGTTCGCTGAAGTAATACGTCTACTATTTATGACAAGACTTACGGCTGGCAATGAATCCTTTAATGGGAGGAGCATAAGACCGCAAGCATCTTGCCTTCATCATTATTTATTTTATTCCTATTTGCTCATTCTGTTTGATAGAGAGAGAAAGGCAGAGCAGAAGCAAATCGCAAGTTACTTTAGAATTCGTTGCAAGCTTTGGAAGGAGGGATCCATAATGGCTGATAAACAAGCCCACGAAACTGAAACTGAATTAACCTTTGAACAGGTGAGAGATAAGCTCACTGAAACGGGTAAAAAACGGGGCGTTTTAACATACGAAGAAATTGCAGAGCGTATGTCTAGCTTTGAAATTGAATCAGACCAGATGGATGAATACTATGAATACTTAGGCGAACAGGGTGTAGAACTCATCAGTGAAAATGAAGAGACTGAAGACCCAAATGTTCAGCAGCTGGCTAAGGCAGAAGAGGAATTTGACCTGAATGATTTAAGCGTACCACCAGGTGTCAAAATTAATGATCCTGTTCGTATGTACTTAAAAGAGATCGGGCGCGTCAATTTGCTATCTGCTAAAGAAGAGATTACGTATGCTCAAAAGATTGAAGAAGGCGATGAGGAATCAAAAAGAAGATTAGCGGAAGCGAACCTTCGTCTCGTTGTCAGCATTGCGAAACGTTATGTTGGTCGTGGTATGCTGTTCCTTGACTTGATTCAAGAAGGAAACATGGGGCTCATGAAGGCGGTTGAGAAGTTTGATTACCGCAAAGGATACAAATTCTCAACATATGCGACTTGGTGGATTAGACAGGCGATCACACGTGCGATTGCCGATCAGGCGAGAACAATCCGGATCCCGGTTCATATGGTGGAAACCATTAATAAATTAATCCGTGTTCAAAGACAGCTTCTACAAGATCTAGGTAGAGAACCAACGCCAGAAGAAATTGCGGAAGACATGGATTTAACACCAGAGAAAGTAAGAGAAATTCTTAAAATTGCGCAAGAGCCAGTATCTTTAGAAACACCTATTGGTGAGGAAGATGACTCGCATCTTGGTGATTTTATCGAAGACCAAGAGGCGACTTCTCCATCAGACCATGCTGCCTATGAGCTCTTAAAAGAGCAGCTTGAAGATGTATTAGATACGCTAACGGACCGTGAAGAAAATGTGCTGAGACTGCGTTTCGGACTAGATGACGGAAGAACACGCACATTAGAAGAGGTAGGAAAGGTGTTTGGCGTAACAAGAGAGCGTATTCGCCAAATTGAAGCGAAAGCTCTTCGTAAATTAAGACACCCAAGCAGAAGTAAACGATTAAAAGACTTCTTAGAATAGAAACCGGACGGATCTTGAGAGAGATCCGTTCTTTCTTCATCAAAATGAAAACGCTTTTTTGATCTGATTATATTTTACTGAATAACAAATGAATTTGCAACGTTCTTAGAGAAAAGATGTATAAAAAATACATCTAAATGTGCTGAAGGCTTCTTTTCTCATTTTGAATCATTTTTGTCTAATCTGTGAACTTGACCAAAGTTTTGTATCATAATTCGTTTACTTTTTGTAAAATTAAAGTAGAATTAGAATTGTTTGCATAGTCTCAAAGGGGTTTTTCACAAAGGGGAGGATGAAAGAAATGAAACGGAATCCACTTATACCATTCTTATTGATTGCCATTTTAGGTATTGGACTCACTTTTTTCTTATCAATGAAGGGGCTGAAAGATGAAGACAAAATTGCCTCTGGGGGCAAAGAGCAAAAGCAAGAAGAGACCGCAAATGCAACGCCGGAAGAATTGTATAAGCAGAACTGTATTAGCTGTCATGGGGAAAACTACGAAGGTGGCGCTGGTCCTGCATTAAAAGGTGTTGGCGACAAGCTTGAAGTAGCAGACATCAAGAAGAAAATTCAAGAAGGCGGAAATGGGATGCCGGGCGGGCTAATTCCGAATGAAAAGCTCGATGAAATGTCAGAATGGGTATCCAAAATTAAATAATAAAGCGCAAAAAGCTCTTTTTCATCAGAAGAGCTTTTTTCATTTGAAAACGACTTTTAAAAAGTCCATAATTTATATAAGATAGACAAGTATGAACATTAAAGAAAAGTAGTGATATGGATGAATGAAATGAATTTGTCAAAACGATTAAAAAGAGTCGCAGACTTTTTACCAAAAGAGGCGGTCTTTGCTGATATTGGCTCAGATCATGCCTATTTGCCATGTTATGCGATATTACATCATAAAGCATTGAAAGCCATTGCTGGTGAAATTACTGATGGACCACTTCAATCTGCGAAGCAGCAAGTACATAGGCTTGAATTAGATGAGCAGATTTCAGTCAGAAAAGGAAATGGCCTTGAAGTGATTGAAAAAGGCGAGGTAAATGCTGTCACGATTGCAGGGATGGGCGGAGCACTCATAGCAAGCATTCTAAATGAAGGTAAACACAAGCTCACAGGACAGGAGAGGCTTATTCTTCAGCCTAATATTCATGCCCACCATATTCGTTTATGGCTCTATCAAGAGGGGTATGAACTGATGGATGAAGTGATTTTAGAAGAGGATGGCAAAATATACGAAATCATCATTGCCAAAACTGGCGACAAAGATAAAGCCTATGAAGGCATGTCGATTGAAAAAGGCATGCTCGTTGGTCCGTTTCTCGCCAAAGAGCAAAATGATGTCTTCCGGCGCAAATGGATGAATGAGCTTCAGCACATGGAGCATATAGAAGGCCAGATTCAACAAGCAGCGCCGACGGAAGAGAACAAAGAACGTCTGAAAGAGCTGAATGCGAAAATAAAAATGCTAAAGGAGGTTTTGACTGTTGGCTAAAACAGTGAACGGGCATGAAATCATCCAATTATTTGAGCAATTCTCACCAAAGGCATATGCGGTGGAAGGTGATAAAATCGGGCTCCAGATTGGAACGCTGAATAAAAAAGTGACCAATGTCATGATCACCTTAGATGTATTAGAAAATGTGGTAGATGAGGCAATTGAGCGGAAGGTGGATCTCATTATTGCCCACCATCCGCCAATTTTCCGTCCATTAAAACATGTGGCGACAGATCAGCCGGCAGGACGGATCATTGAGAAATGCATCAAACATGATATTGCGGTGTATGTAGCACATACAAACCTGGATGTGGCTGATGGAGGAGTCAATGACTTGCTTGCAGAGGCTTTAGAGCTCGGGGAAACAAAAGTGCTAGTTCCAACATACGAAGATCCAATTAAGCAGCTAGCCTTGTATGTTCCAGTGGAATTTGAAGAGGCCATCAGGACGGCTTTAGGAAATGCGGGAGCTGGCCATATTGGCAACTACAGTCATTGCGCTTTTTCAAATGAAGGGACAGGCAGTTTTCTGCCATCAGAAGAAGCTGTGCCATTTATTGGTGAGACGGGTAAATTGGAATTTGTGAAAGAAGTACGAATCGAAACCATTTTCCCAGCGAGTATTGAAAAACAAGTGATTCGTGAAATGATCAAAGCACACCCTTATGAAGAAGTGGCTTACAGTGTACACACGACAGATCTTCCTCCTATTCAAAAAGGCCTTGGGCGTATTGGAGAATTAAAAGAACCTATGACACTTAAAGACTTCACTCAATTTGTGAAAACGAAGTTAGATGTGAATGGAGCGCGTTTTGTAGGAGATCAGGAAGCGGTCGTGAAAAAAGTAGCTGTGCTTGGAGGAGACGGAAATAAATATATTCATCAAGCGAAAAGAATGGGTGCAGATGTGTACGTGACTGGCGACCTTTATTTCCATGTCGCTCACGATGCCATGATGCTCGGACTGAATGTAGTGGACCCAGGTCATTACGCAGAAAAGATCATGAAAGAGGGCGTAAAGACAAAGTTAGAATCGCTATGTACAGATAAAAAATATGATGTGCAATTCTTTGTATCAGAATCAAACACAAACCCGTTTCAATTTGTGTAAGCAAAAACGTCAGAGCATAGCAGCTCTGACGTTTTTTTATTTCTTTGTTTTCACGCGAGGTAATATCTTAGAAAGAGGAACCGTCCGTTCAATTTTCCATGTTGATTCATCATCAGGTTCGTAGTTTTCTAAGAAACGAATGACTTCTTTTGTAATAGGTGTTGGTGTGGAAGCACCTGCAGTAACGGCAACGGTTTTTACCCCTTGGAGCCATTCAAGCTTTAGCTCACTGAGATCACCAATTCGGTAAGCCTGCGTTCCTGCAATCTCCATTGACACTTGCGCCAGACGATTTGAGTTATTGCTTTTTGGATCGCCGACCACAATGGTCAGATCGGCTTGGCCTGCTTGCTGTGACACAGCTTCCTGACGTACCTGTGTCGCAAGGCAGATTTCTTGATGGTACTCGACGTGAGGATATTTTTCTTTAATGAGCTCCATCAGATCATGAACATCCCACTGAGACATTGTCGTCTGATTGGTGATGAGCAGTTTATCTGACGTTAAATCGAGCGCTTTAATATCAGCTTCTGTTTCAACAAGGTGGACTTTGTCAGGTGCAACACCGACGGCTCCTTCTGGCTCAGGGTGCCCCTTTTTCCCGATATAAATAATGTCATATCCATCAGCTGTTTTTTCTGAAATGAGTTCATGTGTTTTCGTGACATCTGGACAGGTCGCATCAATGGCGACAAGGCCTTTTTCTTCTGCAATTTGACGGACTTCAGGAGATACGCCGTGAGCGGTGAAAATGACTGTACCACTTTCAACCTGCTTTAAAATATCCAGACGGTTTGGTCCGTCCAGTGTGTAAATTCCATCTTCTTCGAAGGCATCTGTGACATGTTTGTTGTGCACAATCATACCTAATATATAAATTGGGCGTGGCAAGTTTTTATCAAGTGCGGCATTTTTAGCAATGACCATTGCATCTACAACGCCATAGCAATAGCCACGCGGCGAAATTTTAATTACATTCATTTATTCGTCCTCCTGTAGGGAAGTGCTGCTAGAGAAGAACAATATAAAAAGCCGTGAAAAACGGCTTTTGATCATTCTCTTCCTTCATTATAGCCAAAGTAAGCGCATATATCAAAGATTGTTATACATGGGAAACACTTCGCCTTTAAAAGGTCACTAGACATATAGTTTCGGAATGGAACTGCCCGATCTTTTTTTCGGTTTTACTTCAGGAGCAGTTGATGTGTGTACAGTCCCTTTTTTGACAAGGATGTCCTCTGGTTCTTCTTCTTTTCCTTCTTCTATTTCATCATCAACCGGTTCGTGCGGAACGTCTGTTTCTGCAGTGATTTCTTTTGGTTCTTCGTCTGCATCATTCGTATTTGTTTCATCATCATCCGCACTGCCAAGCTGGCTATAGAGTTTAATCATGGCAGGCAAATTTCTGACTAAAGGACCATATTGCTGAATCATAGGCGTGAATTGCTGCGCCATTCCGAGTACTTTTTGAACATTTCCTAACATGCTTGAAAGGTTCGCAGGGTTTGCGAAGCTCTGGATTCCTTGTAATCCCGCACCACCTCCAGATCCAGGAAGAAATTTTGCCAGCATGCCCTTAATTCCGGCTCCGCCGCCTAGTGCACGGCTTTCGCCTCCAGGAATGCCACCCATCCCGCGTAGACCGCCGCCTTGTACAGACGGAGAGCGAGGCATCATTTGTTGAAATTGGTTGCCTTGCCCTTGAAAAGGCTGTTCGATCGGAGCCTGCTGTCTCCGTTGAAAAATCCCGGGCTGTCCGCCATTTCCAAGGTGCCGGCGTGAGGGGCGATGCGGCTGAAAATCGCCCATAGGCCTTTGCCCTAACATACTTGTACCTCCCTTACTGCATTCTCTTTCTCTTCATAGGTTATGCAGGGAAGTATCATTTGGTTTCCTGTGAGAAAAGCGGACATGGTTTTTTTGCTGAAAATCAGCTATAATGAGGAGATGAGCAAAAAGGCATTGCCTTAAGGAGTGAAAACATGAAAGAAACGAAATTTACGACATATGAATTAAAGTCTTTTATTATAGATGCTATTCATGAACTGGGCTTTTATGAGCCGACTGATATTCAAAAAAGAATTATCCCTGCTGTTTTAAAAGGTGAAAGTGTGATTGGGCAGTCTCAAACAGGAACAGGAAAAACCCATGCGTATTTATTGCCGCTTATTCATTCAATTGATCCAAGCAAAGAGCAAGTACAAGTGGTCATTACTGCACCAACACGAGAATTAGCGAATCAAATTTTTAAAGAAGCACAAACGATCTTAAAAAATACGCCTCCAGAAGAAGAAATCAAGGCAAAGCTTTACATTGGCGGAACAGACAAGCAGAAATCCATTCAAAAGCTAAAGAATCAGCCGCACTTAGTGGTCGGCACTCCTGGACGTATTGCTGATCTTATTCATGAGCAAGCGCTGAATGTGTACAAAGCAACATCTCTTGTCATTGATGAAGCAGACCTTATGCTAGATATGGGCTTTTTAGAAGATGTGGATCGTATTGGCTCACAAATGCCAGAACAGTTGCAAATGCTCGTGTTCTCAGCAACTATTCCAGAAAAATTAAAACCTTTCCTCAAAAAATATATGGATAATCCGAAATATGCACATGTTGAACCGAAACGCATTACGGCTGAAAACATTCAGCATATTTTAGTTCCATCTAAACAACGAGATAAATTAAAATTACTTCATGAAATGGTGACGAATGTACAGCCTTATTTAGGGATCATCTTTGCGAATACGAAATCAACTGTTGATGAAATTGCCTCATTCCTACAGGAAAAAGGAATGAAAATTGGGGTACTTCATGGTGGTTTAACGCCTCGTGAACGTAAAAAAGTGATGAAACAAATTGAAGATTTGGAGTTCACATATATTGTGGCATCTGATCTTGCTGCCCGCGGGATTGATATTAAGGGCGTCAGCCACGTGATTAACTATGAGCTCCCATCCGATCTTGATTTTTATGTTCACCGTGTGGGAAGAACGGCTCGCGCTGGTTCATCTGGCATTGCAATGACCATTTATGATCTCGCTGATGAGGATGCACTCGTTCAAATTGAAAAAATGGGTGTTGTGTTTGAAAACAAAACGATTGTTCATGGCGAATGGCGAGATGCAGATGATCGTTTGAAGCGTCAAAGACGTAAAAAAGCACCAAATGAAATTGAAGAAAAAGCAAAACGCCTTGTCAGAAAACCGAAAGCCGTCAAACCTGGATATAAAAAGAAAATGACACGTGAGATGGATAAGATCAAAAGACAAGAACGTAGAAAGTCAAAGCGTAACGGAAAGTAGGGGGACACATTGTTGAAGATTGGATCACATGTATCCATGAGCGGAAAACATATGCTTCTTGCAGCGAGTGAGGAAGCTGCCTCTTATGGTTCAAATACTTTTATGATTTATACAGGTGCACCGCAAAATACGCGCCGTAAAAAAATTGAAGATCTCAATATTGAAGCTGGACAAGCGCATATGAAAGAGCATGGTATGACAGATATCGTCGTTCATGCACCGTATATTATCAATATTGGGAACACAGTGAATCCAGCGACATTTGAGCTTGGAGTGGACTTCCTTCGCTCTGAGATAGAGCGTACAGAAGCGCTAGGTGCAAGACAAATTGTTCTTCATCCAGGTGCGCATGTCGGAGCAGGTGCAGATGCTGGAATTCAAAAAATCATTGAAGGTCTCAATGAAGTCATTGTGAAGGGGCAGGAGGTTCAAATTGCGCTGGAAACAATGGCGGGAAAAGGATCAGAGTGCGGAAGAAGCTTTGAAGAGCTTGCCCAAATTATTGACGGTGTGACACATAACGAAGCACTTTCTGTTTGCTTTGATACGTGTCACACGCACGATGCTGGTTATCCCATTGTGAGTGATTTTGATGGAGTATTAGAAGAATTTGATCGAATTGTCGGGATCGACCGAATCAAAGTTCTTCATATTAATGATAGTAAAAATGTACAAGGCGCAAGAAAAGACCGACATGAAAATATCGGTTTTGGAGAAATTGGTTTTGATGCCCTGAGCTATATCGTTCATCATCCACAGCTTCAAGATGTGCCGAAGATTCTAGAAACGCCTTATGTAGGTGAAGATAAAAAGAACAAGAAACCACCTTATAAATTCGAAATTGCGATGCTGAAAGAAAAGCAATTTGATGAAGGTTTACTAGATAAGATTACGGGTCAATAAAAAGTGCATGCAATGTGATGAGGTGCCGCTAAATGCGGCCCTTTTTTGCCTAATTTGTGAACTGATTAAACAGATCGTTGACGGTCTGTGCAGTTTGTTTAGACGTAATCGCTTCCACTTGCTTAAGCAGCCGGTTGCGCTCTGCATCGTTAAAAATATTGACGTTTTTCCCATTCATGAGTTTGGCGACCTCAGCAGCCTGATTGGATGTTAAACTGACCCCATACTGTTTCGCATACCTTAACAAGTCATTTGCTGTGATCTGATTCAGACGCTGCAACACAATTTTTTGAATTAAAATCAATTCCATTCCTCCCCTCTGTATCAATGTATGGGCGAAAACGGAAAATGTGCAAAAAATTTTATTTTACTCTGTGAAATGATAAAATAGTAAAGTGAATAAAATGTTCATTGAAAACTAAACATGTGTAGAAGGGAGAACGTATGGCAAATAGTAAACAGCATAAAAAGGAATCAGTGCCTCATTTTATTTTGAGAATTTTTCTGATTCTAGTAGGAGCTGCATGTGCAGCAGTCAGCATTGAATTATTTTTAGTGCCAAACAATATTATTGATGGAGGCATCATCGGTATTTCGCTTATTTTGGATTATCTTTTTACGGATAACCCATTCATTAATTTTGCTACGATTGTTGTCATTTTAAATATTCCATTTATGATATCAGGATACAAACATATTGGGAAAACCTTCTTGATTTCCACTGTGATTGGGATTGTCAGCTTGGCCGTGATTGAATCTTCACTCCATCATGTAGAAGCATTTACGACGCAGCCGATTTTAGCTACTGTATTTGGAGGGCTGTTACTCGGGTTTGGCGTTGGGCTTGTGATACGGAATGGAGGCTCAATGGACGGAACGGAAATCTTAGGAATTCTTCTGACGAAAAAAATTCCTTTCTCCGTCGGTGAGTTTGTCATGATCGTCAATGTGTTCATTTTTATTTGGGCAGGCTTTGTCTTCGGACCGGAGCAGGCTATGTATTCTGTCATGACATATTATTTGGCAATGAAAACAATTGATGCTGTCATTCAAGGACTAGATGAAACAAAAGCTGTCATTATCGTTTCGGATTATTATGATGAAATTTCAGATGCGATCCTTCATCGTCTCGGCAGGGGAACCACCAAGCTTAGAGGAAAAGGCGGTTATACTGATGAAGAAAAAGATGTCATTTACGCCGTCGTGACAAGACTTGAAATTACGAAACTGAAATCTATCGTGTTTGAAATTGATGGTCAAGCCTTTATTACGATTATGGATACGCATGAAACAAAAGGCGGTAAATTCAAAACAGCCATTCATTAGCTTTTATTTTACTTTTTTATCTTTCTTTTATATAATGAAATGTATGTATGGACAAAGAAAATGGCTTTTGCCATTTTCTTTTTGTTGTATAAATCGTAATCATTCTTTTTATATTGGATTAAAGGTGGAAAGATTTATGGCAAAGCCAATTATTGAAATGAAGGACATTTCGTATTCATATGGACAGCGAAATGTCATCGATCACATTCATTTAACGGTAGAGGAAGGAAACTTTCTAGCACTTGTTGGACCGAATGGATCTGGTAAAACAACCTTATTAAAATGCCTGCTTGGCTTGATTAAACCCCAGCAGGGAGAATTGAAGCTGTTTGGCACACCTGCTCAAAAATTTAAAGACTGGGATCAAATTGGATTTGTTTCTCAAAAGGCAAATAGCTTTAATACAGGGTTTCCTGCTTCTGTATACGAGGTCGTGGCAAGTGGTTTAACGGCGAAGATTGGTTTATTCAAACGCATGAGTAAGCAGGATAAGCTTCAAGTAGATGAGGCCATCCGCTCAGTTGGCATACAGGACTTAAAACACCAAAACATTGGTGAGCTTTCAGGCGGTCAGCAGCAGCGTACATTTATTGCCCGTGCACTCGTCAGTCAGCCGAAGCTGCTTATTTTAGATGAGCCGACTGTGGGTGTAGACCAAAGAACAGTAGAAGGCTTTTATCAGCTGTTAGAAACATTGAACAAAGAAAAAGGAATGTCTTTAATTCTCGTTACACATGATGTAGGAACCGTTTCTGACAAAGTCACGCATGTGGCTTGTTTAAATCAGACACTTCATTTTCATGGAGATGCGGAAACGTTTGATTCGATGGATGATCAGGCGCTTTCTCAGTTTTACGGGCATGACATTCAAGTGATTCATCACGATCATCACCATCATGGGGGACATGAATAATGCTATTTCCATTTTTTCATTATGAATTTTTACAAAATGCGTTTATCGCAGGGATGCTGATCGGCTTTATTGCGCCCTTACTTGGTGTATTTATTGTCGTGAGAAGGCTCTCTCTCATCGCAGATGCGCTTAGTCACGTATCACTTGCTGGGATAGCGGCAAGTTTATTCCTTGATAAAAAGTTTGGACTTTTGACAGGGGTTAGCCCGCTTTACTTAGGAATGGCTTTTTCTGTGGCTGGCTCGTTGTTTATTGAACGTCTGCGCTCTGTGTATAAACATTATCAGGAGCTGGCGATTCCCATTATTTTATCAGGTGGTATTGGGATCTCTGTTATTTTCATTTCACTTGCAAATGGTTTTAATACAGATTTGTTCAGTTATTTGTTCGGAAGTGTCAGTGCGGTTTCAAGACTCGATCTTTGGATTATTGTTGGAATCTCACTTGTCGTTGTATTAGTGGTTGTGCTCTTGTATAAAGAATTGTTTTTGCTTTCTTTTGATGAAGAACATGCGAAGGCTTCTGGTATTTCAGCGAAGTGGATTCATTTTATTTTTATTTTAGTTGTTGCACTTGTCATCGCAGCATCGATGCGTATTGTCGGTACACTCCTAGTGTCGGCACTCATGACACTGCCTGTTGCGGCAAGTATTCGGATTGCCAAAGGGTTTAAACAGGCGATTTTCCTTTCCATCTTATTTGGGGAATTGTCTGTCATGGTCGGCTTGATTTTAAGTTATTATCTTGATTTAGCGCCGGGTGGAACCATTGTGATGCTGTCTATCTTGATTTTAATCGGGTGTATTAGTATTGGGAAATTCAGAAGGGGGAATCATCATGAACGTACAAGAAGCGCTTGATTTATTAAAGGAAAAAGGCTATAAATATACAAGCAAACGTGAAGATATGCTTCAATTGTTTTCTGATTCTGATAAATACTTGACCGCTAAAAATGTATTAACAGCTTTAAGTGAAGATTACCCAGGGCTTAGTTTTGATACGATTTATCGAAACCTGTCTTTATATGAAGATCTTGGGATATTAGAGACAACGGAATTATCAGGGGAGAAACTGTTTCGTTTTAAATGTTCGTTTTCCCATCATCATCACCACTTTATTTGTTTGACATGCGGTAAAACAAAGGAAATCGACGCTTGCCCTATGGACAAGCTTGATGCTGATCTAGAGGATTATCACATTAGCGGACATAAATTTGAAATTTACGGAACGTGTCCTTCTTGCGAACCGAAGGAAGTTCATTCATGAAAGAAGCCAGCCGATGGGCTGGCTTTTTGTTTTGTCATGTTGAAAACGTTTTACAAAGGATAGCTGTTTCATTAAAATGAGAACAACAGATCATCTATAGAAGCAGATTTGAGTCTTTAGAAATAGGGGGAGGGGTCAAAAGTGGCGTATTATATCGTATTCGATGTAGGCGGGACAAAAACAAAGCATGGGGTCATGGATCGACATGGTGAGCTGATCACGAGCGGCGACTACGAAACAAACTGCCGGCAGCTTGAGCCGTTTTTAGAGGACATGGAGAACGTGGTGAAAGAGTATCAAAGGACTTGGGATATCAAAGGGATTGCGATGAGTCTTCCGGGGTTTGTTGACAGTCAAACGGGTTATACGGAATTTGCAGGAGCGATTATTGCTTTAAATGGCCAAAATGTCAAAACGCTTTTGGAAGAAAAAACATCACTTCGTGTAGAAGTAGAAAATGATGCGAACTGTGCAGCTCTGGCTGAAAAATTTAGTGGTCATGCGAAAGAGTGTGACAGCTTTATATGTATGACGCTTGGGACTGGTGTCGGCGGTGGTATTTTTGCTGGTGGCGAGCTTGTGCGCGGTGCCTCTTTTCGCGGCGGTGAATTTGGCATGATGCTGACAGAAACAGAAAATGGTCAGTTTACCACACTCAACAGCAGTGCTTCGACAGCTGGATTGATACGAAGTTACAAAGAGCAGCAGGGCATTCCACAAAGTCAGCAAATCGACGGTCAAGAAATCTTTGAAAAAGCCAAGCAAGATCCGGCCATTGAGAAGATGATCGATCAGTGGTACAAGCGAATCGCAATTGGCATTTACAATGTGGCAACAGTTCTCAATCCAGAGAAAATCCTCATTGGCGGGGGCGTGAGTGCAAGGCCCGATTTGATTCCAAACATTGAAAAACATTTACATACTTTGCATGCATGGAAAAACATACAGGTGACACTGGAAACGTGCTATTACTTCAATCAGGCAGGTATGATGGGTGCACTTTACCATTTTTTAATAAAAGAAGGACATCATCGTACAATCCAAAAGCCGATACATTAAAAACGTATCGGCTTTTAATCTGTTTTAGTAAGCAGTTTGCAGACGCTTTTCATACTGTTTGATCCATTGGGATGCTTCTTGCCAGTTATTAACCCGAATGATCCGTTCATCAATTGGCATTTGATTATACGGTGAGTTAAACAGAATCACTGGAATGTCAGCTTCTTTTGCAATCATTGTGGCATTGCCATGGTGATCTTCAAAAAACACATCGATCTTATGTTTTTGAACAGCTGCCACCTTATGATGTCCGCCAACAAGCTCGATGTCGTCATAATGGACATGATTCTCCTCAAACCATTTGTAGGTGATGTCTGAGTGATGCTGCCTTCTGGCTGTGATATAAATCAATTGATGATGATGTTTCATTTGATTGAGGATTTCTTTTGCACCCTCGGCAGGCTTTGCCTGTTTATAAATAAGAGGCTCATACTCATTCATCCAGCCCCAAAATTCTTCATTTGAAATCTTTAAAAGCTTCGTCAAATCATATTCCGTCATATCATCTAGTGTGATGTCACATTGAAACGACTCATTTAAGTAGGGGACAAAGGTGTCCTGCGCCGTGACTGTGCCATCGATATCAATTCCTAAACGTAACATGCCCACACTCCTCATATTTATCCTCTTAAAGTGTAACATAATCAATTCACATTTCCAGCAAGTTTTAGCAAACATGAAACAGACATTTTTGCTCATACTAAAAAAGCTCCTTTCTACTAACCAAAAGGGGGAATTGATCATGGAAAGAGACGAAGATTTCAGAAGAAATGATCGTGAAATCGACACACACTTTAGTAATGATGATGGCTATTTAGAGGAAACAGCTGCTGAAATTGCAGAGCCATATCAAGCATCGAGAGATCGTGAAGACAGAAGAGAACGTGACCATGTAGGTGACGATTCAGGCAGTAAGGGGATAGGCTATACAGCACTCGCGATCGCGATTATCTCACTATTTGTCTTGCCGGTGCTATTAGGCGTAGCGGCAATCGTCGTTGGTTATATTGCAAGAAGAAAAGGAGCACATGCGCTTGGCGCATGGTCAATCGGGATCGGAATCGTTTCCGTCATCCTCGGCATCTTTATCACCCCGTTCTTTTAACAGGACAGGAACAGAAAAACGCCTGACAGTGATGTCAGGCGTTCTTTGTTATGCGTTCGCTTGTTTTGCTTTTTCAGCTTCCATTTTCGCATAATGTTCTTCAGCGATTTTATCGATTTCTTTTTTCAGTTCTTCGACCATTGTTTCTTCTGGTACTTTCCGAACAATTTCACCTTTGCGGAATAAGAGGCCTTCACCTCTAGCACCAGCGATGCCGATATCAGCTTCACGCGCTTCACCCGGACCGTTTACAGCACATCCGAGAACAGCAACTTTAATTGGTGCTTTAATTTTAGAAATATATTCTTCGACTTCATTTGCAATGCTAATGAGGTCAATTTCAATTCGTCCACAAGTTGGACAAGAGATGAGTGTTGCTGCATTTGATGCAAGACCAAATGATTTTAATAATTCACGTGCCACTTTGACCTCTTCGACCGGGTCAGCACTTAATGAAATACGGAGTGTGTTACCAATCCCCATATTCAAGATTGCGCCAAGACCAGCTGCACTTTTGACAGTACCTGCAAATAACGTACCTGATTCTGTAATCCCAAGATGAAGAGGATAATCAAAGGCTTTTGCCGCTTTTTCGTATGCCTCAATCGCAAGGTTTACATCAGATGCTTTCATACTGACAATGATGTCATGAAAGTCTAGGTCTTCTAAAATTTTAATGTGATGCAGTGCACTTTCAACCATACCATCTGCTGTTGGATAGCCGTATTTATCAAGAATCTTTTTCTCGAGCGAACCGGCGTTTACCCCAATACGAATTGGAATGCCTTTTTCTTTTGCAGCTTTCACAACAGCTTCGACTTTTTCTCGTCTTCCGATGTTTCCTGGGTTGATACGAATTTTGTCTGCACCTGCTTCAATCGCTTTCAGTGCAAGCTTGTAGTCAAAATGAATGTCGACAACAAGGGGAATGTTGATTTGTTTTTTAATGTCCGCAATCGCATTTGCTGCACGCTCATCTGGGCATGCGACACGCACGATTTGACAGCCAGCTTCTTCTAAACGTTTAATTTCAGCTACTGTCGCTTCGACATCATGTGTTTTGGTTGTCGCCATACTTTGAATGACGACTTCATTGTTTCCACCTATAGTTAAAGGTCCCACTTTGACGGGACGCGTTTTTGTACGATGTGTGACTTCACTCACTTGTCAATCGCTCCTTAGTGTACATGCAATTCGTTTGCAGTGTACGACGTGTTTTACATCTCATATTGTAACAGTCTCTTCGTATGAATGACAAGGAATTAACGTTTTATCTCTTATAGACCGGAAACTTGTATGTGCTGCCTGCCCGAATTTCGTTCGCTTTGACGCCTTGATTCAGTGCTTCAAAGTCTTCGATCACTTCATCTAATGGCTTACTTGTATGTACGATAGAGACGACGGTTTGACCTTGTTTAACAGTGACAGTTTTATATGCCTGTTTATCAGCTGTTTGAAAGGCGCTGGCGGGAACAGCAGGGCCTTCCTGAACGGGGATCGTTCCATTTTTCAAATCAAAAAAGATAATAAAGAGGACAAACAAACTGACTAGTAAAAAAATAATTCGCCGCATTTTACTCACCGCTTTTAAGAGTTTACTTCAGTGTATGTTTGTCCCTGAGTTGATAGAACAAAAAGAGTGAAAAAGCTAGGAAGGGTGGTTCTAGTGAGTTCTAGTATGACTTGTAATCGGAAAAATCTTTGATAAGCCGAAGCGCTTTCTTTATTATGATAAAATAAAAAAAGGGGGAGAGTATATGAAGAAAATCAGTCAGAATATATATGTAAGAACACTAACAGAAAGTGATGCAGAAGCTCTATTAACACTTGAACGAGAGAATCGCACCTATTTTCAGCAATTTACACCTTTGGTTCAGGATGATTTTTTTACTGTACCTCGTCAAAAGGAACGGATTAACCGCGGTATGCAAAGGCGTGCAAAAGATGAAGCCTATATGCACGGTATTTTCTTAAATGAAACAGATGCATTAATTGGAACGATCTCACTCCATTCTGTTGAAAGAGGACCGATTCAAGGGGCATTGCTTGGATATGTGCTTGATGAAAGGCAAGGCGGGAAGGGGTATATGACAGAGGCGATTCGTTTGATTATCGATTATGCCTTTTATGAACTGTACCTTCACCGTATTGAGGCTGGCGTAAAACCATCTAACATTGGTTCCATTCGTGTGCTTGAGAAGACAGGGTTTGAAAATGAGGGACTTCATCGTAAAAAAGTAAAGATCAATGATAAGTGGGAGGATCACTATTTGTTTGCGATCATCCATCCAGATGAGTCATAGGGTCAAAACAAATAAAAAAGCTCCCCGAAATGAGGGAGCTTATTTTTTTGCAGGTATTTCTTTAACGACAAGATATAAGAAAATAAAGTTAATCACCCAATTTAATAAAAATGAGTTCGCAACTGGCGTGTTTAATGCACTCATGATGGCGAAAAAGACGGTTGTTAATGTGAGTGAATAGGCAGAGAGCTTCCAAAGCATTTGAAAGGACAGCTCTTTTTGCTGCATTCGTTTAATAAATGTACCAAGCATGGCTAGGAATGTTGCGCTGATGAACATGAGAGCAGCAGTAGATAGGTACAGCAGGACACAAATGACAGGGATAATGATCGCTTGATTCTGGTTTGTGACGCTGGCAAGTTCATCTTTTGTGAGTGTTCCGCCAAGCAGCTGGTATGGAATATCTGTCATTTGTCCGTCAATGGCAATCACTGCTTTTTCTTTCAATAACGCAATGGCTGTTTGTTTTGATTCAAGCTCACTTGATTTTATTTTTTCAGCGGGATCAAAAATAATCGTGATGCCGTTTTCTTCTTTTTCGATCGGCGTGCTTTGATCCGCTTGAAGCGTTCCTTTTTCAATGGAAAAGTCGGGTAAATCTTTTTTTATCACATGCTGAAATCCTGACATCGCATTTGAAATCTCTTTGCTCATATGATAGCCCTGGGGGACAGCTGCGATGATCGAAAGGATAAAGATGAATAAAATAGCCTTTCCAATCCCAGTAAAACGTGCTCTGGCAATATCTTTTGGTGAATAAATTCCTTTTAACAATAAACTAAATACGTTCAACCGATTCACTTCCTACATTCTTTTCTATTTCTCACATTGTATCAATGTCTATCCATCCAGTACAAGTACGGCCTTCATTGCTGGTTAAGATAGAAGGAATGAGGCATAATGTATACAGCATATAAAAAGGAGGCGGCTGCGGATTGGACGTGCTGTATTGGATTTTGATCGGCTGTGCATTTATCATTGCGTTTGTGGGACTTGTCTATCCAATCATTCCTAGTGTGGTTTTCATGGTTCTTGGGTTTATTTTATATGGGCTCTTTTTTAGCTTTGAGAAATTGACGCTCACCTTTTGGCTCATTCAAGCCATGTTTACAGCTGTGTTATTTGCCGCGGATTATGTCTCCAATCTGATTGGGGTGAAACGCTTTGGCGGCAGCCGGGCGGCCATTTGGGGAAGTACCATTGGGCTTTTAGCCGGTCCTTTTGTGATTCCGATTGCTGGAATTATCATTGGTCCATTTATCGGCAGTGTCATCGCAGAGCTGCTCGTTCATCAAAAAGATCTGAAGACAAGTGTGAAAGTTGGGCTTGGCTCATTAATTGGTTTTGTGTCAGGCGTATTTGCAAAAGGGTTGATTCAAGCACTGATGCTGGGAATCTTTTTGTTTTATGTGCTTCGCTAAATGGAAAATCGGTGTTTAACACTCTTTCTGAAGGGTTAAATACAAAATAAACACTGAAATGTTTCAGATCATGAGCAATAACGTTGAAACAAGCCGTTTCTTTTGATACTCTTTGATTAGGGTGAATTGCTTGCTTACTAAGGAAGCATTTCAGTACATACATTTCTAAGGAGGAATTTAACCATGGCTTTTAAACTTCCAGAATTACCATATGCTTACGATGCATTAGAACCACATATCGACAAGGAAACAATGACGATTCACCACACAAAACACCATAACACTTATGTAACAAACTTAAACAAAGCAATCGAAGGTGTATCAGCTCTTGAAGATCAATCAATTGAAGAGCTAGTGGCTAACTTGAACTCTGTGCCTGAAAACATTCGTACAGCTGTACGTAACAATGGCGGAGGACATGCGAACCACTCATTATTCTGGACGCTTCTTTCACCAAACGGTGGCGGCGCACCAACTGGTGAACTTGCAGATGCGATCGAAAAAGAATTAGGCGGATTTGAAAAATTCAAATCTGATTTCGCTGCAGCAGCTGCAGGACGCTTTGGTTCTGGTTGGGCATGGCTTGTTGTGAACAATGGCAAACTTGAAATCACAAGCACACCAAACCAAGATTCTCCTTTAACTGAAGGAAAGACACCAATCCTAGGACTAGACGTTTGGGAGCATGCTTACTACCTAAACTACCAAAACCGTCGTCCTGATTACATTTCAGCATTCTGGAATGTTGTGAACTGGGATGAAGTGGCTCGCCTTTACAGCGAAGCTAAATAAATGATTTGATTTGAAAAGGCCTGCTTCTCTCTGAGAGCGGGTCTTTTTATATTTTCCCTCCTTTTTTTACATATCTGCCTTTTGATGAGACAGACTATTGTGTAGAAAAGGAGAATGAATGATATGAGCAGATTAAAGAAAATGTTCGGGGACATGGATGTCACAAGAGATTTATTGCTCCTCCTCACGATTGGCGGATTATACGCACTTGCGATTGCGCTTTCGAATACGTTTGTGAACGTGTATTTATGGAAACAGTCTGGGCGATTTACAGACCTTGCGATTTATAACTTGGCAATTGTTGTCCTTCAGCCCATTACCTTTTTATTTGCTGGACGGCTCGCTAAAAAAATAGATCGTGCATTTGTCCTTCGTTTCGGTGTCATCTTCTTAGCCGCTTTTTACTTAATTGTTCTCATGGCAGGAGAGCAAGCGGCAGCTCGGCTCGTGTTATTAGGCAGTGTGCTTGGAATCGGCTATGGTTTTTACTGGCTTGCCTTTAACGTGCTCACTTTTGAGATTACTGAACCTGAAACAAGGGATTTCTTTAATGGATTTTTAGGAGTGCTTACCTCTACAGCCGGTATGATCGGGCCGCTCATTGCAGGAATTGTGATTTCTCAATTAACGGATGATACAGGCTATACAGTGATTTTCACTTTATCGCTTTTTTTGTTTTCACTAGCGGTTGTGATGAGTTTTTTCCTCAAGAGGAGACAATCAAAAGGAAAATTTATCATTAAGCAAATTTGGAAAGAGCGCCATGCGGACGAGAATTGGCGTAAGATCACAACTGCTCACTTTTTTCAGGGGCTCCGTGAAGGCGTGTTTGTCTTTTTAATCAGTGTCTTTGTGTTTATTGCAACAAACAGTGAGCTTGCTTTAGGCACATTTGGTCTAGTCAATTCAGGTGTTGCCTTTTTTGCCTATTTTTTTGCTACTCGTTTGATTAAGAAAAAATGGCGCAAAAAAGCGATTATGTTTGGCGGGCTTATTTTATACGGCGCTTTATTTTTAATCGTCTTTCACTTGTCCTATGTATCACTGCTTATGTACGCTGTAGCCATTGCGATCGGCTACCCGCTTCTGCTTGTTCCGTATGTCTCTTTAACTTACGATGTCATCGGTCATGCCAGATATGCAAGAAAAGCCCGAATTGAATATATTGTCGTCAGAGAACTATTTTTAAATGCAGGGCGTATTTGTTCGATTGTCTTTTTTCTTTTATCTGTCACCTTACTGGGCGATCGGCTTGGGATTCCTGCTTCACTTGTCGTACTGGGAGCGGGGCACACCCTTATTTATTATTTTGTAAAGGACATTCATTTAAAAGAGAAAACAGCTGATATAGAAGAGGCTGACGGTCAAAAGCCCGTTTCTCAAACGAACCTTATGAAGGGAGAAAGGTAAAATTTCTTACCAATGGAACATCAAATTTCTAGATAAATGATAGAAAAACCGCTAAAATGATGATGGCACCTTTTATACACAAAAAGGGGT
The DNA here is from genome assembly GCF_005144805.1 of Bacillus sp. S2(2019). NCBI lineage: Bacteria > Bacillati > Bacillota > Bacilli > Caryophanales > Bacillaceae > Bacillus > Bacillus sp. S2(2019). Next base: position 482,911 of record NZ_SWFL01000003.1, read on the forward strand.
GCCATTTCTTTCTTGATAGAAAAGGTGATGTGATGAGAAACAAGAAAAACAAAAAAGACGCGAAGGAAGGGCGCAAAACACTTCCGATCCGGCTGAATTTATTATTTTTAGCTGCGTTCATTATTTTTACCGGTGTTGTGGTCAGACTCGGTTTTGTGCAAATTGTGAATGGAGAAGATTATAAAAAGCAGGCAGAAAAACAAGAAGACGTGAATGTCAGCTCATCTGCTCCGCGCGGAAAAATTTATGATCGAAACTATAACACGATTGTCAGCAATAAAGCGCTAAATGCCATTACATATACGAGAACCTCGACGACTTCACAAGAAGAGCGGCTCAAAGTGGCAACAAAATTAGCGGATATGATTCACGTAAGTACGAAGAAAATCACAGATCGTGATAAAAAAGATTTCTGGATCTTAACCCATCCGAATGAAGCGAAAAAGCTTGTTCAAAAGGAAGCCGATTTAAAGGGTGACGATAAGGTCTCTGATGATAAACTATACGAGCTCCAGCTGAAACGCATCACAGACAAAGAATTAAATCAACTGACGAAAAAAGATTTGCAAGTGCTTGCGATTAAAAGACAAATGGATGCAGGCTATGCACTTACGCCTCAATTCATTAAAAATGAAGATGTAAAACCAAGTGAAATTGCTTACGTCTCTGAGCATTTGGACGAGCTGCCAGGTGTAGATGTCACAACAGACTGGTCACGCAGCTATCCTTATAAAGGACTGCTCCGCAGTATGCTCGGCAGTGTGTCTTCAAGTGATGAAGGTCTTCCGTCGTCACTGCTTGAACATTATCTATCACTCGGCTACAGCCGAAATGATCGTGTAGGAAAAAGCTATCTTGAATATCAATATGAAGATGTCCTGCAAGGTCAAAAAGAAAAAGAACAAAGTACAACAGATAAAGAAGGCAATGTCACAAGCTCTAAAGTGTTAACAGAAGGAAAGAGCGGGAAAGACCTTGTGCTGACGATTGATATTCAGCTGCAAAAAGCGGTGGAAAAAATCATCGAAAAGAACTTGAAAAGTGCGAAGCAAAGAGGCGGAACAGAACTTCTTGATCGTGCGTTTGTTGTCATGATGGACCCGAGAAATGGGGAAGTGCTCTCGATTGCGGGTAAACAGATTACCAATAAGAATGGGTCATACAAATTTGATGACTATGCACTAGGAACGATGACATCATCATATGCGATGGGATCAGCAGTAAAAGGGGCAACTGTGCTCACAGGTTATAAAACAGGCGTCCTTCATATTGGAAGCACCCAATACGATGAACCGCTCTATATCGCTCAGTCACCGCCGAAAAAATCCTATCAAAATATGGGACTCATTAATGATTTAACCGCACTAGAGCGTTCATCAAACGTGTATATGTTTAAAACAGCGATTGCAATTGGGAAAGGGGAATATCGTAAGAATCAGCCGCTCCCAATTGATACAAAGGCGTTTGATACGTTCCGTTACAATTTTAGTAAATTTGGTCTTGGAGTAGAGACAGGTATTGACCTGCCAAACGAAGCAACTGGCTATCGTGGAACGTCTACACAATCCGGTCTGTTACTTGACTATGCGATTGGACAATATGACACGTTTACACCGCTGCAAATGGCGCAATACGTTTCAACGATTGCCAATGGCGGCTATCGTTTACGTCCTCAGCTCGTAAAAGAAGTGAGAGAGCCAGATCCGCAAAGAGGCATTGGGGCTGTAACGGAGTCCGTCAAGCCGGATGTACTGAATAAGCTCGATATGACAAGTGATGAGATCAAACGCGTACAGCAAGGATTCAAGCTTGTGATGCAGAACCCAAGAGGGACAGCATATTCGAACTTTGGCAACAAAAAATACAATCCAGCTGGCAAAACAGGGACCGCTCAATCATTCTATGACGGCCCGATTAAAAGCAAACGCGGCACACCAACATATAACACAACACTTGTTGCGTATGCGCCTGCTGATAATCCAGAAGTAGCGATTTCAGTTGTCGTGCCTTGGGTGTATCAAGATTACAACCAGCGCTATCCGATTACAAATGATATTGGTGAACAAGTATTAGACAAGTACTTTGAACTGAAATCGAAACAGGAAAGCAATGATACACAAGCGAAGAACAAAAACAAAATTGAAAATGAAGCAGAAACAAATAACTAGACCTATTCTAGGTAAAAACGCTCACTTTTTGTGGGCGTTTTTTTATATTTTCTTCAAACTTTTCGATATAAATTGACAAAAATCATAAAAAACCCCGCAATTTCTCTACAAATCTCCGACATTTACAAAACCTTAACATTCCATTTAAACGAAATTAATAAAGAACCTTTAATGTATTACTCGTAGGACAAATTATTCAGGGGGTATTCTTGAAATGAAAAAGAACAAATTATGGCTGCTTACTTTCCTTACTATCGCATTGTTAGCATTCGTCACAGCATGCGGAAACAGCAGCTCAAGCGGAGATTCAAAAGACAGTAAAGGAAATGCTTCAAACAAAGATGAGGCATCAGGTTCCATTACCATCTCAGGATCATCTGCGATGCAGCCTTTAGTTCTTGCGGCAGCAGAAAAATTCATGGATAAACATCCAAAAGCCGATATTCAAGTACAAGCCGGCGGTTCAGGAACAGGACTTTCTCAAGTATCAGAAGGATCTGTACAAATTGGGAACTCAGATGTATTCGCAGAAGAGAAAGACGGAATCGACGCAAAAGCTTTAAAAGACCACAAAGTAGCAGTTGTTGGAATGGCCGCAGCTGTTAACCCTGAAGTTGGTGTCAAAGACATCACAAAGGACGAATTGAAAAAAATCTTCACTGGTAAAATCAAAAACTGGAAAGAGCTTGGCGGGAAAGACCAAAAAATCACACTTGTGAACAGACCAGACTCATCAGGAACTCGTGCAACATTTGTGAAATATGCACTTGACGGCGCGACACCTGCAGAAGGAATCACAGAGGATTCTTCAAACACAGTGAAAAAGTTGATTGCAGAAACACCAGGTGCGATTGGGTATCTAGCATTCTCTTATTTAACAGATGACAAAATTACACCGCTTAGCATTGATGGTGTGAAACCAGAAGAAAGCAATGTAGAAAGCGGTAAATATACAATTTGGGCATACGAGCACTCTTATACAAAAGGTGAGCCAGACGGTTTAGCAAAACAATTTTTAGATTACTTGATGAGTGACGAAGTACAAAAAGAAATCGTGAAAGACCAAGGCTACATCTCAGTCTCTAATATGAAAGTAGAAAGAGACGCAACAGGCAAACAAACAGATAAGTAAAAGGTCTTGAATTGATGATGAAGGAAAAGTGGAGCTTTTCACTTTTCCTTTTATGACATTCATAGGAGTGTAGAAAAAGATGAAACAGATAGAACATACAGAAGCGAGCGATCGACTGATCAGCTCGAAAAAAAATAGGCAAATGGATGAAGTAAGAGGAAGTATTTTGGTGAAATTTTGCGCATTCTTAATGATTGCTGTATCAATTGCCATCACAATCTTCCTTGGCATTAAGGGTTTACAATCTTTCATCGTAAATGGTGTAAGCCCAATTGAGTTCTTAACCAGTATCAATTGGAACCCTACAGCAGAAAATCCGCAATACGGCGCATTTCCGTTTATCTTTGGTTCAATCGCTGTCACGCTTCTATCAGCACTTATAGCAGCACCGCTAGGCATCGCAGGAGCGATCTTTATGACAGAAATTGCACCTGCATGGGGACGGAAAATTCTCCAGCCAGTGATTGAACTGCTTGTAGGGATTCCATCCGTTGTTTACGGATTCATAGGTCTTACAGTATTGGTGCCGTTTATTGGACACTTCAAGTCAAGCGGTTCAGGGCACAGTGTTTTAGCAGGAACGATTGTCCTGTCTATTATGATTCTGCCAACTGTTACATCCATTGCAACTGACGCAATGGCTTCACTTCCAAAAAGTTTACGTGAGGGATCGTATGCATTAGGCGCAACAAGATGGCAAACGATCAGACGTGTTCTTGTACCGGCAGCGCTTCCGACATTAATGACAGCAGTCGTGCTTGGAATGGCAAGAGCATTTGGAGAAGCCCTTGCCGTTCAGATGGTCATTGGAAACACGCGTAATCTACCAGAAAGTATTATGGACACAGCTGGTACATTAACAACCATTATTACGTTAAACATGGGACATACAACGTATGGAAGTGTTGAAAACAATACACTTTGGTCAATGGGACTTGTCCTTCTAGTTGTATCATTTATGTTCATACTCATTATCAGATACTTGTCATCTAGGAGGAAGATTTAATGAATAGCAAAATGACCGATCGTTTTGCCACAATCGTTTTTGGATTATGTGCCGTCATTATTACGGCGATACTTGTTGGCTTGTTTTCTTATATCATCTTCAACGGTGCCAAAGAATTAAATTTTGACTTTTTGACTACCCGCTCAAGTGCGATTGGCTCTGGCGGCGGTATCAGGGATCAGCTGTTTAACTCGTTTTACATTCTATTTATTACGATGCTGTTTACTGTGCCTCTTGGCGTGGGCGGTGGGGTGTACATGGCAGAATATGCACCTCAAAACAAAGTGACTGATTTTATTCGTACATGTATTGAAGTGTTATCGTCTCTGCCATCGATCGTCATCGGTATGTTTGGTTTGCTGATGTTTGTTAATTTAACAGGATGGGGCTATACGATCATCGGAGGAGCCCTTGCGCTGACTGTCTTTAATCTGCCAGTGATGGTCAGGGTGACAGAAGATGCACTTCGATCTGTACCGAAGGATCAAAAGGAAGCATCGCTTGCGCTCGGTGTGACAAAGTGGCATACAGTGAAGACGGTTCTGATCCCAGGTGCGATTCCATCCATTATTACAGGAGCGATTTTAGCATCGGGAAGAGTTTTCGGTGAGGCGGCTGCTCTTCTTTTCACAGCAGGTCTTTCAACACCGCGTCTTGATTTTACAAACTGGAGTCCTTTCTCCGATACGTCACCACTGAATATTTTTAGACCGGCAGAAACATTAGCCGTTCATATATGGAACGTCAATACACAGGGGATTATTCCAGATGCAGAGGCCATTGCAAATGGTGCATCAGCCGTACTTGTGCTCTCTGTATTAGTATTCAACTTAGCAGCTAGATGGCTTGGTTCATTTATTCATAAGAAGCTTACGTCAAAATAAATAGTGAGAGGTGTGAAGGGGATATGGTTCAAATGCTAGCAGAAAAAAAAGAGATTGCAGCAAAAAAGGCTCCACTTCAAGCGGAACAGATTCTACAGGTGCAGGATTTAAGTATTTATTATGGTGAAAAAAGAGCAGTCAATCAAATTTCATTTGAAATTGAAAAAAATGCAATTACTGCATTAATCGGCCCATCAGGGTGCGGAAAATCGACTTTTTTACGCAGCATTAACCGCATGAACGACCTAATTCCAGGTGCACGAAGTGAAGGGGCGATCATGTACGAAGGGTTAAATATTTTGGATGACCGTATTAATGTGGTGAATTTAAGAAGAGAAATCGGAATGGTCTTCCAAAAGCCAAACCCATTTCCTAAATCCATCTACAACAACATTACGCATGCGCTAAAATATGCGGGTGAAAAAAGGAAATCAGTGCTTGATGATGCGGTAGAAGAAAGCTTAACAAAGGCAGCGCTATGGGATGAGGTCAAGGATCGCTTGCACCGCTCTGCCTTATCATTATCAGGAGGCCAGCAGCAGCGCCTCTGTATTGCACGTACCCTTGCGATGAAACCTAGCGTGCTTTTATTAGATGAACCGGCTTCTGCCTTAGACCCGATCTCAAATGCAAAAATTGAAGAGCTATTATCGGAATTAAAACATGATTATTCGATTGTCATTGTCACACACAATATGCAGCAAGCGTTACGTGTATCTGATCATACAGCCTTTTTCCTGAACGGTGATCTAGTGGAATACGATGCGACTGAACGTATCTTTACACGTCCTGCGCAGCAAAAAACAGAAGACTATATTAATGGTCGATTCGGATAAGGCGGGTGGATTTTGATGAATGCAGTAGCAACTGAAACAGCCAAAAAAGAAGTGTTTCGTGTGAATGATATGAACCTTTGGTACGGACAACATCACGCACTGAAGCATATTGATTTAGACATTAAAGAGCATGAGGTCACAGCGATTATCGGTCCGTCCGGCTGCGGAAAGTCAACATTTATAAAGACCTTAAATCTCATGGTCAAAACAGTGCCAGGTGTGAAAATCACCGGGGATATGATGTATAACGGTGACAATATTTTAAAAGGCCGTGTCGATCTAGTGGAACTGCGTAAAAACGTCGGAATGGTCTTTCAAAAAGGAAACCCATTCCCTCAATCTATCTTTGATAATGTCGTCTACGGGCCAAGAATTCACGGGGTGAAGAGCAAGCAGCAATTGAAAGAAATCGCTGAAAAAGCGCTTCGTGATGTTGCCCTTTGGGATGAAGTGAAAGATCGATTAAGTGCGCCTGCATTAGGTCTTTCCGGCGGTCAGCAGCAGCGTCTTTGTATCGCAAGAGCCATTGCCACAAGCCCGGATATTCTATTAATGGATGAACCAACATCTGCGCTTGATCCTGTTTCAACATTAAAGATTGAAGAATTAATCATGAAATTGAAAGAGAAATATACGATTGCCATTGTGACGCATAATATGCAGCAAGCGGCAAGGGTATCAGACCGAACAGCGTTCTTCTTGATGGGCGAGCTTGTTGAGGTCAATGATACGAATGTGATGTTCTCAGAGCCAAATGATCAAAGAACAAATGATTATATATCAGGACGATTTGGATAATCAAAACCCCCTGGAGGTCAATGCCGCCAGGGGGTTTTTTGATGTTATTTTGTTAAGGCTTTGACAATTTGTTTGAATGTCATACCTGTTTTTAAATTGAATTTGCCGGCACGAATTTCTTTATGGTAGCCTGCGTCTATCACGTAATCATTAAAATCTTTAGATGAGTTGATGATTCCGTCCTTTTCAAGCATGTCTGAAACATCACTTGTGCTCATACCGTTTTTAATCACGAATTTAACCGTTTTGCCTTTTGGCTTGTCCGTTGTTTGTTTATCGTTCTGAGAATCGCCGTCTTCATTTGCTTTCAGCGCTTTTTCTTTATAATCAAGAAGTTGTTGATATGTTTCACGGCTGACGGAGACTTCTTTTTTAGAGTCTAAGTAATTTTTCACGTCAGTGTCTGTCACTTTTGCTGCGAGGGTTTCTTTTGTTGTAGAATCAGCTGCCGCTTCATCTTTTCCAGTAAGGAAAAAGACGATCGCCAGAACACCAGTTGCAAGAATCATACCTGCTGCAAACGTTTGGATGCTTTTTTTCGTCATACAAGCACCCTCTCGTTGTCTTTAATGATCATGTTCACATCTTCTACAGATACATGCTCAGCGCGCGCAATCGCCTCAGGAGACATGCCATTTTGATGCTTTGAAATGATTTGTCTTGCAATAGATGGATCAATTTCTGAATGCTTGCGGACAACGATGTTTGTTTCAAGCAATTCTTCTTCAAGAACCTTCATTTTCTTTTTCAGTTTATAGATTTCTTGCATTGCAGATAGTTGAAGTGTTTCAAGTTCCTGTTCGACTTCTTTAATCGGCTCTCTTTGAAAATATGAGAATGCGATCAGTACAATACTGACAACAAGCAATCCGATAATTGCAATTTCCATGTTTCATCACCTTTTATTCATATTTTAATGCTGAAAGCCAAAAAAGGCTCTCATGATTGTTTCAGACAGTTTTCGACCCTTCTTTTTTATACCATAAAAAAGCTAGTTTCAAAAGGAATTGCTGAAAAAATCACCTTTTTTTCATCATTTTTCTTTTTATAGGGAAACCAAGTATGAAAACCTTGCCCGCTGTTAAAATAAAAGAAGACGGATCAGATGAAAAAAAGCTGTGGAACAAAGAAGGGGTTCTCATGTATACAGTACGACAAAGAACGTGTTTTTATAGGGGAGAAGGCGATTTTTCATCACATGACCAGACAATATGGATCAGGATGCGGGTGGAATGCATTGAAAAATGAAATTGGTGAAAAAACATTCTAGCATTCCTTAGCTAGAAGTGGTATTATAGTTAGGTCTGAATGTGAATTGATTTTAGTTTGGAGGGAAAAACATGCGCGTAAATATTACTCTAGCTTGCACTGAATGCGGTGAGCGTAACTATATTACTAAAAAGAATAAGCGAAACAATCCAGATCGCGTTGAATTCAAAAAGTATTGCTCACGTGATAAAAAACAAACTTTACATCGTGAAACAAAGTAAGCAGCAGGGAATTTTCCTGCTGTTTTTTTATGATGGGAGATGAACCTGTATGAAAAAGGAGCTCCGCCTTCAAACATTGGCCATGCTTGATCAGATAAGCGCTGAAGAGTTCAATCGCCACGCTTCTCTACTTCATGAACACGTGCTGCAGCTGTCAGAATGGAAACAGGCGAAAACGATTGCTTTGACTATGTCTAGGGGAAAAGAAATACCGACAATGCCTCTGATTGAAAAAGCGTGGGAAGAAGGAAAAACAGTTTGTATTCCCACCTGTTTTCCGAAAACAAAAGAGATGGTGTTTTATGAATATACACCTGAAACAAAGATGACATCCAGCTACTTTGGACTATTGGAGCCAGACCCTCTTGAGTCTACAGTTGTACATAAAGAAGCCATTGATTTGATCATTGTTCCTGGGGTGTGCTTCGATCAGCGCGGCTACCGTATCGGTTACGGAGGCGGCTATTATGACCGGTATTTAGCTGATTATCATGGAACCACGCTTGCTCTTTGCCTCTCTGTTCAGCAAGTAGACCATCTTCCAGCTGAACCGCATGACATACCAGTATCTATCATGGTCAGTGAGAAAGGCACATTTTATCAAAAGTAAAAGTCCGCTGCTTATGCGTAAGAACGGGCTTTTTTGTGTTGAGACTGTTTGGTTTGATGCGTTGGTCGAAGTGAATACTTTTGACTTACAACTTGATCATGATTATTGGTTCGATTTTTTTCATACCCATCTTGATTTTTGGGGTGTTGGGAAAAATAGCTTGAAAATAAGAAGAGAGCATATTAAAGCTCATGTCGCCTTGTACAATAGAACACTCAAGCTGCTTGAAGGTTTTGAAAAGCCATATCAAACATGGATTTGTATTTACGAACAAGATCCTGCATTTGACGCAGTATATATCCATACACCAAATCCAAACGATCACAACTTCCCGCACAAGATCGAAGAGTTAGAGTGGAATGGTAAGCTGCCTCATACGTTCAAGGATTTGATTGATCTTCAACAATTTGATGTAGCTTATCTTCACACAGAGTATGGAGAAGAGTTTTATATTCAATCAAAAGAACAAGGGATTAGGCTGTGAAAACTGACTAATAAAAGAGGCCATTGTCAGCGATAAAAATGATGGTTCATGCATAAACAAATCCTATTTAAGCCACGATACGAACATAGGAGGGAATATGATGAATAAAATGATTTGGAGCATTGTGTTCACACTGTTTGCATTCGTTCTTGTGCAAAATCGTTATCGGCTCATGAATTTGATCTTAGGTCAAAACCAAGTGCGTCACTTTTTTATTAAATGGCTGATGAAAATCCCATATTTTCGGACGAAATTTATTCGCCAAGCATTCTAATCCCGCAAAAGCCGGGATTTTTTTGTTGAGAAATGCGTATAAGAGTAATTCTTGCTATAATAATGTAAAAAATGGAGCGCGAATGAATGAATGTCATAGATAGTCTATTTTGGCGAGTGATTGATGAACTCAGACAAAAAGGATACGAGATGATTCAAAGTCCGTACCCAGAAGATGAAATCTTTTTTGAAGCACCACGAAACTCAGGATATGATCTCATCCGTCTATATAGAAAAGATGTGAATTTTAGACAGGAGATCGTTCGAGATATGGAAGAGCAGGCCTTTCGGATGAATCAGTTGAGAGAAGCCATGCGTAAACGTTCTCTCCATCTCCTGCAGCTACAATTTACAGCTGATCATCCAGTAGATGATTGGGAAGACATAAACGGTCAACCGCAAAAACAGCAAAAGGTGACGGTGACACCTGTTTTACTGAATGAAGAAACCCTTCAAAACGATGGACACGAGCTGCAAAAATGGCTGAATACATCACTTTCGATTGATGTAGAAGAGGCGAAAGCAGATACAGCCGAAGATGTGATGCAGCTTAAAATGAACGTGCTTCAGGCATTTCAAGATCAGGAAAAGCAGCGTGAACGAGAACGGGCTGTTTTTCAAAATGGCAGACCGATTTTTACCTACTTGTTAATCGCAGTTCAAGTGGTGATGTTTCTTTTACTTGAATTATCTGGTGGAAGTACCAATACAGCCACTTTAACAGCATTTGGTGCGAAAAATAATATGCTGATTTTAGAGGGTGAATGGTGGCGTTTTGTGACACCTATGTTTTTACACATTGGTTTGACGCATTTACTCTTTAATACATTTGCTCTTTGGTCCGTTGGAGCGGCTGTTGAGAGAATTTATGGTTCAGGAAGATTTTTGCTCATTTATTTAATTTCCGGCATCTTTGGCTCCATAGCAAGCTTTGTGTTTAATACAGCCATCGCAGCAGGAGCATCAGGTGCGATCTTTGGCTGTTTAGGCGCATTGTTATATTTAGCGATTTCTAACCGGAAGCTCTTCTTTCGTACGATGGGGACAAATATTATCGTGATTATCCTCATCAACTTAGGGATAGGTTTCACTGTATCAGGGATTGATAATGCAGGGCATCTTGGGGGGCTCGCTGGGGGATTTTTAGCCGCTTTAGCGGTCCGTCTTCCTAAACAGTTTCAGCCTGTCAAAATGCTTCTTGCTAGTCTTCTTCTCCTCCTTATTGGCGGCTTTGGATTGTATACAGGGTTTCATTCAGACGATCAAAAAGAAGCGGCGGCAACTAGCGAGGCAGCGAGTTTATTTGATGAAAAGCACTATAGCGAAGCAAGTCAGCGTCTAGAGGAATATGTAAAGCAAAAGGATGCCTCAGCTGAAGCACTTCATATATATGCGCTTTCCGAAGCGCAGCTTGGACATCTTGACAAGGCCATTGAGTATTTGCAAAAGTCGCTTGAAAAAGATCCAAATGAGCCGAATAAATTGTATCACTTATCGTTGTTGTATGTAGAAAAAGGCGAGACAGCGGAAGCAGACGAATTCATCAAAAAAGCATTAAAACAAGATCCGCAAAATGACCAATTTTTAAAGTTGAAACAATATATTGAAAACACTCAAACACGTTGAATGACTTGACTGAAAGCGTATTTATGAATACGCTTATCCTATCTGTTGATTTAGAGAAATGGTGAAAATAATGAAAACGTTATATGATGTACAGCAGCTGCTCATGAGATTTGGAAATTACGTGTATTTCGGAGATCGTGAAGTGGAATTAGAATTTATGGCAGATGAATTGAAGGAAATGTACACATCGGGCATCATCGATCGAACTGAATGGTCAAACGCAATGACCATCCTTCAAATGGAACTAGCCAAATTAAATCGAAAAACAATGTGAAGGTGGAGGACATATGACAGGGGATTGGTTTGTAGGAGTTGATCTTGGCGGTACGACAATTAAGCTTGCGTTTATTAATCTTTATGGTGAAATTCAGCATAAGTGGGAGATTCCTACGGATAAATCTGGGCAGACAATTACAGTCGACATTGCCAAGTCAATTGACCATAAACTAGTTGAGATCAGCATGCCGAAATCAGCCCTAATTGGGATCGGTATGGGGGCACCTGGACCAGTGGATAAAGTATCCGGAATTGTCTATAAAACAACGAATCTGGGCTGGACAAACTATCCCTTGAAAGACCATTTAGAGGCAGAGACAGGACTTCCATCTGTCATTGAAAATGATGCAAACATTGCTGCACTCGGTGAAATGTGGAAGGGTGCAGGTGATGGCGCCAAAAACATCCTGATGGTTACACTGGGCACAGGGGTTGGCGGCGGTATTATTGTCAATGGAGAAGTGGTTCAAGGCGAAACAGGTGCTGGTGGAGAAATTGGTCATATTTGTGCCGTTCCATTTCAAGGAGCACCATGTAACTGCGGGAGAACAGGCTGTATTGAAACCATTGCGTCTGCTACAGGTATCGTCCGAATCGCAAAGGATACATTACAAACAAAGAGCCATACATCATCACTTGGCTCACTTACTTCGCTGTCTGCAAAGGATGTATTTGAGGCAGCAGAAAACGGAGACGAACTTGGGATGCGTGTCGTAGATGAAGTAACAACCCATCTTGGTCTGGTCCTTGCGAATCTAGCCAGTGCCTTAAACCCAACAAAAATCGTCATTGGCGGCGGTGTATCTAAAGCGGGCGAGCTTCTTCGCAGTAAAGTAGAGCGTGTCGTCAAACATCATGCCTTCCCGCCATGTGCTGAGGATGTTGAAGTGGTGATTGCCTCACTAGGAAACGATGCAGGCGTGATCGGCGGTGCATGGATGGCAAAAAACAAGTGGCTGTCTTGAACAAAAATGTCATAATGATGTCATTTTTATTAAAATCAGCGATAGATAGGCATGAAATTGAATGTTTAGCATATTCATAAGTTTGTCATGGGGAAAAAGACATTGATTTTCCAGCATAGACAGGATAAGATATACTTTAGTTATTTTTGAAGAAGCACCAATAATTGGGGATGTCCCTAACCTGAGTGCGTTTTTAGCATAAGGAGGTTACAATGCGAAAGAAAAGATTAAAGGCGATGTCATTTTTACTGATTGCGACTTTGTTAATGTGGGTGAAAACCTATGTTATCTATAAATCTAGCTTTAATATCAAAATTGAAAATTTCATGCAGGAATTTATCCTGTTTATTAATCCGCTTAGCTTTCTCTTGTTTATCTTCGGTATCGGTTTATTCTTTAAAGAAAAAAATCGCAATCGATATATCATCGTGACGAGTTTTGTTCTGACATTTATTTTGTTAGCTAACATTGTATTTTATCGATTCTACAGTGATTTTCTAACCATCCCCGTCCTATTTCAAACAAACAATATGGGTGACCTCGGGTCAAGTATTACCTCTTTAATTGAACCAGTTGATTTTCTGATGTTTGTTGATATCATCATTTTAATTTGGCTCTATAAAAAACAGCCTTCCTTTAGAACAGATGTAATGATTTCACGTAAGGGACGTGCAGCTTATTATTTATTTGTGGCAGCCACTTTCTTCTTTAACCTTGGTCTGGCTGAAACAGAAAGACCAGAGCTGTTAACTCGTTCATTTGACCGTGAGATGCTAGTGAAAAACATCAGCTTATATAACTTCCATATTTATGATGGGGTTCTGCAATCGAAGCAATCCGCTCAGCGAGCACTTGCCGACAGCAATAGCTTAACGGAAATTGAAAACTATGTAAGCGCAAATCAAACAGACCGTAATGAAAAGACGTTTGGTCAAGCAAAAGGACGAAATGTCATTTTAGTATCGCTTGAGTCTACCCAGAGCTTTGTGATCAATGAAAAATTAAATGGGAAAGAGATCACGCCGTTCTTAAACAAATTGATCAAGAAAAGCTACAATTTCAGTAATTTCTATCATCAAACGGGTCAAGGAAAAACATCCGACTCCGAGTTTATTGTTGATAATTCACTCTATCCGCTTGGAAGAGGAGCTGTATTTTTCACAAATCCAAGCAACGAGTTCAAAGCCGCACCTGAGTTGTTAAAAGAGGAAGGCTATCATTCTTCTGTTATTCATGCGAATAACAAAAGTTTCTGGAACCGTGACCTGATCTATGACAGCTTTGGCTACGACAAATTTTTTGATATTAAATCATTCGATGTAAATGAAGAAAATTCAGTTGGCTGGGGACTAAAAGATGGTCCGTTTTTTGAGCAGTCAGTGGATTTAATGAAAACGATCCCGCAACCGTTTTATACGAGATTGATTACATTAACGAACCATTTTCCATTTGACTTAGATGAAGAAGATAAGCTCATTGATGAATATGACTCAAAGAGCAAAACGTTGAACAAATACTTCCCTACAGTGCGTTATCAAGATGAGGCACTAAAGCTTTTCTTTAAAAAAATGAAGGAAGCAGGGTTATACGATAACTCCATTTTTGTGTTATATGGTGATCACTACGGAATTTCTGAAAACCATAACGAAGCAATGGGACAATTCTTAAACAAAGACATTACACCTTTTGAAGAAGTTCAGCTTCAAAAAGTACCATTTGTTGTACACATTCCTGGTATCACGGATAAACATCCAAAAGAGATTGATACAGTTGGCGGCCAAGTGGATATCCGTCCAACAGTCATGAACCTTCTAGGAATCGATACAAGTAAGCAAATTCAATTTGGTCATGACCTATTATCAAAAGATACAAATGACTTCACAGTGCTTCGAGATGGAAGTTTTATTACGAAGGACAGTGTTTTCACAGCTGGTGTGTGCTACAACAAAGAAACGGGTGAGCCGAGAGAAGATGAGTCTGGTTGTCAGTCTTATGAAGAAAAGGCAAAGCAGGAGCTTCAATTCTCTGATCAAATTATCTATGGAGATCTCCTTAGATTTTATGACCGAAACAACTCGGACCATTCACCATCTAAAAAAGAAGATGACACTGAGCTAAAAAAGGCGTCTTAATTTAAAAGAAAACCTCTGCTATTTACATGCAGAGGTTTTCTTTTTTTACTTACTGGTTCATATAGTGTGAGAGGAGGGATGTAAATGAAAAAGTCGTTTGGCACAATTGAATGGCATCTGGGTGAAGCAAGGAAGGAGGATGTGGCAAAGCAGCTTGGTATAGGGAAAGAAGCTTTCAGTTTATCCAATCAATCAAATACGGATCACCTCCTTTTACCGGGGTATAGACTTCCAGAAGGGACCCATTCATTTCAATCGGTAGGTGATGTGCAAAGCTTCATAGCGCCTTACCGGCTCCAGCAATCAGATGATTGGATCAGCGGAATATTTGAATATGATAGCGCTCACTTAGAAGGAGAGCTTCAATATTTGAAAGCTGTTTTTCCTTTTCTTCAAATGAGTGTGATTGGTCAATCAGTGCTTGATACGCCCATTTATGAAATCCGTACGGAGCCTGTACAACATTTACATTCCATACATGTTAATGCCTCTTTTCATGCAAATGAATGGATCACGACCTCTGTTTTATTAAAATGGCTTAAATCACTTTGTTTAGCGGCCTCTGACCCAGTGCAAGCAAGACATCATGAAGCGGTTCGTATATTGCAGACTACTGCTTTGTCTATTGTCCCGATGGTAAATCCAGACGGTGTTGATTTGGTTCGCAATGGTCCAGAATCTTTAGGGCTGTGCGGTGAGGAGTTCGCGCCGCTAAATGGTGGATTTTCCGATTATCGAGAATGGAAGGCGAATATTCGAGGAATTGATCTAAACAATCAATTTCCTGCTTATTGGGAAATCGAATATTATCGTAATAAGCCGAAAGCTCCGTCTTATAGGGATTTCCCAGGGCATCAGCCGTTAACAGAACCAGAAGCGAAAGCAATGGCACATCTCGCCTTACGAAAACGCTTTGACCGGCTAATTGCCCTTCATACACAAGGAGAAGAGATATACTGGGGTTTTCTTGGCCACGAACCGGCCATTTCAAAAGAGACGGTCGAACGGTTAGAACGGGTGAGTGGTTACAAAGCGATTCAATATCTTGATAGCTATGCAGGTTATCGAGATTGGTTTATTTATCAATGTAAAAGTGAGGGCTATACGGTGGAACTTGGGCGAGGTAAGAACCCGCTTTCTATGAGTCAATTTGATTCGATCTATGAAAAAACAAAGCGGTTATTGTGGGAAGCATGTAAGTATTAAAAGCACCTAATTGGTGCTTTCAGCGTGTAGACAAACCCTCGCATTCTTTGTCAGTCCTGCGTGCCAGTGCTCACGAAGGTGAAATTCGCTCCGCACCAGTACTCGTCCTTCCTAGGGCTGCAAAGGTTTTTTATCACGCTGAAAAGAAGACAAAGGGCTAAAATCAAGTTCATTTTCGCCCTTTGTCAACAATCATTTAATCCGTTCAAACCAATCAATTTCTTATGGTCAATAAAAACCGTGCTGATGTGATTGACGAGAGCATCCCTGTAAGCTATTGTGAAAGAGTGGTTGTAAAAAAAAGGATATGAATTAGGGAGATGTCGATGATTGAATGCTCAAAGCCTGTGGAAACGGAATTTTACTTATCTATTTGTTTCTAAAATGTGTAAAATTACTGCTGATAGTTTATCTTTTAATACCATTTTGTGGCTTTTAGTGCTAGGGGGAAAGGGAGCAATTGGAACAGCATTTTTTATTGCCGTTAGTTTTGTCCCTCAAGCCATTATTGGGCCGTTTATTACCCCAATGATGAAGCCGCATCAATTGAAATTTTGGATGTGCTTTGCTGATTTAACTCGGGCGGCGATTATACTTGTGATTGTGGTGAGTTACTTTTATGATTTTTCTCCTTTGGCACTCATCATTGGCGGTATGTTGCTGCATTCAGCGACTGGTGGTTCCTATGAACCAGCTTCGGTGTCCATTATTCCAAAGCTTGTGCATGAAGGTGTGATACAAAAGGCGAATGCAACCATTCAATCAGCCAGTCATGTGGTCAGGCTTGTGACTGTGACGATTTGTGGTGTCATGATTGCATTTGTAGGGGTAGGATATACAATGGTTGTGATTATTCCTCTTTACCTCATGTCCGCTTTACTGGTTTTGCTGATTACATATAAAACGGAAGCGATCATGGATAAAGGAAAAAAAGGATTATCATACGGAAAACGATTAATAAGGGGATTTTCACTTGTAAAAAGTCATCATATTTTGTTTCCATTAGCCATTTTTTGTGTCTGCTCCAATTTTGCTGCGGCACCGTGGGAGGCATTGTCGGTTATTTATTTAACAGAAGATTTACATAGTGGACCAGTAGTATATTCATTCATCAAAGTGACCACGGCATTAGGTGCATTTTTGATGGGATTCGTTTTAACAAAGGTGAAAGTGAATCGATACGGTCTGTTGTTTATCGGGGCAGGGATCGTTGATGGAATTGCATTTTTCATTACAGGGATGAATGCCTTATTACCACTTGTGTTTATATCTGCATTTGCCTTAGGTGCAGCCATCAGTGCAGTCAATGTACCTGAACATACGATGATTCAATTGTCAGTAAAAGCGGAGGATCAGCCGCAAGTGTATGCGATTATTAACATGATCTCGTATTTAATGATACCGTTAGGCGCTCTCATTGGTGGTTATATGGCGACGTTATTCGGTTCAGGTTATGTCATTGCAGCAGGAGGACTGATAGAGGCTATTTCAGGTATATGCTTGCTCCTTTTCACGAATATTGGGAAGGTAGAGAGAGCAGATTTGACGATAGAACGGGACAAACCAAGCTTAAACGCCACATGATCATGGCATTTTTGAATCACGATGGGTTACAATGAGAACGAGAAAGAAATAGGATATCATTGAAAGGAGCAAGAACCATGGCGATAGCAGATGTCACCATCATTCCAATAGGCACTGATACACCAAGCGTGAGTGCTTATGTAGCAGACGTACAAAGACTGTTAGAGGGCTTTCAACAAGAAGGGAAAATCAAATATCAGCTCACACCAATGAATACTTTAATTGAAGGGGAGCTATCCGTTTTATTTGAGGTCATTCAGCGTATTCATGAAGCTCCATTTGAAAAGGGTTTACACCGAGTAGCAACCAATATCCGCATAGATGACAGAAGAGATCAAACGACCACCCTTTCAAGCAAATTAGAAAGCGTGAATAAACATTTGAATCAATAGAAAAAGCCTGCTGATTGCAGGCTTTTAGCGTGTAGACAAACCCTCGCATTCGTTGTCAGTCCTGCGTGCTGGTGCTCACGAATATCAAATTCGCTCCGCGCCAGTACTCGTCCTTCCTAGACTGCAAAAGGTTTTCTATCACGCTAAAAAGAAGACAAAGGGCTAAAATCAAGTTCATTTTAGCCCTTTGTCAACAATCTGAAAGCCTGCTGATTGCAGGCTTTTAATGTGCAGTTGGATAACCGCTATAGATGATGGTCATGACGGTAAACCATCCAAAAACCAAAAATGTGGCGCCAGCGAAAGCAATGGCCAGTACGTTCACTTTTTTGAGTGAGCGATAGATGCCGAGAGCGGCTAAAATCGTGACTAGACCAAAAATAATGACGAGCATCATATGAAAGTCCCCCTTTGTCATCAATCCCCTTGATTTCCTTTCTTTTCATTTTAACCGTTTTCATAAAGCTTGTCGAGTACATTCAAGTTGACGATTGTTTGAATTTTTATTGAATAGCCTTCATAATAAAAAAGAATGAAAAAAGTAGTAGGTGATGAAAATGAATTGGAGAAGAATGCCGCTAGGTTATGTGCAAGCGAACGCATATATTTGGAAAAATGAACAGGGAGAATGTTTAATTTTTGATCCAGGCGGCGAAGCGCAAAAGCTAATTTCTTATGTGAAAGAAAAACAGCTGAAACCTCTTGCTGTCTTATTGACACATGCCCATTTTGATCATATTGGTGCAGCAGATGAGGTGCGTCAAGAATGGGGAATTCCGCTTTATGTCCATGAAAAGGAAAAAGAATGGCTGACAAATGCTCAGCTAAACGGTTCAGCTCGACTAATTGGTAACGGAATTACGGTCAAAGAAGCTGAACAATTGATTACGTCAGAAGGACCTCTTCAAATTGGATCGTTTACATTAGAAATGTTCCACACACCAGGTCATTCACCTGGCAGTGTGTCTTACTATTCAGCGGAAGAGGGATTTGTGATTTCTGGTGATACTTTATTCCAAGGCGGTATCGGGAGAACTGATTTAACGGGTGGTAATCAAGACGTGCTACTTCAATCGATACATGACAAATTGTTGTCATTGCCAGAATCAACTCTTGTGTTAAGTGGACATGGCGAGGAAACAACTGTGCTTACAGAACAGGAGCAAAATCCGTTTATCAATGGGTTTTCTTTATAATCGCACGCACGAAAAAAGCATCTCTTTCAAAGGAGATGCTTTTTTCTATTAATGTCCGGTACCGGGAACCATGATGAAAATCGAATAATATGTAAATCCGGCAAAGAAAATCGTCAAGTACGCTCCGAAAATGTAAATATACATTCTTTCGGATAAATTCAAGTAGGATAAAAATACAAAAAGAACGGTTTGACCGAAGAACAGCAAGGATGCATCTTTCATATGTCCTAAATAGAACATGACAGCAAAAATACCCGTCCAAAACCCAAGAACGCGGAACATGCGATTCATTTCTTTCCCTCCCCTTAAAAAACCCCTTTGATTCATATTATAGCTGATGATCACTTGTTATGTAAACATTTACATTTTTGACAACGTGTGAACATTCATTCTTTCGTTAGAAAAAATTTTTTTGAAAAAGTGATGAAAAAGTGTTTATGCCTAAATTTATGAGGGTACTTAGTCCATAAGAGAAAAGGTTAACGACCTAAGGAGGAAGACTAATGAGTGACATTACTTTTTATTCATACCCAAGCTGCACGTCTTGCCGCAAAACAAAACATTGGTTAAAGGCGAATCAAATTGATTTTAAAGAGCGTCACCTTTTCAGAGAAACGCCAACACTAGACGAATTGAAAAAAATCCTTTCCTTAACAACAGAAGGAATGGATGAAATTTTAGCTACTCGAAGCCAAGCTTTTAAAAGCTTAAATTTAAATATTAATGATTTAAAAGTAAATGAGGTACTTCAGCTTCTCATTGAAAAACCAAAGCTGCTCCGGAGACCTATTATCATTGATGGAAATAAATTAGTGGTCGGCTATAATCCAGGAGAACTCATGAAAATTTCAAAAAAGAAAGCGATTCATCAATCGGTTTCCTAATCAAAAACGAAGATCAGCTGAATGATGTTTCAGCCGTCTTCGTTTTTGTGCTGAACTGGGCTAGCTGGGTTCGAACCAACGATCACGGAGTCAAAGTCCATTGCCTTACCACTTGGCTATAGCCCATTATGAAACGTGTAATGCTATTGTTCACCATCTGCGGTCATTTATACATAAAAAGTTGGTTGTCACTAGTTGTAAGTGAAAAAGGAGCGAACGACAGAAATGAAAAATGAAAAATCTGAGCAATTATATGAATTTATTCTTAAAGAAGCCCCTGTCATGACCGAAGAATGGCTGAAAACAAGAACAGAAGAAGGCTCATTATAT
Organism: Bacillus sp. S2(2019); assembly: GCF_005144805.1. Classification (NCBI taxonomy): domain Bacteria; kingdom Bacillati; phylum Bacillota; class Bacilli; order Caryophanales; family Bacillaceae; genus Bacillus; species Bacillus sp. S2(2019). The sequence goes on from NZ_SWFL01000003.1 coordinate 503,183, forward strand.
TCCAAACATGCTTCAGAGGAGACAGAAAAGAAGCTGAAAGAACAAAACACAGCATTTATTCAAACGATTGCAGCAACGTTAGTCACGCTATCAGATAAAGTAGAAGACCATCTAAAAAAGTGGTCAGTTGATATTGCCCGCGATCGAGCTGTTCATGAAGTACCTTTATATGAAATCATCGGACAATTTAAGGTGTTCCGCCACATTTTTTGTTCCAGAATTGAGACCTTTACACAACAAACGGAGCTTGAAGTGACACTCAAAGATGTGTGCGATTGGAATCAGCATTTTTACGCCACATTTGATGACATGATTGCACGTTTATCAGAAGAGTATGACCGCGTGACAATCAATCAGCTTAATGCACAAAGAGAAATGATTCAAGAGCTTAGTGCGCCTGTTATTCCAGTTTCAAAAGAGATCGGTATTTTGCCGCTGATTGGTGAAATTGATACGTACCGGGCGAAAATCATTTTGGAATCAGTACTAGAACAGGCATCTAGACTGCGTCTAACCCATTTATTTATTGATATATCTGGCGTTCCCGTTGTTGATACGATGGTTGCGTATCAGCTGTTTAAAGTGGTTGATAGTGCGAAGTTGCTAGGAATTGAGACAATTATATCAGGCATTCGACCAGAAATCGCTCAAACTGTAGTGAAACTCGGCATTGATTTCTCAAAAGTAAATACTGAACACAGCCTTGCAAAAGCTTTAGAAAAAAGAGGCTTTCGTATCTTTGAAGAGCAGCAAGAAGCAACGTGAACCAAAAAATGTTACTAGTAAAAGTAACGGGTACGTTGACAAGGAGAAACAATATAATGAGCATATGGATGAGATGACCAATTCGCATACAGATTTGGTCTCTTTTTTTATCCATAAATCAGACACGAAAGGATATTCTTTATCTTCAAATCAGTAACCTATTAAGGAGGATTAAATTTGGAGACACCTCCTTGTAACAGATCATCCATAATGAAAGAACAAAATGAAATAATGATGATCATCAAAAAAGAGGTGCCAGTAGCACTTCTTTTTTATTTTCTCCTCTGAACAGAACCCGTTGTTGTAAAAGTCAAATTTTTTGATATGTCCTTCTGTTATTTATAGATGAAATACACCTCAAATTGAACATTTTTAACCTTTTTCAGTCATGAAAATCATGAAATACGCTTTTGTCAGGCACGTTACGCCATCATACAATATGGTCACTGAAAGGAGTGAACCACTTGTATGGTATTGAATATTTGGGGCAAGAGCTGTTAGAAGAGGCGTGCCGAATGAGAGCATCTGATGTGCATATTGTTCCGAGAGAAAAGGAAGCTTCAGTCTCTTTTCGTGTAGACGCTGACCTCATTCAGCAGCGGATCATTGACAAAAAGAGCGGAGAGCGGCTCATTGCTCATTTCAAATTTTTATCTTCTATGGATATTGGTGAAAGAAGGAGACCACAAAATGGATCATTGGCTGTGATGCTAAGACGTGGTCAAGTGTTTGTTCGGCTCTCTACACTACCAACTGTAAATGATGAAAGTCTAGTGATTCGGATTTTACCGCAGGATCATGTGCCTAAAACAAAGTATTTGTCACTGTTCCCGAAAGCTTCAACGAGATTATTATCGTTTCTGAATCATTCGCATGGGCTCATTTTATTTACAGGACCAACAAATTCAGGGAAAACGACAACACTTTATTCATTGATTCAGTTTGCCAAAAAACATTTTAATCGGAATATTATTACCCTTGAAGATCCTGTGGAAACAAGAAATGAAGAAGTGTTGCAGGTTCAAGTAAATGAAAAAGCTGGTATCACGTATGCGGCAGGTTTACGCGCTATTTTAAGACATGATCCAGATATGATTGTGCTTGGAGAAATAAGAGATGCGGAAACAGCCAGAACAGCTATTAGAGCAGCTTTGACAGGCCATTTAGTCATGAGCACACTGCATGCAAAAAATGCAAAAGGAGCTCTTTATCGAATGCTGGAATTTGGTGTGACGATGAATGAACTCGAACAAACAATGGTTGCCATTGCTGCTCAGCGGTTAATCGAACTCGCATGTCCATTTTGCGGCGAAACGTGTGAGCTTTATTGCAAACTAAATCGGCCAGTCAGACGAACAAATGTATTTGAATTGCTTTACGGAAAGGAGCTTGGTGAGTGTATCAAAGAGGCAAAAGGAGAATACGCTCATTCGTCATACGAAACACTGCAAAGATTAATTCGGAAAGGAGTGGCACTCGGCTATTTATCAAAAAGCACATATCATCGATGGGTTTATGAAGAAGCGAGCCTCTAAAGCCTGGTCTAAAAAAGAACAAGCTGAATTCTTATCGAAACTGGCTCAATTGATTCAAGCCGGATATACATTGGTTGATGCACTAACGATGGTGAATATTCAGTTATCAAAAAAACAGCAGCAGCGATTAACGCCAGGCATTCAGTGGCTGCTTGAAGGGGAGCCTTTTTACGTTGTACTTGAGCGACTTCATTTTCAGCGGGAAGTCGTCGCTATTCTTTGTTTTTCAGAGAAACATGGCAGCCTAGCGCGAGCTCTTGAACAAAGCGCCCGTTTTCTAGAGAAAAAAACCATGCAGGTAGACACATTCAAGCGTATGTTACGATATCCGATTTTTCTTATGTTTACGGTTTTTGTTGTGCTCATCATTGTTCAGCAAATGATCGTCCCTCAATTTTCTTTATTATATTCATCTATGAATACAAGCATGTCATGGCTCATTCAAGGGATGTTTGGCCTCTTCCAATTCCTACACGCTTCGCTGCTCATGATCGGTTGTATATGTATCTGTCTTTTTGGATATTATGAGCTCTTTTTTAAGAAAAAATCGACCCTTGAGAAATTGAAAGTCATCAGCAGGCTGCCAGTGTTATTTAAAGGGGTACAGCTGATGCATACGTATCTTTTTTCTCTTCAGCTAAGTGGACTTCTCCAAGCCGGGTTATCAATTTACGAAAGTTTGCAAGCTTTTAAACAGCAGACCTATTTACCCTTCCTTCAAGAAATGTCTGAACAAATGATAGGAGAGTTAAGAAAGGGTGAGAGTATGGAAGATCAAATAAGCCGGTCCCCTTTTTTCGAAAGGCATTTTGCAGCTGTCATCAATCATGGGGAAGCAAGCGGGATGCTAGCAAGAGAAATGTACACATATAGTCAATTTCTTTTAGAGAATGCAGAATTGAAAATTGAAAAATGGGTTTCATGGCTGCAGCCTGTCATTTATGGCTTAACAGCATTTCTTATACTCATTGTGTATTTATCTATTCTCTTACCAATGTATCAACTAATGGAACAAGTGTGAAAAGGAGGACTAAGGCATGAATGATAAAGGATTTACACTGTTAGAAATGTTAATTGTCATGCTTGTGATCTCCATTCTTTTATTGATTACCATTCCAAATATCACTCGGCATCATCAAAGCATTCAAGCAAAGGGCTGTGAAGGGCTGAAATCAATGGTGAGTACACAGGTAATGGCATATGAATTAGAGCATGATGGCAAGACGCCATCTTTAGCTGAATTAGAAAAAGAAGGCTATGTCAAAAAGGGATTAACTTGTCCGAATGGAAAGGCAATTTTCATTCAAAATGGGGATGTGAAAAATGAATAAATCGCTTTTCCAGGAGAAAGGATTTACACTCATTGAGCAGCTCTTGATCGTCATGATTTTCTCTATCTTATTATCGATAATAGGTGGAAAAGTTCCCAATATATTAGAAAGTGCTGAAGCAAAAAAGCAAGTGAACTTGTTAAAACAAGATCTTCAATTGGCATCTTATACTGCATTTATTAAAAAAACACGAGTAACTGTTGAGTTTCACCCGACCAAAGTATCTTATCAAGTCATCGAGCAGAATAGTAAGCAGATCATTGCTTCTCATGCACACAAAAAAGGTACCATCAAGCACTCTACATTCCAACAAGGCCTTCACTTTAATAAAAACGGGCATCCAAATAGCGGCGGTTCTCTCATTGTTCAATTTGGCAGTCAAATATATAAACTCACGATTTACTTAGGGAGCGGGCGGATTCATGTTCAGAAACAATAAAGGATTTAGTACGTTTGAGATGCTCCTTTCTTGCCAGCTCTTTCTATTTGCTGCTCTTGTGCTCGTGCCATCCTTTGAAAAACTGACAATAGGGAAAGAAGAATTAAGAGCCAAACTGGAAGCTTATCAAATTTTACATGAGTATATGAATAAAGCTTTTATAGAAGGTCAAAAGAAAACAAGTACAAAGAAACGAGGCGAGATCACATATGAATTCATTTGGGGTCAGGAGAAGGGATGTGTTTCATACAAAGTACAAAAAAAGCAGACGATTTGCTTTTGGCATTTGGAGCGATGAACAAGGCTTTACACTCGCACAAGCAATATGGCAATTGCAGCTATTTTTGCTGCTTTCTTTTGGCTGCATGCTGCTTTTATCAATTGTTGAAAAAGCTCATCCGTTTGCAGAAATCAATAAGTTTTCACAATTGGAGTGGAAACAAACGGTCCTGCAATTAGAGGAGGATCTAAATTGTGCTGTCGCTGTAAGAGCGGTGAAAAATGGAACAGCTCTGGAGTATATTTCAAGTCAAGGGCGAGTGGTGACGATTGAGCCGTATCAAGAGATGCTTCGTAAACGAACGGATCAGGCAGGTCATCTTCCTTTATTACAAAAGGTGAAACAATTCCATGTAAGAACAAAAGAGCAAACCACCACTCTCCAAGTCACAGATGTATTTGGTCAAGTACATGAAGCTGTTTTTTTCACTTACAAAGGAGTGATTCCTAAAACGTGAAAAGAGAAGACGGGTTTATTTATCCTCACGTACTTGCTGTCATTCTTTTATTTTTATTGATTCTAGGCTCAATGACCATTGGGTTTCAAAAAGAGTTGAAAAGTGCAGAGCTCACAATTTCTTTTTATCAAAAACAGCAGTTATTTCGAATGGGTCTAAATGAAGCCGCAAATAAATTAAATCGGATTTGTGATCAGCGATTGAGCCCAATTGTCACAGAAGAAGGCCGAGTGACATTGAAGCGAATTGGGTGCGATCACAGAAAAAAGATAGTCCGCCTCTTGGTTAACATCGAAACAAATGGTGGTGTAACTGACGAGCGGGAACTAGAGATGAATAAGGAGACAGGAGAAATCAATCAATGGATCAGCACTTATTAGCGAGTGTATAAAACGATACTCTTCTTGGTAACACTTTAAGGAAGAAGAGGTGAGTGTTCGATGAAGACAAATGATTACGTAAAATATATGACGCAGGAAATTATTAAATATATGAATACACCACGTGACGAGCGGAAAGAACATAAACAGGAAAAAATGGAGACGAAACCACCATTTTCTCAGCGTTTATTCGGTGTTCTGCCTTTTGGCTTTTCAATGATGCTAAAAAAACGTCATCGACAAAAGTAAAAAGCCGCCAGCAGGCGGTTTTTTAATGCCATTTTAGCTGTATTCTTCCACAACAATGACTTTATTGACCTTGTTCGAGTATGGGTTATAGGAAATGGTGACATATACCCCAAATTCTTTGGCCTGATCTTTCAATGTAATATGATATTGCTTCACGGATTCTTTCTCCCGGTGCCGATCCCACACTTTTTGTTTGAATAAAACATGTGCTAACGGATACCGTTTTTTTGCTTCTTTGACTGCCCTTGTTTCCCATTGATCTGCGGCAGCAGTGATTCCTTTTGCCTCCGTTAGATGGGCGCTTTGGATCGAAGGGCTTAACAGTAAACTGAGCATGATCATGATTCTTCCATATTTCAACTAACATCACCTCACCAATTATTATCCTGACCAAATCCTGCACTTTTATGTAAATTTTTAAGAAGTACAAATGTCACAGAAAAAAATATTGAATATGGCGAAAGAATGAGAAAATGGAAGAATTTTCTCGGTAATGTTCTTGTTTAAGAACAAAATGGACTAATTTGACGTTTTGGATTTTATAGGTAATTCCTTATACTGAGTGTAATCGTTCTTTTTAAAGAACAATTGTTCAAGGAGTTGAAAGAATCAATGAAACAGCCGCTCTTTGTACTATTTTGTGCTATTTGTTTGATTTTCACTTCTTTTTTTATTACGTCTACTAATGCTTCTTTTAACGATGTCGAGCATTCGAATTTTGTCATGAAAACATGTGAAAATTTCGAAGAGACAGATCAGCATTGCCAGCCAAAGAAATGGGATAGAAGCCATTTGAAACTGATCGATCAAACGATCATTGAGGGGACAGTCTGTGCGCCTCAAAAGCTGAGCATGTCACTAAAAAATATTGGACAACCCATCGCGCACTCTGAATGGAAGTGGGAACTACATAAAGTAGAGAGTGTTCAGATGCCATTACAAGATGGCCATGTTATTGAAAAAGGTGCTATACAGTCCCTCTCATCAGAAGAAACGACGACTGTCACGTCAGTTAAAGCAAAAACAAATGGAATCTATGTGTTTAAAATCTATTATCCTAAAGGGTTTGGTGGTTCTGAAAAGCCATTCTTTACGTCTCAACATATGCAGCTTTCGAATTGTCAAGAAAAGGTGTCCTAAAGGGGACTAGTCTTTTGAATGAAACATGATATGTAAAGGGGAGAAAGGTATGAAAAAGTGGATGAAAATGTCTGGGAGTATTCTTTACGCGCTGGTCTTCACGATGATGATTGTGTGTATTATTGTCGTGTTGTCATCAAGGACGACAGGTGGAGATCCTCAGATTTTTGGTTATGAGTTCAAGCAAGTATTATCTGGATCAATGGAACCGGAATTTTCGACTGGTTCATTGATTGTCGTGAAACATGTCACCTCACCTGAAGCACTCAAAAAAGGGGATATTATTACGTTTCAAACGAAGCAAGACCAATCCTTTGTGACTCACCGCATTGTTGGGGTGAAAGGAAAAGGAGTAAATAAAGCCTTTGAGACAAAAGGAGACCACAATATGTATCAAGACGGCACGCTCGTCAAAGCGAATCAAGTGACTGCGCAGTATACGGGCGTGAACATTCCTTATGCAGGAAAGCTTCTTTCGTATGCAGGAACTTCTGCTGGGACCGCTCTTTTGCTCATCATTCCAGGGGTGATGCTGCTTGTTTATTCAACCATTCATTTTGTTGGTGCTGCCAAACATCGAAGACATACGGCTGAGTTACATATGTCAGAGGAACAAGCATAAATTTTCGTTTGTAACCTAAATCAGGTTTCAATAAAACAATTTATTAGGGGGTTCAATCATGGCAATGAAAAAATCAATTCGTTTAGGTGTTTTATCAGGAGCATTAGGTCTTGCTTTAATTGGCGGGGGAACATGGGCTGCATTTAATGATGTTGAGACGGCAAACGCGGTCTACTCTACAGGAGAGCTGAATCTATCTGCAAAAGAGAATTCCGGCGCCATCAACCTTGCGAACATAAAACCCGGTGACCGTATAAAGAAGGAATTTAATTTTGAAAATAAAGGGTCTCTTGCAATTAATCAAGTGCTGATGAGTCTTGATTATAGCCAGTTTCAAGATGGAACATCAGCGAAAAATGGCGGGAAGAATACAGCTGAAGAATTCCTCAGCCAATTTCAGGTGAGTGTTCTAACGGTTGGAGCCGAAGGTGGGAATGGATACCCGAAAAATATTATTTTAGACCATGCAAACCTGCTTGACCTGCATCTATTAACGTCAAAGCAGGATCAGACCGCATTTGAAAAGCTTCGTCATGCCGTCGATGAGAAGTTTTTACATGAAAGTGGTAAAATTAATGTTGCCACCGTTGATGGATCAACAGCTCCAGAGTATGACGGCATTCCAAAGAATCCGTTTGATTACGATAAAATGGAAATGATCATTGAATTTGTCAATGACCAGACGAAGGATAAAGCGGGTAACTATATCCAAAATAAATACCAAGGCGATGCGATTCAAGTTGATCTTTCCTTCGAAGCGACTCAGTGGAATGGTTTAACGATCAATCCAAAAAAGCATACGGATGAAAAAGGCTACGTGAAAGAAAACGAAAAAGCACACAGCGAAGATAAAAAATAAAGTCAGTCTTTAGACTGATAACAAGATCTGCATAGCAATTGGAGGAGTATGCGCTAAAATATGCGCATTACTCCTCTTCTTGCTTTTTTTTCCAGATTTGATAATCTAAAAATTCACGAAATTGCTTTTTCGAAACCCCTGATGTCATTGCATCTCGAACTAGTTTTTCCCATTCACTATCTAATTGACCATCGTATTCGGTTTCATCATTTTCGTTTAACAGTGTATGAACCGAGACGTCCAGAACAGCGGAGACTTTTTCAAGAAATTGAATGGAGGGGTTTGTTTGCAAGTTTCTTTCTATTGAACTTAAATAAGACTTCGCTACCCCAGCCTTTTCGGCCAGTTCTGATAGTGAGTAGCCTTTTTCATTGCGGTATTGTTTAATACGCTGGCCAATCAATGTCATCACCTTCCTTTCGATATTATAGCACATTCAGAAAGGTTTGATAGAATGACTTCTTGCCATAGGGGGAGACTCAGAGGACTTTTCGCGTGATTTGAGAAAATGACGGACTTCTTCTACTGTTAGTCCTGCTTTGCGCGCTTCGCGTAATAATTGAACCCATTCACTGTCTAATAACTTCGTTTTCTTTTCCATACAAATACCCTCCTAAAATACTGAATCGTGTATTTCAGGCACTTAACGCATGAAATGGAAAAACACAGGTGATAAGACCTCATAGATTGCTTGCGTCATGTTTCCGCCCAATACAAACAGACAAACGTTGCTTTTGATTGATCGAAAATTTGATATCACTTGAAAGGGAGGGAGACTCGCTAAGTCAACCTCCTCTTTTTTGCTGTAAGTAAAAAAGTCCGCCATTTTCAATCGTAAGACTGATTTTTGGTTCGTATAAAGTTTTAAGTGCTTGTCTTTCTATTTCATATTCTACAGATGTGTCTGAAGTCCCTTCATAAAATTGGTTTAAAAGTTCCGAGTCTTCTTTCCACTTTTGAACAGCTCTTACCGCCCAATCATCCGGCTCTTCATTGGCATAACGTTCCATCAGGCTGTAAAGCCGTTTGACGCCGCTCTCTGGCTTAATCATCGTACTCATTGTAAAGCAATAATCAGGAATTTGAGACGATAGCTCACACGCTTCCAGCTTCTCTTGAAATTGTTCGATGACTTCTCCGCGTATTAGATGAAGTCCAAGAGACAGCAGTTTATCTTTTTTACGGTCTGCCAGATAGGATATTTTGACATTGAGACCAAGCCACGGCTCCAGTGCGATCTGGCTGTTTGTGAGCGGTCTGACTTTTTCGTACAGCCGAATAAAACGGCCTTGCTGTTTCACAGCCTCGAATATTTGGAATAAACGAGGGGAGCCGAAGTGGACAAATTCTCCTTCGACCGAGTCATCAGCTTTTTTTTGATCGGTGATCAAAGTCAATTGCCGTGGCTCAGGTACGCCTCCCGTTTTTTCGAGCCAATGCCAATAAAAAGGACGGTTCATGATCAATTTATCCATTTCGATTGTCAGCTGTACGGTCATGTGCCCTGCACTTTCTTCAAGTATGTCGCATTGATTTGCCTGAAAGAAACGGAGAAGAAATGTGTGAATCTCGCGCTGCTCCATTGGTCAACTCTCCTTTATGAACCTTGCTGTCTTTCTTCTAAAAGCGGTGTTTGTGCTTCTGTTAAATAGGAAGCAAATTGGGTTAATTTCTTTTTCATGTCTACGTCAGACTCGTGCTGGAAGAGAATTTGATGCAATTCTGTTTCAGCATCTTGGATATCAATTCGGGTTAAAATATCATCTAGATCGCCAATGACGTTTTTAAACAGCTGAATTTTTTCATATAAAAGTTTTAAAATATGTTCTTCGACTGTCCCGCTTGTTGCCATATTGTAAATGTGGACATCCCGCTCTTGACCGAGCCGGTGAATACGTCCAATTCTTTGTTCCAAGCGCATTGGGTTCCACGGAAGGTCGTAGTTGATGATTTGGTTGCAAAATTGAAGGTTGATCCCCTCGCCGCCTGCTTCTGTTGCGATGAGCACTTGCGCCCGCTCTCTAAATAAATCTTTCATCCAGTCTTTTTTACTACGTTTAAACCCGCCTCGAAAAGGAACCGAACTGATGCCGTTTTGCTGGAGAAACCATTGCAAATAAATTTGTGTCGCACGGTATTCAGTGAAGATAATGACTTTTTCATTTAATTGCTGAATGAGTTTAACGACTTCAAGTGCTTTAGAATTTTGTTCTACCTGGTTGATTTTCTCCATGATTTGCATCATCGCAGAAGCGCCTAGAATGTGTTTTTCCTCTTCTTGCATTTTTTTGATGGTCATATAGACGGCCTCACGGCTCGAACAGCATTCTCGTTCTAAGGTCATAATTGAAAACATGTGCTTCGTATAGGAAGGGTTTTCTTTTAACTGACAAATTTCATCATATAATGCTTGTTCTGTTGGGGAGAAATCAATAGAAATTGTCTTCACATGACGCTTTGACCACTCGATGCCAGTGTCTTGTCTCCGGTTCCGAATCATGACTTTATTGACTAACTGTTTTAGCCGGTCATGGTCTTCAAGTTGAAGATCTTTTTTGGCAAAGAGGTCTTTAAATTGTGTTTCATTACCTAAATGGCCTGGCTTCAACAGAGAGACGAGATTAAAAATTTCTCCTATCCGATTTTGGATAGGTGTGGCTGTGAGCAGTAGGCAGAACTTTTTATTCAAATTTCTCACAAACTCATAGTTTTTCGTTTTATTGTTTTTCAGTTTGTGTGCTTCATCAATAATGACCATATCGTAGGAGATGGATAAGATCGTGTCTCGATGCGGCTGTCTTTTGGCTGTATCAATTGAGGAAACCACAACATCGCACTGCTCCCACACATAGCTCTTCTTTTGCTCGACAGCATCTATGTAAAATTTCGTCCGCAGTTCTTGTACCCATTGGGACACAAGGGAGGCGGGTACGAGAATGAGAATCTTTTTGGCAAGTCCGCGAATCATGTATTCTTTGATAATCAGTCCTGCTTCAACGGTTTTTCCAAGACCCACTTCATCTGCTAAAATGGCTTTCCCATTCATCTCTTCTACGACTCTTCTAGCGACTTCGAGCTGGTGTTTTAAAGGAGTAAATGCAGGCAGGTGCGCAGGTGCTTGCAGTCCTTCAAATGAATCAATGGCTGTCACTTTTTGTACCTGTGCTGCTAAACGGTACATATCCCAATTCGCCCAGGGACCGTCTGCTGTAAGCCGCTTTTGAAATTCACTTGCCCATTTTTGATCAAATATCGTTTGAATATTCAATGTGACCGCCTGCCTTTCTGGTAGAGTGATGATAAAATCGTTCTGTTTTTAAACGCTTCATTTTTTGATAGCGATTTAAAAGATGTTATATATCAATAAAAGCGAACGATAATGAATGATTATTTTAAAAATGTTAATGATTTTTCTGTTGCTCTTCATCCATTTCTAATGGTAGGATGTTGGTAAGTGATCTAGAGAATAAGTCACCCATTTTGATAGTATGTCCAATAAAGGTGAAGAATATGAGCGGATGATGGTATGGGGAGAGACCTAGCGGTTATTTTGCACTGACAGGCGCCGAAGGAGCAAGCTGAATTGGTTCAGTGAATCTCTCAGGCAAAAGTACTCTTACCGGACGCAACTCTGGAGAGTGTTTGCGCAGCGATTTTTAGCAAACCACCAAAGGGGAAAACGCACAATGATGTTGTGCTGTAAACTTTCAGGTGCAAGGACAGAGACTTCTTTTTGATAAAAGGGAGCGCTCTGTCCTTTTTTGCTGTGATTTTTTTCTGAAAATTCAGCTTGTGATGTGCACTGTAAGAAAAAAGGGGGAAACGATTGATGTTGAAACGAACACCGCTTTTTCATGCGTATGAAACGTTTGGCGCAAAAACCATTGACTTCGGGGGCTGGGAATTACCTGTCCAATTTTCTTCCATTAAAGAAGAACATGAAGCTGTTCGAACAAAAGCAGGGCTGTTTGACGTGTCTCACATGGGTGAGGTGGAAGTCACAGGTCAGGGAGCTCTTCCTTTTTTACAAAGGTTATTAACCAATGATCTGTCAAAGCTGACAGACGGTAAGGCACTATATACAGCCATGTGTTATGAAGATGGCGGAACGGTGGATGATCTGCTCGTCTACCAAAAAGAAAAGAACAACTATTTGCTTGTGATCAATGCTTCAAATATTGAAAAAGATGTGGATTGGCTGCTGAAACATCAAGGTGGGGAAGATGTTTCGATTAAAAATGTCTCTGATCAAACCGCCTTGTTAGCCCTTCAAGGACCTCTTGCTGCTGACATCATCAAAGATGTTGCGGATGAAGAGGTAACATCACTGAAGCCATTTACATTTTTATCAAAAGCAATCATTGCGCAAAAAGAGGTGCTTGTCTCAAGAACCGGCTACACAGGAGAAGATGGCTTTGAAATCTACTGCCAGTCAAAAGATGCTGTTCACCTTTGGACCGCTTTATTAGAAGCAGGACAGCCGAAAGGACTGATTCCATGTGGACTCGGTGCACGTGACACCTTAAGATTTGAAGCAAGACTCCCGCTTTATGGCCAAGAGCTCACGAAGGATATTTCTCCTTTAGAAGGCGGCATTGGTTTTGCTGTTAAAACGGATAAAGAAGCAGATTTTATCGGAAAAGATGCACTTAAAAAACAAAAAGAAGAAGGACCAAAGCGAAAGCTTGTCGGGATTGAAATGATAGATAAGGGGATTCCGCGGACAGACTATCCAGTCTTCTCAGGAGATAAGCAGATTGGTTTAGTCACAACCGGTACACAATCTCCAACATTAAAGAAAAATATTGGGCTTGCCTTGATTGAAACATCAGAGGCGCAGCTTGGGACAGAAGTGGAAGTGCAAGTTCGCAAAAAACGTCTAAAAGCCAAAATTGTCGCCACACCATTTTATAAAAGAGCCAAATAACGAGGAGGAATAGAGGATGAAGCACAGGTATTTGCCGCAAACAGAGCAAGATCAAAAAGAAATGCTGGATGTCATCGGTGTTCAGTCAATTGATGAGCTTTTCTCAGATATCCCAGAGAAAGTCAGATTCAAAGGTGCGTACAACATTAAAGAAGCCGCATCAGAAACAGAGCTAGTGCGGGAATTGTCTCGTCTTGCTGCAAAAAATAAAGATACAGTGGCTTATGCCTCGTTTTTAGGTGCTGGTGTGTATGATCATTACCAGCCTGTGATTGTCGACCATGTGATTTCACGTTCTGAATTTTATACAGCGTACACACCTTATCAGCCTGAAATTTCTCAAGGTGAATTGCAAGCAATCTTTGAATTTCAAACAATGATTGCTGAGCTGACCGGTATGGATCTTGCCAACTCCTCGATGTATGATGGCGGAACGGCATTAGCTGAAGCGGCGATGCTGGCTGCAGGACATACAAAGAAGAAAAAGGTTGTGGTCTCTGAAACGGTTCATCCTGAATCAAGAGCGGTGCTGAAAACATATGCGAAAGGACAGCATATTGAAGTCGTCGAGGTACCTGCGCGAAAAGGTCAGACCGATCTAGCTGCATTAGAAGAAGCTGTCTGCGAGGAAACAGCAGCGGTCCTTGTACAATACCCAAACTTCTTCGGTGTTGTTGAACCGTTAAAAGACATTGAACCGATTGCACATAAAGGGAAAAGTTTATTCATCGTCTCAAGCAACCCGCTTGCACTTGGTTTACTGACACCTCCAGGAAAGCTTGGGGCAGATATTGTCGTTGGTGATGCGCAGCCATTTGGCATTCCAGCTGCATTTGGCGGACCTCATTGTGGATATTTTGCTGTGACGAAAAAATTAATGCGGAAAGTGCCGGGGCGTTTAGTCGGGCAAACAGAAGACGAGAACGGTGTGCGAGGATTTGTGCTGACCCTTCAAGCGCGCGAGCAGCATATCCGAAGAGACAAAGCGACTTCAAATATTTGTTCGAACCAAGCATTAAATGCGTTAGCCGCTTCTGTTGCGATGACGGCGCTTGGGAAAACAGGTATCAAAGACATTGCCTATCAAAACGTACAAAAGGCCCATTATGCCAAGACGCAGGCAGAAAAACATGGGTTACAGGCTGAAATAGAGGGCGCTCATTTTAATGAATTTGTGTTGAAACTGAATGAACCTGTGAAAGAAGCGAATGAGCGATTGCTTGAAAAAGGAATCATCGGTGGATATGACTTGGGACGGGATTATCCAGAGCTTCAGCAGCATATGCTCGTCGCTGTGACAGAACTAAGAACAAAAGAAGAAATTGATACGTTCATCAAGGAATTGGGGGATCGTCATGAATAAACAAGATCAGCCGCTTATTTTTGAATTATCCAAAGAAGGAAGAATTGGTTACAGCCTGCCTGATTTAGACGTACCTGAGGAGAAGCTCCCAGATTTATTTGATGAAACGTATATCCGCCATGAAGATGCGGAGCTGCCAGAGGTTTCTGAACTGGACATTATGCGTCACTACACAGCATTATCTAGGCGTAATCACGGGGTCGATTCTGGCTTTTATCCTCTAGGCTCTTGTACTATGAAATATAATCCAAAGATTAACGAAAAGGTGGCACGTCTTGCAGGTTTCTCGCATGTGCATCCACTTCAAGAGGCAGACACTGTGCAAGGTGCATTAGAGTTACTTTATGATTTAGGTGACCATTTAGAAGAAATTACAGGAATGGACGCCGTGACATTACAGCCTGCGGCAGGAGCACATGGCGAATGGACGGGGCTCATGATGATTCGTGCATACCATGAAGCAAGAGGAGATCATAAACGAACAAAAGTCATCGTGCCTGATTCTGCTCATGGAACAAATCCCGCATCTGCAACCGTAGCTGGATTTGAAACGATTACGGTGGCATCTAATGAACATGGGCTTGTCGATTTAGACGACCTGCGCCGTGTTGTCAATGAAGAAACGGCGGCTCTCATGCTCACAAATCCAAATACACTCGGCCTTTTTGAAGAAAATATTTTAGAAATGGCTGAAATCGTCCACGGAGCAGGCGGGAAGCTTTATTATGATGGAGCGAACTTAAATGCTGTATTAAGCAGAGCAAGACCTGGGGATATGGGATTTGATGTGGTTCACTTAAATCTTCATAAAACCTTTACAGGTCCACACGGAGGAGGAGGCCCTGGTTCAGGTCCAGTTGGCGTGAAAAAGGATTTGATTCCATATTTGCCAAAGCCAGTGCTTGTGAAGAAAGATGATCGTTATTTCTTTGATTACGATCGTCCAGAATCCATCGGCCGTGTGAAACCGTTCTATGGGAACTTTGGTATCAATGTCAGAGCGTATGCGTATATCCGCTCTATGGGACCAGACGGCTTAAAGGCTGTAACTGATCATGCGGTGTTGAATGCAAACTATATGATGCGCCGCTTATGTGTTCATTATGATCTGCCATTTGACCGCCATTGTAAGCAT
This sequence comes from Bacillus sp. S2(2019), assembly GCF_005144805.1. Taxonomy (NCBI): domain Bacteria; kingdom Bacillati; phylum Bacillota; class Bacilli; order Caryophanales; family Bacillaceae; genus Bacillus; species Bacillus sp. S2(2019). Next base: position 518,665 of record NZ_SWFL01000003.1, read on the forward strand.
GAATTTGTCCTTTCAGGTAAACGCCAAAAGAAACTAGGTGTGCGGACACTTGATATTGCCAAACGATTACTTGATTTTGGCTATCATCCGCCAACGATTTACTTCCCGCTAAATGTAGAGGAATGTATCATGATTGAACCAACTGAAACAGAATCAAAAGAAACCCTCGATGCATTTATTGAAGCGATGATTCAAATCGCAAAAGAAGCGGAAGAGAACCCAGAAATCGTACAGGAAGCACCACATACAACCGTTGTGAAACGAATGGATGAAACAAAGGCAGCACGGAATCCAGTGCTAGTTTTTGAAAGAAAATAAAAAGACTCATGGGGGCAATAGCTCCCAGAGTCTTTTTTGTTAGTTCTTTGTTTTAATGCGGCCGCCCCATTTTTTAAAGCCGCCCTTTAAATTATAAATCTCACGACAGCCATTTTTACGTAACGTTTGAGCAGCCTTTCCGCTTCTCAAATTATTTTGGCAATAGAGATAAACAGGCTTGTCAGGGCGTATTTCATTTTTGCGCTGCTTTAATTGTGAAAGGGGAATGTTTCTTGCGCCTAAAATATGTCCACCTTCAAACTCATTTGGTTCTCTCACATCAATGAGTTGGGCTTTGCGGTAACCTTTGATAAATTCTGCTTCCGTCAGCGTTTTCATTATGCGCTGCTGATAAATGTAACTGCCGATGGAATAAAGAACGAAAAGTCCACAAAGTGAGAGGACGATATAGTTGAATATTGGCAATACGACTCGACTCCTTCTTGAGCATCAGCACAGTCACCTGTCTGATGGTACGTTTTAGACAAATACTATTATAGTAAAGCAAAAGAAACTTGTCATCATAAATGGTAAGAATTATTTTCAATTCCTTCCCTATTTGATAGACTGATGAAGAGAGAAAATCGGTGGTCACCACCATTATCTAACATTGACTACGTAAAAGAGAAGGGATTTTATATGCAAAAAGAGAAATGGTGTTTCATTGATACAGGAAACCAAGACCCTGCCTTTAACATGGCAATGGACGAGGCCTTGCTTTATTGGCATAGCGAGAAGCTGATCCCGCCTGTGATCCGTTTTTATGGTTGGAATCCAGCGACATTATCTGTTGGATATTTTCAACATGTTGAAAAAGAAATCAACATGGAAGCGGTTGAGCGCTATGGTCTTGGATTTGTTCGCAGGCCTACAGGAGGCCGCGGCGTTCTTCATGATCAGGAATTGACCTACAGTGTCATCGTGTCAGAAGAGCACCCAGAGATGCCGGCGACGGTGACAGAGGCATACCGCGTCATTTCAGAAGGGATTTTAGAGGGCTTTAAAGAACTGGGACTCGATGCGTATTTTGCCATTCCTCGTACAGAAAAAGAAAAAGAAAGCTTAAAAAATCCAAGATCGTCTGTATGTTTTGATGCGCCTTCATGGTACGAGCTTGTTGTAGAAGGCAGAAAAGTAGCAGGCAGTGCGCAAACAAGGCAAAAAGGTGTGATCCTCCAGCATGGCTCGATTTTAATTGATCTTGATGAGGATAAATTGTTTGATTTATTTCTGTATCCAAATGACCGGGTGAGAGAGCGGATGCAGCGCAGCTTTAAAAACAAAGCGGTGGCGATCAATGAAATTTCAGATCGAACATGTACGATAGACGATGCGCGTGTTGCATTTAAACGAGGGTTTGAAAAAGGATTAAATATCGAGCTTGTGCCTTATGAGCTGACAGATGAAGAGTTGGCATTTGTTCATCACCTCGCCAAAACGAAATACGCCACAGATGATTGGAATTACAAGCGTTAAGACGAAGGACTCTTCTTGTTTTTTAATGGGCGATGGTGTAGAATTGTTATGATTATTAAGTAAAGGTGCATTTTGGAGGGGTTTTATGACTACACCTAGTATGGAAGATTATATTGAACAAATTTATATGCTGATAGAAGAAAAAGGATATGCAAGAGTATCTGATATTGCAGAAGCCCTCGCTGTCCATCCCTCCTCTGTAACAAAAATGGTTCAGAAGCTAGATAAAGATGAATACCTCATTTATGAGAAATATCGTGGTCTAATTTTAACCCCGAAAGGCAAAAAAATTGGAAAACGTCTCGTATACAGACATGAACTGCTAGAGCAATTTTTAAGAATCATTGGTGTAGATGAAGAGAAAATTTATGATGATGTAGAAGGTATTGAGCATCATCTCAGCTGGAACAGCATTGACCGCATCGGCGACCTTGTCCAATTCTTTGAAGAAAACGATGAGCGATCCGTTCAGCTGAAAGCGATTCAAAAGAAAAACGAACAAACAAATCAAGAATCTTAAGAAAAAGGACACCTGTCGAAGGGTGTCCTTTTAAATTGTTGACAAAGGGGTAAAATGTACTTTATTTTAGCTCTTTGTCTTCTTTTCAGCGTGAAAGAAAACCTTTGCAGTCTAAGAAGGACGAGCATCGGAGCGGAGCGAATTTGACATTCGTAAGCACCGGAGCGCAGGACTGACACCGAATGCGAGGGTTTGTCTACACGCTGAAAGGACACCCTTAGCATGGGTGTCCTTTTTGAATATAGTTCTAATGAAAGGCAAATGCTCCTACACTATTAATAGTGTGACAGAAAAGGGGGCTCCTTGATGAAGATAGATGGTGTGTTCTCAGGTGGAGGCATTAAGGGTGCAGCACTTGCAGGCGCCTATGAAGCGCTTGAAGCAAGAGGGTTTCAATTTGTCCGTCTCGCTGGAACAAGTGCGGGAGCGATCATTGCTTCACTCATCGCAGCGGGTTTTACGAGTCAGGAGATTCGGGAGCTGTTAGACGAAATGGATGAGCATCAATTGCTTGATCGAAGGTGTCAATTCATTCCGTTTAAAATGCTCAGGTGGGTGTCTATTTATTGGCGTCTTGGCCTTTACAAAGGTGACCGTCTAGAAAAATGGCTGACAGACGTGTTAAAACGAAAAGGCGTCACCGTATTCGGGGATCTGAAAAAAGATACGCTCAAAATCGTCGCTTCTGATTTAACAAATGGCAAAATCCTTGTCCTTCCAGATGACCTTCCTTCCTATGGGTTAAATCCAGAACGGTTTTCTGTCGCCAGAGCCATTCGGATGAGCTGCAGTCTGCCGTATTTTTTCGAACCTGTCAAACTGAGGTCTTCAAAAGGAATTTGTACCATAGTGGATGGCGGCGTGCTCAGCAACTTTCCGATTTGGCTTTTTGCTGAAGAGAAAAAAAGACCGTTTGTCGGTGTCACATTAACCCCAAACGAAAAAGAACGCCCTCAACATTCCATCCGCAATGCGTTTGAACTGTTTGGCGCTCTATTTGAAACGATGCGTGGTGCTCATGACGAAAGACATATTGCCACAAAACACGAACGTCATATTATTTTTATTCCTGTAGAACACGTCATTGCCACTGATTTTCAGCTGATGACAGAAAAGAAAAAGGCGCTCGTCGATCTAGGCAGACAGAAGGCCGAGCAATTTTTAAAGAGCTGGACATTTTAAAATAAGGCGCGATTTTTCTTTTTGTTTTTCTTGCCTTCAATGACTGTCAAATGTGTTTGGCTTTTCTTTTTGAGAAGGACGGGCTTAGACTTGTGGTCAGTCGGCACGCTTCGCAAATGAGTGACCCGGTTTTTCATCTGGCTTTTCGTTTTTGGTTTAGGCTGCTGGTAGCGACGTTTTGATTGTTTGACTGCTTTACGATAAAGATTTCCTTCTGTTCCAGTTCTTCGATTCATCAGCCATCTAAATAAGAAAAATAGAACCGCTCCAACGATCACAACTGATAGCAGCATTGTAAAGAGTCTGCTTGGATTCGTTGTGAGTAAATACACAAATCCCAAAACACCTAAAGCGAAAATAATGGTAAAAGCAGGATGTACTCGGCGATTCATAACTGTCCACCTCCGAAAGAATTTACCGGATTTATAAACTAGATCACTTGATGAGAAGAATCTGATGCTTGTTTCGCAGATGCTTCCTCTAAACGAAGAAGTTCATTAAAACTTGCAATGGCTACCTCGACTTGATCATCAGAGGGTTCTTTTGTTGTGAGCAATTGCAGCCAAAGGCCAGGATAGCCAAGCACTTTAAGCACTGGCACGTCACGGAGTTTGTTTGTGAGCTGAAGCACTTCAAATGAAATGCCCAGAACAACCGGAATAAGCGCCAAGCGATTCAGAACTCTCACCCATAAAGGATCTGTCGGTACGAGTAAATAGACGAACATGCCGACAATGACAGTGAATAAAATAAAGCTGCTGCCGCATCGATAATGCAGGCGAGATTGGCTTTGGACATTTTCCACTGTGATGTCAAGATTCTGTTCATAGCAGTTTATGACTTTATGTTCTGCCCCATGATATTGAAATACCCTTTTAATTAAAGGGGTCATGGAAATAAAGTAAATATAGCCTAATAACAGGATCAATTTAAAGAATGTTTCCACTGCAATTTGTGCGAAGTTTCCAGAAAACACCGGACGCACAAGTTCAGCTAAAAAGACAGGCACTAAAGTAAAGACAAATTTACTAAAAAGAAGAGAGAGAACTCCGATCACAGCAATGCCGAAGATCATTGATAATTTCGAGCTTTTTTGTTCTTTTTCAAGAGAATGATCTTCAGAAGGATCTAAGTCATAGCGCTCGCTGGAGAAGTTTAAGTGCTTACTGCCGTTTGCGCTTGCTTCAACAAGTGCAGCAACACCCCTGACAAAAGGGATTTTCTTAAGAAAGGCGGTTCGTTTATTGGAGGTCCGGGGAAGCTTTAAAAACTCAATCGACTCATCCTTACGCCGAATCGCTGTCACATAGTTCATTTTACCTCCGAACATGACACCTTCCACAACTGCCTGCCCTCCATATGCTGGAGGTTTTGTTTGATTGGACATATTTCATCAACCTGCCTGTTTCCTGTAATTTACATGCATTTCCTTATACCTTTATTGTACAGGAAAAGAGGGGAAATCACTAGCTCACAGGTCGATTATCTACTAGAATTCTATCTACCTCTTTTTAGCCAGTATACCCTGTTATAAAAATTTTACACTCTCGCACGGAAATCCTTTTTTTTCATGACATTTTGGACATACTACTTGCTGGAGGTGTTCATATGAAACGTGATGAAAAGAAAAACCAAGAAGAAAAAAATCAATCAGTACAAATGTCTTCAATGGTGGCAAGGGCAGCAGCCACAGGTTTTGTCGGCGGAGTTTTTTGGGGCTTTATCGGATTTCTGACCCATGTGTTTCATTTTTCAGAGGTGAGTCCAAATATGCTGTTGCAGCCATTTGTGCTTGGTGAATGGAAAAAAGGCGGACTTGGTACATTTATGAGTATTGTTCTTTTAGGGATTTTATCTATTGGGGCAGCCTTTATTTATTATGGACTGCTCAAACGGATCAAAGGTTTTTGGATGGGACTGATTTATGGAGGGATTTTGTGGCTGCTTGTTTTTTATGTATTTAATCCTATATTCCCCGATGTGAAGCAAGTGCAAGATTTGCAGCAAAGCACCATTGTGACGACATTTTGCCTATATATTTTATATGGCATGTTTGTCGGATACAGTATTTCATTTGAATACAATGAATTAACGAGTCAGAAGCTTGCAAGAGCACTCGGGAAAAAGACAGAATAAAGTGTAAATCCACCTTTCATATGATAAAATTATTTTTGGAAACGAAAGGTTTCTAAGGAAAAAGAAACAGACATCGATATAGAGTGAATTAGGGTGAAGGAGTGGTCATATGCCTCATTTTCTAGTGCTGAATGGGCCCAACTTAAATAGGCTCGGCAAGAGAGAGCCAGGAGTTTATGGAAGTAAAACATTAACAGATTTAGAAACGGATTTGTTTCAGTTTGCAGAAAGAGCAAATATTCAATTGACGTTCTTTCAATCGAATCACGAGGGAGATTTGGTCGATGCGCTCCATGAAGCAGAAGATCAGTACGATGGCGTCGTGTTTAACCCGGGTGCTTTTACCCACTATAGCTATGCACTGAGAGATGCCATTGCAAGTATTACGTTACCTGTCATCGAAGTACATATCACAAATGTTCATAAGAGAGAGGAATTCCGCCATCATTCGGTTCTTGCTCCAGTATGTCAAGGTCAAATCGTTGGACTTGGTTTAGAAGGATATAAATTGGCGATTCGTTATTTAGTCAGTGAAGGGGGAGCAGTATCATGAAACTTGAAAAACTAAGAAAACTTTTAGCCGAATTAGACATAGATGGTTTAGTGATTACGAGCAGCTTTAATTTACATTATATGACGAGTTTTACTGGATCAGCCGGTCTTGCCATCGTTTCAAAGGATCGAGCCGCCTTTATTACGGATTTTCGTTACACGGAGCAAGCAAAGGATCAAGTAAAGGGCTATGACATCATTGAACATAAAGGAAACATTGTGGAAACTGCTGTCCAAACGGCAAACGAATTTGGGGTGAAACGTCTTGGTTTTGAACAAAACCATATGACATTTGCCACCTACCAGCAGTACTCGGGGAAAGCAAGCGGTATCGAGCTTGTTCCAGTCTCAGAATCAGTTGAAAAGTTGCGCTTGATTAAGTCTAATGAAGAGATTAAGATATTAGAGGAAGCTGCGAAGATTGCAGATCATGCCTTTGATCATATTCTCACGTACATCAAGCCGGGCCTGACAGAAATTGCGGTCATGAACGAGCTTGAATTTTTCATGAGAAAAGAAGGGGCAGAAGGATCTTCATTCGATATGATTGTTGCCTCTGGCGTTCGTTCAAGCCTGCCACACGGGAGAGCGAGCGAAAAGGTGATTGAATCTGGCGACTTGGTGACACTGGATTTCGGTGCCTATTATAAAGGCTATTGTTCAGACATGACAAGAACCATTGCTGTAGGAACACCAAGCGACAAATTAAAGGAAATTTATCATATCGTATTAGAAGCAGAAAACGCTGGTGTGGATAAAATCAAGCCAGGCTTAACAGGAAAAGAAGCTGATCGCATCACACGAGACATCATTGAAAAGTATGGCTACGGTCAATACTTCGGGCATTCGACTGGACATGGTCTTGGTATGGAAGTACATGAAGCACCTGGCCTTTCCTCGCGCTCAGATGTCGTGTTAGAAGAGGGAATGGTTGTGACAGTTGAACCAGGCATTTACTTGCCGGATGTCGGCGGCGTGAGAATTGAGGATGATATTGTCCTGACAGCTGACGGCAATAAACGATTGACCCACTCACCGAAAGAACTTATCATATTATGATGGTGAAATGTAGGAGGATGACAAAATGATTTCAGTAAACGATTTTCGTACAGGCCTGACAATTGAAGTGGACGGCGGTATTTGGCGTGTAGTGGATTTCCAACACGTAAAACCAGGAAAAGGCGCAGCGTTTGTCCGTTCGAAACTGCGTAACCTGCGTACAGGTGCGATTCAAGAGAAAACATTCCGTGCAGGTGAAAAAGTAGCGAAAGCGCAAATTGAAACAAAAACAATGCAATATTTATATGCAAATGGCGATCAGCATGTATTCATGGATACAAGTTCATACGAACAACTTGAACTAAGCGAAGCGCAAATCAAAGATGAGCTGAAATATTTGCTTGAAAATATGTCGGTTCAAATCGTCATGTACGGTGATGAAACACTTGGAGTAGAACTTCCAAACACTGTAGAACTAGAAGTAGTAGAAACAGAGCCTGGTATTAAAGGTGATACGACATCAGGTGGATCAAAACCTGCAAAAACAGAAACTGGTTTAATCGTGAACGTTCCTTTCTTTGTGAACCAAGGTGATAAACTAGTGATCAATACATCTGACGGTTCATACGTTTCAAGAGCGTAATGAACAGAGAGACTGTAAACCTCGTGTTTACAGTCTCAGCGTGTAGGCAAACCCTCGCATTCTTTGTCAGTCCTGCGCGCTGGTGCTCACGAATGTCAAATTCGCTCCGCGCCAGTACTCGTCCTTCCTAGACTGCAAAGGTTTTCTATCACGCTGAAAAGAAGACAAAGGGCTAAAATCAAGTTCATTTTAGCCCTTTGTCAACTATCTGAGACTGTAAACCTCGTGTTTACAGTCTTTTTTTATTTGAAAAATAGGACGTCTCGTTATGACACCCCTTACTCTATTCTCTCATCCATCTCTCTTCCTTTTGAAAAACAAGACTACTTCTAGCTAGTGAAGCATATAGTGTAAAAAAAGCTGGAGGTTCTATATGAAACAATTTCTCCCGGGTATACACCCATCAGTTGCTGCCATGGCAGGGATGAGGTTTTTATCTGCCTCGATTGAACTGACGGCCGCCATCCTCATTTTAGTGACTAATGATGTGCGTAAAGCGGTTGTCATCAATAGTATATTAGCGATCATCGGGCCGCTCATTTTTATTATCACGATGACGATTGGAATCTATCAAATTGCAGGGCAGTTATCCTATGCGAAGCTTGTGTTTATTTTCATTGGTGTCGTATTTATTCTTGTTGGAATTTATAAGTGAAATGGCTTGGCATAATTAACGGCATACATCATACATTTTAGAGAAGAAAAAAAGGAGGGGAATTCGTTGCGGAGTTTGTTGGATATTCTCCCGCACTCAATTGGACAAGAACTCAGCATGTTAAAAGAAGCAGAGTGGGCGCAAATAGAAGAAATCCGCATTCGCACCGATCGCCCGATTGAGCTGATGCAAGGTGGAAAACCACGCTTTCTTTCCTATCATACAACAGGTGAAGAGGCGGCTCAGCTATTAGGCAGGCTCAGTAATTACAGCATGTACACACTTGAGGAAGAGTTAAAACAGGGCTATATCACCATATCTGGCGGACATCGGGTTGGGCTTGCTGGAAAGGTCATCGTCGAAAATGGATTCGTCAAAGGCTTAAGAGATATTTCTTCATTTAATATTCGCATCGCAAAAGAGAAGATCGGAATTGCTCTGCCGTTTCTCCCTTATTTATATGAAAAACATTGGTGTAACACACTGATTATAGGTCCGCCGCAAACCGGGAAAACGACATTGCTGCGTGATCTAGCACGTCTTGTCAGTACAGGAACAACAACCATTTCTCCTAGAAAAACAGGGATTGTAGATGAACGATCTGAAATCGCAGGTTGTATAAGAGGAGTGCCGCAGCATTCTTTTGGACACCGGATTGATGTACTTGATGCGTGCCCAAAGGCTGAAGGGTTAATGATGATGATCAGGTCCATGAGCCCAGAAGTCATCATTGTCGATGAAATCGGAAAAAGTGAAGATGTACAGGCACTGCTAGAAGCAATCCATGCTGGAGTCACCATTATCGTCTCAGCTCATGGGTATTCTCTTGAAGACTTATCTAAACGGCCATCATTTGAACCGTTATGGCAGCTTCGTGTGTTTGATCGATATGTGGAATTAAATAGAGAAAAAGGGCCTGGCACAATCGGACGGATATTTGACCAAGAGGGACAAGAGCTGAAGAGGAGGCGGGGAGTGGACGTATGTTAAAGCTTATTGGTGCTATTTTCATTGTTGCGGCTACGACATGGGGAGGATTCGAGTTTGCGAAGCGGTACAGTGATCGGCCAAAGCAAATCCGCCAGCTCCGGTTTGCACTCCAATCTCTTGAAGCTGAAATTATGTATGGTCAAACACCTTTAGCTAGAGCCGCTGACCAAATTGCGTCCCAAGTAGGACCGCCTGTGAATGGGCTATTTGAACAATTTGCAGAAAAACTCAATGTCGGAACCTTTTCTGCGAGGCATGCATGGAATGAAAGTCTAGAGGATGTATGGAAAAAAACCGTATTAAAAAAAGGCGAATATGAGGCGCTGAAGCACTTTGGAGAAACCCTTGGTCAGCATGATGTGACGGCTCAACAAAAATATATCAAGCTAGCTTTAGGCCATTTGGAATCAGAGGAGAAAGAAGCTGAAGTTGCCCAAGTAAAAAATGAAAAAATGGTGAGAAGTCTTGGTTTTCTAAGTGGTTTACTACTGATTCTGTTATTGATGTGAGAGGAAGGGAGTCGAGAGCATGGGCGTTGATGTAAACGTCATTTTCCAAATTGCGGGAGTGGGTATCGTCGTGGCTTTTCTCCATACGATTTTAGATCAAATGGGGAAAAAAGAGTACGCACAGTGGGTGACACTGCTTGGATTTATCTACATTTTATTTATGGTTGCTACCATTGTGGATGATTTGTTTAAGAAAATTAAAGCCGTATTTCTATTTCAAGGATAGGGGAGGGCTTACAAATCGAAATTATTCAAATTGTTGGACTTGGTTTAATCGCTACTTTTCTAGCATTAATCGTCAAAGAACAAAAGCCAACCTTCGCCTTTATGCTTGTTGTGTTTACTGGGTGTGTCATTTTCCTTTATTTAATCGATCAAATCTATGCCATTATCTCCATGATTGAAAAAATTGCAGCAAGTGCAGGCGTCAATATGAAATACGTGGAAACCATTTTGAAAATCATTGGCATTGCCTATATTGCAGAATTTGGTGCCCAGCTCACAAAGGATGCGGGACAAGGCGCCATCGCTTCAAAAATAGAGCTTGGCGGCAAAATTCTTATTTTGGTCATGGCGGTACCGATTTTAACGGTCATCATTGAGACGATCCTAGGTATGATCCCGTCCATGACTTGATGGAAAAGAGGTGATGATGATGAAACGGGTGACAGCTGTGCTAGGGTTTATGATGTTCTTTTGGATGATTGTTCCGTATGCAGGTGCAGAAGAAAGTGTGCCTTTATCAAGTGAAGAACCGGTCGCAGAAGAAGTTGCGGGTGGACAGGCTGATGCCTTAGAGCTTCATTCTATCAGTGACTTTTGGGAAACGATATTGGACGAGTATGGCGGCTTTCTGCCTGAAAGCCAAAAAGGTACAGTGAAGGAAATGATCGATGGCGATAAAGAGCTGTCTCCCCAAACGTGGCTGAAGGCTTTTGTTCATTATCTGTTTCATGAGCTGATTGCCAATGGAAAGCTCTTAGGTACACTTATATTACTCACCATCTTTTGTTCGCTTTTGCAGCTTTTGCAAAATGCGTTTGAGCAAAGCACTGTTAGTAAAGTTGCATACGCTCTTGTTTATATGGTGCTTATCATTATTGCATTAAACAGTTTTCATGTTGCGATCTCTTATGCAACAGAAGCCATTCAAACGATGACTAGTTTTATTCTTGCTCTTATTCCTCTTTTATTAGCACTTATTGCCTCATCAGGCGGGCTTGTCTCAGCCGGATTCTTTCATCCTGTGATTTTGTTTTTAATGAACACGAGCGGTGTTTTTATTCAATATGTCGTTCTTCCGCTTATTTTTTTATCAGCGATATTGAGCATTGTCAGTACGCTGACCGAACAATACAAAGTGACCCAGCTTGCCCAGCTGTTAAGAAATGTCGCCATTGGCGGGCTCGCTGTTTTTTTAACTGTATTCCTCGGCGTCATTTCTGTACAGGGGGCATCTGCTGCTATCACGGATGGCATCGCTCTTCGCACAGCCAAGTTTATTACCGGAAATTTCATCCCTGTCCTTGGCAGAATGTTTACTGATGCGACAGATACCGTTATCAGCGCCTCTGTGCTGCTGAAAAATACGGTTGGCCTTGTAGGCGTCGCCATTTTGATTTCAATTGCGGCTTTCCCAGCGATTAAAGTGCTGTCGCTCGCTCTGATTTATAAATTGGCCGCTGCGATTCTTCAGCCTTTAGGGGGCGGGCCGATTATTAGCTGCCTTGATGTCATTTCAAAAAGTGTTCTTTATATATTTGCTGCATTAGCTGTTGTATCGCTTATGTTCTTTTTAAGCATTACCGTTATCATCACAGCTGGCAACCTCACCATGATGATGAAGTAAGGAGGGGACACCATTTGAGTTTTCTCACAGAATGGATCACAAGTATTATTCTATTTATTTTATTTGCGATTGTGATTGATCTTTTGCTTCCCAATTCAAGCATGCAGAAGTATGCAAAAATGGTCGTCAGCTTACTGTTAATTGTGGTGATGCTCAATCCGATCTTTGCGTTATTCCGGGCAGATCCTGACCAAATTTTCTCAGAAATCATGAAAGGGAAGGACCAAGCGCAATCAGAAGAAATAAAAAATCAGATGAATTTAGAAAAAAAAGAAATACAAGCTTCACAGCGTGCATATATTTTAAAGCAAATGGCTGTCCAACTAGAAAAAAGCGCAAAGGAGCCACTGGAGAAGGAGAGCTATGAAATGAAACACGTAGAAGTGTTGGCAGATGAGGAGCACCTTGATCAGAATATGGAGGCAGATCAATTTCGCATCAAAGCAGTCCTTGTCCCGCTCACAGGTGATGCTGTAGAAACGGTGGCAAAGGTCGACATTGATCTCTCCAGGCAAAAGGAGGAAAGCGCCGGGGCGTCAGCAAAAGAGATGGCGAGGGTGAAAGAGACGCTTGCAGATGTATGGAATACACGGCCTGAACACATTGCGCTGAACATTGAGGGAGGTGACGCAGCAGATCATGAATAACAAAGACTGGAGACAAAAACTGAAATCAATGTTCCAAGCACCTGAAAAAGGTGAAGGGAAACCAAAATTAACGAAGCACCATTACTTACTGCTTGTCTTCATCATCGGCGTGTCATTCATGTTAGTCAGTCAGATTCTGTCACCGCCATCAAGCAAACAAGAGGCTGCTGTTCCTGCGTCTAAAAAAACATCCTCAGAAGAGCAGGCGGTGTTCAAACCATCCTCTTCAGGTAAGTCAAACAACTCGATAGAGGATGTTGAACAAGAATACGAAAATCAGCTAAAAGAGATTTTAGAAACGATCATTGGTGTTGAGGATGTATCCATTGTGGTAAATGTAGACGCAACTTCTTTAAAAGTGTTTGAAAAAAACAAATCCAATAAAAGCACTACGACCGAGGAAACAGACAAAGAAGGCGGCGTGCGAAGTGTCACGGATCAAACAAAAGAAGAAGAGATTGTCATTATTAAAAATGGCAATGAAGAAACACCTGTTGTTGTCCAAACGAAAAAGCCAGACATTCGAGGTGTCCTCGTTGTTGCTCAAGGAGTAGACAACGTTCAAATAAAGAAAACCATCATTGAAGCGGTTACACGAGTGCTTGATGTACCGAGCCATAGAGTGGCTGTTGCCCCTAAAAAAATCAAGGAGGATTCGGAATGATGTTAAAAAAACAAACGGTTTGGCTATTAACGATGCTAAGTTTAGTTGTCGTATTAAGTGTGTACTATATCATGTCTCCACAAGGTGAGAATGCTGTGACAGTAGAAGATACAAAATCAAAAGGAATGGAAGAGAAAAAGGCTGAGCCAGAAAAAGGGACTGACAAAGGAACCGAAAAGAACGCAGAAGAGAAATCAACTGACAAAGAAACCAATGCGAAACAAGAAGATGTTGAAACAAGTGGAGAAGAAGGAAAGGCTGTTTCAGAGCAGACCGACGATGAACTTTTCACAACCTACAGACTTGAACTGGAAGATAAGCGCAGCAAGCAGCGTGAAGAGTATAACGAAATCGTGTCTAGCGATGATGCAACAGCGCAAGAGAAAAGTGAAGCTTATGATCAAATGACAGCACTTAGTGAGGCAGAAGGAACAGAGCGTCAGCTGGAGACATTAATCAAAACAAAAGGATATAAAGATGCGCTCGTCAGTGCAGAAGGAGATAAAGTAAACATCACGGTTCGTTCTGATAAAAAATCAAAGTCCCAAGCAGCAGATATTATTGATTTGGTCACAAAAGAAATGAGAGGGCTTGATAACGTAGCCGTCACTTTTGAGCCATCGAATCAATAAAAAATGCACAAGCGCCCTTTTCTGAAAAGGGCGTTTTTTCATGCGGGTTGACGCCCTTTTTCAGGTGCTTGCGCGAGGTGTCTCATCACATTAATAGTTGAATTCAACGAAATCCTCCTGTAAGATGGTTATAGTATGTACTTTTAGTACTAGCCTATAAAAAAAGATAAATCCATACATAGGGGTGCAAATCCATGTTAAAAATTGAAGAGATTCATGAACTAATTAAATTAATTGACGAATCAACAATTGATGAATTTACGTACGAAAACGAAGGTGCAAAAATCAAGTTAAAGAAAAATAAAGAAGTCGTTCAGCAAGTTGCGGCACAAGCACCAGTGGCTCCTGTCCAAGCAGCTCCAGCTCAACAAGCTCCTAAAGCACAAGCTCCAGCTCAGACCGAAGCCCCTGCACAAGAGAAAGCCGCGTCTGAAAACCTGCATAAAATCACATCCCCAATGGTTGGCACATTTTACGCTTCTTCTTCACCAGAAGCAGATCCATATGTGACAACAGGTTCTAAAGTGAAGGAAAACTCAGTTGTATGTATCGTTGAAGCGATGAAACTGTTTAATGAAATCGAAGCAGAAGTAAAAGGCGAAATCGTCGAAGTATTAGCTGAAAACGGTCAGCTTGTAGAATTCGGACAACCCCTCTTTCTAGTGAAAGCAGAGTAAGGAGTACGATCATGATTAAAAAGCTATTAATTGCAAACAGAGGAGAAATCGCAGTTAGAATCATCCGTGCTTGTAAAGAGCTTGGAATTGAAACAGTTGCGGTATTTTCTGAAGCGGATCGTGATGCGCTGCATGTTCAAATGGCTGATGAAGCATATTGCATCGGACCGACTGCTTCAAAAGATAGTTATTTAAATGTGACAAATATTGTCAGTGTGGCAAAACTAACAGGTACAGATGCCATTCATCCAGGATATGGTTTCCTTGCTGAAAATGCAGACTTTGCAGAGCTTTGCGAGGAATGTAATGTCATCTTTGTTGGACCAACTGCGTCAGCAATTTCCAAAATGGGAACGAAAGATGTGGCAAGAGAAACAATGAAGCAAGCTGGAGTTCCAATTGTCCCTGGTTCTCAAGGAATTGTAAAAGATCTTGATGATGCTGTTTCAACAGCAGCTGGTATTGGGTATCCTGTCATTATTAAAGCAACTGCAGGCGGCGGTGGTAAAGGTATCCGTGTGGCTCGCACAGAAGAAGAGCTCATTAACGGTGTCACCATTACGCAGCAGGAAGCAGCACAAAACTTCGGGAACCCAGGTGTCTATTTGGAGAAATTCATTGAAGACTTTAGACACGTTGAAATTCAAGTCCTTGCTGATCAGCATGGGAATACCATTCACTTAGGTGAACGTGATTGTTCTATCCAAAGAAGAATGCAAAAGCTTCTGGAAGAAACGCCATCACCTGCACTAAATGCAGATATTCGTGAGCAAATGGGTGAAGCTGCCGTAAAAGCAGCCGAAGCTGTTGAATACACAGGTGCCGGAACGGTTGAATTCATTTACGATTATAATGAAGAGAAGTTTTACTTCATGGAAATGAATACACGTATCCAAGTAGAGCATCCTGTAACGGAAATGGTCACTGGTGTTGATTTGATCAAAGAACAGATCAAAGTAGCTTCAGGTGAAAAGCTTTCCCTTACGCAAGAGGATGTCGTATACGAAGGCTGGGCGATTGAATGTCGTATTAATGCAGAGAACCCTGAGAAAAACTTCATGCCTTCTGCTGGTGAAATTAAAATGTACCTTCCGCCAGGCGGTTTAGGAGTACGTATTGATTCTGCCGCTTATCCTGGTTATGTGATTCCGCCATATTACGATAGTATGATTGCGAAAGTGATCACATATGGTAAAACGAGAGAAGAAGCAATAGCAAGAATGAAACGTGCGCTTCAAGAATTCGTCATTGAAGGAGTCTACACAACGATTCCATTCCACCTCAGATTACTAGAGCACGAAACATTTGTGAGCGGTAATTTTAATACGAAGTTTTTAGAAACGTATCAAATTATGAAATAATAACAGCTTTCGGAGGTGAATGATCGTGTCAGAAAACAATTTGCTTGAAATGAACCTTGATGAAGATCAATTGGGAAAAGTGCAAATTGCGCCAGAAGTGATTGAAGTCATTGCTGGGATCGCTGCATCAGAGGTCGAAGGAATTGCGGAAATGCGCGGGAACTTCGCTGCTGATGTGGCAGAACGCTTTGGGAAGAAAAATCACCGTAAAGGTGTGAAAGTAGATGTCTCTGATGAAGGCATCACAATTGATGTGTATTGTGTGGTTGAATTTGGCCTATCCATTCCAAAGGTATCCACTGCTGTTCAAGAAAATATCCGTCAAACCCTTTTAAACATGACGGCCTTAACGATTAATGAAATCAACATTCATGTCGTCGGCATTCAATTTGATACAAAAACAGCTGAAGCTGAAGTTGATCAAGAAATGTAAAAAGGGTTGAAGTGAAACCAAGGAGGCATTGCCTCTTTGGTTTTTTAAAGCCCATTTTTGGGAAAATTCCACATGATGATTGCCTCACGCATGGAGTGATTCGTTTTTCGTCACAGCTCGCATGGATCTTGGTGCGACAGCGGTCAAAATATGTTATGATCTCTGTATGGCTTAACGACAAGCGGATAAAGTGGTTAAAGGAGTAAATAATGAAAAGAAGAACTGCAAGAGAAAAGGCGCTACAAACATTATTTCAAATTGATGTCAGCAATATTGATCCGAAAGAGGCCATTACACATGCGCTGGATGAACAAGAATCAGATCCTTTTTTCGAGGAACTGGTTTTCGGTGTGCTCGAACAAAAGGACAAGCTCGATGACATGATTTCACAGCATCTTGTGAATTGGAAACTTGATCGTATTGCGAACGTAGACAGAGCCATTTTAAGGCTGTCTGTGTACGAAATGGTATATCAAGAAGATATCCCGGTGAGTGTTTCAATGAATGAAGCCATTGAACTGGCTAAATTGTTCGGTGACGATAAGGCGCCGAAATTTGTAAATGGTGTACTTTCAAACATTAAAAACGACCTAAAGTAGCAATAGGAGGATTCGACATGACAGCAACAATCATCGATGGGAAAGAAACAGCAAAAGAAAAGCGTGAACAATTAGCAAAAGAAGTAGAAGAGCTAAAACAAAAAGGAGTCACACCTGGTCTTGCCGTTATTCTAATCGGTGATGATCCGGCTTCACTTTCTTACGTACGCGGGAAGAAAAAAGCAGCAGAAGCCATGGGCATGCATTTCCAGCTTGATCATTTAGATGCTTCTTTAACAGAAGAGGAATTGCTAAAGATGATTGATCAGTACAATGCAAATGATCAATTCCACGGAATTCTTGTTCAGCTTCCACTGCCAAAACATATTTCTGAAAAAGCCGTCATTGAACGAATTTCACCAGAGAAAGACGTAGATGGTTTTCATCCGCTGAATATCGGGAAAATGCTACTTGGGGAAGACACATTCCTCCCTTGCACACCAGCAGGTATTGTTGAATTATTGAACAAAACAGGTGTGGATCTCTCTGGCAAAGAAGTGGTCGTTGTAGGACGAAGCAATATCGTCGGCAAACCAGTTGGACAATTGCTATTAAACGAAAATGCAACCGTCACCTACTGTCATTCAAGAACGGCGAACATTTCAGAACATACGTTAAAAGCGGACATTTTAGTTGTTGCCGTCGGTCGAGCAAACTTTATTAAAGCTGACCAAATTAAAGAAGGCGCTATTGTCATTGATGTAGGAGTCAATCGTCTAGAAACAGGGAAACTTGTAGGGGACGTTGACTTTGAAGCAGCAAAAGAAAAAGCTTCTTACATCACACCAGTCCCTGGCGGAGTGGGTCCAATGACAATTACGATGCTTGCACACAATACGGTTAAATCAGCAAAACGTACATTATCATAAGCTTGATCCATTCATCCACCTGCGTGCTGCCGGTGGATGAATGTGCGTTTTTGAAGAGGAGGAATACGTCATGAGTGAAAAAGCCTTTGTGACGGTCACAGCCCTTACAAAATACATAAAAAGAAAATTTGATGTTGACCCTCATTTAGAAGATATTTGGATCAAAGGTGAGTTATCGAATGTGAAGATTCATTCAAGAGGTCATGTTTATTTCACCTTAAAGGACGAAAATGCACGTATGCAAGCTGTTATGTTCCAGCGCTCCGCGTCCAAGCTACCTTTTTCACCAAAGAGCGGAATGAAAGTGTTCGTACGTGGCGGAATTCAAGTCTACGAACCGAGCGGAAGCTATCAATTATATGCAAAAGAAATGCAGCCTGATGGTGTTGGTGCTCTTCATCTTGCCTATGAAGAGCTGAAGAAGAAACTAGCAAGTGAAGGCTTATTTGATGAGCGCTATAAAAAAACAATTCCTGAATATCCAGAGGTTGTTGGTGTCATTACATCCCCAACAGGAGCAGCTGTTCGAGATGTCATTACCACGATCAATCGGCGCTATCAGCAGGCCAAGATCATTGTGCTTCCGGCATTAGTCCAAGGAGAAAATGCTCCGCGTTCGATTGTGGAACGGATTAAAGAAGCCAATGAAAAACAGCTTTGTGATGTCTTGATTGTCGGGAGAGGCGGAGGATCGATTGAAGAACTTTGGGCCTTTAATGAAGAAGCAGTCGCAAGAGCGATCTTCGCATCAGACATTCCAATCATTTCTGCAGTTGGGCACGAAACAGACTTTACCATTAGTGATTTCACTGCAGACATGAGAGCACCCACACCAACAGGAGCAGCAGAACTAGCTGTTCCAAGCACCGCTGATCTAATTGAACGAATCAAATCAATCGACATTCGGTTAACAAGAGCAGTGAAAAATCGAACGTCACAAGCAAAAGACCGTCTTGTGGCACTTCAATCCTCTTATGCTTTCCGATTTCCAAAACGATTACAAGAGCAAAAAGAGCAGCAATTCGATATGGTATTTGATCGTTTTCAAAAACAGCTGACAAGACAAATGGAACAAAAACGCAGTCAACTTGACCGCCAAACATATAGACTGAAGCCGCTTCATCCAAAAGAGCAGCTGCTTCAGGCGAAAAAACGTCACGCCAATGAAACAGAACAGCTCGTTCGGAGCATGAATGTGCAAATGAAAACAATTCATTCGCAGTTCCAATCGGTTCTTGGTAAACTAAATGCATTAAATCCGCTTCAAGTCATGGAAAGAGGCTATAGTTTAGCTTATAAAGAAGATGAGCTCATTAAAAGTGTGAATCAAGTAGAAACGAAGGATCAACTGACGATTACAATGAAGGATGGACGTCTGATTTGTGAGGTTATTGAGAAGGAGGGCAATCATCATGACAGAATCAAATAAACAAAAAGAAGAACAAATGACATTTGAAGAGGCCATGAAAGGACTTGAAGAGATTGTGGGAAAGCTCGAAGAAGGCGATGTACCGCTAGAACAAGCTATCCACTATTTCCAAGAGGGTATGACGCTCTCAAAACTTTGCCATGAAAAATTACAGCATGTTGAAAAGCAAATGGATTTCATTTTAAAAGAGGACGGTGAACTGGCTCCTTTTTCTGTGAAGGAGGCAGATGCTGGTGACAAGTAACTTAAACGAATTTTTAACAACACGAAAACAAGCAATTGAAGACTATTTATTTACATATGTGCAGGAATTGTCTATTCCAGAAGAGCTGAAATCTTCTATGCTTTATTCTCTGAAAGCTGGCGGAAAAAGACTGCGTCCTGTGCTTGTTCTTGCTCTTTTAAATGCGTATGGAAAAAGGGAAGAAGAGGGTATACCAGTAGGCTGTGCAGTGGAAATGATTCATACATATTCCTTGATACACGATGATCTTCCTTGTATGGACGATGATGATCTGCGCCGAGGAAAGCCGACCAACCATAAAGTATACGGCGAGGCAACAGCCGTTCTTGCAGGTGATGCGCTGCTCACTGAAAGCTTCCGTCTGATTACATCGCAATTATCTGACGATGTACCTGCTGATCAAAAGCTTAGAATCATCGATGAACTTGTTACATCAGCAGGTGCACTCGGAATGGTTGGCGGGCAATTTGATGATATGGAAGCAGAACAGAAACAAATCCCTCTTTCTGAATTAGAATCGATTCATGCCCGCAAAACAGGAAAGCTACTCACCTTTAGTGTGGTTGCAGGTGCGATACTGGCAGGTGCATCTGATGATGAGATCGAAAAGCTGAGAGAATTCAGCTATCATATTGGCATTGCTTTTCAAATCCGTGATGATATTTTAGATCTTGAAGGCAGCGAAGAGAAAATAGGAAAGCGGATCGGCTCCGATACAGCAAATGAAAAGTCGACATATCCTTCTTTATTAACGCTTTCAGGAGCAAAAGAAAAGCTGGATGAACATATCACTCGTGCGAAAGAAATTGTCTCAAATCTTGAGTTGGAGCAAAACTTGCTGCATGATTTATGCGATCTGATTGCCTCACGAGATCACTAAAAACAGCCTAGATTTGAGGGTCCTCGAGCAATTGTGGTAAACTGTAAACAGTTTATCATGATGAGACAACTCTTATTCCTGAATTGGTTTTCATAGGAATAAGGCATTATATATGTAGATAGAAATTTTGTTGAAAGCGAGTTGATCCTGATTGGATCTTTTATCAATAAAAAATCCAACGTTTCTAAAAGGAATGTCAAATGCAGAATTAGAGGAGCTGAGTGCGGACATTCGCACGTTTTTAATTGAGTCATTAGCGAACTCTGGTGGGCACATTGGTCCAAACCTTGGTGTCGTTGAACTTACTGTTGCACTTCACAAAGTATTTGACAGCCCGAAAGACAAATTTCTTTGGGATGTTGGACATCAGTCTTACGTTCACAAGCTGTTAACTGGAAGAGGCGCCGAGTTTGATACACTTCGTCAGTATAAAGGGCTCTGCGGGTTCCCTAAACGAAATGAAAGTGAACATGATGTTTGGGAGACTGGACACAGTTCAACCTCATTATCTGGTGCAATGGGAATGGCGGCAGCGCGTGATATTAAAGGAACAGATGAATACATTCTCCCGATTATCGGCGATGGTGCACTAACCGGCGGTATGGCGTTAGAAGCACTGAACCATATCGGGGATGAAAAAAAAGACATGATTGTGATCTTAAACGACAATGAAATGAGTATTGCGCCAAACGTTGGGGCGATCCATACAATGCTTGGCAGACTACGTACAGCTGGTAAATACCAATGGGTAAAGGACGAGCTTGAATACTTATTCAAGCGTATCCCAGCAGTAGGAGGGAAGCTTGCTGCAACAGCAGAACGTATCAAGGACAGTCTGAAATATTTGCTTGTCTCTGGTATGTTCTTTGAGGAAATGGGCTTTACTTACTTAGGACCAGTAGATGGACATTCCTATGAAGATTTGTTTGAGAATCTTGAGTACGCAAAGAAAACAAAAGGCCCGGTTCTCCTTCATGTCATCACGAAAAAAGGAAAAGGCTATAAGCCGGCCGAATCTGATAAGATCGGCACATGGCACGGAACAGGCCCATACAAAATCGACACAGGTGACTTTGTAAAACCGACAGCAGCTGCACCGTCATGGAGTGGTCTCGTCAGTGAAACCGTTAGAAAGCTGGCAAGGGAAGATGAGCGGATTGTCGCAATTACACCTGCAATGCCTGTTGGCTCAAAGCTTGAAGGGTTTGCAAAAGAATTCCCTGAGCGAATGTTTGATGTTGGAATTGCAGAGCAGCACGCTGCAACAATGGCTGCTGGACTTGCTACACAGGACATGAAGCCATTTTTAGCGATTTATTCAACGTTCCTTCAAAGAGCCTATGATCAAGTGCTGCATGATATTTGCCGTCAAAATCTCAATGTGTTCATTGGAATTGACCGTGCAGGTCTTGTCGGTGCAGATGGAGAAACACATCAAGGTGTGTTTGACATTGCTTTCATGCGTCATATGCCGAATATGGTTCTCATGATGCCAAAGGATGAAAATGAAGGACAGCATATGGTCAACACAGCCATTCAATATGATGATGGTCCAATCGCCATGCGCTTCCCGCGTGGAAATGGACTAGGCGTCAAAATGGATGAACAGCTGAAAACCATCCCAATTGGTTCTTGGGAAGTTCTTCGTCCCGGGAAAGATGCTGTCATTTTAACATTCGGTACAACCATTAAAATGGCGCTGCAGGCAGCAGAAGAACTGCAAAAAGAAGGTAAATCAATCCGTGTTGTCAATGCACGTTTCATTAAGCCTCTTGATGAAGGCATGTTAAATGAGATACTGTCTGAAGGTTTGCCAATTTTAACAATAGAAGAAGCGGTGCTTCAAGGTGGATTTGGCAGCAGCGTATTAGAATATATTCACGACAAAAAAGCGTCTCATATAAAAGTAGAACGTATGGGCATTCCAGATGAATTTATTGAGCATGGAAGTGTCGATGCGCTACTTGAGGAAATTGGACTGACGAAAACGCAGGTTGCTGAAACGTTACGTGACCTGCTTCCCGCAGCACCAAGAAAAGGAATTGGATCATGACATCAAAGAAAGAACGACTTGACGTTTTATTAGTCGAACAAGGACTAATGGAAACGAGAGAGAAAGCAAAACGCGCCATTATGGCAGGGATCGTTTATTCAAATGAAAACCGTTTGGATAAGCCAGGAGAAAAAATCGCTCGTGATACCCCGCTGACTGTGAAGGGGAATCCGCTGAAATATGTCAGTCGAGGTGGGCTAAAGCTCGAAAAGGCACTTCAAGAATTTGATTTAACCGTTGAAGGAAAGCTTTTAATTGATATCGGCTCATCAACAGGGGGATTTACAGATTGCGCACTCCAAAATGGGGCAGTCAAATCCTATGCTGTGGATGTTGGCTACAATCAGCTTGCGTGGAAATTACGACAGGATGATCGGGTGATCGTCATGGAACGCACCAACTTCCGCCATTCTGTTCCGGCAGATTTCACCGAAGGATTGCCAGAGGTTGCATCTATTGATGTATCATTTATCTCGCTCAAACTCATTCTTCCCGCATTAAAGCATATTCTTATCCCAGGCGGCGACTGTATTGCGCTAGTAAAGCCGCAGTTTGAAGCGGGCAGAGAGCTTGTTGGAAAAAAAGGCATTGTGCGAGAACCTTCTGTACATCTTGGTGTGCTAGAAGAAATGAATCAATTTGCTGCAAAAGAAGGCTATGATGTAAAGGATGTTTCTTTTTCACCCATTACAGGCGGAGATGGAAATATCGAATTTCTCCTCCACTTGGTCCTGCATCCCGATCAAGAAGAGAATACGGCACTTTCAGTATCTGAACTTGAAAAAGTCGTCAAAGAAGCCCATGCCGTATTGAAAGAAAAGAAAAACAGTCCTGAGCCGGCTGACACATGAATTATTGAAACAAAAGGAATAATAGCTCGCTATTATTCCTTTTTACATGGTCAAAAGATCAGAATTGACCGTTTCTCACGTAATGCTTGTTTTTTGAAGTGTGCATCATATAACATAGAACGTAAAGACAAACTGAGATTCTAACGCCTAGGGGGGTCAAAATGAACAAAGGTCAAAGACATATTAAGATTAGAGAAATTATCGCAAGCCAAGAAATCGAAACACAAGACGAATTAGTCGATATTTTGAAAGCGGATGGATATAACATCACACAGGCGACCGTATCAAGAGATATCAAAGAACTGCATTTAGTCAAAGTGCCAACAAATAACGGAACATATAAATACAGCCTTCCTGCAGATCAGCGGTTTAACCCGCTATCAAAATTAAAGCGTTCCTTAATGGACGCATTTATTAAAATGGATGCTGCCAGTCATTTAATCGTTCTAAAAACAATGCCTGGGAACGCTCAAGCCATCGGTGCTTTAATGGATAATTTAGATTGGGAAGAAATTATGGGAACCATTTGTGGGGATGATACCATCTTAATCATTTGCCGCACGCCAGATGATACGGATACCGTTTCGTCTAAAATTTTAGAACTTCTATAAAGAGATCAGGTTTACAAAAAGAGGTGTCAAATGAGTGTTAGCAGAACTAACCATTAAAAACTTTGCAATCATTGAGGAGTTAACGGTTTCGTTTGAAAAAGGACTCACAGTTCTAACAGGGGAAACAGGTGCCGGAAAATCAATCATGATTGACGCTGTCTCACTTCTCGTAGGGGGAAGAGGATCATCCGAATTTGTCCGTTATGGTGAAAAAAAAGCAGAGCTGGAAGGTCTTTTTCTTGTACCAGCAGATCATCCTGTATTTGCTCTTTGCGAGGAGCAAGGAATTGATGCATCTGATGAAATGATGATTCTTCGCCGTGATATCAATCAAAGCGGGAAAAGCATTTGCCGCATTAATGGTAAGCTTGTCACCATCTCGCTTTTAAGAGAAGTTGGCCGGCTTTTGCTTGATATACATGGACAGCACGATAATCAGCTGTTAATGGAAGATGAAAATCATTTACATTTGCTTGATCAATTTGGAGCAGAAGAAATTGCACCTGCTCTCTCGCAGTATCAAGAAGCGTATGATCAATATATGAAGACGGCGCAAAAACTCAAACAGCTGTCTGAAAATGAACAGGAAATGGTTCACCGGTTAGACTTATTGCAATTTCAGCTGGAAGAGATTGAAGCGGCACAATTAGAGCCTGGGGAAGATGAGAAGCTTCAAGAGGAACGTCATCAAATTAGCAATTTTGAAAAAATCTTTTCCTCACTTCAAAACGCATATAATGCTCTGCGTAATGAGCAGGGAGGACTTGATTGGGTTGGGATGGCTTCAAGCGAGCTTGAGCAAGTTTCTGAGATCAACGACGATCTGAAAACACTCTCTGAGCAAGTGTCAAACTCCTATTATTTATTAGAAGATTCTACTTTTCAAATGCGCAGCATGCTTGATCAATTAGAATTTGACCCAGCCCGTCTTGATTTTATTGAGTCTAGACTAAATGAGATGAAGCAGCTGAAGCGAAAATACGGCACAACCGTTGAGGAAATTTTAGAATATGCGGCTAAGATTGAAGAGGAGATAGACCAAATCCAAAATCGAGACAGCCATTTGCAGACACTTAAAAACAAACTTGATGCGATAAGCCGGGATGCATTGCTTGAAGCGCTTAACGTGTCAGAGCTCCGTAAAAAATGGGCGAAAAAACTGGCGAAGCACATTCAAGCTGAATTGAAGGATTTATATATGGAGAAGTCTTCTTTTGATACCGCTTTTACGATTCGATATGCACCTTTTGGCAGTACGGACTGCCCGCTTTTAGATGGAAAACCCGTACAGCTCGGGAGAAATGGCATAGATCAAGCGCAATTTGTCATTTCTACAAATCCGGGTGAACCAATGAAATCTTTGTCAAAAGTAGCATCTGGAGGAGAAATTTCACGTGTCATGCTGGCAGTGAAAAGTATTTTCTCAGCGAAACAAGAAGTGACGTCCATTATATTTGATGAAGTGGATACGGGCGTTAGCGGCAGAGTCGCACAAGCCATTGCTGAAAAAATTTATAAAGTAGCAGCAGGTTCACAAGTACTCTGTATTACCCATCTGCCGCAAGTAGCAGCAATGGCTGATACACATCTTTTTATTTCTAAACGCGCTAAAGCTGGTAGAACAATGACGAACGTCAAACCACTAAGTGATGATGAAAAAGTGAGTGAAATTGGCCGAATGATTGCTGGTGTAGAAGTCACTGAGCTCACAAAACAGCATGCAAAAGAATTACTGCACCAAGCAAATGATGTCAAAACGACAGGGTAGCTGAAACAACAGCTGCCTTTTTTATATTGTCTCATATTCGCCGTATATACGCATGAAATCGTCTTTTTCTTTTATCAATTTATCCAATCATTTTCTAAAGGTGTCGGTTATAAATCCTCGCTAAGAAGGCAAAAGTAAAGATGTAGCCAAAACATTAATGTTCTGGTGTGGGTAAGGAGCGAGGAGAGTGAAAAATGAATGCCCGAAAAGATGAGAAAAGCCATTGGTGTGATTCTCCTTGTTTCTTTAATAAGTACAGGGTTTATGAGCATAGTGAAGGAATATATCAGCATTCCAACAACTGTCGCAGTATTTGAACACGAGAAGCATTCGATTGATACATCCATTGAAGCGTCAGCCAATGCTTCTTCGCCAGCCTTTAGTCTTTCAGAGAAAAAGAATCAACTTGAAGTAACGGGACAAAAGGCGGGAAAAGCCGAAATTGTTTATGATTTTAAAGGATTTCCTATTAAGAAAACAAAAGTCGATGTTCTTCCCGAATTAAAAGTCATTCCTGGAGGACAATCCATTGGCGTCAAACTCCATTCTGTCGGAGTTCTCGTTGTCGGTTTTCATCAAATCACAACAGCAGACGGCAAAAAATCACCAGGTGAAGCTGCAGGCATTCAATCAGGGGATATGATCATTGAGATCAATGGTCAGAAAATGGAGAAGATGAATGACCTCACCCCATTTATTCAGAAAGCCGGAAAAACGGGGGAAACCCTTCATTTACTCATAAAAAGAGACCATAAAACCTTTCAAACGACACTAACACCCGCGAAAGATGCAAGTGAAGGTACTTATCGAATCGGTCTTTATATTCGTGATTCCGCAGCAGGAATCGGGACGATGACCTTCTTTGAACCATCTTCTAAAAAATATGGCGCCCTTGGGCATGTGATTTCTGACATGGATACAAAAAAACCAATCGTGGTCGACAATGGTGAAATTGTCAGATCAACTGTCACATCCATTGAAAAAGGGACAGGAGGCAACCCTGGAGAAAAATTGGCCAGGTTTTCTTCCGAAAGAAAAACGATAGGTGATATTTCACGTAACAGTCCATTCGGTATATTTGGTACGTTAACCGAAAAACTTGAAAATCATGTAGCAGACAAACCACTTCCAGTCGCATTATCAAATGAAGTAAAAGAAGGTCCAGCCGAAATATTAACGGTTGTGGACCATGATAAAGTAGAGAAATTTGATATTAAAATCGTCAGCACAACACCACAAAAATTCCCGGCAACAAAAGGAATGGTGCTTAAAGTAACGGATGAGCGCTTATTAAGCAAAACGGGCGGGATCGTTCAAGGAATGAGCGGTAGTCCGATCATCCAAAATGGCAAAGTCATTGGAGCGGTCACTCACGTGTTCGTCAATGACCCGACAAGCGGATACGGCGTACACATTGAATGGATGCTGTCAGAAGCAGGAATTGACCTTTATCAAAAAAACAAAAAAGCAAGCTGATGAAAAACTGCCGCGAATCTTCCGGCAGTTTTTTTCTACCCTTTCTTTCTCTTCCATCATGTTATAAAATAAGGAAAAAGAGATTTTTCGACAAAATGGAAAACAGTGTGTTGTCAAATTGCAATAATCGTCGATTCATTAAGAAAAACGTAGAAAAAGCTAGATAATGCTCTATTATTCGGAAAATTAAACTTTTTTAAAGGGGATAGCATGGTTTTGTCGAATTGAACACTCAGAAGAGAAATGCAAAAGACTAAGGAATCGACATTGGGGAGGAAAGAACGTGGAGAAAATTAAAGTGTGTGTAGCTGATGACAATCGAGAACTTGTTGGCCTTTTGACAGAGTATATTGAGGGACAGGAAGATATGGAAGTACTTGGCGTGGCGTATAATGGTCAGGAATGTCTGACATTATTTAAAGATAAAGAGCCCGACGTTCTCCTCTTAGATATTATCATGCCTCATTTAGACGGTCTTGCTGTACTGGAACGCCTCCGTGAAAACAATGAAATGACCAAACAGCCAAGTGTCATTATGCTGACGGCTTTCGGACAAGAAGACGTAACGAAAAAAGCAGTCGATTTGGGCGCATCCTATTTCATTTTGAAACCATTCGATATGGAAAACCTCGTAGGTCATATTCGTCAAGTCAGTGGAAACGGCACACAAGTCAGCCATCGATCTTCATCTATCCAAAACAGTGTCCTTCGCAGCAAACCTGAACCGAAACGTAAGAACTTAGATGCGAGCATTACGACGATTATTCATGAGATTGGCGTGCCAGCTCATATTAAAGGTTATTTATACTTAAGAGAAGCCATTTCGATGGTGTACAATGATATTGAACTACTCGGCAGTATTACAAAAGTATTGTACCCAGACATTGCAAAGAAATTTAACACGACAGCCAGCAGGGTAGAACGAGCGATTCGCCATGCCATTGAAGTGGCTTGGAGTAGAGGGAATATTGACTCCATTTCGTCACTCTTTGGCTACACAGTCAGCATGTCAAAAGCCAAACCGACCAATTCCGAATTTATTGCCATGGTGGCTGATCGTCTGCGTTTAGAGCATAGAGCAAGCTAAGTCACCTTCCATAAAAAAACGTTTCTTCAATGAGGCGTTTTTTTATTGCCAAAAAATGGTTATATTGATAAAATCATCTTTAATGTTTAAATTGGACAAACGGGCTGCTTTATTTTCAGAATAAAATGAAAAATAAAGCATGAAAGAAATGAATAGGACATAAAATAGTGGTAATCAGCTACGCTAATCAATTGGCTTATAGAAGAAGAAAACGCTCATTCGTAAGAAAAAGGATGAGAGGAAAAGGTCTTATGTAATTAGTAAATAAAGTAAATGAGATCGAAAGTTCTATTTCTATTGACCTGATTGGTTGGCGTTTTAAAGTCACTGGCTTCTTAGAGATTGTGCCATTTGAACTGAATATTCCCATTGTCGAATTTAATAATTTTCACATTCTTTTACTATGCTATAATAATGAAAAGAAGAGGGTGAGGTTATGGGAAAGCTGAAAATCCACTCTGCTGAGGTTGCGAACGAAATTAGCAAGTGGACGAGGGTCATTTCTCAGAATGACCTAGAAAAATCTGCTGTCTATAAAGAGAAAATTCAGAATTTGCTAAAAAATACAGATGAGGATCGAGAAGTTCTTCTTTATTATCAGCTAGTCGACGGCAGACATGAAATGTTACTTGGAAATATTGAAAAAGCCAATCAGATTATGAAAAGTGTCGGAACGCTGGATGAAAAAGCAGATGACATTATTAATTTTTATTTTTACTTTTATAAAGGCCAATATGCTGCCTATGTCAAAAAATATGATGAGGCGATTAGTTTTTATAAGATTGCTGAGCAGCGTCTAAAACGTGTGAATGAAGATCTTGAAGTCGGAACTTTTCATCATAAAGTCGCTTCCATTTATTACGAACTGAAGCAAAATTTCATTTCCATTAATCATATTAAAAAAGCCATTGATACGTTTAAAGCGCATGAGGAATATACCGCACAGGCGATTGACAGCTTGATTTTACATGCAAGCAACTGTATTGATTTACTACAGTTTGATGAAGCTGAGGAAAAGTACCAAGAGGCACTTGAGAAAAGTAAGCGCATTAACAATGAAGTGCTGATTGGGAAGTGCTATCACAATTTAGCGGTTCTTTATTACGCAAAACATGATTATGAAAAAAGCGCACAATACGCTAAAAAAGGGATGAGCATTCAAATTCATCGCGACAATAGCCATTATTTCATCCAATCTTTATATGTTCTCGCAAATGCCTTAGTTCATTTAGGGGATCATGAGGCAAAAGAATATATTAAAGAGGGGATTCAATATAGCTGCGATATCCAAAATAATGAATATATAGTAAAATTTGAAATTTTGGATTTGATGTGCGAAAATAGTGGAGCAGCAGACGTATTCTCTGAAAAATTAGACTACATAGAAAAAAATAGATTATATGTGGAGCTTGAGGATTTGTCTGAACAAATATCGAAATACTTCAAGGAACGAAATGATTATCAAAATGCCATTCGTTTTCTTGAAAAGAAATTCGATGCACAAATACTTCAAAAGAAAGTGGAGGTTATCTTATGAAAAAGTTGTTGTTAGGTGTAACAATCGTTACAGCAGTCGCAGTTGTTTCTTCCCTTTTTGCTCTTGACGCAGAGACGACAGAGCAAGCCATCAGAGCGATTACGTGATCGAATTTACCTGTCAACCTCTTCTCTCTTATTAGAAGAGGTTTTTTTATGTGCTCAAACTGGCAAAACGAAAACAGACACGTCATAATATAGGTAATCATCATATTTAGAGGTGGCATATGACGAAAATTTTTGCACATAGAGGCTTTAAAGGAAACTATCCAGAGAACACCATGATTGCCTTTGAGCACGCACTCCATTCTGGAGCGGATGGGATTGAGCTTGATGTTCAGCTCACCAAAGACGGCAGACTAGCTGTCATTCACGATGAAAAGCTGAACCGAACGACCAATATGAAAGGGTTAGTGAAAGACTATACATATGAAGAGTTAAAAAGAGGAGATGCCAGTCATTCTTTCTATGAAGAAACGGGTGCGGTCTCCATTCCTCTATTAGAAGAAGTATTAGAGCTAGTGACGCAGAGACCATCCTTTATGATCAACATTGAATTAAAAAACTCTATTTATCGATATCCAGGGATTGAAGAAAAAGTAAAAG
This sequence comes from Bacillus sp. S2(2019), assembly GCF_005144805.1. Classification (NCBI taxonomy): domain Bacteria; kingdom Bacillati; phylum Bacillota; class Bacilli; order Caryophanales; family Bacillaceae; genus Bacillus; species Bacillus sp. S2(2019). Next base: position 548,917 of record NZ_SWFL01000003.1, read on the forward strand.
AGCAAATTGAGCACTTTCAAATAGAGGATCGAGTGCTTGTCTCATCATTTCATCACGGCAGCTTAGCTCTTTTTCACAAGCTGATGCCGCACATTGAACTGGCGGTCCTCACGATGGATGTGATTCATCAACCGGACATGTATTTAAAAACAATCCCGGCAAAGGGCTACCATCCGAATATAAAGGGCGCTGGGGTGACAAAAGAAGTAGTATCCGCTCTCCATGCGGACCAACAAGTGATCAGACCGTTTACTGTAAACAGTGAGAAGCAAATAAAAAATATGTTGACCTTGGGTGTTGATGGAATCTTTACTGATTTTCCTGATCGAGCCGTCAAAATAAGAGAAGAAATGAAATAAAGACCTGCTATCAACAGCGGGTCTTTTTCATGATTACCTTTGCTTAAAACGAGTTGTTACTTTATTTCGTTTACGGTCTCTATATAAAATAAATCCTGCAACAACATAAAGACCTCCCCCTAAAAATAACAACCCTGCAATTCCTTGCAGCCATAAATATGGAAATGGTGCAATGATGATGCCGAAAACAGTGTCACGCAGCAGCTTAATGCCAAGTGCTGCAAAGGCTCCAGGTATTAAAATAATCACTAATGCCAGTATTCTCCCCATCAAATGTCCCCTTAAACGTCATTTACTTCCATTGTCTAATTCAAAAAATATTTTGTCAAGAAAGGAAAACGTGGTAATATAGGTGTTGTGCAATTTTTTGCAACGGAAAAATATGGTGTGCAAAATTTTTCATATAAAGGGGTAACGGGATGCAGAGAGTCTTGATTGTCGGTGCAGGACAAGGTGGATCAGCACTGCTTGAAACATTGCTGAAAACAAATACGGTTCAAATCATTGCGATCGCCGACCTTGATCTCGAGGCACCGGGGATGGATGAAGCGAAAAAGAATGGAATTGAGACGACGACGGATTGGAAAGAATACATAAAAGATGACATTGATATCATCATTGAAACCACAGGCAGTTCTGCTGTACTGAAGGAACTAATTGAACAAAAACCAGAGCATGCTGTGATTGTGCCAAGCTCGATGGCATATGTCATGTCAGAATTAATGGCAGAGAAACAACAGCTTATTCAAATATTGAAGGAACAAACCTATAAACATGACCGCATTTTTAATGCAACGAATGATGGCATGATTTTTATTAATATGGATGAAGAAGTGGTCCTGTTTAATCGATCGGCTGCCAAAATGGTGGGGTGTTCGCAAAAGGATGCGATTGGCCGTCACATTCGAGAAGTGATTCCGAACACGAAACTTCCCGATATATTAAGGTCAAGGGAGCCGGAATTTAACCAAAAGCAATTTTTGAATCAGCAAATTCAAATTGTGACCACCCGTCTGCCGATTATTGATGACGCGGGGAGAATGTTAGGTGCTTTATCCATCTTTAAAGACATTACAGATGCGGTGGAGCTTGCGGAAGAAGTGACAAACCTCAAAGAAGTAAGAACGATGCTTGAGGCGATTATTCAATCATCAGATGAAGCCATATCGGTTGTCGATGAGCAGGGGAAAGGTATTTTGATCAACCGTGCTTATACGAAAATGACCGGTTTAACGGATAAAGAGGTCGTAGGTAAACCAGCTGGTGCTGATATTTCCGAAGGGGAAAGCATGCACTTAAAGGTGCTTGAAACAAGAAGACCTGTTCGTGGCGTCAGAATGAAGGTTGGTCCAAATAAAAAAGATGTCATCGTCAATGTAGCACCTGTTATTGTGGACGGCATTCTAAAAGGCAGTGTCGGCGTCATTCACGATGTATCCGAAATTCAATCATTGACGAATGAATTAAATAAAGCAAGACAGCTCATCCGAACACTTGAAGCAAAGTACACATTTGAAGACATTATTGGAGAAAGTGAACAAATGCTTGTCGCACTTGAGCAGGCAAAGCTGGGTGCAAAAACGCCGGCAACCATTTTACTCCGCGGAGAATCAGGTACTGGGAAAGAGCTGTTTGCACATGCCATTCACAATGAAAGTGATCGCAAGTACAACCGCTTTGTCCGTGTCAACTGTGCTGCCTTATCAGAAACTCTTTTAGAGTCAGAACTGTTTGGCTACGAGGAAGGAGCGTTTTCTGGTGCAAGGCGAGGCGGGAAAAAAGGGCTGTTTGAAGAAGCCAATCAAGGCAGCATCTTTTTAGATGAAATCGGTGAAATGACGCCAAGTACACAAGCGAAATTGCTGCGTGTCATGCAAGAAAAAGAAATTGTTCGGGTAGGCGGAACGAAAGCGATACCGGTCGATGTGCGTGTGATCACAGCGACAAATGTCAATATTGAAAAGGCGATGGCAGAAGGGAAGTTCAGAGAGGATTTATATTATCGAATGAATAGATACCCGATATCGATCCCACCGCTCAGACAGCGTCTCGAAGATATTGAATCATTAAGTAAACGCCTCATCCAGAAGATCAATTTAGACTATGGGCGAAACGTCAGCGGCTTAACAGATCGTGCGCTTCATAGACTTCGATCATATAGCTGGCCAGGCAACGTGAGAGAGCTTGAAAATGTGCTTGGACGAGCGATGATCTTTTTGAATCCGCAAGAAGAATGGATCGATGAAGCGCATATCGCCTTCATGGAGTCAGACGAGCATGAGGAAAAAGAGCAGCAGGAACTGGCTGTTAGTCAATTTGAGGGGGAGACGCTCTCAGAGGCTGTAGAAGCATTTGAAGCGCAGCTGATCAAACAAACCCTTGAAAAACATCAATTCAATCGCACAAAAACAGCGAAAACGTTAGGGATCAGCATTCGAAATCTTTACTATAAAATGGATAAGTATCATCTTGCAAAAGATAGCATGCAGTAACATGCACGTAACCTGCAAGAAATTGCATAATTTCTTTGCGGAAAGGCTTATTTTTCACACATTTCAAGCTGGCACGGAACTTGCATATAAAAAGAGGAACCGAGCACAAGGAAAGGTGGGCAAGTATGAAGCTTGACGATCTGATTATTAAAGCCTCGCAGTTGCAGAATAAAACAGCGGCTGTGGCTCATGCAGAAGACGAAGAAGTGCTTCATGCCATCAAAATGGCAATCGAACGAAAAGTCGCTCGCTTCCTGCTGGTTGGAAACAAACGCAACCTAAAGGAGCTAGTCAAACAGCATGAGATCAATGAAGACTGGATAGATATTATTCATTCAGATTCACCCGAAGAATCTGCCAAAATTGCCGTTCAGGCAGTAAGTGAAAATCATGCAGATATTCTCATGAAGGGTCATGTCCCGACAGCCGTACTGTTAAAAGCTGTCCTAAATAAAGAGTATGGGCTTCGGACAGCGAGTGTCCTTTCACATGTTGCAGCTTTCGAAGTACCAGGCTTTGACCGTTTTATCTATGTAACGGACTCTGCGATGAACATTGCGCCTGATTTAAATATGCTGAAAGAAATTACGGTGAATTCCGTTCAAGTCGCACAAGCTGTCGGAAATGATATGCCCAAAGTGGCGGTATTATCAGCGGTAGAAGTCGTAAACCCAGCGATGGATTCGACGCTCACAGCTGCAAGCCTTGCGCAAATGAATCGAAGAGGTCAAATTTCTGGCTGTCTGATTGATGGGCCGCTTGCTTTAGATAATGCCATTTCTCAAACGGCAGCTTCTCATAAAAATATTACGAGTGATGTGGCTGGTCATGCAGATATTTTGCTTGTGCCAACCATTGAAGCAGGTAACATTCTTTATAAATCTCTCATCTACTTTGCTCATGCAAAAGTGGGAGCTGTGGTGGCAGGAGCGAAAGCACCGATTGCTTTAACAAGCCGGTCTGATTCAGCTGAAAGCAAGCTCTATTCAATTGCACTTGCCATCTGTACATCAAATTAAGTGAAAGTATTAGGAGGAATAGAAAATGGAACTTTTTAAATATATGGAACAATACGATTATGAACAGCTTGTATTTTGTCAGGATGAACAGTCTGGTTTAAAAGCCATCATTGCCATTCATGATACAACACTTGGGCCAGCACTCGGCGGAACAAGAATGTGGACATATGAAAATGAAGAAGCAGCGATCGAAGATGCCTTGCGTCTTGCAAGAGGTATGACTTATAAAAATGCGGCGGCAGGGCTTAACCTTGGCGGCGGTAAAACGGTCATCATTGGCGATCCGAGAAAAGACAAGAATGAAGAAATGTTCCGTGCTTTTGGCCGTTACATTCAAGGATTAAATGGCCGTTATATCACCGCTGAAGATGTCGGTACAACGGTAGAAGATATGGATCTTATCCATGAAGAAACAGACTTTGTCACAGGCATCTCTCCTGCATTTGGTTCTTCAGGAAACCCATCTCCAGTGACTGCTTACGGTGTATATAAAGGCATGAAAGCAGCTGCAAAAGCAGCATTCGGTACAGATTCATTAGAAGGAAAAACAATTGCCGTTCAAGGTGTTGGAAACGTGGCTTACAACCTATGTAAACACCTGCATGAAGAAGGCGCACAGCTTATCGTTACTGATATCAACAAAGACTCAGTTCAGCGAGCTGTAGAAGACTTCGGTGCAAAAGCGGTAGACCCTGATGATATTTATGATCAAGAATGTGATATTTACGCACCATGTGCACTCGGTGCAACCATTAACGATGTGACGATTCCTAAATTAAAGGCAAAAGTCATTGCAGGTGCAGCGAATAACCAGCTGAGAGAAACACATCATGGAGATCTTATTCATGAAATGGGCATTGTGTACGCACCGGATTATGTGATCAATGCAGGCGGTGTGATTAACGTTGCAGATGAGCTTTATGGCTATAATGCCGATCGTGCAATGAAAAAAGTAGAAGGCATTTACCAAAACATTGAGCGAGTGATTGAAATCTCTAACCGTGATGCCATTCCAACTTATAAAGCGGCAGACCGATTGGCTGAAGAGCGAATTGAAAGAATGCGCAAATCAAGAAGCCAATTCCTGCAAAATGGTCAACATATTTTAAGTCGTCGCTAAATGGATGAATGAGTTGAAACGGAGGTTTTGTTTTTGCTGACAAAAGAATGGCGTATACTCACGATTAATCCTGGCTCTACCTCAACAAAAATCGGTGTGTTTCATAATGAACGATCTATTTTTGAAACGACATTAAGACATACAGATGAGGAAATCAAGCAGTTTCCTCATATCATTGATCAATTTTCATTCCGTAAAGAAACCATTTTAAAAACACTGCATGAACAGGGGATGAACATCTCAAAGTTTGATGCAGTTTGCGCACGCGGTGGTCTGCTTCGCCCGATTGAAGGTGGCACATATGAAGTAAATGAGCAAATGGTTGAAGATCTAAAAGAAGGGTATGCTGGCCAGCACGCCTCTAATCTAGGCGGAATCATTGCCCGAGAAATTGCACTTGGTCTTAACATCCCAGCTTTTATTGTTGATCCCGTAGTCGTAGATGAACTACAGCCAATTGCTCGTATTTCAGGACTGCCAACAATTGAGCGGAAAAGCATTTTTCATGCGTTAAATCAAAAAGCAGTCGCAAGAAAAACGGCTGCTTCGTTTGGAAAACGTTATGAAGATTTGAACATGATCATTACCCATATGGGCGGCGGAATTACGATTGGTGTACATCAAAAAGGAAAAGTCATTGATGTGAATAACGGTCTTCATGGTGAGGGTCCTTTCAGCCCAGAGCGGGCAGGTACTCTCCCAACAGGTGACCTTGTTAATTTATGCTTTTCTGGTGAATATTCGCAAGAGGAAATGCTCAAACGCATTATTGGCGAAGGCGGTCTTGCGGGCTATCTTGGCACGACAGATGCAGTAAAAGTAGAGCGAATGATTGAAGCAGGCGATGAGCGTGCGGCGCTTATTTATGAAGCGATGTGCTATCAAATTGCCAAAGAAATTGGTGCGGCTAGTGCGGTCTTAAAAGGAGCTGTAGACGTCATTGTGTTAACAGGCGGCCTTGCCTACAGCAAACAAATTACGTCAAGCATTAGAGGATACATTGACTGGATTTCAGATGTTGTTGTGTACCCAGGTGAAAATGAATTGCAATCCTTAGCAGAAGGGGCGCTTCGCATTTTAAAAGAAGAAGAATCACCAAAAGAATACCCAAATGATCAAAAGGCGGAGAAAGGAGTGACAAGTCATGGCAACTGAATATGACCTCGTCATTCTTGGTGGAGGCACAGGCGGCTATGTAGCGGCCATTCGTGCCTCTCAACTTGGATTGAAAACAGCAGTCGTAGAAAAATCAAAGCTCGGTGGAACATGTCTTCATAAAGGCTGTATCCCATCTAAAGCGCTGCTTAGAAGTGCAGAAGTCTATCAAACGGTCAAACGTGCCGCTGATTTTGGCGTTGAAGCAAGCGGAATTGCCTTACAATTTGCAAGCGTACAAAAAAGAAAAACAGAGATTGTCGACAAATTAGCAGGCGGCGTCAAACATTTAATGAAACAAGGGAAAATTGATGTATACGAAGGAATAGGCCGTATCTTAGGCCCTTCGATTTTTTCGCCAATGCCAGGCACCATCTCGGTAGAAATGGCGAATGGCGATGAAAATGAAATGCTGATTCCTAAGCAGGTCATCATTGCGACTGGATCAAGACCGCGCGTCCTGCCCGGACTTGAAGCGGATGGAACACACATCCTTACATCAGACGAAGCACTTGAACTGCAAGAACTCCCTCAGTCCATGCTGATTGTCGGCGGAGGCGTGATTGGGATCGAATGGGCTTCCATGCTTAACGATTTTGGCGTAAAAGTCACAGTGATCGAATTTGCAGATCGCATTTTGCCAACAGAGGATCAAGATATTTCTAAAGAAATGGAAAAGCTTTTAACGAAAAAGGGCATCACCTTAGTGACAAATGCGAAGGTTCTGCCAGATACTGCAGAAAAGCATGAGAATCTGGTCAAGATCCAAGTGGAACAAGGTGGAGACACTCAGTCGTTTGAAGCAGAGAAACTGCTTCTTTCAGTTGGCCGAGTGCCAAACGTGGAAGGCATAGGTCTTGAAAACACGGACATCCAGACAGAAAATCATGGCATTGTCGTGAATGAGCATTACCAAACGAAAGAGTCGCATATTTACGCAATAGGTGATGTCATTGGCGGTCTTCAGCTGGCGCATGTCGCATCACATGAAGGCATGATTGCAGTAGAACATATGGCTGGTCAAGATCCAAAGCCGCTTGATGAAACGCTCGTGTCTAAATGTGTGTACTCTCACCCAGAAACCGCTAGCGTTGGACTGACTGAACAGGCGGCAAAAGAGCAAGGCTACGAAGTCAAGATTGGGAAGTTTCCCTTTATGGCCATCGGAAAAGCGCTTGTATTTGGAGAGTCTGATGGATTTGTCAAAATCATTGCTGACCAAAAGACAGATGATATCTTAGGGATTCATATGATTGGTCCTCATGTAACAGATATGATATCTGAAGCTGGATTAGCCAAAGTATTAGATGCAACTCCGTGGGAAGTGGGACAGACGATCCACCCGCATCCAACCTTGTCAGAGGCAATTGGCGAGGCAGCACTGGCTGTTGACGGAAAGGCGATCCATTTTTAATCAAGGAGGGAAACATGATGAGTAACATGCGTCATCAGGAATTAGGATTATCAGATGAACAAGCGATTGACATATATAGAACCATGCTTTTAGCAAGAAAAATTGATGAACGGATGTGGCTTTTAAACCGTTCTGGAAAAATTCCATTCGTCATCTCTTGTCAAGGACAGGAAGCGCAGCAAGTCGGTGCCGCTTTTGCCCTCAATAGGGAAGAGGATTACGTTTTACCTTATTACCGTGATATGGGGGTTGTCCTTGCATTCGGGATGACGGCGAAAGATTTAATGATGTCTGGTTTTGCGAAAAAAGACGATCCAAACTCAGGCGGGAGACAGATGCCAGGTCATTTTGGGCAAAGATCAAACCGAATTGTGACTGGATCATCGCCTGTGACAACACAGGTTCCTCATGCGGTTGGCATCGCACTTGCCGGGCGTCTAGAGCAAAAGAATTTTGTTAGCTTTGTCACGTTCGGTGAAGGCTCTTCAAACCAAGGAGACTTTCACGAAGGCGCCAACTTTGCTGCGGTGCATAAGCTGCCTGTTATTTTCATGTGTGAAAACAATAAGTATGCGATTTCTGTCCCGTATGACAAACAAGTGGCATGTGAGCGTATTTCAGATCGTGCAATAGGGTACGGAATGCCGGGTGTGACGGTTGATGGAAATGATCCGCTTGAAGTGTATGCAGCGGTCAAAGAAGCGAGAGACCGTGCGGCAAGAGGCGAAGGCCCAACATTGATCGAAACCATTTCTTACCGGTTAACTGCGCATTCAAGTGATGACGATGATTCTAGCTATCGAGAAAAAGAAGAAGTGCTCGAAGCAAGAAAGAAAGATCCGCTCATTCAATATGAAACGTACTTAATCGAAGGAAATGTCATGACTTCTGAAATGAAAGAAGACATGACAAAAGAAATCATGCAAATCGTAAACGAAGCCACTGATGAAGCGGAAAACGCAACTTATGCCGATGCAGAAAGCGCACTTCGTTACGTGTATGCGGAGTAAGGGGGAAGAAAAATGCCTGTTATGTCATATATAGACGCTATTACACTAGCGATGAAAGAAGAAATGGAGCGAGATCCGAAAGTGTTTGTGCTCGGAGAGGATGTCGGGAAAAAAGGCGGCGTATTTAAAGCAACAGCGGGTCTTTACGAGCAATTTGGAGAAGCGCGCGTCATGGATACACCTCTTGCCGAATCAGCGATTGCAGGTGTAGGTATTGGGGCTGCTATGTATGGAATGCGTCCGATCGCGGAGATGCAATTTGCGGATTTTATTATGCCAGCCATCAACCAAATCATTTCAGAGGCTGCAAAAATTAGATATCGTTCCAATAATGATTGGAGCTGCCCAATGGTCATTCGTGCTCCTTACGGGGGCGGCGTACACGGGGCGCTTTATCATTCACAATCTGTCGAAGCCATTTTTGCCAATCAGCCAGGCTTAAAGATTGTGATGCCTTCTACACCTTATGATGTCAAAGGGTTGTTAAAAGCCGCAGTGCGTGATCCAGATCCTGTATTGTTCTTTGAACACAAACGTGCATACCGTCTCATTAAAGGAGAAGTGCCTGAAGAGGATTATACGCTCCCTATTGGAAAAGCGGATGTGAAACGAGAAGGCGATGACATTACGGTCATTACATATGGCCTTTGTGTTCATTTTGCCCTCCAAGCAGCAGAGCGCCTTGCGAAGGACGGAATTTCTGCTCATATTCTCGATTTACGTACAGTGTACCCGCTTGATCAAGAAGCGATTATTGAAGCGGCATCAAAAACAGGGAAAGTACTCTTGTTAACAGAAGATACAAAAGAAGGAAGCATCATGAGTGAAGTAGCTGCCATCATTTCAGAGCACTGCTTGTTTGATTTAGATGCGCCAATTAAACGTCTAGCAGGACCTGATATCCCTGCAATGCCTTATGCACCGACAATGGAGAAATTCTTCATGGTTAATCCGGATAAGGTAGAAGCTGAAATGAGAGAACTAGCGGCGTTTTAAGAAAGAGGAGGGTTTCAAAGTGGCAACTGAACAAATGAAAATGCCTCAGCTTGGTGAAAGTGTAACAGAAGGAACCATTAGCAAATGGCTCGTTTCACCTGGCGATCATGTGAATAAATATGATCCGATTGCGGAAGTCATGACAGATAAAGTAAATGCAGAGGTTCCGTCATCCTTTACAGGAAAAATCACTAAACTAGCGGCTGCAGAGGGTGATACACTTCAAGTAGGAGAAGTGTTTTGTGAAATTGAAGTAGAAGGCAGTGCGCAGCAGAGTGCGAAAATAGAAGAGGCGCCTGCGCAAGATGAAGCACCAGAACCTGACCAAACAAGTGTGGATCAGAGTCAAAAGAAACGATACTCTCCGGCAGTCCTGCGTTTAGCAGATGAGCACGGAATTGATTTAGCGACTGTTCAAGGAACGGGAGCTGGCGGCAGAATCACAAGAAAAGATTTGCTGAAGCTTATTGAAAGTGGAGGCGCACAAGAAACGTCAGCACCTGTGAGTGAAGGTACGGGTCAAACAGAACCTGCAAAGCCGTCACAAGCAAAAGCAGCTCCTTCCATCCCTTCAATGCCTGGAGATGTTGAACTGCCGGTCACTCCGATTAGACAGGCGATTGCCGCAAACATGCTAAGAAGCAAGCATGAAATTCCACATGCATGGACGATGATGGAAGTGGATGTGACAAACCTTGTGACAAGAAGAAATCAGCTAAAAGATCAATTCAAAGCAAAAGAAGGCTTTAATTTGACGTTCTTTGCGTTCTTTGTCAAAGCAGTGGCTCAGGCCTTAAAAGAATTCCCTGAAATGAACAGCATGTGGGCTGGTGATAAAATTGTCCAAAAGAAAGCGATCAATGTCTCCATTGCTGTTGCGACAGATGACGCTCTTTTTGTCCCAGTGATTAAAGATGCGGATGAGAAAACGATTAAGGGAATCGCCAAAGAAATTCATGAACTTGCTTTCAAGGTCAGACAAGGCAAACTGAAGCAAAGTGACATGGAAGGCGGCACTTTCACTGTGAACAACACAGGCTCATTTGGTTCGGTTCAATCAATGGGGATTATTAACTATCCGCAAGCAGCCATTTTACAAGTAGAATCTATTGTAAAGCGCCCGATGATTGTTAATGGTATGATTGCCGCAAGAGATATGGTGAATCTTTGTCTTTCATTAGATCATAGAGTACTCGATGGTCTTGTATGCGGTAGATTCCTGCAAAGAATTAAACAAATTCTTGAAGGCATTGACGAAGAGACGTCCGTCTATTAAGCTCATTTATATGTCCCCTTCTCACAATGAGAGGGGGATTTCCATATCAATCAGAAAGGAGCCATGAGATGTCTGGACTAGATTTTTTTGCTTTTCTTACGATCGGTCTGATGTTTATCACAGCCATTGCGTTCGCTTTTCTTCGGTATATTTCCAAATCACGCAATCATCCTGAACGCTTACTGCTCATCATATCGATCGTTTCAATCATTCAAATCGCCTATTGCTTGTTGATGATAGGAGGATTTAAAGGAGTCGCCAATAGTTTATTAGGCATTTCCCTTCTGATAGGTACACTGCTAGGGTATGCACTTGAATATTTATACAGACGTTATATCAAAAAAACGCCCGCATCGAAATGATGCAGGCGTTTTCTTTATTCTGCCGGAACGATAAAGGTCAAATGCTGTTTTAATACTTCAAGGGAAGAAGGAGCGGTCATGTATACTTCACCATCTGTATCTGCATCCATTTCCTCTTTAGTATGAATATGAATGCGGGATGCTTGTATAAGAGACAGGTCACCTTTAAAATCCTCTAGCTCTTCGCGGTTCATTGAAAAAATCTCTTTTAAAGCAGAGAAACTCGTATTTCTGCAAATTAAAATTTCGGCTTTTCCATCATCAATTGAAGCATTTGGCAGATCTATTTTATTTGTACCGATAAAGTGCCCATTCATGACAAGGACAATCACAGCTTCTTCTTCCCAGTCTTCCTCTTCGGTTTCAATGCGTACGTAGAAAGGTTCTGTCTGCTGAAGGGTTCGAAGAGCGCTCGTGAAGTAGCTGATTTTTCCGAGGACAGCTTTTTCTTTATCATTAATATTGTTTGAGGTATCTGCGATAAGACCAATCCCCCAAAAATTTAAAAGGTATCGATCCTCTGCTTTGATTAAATCGACCTTTTTTTCAGTGCCATCTATCACCATTTGAGCGGCCTTTGGCATCTGCTGAGGGATGCCCAGCGTTCTAGAAAAGTCATTGCACGTCCCGCCAGGTAAGATCGCTACAGTCGGCCTTTTTTCTAAACCGCCAATTCCATTCATACATTCATGGACGGTTCCGTCTCCACCTAGTATAATCAGCAATTCAACCGACTCATCCATCTCACGGCAGAAATGATAGGCATCATTCGGCTGTTTTGTAGGCTTAAGGATGAGTTCATCAATATGTAAAGAAAGAAGAGGCACTGTTTGACCTAGTGTTTTTTCCATGTTTTTTTGTCCAGCATTTCCGTTATAAATGAGTATCGCTTTTTTGAATTGTGCCATCACGCAGTTCTCCCTTTCATCACTTTATTATCACTTTTCCCCAATTCCACAGGTCATAAACGACGTTTGAAAAAAGTGAAGGGGGCGAAACAAGACATTTGCCCGCCGGCGTTTTCCTTGATATGATGTAGTTAAAATGGTTTGGTACGTAGAAGGAGTGGACGGTTATGAATATTGATTTTAATTTATTTATGAATGATATTGTGAAACAAGCACGAGAAGAAATTAAACAGGCAGGCTATACGGAACTGACAACAGCTGAAGAAGTGGATGAAGCGCTAACGAAAAAAGGAACGACACTTGTCATGGTGAATTCAGTGTGCGGCTGTGCAGGCGGTATTGCTAGACCAGCGGCTGGTTATTCTGTTCATTACGATAAGCGTCCAGATCAATTGCTCACAGTGTTTGCTGGACAGGACAAAGAAGCAACCGCAAGAGCACGTGAATACTTTGAAGGCTTCCCGCCATCTTCACCATCATTTGCTCTATTAAAAGACGGGAAGATCATTAAAATGGTCGAACGTCACGAAATCGAAGGACATGAACCGATGGAAGTGGTGTCAAAACTTCAAGCCGCTTTCGATGAGTATTGCGAAGAAGTGTAACATGTTACTTTTGAATGAATCATTTAGAGGCAGTCCGGTCTTTTGATCGGTCTGCTTTTTTGTTTTACATGACATACGAATCAAAATAATTTTAGCAAAATACTATTGCATATCAAAAAGAAAGTGTTTAAAATACATTATAGTGAATAAATATTCAAATCTACTCATGATTTTAAATACTAGGAGGCATTATCATATGAAAAAGTGGTTATTATTACTTATGACAGCTGGTCTTGCAGCTGCATTAGCAGCATGCGGAACTTCTTCTAATAATTCAAACGCATCAGGAGACGACAAAACACTCATTATGGCGACTTCAGCAGATTATCCGCCATTTGAATCAAAAGATGGTGATAAAATTATCGGTTTTGATGTCGACCTTGCTACAGCTCTAGCGAAAAAGAACGGCTACAAGCTAGAAATTCAAGATATGGACTTTGCAAGCCTCGTGTCAGCTCTTAAAACAAATAAAGCTGATATTGTGCTTGCAGGTATGACACCTACTGAAAAGCGTAAAAAACAAGTTGATTTCTCAGATGTTTACTACAATGCTGAAAACTTGGTTGTATCAAAAAAATCTAGCGGTATGAAAACAGAGAAAGATTTAAAAGACAAAACGGTTGGCGTTCAATTAGGTTCTATCCAGCAAGATGAAGCAAACGGATTGCAAAAGAAATATAACTTAACGGTCGAAGATCGTAATAAAATCTCTGATATCATTCAAGAAATTAAGGCAGGCCGTTTTGATGCAGCCATTATTGAAGATAAAGTAGCGGCTGGCTACTTGAAAAAGGAAAAAGATTTCCAAGCGTTTGGATTGAATAGCTCAAACGAAGGTTCAGCCATTGCATTCAAAAAAAATAGCGACTTAACAGCGAAATTCAATAAATCATTAAAAGAAATGAAGGATAATGGCGAACTTGATAAACTCATTAAAAAATGGTTTGCTGATGAAAAGTAAGTCAGGAAAAGGATCAGCGTCATTCATGAAAATCAAGTAGAAAGCGCTGAAAAGTTCAACATGTGTTGAACTTTTTTCCTGTTTTATTCTTTGATTTTATCTGAAGGAAAAAAAGGAGAATATCATGATGGATTTTAAAGATGTCATACCTCAGATGCCCTTTATTTTAGAAGGTCTTAAAGTAACGCTTTCTATTGTTGTGGTATCACTGTTCCTTGGTTTTATTTTAGGAATCTTATTAACGCTCTGTAAAATTAGTGTATTTAAGCCGCTTATCTGGCTAGCAGATTTTTATACGTCAATCTTCCGAGGCACACCGCTTGTGCTTCAGCTTTTGATTATTTATTTTGGTCTTCCCCAGCTGCTCGGCTTTCAAATTGATCAATACTGGGCAGCTGTAGCAGCATTTTCACTAAACTCGGCGGCGTACGTTTCTGAGATCATTCGTGCAGGAATCAATGCCATTGATAAAGGGCAAAAAGAAGCGGCCGTTGCTTTAGGTATCCCGTATGCTAAAATGATGAAGGACTTATTGCTTCCGCAAGCATTCAAAAATATTTCACCAGCACTTGTGAACGAAACGATTACACTGACAAAAGAATCAGCGATTGTCACAGTCATTGGACTGGGCGATGTCATGAGACGAGCTTATCAAGCAGGTGCCGTCACCTATAACTATCTTGAACCGCTTATTTTTGCGGGTCTCATCTATTATGTCATCGTGCTTATTCTTACCTTCGTCGGCAAATCGGTGGAAAGGAAGTTAAAATCAAATGATTAAAATAGAGAAACTCACAAAATCTTTCGGTAAAAATGAAGTGTTGAAAGGGATTGATACCACGATTAAAGAAGGCGAAGTGGTAGCTGTCATCGGGCCTTCTGGTTCAGGAAAATCAACATTTCTTCGCTGTATTAACTTACTTGAAAAACCGACTTCTGGAGTGATTACGATTCAGGGGACGGAAATTACCAATCCAAAAACAAATGCATTAAAAGTGCGCGAGAATATTGGTATGGTATTTCAGCATTTTCACTTATTCCCGCACAAAACAGTGCTAGAAAATATTACGTATGCGCCAATGAATGTAAAGAACCAATCGAAGGAAGACAGCATCAAGCAGGCAGAGGAGCTTTTAAAAAAGGTTGGACTTTTAGAGAAAAAAGATGATTATCCGAACCGGCTGTCAGGTGGTCAAAAGCAGCGTGTCGCCATTGCACGTGCCCTTGCGATGACACCAGACATCATGCTTTTTGACGAGCCGACGTCTGCTCTTGATCCAGAAATGGTAAAGGAAGTATTAGAGGTCATGAAAGAGCTCGCTCAATCTGGGATGACGCTGATGATCGTCACACATGAAATGGGCTTTGCAAAAGAAGTGGCAGACCGTGTGATCTTTATGGATGATGGGAAAATTGTAGAGGATGCCAATCCTGTAGAATTCTTTGAATCTCCGTCTTCACAGCGTGCTCAAGATTTCTTACAAAAAATATTATAATGAAAAAAACGAGGAGGAGACTTAACATCTCCTTCTTTTTTTGATTATAATGGGGAAAGTAAAAAAAGTTCATCATTTCACAAAAGTAGACAGAAAAGAGTGAATCACATCATGTTTAAAATCGGCTACCGAACGCTGAAAACAGCATTAGGAACAGCTCTAGCCATTTACATTGCACAAATGCTCGGTCTGCAAAACTATTCAGCTGCCGGCATTATTACGATTCTTTGTATTCAGGTGACGAAAAAAAGGTCACTCCTCGCATCTGGGGCCCGCTTTGCCGCATGCAGTCTTGCCATCTTATTTTCTTATTTATTTTTTGATCTGATTGGGTATCATCCTTTTGTCATTGGACTGATGCTGCTCGTCTTTATTCCAACAACGGTCTTGCTTCGGATTAAAGAAGGGATTGTCACAAGTTCAGTGATTATCCTTCATTTGTATATGTCTGGAGGCATTACGCTTCATCTCATCTGGAATGAGCTTTTACTCATCACCATTGGTGTAGGGGTCGCACTCATTATGAACCTGTATATGCCTAGCGTTGATAAAAAGCTGAAACAATACAGTGAACAAATTGAAGCGAATTTTGCGAAAATCTTTGAAGAAATCGAGCAATATTTAATGACCGGAAAACAAGACTGGACAGGAAAAGAAATTCCAGAGACGCATCAATTGATTAAAGAAGCGAAGGCTCTTGCATACCGTGATGTTGAAAACCATGTCTTAAGACATGAAAATCTGTATTATCATTATTTCAACATGAGACAAAAGCAATTTGAAATCATTGAGCGTGTGCTTCCGAAAATTACGTCCATTTCTGTTACAACGGAGCATGGGCAAATCATTGCAGAATATATTAGAGATTTACGAGAACATATTCACCCAGGGAACACGGCGCATAAGTTCTTAAGACGCCTGATTGATATGAAAGAAGAGTTTGATGCACTGCCGCTTCCGCAAACACGTGAAGAATTTGAAGCTAGAGCCGCACTCTTTCATTTTCTCGGGGAAATGGAACAATATTTGGTGCTGAAAAGTTATTTTAAAGGGATGAAAGAATAAAGACGCATGAGTTCCTCCTTCATTGGTCAATCTAATGAAAAAGGAGGAGCCTATGCGTCTTTTATTTTATACTGTGCTGACCATGTCCCTTTCACCCATCTGGCCGCTTGGGCAAAACCCGCTTCCAGGAGACCCGTATGTCATTATTAATAAACAAACAAACGAGCTTGCGTATATTGATCATGGGGAAATTCAAAAAGTCTACCCGGCTTCTACTGGCAAAACAGCTGATTTAACGCCAGAAGGTGAATTTACGATTATGATCAAAGCGAAAGATCCTTATTACAGAAGAAAAAATATTGAAGGCGGCGCGAAGAATAACCCACTCGGCCGAAGGTGGATTGGATTTGATGCGCGAGGAACCGACGGGAGAACCTATGGCATTCATGGAACAAGTGATGAGACATCGATAGGGAAATTTATTACGGCGGGCTGTGTACGTCTTCATAATCAAGATGTAGAACGGCTATTTGATCAGCTTCCAGTTGGTACAAAGGTATGGATCACGACATCAAGCGATGCATTTGAAAAACTGGCCAAAGACAAACAGGCCATTCGTTAAAAAACGAATCACCTGCTTGTCTGCTTTTTTATCAACACTTTATAAAAAGGCTGCCGCTCCTGCTAAAAGTGAAGAAATTAACAGTAAGCTAATCATGAGCAATACCATAAATTTCATGAATTTCTGAGACATATCGCACCCCTATAATCAAATGTTTTTGCGACGAGCGCACCTTTCTTTATTCTAGCTCGTTTTTACGCAGGCGACAAGTGATGTACAAAGGAAGTGAACGGATGAATCAAATCGATCATATAGCCATTGCCGTTTTTTCAATTCAAAAAACAGCACGTACGTTCTCCAGGCTGTTTAACTGGGAATTTTCAGACATAGAAGTACTTCCAAATCAAGGGGTCAAAGTATCTTTTGCTTCCCTAGGTGATCTGCACATTGAGTTGATTGAACCGATATCAAATCACAGCACATTACATACCTTCTTAACAAAAAGAGGAGAGGGGCTTCATCATATTGCATTAAAGTCAGGTGACATTCAGGCTGATCTCAGTCAACTTGACGAGCTCGGCATGCAGCTCATTCAAAAGGACGCACAAAATGGTGCGAACGGAAAGCGCATCGCGTTTATTTCACCAAAAGAAACGTCAGGTGTGCTATTTGAATTGTGTGCGCCATTGAAAGGAGAGAAACAGGAAGATGCATGAATCGTTCAATGACTTGTCTGAATGGCGCGAGAAAGCTTTAAGGGGTGGCGGTGAAAAACGAGCAGCGGCTCACCGAAACAAAGGAAAGCTGACTGTTCGTCAGCGGCTTCATGAACTTCTTGATGAAGGCAGCTTTATGGAAATCCAGTCATTTGCTAAAGGCTCCCGCTCAGAGCATTTAGGGGATGGCGTTGTCACTGGGACGGGACTGATTCATGGGAAACAAGTAGGCGTTTATGCACAAGATGCGACCGTGTACGGGGGTTCGCTAGGGGACATGCATGCGAAAAAAATAGCGGCTTTAATGGATTTGGCTGCTAAAAATCAAATGCCTGTTATCGGTCTAAAAGACTCAGGTGGTGCGAGAATTCAAGAGGGTGTGGTATCATTAGAGGGATACGGTCAGATTTTTAAACGGAATGTGCTGTACTCTGGTCAAATTCCGCAAATATCCGTTATTTTAGGCTCCTGTGCGGGAGGTGCAGTTTATTCACCTGCATTGACGGATTTTGTATTCATGACGGAGCAAACAGCTCATATGTTTTTAACTGGTCCGAAAGTGATAGAAAAAGCAACAGGAGAGACGGTCTGTCCTGACCGGCTTGGAGGTGCAGCAGTTCAGCATCAAACAAGCGGGAATGTGCACTATACAGGGAAAGATGAGAGAGACGTGTTAAAAGCAGTTCGAACGCTTTTAACGTACATACCAACGAAACGACGGCCTGTCATTCATAATAAGGTGCAAAAGCATGATGCGAGCGATCTTGGGAACATCTTGCCAAAGGAGCCATCACGTACTTATGATGTCAAACAAGTGGTGACAGCGATCACCGACCACGGCTCATTTTTTGAAACGCAGCGTTGTTTCTCCAAAAATATCGTCACAGGTTTTGCCAGATTACAAGGGTCTTCCATTGGTCTTGTAGCCAATCAACCTAAGGTGCTGGCAGGAAGCCTTGACCTCAATGCTGCTGATAAAGCGGCTCGGTTTATTCGATTTTGCGATGCATTTCATATTCCCATTTTAACCCTTGTGGACGTTCCTGGTTTTTTGCCAGGTGAGAAAGCTGAGCATGCAGGCATTATCCGCCACGGCGCAAAGCTTCTGTATGCGTACGCTGAGGCGACCGTTCCAAAGATCACTGTGATTTTGCGAAAGGCGTTTGGCGGTGCATACGTTGCGATGAATAGTAAGGGCTTAGGTGCTGACTTTGTGTATGCATGGCCAGAGGCAGAAATTGATGTCATGGGAAAATCGTTTGCAGACGAAATTGTTCATCCTGCCTTGCGTGAGGTGGACAATGAACCTAGTGTCATGAAGGCAGCACAATTAGGATTAATCGACGATATTTTAATGCCAGATGAAACGAGAGAGCGGCTCATTCGCTCATTTGACCTGCTTCGCAGTAAGGAAGAAGATAGACCGTTAAAAAAGCATGGAAACATGCCGCTATAAGAGGAGGAACATCATCATGATCAATGAGAAACGCTTATTAGACGAATTTTTAGAACTTGTTCAAATCGATTCAGAAACGAAACATGAAGAAAAAATTGTTGAAGTCCTAAAAGAGAAATTTACTGGTTTAGGGCTTAATGTAGTTGAAGATGATTCAAAAGAGACAACCGGTCATGGAGCAGGCAATCTTATTTGCACACTTGAAGGGAATCAAGAGGCAGATACGATTTATTTTACTTCTCATATGGATACAGTTGTACCAGGTAATGGTGTTAAGCCAGTCATTGAAGACGGCTATGTCAAGACAGATGGCACAACCATTCTTGGTGCTGACGATAAAACAGGGCTTGCTGCGATGTTTGAAGCGATCCGTGTCCTAAAAGAGAAAAATGTACCGCATGGCAAAATTGAATTTGTCATTACAGCTGGTGAAGAATCAGGACTTGTAGGAGCAAAAGCGTTAGATCCGAAACTGATGACAGCAAAATATGGTTATGCGCTTGATTCAGATGGCAAAGTCGGTACCATCATCGTGGCTGCGCCAACACAGGCGAAAGTACGTGCAACCATTTACGGAAAAACAGCTCACGCAGGTGTGGCACCTGAAAAAGGCGTCTCTGCGATTACGATTGCATCAAAAGCGATCGCGAGCATGCCGCTTGGCCGTATTGATGAAGAAACAACGGCGAATATCGGCCGCTTTGAAGGCGGAACACAAACGAATATTGTCTGTGATCAAGTGGATATTTTGGCAGAGGCACGTTCTTTAGAACCGGCAAAAATGGAAGCGCAAGTAGCGAAAATGAAAGAAGCCTTTGAAAAAACCGCTAAAGAAATGGGCGGAAGTGCCGATGTACAAATTGACATCATGTATCCAGGCTTTAAATTCTCACACGGCGATCAAGTCGTTGAAGTGGCGAAAAAAGCGGCTGCGAAAATTGGCCGCCCTTCAGAACTACAGACAAGCGGGGGAGGCAGTGATGCAAACGTCATTGCTGGAAATGGCATCCCAACTGTCAACCTAGCTGTTGGATATGAAGATATTCATACGAAAAATGAGAAAATGCCGATTGAAGAATTAGTCAAGACAGCTGAAATGGTTCTCGCCATTATCGAAGAAACGACAAATCCATCGTAAAGGCAGGAGACTCTGTGAGCACGCAAAAGATCATTATTTTCCAAGTGGGACAAGAGGATTTTGGTATCAGCGTAGAGCATATACGCTCGATTGAGAAGGTCCCTTATTTACAAGAAGTATCGAACCTTCCAAAAGAGATTAAAGGACTCATGTCGTTAAGAGGAGAGGTCATTCCAGTCAGTGACACAGGTGTCATGCTGCACGGAAAACCTCTGGATGTAACCGAACAGTCTAAGGTTCTACTATTTGAATTAAACGATCAAATGATTGGCTGCCTTGTTTCTGATGCAAAAGATATCATTGATATCGAGCTAAGTGAGATCAAGCCATTTCATATGAACACAAAAGCATCTGAATATTTCTTCGGCGTCGTTGAGAGAGAGAACAAGATGATTTTACAAGTGGACCCTAATAAGTTTCTAGGGAAAATTGAGGATCTTGATCAATTGCCTGAGCGATTGAAAGAGGAATTGGCATAAACAAAGGCCCCTTATCCATGGATAAGGGGTCATTTTGCGTGCCGGAGCTCACGCATCTTTTATTTGTTGCGCTCTACAGAAGACAAATAAAGCCCCCTTATCATGTTCCGGTAAGGGGGCTATAATTTATTCAGCTGCTGGGTTAATTGAATTGTTTGCCGCAGCTTTTGTTTTTGATTTTTGGTACATCACATTTAAAATAATCGTTTGAATGGTGAGTAAAAGTCCACTTGTCATCCAATATAAAGGAAGAGCAGCGGGAGCATTAATTGATAGAAACAGCATCATGACTGGGAAAATCATGCCCATGATTTTTGCTTGTTTCAGTGCAGCTTCTGTTTGGGTGCCTGATTGTTTTGCGAATTTTTGTGTGACATAAAATTGCAAGAAATACATGGCCCCTGCAAAGATCGCTACCAAAAGATCAGTTTGTCCTAAGTTAAACCATAAGAACGAATGTGTTGCAATCTCAGGTGTTGAGCGGATTGCTGAGTAAAAGCCAAGAACAATTGGGATTTGAATCAGCATCGGCAGACAGCCCATTGCCAGCGGGTTCACATTGTTGTCTTTATATACTTTCATCATTTCCATTTGCAGTTCTTTTTGTTTTTCAGGTTCTTTCGTTTTTTTCAATTTGCTTTGTATTTGGTCAATCTGAGGTTTAACGAGTGCCATTTTCTCTTGCATCACTCTCTGCTTTTTAAATTGGTTTGCAAAAAGCGGGAAAATAAGCAGCCGGACAATCAATGTCACGAACATAATAGATAAACCGTAGTCATCATGGAAAAAGTTCGCAAGCCAGATAATCAACTCAGAAAAAGGCTGAACAAAATAATGATGGAAAAACCCATCAGAGCTTGTATTTGTTTGCGCACTGGCAGCAAATGCCGGTGACGCTACCATCATCAAAAATAAAGTCGTACAAATTGTCAATAAACGTTTCAATTCGTTTCCTCCTCAATAATAAAATCTAATAAGAGAGAGGAAGCGAATGGTCTTCATCATCATTTGATGATCTTTTCATTCGAATGACTTTACTAATCCAAGTTGTAATGCGATCATATATGATAAACAGAAAGTCTGTTCGATTCAAACAAGATGCATCCAACTCTTCTAAACGATGTCCTCCGAGGTGCTCGTTCATTCGGCAGTCTTTTAATAAGAAAGCAATACCGATGGCGGTCAGCGCTGGAAGAATAATCGTAAAGAATTCAACAAGGAAAAAGACTTCATTGAATGTATCAATAATCATGATTATCACATCCATTTCATTACTCACAGTGTACTATACACCATATGAAATGTCTAATAGAACAAACAGGTGAAATCACGGTGAAGTGAAGGAAAGTAGATCACCTAAGGAGGCAAGCAAATGGCTGATTCTCAAAAGAAGGGGCGAATCATTTTTCATATTGATATGAATAGTTTTTATGCATCGGTAGAAATGGCGTATGATCCTTCTTTGAGAGGGAAACCTTTAGCCATTAGCGGAAATGCAAAAGAGCGCAAAGGCATAGTTGTAACCTGCAGCTACGAGGCAAGAGCACTCGGGGTGAAGCCGCCGATGCCACTTTGGGAAGCGAAGCGGCTATGTCCGGGACTGATTGTGCGTACACCCAACTTCGACCGGTACCGCAGCTCCTCACAAGAAATGTTTACCATACTAAGAGAATATAGTGACTTAGTTGAACCCGTTTCAATTGATGAAGGCTATATTGATTTAACCGATACACCTTATGCTGAGCATGCCGTAAAAACCGCTCATGATATTCAAACGAGGCTCGTAGAAGAGCTCATGCTTCCATCGAGTATTGGCATTGCACCGAATAAATTTCTAGCGAAGATGGCGTCTAATTGGAAAAAGCCAATGGGCATTACCATTTTGCGTAAACGAGATGTCCCGACAATGCTCTGGCCGCTCCCTGCAGGTGACATGCATGGGGTTGGACAGAAAACGGCAGATAAGCTGAAAACCATCGGAATTCATACTATTGAAGATTTAGCAAAAGCGAATGAATATGCGCTGAAAGAGTTATTAGGCATCAATGGACCGAGGTTAAAGCAAAAAGCAAACGGAGAGCATGACGGCATTGTCGACCCAGAAAGAATATACGAATTTAAATCTGTCGGCAATTCTTCCACTCTTCCTCACGATTCTGATGATACAGATGAACTCGTCTCATTAATAGAAAAACTGTCGCAATCGGTGAGTGCCAGATTACGAAGAAAAGAAGTGATGGCGAACCGGCTGCTCATTATGATTCGGTATGCAAGCTGGAAAAATATCACACGGAGCGTCACACTCACGAATCCAACTGATCGAAAGGAAGATCTATTTGAGGCGGCAAAGCAGCTATTCCTAAAGCATTGGAATGACCAGCCAGTAAGACTTTTAGGTGTGACGGGGACCGATCTTGTGGAACGAAAATCAGCCGTCAAGCAGCTTGATTTATTCTCTTATACAGAAGATGCAAAAGACGAACCGCTCCAATCTCTTTTAGACGGACTGAAAGAAAAATACGGTAAACCACTCATTCAAAGAGGGGTGACCATTAAGGAAAAAGAGAGCAAAACAAGTGGTACAAGTTTTAATAAAGACTTTTTTCAGGACGAAAGAGGAAATGACTAGCCTGAAAACTTGATAAAAGAGGTGATGTTGTGGTAATTTCAAAGGGTACATCATTTCAGCAGTAATCAATATAGTGTGTTAGAAGGGACGTCAGAATTATGTCAAAACAACAAATCGGTGTCGTTGGACTAGCCGTTATGGGGAAAAACCTTGCCCTAAATATTGAAAGCCGCGGTTTCTCCGTGTCCGTTTATAACAGATCTAGCAGCAAAACAGAAGAGTTTCTTCAAGAATCACAAGGGAAAAACGTTGTAGGCACATACAGCATTGAAGAATTTGTTCAATCGCTTGAAACGCCGCGTAAAATTCTTTTAATGGTAAAAGCAGGTGCAGCAACAGATGCAACCATTCAATCATTACTGCCTCACCTAGAGAAAGGTGACATTTTAATTGATGGTGGAAATACATATTACAAGGATACACAAAGACGTAACCAAGAGCTTGCGGAAAGTGGTATTCACTTCATTGGTACAGGTGTTTCTGGCGGTGAAGAAGGCGCACTTAAAGGTCCTTCTATCATGCCTGGCGGTCAAAAAGAAGCGCACGAGCTAGTGAAACCAATTTTAGAAGCCATCTCTGCGAAAGTAGATGGTGAGCCTTGTACAACGTATATCGGTCCAGATGGAGCAGGACATTATGTCAAAATGGTTCATAACGGTATCGAGTACGGAGACATGCAATTGATCTCTGAATCATACTTTATCTTGAAGCATGTCGCTGGTTTATCAGCAGGGGAGCTTCATGAAGTATTCTCAGAGTGGAATAAAGGAGAACTTGACAGCTACTTAATCGAAATCACAGCTGACATTTTCACAAAAGTGGATGAGGAAACAAACCAGCCGCTAGTAGATGTCATCTTAGATAAAGCTGGCCAAAAAGGAACTGGAAAATGGACAAGCCAAAGCTCACTTGATTTAGGTGTTCCGCTTCCAATCATTACGGAATCTGTTTTCGCTCGTTTTATTTCTGCGATGAAAGATGAGCGTGTGGAAGCAAGTCAATTAATTCAAGGGCCTGAGCCAACTCAATCAGCTGAAGATAAACAAGCATTAATTGAAGCTGTTAGAAAAGCTCTCTTCATGAGTAAAATCTGCTCATATGCACAAGGTTTTGCGCAAATGAAAGCAGCGTCTGATGAGTATAACTGGGATTTGAAATACGGTGAAATTGCGATGATCTTCCGCGGTGGATGTATCATTCGTGCAGCCTTCCTGCAGCAAATCAAAGAAGCATATGACCGTAACCCTGAATTGAAAAACCTATTGCTTGATCCTTACTTCAAGGATATCGTAGAAAGCTATCAATCATCACTTCGTAAAGTGATTTCACTTGCAGTAGAACAAGGTGTTCCTGTTCCTTCATTCTCAAGTGCACTTGCTTACTTTGATAGCTATCGTACAGCTGTCCTTCCAGCTAACTTAATTCAAGCACAGCGTGACTACTTCGGCGCACATACGTATGAGCGTACAGATAAAGAAGGCGTCTTCCATACTGAATGGATGAAATAAGTATAAAACCTCAAAAGACCTTACCTTGGTAAGGTCTTAGATTGTTGACAAAGGGCTAAAATGAACTTGATTTTAGCCCTTTGTCTTCTTTTTAGCGTGATAGAAAACCTTTGCAGGACTGACACCGAATGCGAGGGTTTGTCTACACGCTGTGACCTTACCTTTGGTAAGGTCTTTTTTGTGTTTACATCTATTCGGCTAAAAATCCGAAAAAGAGGGATGCTAAGTAAAAAAGAACAGAAAGTAGGGATAGAAGTGGGCATTTTATATGCACTTCTCCCAGCGATATTTTGGGGAAGTATTGTTCTCATCAGTGTCAAACTTGGCGGGAATGCCTATCAGCAAACACTCGGCATTACCCTCGGCGCTTTTTTGTTTTCAATCGGCGCCTATTTGATCAAAATGCCGGAACTGACACCGCTTATTTTTGCGGTTTCCGTTATCTCTGGGATCTTTTGGAGTATTGGGCAAATGAATCAGCTTTCAAGTGTCGCCTTTCTAGGGGTGTCAAAGGCTGTTCCTTTATCAACGGGTATGCAGCTTGTGAGCACGACATTATTTGGTGTCATCGTCTTCAAAGAATGGCAAACCATGACGGTCATACTTATTGGTTCTTGTGCCATTTTATTTATTATTGCTGGCGTTGTCATGACATCCCTCGGTCAAAAAAAGAGTGGCGGAAACGAAGGCGGCAATTTTAAAAAGGGAATCATCATTTTGCTCATCTCAACCGTAGGCTACGTCGGATATGTCGTCATTTTAAGATGGTTTCACATAGATGGCTGGTCTGCGCTCGTTCCACAATCTGTCGGCATGCTGCTTTCATCGTTAGCGATTAGTCTAAAGCAAGACCCGTTTAGCAAATATACGTTCAGAAATATCATTGCTGGTCTTGTGTGGTCGACAGGAAATCTAGGGCTTCTTTTGGCGATTCCACTCATTGGCGTAGCAGTAAGTTTTTCCATGTCTCAAACAGGAATTGTCATCTCGACTTTAGGCGGTATTTATTTATTAAAAGAGAAAGCATCTAAAACAAGCTTTGTCATTGCAGGCTGCTTGATGATTATCGCAGGCGGTGTGCTACTAGGTTTTACAAAATAGGAGGTTTAAGCGAATGTATCCAGATTTGGAAGGAAAAACAGTTCTCATCACAGGAGCAGGTACAGGGATAGGTCAGGCGATGGCGCGCCGGTTTGGACAAGAAAAAGCCAATGTAGTGATCAATTATTTCTCAGATAAAGAAAACCCGGACGACACGATTGCTGAGATTCAAAAAAGTGGCGGACAGGCTGTCAAAATTCAAGGGGATGTATCAAAAGAAGAGGATATGAAGGCGATGATTGATCAAGCTGTCAATACATATGGCAGTCTTGATGTCATGATCAATAATGCAGGAATTGAAAATGAAGTTCCTTCAACTGAAATGACGCTAGATAACTGGAACAAAGTGATGTCCACCAATTTAACAGGAATGTTTTTAGGGTGCCGTGATGCATTAAAGTATATGACAGAACACGGGATCGAGGGGTCGATTATTAATATGTCGTCGGTCCATCAGCAAATTCCGTGGCCTCATTTTGTCCATTATGCAGCAAGTAAAGGAGGCGCCAAGCTTTTGACGGAAACGCTGGCACTAGAATATGCCCCTAAAAAAATTCGTGTAAACAGCATTGCACCAGGCGCAATTGATACCCCGATCAATGCCGAAAAATTTGATGATCCAGCATTGAAAAAGGGCGTCATTGAGCTGATACCGATTGGTTATATCGGAAAACCGGAAGAAGTGGCAGCATGTGCTGTCTGGCTTGCATCAAAAGAGGCGAGCTATGTGACAGGGTTGACGTTATATGTAGACGGCGGTATGACCAAGTACCCTGGATTCCAAGCAGGAAAAGGATAATCGTGATGATCACGGGCTGGGCCCAGAGGACAACACAACACCAAATTATGATCTAGTATGTGCATGTGAAGACTAGTGAAAAGCGTGTGTATCAACATTCACACGCTTTTATCCGTTTATACGCCCTATTCAAATATGTTCGTTTCTTTTACAGGCTTTACACAAATTTTGATTGCAAAGATATGAATAGATTCGAAAAGTAGCAGCAAAAGACGTTTACCTATCCATCAAATTGAGTGGGAATAGAATCTGTTTCCATCTCTGGGCAGTTACTTCTCATGATTTATGGGATGAAAAATTGGGTTTTTGAATGAGCTAAGTCATTAGCACTTATTTTAACAAAGTTCTCAAAGACTGTCTTCAGAAGAAGAAGCTACTTTATGGTTCATTCGGAGAGTATTTTTTAAAAGAAAAGGGGTCTCGTTCATATCTGGATGAGATCTTTTTTGTTCTGAAAGCTTGTTGTGAGTATTGATACGGTCATTTTTAAAATAAAATACAGACATATATAATTAAATGTCTAGACATTTAAAAATAAAAATATATAATATTAACTGGAAGCGCTTTTATTACAACAATGGGGTGAGAGAAATGAAACGTATTTTATTAGCATGCAGTTCAGGTATGTCTACGAGTTTACTAGTCACAAAGATGAAGGCACATGCTGAGTCTATAGGGGAAGAAGCAGAGATTTGGGCAGTCGGACAAGACCAAGCGAAAAAAGAAATGGCACATGCCGATGTTGTATTAATTGGACCGCAAATGAGCTTTTTAAAAGGGGATCTTCAAAAAGAAGCTCAAAAATATGGGATTGAAGTAGAGGTCATCGATATGCAGGCGTATGGGCTAGCAGATGGACAAAAAGCGTATGAACAAGCGGTTTCATTGATGGGGGAATCTTAAAGGATGGAAAAGAAAACACTCGAAGGACTCACGGAAGAACAAATCAGTTTTCAATTGATCTTACACAGCGGAAATGCACGAAGCAAATTGCTTCAATCTCTTAAACAATTTAGAGAAGGTCATGAAACAGTAGCATCTGACCTTCTCAAAGAAGCGGAAGATGACTTGCAGAATGCACATGATATTCATTTTCAAATGGTACAGCAAGAGGCAAGCGGAGAAACGATTTCATTCTCCTTGCTGCTCATGCATGCCGAAGATCATTTCATGTCAACGATGACGATAAAAGAGCTTGTGGGAGAGCTCTTACCGATATTGCAATCATTGAAACAATAAAGGGTGTAAACAAGGGGGGAAACCAATGTTTGATAAAATAAGTGCGATTTTGGTTCCGATTGCTGGGAGATTGAACAACAATCGCTATCTAGGGGTATTAAGGGATGCCTTTATGCTTGCGTTCCCATTAACGATTTTTGGTTCCATCATGGTCGTATTAATGAATTTGCCATTTTTAGATAAGATCATGAGTCAAACAGCACTGGAAGGTGTTCAGTCTGCACTGAATATTGCACCGAGTGCGACCATCAGCATTATGAGTGTGTTTGTTGTATTTGGGATTGGCTACTATTTATCGAAAAGCTATGATGTGGAAGCTGTCTTTGGCGGTGTGATCGCTTTAGCCTCTTTTCTGCTCCTTACGCCATTTTTACTAGAGCAAGAGGGCGGTGCATCCATTGCAGGCGTCATCCCAGTCGATCGTTTAGGTGCAAAGGGAATGTTCCTTGGAATGATCACAGGCTTTTTGTCGGCTGAAATTTATCGCTATTTTGTCCAAAAGAAATTTGTCATCAATATGCCGCAAGGAGTTCCGCCAGCTGTCTCTAAGTCTTTTGCTGCACTCATCCCGGCTACTTTGACACTCACAACCTTTTTACTGATCAATATCATCATTACACAAGGGTTCAAAACCAACATGCATGACTTGATTTACAATGCGATTCAGGCGCCGCTTGTCGGACTTGGAAGCGGTATCATTCCGACCTTGATCGCTATTTTCTTTATACAAATTCTTTGGTTCTTTGGGCTCCACGGCCAAATTATTATCAACTCTGTCATGGACCCGATTTGGAATACATTGTCCATTCAAAATCTAGAAAGCTACACAAAAACAGGTGAGGTTCCGAACATCATCAGCAAGCAGTTTATCGAAATCTATACAGTGGGTATGGGTGGAACCGGTATGACGCTGGCTGTTGTGTTTACAATTTTAATTTTCCTTAAAAGTAAGCAATTGAAACAAGTAGCAAAGCTCGGCTTAGGACCAGGTTTATTTAACGTCAATGAACCCATTATCTTCGGTTTACCGATTGTGATGAACCCGCTTATTCTCATTCCATGGATTTTGGCACCAATGGTGATTACTTGTATTTCTTATTTTGCGATGGCCGCAGGTATTGTGCCGCCTCCGACAGGCGTGAATATTCCTTGGACAGTCCCGATCTTTATTAGCGGAGTCATGGCAACAAATTCATTAGCGGGCGGTCTGCTTCAGCTGTTTAATTTAATGATTGTGTTTGTTATTTGGTTCCCGTTCCTAAAATTTATTGATCGTATGAATGTGAAAAATGAAAAAATAGTCACGACAGAAAAAACGAAACAAACAAACATCAAAGGTGAAGGAGACTCAATACATGTCGATGGAAACTAACAGTCAA
This sequence comes from Bacillus sp. S2(2019), assembly GCF_005144805.1. Classification (NCBI taxonomy): domain Bacteria; kingdom Bacillati; phylum Bacillota; class Bacilli; order Caryophanales; family Bacillaceae; genus Bacillus; species Bacillus sp. S2(2019). The sequence goes on from NZ_SWFL01000003.1 coordinate 578,101, forward strand.
TCATATACATTTCCAGAAGGTTTCTGGTGGGGATCTTCTGCCTCTGCTACGCAAACAGAAGGCAGTTATCCAGGAGATGGAAAGGGTCCGAACATTTGGGATCACTGGTTTGAAAAAGAGCCAAATCGTTTTTTTCAGGGCGTCGGTCCAGGTGTAACCTCGCAATTTTATCGTAAATACAAAGAGGATATCCGCCTCATGAAGGAGATTGGGCACAACTCGTTTCGTCTATCTATTTCATGGTCACGCCTTTTACCTGAGGGAAAAGGGGCTTTTAATGAAGAAGCTGTGGCTTTTTACAATGATGTGATCAATGAACTAATAGCCAGTGACATTGAACCGTTTGTGAACTTGTATCATTTTGATATGCCAATGGCGCTTCAGGAGACGGGAGGATGGGTAAACAGGCAGGTCGTAGACGATTATGTCAGCTATGCGACATTGTGTTTTCAGCTATTTGGCGACCGGGTGAAAAAATGGTTTACCCATAACGAGCCGATTGTCCCTGTAGAGGGTGGATATATGTATAGCTTCCATTATCCAAACGAAGTTGATTTCCAAAAGGCAGTGCAAGTTGGATTTCATGAGATTTTATCAAATGCTAAGGCCATTGCGGCCTATAAAGAGATGAAGCAGGATGGGAAAATAGGCATTATCCTCAACCTTACTCCATCGTATCCGCGAAGCCAGAATCTGCGGGATGTCGAAGCAGCTGAGATGGCTGACGCCTTCTTTAACCGGTCCTTCCTAGATCCAGCTGTGAAAGGACATTTCCCTGAAAAGCTAGTGGACGTGTTAAAGAAAGAAGGATTGATGCCGGCTATGGAGGAAGGAGACCTTGAACTCATTCAAGAGAACACGATCGACCTTCTCGGCATCAACTATTATCAGCCAAGAAGAGTGAAAGCAAAGGAACACATGCCTCACCCTGATGCACCATTTATGCCAGATCATTATTTCGATTCTTTTGAAATGCCGGGCAGAAAAATGAATGTGTACCGAGGCTGGGAAATCTATGAAAAGGGTATTTACGATATATTGAAAAAAGTCCAGACAGACTATGGGAATATTGAATGCTTTATTTCTGAAAATGGAATGGGTGTTGAAGGAGAAGAGCGGTTTCAGGATGAAGAAGGAATGATTCATGACGATTACCGCATTGATTTTATTTCTGAGCATCTTAAATGGGTGCATCAAGCCATCCAAGAAGGAAGTCATGTAAAAGGCTATCACCTGTGGACGTTTATGGATAATTGGTCATGGTCGAATGCCTATAAAAATCGCTATGGATTTGTCTCAGTGGACCTTGAGAATGACGGGAAACGTACCATCAAAAAAAGTGGCTACTGGTTTCAATCGGTTTCAGAGAATAATGGTTTCTAATCAAGATACTTGCTCTTTCCTTGAAAAGGGCAAGTATTTTTCTTATGTAAAGATGAAAGGGTTGAAATGAAAGTGGCTCGAACCTTTTAAGCGCACTAGGCTTAGTGTAGAATGAGAGGAAGGCTAGAAAGCGCTATAATAGGATATGAAAAAACAAGTCAGTTGGTGGTGTGAGATGACAAAGTACGAACTCATTTCAGAAGAAATTAGAAAAAGAATAGGAACAGCATATTATCCAGAAGATCAACCCATTCCAGATGAAAACTCGCTTGCCGCTGAATTTAAATGCAGCAGAATGACGATGAAACGTGCGCTCGATCTTTTAGTGGCGGAAGGTCTGCTCTTTAGAAAAAGAGGTCATGGCACATTTATTGTGAAGGCAGCACTAAATCAAGGTGCGATCAACGTATCAGGTCATGAAAATAAAGGGTTCACGAAAGTGATGGCAGATAAAAACGTGACGAGCCAAATCATTCGCTTTGATGTGCATTTTCCAAGTGAAGAGGTGGCAGCTCATTTATCCATTGACTCAAGCACACCCGTCTATGACATTATTCGGCTCCGTTTGGTAGAAGAAGAGCCATATGTATTAGAAAAAACCTTTATGCCTGTCAATGTCATTAAAGGAATAGATGAAGAGGTTTTATTGGGGTCTATCTATAGCTACATTACAAACACACTTCATTTAAAAGTGGCAGGAGCGCACAAAAAAATTAGAGCGGCTAAATCAGATCAGCTTGATCAGCAATATTTAGGCTGTGACCCTACGGATCCGGTGCTAGAAGTGGAGCAGGTGGCTTATTTAAACACAGGCCGGCCGTTTGAATATTCCTTTAGCCATCATCGCTATGATAAATTTGATTTTTCAACGGTTGAAATTACGAAAACACGACTTTAAAAAAAGAGCAGAACCCCCTCAATCGGGAGACTGCTCTTTTTTTGTTGATTTTATATATTCCACCAGTGATATCCATCTTTTTCAAGAAGCTGATCTGCTTCTTTTGGTCCCATAGAACCAGCAGGGTAATTTGGTTTTAACGTTTTGGTTTCAGCCCATTTTTCTGAAATTGGATCAACAAAGTTCCAAGACAGTGCCACTTCATCCCAGTGGGCAAAGTTTGTTGCGTCACCTAGCAAACAGTCATGAATCAGCTTTTCATACGCTTCTGGTGTATTCATGATGTCGTTGTAATTTGTTTGATAGTCCAGCTTAATTGGTTTAGCATACGTTCCGCCATCAAGCTTGCGAGCATTAAGGTGAAGGGTAATGCCTTCGTCTGGCTGAATGTGAATCACAAGTAAGTTTGGATGCATGGAATTCCCGTTTCCATAGTACAGGTTCATCGGAATGTCTTTAAATTGCACCACGATTTGAGTGGATTTCTTTTCTAGACGTTTTCCTGTACGAATGTAAAATGGTACCCCGGCCCATCTAAAGTTATCGATGAGAAGTTTCCCTGCAACGAATGTTTCTGTGTTGGAGTTTGGGTCCACATTTTGCTCTTCAAGATAGGAAGGAACCATATTGCCATCAATCGTTCCTGCATCATACTGTCCGCGGACAAAGAATTGATCCACTTCATCTTTCGAGAAAGGACGAAGCGCACGCAATGCTTTCCGTTTTTCGCTACGGATTTCCTCTGTATTGAGCTTAATCGGCGGCTCCATGGCTAGTAGTGCAACCATTTGAAGCATATGGTTTTGGACCATATCTCTCAGTGCACCAGAACTCTCGTAATATCTCGCACGGTCTTCGACGCCTAATGATTCACTCGATGTGATTTGAATGTTTGAAATGTAACGGTTTGTCCAAAGCGGTTCAAAGATCGCATTCGCAAAACGAATCACCTCAATGTTTTGCACCATCTGTTTACCGAGGTAGTGGTCAATACGATAAATTTGATCCTCTGTAAATGCATCTCGGATCTCTTCATTTAATGTTTTGGCACTAGGGAGGTCATGACCAAACGGTTTTTCAATGACAAGTCGAGACCATCCAGTCGTTTCTGATACGCCTTCACTTTTTAAAAACTTCGCAATGGTTCCGAAGAATTCCGGTGCCATCGCTAAATAGAACATCCGGTTATTTGGGATACTGTATGTATCTTCAAGACCAGAAAGAAGTGTGTTCAGTGCTTGATAGGAAGCAGGGCTTGAGACATCAAAGTCATGGTAATAGAAATGAGAAATAAATTCCTCTGCTTTTGCTTCTGCATCATCAGAAGAGACCGATTCTTTTACCACAGCTCTTAGGTCTTCATGAGACCAAGGACGACGTCCAACACCTACAACAGCGAATTGATCTCCAAGCTTTCCGCTATGATAAAGTCTATGTATAGAAGGGTAGAGCTTGCGTTTTGCAAGGTCTCCTGTTGCGCCAAAGATGACAATGACTGCTTTTGGATAGTTAGTTTCTGTATTCACGAAAAGTACCTCACTTTATTCGTAGCATTGTTGTAAAAACCGAGAATGTATGTACATTTTCTTTATTTTAAAGGTTCATTGTTCGTAAAGCAAACATTTGATTCGACTTTTTCTGCCCAAGTTTGACTTTTTTCAAAAATTCCGCTGAATTCACATTTATCCTGTCTTCATGTATTCTATATGAATGAAGAGATTGTATACCGGCTGTAGGAGGAAATCGTAATGGAACTGCTCTTTTTAGGAACAGGTGCAGGCATTCCTGCAAAAACAAGAAACGTCACTTGCACTGCGCTGAAGCTTTTAGAAGAGAGAAAAGCCGTGTGGCTTTTTGATTGCGGAGAAGCGACGCAGCATCAAATATTACATACAACGATTAAACCAAGAAAAATTGAGAAGATCTTTATCACGCATATGCACGGTGATCATGTATATGGTCTCCCGGGTCTGCTTGGCAGCAGGTCCTTTCAAGGCGGAGAGGATAAATTGACGATATATGGTCCAAGCGGCATTAAAGCTTTTGTAAACGCGGCACTTTCAGCGACGCAAACGCATTTGACTTATCCGCTGCATATCATAGAAATAGAGGAAGGGATCGTTTTTGAAGATGATACCTTTCAAGTAGAAGCAAAACGAGTGTCTCATGGGATCCCAGCTTACGGTTATCGGGTCGTGGAAAAAGATGTACCCGGTGCACTAAAAGCCGAAGACCTAAAAAAAATCGGTGTAAAACCTGGACCTTTGTATCAGAAGTTGAAAAATGGGGAAACCGTTACACTCGAAGATGGAAGAATGATTGATGGAACCGATTATTTGGAACCCCCTAAAAAAGGGAGAATCGTTGCATTTTCAGGAGATACCCGTTTGTGCGAGAATATAACAAGGCTTGCCAAGAATGCGGATGTGTTAGTCCATGAAGCAACATTTGGGAAAGAAGATGCAGAACTAGCCTATAATTATTATCACAGTACGACAGAACAGGCAGCAAAAACAGCGCAGGAAGCAGGCGCAAAAAGACTGATTTTGACCCATATTAGTGCACGGTACCAAGGGGAAGAGTCACTGAAACAATTACTCAAAGAAGCCCGCGATATATTCCCGCTGACTGAAGCTGCACATGATTTCTTTTCTTTTCCTATAGACCGTACCCTGTAAAAATTGGATGAATCGTCAAAAATAGTTGTGTGATTTTTTTGATATTTATGATGACGCTCTTTTTCAGGTAGTGGTAAAATGGTGAAGAAAAAACAAATGACGAATTACACTATGAAGAATACGGGAGGCACAATCAAAGATGAGCGGTTTTACAGCGTTAAGTGAAGCAGAATTAAATGACCTATATGCAGCACGACAAAAAGAATTTGAAACGTACAAAAGTAAAAACTTACACTTAGACATGTCAAGAGGGAAACCTTCACCAAAACAGCTCGATTTATCTATGGGCATGCTCGATGTCGTGACATCAAAGGATGCAATGACAGCTGAGGATGGTACAGATGTGCGAAACTATGGCGGCTTGACAGGCCTTCCTGAAACAAAGAAATTTTTTGCAAGTGTGCTCAATCTGAAGCCAGAACAAATCATCATTGGCGGTAATTCTAGTCTGAATATGATGCATGACACAATTGCACGTGCTATGACTCACGGCGTATATGGCAGCAAAACACCTTGGGGAGAGCTTCCAAAGGTAAAATTCCTTGCACCAAGCCCAGGATATGATCGTCATTTTGCCATTTGTGAGCATTTTAACATAGAGATGATTACGGTAGATATGAAGTCGGATGGACCTGACATGGATCAGGTGGAAAAATTGGTTGCAGAAGATGAAGCCATCAAAGGGATTTGGTGTGTACCGAAATATAGTAACCCTGACGGCATTACGTATTCAGATGAGGTTGTTGACCGTCTTGCTTCTATGCAGACAAAAGCAGACGACTTCCGTATTTTTTGGGATGATGCCTATGCAGTCCACCATCTAACAGATACGCCTGATACGTTAAAAGATATTTTTCAAGCAGTAGACAAAGCAGGACATGCAAACCGTGTGTTTATGTTCGCCTCTACTTCTAAAATTACGTTCCCAGGCTCGGGTGTTGCACTGATGGCATCTAGTCAGGACAACGTCAGCTTTATTCAAAAACAGCTATCAGTTCAAACCATTGGGCCAGATAAAATCAATCAATTAAGACACCTTCGTTTCTTCAAGAATCCAGAAGGATTGAAGGAACATATGAAAAAGCATGCAGCGATTATTAAGCCGAAATTTGACCTCGTTCTTTCGATCCTTGATGAAAAGCTTGGTGGAACAGGCATCGCTGAGTGGCACAAACCAAATGGCGGATATTTTATCAGCTTAAATACACTCGATCATTGTGCAAAAGCTGTTGTGCAAAAAGCGAAAGAAGCCGGTGTGACACTAACAGGTGCAGGGGCGACATATCCTTATGGAAACGATCCGCTTGATCGTAACATCCGTATTGCGCCAACGTTCCCAACACTTGAAGAACTAGAGCAGGCGATTGACATCTTTACGTTATGCGTTCAGCTTGTCAGCATTGAAAAGTTGCTGTCTGAGAAAAGTCAATCAGCACCAACGGTATAATGAAAAAACTCCTTGACTGATGTCCGGTCAAGGAGTTTTTGTTTTTAGTTAGCTGTTTGATAATAAGAGACAGGCTGTTTTGCTGCACACCATACATCATAAATCGCCAGCTGCACAATATGTGGTTCATCGTGATGAATATAGTGCGAGCTGTTCTGCGCCTGAATCCATCCGCTTTGGGATGATAATGTGAGCATTCGTTTATGAAGCCTGAGCCAAGCTTCATGTGCTGGATGAAACAAGCGGCTTTTGCCTGATGAAATGACAAGAAGGGGCATCATCCCATAATGCGTTTGCTCCTCTTTGATCGTACGCAGCATTTGCTCAAAGTCCTCATGTGTACATTCTGCTGTGAACTGCGCCATATATGAAGTGCGTTCTTCCTTTGATAAGAGCGGCAGAATGACCTGCTCTTGCTCCTCACTTGCTGGGTCTAGAAGGACCATACCGATAACATCTTCTTTTCTGCGGCTTGCCCATAAGCGACTGACAAGAGAGCCAAATGAGTGCGCCACAATGAGAAATGGCGGCTGAATATTGGCTTGATGTAAGAGTGTATCTAAATCATCCGCAAGATCATGCAAAGTTCTTCCTTCTTTGCTTTCACTGCTTTTTCCATTGCCTAAACGGTCATATAAGAAAACACCAAGCTCTGGGTCAATATCACGAGCGATATTCGCCCACGTATCGCCTGAAATTCCATATCCTGCTTCAAAAATAATGGTGGCTTGCTTTTTTCCTTGACGATGCCTTGTATAAAAGTGATGCCCATCTATATGATACGTTCTTTCAATCAATGCCGAGTTCATTCTTCCATCTCCTCTAAGTGGTTCTTTAGCTAAAAGACGGCACAAAAGGCAAAGATGTTTCTCTTAAAAACAAAAAAGATGCCTATTTCAAAAAATAGACACCTTTTTGCTTAGAGATGTTACCAAGCACGATCGTATTGGCGCGGGCTTTCGATGGATGTACGAAGCTCTTTAGCGGCTGTTTTTGGGAAATAAGGATCCCGTAAAAATTCTCTGCCGATAAAGATCAAGTCAGCACGCTGATTTTGTAAAATTTCTTCGGCCTGTACACCAGATGTGATCATACCGACAGCGGCTGTTTGGATGCCGGCACCTTCTCTTATTTTCTCAGCAAAGGTGACTTGGTAGCCGGGGAAAGTTTTAATACTGGCTTGCACCACAGCGCCTGAGCTCACATCAATTAGATCGACTCCTTGCTCTTTCAACCATGCAGCAATGCCAATATAATCTGCAATATCTAGTCCTTTTGTTGTGTAATCGGAAGCGGATACACGGACAAATAATGGTCCATCCCACACTTCATTGACTGCATCAACCACTTCTCTCAAGAAGCGATAACGATTTTCTGGTGAACCGCCATATTCATCTGTCCGGTGATTGGCAAGCGGTGAGAGAAATTCGTTAATCAAATAGCCATGCGCACCATGAATCTCAATGATGTCAAATCCAGCTTTCTTGGCGCGGACAGCGGCATCTTGAAACGCCTGAACGGTGTCTTTTATTTGATCGATAGACATCTCAAGAGGTGTTTTAGATTGCTCGTCAAATGGAATGCTGGATGGAGCAAAAATGTCACCATCTAGCTCAGCCTTGCGTCCTGCATGGGCTAGCTGGATGGCCGTTTTTGTTCCGTACGCTTTGATTTGTTCGTTTAATGAGGCAAACCCTTCAATGTGCTCATCACTCCAAATTCCGAGATCCTGATCACTAATTCTTCCCTCAGGTGAAACAGCACTTGCCTCGACCATAATTAATCCGGCCTGACCTTGCGCACGGGAAATATAATGTGCAAAGTGGAAAGGCTGTAATTTTCCATCACGGTCATAGGATGAATACATACACATCGGGGACATGACGATGCGGTTTTTGAGTGTGACACCTTTTAATGTCCAAGGTGAAAAAAGCTTTGTTTCCAATTACCTTCGCCTCCTCATAGAATGGTATAGCCGATTATAACAGTCATTCAAACATTCGTCATAAAAGGTGCTCAAACCATATAGCTTTTGAACATGATTTTGTATAATGAAAGATATGGACATCAAAGGGGGATAAACGGATGAAATGGCAAACGGAAAGTGAACTAAAGGAGCTACTCACAGCTCTGATGCAGTATGAAAGCATATCTGGTACAACGGGAGAAGTCGCATTAGCGGAATATTTATATTACTTGCTGAGGGAGCGTCCATATTTTGAGCAGCATCCTGATCACTTGGCTTTGCATCCAATGAAAGATGGCCGGTATTTTTTAACGGCACTTGTCAAACGAAGTACGCTGCCACGTACTGTTTTACTCCTCAGCCATTTTGATGTCGTCGATACAGAGGATTACGGAGAATTTCAAAATATGGCGTGTAAGCCCGAAGAGTTAATGGCGTCCTTTTCTCAAAAAAGTGCACTTCTTCCAAAAAGGGCAAGAGAGGATTTAGCTTCAGGTGACTGGCTGTTTGGACGAGGGTCCATGGATATGAAAGCAGGCCTGACTGTCCAGCTTTCCATGCTAGAAAGAGCGATGGCGGGGAGGTTTGAAGGAAATATTCTGCTAGTCACAGTGCCAGATGAAGAAGTGAATTCACAGGGGATGCTGGAGGCTGTTCCGAAACTAAAGGAGCTCAAGCAGAAGTATGACCTTGATTATACCGCGTGTTTAAACAGTGAGCCGATGTTTGAAAAGTATCCCGGGGATGCGCACCAATACATCTATACAGGTAGTATAGGGAAGGTACTTGCGGGATTTTTCTGCAAAGGAATTGAAACACATGTAGGTGAGCCCTTCTCAGGATTAAATGCAAATTTTATGGTATCTGAATTAAACAGGCTGTTAGAACTGAATAGTGATTATTGTGAGGAAGTAGATGGTGAAGTGACACCACCTCCGACCAATTTGATGCAAAAGGATTTGAAAGAAGCTTACTCTGTTCAAACGCCTCACACGGCTGTTTCTTTATTTAATGTGCTGATGATGAACCGCTCTAGTGAAGAGCTTCACGGGCTCCTCTATGAAACTGCGAAACAAGCAGCAGCCCAAATCGAAGCCAATCTCAAACAGAAAACCGCTGCATTTCAACGCTTTAAACATTTTACACCCATCGATACAAACATCACGGTGTTAACGTATCATGAGCTGTACGAAAAAGCTGCTGAACGATCCGGCAAGCAGGAGGTCGAGCGAATTGTCAACTACGCCTTTGCCAACCGGGGTGAGCTAGGGGATCGTGATTTTTCAACCAAAATTGTATCAGAACTGACGACCCTTTGTAAGGAAGATGGAGCACTGATTGTGTTGTTTTATAGTCCGCCATTTTACCCATCTGTTTCTTCAACAGATGATCTGCATATTCAAACGACCTTAAAGAAGATTCAAAGAGAAGCAAAAGAGATCTATGGAATCGAAGTAGAAGAAGTCAAATATTTTCCTGGTTTATCTGATTTAAGCTACTTACAGCTTGAAAATCAAGATATAGAGGATTATACAGCCAACATGCCGCTATACCAAAAAGGTTACTCGTTACCACAAGGAGAAAAAGAAGCTCTTAACGTTCCTGTCATCAACGTTGGTCCATTAGGAAAGGATGCGCACAAATGGACAGAACGGCTGCATGTCCCATTCTCTTTTGGCGTTTTGCCGTCGCTCTTACAATCAACAATTCATGCTTTATTAGAAAAGAATTAAGTGAAAGCTCTATCGTCATGATAGGGCTTTTCTTGATATCAATCACCTTCTGTCTAAAGAAATAGAGTATGATATAGAATAATACTTACATATATTTGAAGGGGGATTGTGAGAGTGAAAACAGGAGTACTAACAAAAACAGAGATCATGAGATCACTTCATGAGAGTTTGCGTAAGCTTGAGGAGTTAGTATGGACATGTGATGAGGCTACATTAGATGAATCTTTTGGGGAAGGCAAGTGGTCGATTAAACAAATTGTTGGACATTTGTATGATACAGAAGAAGTCTGGTCAGAGCGGATAGAGCAGGCAATATCAAATGAGCACACGCTTTTCGCATCATATGATCCAGAGATATATGTGAAGGGAAGAGCTTATGAAATGTATACCGCACAAGAGGTCAGTGCATTGATTGAACGCCTAAAAGAAAGCAGAAACAAAACACTGCAGCTATTAGAAAAGGATACATGGGATTTTTCAGGCCTCCATCCTGAAGAAGGGATGATGACAGTCCAAATTTTAGCTGAAACCATTGCTTTACATGAAATTCATCACCTCGATCAAATCAAAGCCATCATGTCCATGAGAGCATCGAGTGATAGATGAAAAGCACCTGTCATCAAGGCAGGTGCTTTTCTCACTTACTTATACGTACTCGCTGAAAACATGTCGTTTAATTCTGCTGCGCGTTTTGTCGCTGTTTTCACACAATCGACAATCGCTTCTTCAAATTGATAGGAAGCAAGGGTATTAAGTCCTGCTTCTGTCGTTCCACCTTCGCTCGTAATTTCTTTGCGCAATTCAGCAGGTTCCTTACCGCTATCCTGAAGCATATTTGCAGCGCCTGCAATCATTTGACAAATGAGCAATTTCGCTGTTTCTTGGTCCATCCCAAGTTCCGATGCACCTCGCTCCATTCCTTCAATCAAATGATAAATAAAGGCAGGACCGCTGCCTGCAATCGCTGTGACCGCATTCAGTTGTGATTCATCTAAAACCGTCACATGACCGATCGTTTCAAACAGCTGAACTGCTTTTTCCTTTTGCGCCTCTGTGACTTCATCACTGACAGCAATGCCAGTAGCTGATTGTTGTATGGCCGCTGATGTATTTGGCATGGCACGAACCACCGCCGTTTTTGCGCCAGCATAATGCTGAATGGTTTCAATAGAAATGCCCGCTAAAATAGAAATAATCAGCTGTCCATTTAAATGGGGCCTTACTTCAGAAATGCCACTTTCCGCATCTTTTGGTTTTAAAGCAAACACCAGCATATCGGCTTCTTCATAAATAAAGGAACGAGCGAAATCTGTTTTGACTCCATAACGTGCATGTAATTCTTCTAATCGTTTTTCATTTGTTTTATTTGTGACAATGATATCTTCATTTGACATAATGCCGCTCTTTAAAAGACCTTTAATCATAGACTCGGCCATTGAGCCTGCACCAATAAATCCAATTTTACTCATAAGCTGCTCCTCCTTGTAGAAAATAAAAAAACCTCTCGTCTGCAAAGGACGAAAGGTTTTTCGCGGTACCACCCTCAATTAGCATGCAATCATACATACTCAGCTCTAGTCCCTTAACGCGGGAAACGTTTAGGTTTGCCTAACAGCTCAAAGGGCAGGTTCAGCAAATAAGAGGATGGTGAAGCCTTACAGCCTGCGGACCTCACTCTCTTGCATCATTATTTTGCTTACTAATCCTTGTCATCGCGCATCTTATATTTGTTGTTCATTATGCAACGATGGACAAGTTTGTGTCAATAGGGAGAGATAAAAAAATTGACCATCTAAACCGCATGACAGTCTGCCCTTTGCAAGATACAATGAATAAAGAAGAGTGAGTTCAGATGATCTATGAGACAAAAATCAGGAGATGACGTATAAAAGTGAAAGAAGAAATGATTCAATTATCCATTCCCACACCGTTTGCGGTTGGGGATGTCCATGCATATGTATTAAAAGGCGATGCCGTGACCTTAGTTGATTCCGGACCGATGACACAAGAGGCGCAGCATGCCTTTGTCACGCAATTAAAGGAACATCATTTATCAATAGATGATATTGATCAAGTGGTTTTGACACATCATCATGCAGATCATGTCGGTCTTTTAGATCTGATGAAACCTCATGTCCGTGTCATCGGACACGAGTTGAATGAGCCCTATATTAGTCAGGATGCAGCGTTTAAACAGCGTCAAATCCATTTTATGAATGATTTTTTTCAGCAGTTAGGTGTCCCGCTTCGTCAAGGTGAGTGTGAAAGAATTGTGAGGCAGTCCTATACATATTCATGTACGGCACATGTTGATGACGTCATAAAAGAAGGCGATCGTTTGAAGGGACATGAGCACTTCCAAGTGCTGGAGACACCAGGACATGCACAATCTCATCTTTCTTTTTTAGATGAAACAACAGGGAATTTCATCGGAGGTGATCTGCTGCTTACGACCATTTCTTCCAATCCGTTAATGGAAGCGCCAATGAAAGGAACAGAACGTCAAAAATCGCTGCTTCAATATAAAGCATCACTCGAGTGTTTATTGCATTTGCCCATTCAGACGATTTATCCAGGGCATGGCCAGCTCATTACCTCTCATCACGAATTGATCGAAGAAAGATTTAAAAAACAGGAAAAACGGGCAAATACGATGTATCAGCTGCTTCAACGAAAGGAAATGACCGCCTTTCATCTTTGTCGCACCTTATTTCCGGGTCTGTATGAAGAAGCATTATTTCTGACAATGTCTGAGACAGTCGGACAGCTTGATGTGCTTTTAGCGGCTGGACAAATTGAAGAAGTGCAAAAAGACGGAACCCTCTACTATCGAGCAAATGAAGGAGTGAAATAAATGGGGCGACTAACAGGAAAGAGAATATGGATTACAGGTGCTTCAGGCGGTATTGGTGAAAAGATGGCGTACTTGGCAGCAGCTGAAGGAGCAGAAATCATTGTGTCAGCAAGACGAATTGAAAAGCTCACAGGTGTAAAAGAAAAGATTATAAGTGCTGGCGGCGTATGTCACATCGTTCAGCTTGATGTCAGTCAGCTTGAGGACATTGATCAAGCCTATCAACAAGTGGGAGCTGTTGATATTTTGGTGAACAATGCCGGCTTTGGTGTGTTCGATCTCGTCGAGGACGCATCCATTGAGGAAATGGTGTCGATGTTTGAGGTCAATGTCTTTGGTTTAATTGCCTGCACAAAAAAGGTCCTTCCTGAGATGAAACAAAGAGGGAAGGGACATATTATCAATATTGCGTCACAGGCAGGCAAAATTGCCACCCCTAAATCCGCCATCTATTCCGCATCAAAGCATGCGGTTCTCGGATTTTCAAACAGCCTCAGAATGGAGCTGGCAGACAGCGGAATTCATGTCACAACCGTCAATCCAGGACCGATTGCCACAGACTTCTTTACCATTGCAGACCGCAGTGGTGAATATGTGAAAAATGTTGATTTTATGATGCTCAGTGCTGACAAGGTAGCAGGGAAGATCGTATCCGCCATGATGACGAAAAAAAGAGAGATTAATTTACCAGGATGGATGAATGCTGGTAGTAAATTGTATCAATTATTCCCGTTTTTATTTGAAAAAGCAGCACGGAAAGCGATGATGAAAAAATAACAAAAAAAGAAACCGGTCACAGGCTGGTTTCTTTTTTTGTTTGATGGGGCTTAATATTGGTGACGCCAAAGACATTGCCATTAACATCTTCGAAGCTAAAACCGCCTAAGTCTGGGTCAGCTAATATTTGAATATCCGATACGGTGACGTTATGCTCGCTTAAATACTGGTGAAAGTTTTTTAAATCCTTCACAAATAAATCAATCATACTATGCCGAACTCCTGTAAAAGAGTTCATAAAGTAGATTCGTTTCTCGTGTTTTGTTTTGACGAGATAAAAAGAAGGTCCCTCGCCATGAGTAAAAGTGAGCATGGCGGCTTCTTCTGATTGATGTAGAACGATCATCTCTAAAATCTGTTCATACCAAGAGACAGCCCGGGGGATATCAGTCACAGGAATTTCAATAGTAGCAATTTGTTGAATGGTCAATGGCTTCACTCCTTTTTCTATATTCGTCTTGCCGCTTGCTGAAGTGGGTCCCATACACTGTTAAAAGGAGGGGCATAGCTAATATCTAAATCTTCAAGGTCTGTCACAGTCAGCCCTTGATAAAGAGCCGTTGCCATGACATCAATTCGTTTATCAACACCTTCTTTACCGATGATTTGTGCGCCAAGCAAGGTGTGATCATCGCTTCTATAAATCAGTTTCACTTTCATTTTCTCTGCATCTGGGTAATATCCAGCGTGGTCAGTGCTGTCGATGGTGATGGTGGAGAAAGGAAGGCCCGCGTCTTTTGCTTCTTTCTCTGATAAACCCGTTCGTCCCGCTGTCACGTCCATAAATTTCATCACCGCTGTGCCGGTTACGCCTTGAAACGCGCGGTTTGTTCCTGTCATATGAAAGCCTGCGATTCTTCCTTGTTTATTTGCTGTCGTGCCGAGCGGAATATAGTCCAGTTCCTTTTTGATACGGTGATAGGTTGCTGCGCAGTCACCCGCCGCATAGATATCTTGTACATTGGTCTGCATGTATTTATTCACAACAACTGCACCATTTTGAAGTCGCTGAATTTCTGTGCTGTCTAAAAAGGATGTTTGCGGAGTGACACCAACGGCGATGATGACCATATCTGTTTCAATGGTCTGCTTGTCTGTTTGAACAGCTGTTACATGTGTCTTGCCCTTTAATTTTTGCACTGTTTCACCAAGTACTACTTGAATGCCTTGATTGTCCGCTTCTTCTTTCAGATATTTTGCTATATCGGGATCAAAGCCTGGGCCAAGTGCTGTACCCCGCTGAATGATATGAACGTCTTTTCCTAGCGCTTTTAAATTTTCTGCCATTTCTAAGCCGATATATCCTCCGCCGATGATCGTGATATGTGTGACGTCTTTTTTTAGATTGTCTAAAATAGACAGCGCATGCGGGATTGTTTTTAATACGTGGACACCTTCTAAGGAATGACTGTCTAGATCAAGTGTGACGGGGCTTGCTCCTGTCGCAATTAACAGGCGGTCATACGTTTCTGTAAAGGGTTCTTTTGTTTTAGAATGAATACCCGATACTGTTTTTTGCTCCGGGTCGATTGAGGTCACTTCGTGTAAGCATCTGGCATCAATTCCGTATTTGTCACGAAAAGTGTCAGCGCTGCGTGCGATGAGTTTTCTGTGATGATCAATGAGACCGCCGATCAAGTAGGGGAGTCCGCACTGTCCATATGAGAAAATCTCTCCTTTTTCAAAAGCTACAATATGCGCGTCTGGATCCTCTCTATATATTTGCATAGCGCAGCTCATTCCTGCTGCATCTCCGCCAATCATCACATATTTCATTTGGTATGCTCCCTTCTATCTATCAAACTGAATACTCTTATTTACCCTCATTTTCCTTTATTTAATGCTTTTTTTTCGCAAAAGAAGCAAACTTTCGTTGAAAAATAAAGACAGCGCCTTCATTTTAAGCTACAATCGGATTATCGTCTTTTTGGTTATGAGTTTAGTTTAGATTGGTGGGAAAGACTTTGGGTGACGAACGACTAGATTTTAATACATTATATACACGCCATACGAGAGAGGCATGGGCGGCTCTTGGAGAATATATGCCGGTATCTGTTTCAGAAGAAGAAGTGAGAGCACTTCAAGGATTAAACGACTACTTATCGCTAGAAGAAGTTCGAGATATTTACATACCGCTTATTCGTTTTCTGACATTACACGTTTTTGCAGAAAAACAAAAAAATCAGCATGTAAATGCTTTTTTAAACTACCCGCATCATGCGAAAATCCCCTTTTTAATCGGGATTGCAGGAAGTGTGGCCGTCGGAAAAAGCACGACAGCACGTATCATTGAAACACTTTTATCAAGGCTTGGAGATGGACTGAAGGTGAGTCTCGTGACAACGGACGGCTTTTTGTATCCACAAAAAGAATTAAAAGATCGAGGGCTGATGGAAAAGAAAGGCTTCCCGGAAAGCTATGATGTTAAAGCGCTACTTTCGTTTTTAAATGAATTGAAATCAGGGAAACAAACTGTGCATGCACCTGTATATTCACATCTGACCTATGACCGTCTTGAAGGGGTGTATGAGACAGTAGAAGATGCAGATATTGTGATCATTGAAGGGATCAATGTGTTGCAATCACCGGCACTGGATGATCTGAAGGATGAGCCGCGCGTGTTTGTATCAGATTACTTCGATTTTTCGATTTATGTAGATGCCGCTGAGACGCAAATTCAATGCTGGTATAAAGAACGGTTCCGTTTGCTGCGGGAAACAGCCTTCAAAGACCCTGAATCTTTCTTTCATCAATACAAAGATTTGACGGATGAAGAAGCAGATCAGATGGCAAGCACGATTTGGAATACAGTGAACCGGCCAAATTTATATGAAAATATTTTGCCGACAAAATATAGAGCCGATTTGATTTTAAAAAAAGGCGATCAGCATAAGGTGGAAGAGATCGCCATCCGCAGGGTATAAAGAAAACCGCTCAATTGAGAGCGGTTTTTTTAATGACCTCCACTTACTTTCACAGCCACGGCAGCCGCCGTTCGTTTTTTTAGGCGGTAGTATCCGATAAGTAAAAACGGAACGCCTGCAGCGGTGACAATCGCCAAGACTGAAAAAATAGAAAGGGGATGGGCTGCGCCAAATAAGTCAATACACAATCCTCCGACAAACGGTCCGACGACGCTGCCGAGCTGAGAAAACCCCATTGCGCCGAAGTATGATCCTTTCACTTCAGGTTTTGCAATATTGTCTACAAACAGATCCATCATTGCAAAGAGCAGCACTTCACCAATCGTAAACACGACAATGATGAAAGCAAGCGTACCGAGACTTTGTGAAAAAGCAATGGCAAACAAACTGCCTGCTAGAAGCACGTTCCCAGTCGTTAACGACAAAATCGTTGAATAGCGCTTAGCGATCATAATCAGCGGGTACTGAACGACAATGACAACCACTGCGTTTAAGGATAAAAGATACCCAAACAGTTTAGGGCCATCCTCAATCATAGGGGATGCCGATAAATATTGAGGCAGTGTTGAGCTTAGGTGTGAATAGCCAAATGAACATAAAGTAACGCCAATGAGGATGATGCTAAAGACCGTATCTTTCTGAATAATGGAAAGAGCTTTTTTGACGCCGATTTGTTTGGTGCTTTCTGGAGCAGCCACTGGGTGCTTTTGAAATTGCCATGCCAGCGTTAACCCGTACAACAAGTAAATGAGGGCAGCGACGAGAAATGGAAAAGTCGTTTTTGATGACCCGAGATATAAGCCAAGCAGCGGGCCGAAAATGACACCAATGTTAATGGCCGTATACCGTAAGTTAAAGACAAACAACCGAATGCTCGATGGGGTGACATCGGATAAGAGTGCTTTAGACGTTGGTTCAAACAGCGCCCGGCACAGTCCATTTAAAGCATTCATAAAAAAGAAGACCCAAATGGCATCTGCAAACGCGAAGCCAACAAAGACAAGTGTCCAGCCAAAGATGGATAAAAGCATGACCTTTTTTCTGCCGATTCGGTCGGAAACATAGCCGCCGTAAAAACTCGCAACAATCCCAATAAGAGAGCTGACGGCAATGATCAATCCAGCTGAAGAGGCTGAGGCGCCTTTGACCTGTGTCAAATAAACGGCTAAAAAGGGAATGCTCATGGATGTCGCCATTCGGCCAAATATCGTGCCGATGATGATCGTCCAACTAAGTGGATGTAAAGTGCGTAAGTTATTTTTCATGCTGTGTCTCCCCTGAGTTTGTAAGATGTTCCAATCATACATGAAAAATTGTGCAAATTAAATACACAATTTGATGGAGGAGTCATCCGTCAAATGACAGAGAAGCTTGAACCGTTCCGTTCATTCGAAGAGCATATGCCTCGTTTTCAAGGTTTTAAGCCTTGATGGGTCATAATTTTTTCGGAAAAACGAAGCGGGTTTTTCAATGATCATGTTTTCGTTTTGCGAAAATTAATTGAGATCGATGGCAATAATTTGATGTAAGGAAAGGTTTAGAACATCTTCGTCATTCACGATTTTCATTTGGCGTGTTTCATAATGAATGGCTTTCACCCAGCCCCAAAACTGTGCTTTCATGCCGGATGAGACATATGTCAAGCAGATCGCTTGATCCTCGGTAATCGACTGTGTGATCAAAACATTCATTTCCTCTAGCTGATCGGAGCTGAGCGGTAGAGGTGTATATTCTTTTTTCTTTCGTTTTTGAGCAAGTAGTTGCTCTCGGTGCTCTGGTAGCATCATTCGGCTTGATTCCCACATGATGTTGTATCCAGGTGTTAATTTATTGGGATTCATGCTTGTTCGCCTCCGTTATTTGTAATGCCCGCCAATTTTTTCGGCGCGGTGATATGCCTGCCCAGCGCTTGTCAGTGACGAAGCATGCAGCAATGCCGCAGGTCCATATTTCAGATGGATTTCATCAAATACTTTGCTGAGTTGATCTTTCTTCAAATGATGATCAAATAAAGTCAGCTGATAGTGACTGTCAGGCTGCAGCTGTGAGAGGGTAATGCCTACACTGCGAATGGGCTGACCATCCCAGTGCTGCTGGCATAGCTGAATCGCTGCCTCTGCAATATCTGAGCCATACTGTGTCGGTGAATGAAGCTTCATTTGTCGATGAAAGCCTGTTGGATGTGAAAAATCAGCCCCTCTTACACCAACAGACACTGTTTGACCGAGATAATGCTTAAAACGTGCCCGCCGAGCGACTTCCTCACTCAATTCAAGAAGAGCAACTTTGATCTCCTCAAAAGATGCGTAATCACGGGGAAGGGTCATATGATGCCCAACGGCTTTTTGCTGATCATGTGTGTGAATAGTGACTGGGGAGGGATCGTGTCCTAAAGCTGTTCGCTGCAGAAGCTCCCCATTGATTCCCCAGCGTTTTTTTAATCGGTCTAACGGATAAGTAGCAAGTGTGCCAATGGTACTGATACCCATTCGTTTCAAATGATGCTCCATTCGTTTGCCGACGCCAAATAATTTTCCAATTGGAAGCGGCCATAAATCAGCAGCAACCCGGTCGGCACTCAGTTCATAGATGCCGGTTCTGTTTTTTTTGGCAAAATGGTCACAGGCCATTTTAGCGAGCACTTTATTAGGGCCTATGCCCACACGTGCGTAAATGCCAGTCTGGTTCATAATCGTTGTTTGTATATGTTGAGCGATCTCATGTGGAGAGCCGAATAGTGTAAGACTGCCTGTAATATCAAGAAACTGTTCATCAATGGAATATGGCTCGACAAGGTCTGTGTATTGTTCAAGCAGTTCTGTAATCATGACAGAGATATCGAGATAGCGCTGCATACGTGGACGTACGACCACTGCTTCAGGACATTTCTCCTGTGCTTCCCATAACCTTGATGCATTTTGTACGCCACGTTTCTTCGCGAGAGGGCAGGCTGCCAGGACGACTCCGCTTCTTCGTTCTGGATCTCCAGAGACAATGAGCGGCACATTCTCCAAATGAGGCGCCTCCACCTTCTCAACTGATGCATAAAATGACTGCATATCCACAAGCAGAATGGCTCGTTCATTCATTGTACTTCACCTCTTAGAACGTATGTTCTGTATCTATTGTAAACAACATGAGGTGAAATTCATACTGGTAAATCATTCAAAAGCTGTCCATACAAAAAAGACGAAGTGGTGAACACTTCGTCTCGTCTGCTGCAACGATTGTTAGGCATGTGCCATGTTGTGGAATGTTTGGAGCGGTTCAGAACGCAGACGATAAGCCATCAGCTTTTTCTTTGGCTTATGTGTAAACTGCCGAACCACATCCACATGGTCATCATAATGGAACAGATAAAGGGTGACATCATGTTTCCCATGCTTTGTTTGCATAGTAAGCGGCGCTGGCCCTTCATTCGGATGAAGAAAGCGTTCTTCATCACCAGGGTAAATATAATAGCGTTCAATAAAGATCGCATCATTAAAATGTTGAATGATTTCAGATGCTCGCTGCTCATCAAGCGAACGACCTTGAAAAGTAATATTTGTTTGCTCACTTGTTACTTTAGCATGTACGGCGTAGCGGCTAAAAAGACGCTCAACAACACCAGAAGGCAAAGAGGTGACAAGCAGCTTTAAAAGACTAAATACAACAAGCGAAATAACAACCCAAACCAATCTCATCATCTCCAATAAACATTTGTACCATTTCCTATATGAACCATCTTAACATAACAAATGAATGAAACTTTCGCACAAAAAGTGAACTTTTTGAAATAAGTGTGAAGATTTAAAAGGAGATGACGGCTGAAAGACGAAGAACCAACAAGTGAACATGAAAAAAGACGGGCATACTGTCTTTACAACCATTTGATCAGACAGTAGACTATTGAAACAATCGCATTTTTGAGAAAAAACGAATCAAAGGAAAGCCAAAATGGAAAAAGGGGCGAGGCCATCATGATACGTCAAGTGAAACCGTCAGATTTTTACGCAGTCACATCCGTCATTCAAAGCTGGTGGGGAGGCAGAGATTTGCGTGCAAAATTGCCAAAGCTCTTTTTTGAACATTTCCAGCAAACAAGTTTTGTTGTCGTTGAAAAGGGAGAGCTGATCGGCTTTTTGGTTGGTTTTTTATCGCAATCTCATTCGGATGAAGCCTATATTCACTTTGTTGGCGTCCACCCAGATCACCGTAAATTAAAGATAGGTAAAATCCTCTATCAAGCTTTTTATGAAGCGGCTGAAAAGGAAGGAAGAACAACAATTAAAGCTGTCACAGCTCCTATCAATAAAGTCTCCATTGCTTACCATACAAAACTCGGATTTCAGATAAAAAAGGGAGATAAAACAGTAGATGGCATCTCAGTCTTTTCAGATTACGATGGCATTCATGAAGACCGTGTGTTATTTGTAAAGAAGCTGGAGGCAATGAAATGATTGTTCATTTAGATCACACAATAAGTGATGTAGCAAAGCAGATTTTACATATTCAACTAGCTGCATACCAACAAGAAGCTGAACAAATTGGCTATGCTGATCTTCCGCCATTAAAAGAGACCATTCAAGATGTCATGAAAGCAAAAGAGCAATTTATTGGTTTTGAGCAAAATGATATTTTATTAGGTGTAGTCTCTTATGAAGAGCTGAAAGATTGTTTGATCATTAGTCGATTGGCTGTGCATCCAAAAGCGCTAAAGCAGGGAATTGGAACAAGACTTATGTCCACAATCATAGAGAAGAATGTGCCGATAGAACTGACCACAGGGCAGGAAAACACCCCTGCAAAAAGACTATATGAAAAATTAGGTTTTTTTGAAACAAATGTAATTCATGTGGCAAAAAAGCTCACCCTATCAAAAATGAAATGGACACCGCGACGCAAGGTTGAGGTTGCCGAATTCAAAAAAGAATGGCATGAAGAATTCCGTCAAGAAAAGCAGCGACTCAAGCAAATCATTCAAAAGAGCTGGATAGAAGGATACCATATTGGCAGCACGTCAGTTACAGGACTTGTTGCCAAACCAATTATAGATATATTAATAGAAGTAAGCGATATAGAAGAGATTGATAGAGAAAAAGAGAGATTTGAACACCTTGGATACGAAGCGCTCGGTGAAAATGGTATAAAAGGGAGACGTTTTTTTCAAAAGGGTGGCTTGAATCGTACGCATCATGTCCATGTTTATGAAAGAAATCATCCTGATGTGAAAAGACATTTATTGTTTCGAGATTACTTAAGAGTCCACCCAGAACGAGCTGTAGCGTATGCGTCTGTCAAGGAACAATTAGCAAATCAGTATCCGGAAGATATACAAAGCTATATGGCAGGAAAGAATGAAATCATAAAAGAAATAGAAAATGAGGCATATCGCTGGGATAGAGAAGGAAGAGAGGAAGCTCTTAAATAAGCTGCCTCTTCTCCTCGTTAATTAGGAAGCTGAACATTGCCTTTTACAATATAGGCCTGTGAAGCAGCAGTAGACGGAAGAGCGGGTAATTGATCCTTTACTATGACCCCGCGGATATCTGTGATTCGAACAGGAAGAGATGTAGACCCCATATGAAAGCCAAGGAAATGGTTGTAGTCTGTCTTTTCCATGTTCACCCATTGTCCATCTTTGTAATATTCCATTTTCATAACCGGATATTTATGATTGCGCACTTGAATCGCAGCCCACCACTCACTGCTACCTTCTTTTATTCTGTAAGCTACATTTCCGCTAATCGGTGCTTTTATAATTTTCCAACTAATCGGGATTTTCCCATCTTCCATATTGCCAATTTTGGTAAAGGCATTAGGAGAAAGATCAAGAGCTCCTTTTGCTCCTTCTGGATATTTATCGGTTACATACACAACGGTTTTTCCTTTTGGCCCCGTTACTTCAAGGTAAGCCCCTGCAAGTGCCGCATTTACCCCTTTATAGTTATAGTCATGGGGATTTAAAGCCGTAATTTTCATGTCAGATGGAATAGGATCTAATAAAGCGGCGCCCCCTGAGTAACCAGATCCCGTATAAGTCGCATAGCTTTCTCGTACTTCATCAAGGATAGATGCCGCTTTCATGTTTGGCATAGTGAAACTCAACATTAATATCAGCGCCCCGATGAAGCAGAGAGATAATCTTTTTTTCACGATCTAAAACCTCCTGTTTCTTCTTTTAAAATGGATAGCGTCATCAGTATAATTCTAAAAAACAGGATGCAGAAAGAGCCAATAGATAGATATAATCCTAGTGAGAAGAGCGTGTATTTCAAAGAGTATGACTTTCGGATTTAGTCGTGTGTCATGTTTTATGGTGTTTTATGTGTTACAATGTAAGCATCAATTTAAAAAGGATGTTCGCCATGTATATTCACATCACAGAACTGGCTAAAACATATATAGAAAAACAGCAAATAGGAAACGAAACGAAAGAATTACTGCTTCGCTACGATTCAGAAGGTTGTGGCTGTGCAGTGAGTGGCGTACCAATGCTTTGGTTAACAAGTGAAAGAACAGGTGAATGGGAACCGCTTAATAATAGTCAAGATTTAAAACTATATATACACACAGCACAAAAGGTGTTTTTTGACGAGGAAATGACGATTGATTTTAATGAAAAAGCCAATACACTTATGTTGAAAAGTCCTCAACAAATACTCAGCCCGAGAATGGGTATACTTGTAAAGTAAGGTGGAAACGTAGTGGATCAAAAGCTGAAAGTGATACAAAATACGGCACAAAATAAAACGTGGGTGTCGTTTTTAAATAATAATCATCCATATAGCCTTTTGCACTGGTCAATCGGTGGAATGGATTCAGTAAAAAAGGACGTCTGGCTTCTCCAAGATGAAGTCACATTTGAAACGGAAGAATTTCCAACGCTTGAATTAGCAGTCAGTTGGATAAAAGAGAATATGGAACACGTAACAGATGTGTTATAAGCCCTTTGCTGAAGAGGGCTTTTTTTGTGCCATCATCATCTCATCAAACAGAAGAACTGTCTAATTTGAAAAATGAGATTTTTCAACGATAAAAAGTCATTTTTAACAAACATTTAGACAAAATGAGAAGAATAGAAAGAGAAAAATAGAGACTGTAAATGCCGAAAAATCGGCAATGGAAGCGGTTATTGCGGGATACCGAAAACTTTACGAAAAACGACATTTCATATTTCTTCCATTCGAGGAAATATGATAGAATACAACATGTATCGTACATGAGGAGGGAGGTGCTAAGGTGAATTGAAGCTCAAGCTGTCATCGCCTCAGGTTGGAATCAAAATAAACGAATGGTATAGGCAGATTTGCGGATTTCATGTCATGAAAGCAGAGAAGCTAAAGGCCGAGATCGAGCAGGAAATCCTTGAGATGGAGCAAGATCAGAACTTGCTGCTTTTTTACCAGCTGATGGATTTTCGACATAAGGTCATGCTTGAATATTTTGAACCGGCAAAAAAAGCCTCGAATGATGAGGAGATTAAGAAGCTTCTAGAAACAATTGAACATTCGCAGACCAAATTAACAGATATGCTTGAATACTATGTTCATTTTTTTACAGGAATGTTTGAATTTGAACAGAGAAACTATTTGAGCGCCATTGCTTATTACCGTTCCGCAGAAAAAAAGCTCAATCTCATATCAGATGATATAGAAAGAGCAGAATTTTATTTTAAATTAGCAGAAATATACTACCACATGAAACAAACCCACTTTTCGATGCACTATGCTTTGCAAGCGTTAGATACGTACTCTGCCTACAGAACGTACACGCTGAGAATCATCCACTGTGAATTTGTCATCGGTGCAAACTATGATGATTTGAAATGCTATGAACATGCATTGCCCTACTTTAAAAATGCTCTAAAGCGAGCACGCTCAATTGGAAACCCTCGAGTCATAGGTTCGGCCCTTTTCAACTTAGGTAACTGCTATTACCAAATGAACGATCTTGCTACAGCAAGTCGCTATCTCAAAGACTCTCTTGAAGTGTTTGAAAAGGAGAATTTAACCCATCTGAATCGCTCTCTAGACCCACTATTTATGCTGACCCAAATCCTGTTTAAACAAAAACAAATAGAAGAGTCGTTAACCCTCTATCAACAAGGTATTATGAAAGCCTGTGAATTAGAAGATGAAATTTACATCTGCAAGTTTCAGTTTTTAAAAGCATTATACGTTGATGCAGAAATAAAAATCATAGACGATACATTAGATTTGTTGGAGGACAAGCGTTTATACCCAGATATTGAGGAACTGGCACTTGATGCGGCTCATTATTATAATGAGCTTGGATTATTTGAAGTTTCTACCCGGTATTACGAAAGGAAAATTCAAGCCATATCAAAAATTCAAAATGGAGGTCATTTATATGAAAATGAGTTTGATAGTTCTTTTATTGGCAGCAACTGCAGGGTTATCGGTCATGAGTCAGCAGCAATCGGAAGAGAGCCATATGGAGCTGGCGGGCAGACACCATACAACAGTGGTGACTATCGTATAAGTTAGCAAAAAGAGGAGACGAACGGCTGTTCATTCTCCTCTTTCATTTTGATTAAATTGAAATGCTTCCAGAAATGCTTCGACCTCTTGTTCATAGACTTCCTTATTGTCGCTATAAGACATCGCATGCGCACCATGTGGCGCAATAAATAGCCGTTTATCACCCTTTTTGCGTGCGTATAACTGCTCGCTTTGCTCACAAGGGATATAGTCATCATGGAGACTATGAATAAAAAGAATAGGTTCTTTCACCTGATCGATTACATCAAGTGGAGAAACTTGCCGAATGCTGTATCCGTCCCGCCATTTCAACACTTGATCACTTAGTGGAAGAATCCACTGTCCTGAAAGACGAAAATCCGTTTTTAATCGATACAGAAGCTGATCCTCAAAAGAAGCAAAAGGACAATCAGCGATGTAAAAATTGGCGCTTGCATCCGGTTTTGCAGCATATAATAAAGTTGTGACTGCGCCCATCGATTCTCCGTGTATCCCAATGATTGCTTTTTCCCCAAGTCTTTTTCTCAGCCACTTGACGACTTGAGCCAAATCTTCTTTTTCATAATATCCATAGCTCGTTGTTTTTCCGCCGCTCATCCCATGTCTTCTATGATCATAAAGCAGCACATTCCATCCAAGCTTTTGGAATAATTTCATATACTTCACGGAATTGATCAAACTGACGGTAACCCCGTGACAAAGAACGATGGTGCGTGTTGTATGAGGGAGCGGTACAAAATAGCCATGAAGATCATAACCAAATGCTGAAGGAATACAAACTTTCTCTTTTTGCAGCTGCTGAAACTCCTTGTGATGATAGTGCCCTTCATCTGATTCTCGTTTGATGAGCTCTTCATCCGTTAATTTTCGTATATACATCATTTTATTGGTAAAAAAAATGCCGATTGCAGCGAGTGGAAATAATACCAAGGCGAGTATAGCGAGCCATTTCTTCTTCAAGCTGATTCTTCCTTTCCGAAGGGTTTCTATGAAGATCATACCACATGTTGGGAGTTTGGCGTGACTCTTGCTGAGCAAATAAAACGGATGATACACTAAAACAAAAGGAGAGAGGCAAAGTGAAAAAGACCAATCAAGATCAAGTAAAGCTAAAGGACGGCATAAAGGATGATGTGAAACAGCAGCTCCTTCAAATGAAGCAGAATCTGGCCGCCGAGACAGAAAAAAGAGAAGAACAAAAACGACAAGACCTCCTTCGGCAACAGAAAGAAAAAGAAAAAAATAAAAGTTTCTCAGAGCTGCTAGATGAAAGTCATTTAGACTGGAGAAAGTATAAAAGTTAAAAAAGGGAGCTACGATGCTCCCTTTTTTATGTTATATCATTGAGGTGAATACATACTACATGAGCCTGAAAACACGTCTGACTCCCTCGTATCACTTCATTTCAGAATCGCACCACCAATAGGGTTGTACATTAAAACAAAACATAAGTGGCAAGCTGTTCTTCCATTTGTCTTCTATTGATTCAAACGATGCGCCTCATAAACAGACTGTTTTGTGAAATATGACAAAGCTTTTACTTCTTGGTCGCTTAATGAACGTGCATTTGCCGCTGCCACATTTTCTTTTAACTGTTTCACCGAGCTTGCGCCAAAAACAACAGAGCTGACTGCAGAATGCTTGAGCAAGTATTGAATGGACAGCTCTGTCAGTGATAGGTCATAAGCGACTTTCTTTAACGAAGGAATGACCTGCTGGAGCTCTTCAAATGAATAGTCAAGATACCCGTTCTTTTGAATCGCCGCACTTGCTTGTGAAAGGGGTTTTTCAGTTAATAATCCTTTTGCTAAAGGACCTCTTGCCACGACACTAATGCTTTGTTCTTCAAGAAGAGAAAACCATTCTTCTGGGCGGCGATCGAGTAAACTATATTGCATCATCACACTCACGATGTTTGATTTTTTGGCGTATTCTTTAATGACATTTGGACGGATGGACGATATGCCGTAATAGCGAATGACACCTTCTTCAACCAATTCTTCAAATGCCTCGATGGTTTCGTCAATTGGATCGTCAATTGTGCCGCCATGCAATTGATATAAATCAATATAATCTGTTTGAAGTCGTTTCAGGCTTTGTTTCACTGCCTCTTTTATATATGCTTTTGAAGGATCCCAGTCCCAGCCAGGTTTGCCTTTTTCAAAGCGGTTGCCGCCTTTTGTGGCCAAAATCAAATCTTGGCGTCTGTTCTTAATGGCTTCCCCGACGATTTCCTCATTTGTTCCAAAATCATATAAATCAGCTGTATCCAAATAGTTAATCCCAAGATCAATGGCTTCATCTAATAAAGAGAGCGCTTTTTCTTTTTCAGTCCCAAGGGACATACATCCTAGTGCCGCCTCACTAACCAAGAGATCAGAGGTGCCAATTCGTCTTTTTTTCAATTCAATCACACTCCTATCCTTTCACATTAAGTGAAACAATTCTGGAATTCAAGCTAGGTGATTTCAAAAGGCGCATTGAAGCAGGCATCCGCATTTTGGCTTCTCCTAAAACATCTATGTTAAAATGAATGAAGTAAAAAGTGAAAGTAGAACGAGGAGCTGACAAAATTGAAGGACTTTGAAGAAAAAACATTATCGTCAAAAACATTATATAACGGAAAAATCATTGACTTGGTTCTTGAAGATGTAGAATTGCCGAACGGAAAACCAGGCAAACGCGAAATCATTAAACATCCAGGTGCAGTAGCAGTCATTGCACGTACAGACGAGAATAAAATCATTTTGGTCAAGCAATACCGTAAAGCACTGGAGAGATCCATCGTTGAAATTCCGGCTGGAAAATTAGAAAAAGGAGAAGAGCCGGCACATACAGCGTTGAGAGAATTAGAAGAAGAAACAGGTTATACAACTCAGGCGCTCCAAAAGCTGACCGCCTTTTATACATCACCAGGGTTTGCGGATGAAATTGTTCACATCTACCTTGCTGATCAGCTCGTCCCGCTTGAAGAAAAACGAGAGCTGGATGAGGATGAATTTGTCGAAGTGATGGAAGTCTCACTAGAAGAAGCACTGCAACTCATCGAAAAACAACATATTTATGATGCAAAAACAGCCTATGCCATTCAATACTTACAATTGCAAGAGGTACTTAAGTCTACAAAATGAGGGAATTCTTTGCAGATATCCATATTCATATTGGTCGAACAAGAACAGGTAGGGCTGTCAAAATTACAGGTGCAAGGTCACTGACCATTGACCAAATTCTCATTGAAGCGTCTCAAAGTAAAGGGATGGGGATGATTGGTGTCATTGATGCACAATCTCCTGAAGTCCTAGAAGAATTGATAGAAGGTGTAGAGGAAGGCATATACACGGAACTAAGCGATGGCGGGTTATCATTTGGAAAGACCGTTTTGCTTTTAGGCAGTGAGCTAGAAATCAATGATGACCAATCAAAAGGCCCGATTCATGTGCTTGCCTTTATGCCCACGCTTCGTATAATGTCTGAGTTTTCCGCATGGCTTTCTCTTCATATGAAAAATGTGCATTTGAGTTCACAGCGGTTATATGTGGATGGGAGAACGCTTCAGCATAAGGTGAAGGAACTAGGGGGATTATTTATTCCTGCCCATATTTTTACGCCGCATAAAAGTTTATACGGCAAAGGGGTCAATACGTCTTTAACCGAAGTATTCGATCCAGAACTCATCGATGCTGTTGAGCTTGGTCTTAGCTGTGATACGTCTATGGCCTCCCAGCTAAGTGAGCTAAACCGTTATCCTTTTTTAACAAATTCAGATGCCCATTCTTTAGGGAAAATTGCGCGGGAATATACGAAGATTCGAATGGATCATGCCTCCTTTGCTGAATTCGAGCTAGCGCTTCAAGGAAAAGAAGGCAGAAACATCACTGGAAATTATGGGCTCGCTCCGCGGCTCGGAAAGTATTATCATACGACCTGTGAGAAATGCGGGGTAAGACCTGACAGTCAGGAGCAAGAACAGTGCCAAGCATGCGGCCATACCCGAATGACAAAAGGGGTGAGTGAGCGGTTAAAGGAGCTTGCTGACCAAGAAAGTGACAAAGGAATAAGGCCTCCTTATGTTCACCAGCTTCCCCTTCAATTTATTCCAGGTGTTGGAGCCAAAACGTTAGAAAAGTTAAAAGCTGTCTTTCATACAGAGATGAATATTCTTCATCAAGCAACAGAACAAGAATTAAAAGCGGTCCTGCCTGAGAAAACAGCCGATTACATCATCAAAGCAAGAAGAGGTGAAGTTGGACTGATCGCTGGCGGAGGCGGAGTCTACGGTAAGGTGGATATCAATCATGAATCAACTTAAATGGACATGGCACACATTTGAACAAC
The DNA here is from genome assembly GCF_005144805.1 of Bacillus sp. S2(2019). Taxonomy (NCBI): domain Bacteria; kingdom Bacillati; phylum Bacillota; class Bacilli; order Caryophanales; family Bacillaceae; genus Bacillus; species Bacillus sp. S2(2019). Next base: position 607,582 of record NZ_SWFL01000003.1, read on the forward strand.
TGTCTAAAGAGGACCTTTACCTGATTTTAATGGAAAGAGTGAATGTGTTTGTTGTAGAACAAACATGTCCTTATCCTGAAATTGATCATCGTGATCAAGAGGCGCTACATGTAATCGCCAAAGAGAACGGCACGATTGTCGCTTATTGCCGCATTTTCCAAAGCGGGATCATGTACAAAGAGGCATCCATTGGCCGTGTCCTTGTGACGAAGGCCGGCCGGAAAAAAGGTTACGGGAAGATCCTGCTCGATCAGGCGATAAAAAAGCTCAGTGAATTAGGCGAAACAAAGATTAAAATCCAAGCACAGGCTTATTTGAAATCGTTCTACGAATCGTTTGGCTTCGAAGCTGTCTCAGATTGTTATGATGAGGATGGAATCCCGCATCTTGATATGGTGAGAAAAGAAAGATAGGCGTGTCTACGTCTATCTCAGCGTGTAGACAAACCCTCGCATTCTTTGTCAGTCCTGCGCTCCGGTGCTCACGAATGTCAAATTCGCTCTGCTCCGGTGCTCGTCCTTCCTAGACTGCAAAGGTTTTCTATCACGCTGAAAAGAAGACAAAAGGCTAAAATCAAGTACATTTTAGCCTTTTGTCAACAATTTGAGATAGGCGTGTCTACGTCTATCTTTTTTAGATGCTTTCATGTATCATAACGACAACGAAAGAGGTTTTGAGAAATGGGAAAAAGCAAAGCAAAGAAAAAGAGAGAACACCTTCAAAGGCAGCACAGCCGAAATCCAGAACAATCGAGAGGAAATATGCCGCATTTTAGTACACACGAAAGAAAGACAAAAACAAAACAAGAAGCCTTGCAGCATATGATGAAAAAACATAAAGGCAGGAATGCTTATGATCGCTATGAACAGGATCATAAGCATTTTTATTTTGCTTTATTGTGACAAGTAGATCAAATAATTGGAAAAATTTTAAAAAATAGGACAAACGGTCGTTTCTTTTTGTCTAAAAATGTAGTTAAATGACAAAAAGAAATGAAAGGGAGAGTGGGTATCGTGAAGGTCAAATCATTTGGAGCAGGGCTTTGTATGGCAAGTATGCTGCTGGCATCGATGACATTCGGCGCATCAGATGTATCTGCAAAGGATCAAGCAAAAAAAGAGTATATGATCGGTTTTTCTTCTTCCGTTCAAGACAAAACACAAAAACAGCTTGTTGAAAAAGCTGGCGGTCATGTGAAAGAATCAATAGATAAAATAGATATGATGAAAGTTTCGTTGAACGAAGCATCAAAAGAAAAACTACATCAAGCAAAAGAAGTTACTTTTATTGAGGAAGACCAAAAAGCAAAAACAAGCGGTCAAAGCGTCCCTTATGGTATCAAAAGCATTAAAGCACAAAAGGTACATAAACGAGGATATGCCGGACAGAATGTCAAAGTAGCTGTTCTTGACAGTGGAATCGACGGCAAGCATGAAGATTTACATGTAACTGGTGGTGTCAGCTTTGTTCCAACAGAGTCCGATCCGCTCGTTGACCCGCATGAACACGGAACCCACGTTGCAGGCACGATCGCAGCACTAGATAATAAAGTAGGCGTCGTTGGTGTGGCACCAAAAGCTTCGATCTATGCGGTGAAAGTGGCAGATGAAAATGGTGACGGCTACTATAGCTGGATCATTAAAGGCATTGAATGGGCGATTGAGAATGAGATGGATGTCATCAATATTAGTATGGGGGGAGCAAGTGAATCGGAGGCGCTGAAAGAAGCGGTCGATCGAGCATATGACAACGGGATTCTCATTGTCGCATCTGCAGGAAATGCTGGGAGCTACGGGTCACTTAATACGATAGATTACCCGGCCAAATACAGCTCTGTCATGGCAGTCGCATCTGTGGATCAACGAAAGCAAAGAGCCTTTGATTCCTCTGTTGGGGAAGAAGTGGAAGTATCAGCACCAGGTGTTTCAACATTAAGTACCATTCCTCATAACGAATATGGATATAAGAGTGGAACGTCTATGGCATCACCTCATGTAGCTGGTGCTGCGGCAGTCATTCTATCAAAACATCCGAATCTCACAAATGATGAAGTGCGTGAAAGGCTGACAAAAACGGCAACAAAACTTGGCGAACCTTTTTATTATGGCGCTGGGCTTGTGAACGTACAAAAAGCTGCACGATAAAGGAAACGAGAAAGCAGTGTACAGCTGCTTTCTCGTTTTTCTTTTCATAAAACTGTCATGTTTCGTCTGCTCTCTCATAGAATCTAGTAACCTTTACTATTTGGGAGGAAGGCGCATGCGGAAAAAGTCTTGGAAAGAACATCTTCTTCAGCACGTGAAAGATCATGTATCAATTTATTTGTTTGTTTCTGTACTATTTTTAATGGGCGTCATTTTTGGAGCCATTATCGTCAATAGTATGACAATGAGTCAGAAAGAGGATTTATTCTACTATTTAAATCAATTTTTTGGTCAACTGACGAATGAGAAAGCAGCAGAATCAAAAGACATGTTTTTGCAAAGCTTTTTGCATCATATGAAATATTTGGGCCTCATGTGGATACTCGGAATTTCCATCATTGGCCTGCCGCTTATTTTTCTGATGATCTTTTTAAAAGGGATTGTAGTTGGGTTTACTGTTGGTTTTTTGGTCAATCAAATGGGGCTTAGCGGTTTTTTTCTTTCTTTTGTCTCGGTGCTTCCTCAAAATATCTTGCTCATTCCTGCGTATTTAGTGATCGGAACTTGTGCGATTGCGTTCTCCATTCGTTTAATTGGTCAGCTTTTTATGAAAAAAACCATCAGTCAAGCGCCAATTCATTGGTTTGGCCGGTATGCTTCTGTTCTACTGATGATTTTAACCCTCGCTGCTCTTTCGTCCTTTTTTGAATCATACTTATCATTCATGCTGATGAAAAAGCTGGCAGGTGTTCTGTTTTGATGATTTTATAATCGTTATTAAATAATAATCAATTTATTTATCAATTTAAAATGATTATAGTTGGCTCTCTGCACATCATTTGATATAATGATCAAGTAATGTGGCGTAGGAGGGAAAGTCAATGGAAAATCGGATTGATCGAATTAAGAAACAGCTTCATTCTTCCAGCTATAAGCTCACGCCACAGCGTGAAGCAACAGTAAGAGTACTGCTTGAGAATGAAGAAGACCATTTAAGTGCAGAAGATGTATACCTCCTCGTAAAAGAGAAGTCTCCTGAAATTGGTCTTGCTACTGTTTATCGGACGTTAGAATTGCTTACTGAACTGAAAGTTGTTGATAAAATTAACTTTGGAGACGGCGTTTCGCGATATGATCTTCGCAAAGAAGGAGCCGCTCACTTCCATCACCATCTTGTCTGCATGGAATGCGGGACAGTCGATGAGATAGAAGATGATTTATTAGAAGATGTTGAAGAGATTATTGAACGCGACTGGAAATTTAAAATTAAGGATCATAGATTGACATTCCATGGTATTTGCCACCGGTGTCATGATGATGAATCCGGCAAATAATCCGAATTGGAACCTTTTCATTCAAAATGAAAAGGTTTTTTGCATGTTCGCTGTATATTCCTTGTCCCACCTGGCATATGCTGAAGTAATGAGAACACGAGAAAGGACATGAAGAACATGCGAAAATGGCTCAAAACAACAGGGGAAGTAATGAAAGTATTTATCTTGTTCACTGGTTTTACCGTCCTGTTCTATTATGCTATGATATGGATAAATTCAGAATATGAAAGCTATCATCGTTATGATAAACCAGAAGGTGCAGCGATAAAAGTGATGGAAATGGATCAGCCGAAACAAGACAGCTGGCAGGATCGATTGATTTATTTTTATCAAAACGGGGAGTAGAAACCATTGAAGGATCAATTATCCGACTTTATTCATTTTATGACAGTAGAGAGAGGACTCTCTGAAAATACCATTGTCTCTTATAAAAGAGATTTACAGAACTATTTGTCTTTTTTAATGACGCATGAACAATTGACAGATGTAAAAGACGTCACACGCCTTCATATTATTCATTATTTAAAACAGTTAAAAGACGAGGGGAAATCGAGTAAAACGTCCGTCCGTCATCTATCATCGATACGCTCCTTTCATCAATTTCTGCTCCGTGAAAAAGTGACAACAGATGACCCGTCATGGAACATTGAATCACAAAAAACAGAGCGGAAATTACCGAAAGTTCTATCATTAGATGAGGTAGAAAAGCTGCTCGATACACCTAAGCAGCAAACACCATTTGACTACCGTGACAAAGCCATGCTCGAACTTTTATATGCAACAGGTATTCGCGTAAGTGAAATGCTTGATCTGACTCTTGCGGATGTGCATCTGACTATGGGGTTTATCCGCTGTTTTGGAAAAGGAAGAAAAGAGCGGATCGTGCCTATTGGTGAAGCTGCTGCAAGTGCGATTGAAGTGTATATAGAAAAAGGAAGAAACAAGCTGCTCAAAAAACAGCCGGCCGATGCCTTGTTTCTGAATCATCACGGAAAAAAAATGTCGCGGCAGGGCTTTTGGAAGAACTTAAAGAAACGAGCCATAGAAGCAGGTATTCAAAAAGAATTGACGCCTCACACGCTCAGACATTCATTTGCGACACATTTGCTTGAAAACGGTGCGGATCTTAGAGCCGTACAGGAAATGCTCGGACATGCCGATATTTCTACTACACAAATTTACACACATGTCACAAAAACAAGATTAAAAGACGTGTATCACAAATTCCATCCAAGGGCATAAGTAAAGCATGGCACGGTGAACGTGTATCATGCTTTTTTATGTTTGGACCGTTTATGGTTGTCAATTGACTTGAAAACGGTTTATACTTGAGATGTCTGACCTCTCCAGTTGTGAAAGGTGAAAGGACAAGAATATTGAAGGAGGCGCTTTTTTATGCCTGATTATCAGTATAAACGTATTTTCCTCATTGTGATGGATTCAGTAGGAATCGGGGAAGCACCTGATGCTGCTGATTTTAATGATGTAGGTGCAGATACACTTGGACATATTGCTGAAAAAATGAACGGGCTTCATATGCCGAATATGGCGAAGCTTGGGCTAAGTCATATTAAAGAAATTAAAGGAATTCCAGCGGACGAAAAACCGCTTGCGTATTATGGGAAAATGCAAGAAGCATCCAATGGGAAAGACACAATGACAGGACATTGGGAAATCATGGGTCTTTACATCGACACACCATTTAAAGTCTTTCCAGACGGCTTTCCAGATGAACTGTTAAATGAATTAAAAGAAAAAACAGGGCGCAGCATCATTGGAAATAAACCAGCGTCTGGTACAGAAATTCTGGATGAGCTTGGCGAAGAGCACATGAAAACAGGCGATTTAATCGTTTATACTTCAGCAGATTCTGTGCTGCAAATTGCTGCACACGAAGAAGTTGTGCCATTAGACGAACTTTACCGCATTTGCGAAATCGCACGTGAACTGACTTTAGATGAAAAATATATGGTAGGGCGCATCATCGCTCGTCCATTTGTCGGGGAGCCGGGGGCATTTGTTAGAACACCAAATCGTCATGACTATGCATTAAAACCATTCGACCGTACCGTCATGAATGAATTGAAAGATGATGGACTTGATGTCATTGCGATCGGAAAAATCTCTGATATTTATGATGGTGAAGGAATCACCTCTTCACTCAGAACGAAATCCAACATGGATGGAATGGACAAGCTAGTGGAGACGCTGAAGACAGACTTTACTGGGCTGAGCTTCTTAAATCTTGTCGACTTTGATGCGCTTTTCGGACATAGAAGAGATCCAGAAGGCTACGGTAAGGCACTAGAGGAATTTGACGCACGTCTACCTGAAGTGTTTGATCTATTAAAAGAGGATGATCTGCTTGTGATCACAGCAGATCACGGAAATGACCCGGTTCATCACGGAACAGATCATACAAGAGAATACGTTCCGCTTATTGCTTACAGCAAAAAGCATCAAGAAGCGAATGAGCTGCCAACAGCGAAAACATTTGCTGATCTTGGGGCAACGGTCGCAGACAATTTCAAGACAACGATGCCAAAATACGGCACAAGCTTTTTATCTAAACTCAAATAGGGGGAAATCACGTGGGAGCACAGTTTTCAGAAGCGGCGGCATATATTAAACAAGCATCGACATATGTACCAACAGTTGGATTGATTTTAGGTTCAGGTCTTGGCATTTTAGCCGATGAGATTGAAAATCCAATCAAATTGAAATATGAAGATATTCCTGGATTCCCTGTTTCAACAGTAGAAGGGCATGCAGGGCAGCTCGTCATTGGAACGCTGAAAGGCACGGTCGTTTGTGCCATGCAAGGACGTTTCCATTACTATGAAGGGTATGATATGAAGCAGGTGACATTTCCTGTCCGTGTGATGAAAGAAATCGGCATTGAGACATGTATTGTGACAAATGCAGCGGGCGGTGTGAATACATCCTTCCATCCTGGCGATCTTATGCTGATTACAGATCATATCAATATGATGGGGACCAATCCGTTAATTGGACCAAACGACAGTCAAGGGGTTCGTTTCCCTGATATGTCTGCACCGTATGATAAAGATTTGCTGGCACTTGCAGAGAAAACGGCTAAACATTTAGGCATATCTGTGCAGCAAGGCGTTTATGCAGGAATGACAGGTCCTTCATATGAAACACCGGCAGAGGTTCGTTTCCTCAGAACGCTTGGCGCTGATGCAGTCGGTATGTCGACTGTGCCAGAAGTGATTGTGGCACGTCATGCAGGCATAAAAGTACTTGGTATTTCATGCATCTCTAATGCGGCTTCAGGTATTTTAGATCAGCCGCTTTCTCATGATGAAGTGATCGAAGTGACGGAAAAAGTGAAAGCAAGTTTCCTTGATTTAGTGAAAGAAGTTGTCAAACAACTCTCATAGATCGTGTGAAAAAGCCTTCTGTTCATGAAACAGAGGGCTTTTTTTTATGGCAATCAAACGATCTCTGAATAAAACAGCCTTTATGAGGAAAAAATAGAAAGGATTACGATAATGGAGGTTTGCCACTTGAAACGTCATATATGTGCATTGTTTACTTTAATGATCCTTATCTCAATGGTTTCACCATCAGCGATGGCAAAGGAAAAGATTGAAAAGCCAGGAGAAAAACAAACATCAGAATTGGCGCATGAAGCCAAATCAGCGATTTTAATGGAACGTGACACGGGAAAAGTGCTTTACAACAAAAACAGTGATGAAAAGCTTGCCCCTGCAAGTATGACCAAAATCATGACGATGCTTCTCATCATGGAAGCGATGGATCAAGGGAAATTAAAAATGACTGATAAAGTAAGAACGAGCGATCATGCAGCATCTATGGGAGGCTCACAAATTTTCCTTGAACCGGGAGAAGAAATGACGGTTAAAGACATGCTAAAAGGCATTGCGATTGCGTCAGGAAACGATGCTTCAGTTGCCATGGCAGAACATATTGCTGGATCTGAAGAACAGTTTGTTGAGCAAATGAACAAAAAGGCAAAAGAGCTTGGGCTCACCTCGACAGTCTTTCAAAATCCAACAGGACTTCCTGAAAAAGATCATTACAGCACGGCTCATGATATGGCAAAAATGGCGAAAGAGCTGTTGAAATATGAAGAAATCACCAAGTTCACAGGTGTATACGAAGACTATCTTCGTCAGAACACGGATAAAAAATTCTGGCTTGTGAATACAAACCGTCTCATTAAATTTTATCCAGGTGTGGATGGGGTGAAAACAGGGTTTACAGGCGAGGCAAAATACTGTCTAACGGCTTCCGCTAAAAAAGGGAACATGCGCGTCATTGCTGTTGTATTCGGCGCAAGTACACCAAAAGACAGAAATGCCCAAGTCGTCAAAATGCTGGATTACGCTTTTAGTCAATATACAACGCATCCTTTGTACAAGCGTGGTCAAGACGTAGCAGAGATCAAAGTGAGCAAAGGGAAAAAGAAAAAAATTCAGCTTGTCACGTCTGAACCGATTTCTCTTCTAACGAAAAAAGGCGAAAATGTCGATCAGATCAAAAAAGAAATTAAATTAACTCAAGATGTCACAGCCCCATTTTCAAAAGGAACGAAACTTGGCACCATCATCTTGAAAAAAGATGGAAAAGTGCTTCATGAAAGTCCTGTTGAAGCGAAAGAAGATATGGAAAAAGCCGGTGTTTGGACGTTCTTCAAACGGGCGATGGCCGAATTTGTTAAATGGAAGTAAAAGGTGAAAGACTGCTGCAACTGGCAGTCTTTTTTGCTATGAACGAAAAGAACATCTAAATGTGACGAATGATCACTAGTTTTGTCATGGTGAAGGATTTGCATGTGAAGAAAGAGAAACATTCTTTATCCGAAAATAGAGCAAGGAGGAAGAAAAGATGAGCCTTGGTATTGATTTTCAAATAAAAGAGAGCGTACTTTGCATTCGGTTGACAGGGGAGCTGGATCATCACTCCGCAGAGACATTGAGACAAAAGGTGACGAATTATTTGCAAACAGAGGACATTCGCCACATCGTGCTGAATTTAGCTGATTTATCGTTTATGGACAGCTCTGGGCTCGGAGTGATTTTAGGAAGATACAAAGAAATTAAACAACTTGGCGGTGAAATGGTCGTCTGTGCGATCTCGCCAGCGGTGAACCGTTTATTTGATATGTCCGGCTTGTTTAAAATTATTCGTATGGAGCCTTCAGAGCAAACTGCGCTGCAAACATTGGGGGTGGCATCATGACAAATGAAATGAATCTGACTTTTTCTGCTTTAAGTCAAAACGAATCCTTTGCGAGAGTAACGGTGGCAGCATTCATCGCTCAGCTCGATCCAACATTAGATGAGCTAACAGAAATCAAAACCGTTGTATCAGAGGCGGTCACGAACTCAATCATTCACGGGTATGACGGGAATCCAGACGGCAAGGTGCACATTAGCGTCACGCTGGATGACCATATTGTGTATCTGACGATTCGAGATGAAGGTATGGGCATTTCAGATCTTGAGGAAGCAAGGCAGCCGCTTTTTACGACGAAACCAGACTTAGAGCGTTCCGGGATGGGTTTTACGATCATGGAGAACTTTATGGATGATGTCATGGTGGACTCATCTCCAGAAATGGGCACAACGATCCGCTTAACAAAGCATCTATCAAAAAGCAAAGCGCTTTGTAATTAAGGAGCTGCTCATATGGATGTGGAGGTAAAAAAGCAAGCAAAAAAAGCACAGCTGTCTAATGATGAAGTGAAACAGCTCATCAAAAAAAGCCAAGACGGAGATCAACAAGCAAGAGACCTCCTCGTAGAAAAAAACATGCGTCTTGTTTGGTCCGTTGTTCAGCGCTTTTTAAATAGAGGATATGAACCAGATGATCTGTTCCAAATAGGCTGTATTGGCCTGCTGAAATCTGTTGATAAATTTGATTTGTCTTATGATGTGAAGTTTTCGACCTATGCCGTTCCAATGATCATTGGTGAAATTCAGCGTTTCATTCGTGATGATGGAACCGTCAAAGTCAGCAGGTCTTTAAAGGAACTTGGAAATAAAATCAGGCGGGCAAGGGACGAATTGTCTAAATCTCATGGCAGAATGCCGACTGTTCAGGAAATCGCTGAATATCTGGACATCACACCTGAGGATGTCGTACTTGCTCAAGAAGCGGTCCGCTCACCATCATCTATTCATGAAACCGTGTATGAAAATGACGGTGATCCGATTACGTTGCTCGATCAAATTGCCGATCATTCAGAAGAAAGATGGTTTGATAAAATTGCGCTAAAAGAGGCGATTAAAGAATTAGAAGAGCGTGAGAAACTGATTGTCTATTTAAGGTATTATAAAGACCAAACACAATCAGAAGTAGCAGAAAGACTCGGAATTTCCCAAGTGCAAGTCTCACGGCTTGAAAAGAAGATTTTAAAACAAATCCAAATGCAAATGGATCAAAAAGACAGCTAGCCAATTTGGCTGGCTTTTTTTGTGTGGTAATTACCGGTAAATTAAGTTCTTTCAGTATGAGAACCATTTTTCACCACATACTATTTTTAACCCATCGTATAGGAAGTGACTTGGATGGACGGACAAATCTTTATTCGGCTGCGCCATCGGATTAAGACTGGTAATGATCAGCTTATCTATTTAGAGGATATTGCCCAAATCACTGGAGATGACAGTGCTGTGCAAAAGCTGAGCAAAATGCCGATATACCATGTCAGCAAAAAGGATCGTCACATCGTTGTGTTAGATATCATGCATGTGGTCAAAACGATCAAAAAAGCGTGGCCTGACATCGACATTCAAACGGTTGGAGGCTCAGAGGCCATTGTTGAAATTGATACAGGCAAACGCCAACTGTCCCCCGTATTATTCGTGTTTGTATGGCTCCTCTTATTTGTCGGAGCGGCCCTTGCCATCATGAATTTCCATGAGGATGTTAGTATGCGACTTGTTCATATCCGCCTTTACGAGATGATTACTGGAAACACGGTTGAGCATCCTTATTTATTACAAATTCCATATAGCTTTGGACTCGGTTTGGGCATGATTTTATTTTTCAATCATGTGTTTAAAAAGCGTTTAAACGAAGAGCCAAGTCCGCTTGAAGTGGAAATGTTTAAATATCAGCTCGATCTTGATCATTATGTCGCACTCAATGAAAACAAAGAAACATTGAAAGATATCCATGATCGGTAAATGGCTTTTTGTGGTGCTTGTTGGGCTCGGCGGCGGTTTAACGGTAGGGGCAGGATTTGTGGCGTTTCTCACAGTGCTTGGTATTATCCCTCGATTAATGCAATTAACGAAAACGCAGCGTTTTATTCAAGGATATGAGGCTGCCGTGATAAGTGGAGCGGTCGTTGGCGGCTGGGCTACTTTAAGTCAAGTCCATTTGCATTTATCCAAATGGCTGGCGCTTCCGATCGGTCTTTTATCTGGCATTTTTGTCGGCATGCTTGCAGCTGCACTCACTGAAGTGTTAAATGTACTTCCTATCTTAACGAAAAGAATTGGAATGGACGGGAAAATTGTGCTGCTGCTCATGGCCATCGTCTTAGGGAAGGTGTTTGGCTCGCTATTTCATTGGCTTATTTATATTTAAAGATGTGGAGGGAACAACAAGTGTCAAGTTTAAAAGAGAATTATCCATCTAAAGTGAAAACGTATCAGCCGAAACCTCCTTATGTACTAAACTGCATCAAGGCTTTTCTTGTCGGCGGTTTGATTTGTGCGATAGGCGAGGGATTGCAAAATTTCTATATTACCTTTTTTGATTTTAATGAGAAGACAGCAGGGAATCCAACGGTGGCGACCCTTATTTTAATTTCTTCTATTTTAACTGGTATTGGTATTTACGATAAAATCGGCCAGTTTGCTGGAGCGGGATCAGCTGTCCCGGTGACAGGATTTGCAAACAGCATGACAAGTGCGGCTCTCGAGCATAAAAGTGAAGGGCTTGTGTTAGGTGTAGCGACCAACATGTTTAAACTGGCTGGGAACGTCATTGTGTTTGGTGTCGTCTCGGCATATGTCGTAGGGATTATTCGATACGTCTTGGAAAAGATGTTTTCGTAGGAGGAATAAAACGTGAAACTAACAGGTAAGCAATCTTGGGTATTTGAACACAAGCTTTATGTGAATGCGGAAGGAACAGCTGCAGGACCGAAAGAAAAAGAAGGCCCAATCGGTCATCTCATTGATAAAACCTATGATGAAATGCACTGTTATCAAAAGAACTGGGAAATGGCTGAAAGGCAGCTCATGGATGATGCCATATCAATGGCCTTATCAAAAGCGAATTTGCAAAAAAGTGATATTGACCTTCTGCTGGCAGGAGATTTACTGAACCAAAACGTGACAGCCAACTATGTGGCAAGAGAACTTAAAATCCCGTTTCTTTGTTTATTTGGTGCCTGCTCCACATCAATGGAATCAGTCGCCATTGCCTCAGCGCTAGTAGATGGTGGCTTTGCCAATAGAGCGCTTGCTGCCACAAGCAGTCACAACGCGACAGCAGAGCGGCAATTTCGTAATCCAACAGAATATGGCGGGCAAAAACCCGATACAGCAACAAGTACAGTGACAGGGAGCGGTGCTGTCGTCATCAGCCAAGAACCTTCCCAAATTCAAATTACAAGTGCCACCGTCGGACGGGTGATGGATCTTGGGATTACAGATCCATTCGATATGGGTTCGGCTATGGCGCCTGCAGCGGCAGACACAATCAAACAACATTTAGAAGACTTAGGAAGAACAGTAGATGATTATGATCTCATCTTAACAGGAGATCTATCTGGAATTGGATCGCCTATTTTAAAGGATCTTCTCAAAGAAGATGGCATTCAGCTTGGACGGAAGCATGATGATTGCGGATTAATCATATACACACCTGATCAAAATGTATTCGCTGGAGGCAGCGGCTGTGCCTGCTCAGCTGTCGTGACATTCAGTCACATCTTTCAAGAAATGAAAGCAGGGAATTTGCAAAGAGTATTGGTTGTGGCAACCGGGGCGCTTCTCAGCCCAATGATGGTTCAGCAAAAAGAGACCATTCCAACCATTGCGCATGGAGTTGTATTTGAGCGTGCAGGAGGAGAAAGCTAATGGATTATTTGATTGCTTTTGTTGCAGGCGGACTGATTTGCGTGATCGGCCAGCTTTTACTTGATGTACTGAAACTCACACCGGCACATGTCATGACCACCTTTGTTGTGGCGGGGACGATTTTAGACGGGTTTGGTATTTATGATAAGTTTATTGAATTTGCAGGAGCGGGTGCTACCGTCCCTATCGTAAGCTTTGGTCATAGCTTGCTTCATGGGGCGATGCATCAGGCTGATGTCCACGGATTTATTGGAATTGGAATTGGAATTTTTGAGTTAACCTCTGCTGGAATATCAGCTGCGATTTTATTTTCATTTATCATTGCACTTATCTTTAAACCGAAAGGATAACCTAATATGGGGCAAAGACGCAAAGTCATTTTAGTGACAGACGGAGATATATATGCTGCCAAAACGATTGAGCTTGTCGCAAAGAAAGTCGGCGGAAGATGTATTTCCAGCTCAAAAGGGAATCCGAGCAAACGAACAGGACCAGAACTGGTCCAGATGATTTTGAAAACGCCGTATGACCCAGTGTTTGTCATGTTTGATGATTCTGGCTTAACAGGTGAAGGAACAGGGGAGACGGCGATGAAGCACGTAGCACGTCACCCTGAAATTGAAGTGATTGGCGCCATTGCAGTGGCATCTAAAACCCATCAAGCGGAATGGACAAAGGTACATGTCTCCATTGACCGGGAAGGTGAACTGACAGAATACGGCGTTGACAAACATGGACTTCCAGAAATGGAACCACACAAAATGAGTGGAGATACAGTGTATTGTCTCGATTCACTACAGCTTCCGATTGTTGTCGGCATTGGAGATATTGGCAAGATGGGACGGAAAGATGATCTAAGCAAAGGGTCCCCCATCACAATGAAGGCAGTCGAATTAATTTTAGAAAGGAGCGGTTTCCATGAAGAAAGACAAGGTGCACGTGTACCGAGATCCGAAGAAAAATGAAGATTTTTTCAAAGACAATGTCGGGATGGGTCTTAGCTTTGACCTTGGCGTTCGGAAAATTTATGTCCATGATCAGGAAATCCAGCTTTACTATGTAAATGGATTATGTGATACACAATATGTGATCTATTTATTAAAAGAACTGATTGAAATCAATGACAACGAACCTGAATCAGATGATCTTGCACGTGTGGTAGAAAACCGTCTTGTCAATCAGCAAGTCTCAAAAGTTGAAACGCTTGATGAGGCAGTGGATCAAGTGCTGTCTGGACTTGTGGCAGTCGTTGTCGAAGGTGAAAATTACGCATTTATTATTGATGTCAGGAGCTACCCTGGCAGAATGCCGGAGGAACCGGATACAGAAAAGGTTGTCAGAGGTGCAAGAGACGGCTTTGTTGAAAACATCATTGTGAACACAGCACTCATTCGCAGAAGAGTGCGGGATGAAAAACTGCGATACAAAATGCTTAAAGTAGGCGAGCGCTCTAAAGCAGACGTCTGTGTTTGTTATATTGAAGACATTGCTGATCCTGATCTTGTTGATATTATCGAAAAGGAAGTGTCTGGGATTAAAGTTGACGGACTGACGATGTCTGATAAAACAATAGAAGAATTTATCATTAAGCAAGGATATAATCCCTTCCCGCTTGTGCGATACACCGAGCGCCCAGATGTAGCCGCTAACCATATATTAGAAGGGCATGTCATCATCATTACGGATACATCTCCTAGTGTCATCATTACACCAACCACTATTTTTCATCACGTTCAACATGCTGAAGAATACCGCCAGGCGCCAGCAGTTGGGACTTTTTTAAGATGGGTGCGTTTTTTAGGCATCTTATGTTCTACTTTTCTTTTGCCGATCTGGTTTCTTTTTATTCTAGAACCGAATCTTCTGCCAGACAATCTAAGCTATATTGGATTTAACAAACCTTCTCATATCCCTGTCATTCTCCAAGTATTCCTTGCTGATTTTGGGGTGGAATTTTTACGAATGGCGGCGATCCATACGCCGACCGCCTTGTCGACTGCCATGGGCTTGATTGCGGCCGTTTTAATTGGACAAATTGCAATTGATGTCGGTTTATTTACACCAGAGGTCATATTATACGTCTCGCTAGCAGCCATCGGCACATTCACCACTCCAAGTTATGAACTGAGTGTCGCTAATAAAATCATCCGACTGATCATATTAGCACTAGTAGCGATCTTTAAGCTGAATGGATTGATCATCGGTTTTACGCTGTTACTTATTTATTTAACATCCATTCGTTCCTTACAGACGCCTTATATGTGGCCGTTTATTCCTTTTAATGGAAAGGCTTTATGGCAAGTGCTCATTCGGACGTCTGTTCCTGGCTCAAAAGTAAGGCCAAGCATCGTTCACCCTCAGAACAGATCAAAAATTCCGCCAAATTCTTAACGCTCGTTGAAAGTGGCTGAAGATTGTGATATTGTATTTTTAACTTTGAGAAACGGCAAAAGGCAGCTTGTGCAGCTGTCTTTTTTCAGCCGAGGCGGAGAAAGAGGGAATGACATTGTATTTACACGGCACTTGCAGACAAAATGAACTCGGACATTTAGAAATTGGTGGTGTTGATGCCGTTTCTTTAGCTGAAACGTATGGGACACCACTTTATGTATATGATGTGGCTTTAATACGGGAGCGTGCAAAAAGCTTTCAGAAAGCATTTATTGAAGAAGAACTAAAGGCTCAGGTGGCATATGCGAGTAAGGCGTTTTCTTCTATTGCCATGTTCCAGCTGGCAAAAGAAGAAGGCTTATCACTTGATGTCGTTTCAGGCGGGGAGCTGCACACAGCCATTTGTGCCGGGTTTCCAGTAGAAAAAATTCATTTCCATGGTAACAACAAAAGCAGAGAAGAATTAAAGATGGCACTAGAGCACGGAATTGGCTGTATTGTCGTTGATAATTTCTATGAAATGACGCTCATTGAACAGCTTGGTCAAGAACTGTCAAAACAGGTGAAAGTACTACTCCGCATCACGCCGGGTGTCGAAGCACATACGCATGACTACATTACAACAGGTCAAGAAGATTCAAAATTCGGTTTTGATCTTCATAATGGACAAGCAGACGAAGCGGTGAAACAAGTGCTTAAATCAGAAGTGATCGAGCTCTTAGGTGTTCATTGTCATATCGGCTCACAAATTTTTGATACGGCTGGTTTTGTCCTTGCGGCAGATAAGATTTTCTTGAAGCTAGATGAATGGAGAGAATCATTTGGCTTTATTTCCACAGTGCTGAACTTAGGCGGAGGTTTTGGCATCCGTTATACAGAAGAGGATGAGCCACTGCCTGCGACTGAATATGTGGAGAAAATTATTCAAGCGGTGAAAGAAAATGTAGCCCGCTATGAATTTGAGATGCCTGAAATTTGGATTGAGCCAGGCCGCTCACTTGTTGGAGATGCGGGAACCACTCTTTATACGATCGGCTCATCCAAACATGTACCTGGCATTCGCGATTATGTAGCCATTGACGGCGGAATGAGTGATAACATTCGACCTGCTTTATATCAAGCAAAATATGAAGCAGCGAGCGCCAATAAAATGAGCCAAACGCATGATCAAACTGTGTCCATTGCAGGGAAATGCTGCGAGAGTGGAGATATGCTCATTTGGGATATTGATCTGCCAGAGTTATCACAGGGAGACTTGTTAGCTGTCTTTTGTACAGGAGCTTATGGCTACAGCATGTCAAACAACTATAACCGCATCCCGCGCCCGGCTGTAGTATTTGTAGAAGATGGGGAAGCGCAGCTTGTCGTTGAGCGTGAGACATATGAGGACATTGTCAAATTGGATTTACCTTATCAATCAAAAGTGAAATCATCGACTTAAAAAAAGCTGCCTGATCATCAGGCAGCTTTTTCTATGACATTTATTTTCCACCAGTAAATACAGAGACGATCGCGTTCCAAATGGAGACAAAGAAATCCCAAATCTTCTGTAGAAGGTTTTTCCCTTCATCTGATTCTATGAATTTTGTAATCTTGTCTTTTGCTTTATCAATTTGAGATCCGACTTGTTTCCAATCGATATTGATATTTTTCATTTTATCGAAGAGAGAGACAAGTTGATTTTTTTGGTCCTGCGTCAGATTTAAGTTCAAATCAGAAGCCGCTTGATCTACTTTTTCTTCCACTTCTTTTGTTGTTTTAGGAACTCCATTTTTGGCAATGTCATCTTTGATTTTTGCAATCAGGGCAGAAGCATTGTCTTTTCCAATAGAGTCACCCAATTTAGATGTTGTTACAAGCTCTTCGTTAGCCACCTGTTTCACATCTTCGGGAATGGCTTTGTCGCTTGACACCTCATAGGCTTTTAATAAACCTGTCAGTGCTGCTGTGCCAGATACTTCAAACGGCGCCGTCACGACAACCTTTGCATCTTTCACGCCTGCGGTCATTAAAGCATTTAAATACATCTCATCTGTAATGGTCTTAATGTTATGTGTATCCACAGTCAGACCCGTACCTGATTTTTCAATAGTGATAGATGAAGATGATAATGCTCGAGTCCCGATTTGAGAGCGAGGGATATACTTTCCTAAATATTCGTGCTCTTCTTTATTGGTTACTTCAATTTTTGTCGCATTTTCAGGTGGATTCAACTCGTCAAGCACCTTCTGGCGATCAGCCGGTGTTAAGTCTTGCCCGAGTGTGACGATGACATCGCCGACAGCTGCATCCGCTAAGCTGACTTTTGGCGCACCAATCAGTAAAAGGAGCGCTGCCATCATACCAAGCATTGTTTTTTTAAACATGTTGACCTCCTTCAAGTCGAAAGCGTTTCTCGATGGTGAGAAACTCATCTTTTGAGTACATGATTTGAATCGTACTCCATCATATAGACGTAACAAATCAGTCTGACGTTTCAATTTTCTTTTAAAGATGTTTGAAACCTCCAAGATGATGAAGTGATTTGCTCAGTCTGTGATCATTTCCTTAGGAGAAAAGGATCAAGCTCTTTTATTTTATCAATGATGGCAAAAGAGGTAAATCACATTAGGTAAGCAGGGGATGTTTAACATCACCGAAAATGTGCTATAATGAGCGTTGTTTAACCTGAAAGGAGAATGTGAAAAATGGCGAAAAAAGGATACATACAATTAACGAATGGAAAGAAAATTGAGTTTGAACTTTACCCAGAGGCTGCTCCAGGTACAGTAGCAAACTTTGAAAAATTAGCGAATGAAGGCTTCTACGACGGATTGAAATTCCACCGCGTGATCCCAGGGTTCGTAAGCCAAGGCGGCGATCCAAACGGTAATGGAACTGGAGGACCTGGTTACACAATTAAATGTGAAACAGAAGGAAACCCTCATCAGCACGAGAGAGGTTCATTATCAATGGCACACGCTGGTAAAGACACTGGTGGCAGCCAATTCTTTATCGTACATGACCCACAGCCGCACTTAAACGGTGTTCACACTGTTTTTGGCAAAGTAACATCTGGTATCGAAGCTGTTCTTGATATGGAACAAGGACAAGGCATGGAAAAAGTCGAAGTGATCGATGCTTAATCCAAAACACCGCTTAATTGCGGTGTTTTTTTATTTTACATCTGATGTTTCTGTGATCTGTGCCGTGAAGCGATAGGTGATCATCCAATAAAAAAGGGCTAAGGCGCTGATAGAGGCTCCAAATAGACATACCCCATTCCAGCCAGCGTTGGCGTATATGTTAGTTGATACAATAGAACCGAGCGCACTGCCGAGGGAATAAAAAATCATATAAGCAGCAGTCAGCCGGCTTCTCGCCTCAGGCCGGACCATGAAAATCATACTTTGATTGGTCACATGAACGGCCTGCACAGATAGGTCAAGAATGACGATACCAACGATTAATAAAATGAGGGAATATTCAGTAAAAAAAATAAAACACCATGAAAAGAGTAATAGGACAAGGGCGATGCACGTTGTTAACTGTCCTAAGCCTCGATCAGCAAGGCTTCCAGCTCGAGCGGCACCTAATGCTCCGGCAACTCCAGCGAGGCCAAATGCACCAATCGCCGTATGTGACAGATTGTATGGCGTAGTGCTGAGAGGCAGCACAAGTGAAGTCCACAGCGTGCCAAACACAACAAAGATCAGAAAACCCAGTACGCCACGAATACGTAGAATTCGTTCTTGTCTGAACAATATAAACATTGAAGCGAGCAAGTTCACATAGGATATGGAGACTCTCTTGCTGTCAGCACTCGGAAGATACCGGTACAACACGCCAGTAATGATCAGCATCATCACGCCGGAAACGAGGTAGACTGATCTCCAGCCGGCGAGATCGGTTAGTACACCAGCAAACGTTCGTGCGAGAAGAATACCAATCACAATTCCACTTTGAACCAAGCCCACTATGCGGCCACGTTCTTCAGGAGCGGCCCATGTCGCTGCGAATGCTACGAGTACCTGAGTGACTACAGCAAGCAGTCCCACCGCAGCTAGTCCTATGAACAGGACGGTGGCGGTAGGGGCGATACCGACTAGAATGAGAGATAACACGGATACTAGCATTTGAGCTACGATGAGCCGCCGTTGGTTGAACAGATCACCAAGTGGTACGATCAGTAGCAGTCCTAGCGCATAACAAAGCTGAGTAATCGTAATGACCATACCAATGGCTGAATAGCTGATACCAAACTCGGCTGCGAGGGAGTCTAATAATGGCTGTGCAAAGTATATGTTTGCAACTGCCATCCCTGAGGCTGTCGAAAACAGTAGAGCCATATTACGAGTCATCGTTGATCGGGTGTTTATTTGTAAATGAGTTGTTTCCAGATCAGAATGTTCAACGGCATTCATTTTTTCTTTTTTCATGCATGTCAGCAGCTCCTTTTGTACTGAAAAGTATAATATACTGATTGGTATAAAATGATTCCTGTTAAGGATAACCAGAGAAACGTTTTAAAGTCAAGATGATGTAGTGAAGATCTAGTCAATTTGACAATGATATGTCAATAAAATAAAATGATAATATACCGATGAGTAAAAAACGTTATAAGAAATAGATGATTGATTTAGTGAAGAGATTTTTATGATAGAAATGAGGGTTGATAATGGTTCGACAACGGGAATTTGATGAGGAAAAAGCGTTAGATGAGGCCTTGTTGCTTTTTTGGGAGAAGGGGTACAGAGCCACTACATTAAGCGACTTAACTGCAAAAATGGGAATACAGCGGCCAAGCTTATACTCA
Organism: Bacillus sp. S2(2019); assembly: GCF_005144805.1. Classification (NCBI taxonomy): domain Bacteria; kingdom Bacillati; phylum Bacillota; class Bacilli; order Caryophanales; family Bacillaceae; genus Bacillus; species Bacillus sp. S2(2019). The sequence continues at coordinate 627,335 of NZ_SWFL01000003.1, forward strand.
GCGTTCGGTGATAAAGAGGAATTGTTTGAAGCAGCATTACGCAAATATACAACTCAGCATGCTGCCCACATTCGAACAAAACTTCAAAACAATCTATCTGCAAAGGAAGCATTTCATACATTATTTGCTGAATTAGTAGAAGAGGAATATGGACATGGGCCGAGTAAAGGGTGCTTCTGCATCAATACAATAGTCGAGCTTGCCCCACACGAAGAGAAATTTGAAATCCTCACAAGAGAGCATCAGATGTATCTTTCGATCATTTTTGAAGAAAAAATTGTACAAGGTATTCGCTCGGGTGAGCTCGAAAGCAGTCTGAATGCCAAAGCCTTAGCGCAGGCGCTGGTTGTTTCTTTTATTGGACTTACAGTTCTCATGAAATCTCGCCCAGAGCGTTCATTTGTAGATCATTCTGTAGCGACGATCCTATCCATATTGAAATAAATAGTCTATATAAAGAAAGCGTATTTTGATCCATTGATTAAAACACGCTTTTTCTTTTAGGGTGTGATGGACACGTTTTTGTGATATGATAAGAGAACAAACATTCGTATTCGTGAGTGTCACCATATGTAGCTCTAAAAATAAGTGGAAGTGCACATCTAAAAAGCGTGTGATCATGCTGAAAGAAAGCAGGAGATACTTTGAAACCATTAACAAAAGAAGAAAAAAACCAGATGATGATTGCCATTCAGCGTTACTTTGCCGAAGAACGAGAAGAGGAGATTGGTGAATTAGCAGCCATCAATATATTAGAATTTATCACAAAATATCTTGGAAGCTACTATTATAATCAAGGGGTTCGTGACAGCCGAAATATCGCTGTTCAAAGATCTCAATTGTTAGAGGAAGATCTATTCGCACTAGAGAAAAGAATATAATCAAAAAGCTCGTCTATCTTATTCATCCTGCTAACAGATAAAGAGGAAAAAAGACCCCCTTAATAAAGAACGCATATTCGTATCATATGTAATGATGAAAAGGTGGAACCAAAAGTCCATTTGAATCGTTATATAAGTAACCATTAATGAAAATCAGCTTTTTTGGTTTTATTTCATCAAAAGAAGGAATAGAACATACAAATAGGCGAAGTGCAGATGATGGAGGTTCTAAATATGGGGAAAATCAAATTGAAAATCGCAATCTTATTTGTTTTACTGCTTTGTTTAGGCGCAGGTTATTTATACATGAATGGCATGAAAATTGAAGATGTGCCAACAGCCATTGGCGAAAGTTTAACGAATAATGATAAAGATTACACCATCTATGAATATACCATTACAAAAATTGATGGTGATGAGTATTACGGTCAAGCCAAAAATGGCACGAAAATCATTTTTAATGGAAAGAAATTTGAAGATGATGTGGCCGATCTGAAAAAAGGCGATCGTATTAAAGCGTACTTTAGTAATGAAAAAAGAATAGACGGTCTTATAAAAGTAGTAAAAGTCGTCAATTAACAAGTCTCCTTTCCTATAAGGAGGCTTTTTTTATGAACAGGTGAATAAATCTTGATTGTTGCATTTGACCACAAGGATCGCTATAATAGCCCCTAAGGACAGCTAAATATCGATTGTATCCTTCGGGGCAGGGTGAAAATCCCGACCGACGGTAATAAAGCAAATGCTTTACAGCCCGTGACCCGTTAATTTATTAACGGTTGATTCAGTGAGAAGCTGAAGCCGACAGTGAAAGTCTGGATGGGAGAAGGATAACGAAAGCTATGTATGAACAAAAAATATGTGTTGATCATAGTTTTATTTCTAATGCAAAAAAACCACAGCCCCGGAATTTTTCCGGGGCTTTCTGTATGTCAATATAGTCATTGCATGCAGTGTTTATTAGGTGATCCCTCATTTACCTTGTATGGACCATAAAAAGCGACGAAGGTGTTCAATCGATCACATGTCCCAAACATCGCTTTTTCATAAAGTGAGAAATACAAAAGAAAGAGAAAGGGAGGATCACATGTTTACGGGGATTATTGAAGAAGTGGGTACAGTTCAGTCATTGAGCAAAAGATCCGCAGATGCCATGGAAATCATCATCAAGTGCAGTCGTGTACTAGAAGATGTTCACCTAGGCGATAGTATCGCCATCAATGGCGTTTGTCTCACTGTCACAAGCTTCACAAAAGAACAGTTTGCGGCAGATGTGATGCCTGAGACGGTCAAAGCGACATCACTTGATCAGCTTGCGCCAGGTAGCCAAGTGAATTTAGAGCGAGCGATGTCATCAAATGGACGATTCGGCGGTCATTTTGTTTCAGGCCATGTTGATGGAACGGCTGTGATTACCCGTGTAGAAAAGAAGAGTAATGCCATTTACTATGATTTGAAAATGGACAAGACCCTCACAGATATGCTCACAAAAAAGGGATCGATCGCAATAGACGGCGTCAGCTTGACTATTTTCGATTTGCGAGATGCTCATGTGACAGTTTCTATCATTCCACATACGCTTGAAGGAACTATTTTCCCGACTAAATCTATGGGGGATGTAGTAAATATTGAATGTGACATGATCGGTAAATACATTTATCGCTTTTTAACAAAAGAGCAAAACGAAAAGCAGCCATCACGATTAACCCCATCATTTTTAAAAGAGCACGGATTCTAGGAGGCGATTGTATGTATCATTCAGTTGATGAGGCAGTAAATGCCCTGAAACGAGGAGAAATCATTATCGTAGTAGATGATGAAGACAGAGAAAATGAAGGAGACTTTGTGGCACTTGCTGAGCATGCAACGCCGGAAGTCATTAACTTCATGGCTTTACATGGAAGAGGTCTTATTTGCACACCAGTTCATGCCTCGATTGCGAAACACTTGGATCTGCATCCCATGGTCGAGCGAAATACGGATGCACATCATACAGCATTTACAGTGAGCATCGACCATACGTCAACGACAACTGGTATAAGTGCTTTTGAGCGCTCAACGACCATTTTGGCCATGTTAAATAAAGAGTCAAAACCAGAAGATTTTGCCCGCCCAGGTCATGTTTTCCCTCTTATTGCGAAAGAGGGAGGCGTAGTAGAAAGACCAGGTCATACAGAAGCGGCTGTTGATCTTGCTAAACTTGCGGGTTCAGTGCCAGCGGGTGTCATATGTGAAATTATGAATGCAGATGGAACCATGGCCCGCGTACCCGAACTACAAAAAATTCAAAAAGAACACGATTTAAAGATGCTGACGATTGAAGCATTGCAGGCATATATAAACAAGCAAACAACGACAATGAAAACAAAATAAAAATCACAAAAAAGGATGATGAACATATGAATACAATACAAGGGAATGTAGTAGCAGAAGGATTAAAGTTTGGAATCGTCGTCGCTAGATTTAATGATTTTATTACAAGTAAATTGCTAGATGGAGCAGAAGATACATTGCTTAGACACGGAGCAAACGGTGACGATATTGATGTCGTGTGGGTGCCAGGGGCTTTTGAAATTCCGTATATGGCAAAAAAACTAGCAGAAACAAAAAAATATGATGCAGTCATTACACTTGGAACCGTGATTCGCGGGGCAACATCACATTACGATTATGTTTGTAATGAAGCGGCTAAAGGAATCGCACAAAGTGCCATCTCAACAGGGGTGCCGATTATCTTTGGTGTACTGACAACAGAATCTATTGAACAAGCCATTGAAAGAGCCGGTACAAAGGCTGGAAATAAAGGCAGTGAATCGGCTGCAGCTGCTATTGAAATGGCCAACCTAAATCGAACGTTTCGTTAATTTGATGAAAAAGAGTTTAAAAACAACCTAAAAGTGTTTATAATGTGTGATGAGCAAGTGATTCATAAGACATTTGCTGGAAAATAGGATAATTTTAATATTGAGGGGTATATATGTTAATTCGTTACAAGAGGTCTTTTGAAAAAATTGCCATGGGACTCCTGTCCTTTATGCCGGGTGAGAAAGACGTCAAACAGCTTCAGCAGACGATAAAGTCGTATGAAATGGATGAAGATCGGCAGCTGTTCCTTTGGAAAGATGGTGAGGATATCGTCGGTGCGATTGGTGTGCTGAAAACAGACGACCAAGTACAAATCGAACATATTAGTGTCAATCCGTCCCATCGTGACCAAGGCATCGGCAAGGAAATGGTATTAGCCGTGGAAGAAGTATTCAAAACGAAAACACTCATTCCAAATGAATTAACGCAAGGCTTCTTTCATAAGTGTCACAGTGAAACAAACTAAATATCACACATGTAAAAGCAGAGGCTATATGCCTCTGCTTTAGATTGTTGACAAAGGGCTAAAATAAACTTGATTTTAGCCCTTTGTCTTCTTTTTTTCAGCGTGATAGAAAACCTTTGCAGCCCTAGGAAGGACGAGTACTGGAGCGGAGCGAATTCGATATTCGTGAGCACCGGCACGCAGGACTGACACCGAATGCGAGGGTTTGTCTACACGCTGAAGCAGAGGTTATATGCCTCTGCTTTTTTTACGTTCCATCTGCTTTTCACGTTCAAGCAATACGTCCGTCCGATCACGCAGTCTATGCTTTTCAATTAAGAATGTATGGGATAAGTTGCTCTCCTGTCCGAAGGTTAATCCTTCTTTTTGAGCCATCTCTTGGCATAAAGAAAGAAGCGTTTCATCTCGGATTGGCAGTATCACACTTTCGTAGGGCATGTCTTCATCGATTTTCTTTTTCAGTGTTCTCAGCAGTAAAAGAAATGCCTCTTCATCAAGACCTAATTCTGTTAGTATGTTCCGGTCCGAATCTAATATATGAAGGCTGTTTGAAATCAGCCGTTTTGCTCCTTTTCCATTTCCTCGTCTTTGATGATACAAAGCAACAGCAAGCTGAATGAGACCCACCCAGTACTTTTTGCGCTGATGAGGAGGATCTTCTTTCCAAAATTCTTCAAGAATTTCATGACACTCAAAATAATCTCTTGTCGTATGAAATTCATGTAAAAAAGCCACGTACGCTTTAGGATACACAGCGGTCATCTCCTTTTCCACTATCAGTCTAACATACCGAAAAGAAAAGAAGAAAGAGCGCCCCTTTATGAAAGGACGCTCTGTTTCTTTAATAAACCCAAGCCGCGCCAACGATGATCAGCAAGATGAACAGCACAACAATAAGCGCAAATCCTCCGCCGAAGTAATAACCATCTCCCATAATGTTACGGCCTCCTTTTTCATCAGTTCTGATTACAATGGTATTCTATGTATAAATGCCCTCATTGGTATGGGCGAATCCACTGTTTTTCTTTTTTTGCCTGCTGCCTCATGGTCGAAATTATATTGGACGAGAGCTTTATGGTGTCTTATACTAAAGGTTAGCCGATGAAAACGGTACTTAGAAGACAGTAGAAATGGTGAGAAAAAGAATGCTGGAATATCAGGTGAAAATAGATTCGTTTGAGGGTCCTTTGGACTTGCTTTTACATTTAATTAACCGTTTGGAAATTGATATTTATGATATTCCCGTCGCTAAAATTACGGAGCAGTATTTATTATATGTCCACACGATGAGGGAGCTTGAACTGGATGTTGCAAGTGAGTATTTGGTGATGGCTGCAACCCTCCTCAGCATTAAAAGCAGAATGCTTCTCCCAAAACAAGAGGAAGAGCTGTTTGATGAAGACCTGATGGAAGAAGAAGAGGACCCTCGTGATGAGCTGATTGGCAAGTTAATTGAATACCGCAAGTATAAAAATGCAGCGCAAGAACTGAAGGAACGTGAAGAAGAGCGGCAAAACGCCTTCACAAAACCACCAAGTGATTTAAGTGAATTTGCAAAAGAAGCAGAAGCGAAGGACACAAACTTACACGTCACGGTGTATGATATGTTAGGTGCGTTCCAAAAGGTATTGAACCGCAAAAAAATAACAAAACCAGCACCATCAAAGATTACAAGACAAGAAATCCCGATTGAAGACAAAATGAATGAGATTATGAACCATTTAAGAAAAACAAAAAAGCGGACCAATTTCATGACTTTGTTTCAACATGATCAAAAGGAACACCTTGTCGTGACATTTCTTGCTGTTCTCGAATTGATGAAAAGCCATCAAATCATGCTGGAGCAGGAAGGAAACTTTGAAGATATTTATATCATAGGGAGTGAAACGATTCATGACGCTTGATATCGTGAATTGGAAAGCCATCTTAGAAGCGCTGCTATATGCAGCAGGTGACGAAGGCTTAACAAGAAAACAGCTCATGTCTGTTCTTGAAGTTGATGAGGCAGCGTTGCTTGATATTATGTCTGCCGTAAAGGAAGAATATCAAAAACAAGAACGAGGGATTGAGCTTATTGAATATGCAGATTCATATATGCTGCTGACGAAAAAAGAATACAGCGTATATTTAAAAAAATTAGTAGAGACACCATCGAAAGGTTTGTCACAGGCAGCGCTAGAAGTGCTCGCCATTGTCTCGTATAAACAACCAATTACACGCAGCGAAGTCGAGGAGATCAGAGGCGTTAAATCAGAACGAGTACTGCATAGTTTAGTTGCCAAAGCACTGCTCTGTGAAGTAGGACGTGCCGATGGACCGGGACGAGCGATCCTTTATGGGACAACACCTACCTTTTTAGAGCAATTTGGTTTAAAAGCCTTAGATGAATTACCGCCACTTCCAGAGAATGTGGAAGCAGATGGGGTGCAAGAAGAGGCTGATCTCTTTTTTGAAAACTTCAATCAAACATTTGAAGAGATAAAATAGTTCAAAATAAGGAAAAATGTATGATAAAATATAACAAAGATTTTAGGTCTAAAACCTTTGTTTGAAAGATAAAATGGTGACAAAGCCATGAGGGGAAGGTAAACACGAAACAAATGGCACATATGAATGTAAAGGCTCAAGTTGATCAAGCAGGCGTTTTTTTATCAAAGGTTGCAGTTGAAGTGAATGATTTTCTGAACGAAGCTACCTTATCAAGCTTGAAACGATTAAACCCGGAAGCGGAAGCCTATTATTGTGACATATTAAGTACATTGCGGAAGCTTGCAGTTTATAGCGAGGATGCCGCGGCGGTTTGTCGGAAAATCAGGCAGCAACAGACATTCCCGCAGCAAGCCGCACAGCAGACGCTTCATCGTATTTATCATCAATGTATTGAAGAATTTTTTACACCAAAAAAGGATACATGGTATGAAGATAGCCGTTCAGCCTACACAGGAAAAAGCTGCATTGTTTTCCATCATGAAGTATCGGCTGAGGTCAAACGTTTGTTTTCTTCATTAGAAAAAGAGTTTTTAACGATGAGAGAAGAGCTGGAATATACAACATCTCATCAGCAAATGAAAATGGTATAAAGAAGAATGAAAAGCGACTCTAATCATCGAGTCGCTTTTTTTTATGGACGAGGCATCATAACTTTTTCAGCCGCGCATACACTTGTACAAAACGGACAAGGACGTGAATGAACATGCCCTATTTAAAAATTGGAACAGCAGTCCTTCTTCTATTGACACTCTTACTGCCTTTTTCCTCCCACGCTCAAGCAGACGTGTCATTATCGGTGAGTGCGAGAAGCGCCATTTTAATAGATGGACAGTCAGGCAGAGTCCTATTTGGAAAGGACGAGCACGAAAAAAGAAGAATCGCCAGTATCACAAAAATTATGACGGCTGTATTAGCCATTGAATCAGGAAAAATGAACGACATGGTCAAAGTGTCAAAACGTGCGATTCAAGCGGAAGGTTCTTCGATTTATTTAAAGGAAGGACAGAAGGTGAGTTTAGAAGACTTGACATACGGGCTCATGCTGCGCTCTGGAAATGATGCAGCTGTTGCCATTGCAGAACATGTTGGTGGCAGCTTAGAAGGCTTTATTTTTATGATGAACCAAAAGGCCTCTGAACTAGGCATGGAGAATACGAATTTTCAAAATCCGCATGGACTCGATGATCATAAAAACCATTATTCATCAGCTTATGATATGGCAATCTTAACGAAATACGCCATGAAGCATCAGCAATATCAAAAAATTGCCGGTACCACCTTTTATAAAGCAAAAACAATCGAAGGTTATTGGAAAAACAAAAACAAGCTGCTCACTGGTTTATATCAATATTCGACTGGAGGGAAGACAGGATATACAAAACTTGCAAAACGCACGCTTGTCTCCACAGCTGCAAAAGGAGATGCTGCGCTCATTGCTGTGACGATTAATGCACCGGATGATTGGAAGGATCATATCTCAATGTTTGAGTATGCATTTGATCACTATAAAACGTATGTGCTTGCTGAAAAAGGCAGGCTCGCTTCGTTAAAAGGGACTTTTTACGAAAAAAAAGCGTTTATTAAGCGGGATGTGGACTATTTTTTAAATGAAGATGAGAAAAAACTAGTGGAAATCGAAACGGAAATGCTGACGCCTGAAAAGAAATGGGAGAAAAACAAAGAAGCGATCCCAGATGTAGTAGGGAAAATGACGTTCTTACTGGATGGTCAGGTGATTGAGCAAGTCCCCATTTTTTATGAAAATAAACGCAACCGAATGCCTCAAAAAAGCTTTCAAGAAATGTTTAAGTCTGTCTTTCAGACATCGATAGGCGGATCTTCATGGTCAATCTGATCTGGGTATTCCTCACGGTCATCGGTCTTGTCTATGCAATGTTTAACGGAACGATGCATGAAGTGAACGAAGCGGTCTTTAAAGGATCAAAAGAAGCGGTCACCATTTCAATTGGGTTGATTAGTGTTCTTGTATTCTGGCTAGGATTGATGAAGATCGCAGAAGAAGCGGGGTTGTTACATTTCTTTAGTAAATTATGCCGGCCCTTTATCTCAAAACTATTTCCTGAGATTCCTGCGAATCATCCAGCGATGGGGTATATTCTGTCCAATCTCATGGCAAATTTCTTTGGCCTTGGCAATGCCGCCACTCCACTTGGGATTAAGGCGATGGAGCAGATGAAAGCATTAAATGGCGGAAAAAATGAGGCGAGCCGGTCTATGATCACTTTTTTAGCAGTCAATACATCTTCTATCACACTTGTGCCAACGACTGTCATTGCCATTCGTATGACCTATGGCGCAGATCAGCCAACAGATATTGTAGGCCCAACCATTTTGGCGACACTTATTTCAGGTATCGGTGCGATTATGATTGATCGCTATTTCCACTATCGCAGAAGCAGGCGGGGGTGATCTTGTGGCATTTATTAACTGGCTGTCACTTGCTTTGATTCCACTGATCATCGCAGGAATATTGATTGCAGGGACGATTAAAAAAGTACCGACGTACGAAACATTTGTAGAAGGCGGGAAAGAAGGCATTCAAATTGCCTTTTCAATCATTCCGTATTTAGTCGGTATGCTTGTCGCCATTACGATTTTCCGAGCATCAGGTGCCCTTGACTTTGTCATGGAATTATTGAAACCTGTGTTTACAGCGATTGGTATTCCTACAGAAGTGGTGCCGCTAGCTTTGATACGCCCTATATCAGGAACAGCGGCGCTTGGTATGACATCAGACTTAATTGCGACTTATGGTCCAGATTCTTTTATCGGCAAGCTTGCCGCCGTTATGCAAGGGTCAACGGATACGACCCTTTATATTTTAACCGTCTATTTTGGAGCAGTTGGTATTAAAAAAATGGGAGATGCACTGAAAGTGGGGCTGCTTGCAGACCTGATTGGGATCATTGCATCGATTATTATCGTCAGTTTGTTATTTAGCGGCGCCTAATCAGGTGCTTTTTTTATTTCGTGGATGGAAAACAGCTTTTTTGTTGAAATTAGACAGATGAAACGCTTATTTTTCCACGAATGCTTGTTTGTTTCAAGCCAAGCAAGTAAGATAGTACATGAGGTGAAAGACAAATGGAACGTTTACAGAAAGTAATTGCCCATGCCGGCGTCGCTTCTAGACGAAAGGCTGAAGAATTAATTAAAGAAGGACGAGTTACCGTTAATGGTGAAACAGTGACAGAGCTCGGAGTAAAGGTGGGCTCTTCAGATAAAATTGAAGTCAATGGCTTAAAGCTTGAAAGAGAAGAACCGGTTTACTTTATGCTTTATAAACCGCGCGGCGTCATTTCAGCTGCCGAGGATGATAAAGGACGCAAAGTCGTGACAGACTTCTTTGATGATGTTCCGCAGCGTCTGTATCCAATCGGCCGGTTGGATTATGATACGAGCGGTTTAATTTTGATTACAAATGATGGTGAGTTTGCCCATAAGCTCATGCATCCGAAATATCAAATTGATAAAACGTATGCAGCGAAACTAAAAGGCATCCCTTCAAAAGAATTGCTTAGAAAGTTAGAAAAAGGAATCATGTTAGACCATAAAAAAACAGCACCTGCCCGTGCCAAAATGCTTTCAATTGATAAACGAAAGCAAACATGTATTGTGCAATTAACCATCCATGAAGGCAGAAACAGACAGGTTCGCCGCATGTTTGAAGCAATCGGCCACGACGTTTTAAAACTCAAAAGAGAGCAATATGCTTTCCTTCATATTGAAGGTATGAGACCAGGAGACCGCAGAGAATTGACGCCGCATGAAGTAAAACGTCTGAGAGCGATTGCGGATCATGGGAAAAGCGCTTTTTAATTTTCACATAAACTTCAAAAAATGAAGAAGCATCAAAAGAAGGAGAATGCTATAATTTACCTGAATGTCTATGGGGAAGGGGTACTTCAGATGAAGAAAAGACGATTTTTCATACGGACGGGCATTCTCCTCGTGATGCTTGCTGCACTATGTTATACGATGTATAACTCAGTATTTGCCAAACAGGATCAAGTCAAAGAAGGATCTATTGCGCCTAACTTTGTCCTTCAATCGGTAGATGGGGAACGGATTGAATTAAAGGACTTAAAAGGCAAAGGCGTCTTTCTCAATTTTTGGGGTACATGGTGCGGTCCATGTAAGCAGGAATTCCCTTATATGGCAAATCAGTATGAAGTGTTCAAGGATCGCGGTGTCGAAATTGTTGCCGTGAATGTGGGGGAATCCAATATTGCTGTGAAGAACTTTATGGATGCTTATGGCGTGAATTTTCCTGTTGCCATGGACAAAGATCGTCAAGTGACAGAGGCATATGATATTACGCCGCTGCCAACCACATTTTTAATTAATCCTGAAGGCAAAGTAATCAAAGTCATAAAGGGAACGATGACAGAACGTAATGTCTATGAATATATGAATTTGATTAAACCAAAGGGGTCATAGAATGAAAGAGGTAAAGTGCGAGTGTGGACATATTAATCCAATCGGTACTGTTCTATGTGAATCATGCGGGAATCCCATTGCAGCAAAAGAGAAAAATTCATCAAAGCTGCTTGATATGAGATATGACGGCAGTGCAAGACGCTCGCAAACATACAACAAAACGATTGTTGATAAAGTATGGAACTTTTTTTCTTCCGTAAAAGTGGGTGTGTGGCTCATTGTCATCACACTGTTAGCTTCTTCGCTAGGAACTATTTTTCCGCAGGAGCGGTTTATTCCGCCAGGTGCATCAGCTTCCACTTATTATGAGGAGCAGTATGGGTCGTTTGGCAAGTTATATTACATCCTTGGATTCCATGATCTTTATAATTCTTGGTGGTTTTTAGCCCTTGTCGCATCTATCGGAATTTCCCTTGTGATTTGCAGCCTTGATCGAGTGATTCCACTTTATCGTGCACTCAAAAATCAAGGGGTTGTCAAAAAAGAAGGCTTTATGAGAAGGCAGCGTCTTTTCAGCGAAACAAACAAAACATTAGATCAACATACATATGAAGGCATCGTTAGTAAGATGAAACGAAAGCGTTACCGCGTACGAGAAGAAGATGGACATATTTTAGCTGAAAAAGGCCGCTTTTCCCGCTGGGGACCTTACGTCAATCATATTGGATTAATTATATTTCTCATTGGATCCATGCTCCGGTTTGTCCCAGGAATGTACGTGGATGAAACATTATGGGTAAGAGAAGGCGAAACGGCACCAATCCCAGGGACGGGAGGCCAATACTTCTTAAAGAATAATGCGTTTTCAATTGATCGCTATGAATCTGAAAAAGAAAAAGAAGTCTTTGAAAATGCGATTGAAAAGGCTGGCGATGGTCAAGTCGTCAAAAGTTATAAAACCGATGCCGTTTTATACAAACGTGAAGGGGAAGTTGTATTTGGTGAAAAGCCCAAGCTAAAGCAGGTAACAGAACACGATATTAAAGTGAATGAACCGCTTAAGTTTGACAATTTCTCATTATATCAAGTGGATTTTAAACAAAATGAACTCGATCAAATGGTCTTTCAGCTGATTCGAAAAGATACTGAGAAATCTTTCGGAACAGTGAAGATTAATCTGCTGGAGCCTAAGTCAGAATATGATCTTGGTAGCGGTTACAAAGTCAAGGTGATGAGTTATTTGCCTGATTTTTATTTTGACGAAGATGGCACACCTAGTACGAAAACGAGGAATCCAAATAATCCTGCGTTCGTCTTTGAAATGATCTCTCCTGAAAAACCAAAAGGTGAAAAAAGCTTTGTCGCAATTCAAGAGACAGTAGAGGGTTCTGATAACAATCTTTATAAAATGAAATTTGACCGGGTTGAAACAAAAAACGTGACAGGTTTAACGGTTCGAAAAGACTTAACACTCGGGGTACTTATTATTGGCGGAATCATCTTTATGATTGGTGTCGTACAAGGGATGTACTGGCAGCATAGAAGAATCTGGCTGTCGGCAAAGGATGGAAAAGTATTTGTGGCAGGACATACAAACAAAAACTGGTTCGGCTTAAAGTCTGATCTTAAGGTGTTGCTGCACGGCAGTGGCATCAAACAGCCAGTGGATCAAAAAGAACTGCCTGATACAACAAGTATCAGCAAAAGCAAGGGGGAAGGGTTAGATGGCGGCAGTCAGTGAAAACCTGTTATTTGCAGCTTTTCTATTTTATTTAGCGGCAGTTCCTTTTTTTGGAGGGGCCATTAAAGGAAAAAAGAAAGAAGAGGGTCCGCGCAAAAATAAGGCGGCACTTATCGGCATAACGCTCACCATCATTGGTTTTTTGAGTCAATTTGGCTATTTTATTTCAAGGTGGATCGCGTCTGGTCACGCACCAGTCAGTAATCTGTTTGAATTCACCACAGCCTTTGGCATGATGCTGGTGCTCGCATTTATTATTTTATATTTTGTCTATCAAGTGTCTGTGCTAGGTTTATTCACACTTCCAATCGCTTTATTAATCATTGCTTATGCAAGCATGTTTCCATCGGATATTTCACCGCTGATTCCTTCGCTTCAAAGTAATTGGCTATATATTCACGTCACGACAGCAGCGCTTGGTCAAGCCATTTTAGCGATCAGTTTTGTGGCAGGTGTGATTTTTCTTTTGAAGCATGTCGATCAAACAAAACCGGGGAAGAAAACCTTTGGCTTAGAGCTGGTCATGTTTATGATTGTGGTCACCCTTGTATTTATCGCTGTCACGTCCATCTTTAGAATGACAGGGTATGAAGCGAAATTTAATTGGGTAGATAAAAATAAAGAAGAGAGCGTCATGGTCTATGAGCTTCCTGCTTTAGTAGGACCTCATAAAGGAGAACTTATCACAAAAGATCGTTTAGAGCCTGTAGTTGATCTGCCGCCTGTTTTTTCAGGTAGAAAGGTGAATACAGTGCTGTGGTCATTTGGCGTTGGGCTGATTATTTATGGACTGCTAAGATTGATCATTCGCAAACGACTAAGTGCGCTGCTTCAGCCGCTCGTAAGACAGGTGAATCTCGATTTAGTCGATGAAATTGGATACAGGGCTGTTTCCATTGGTTTCCCTGTATTTGCGTTAGGCGGTCTTATTTTTGCGATGATCTGGGCACAAATTGCATGGACGAGATTCTGGGGATGGGACCCGAAGGAAGTATGGGCTTTAATTACATTTTTATTTTACGCCGCCTATCTCCACCTTCGGTTATCACGAGGCTGGCATGGTGAAAAGTCCGCTTGGCTTGCTGTAATCGGATTTGCGATCATTATGTTTAACCTTATCTTTGTCAACCTAGTGATTGCGGGGCTTCATTCTTACGCGTAATCGCATGAAAAAGGCCAACTTTTATGATTCGATTCGGCTTTTTGTTAAAATGTATGTAACAACGGAGAAAGCAGGAGGATTGTCTAATGGAACACACAACTCAAACGAAAATATTAGTCGTCGATGATGAGGCAAGAATTCGTCGCCTTTTAAAAATGTATTTAGAACGGGAAAATTATGAAATTGATGAAGCGGAAAATGGGGATGAGGCCATTCAAAAAGGACTTCAAACCGATTATGACCTCATTTTGCTTGATTTAATGATGCCTGGGACAGATGGGATCGAAGTGTGTAATCAAATTCGAGATAAAAAAGCCACACCAATTATTATGCTGACAGCAAAAGGTGAGGAAGCCAACCGTGTGCAAGGTTTTGAGGCAGGAACGGATGATTATATCGTCAAACCTTTCAGTCCGCGTGAAGTGGTTCTTCGTGTGAAAGCACTGTTAAGAAGATCGTCTCAAACGTCATATCTCAATACTGGAACAACCACAAAAGATGTTCTTGTGTTTTCTCATCTATCCATTGATCATGATGCACACCGGGTCACAGCAGATGGAAAAGAAGTCAGCCTCACGCCGAAGGAATACGAACTTTTGTACTTCTTGGCAAAAACGCCGGATAAGGTCTATGACAGGGAAAAGCTTCTCAAAGAAGTGTGGCAGTATGAATTCTTTGGGGATCTGAGAACAGTGGATACCCACGTCAAAAGGCTTCGCGAAAAACTAAATAAAGTGTCACCTGAAGCAGCGAAAAAAATCGTGACAGTATGGGGTGTCGGGTACAAATTTGAGGTCGGCACTGAATGAAGCTGTGGAAAAGTGTCGTAGGAAAGCTATGGTTAACCATTCTTTTCCTCGTGCTCATTGTTTTATCGATTTTAACTGTGCTTCTTTTAGAATTCATTGAGAACTACCATGTCGAAGAAGCAAAGTCTGATTTAACACAAATGGCCAACAAAGTAGCAGTCATTTTAGAAAGCCATGAGGATCAATCGCTTGCAAGGTCGATTACATCAGAACTAGCTGATAAATTGACAAGTATCGCGATTGTTCAAGAGGATGGACTAGAATGGTATTCGTCTGAAAAAGGCGGGAAGCTTCCTGCGATCACAAAAGAACAAATTGAAGCAGACAAAGATTTGAACAAAGCACTGACAGAACGAAAAAAAATCAGTAAACGAGCTGAATCTGATACAGGCAATCAGAAGGATGAACGCATTGTAGTAGGTGTTCCTTACGAGGCGAACGGAAAGAAAGGGATGGTCTTTCTTTCTCAATCCCTCCTTGCTGTAGAGCAGACAACAAAACATACGACGCGTTATATCTTCCTCGCAGCCGGAATTGCGATTGTGCTGACGACAATTTTCGCTTTCTTCTTATCCACTCGTGTCACCTATCCTCTCAGAAAGATGAGAGAGGGAGCACAAGATTTGGCGAAAGGAAAATTTGATACAAAGATTCCTATTTTAACGCAAGACGAAATTGGGGAACTGGCGATCGCCTTTAATCAAATGGGCAAGCAGCTTAAATTTCATATAACCGCTTTAAATCAAGAAAAAGAACATTTGTCCAACATTCTGAGCAGTATGGCAGACGGTGTCATCACGATCAATATTGATGGAACGATCCTCATGACAAACCCTCCTGCAGAAAGATTCTTGCAGGCTTGGTATTACGAGCAAAATATGAAGATCAAAGATGGGGATGAACTGCCGCCAGAAGCGCGTGAATTGTTTCATACTGCCGTCAGTACGGAAAAAGAGCAAATGATCGAAGTCACGCTGCAAGGGCGTACTTGGGTTCTTCTTATGTCTCCGCTTTATAACCAGCAAGATGTCAGAGGGGCGGTTGCGGTACTTCGCGATATGACAGAAGAGAGAAGACTGGATAAGCTAAGAAAAGACTTCATTGCAAATGTCAGTCATGAACTCCGTACACCTATTGCTATGCTGCAGGGCTATAGTGAAGCGATTGTCGATGACATTGCCGGATCAGAAGAGGAAAAGAAAGAGATTGCCCAAATTATCTATGATGAATCACTTCGAATGGGGCGTCTTGTGAATGATCTTCTCGATCTCGCACGTATGGAAGCTGGTCATATTACACTGAATCTTGAATCAACTGATACAGAAGAGCTGACTGAAAAAATCTACCGTAAATTCCTTGGAATTGCGAAAGAAAAACAAATCAACCTGACATATGAAATTCAAGTAGAAGAACCGTATTTTGTATTTGATCCAGATAAAATAGAACAGGTTTTTACAAATCTCATCGACAATGCCATTCGTCATACACCAGAAGGCGGAGAAGTTCACTTCTCAGTTCAATCGGTGGAAAATGGGCTCAAGATGGATGTGAAAGATTCGGGAAGCGGCATTCCTGAAGAGGATCTCCCATTTATTTTTGAACGGTTCTATAAAGCAGATAAAGCAAGAACAAGAGGACGTTCCGGTACGGGGCTGGGCCTTGCGATTGTGAAGAACATCGTAGAAGCGCATCAAGGCTCCATTCATGCACATAGTAAAGCTGGAACAGGTACTCACTTCACTTTCTATATTCCGAAAAAAAAGCAGGAACTCGTCTAATCTTGACGAAGAATCTTGTTACATGAGAAACACTTCTTTTCGAAAGAAAATGAAGTGTTTTTTCTATTTTCATATTTTTAAGGAGAAGTTAAACAAAAAGCCCTTTCCAAATTGTCGATCTTGTAATATATTTGTCATAAAGTTGTAATGTAACGTTTTGTGAGAGTCACTCGACAAAAATAAGTGAACGGAGGGGTTTCCTATGCATGAAACCTTTCAAAAAATATATGATTCGTACCATCAAGATTTGTACCAATTTTTATTTTATATGGTAAAAGATAAAAATCAGGCAGAGGATCTCGTGCAGGAGGTTTACATTCGGGTACTTCACTCATATAAAACTTTTGAAGGAAGAAGCAGCGAGAAAACATGGCTGTTTTCAATTGCAAGGCATGTGGCAATTGACTGGTTTCGCAAACAGCAAACCATCAGACAACGGGTGCTCGGCACGTTTGATTGGGATAAACAGGATGTAAAAGATCCAGACCTGCTCCCAGATGAATTGGCTGTACAGGATGAAAATATCAAAGAAATTTATGCCGCACTTGATCATTGCACCATTGATCAACGAGCCGTCATCATTTTAAGGTTTATCCAAGGCTACTCAATCATGGAGACGGCCAAGGCGCTAAAGTTCTCGGAAAGCAAAGTCAAAACAACGCAGCACCGAGGCCTGAAAGTGCTCCGAAAACATATGGAGCTTTTGAAGGAGGAGCTAGTGAATGAAAACGAACAGGTCCAATTGGAGCGAAGAACGAATTAAAGTATTACTCAGTCAGCTTCCAAAGGTGGAGGACAACCGTTCATCTAAGCAGATTTACCAGCAAATGCTGATGGCAAGCGGGAAGAAAAAGAAAAGTGCCAGATGGATCGGTCCAGCGGTCGCAACCGTTGTGGTCTTATTTATGGCGTTTTTGATTTCTCCTCATTTATTTCAGCCGGCTGCTCAAGATATAAAGAAAGTGAAAATGGACTCGAGTGCTGAAAAAGGACAGGTGAATGCTACATTAGAGGCGGTAAAAAACACAAATGATCCTTCATATGTTGCTTATGCATCTGACAAAGAAAAGTATATGACGATTTCATACATAGATGAATCGACTTCTCAAGTTGTCCCAATCAGTATTCAAAAAGAAAATAAGCATGACGATGTGCAGGCGCTTCTTGATACATATGAAAAACTGGAGCTGCCTGAAATGACAAAACCTCTTCAAGCCTATATGGATATGGTGGATGTGAGTGAAAAAGGGGATACACTGATTTTTCAGCTGAAAAATGATTTGTCTCTTGATACATTAAAAGAAGCCAACCGTTTTAAAGACATGGTAAAAGAAACGTTAAAATGGAGCCAATATAAACAAGTACAGGTCAAGTCTGTCAATGGCTCGCACCTTCAATTAGGGACGAATGGCCGTCTAGGTACCATTTCAATTAATAAACAAACAAAGCACGCTTACTACGTTTTAGAAAATAAGAGCGGGACATTTTTGGTGCCCTCAAAAGATGATTATCCTTCTTATAAAGATGCGGTAGAGGCGATGAAGCGGGCGAATGATGCAGGACTCGATCCACTCATTAAAGAAGAGCCTATTAAAAAAGTGACATCAAAAGGTAAACATGCAACCATCACGTTTGGAGCATCAGCACAATTAACGGACTCAATTGATCATATTTTACTTATTGAAGGGCTGCTGCTCACAGCGAAAGATTTCGGTTTTACAGATGTCACGATACAAAATGCAGGAACAGATCAAGTAGGCCCATATGAATTAAAAGAACCGCTAGAGGTACCGGCACTGCCAAACCCAGTTGTTATCAAAGAACGCTAAAGAACGCTAAAGAACGCTAAAGGACGCAACTTATTGCGTTCTTTTTTCATGTATAGAAAAGGGCTTCCTTGAGGTATACTAAGCTGTCATGAAAAGAACTTCAAAGAAGGGAAGTCACTGATGAAAAGGTATTGCTACATATGTGCTAGCTGTTTCTTGTTCTTGACCTTATCACCGTTTGCCCATGCAGAGAAAACAACCGAGTGGGTGGAACCAATCAAAGGTGAAGTCACTGATTTGTTTGGGACAAGAGGTGGTTCGCATAAGGGGTTAGACATTGCTGCACCAGAAGGAGAATCCATTTTTGCTGCAAGCGAAGGTGTGGTTACTCGTTCCTATGTATCTGCTACTTATGGAGAAGTTGTATTTATTCGGCATCCAAATGGATATGAAACCGTCTATGCGCATTTAAATGCGCGTTTTGTAAAGAATGGTAACCATGTACAAACAGGGCAGCCGATCGGCATCATAGGCAACACAGGCGCTTCTAGGGGCACTCATTTGCATTTTGAGGTGCACAGGGGGAATTGGTCAGTTAGTAAAGAAGATGCAGTAGATCCGCTCACAATCATTGCAAGAGATCGTTTCCAAGAGCCAGCCCTTCATGTAGATGGATATGAGAAACATACATATGTCATACAACGAGGGGACACGCTCTGGTCCATTGCTAAAGCACATCAAATGACCGTTGATCAATTGAAGAAAATCAATGCACTGACAACGCATCTCATACGGACAGGTGAACGTTTAATCGTTTCAACAAAATAAACCTCATGCAAAAGCATGAGGTTTACCATTTTTTTATAGGTCAATCAGACGTACAGAAAGAATATCGCTCACTTTAGTTAACGTTTGGACAATTTCATCTTCAAGGTGCTTGTCAAAAGAAAGCATCATGATGGCTTCGCCGCCTTTTTCTTTACGGCCTACTTGCATTGTCGCAATGTTCACATCGTGGTCGCCTAAAATCTTTCCAACTTGACCGATCACACCAGGTGCGTCAGTATGCTGAATATAGACAAGGTGCCCATCTGGGTAAAAGTCAATATTGAAACCATTAATAGAAACGACACGTTCACCTAGATGCGGGATATACGTTGCTTTTAATGTAAAGGTGGAAAGGTCACCTTTGACTTCAATGGAAATGCTGTTCTCATAGCCAGATTCGCTTGAAGAAATTTTCTCGCTAAAGCTAATGCCGCGTTCTTTTGCCACCATACCAGCATTGACTTCATTTACAGTCGAATCGACACGCTCTTTCAAAAAGCCAGAAAGCAGACTTTTTGTAATAAATGATGTTTCGAGTTTTGCGATAGATCCTTCATATGAAATGCTGACTTCTTTTACAGGTTCTCTCATCGATTGAGAAACAAGACGTCCAAGTTTTCCTGCAAATTGATGATAAGGCTGGATTTTTTTGAACTCGTCTTTTGTCATCGCTGGTAGATTAATAGATGACATGACCGGGAGTCCTTTTGCAAATTGAAGAACTTCTTCAGAGACTTGTGCCGCCACATTTAATTGTGCTTCTTTTGTAGATGCACCAAGATGCGGAGTGGCAATGACGTTTGGATGATCCACAAGTGGATTCTCAGTAGGTGGTTCTACTTCAAATACATCGAGTGCAGCCCCTGCGACATGACCATTTTCAAGTGCTTCAAGAAGGTCTCGTTCGTCAATGATACCGCCGCGTGCACAGTTCACTAGACGAACACCTTTTTTCGTTTTTGCGATTGTTTCTTTATTGAGAAGTCCTCTAGTTTCTTTTGTTAAAGGTGTATGTACCGTAATAATATCTGATACTTCAAGCACTTCATCAAGTGATTTTGCATTGACACCAATTTTTTCGGCACGTTCTTTTGTGAGGAAAGGGTCAAATACGTTGACGGTCATGCCAAATGCTCTTGCACGCTGGGCGATTTCACTTCCAATTCTGCCTAAGCCAACAATCCCAAGAGATTTTCCGTAAAGCTCAGCACCGACATATGCGCCTCTGTTCCATTCTTTTGATTTCACAGAAATATTGGCTTGAGGAATATGACGCATGAGAGATGAGATCATCGCAAACGTATGCTCTGCCGTTGAAATCGTATTCCCATTTGGCGCATTGATGACAATCACACCATGTTTTGTTGCTTCATCAATGTCAATGTTGTCGACTCCCACACCGGCACGACCAACAATTTTTAATGAAGTCATTTTTTCATAAAGTTCTTTTGTCACTTTTGTGGCACTTCTGACAAGTAAGGCATCAAACGTGTGTAATTCATCTTCTGCTTCTGTTACATTTTTTTGAACAATTTCAACAAAATCTGATTCTAATAGTGGTAAAAGACCATCATTGCTCATCTTATCTGAGACTAATACTCGAAACATCGTAAGATTTCCTCCTAAAATAAACGTCATAAATATCTGATAATTTACCATATTCCTTTTCACTGTGTCAATCAAATTAAAGCAGTAAAGCGAAAAAGAAAACACGAACATTTTTTAGTGTCTTGATCAAGAATGGACACCTTTAAACAAAAGATACCCAATTTTTACGCATTTGTCATTATAAATTTTAGGTTTTTTGCGATTTCTTAAAACTGATGAATTTGCTCAGGATTTTTATCTGTACAAATGCTCATATATCATATATAATGATGTCGAATTGAATAATGATCAATCTTCGGGGCAGGGTGTAATTCCCTACCGGCGGTGATGAGGCATAGTCTCTAAGCCCGCGAGCCTTTTTTGGCAGGATTCGGTGTGATTCCGAAGCCGACAGTATAGTCTGGATGGGAGAAGATGGAGGTTCGTAAACGTTGAAAACATGTCTGTTTATACGTTTATTTGTGTAGCCTAAATTTCCCGCTCCTGTGTATGTATTCAGAGCGGTTTTTTTGTGGCTAAAATTGAACAATCCTCTTTTCGAAAGATTTGATCGAAAAGGAGAGAGAATATTGAATCAAAGTAAAGTAAAACGTTTAGTTGTCATCAGCATGCTTAGCAGTATCGCATTTGTATTAATGTTATTGAATTTCCCTTTCCCTGGGCTGCCTGGGTATTTAAAAATTGATTTTAGTGATATTCCTGCGATTATTGCGATTTTAATTTATGGGCCAGGTGCTGGGATTGCTGTTGAAGCTTTAAAGAATCTACTGCACTACCTCATTCATGGTAGCATGTCCGGTGTGCCTGTGGATCAAGTAGCGAATTTTACAGCAGGTGTACTATTCATCTTACCGGTGGCTTTTATTTTTAAAAAGATTAAATCAGCAAGAGGGTTAGCATGGTCCATGATCCTCGGAACATTACTCATGACAGTCATGATGAGCATCTTAAACTATTTCTTGTTCCTTCCTGCTTATACATGGTTTTTGAATGCACCCGTCCTGTCAGATCATGTGCTAAAGGCAACCATTACAGCAGGGATCTTGCCTTTTAACCTGATTAAAGGAATCATCATCACCATCGTCTTTAGTTTCATTTTTGTCAAAATGCGTCCATGGTTTGAAAATAAACGCCGACTTCAAAATAGTTAATATAAAAAAAGCCCCTTTTAAAGGGGCTTTTATCCTATTCATGCTTAAGTGGATCACCATCGAAAGTTTCGTCCGCAACTTTGATTGAGTCAGTTGGGCAACCTTCAAATGCATCAAGCATATCTTCTTCAAGTACTTCTGGAACTTCTACAGTCCCCTGATTGTCATCAAGCGTGACAAATGCAATGCCTTCATCATCATAATCATAAATGTCTGGAGCAGCTGCACCGCATGCGCCGCAAGCAATACATGTGTCTTTGTCTACAATTGTATATTTTGCCATGTTAAAAAAATACCTCCCAGATTGTTCGATGGAACAAATGGTTTAACCTTTTTAGTTTCACCGATAAAAAACCAATTTCCTCAAACCTTATTGTAATGATTTTAAATTCACATTTCAACTGTAAAGTGATTGAGAATGCTTATCACATAAGGGTTTGTTCATAACTTTCCCCCATTAATTGAGTTTAAACATTTCTTCTTCAATGAAATCTGTTAAAATAAAGGGAGAAAATATTCGAATTTTGTCAGGAAGACAGGTGCTTTGGTCAATGACGATTCATTACTTGGATGTCATGTTGATGGACAGCGTACATAAATTGAACGGCGAACGCTCCATTAGTGCTGTCTACCATCTTTTTAAAGGAAAAAAATCATCACAAACGATACAGGATGCAAGTTTATTTCAGCTTTCTAGCTACTTCGGCTGCTATCCAGCTTTTACGAGGGATCAGTTGGACCGCTCTGTACAAAGGCTAAAAGAGCAGCACTTCATCAGAAAGACAGGGGATACATTCATTGCCACAGATGCAGGAATAAGTATGGTCAGGCAGTGTTTCACTGAAAAACCGATGCCAGTTTATTTTAATGGTGCCAAGTATCATGATAAAGCAAAGGTGTTATGGATGAGGCTGTCTTTACTTGTGCAGGTCCTTTCACATCATGCAGCGGGGTCACAACACTATGTGCCGATTCAAAGAGATATATCGGTTCAAAACTGGACAAAATCCTTCTTCTCGCAATATCACCAGAAGAAAAAGCTTTCTGAAGATATCCATCATGAGCTTGAAACACTTCTTGCTCATTTAACTGATCAAGAGGCACTGCTTTTTGTTTATTCATTGACTTCCAATGAAAGAATCGGACGGACATACCAGCAAATGGCGGAATGGATGAAAGAAGATGTATGGTATGTTTACTTGCTTTTTTGGAATGTGCTCCATTATTTTATTCAATGTGCGCAAAAAGGTGAGGCGCCGATCATCCAGCGAATGATAGATGATCTTCAATTCAAACGTGTGCTGACCACCTCTACCCATAAAACGCTTGAGCTTGTACAAAAAGGGTTCAGTATTGATCAAATTGCTCATATTCGTTCATTAAAAAAAGCGACAATTGAAGATCATATTGTGGAGCTCTCGATACATGAGCCGAGCTTCTCGATCGAACCATATGTCAGCAGTGAAGCTCAAAAGGCGATACATGAGGTAGCCGGTCAGCTCCAAACCAACAAGATGAAGCTGATCAAAGAAAGTCTCGAGCATTCATTTACTTATTTTCAAATACGATTGGCATTGACAAGGATGGTGAAAGCAAATGGATAAGCTTCATCAGACGCTGATGCGATATTTTGGTTATGATGCCTTCAAAACAGGTCAGGAGGACATTATTCGAAGTGTACTTCAACAAAAAGATACGGTTGCCATGCTTCCTACTGGTGGCGGGAAGTCCCTTTGTTATCAAATTCCGGGCTATTTGACAGACGGGTTAGTGCTGATCATTTCACCTCTTTTATCACTCATGGAAGATCAAGTGGAACGCATGAAAATGCGCGGTGAAAAGCGAGTGGCTGCGCTTAACAGTACACTGTCTTTTCAAGAAAGAAGACATATTATTCGGCATTTGCCATCATATAAATTTTTATTTGTCGCACCTGAGGCGCTTATGTCAGAGGTATTGGTAGAGCAGCTCAAAGCGATGCATGTGGGTCTATTCGTTGTAGATGAAGCTCACTGTATATCGGAATGGGGACATGATTTCCGCCCGGAATACTCCAAGCTTGGAGAATGGAGAGAAGCGCTCGGCAATCCTGTCGCCTTAGCACTAACGGCAACTGCGACGAAACAAACCTTAAAAGATACTGTGCAAACGTTGCGGCTAGAGCATCCAGATGTTCATATTCATTCAGTCAACCGGCCGAATATTGCTCTATTAAAAGAGGCGCATGAAACGAAAGAAGCAAAAGAGAAACGAGCACTTGAGCTTGTGGAAGCCCTTCAAGGGCCTGGGCTGATTTATTGTCCGACCCGGCAAATGACAGAAGATATTTCACGTTTGGTGAAACAAAAAACGCATCAGCGTGTAGAGTTTTATCATGGCGGAATGGAGTCAGGGGACCGCATGCTGATCCAGCAGCAATTTATCAGTGGTCAAATTGATCTCATTTGCTGTACAAGTGCTTTTGGAATGGGAATTGATAAAGCAAATATACGCTTTGTGATTCATATGAGTCCGCCTCAGTCAATTGAAGCATTTATGCAGGAAATTGGAAGAGCTGGACGGGATGGAAAAAAAAGTGTGAGCGTTCTTTTATATACAGAAGAGGATGCGGATATTCAAAGTCATTTGATTCAAGCAGAAGGTTTTGATGATCCAGAAATTGATTTTTTCTTAGCTCG
The DNA here is from genome assembly GCF_005144805.1 of Bacillus sp. S2(2019). Taxonomy (NCBI): domain Bacteria; kingdom Bacillati; phylum Bacillota; class Bacilli; order Caryophanales; family Bacillaceae; genus Bacillus; species Bacillus sp. S2(2019). The sequence continues at coordinate 651,962 of NZ_SWFL01000003.1, forward strand.
AGTATCACAAATGCCGATCAATGATGAAAAAAAATTACGTGAACAATTGATGGAAGCAGGGCTTCAGGAGACGCGCGCGCGAATGCTCTCGCATTATTACACGATGTACCAAACTGAACAGCCCCGTTTACTCATGAAGAAGCTGAAAGAAAAGCTGCAGGATAGACAAACAGAAAAGCTAAAAAAAGTGTGGCAGTTTAAAGAGCATATCACTGGCCATCGCTGCTTTAGGCAATCTCTGTTATCATACTTTGATGAGCAGCTTGATCTAACGGAGGACGCTTCCTTTGGGAACTGCTGCTCTTCATGCGGACTTGACCTGTCTGATTACGAAAAAAAAGATCAACCATTGGAGCTGAATGAAATGAAACACTGGAAGACCGAGCTGGATCGTCTATTTCATCTGACAAAAGAGGCGCAGCATTGATTGAACAACATCGCCGTATTATTGAAAAATTAACCGATCGACAAGTAGTAGAACAGTTGTATTTTACACAGCTGCTCATGCTGATTGTCTCTTTTTTACTAGGGATGTTTATGTTTGATCATTGGACTGATTTTACAGCCCTATGGCAGATCCGAGATATGCGTATCCTGACTTACGGAATTGGCGGCGCTTTGCTTGTGATTATTGTCGACGCTATTGTCATGAAGGTGTTTCCGGCTCATATGTATGATGATGGCGGATTAAATGAAAAAATGTTCAAAAACCGCAGCATCCCGCATATTGTTTGGTTAACGCTGCTCATTGCCTTTTCAGAAGAAATTTTATTTCGCGGGATCGTTCAGCAGCAATTTGGACTGGAGATTGCAAGCATTGTGTTTGCACTTCTTCACTTTCGCTACTTGTCAAAAATACTCTTGTTTATCCTTGTGGTTTCTATTAGTATTTTTTTAGGACTTTTATACGAGTGGACAGGAAATTTATTCGTTCCTGTCATGACACACTTTGTCATTGACCTAGTCTTTGCATGTCAAATTCGTTTTAAATATTGGGGGAGGGATGAACATGGAAGAAATGTCGAGAATGAAGAGAAAAAAACAGCAGCTGACAAACATCCATGATGATGATGTAGAGGAAAATCTTGAAGAAGAAAAAGTGCATCCTTCAGATGACTCTCACTTTCCTACACGAGAAGATTTTCATGAATATAAAAAGCAGCGAACCAAAAAGGTGCGTAATCCATTGTTTACGACACTGGCTATTATCTTTCCTATTATTGTCGTCACGGTTTTCTTCCTGTTGATTTATTACACATCAAAGGAAATTAACGATAACAACAATCAAGGTGTTTATATTGATAAAACATCGAGTGCTGACACAGATCCAGTCCCGTCAGCACTTGTTGAAACAAAAAATGATTCAAGCGCTGACAAAGCGGATGCGTCTGATGATGAGAAGAAAAAGAAAGATGCTGATAAAGAAAAGCAGCGTTCAAAAGAAAAAGCAGAGCAAAAGAAAAAAGAACAAGCCGCTAAAGAGAAGGCTGAGCGTGAAAAGGCCGAAGCTGCAAAAAAGCGTGAGCAGCAACAGCTCGCTCTTCAAAAACAGCAGGAAGAGAAAAAGCGAAAAGAAGCAGAAGAGAAGAAGAAGCAGGAAGAAAAACCTGTTCGTGTCGTGCAGCATACTGTTGGACCAGAGGAAAACTTGTATCGAATTTCCATGAAGTATTATCAAAACCGATCAGGGGAAGAGAAAATTCGAGCTTACAATCATTTAAAAGGAAATAGCGTGTACAGCGGACAAGTATTGAATATCCCATTAGAAAATTAATATTTGACATGAATGAATCGAAAAGCACATACATATGTAGAAAAAAGGGACAAGGGTGTATGTGATGACATTGCACGCAATCAGCCGCTATATGGATCAGCCGACACAGAAAATGATTGAAACATTGATCAAAAGGAAGCGCAAATACGAGGGGTTTGCAAAACAATGCAAAAGGTGGCAATGGACAGCCCTTTTATCACTTGCGATTCTTCTGTTTTATTTTGTGATAACAGCTAATAGCGGGGGCTCCCTGCAGCCGGAAGCGATGATTGCCACATTGCTTGGCCATGAGGTGTTTCTGTTTTGGATCATGGCTGAAGTGTTTGCTTTTTACGCATCGTATTATTATAAGAAAAAAGAAGAAAAGGCTGAGGATGAATATCATAAGCTCAGATGTGAAATTATACAGAAAAGCACAGATTTATGGCCTCAATCAAATCAATGGAAAGAGCGCGAGGCCGTTTTCCACTTCATGCAGACGCAATATGATATCAATCTCTATTATGAAAGTAAATAAATGAGCAAAAGACGTTTAAACAGTTGAAACGTCTTTTTTCATTCAAGCGTCTTATAAAAGAAAGCTGATACAAGGGAGTCATTCATAATGAAATATGCCATCGGATTTACTGCTGCCATAGCGGCTGTGACAACAGGTGTGTGTGTAACAGCGAAAATGGTGAAAACGGCAAAACAAAACAACATCAAAAAGCATTACTTTACAATAGAAGGACTTCAGTCAGATCGACCTGCAGTCATTTTTTTTATTTCTGATACCCATCGCCGTCTAATTAGTGATACTTTATTAGCGGAAGTAAAAGAGCAGCAGCCTGATGTCATTATGATCGGCGGGGACTTAGCTGAAAAGGGAGTCCCTTATGCTAGAGTTGAAGAAAATGTGAAACGTTTAGCAAGGATTGCCCCGGTGTATTTTGTGTGGGGGAATAACGACCATGAGCTGCATCAGCAAAAACTCAAAGACATCCTCCATACCTATCAGGTGACGACATTGCAAAATGAGACGGCTGTGTGGAATTTTGAAGGACAGCCCATTAAAATAGGCGGAATCGATGATATCCGGCTTGAAAAAGCAGATTATGAAGCGATACGGCCGGAGTTTGTCAAAGAAGACGTGAATATCCTTTTATCACACAACCCAGATGTGCATCATTTGATGAGTGAAGAAGAGGGAATTGATCTTGTTTTGAGCGGTCATACCCATGGGGGTCAAATTCGTATTGGGAAATTTGGTCCGTATGAAAAAGGAAGAACAGGCCAAGTCAAAGGTGCTTTCTTTCTGATTAGTAATGGTTACGGAACAACAAAGATTCCGATGCGTCTTGGAGCAGAACCAGAAACCCATCTGATCTATTTAATGCCGCTAAAAACGCGCTAAGTTGATGCCCCATCAATATTTTCCATAAAAGTCACCGTAAGCATAGCTTCATGCTTGTCTTCCGTCTTGACACAGTGTAAACTGAATACAAAATTAAGAACCTATGACTCATCATCTCATATACTACAGTATGATGTGTGTTAGAAGAGGCAGGAGGGAACGTTATGCGGCTAGAGCGTCTGAATTATAATAAAATCAAAATTTTTCTCACACTAGATGATCTGACAGACCGAGGTCTTACGAAAGAAGACCTTTGGAAAGATTCGTTCAAAGTTCATCAGCTGTTTAAAGACATGATGAACGAAGCGAATCAGGAGCTCGGTTTTGAAGCGAATGGACCGATTGCTGTTGAAGTATTTTCTCTTCAGGCGCAGGGGATGGTCGTCATTGTGACAAAGAGTCAGCAGGAAGATGCTGATGATGAGTTTGATGAAGATTACATTGAGATGCAAGTCAAGCTCGACGAGAGCAAGCATGTGCTCTATCAATTTGCCTCGTTTGAAGATGTGATTCAACTGTCCCATAGTTTAAGTCGTATTGGACTTTTAGGGGGTACAGTTTACCATTATGAAGGTCAATATTTTCTCAGCCTAGATGATTTCGAAGAACTGTCTGCAGATACGGTCATTTCTATTTTAGCGGAGTTCGGTTCACCGACGACATTAACCATTCACCGGTTAAAAGAATACGGAAAAGTGATCATGCAGGAAGATGCAGTGAAAACGATTCAACTGTATTTTTAATCACTTTTTTCTATTATATTTAATACTGTTGTGATGAAACAACAGTATTTTTTTATATCCATTTTTATATTTATAAACGCTGATATTTTATTTTGATAAAAAACGCTTTTTACCTTTGCTTTACCAGTACGAAGGTGTATACTATTGCTTGAAAGGGAGCAGTAGATCATGAAAGATTTCTAGGGGGTTTATTTTAATGGCAGCCGATCAAAACGCCGCTCATAACGCAGAAGATAAGCTAGATGTTTTAAAGTCAACTCAAACCGTCATACATAAAGCGCTTGATAAATTGGGCTATCCGCAAGAAGTGTATGAATTGCTGAAGGAGCCAATTCGCCTATTAACGGTCAAAATTCCAGTACGTATGGATGATGGATCGGTGAAAATTTTCACTGGTTATCGTGCGCAGCATAATGATGCTGTCGGTCCAACAAAAGGCGGAATACGATTCCACCCGAACGTTACTGAAAAAGAAGTAAAAGCGCTTTCAATTTGGATGAGTTTAAAATGTGGTATTGTGGATCTTCCTTATGGCGGAGGAAAAGGCGGTATTATCTGTGATCCAAGAGAAATGTCATTTAGGGAGCTTGAAAAACTAAGCCGCGGCTATGTTCGCGCAATTAGCCAAATCGTTGGACCAACAAAAGATGTTCCAGCACCAGATGTGTTTACAAACTCTCAAATCATGGCATGGATGATGGATGAGTATTCTAGAATTGATGAATTTAACTCGCCAGGATTTATTACAGGAAAACCAATTGTTCTTGGAGGCTCACATGGACGTGATACTGCAACGGCAAAAGGTGTAACGATCTGTATCAAAGAAGCGGCGAAGAAAAAAGGAATTGACATCAATGGGGCTCGTGTTGTCGTTCAGGGATTCGGAAATGCAGGAAGTTACTTGGCTAAATTTATGTATGATGCCGGAGCGAAAATCGTAGGAATTTCAGATGCTTACGGCGGTTTGTATGATGAAGATGGTCTCGATATTGACTACTTGCTTGACCGACGTGACAGCTTTGGAACCGTCACTAAATTATTTAATGATACAATTACAAACCAAGAGCTGCTTGAGCTAGATTGTGATATCTTAGTACCTGCAGCCATTGAAAACCAAATTACAGAAGATAATGCGGCAAACATTAAGGCCAAAATTGTCGTAGAAGCAGCAAATGGACCAACGACATTGGAAGGGACAAAAATTCTTTCAGATCGTGGTGTACTGCTTGTTCCAGACGTACTTGCAAGTGCGGGTGGAGTGACTGTTTCTTACTTTGAATGGGTTCAGAATAACCAAGGGTTCTACTGGACAGAAGAAGAAGTGGAAACTCGTTTAGAAGATATGATGGTGAAATCATTTAATAATATTTATGAAATGGCGCAAAACCGCCGTATTGATATGCGACTAGCAGCATATATGGTCGGTGTACGTAAAATGGCTGAAGCTTCTCGATTCAGAGGCTGGATTTAAGCGACTTATTTGCATCGCGCCTTAAAATCTCCTATCCTTAAATAGGAGATTTTTTTATGGAATCATGCAAAGAATCAAACAGCCCAGCAATTGTTATTGCAGTGAAACGACAGGAGTGGAACAAATGAAACAAGAAAAAGCGATCATAATAGGAGGAGGCCCGTGCGGTCTATCAGCTGCCATTGCATTCAAGCAAATTGGGATTGATGCACTTGTGATTGAAAAGGGCAATGTGGTCAACAGTATTTATCATTACCCTACACACCAAACCTTCTTCAGTACAAGTGAAAAGCTTGAGATCGGTGACGTCGCTTTTATCACTGAAAATCGGAAACCCGTTCGTATTCAGGCGCTTTCCTATTACCGAGAGGTGGTCAGACGAAAAAGCCTTCGTGTGAATGCTTTTGAAAAGGTAAACGCTGTGACGAAAAAAGATGGCCGTTTTACGGTAAATACATCAAAAGACGACTATACATGTGACTATGTTGTGATTGCGACTGGCTACTATGATCATCCTAACTATATGAATGTAAAAGGGGAAGACCTTCCTCATGTGTATCATTATTTTAAAGAAGGACACCCCTACTTTGATAAAGATGTGACGGTGATCGGCGGGAAGAACTCTAGTGTTGATGCTGCCCTAGAACTTGTGAAATGCGGAAGCAGGGTGACGGTTTTATATAGAGGAACTGAATATTCATCCAGCATCAAACCTTGGATTTTACCAGAGTTTGAAGCGCTTGTTCGAAATGGCACCATTCGAATGGAGTTTGGTGCAGAGGTGAAGGAAATCACAGAACAGGATGTTGTCTTTACAAACCAGCAGGGCCAAACGGATCGAGTGAAAAGTGATTATGTGTTTGCGATGACAGGTTATCATCCTGATCATTCATTTTTAGAAAAAATGGGTGTAACAATCGATCCAGAATCAGGCCGCCCAGCATTTGATGAACAAACAATGGAAACAAATGTAGAAGGTATTTTCATTGCAGGGGTTATTGCAGCTGGTAACAACGCCAACGAAATTTTCATTGAAAATGGAAGATTTCATGGTGGGTTAATTGCAGAAGAAATCAACAAAAGAATCAACGGGTAAAAAAAGAACTGGGTCCTTCTAAGGGATTCAGTTCTTTATTATGTAAATTGGGATTATATAGAAGATTATTTTTGGGAAAATGGGCTCGAGTCATATAAAAAAGGGGTGATTCGTGGTACGATAATAAAGGATAATGTAGGGAAAGAGGTCTGATTATGATCGCAATCATTTCAGCAGGTTTAGCTCCCGGCATCGCACTTTTAAGTTATTTTTATTTGAAAGATCAATACGACAATGAGCCGGTTCATATGGTCATCAGATCTTTTATGCTAGGTGTCATACTTGTGTTTCCAACCATGTTTATTCAGTATGTCCTCCAAGAGGAAAATATCGCTACGAATCCTATCGTGATTTCATTTGTGACATCGGGATTTTTAGAAGAATCATTAAAGTGGTTTATTTTAATGGTCAGTGTCTATGCGCACGTACAGTTTGATGAACACTATGACGGGATTGTCTATGGAACAAGTGTCTCACTTGGATTTGCGACACTTGAAAATATTCTGTACTTAGTGGGTCATGGGGTAGAGTACGCGTTTACACGTGCCTTGCTGCCTGTATCAAGCCACGCTTTATTTGGTGTGGTGATGGGATTTTATATAGGTAAAGCTCGCTTTTCTGATAAAAAAGAGCAGCGAAAATGGCTGATTCTCTCTTTAATACTTCCTATCCTTTTTCATGGCTTATATGATTTCATTCTTCTTGGCATGAAAAATTGGGGATATATTATGTTGCCGTTCATGATTTTTTTATGGTGGTTTGGTCTGCGGAAAGCCAAAAAAGCCCGTGCGGTGAAGATGGTACAAATTTAAATTGGAAAACGTCCTATACGTCTTTAGGGCGTTTTTTGTCTTTTCCATCCAATTCCCTCCTGTGATGAATGTATAAAAATAGGGATCGGAAGAAACATATATTCAAACATCAAAAGTACAGGAGGATCAAATATGGACAAAGCTCGTTTTATGAAACAAATCGTCCTTATCTTCTCAATTGTTCTGCTCGCGTCTTCATTGATGACAGCTGAAAAAAGTGAAGCTTTCACGAATCAAGTGATTCAGCGGGGAGCTACAGGAGAAGATGTCGTCGAGCTCCAGGCAAGGCTCCAATACAATGGTTTTTACAATGGAAAAATAGACGGGGTGTATGGCTGGGGAACTTACTGGGCCGTGCGCAATTTTCAAAGCCAGTTTGGTGTAAAGAAAGTCGATGGACTCGTAGGGGAAAAAACAAAAAACCTATTAGTTCAAAAGACGAAATACTATAAAGAGTTTGTGCAGCAGCAGCTGCAAAAAGGAAATCAGTTTACGCATTATGGCGGGAAACCTCTTGATCAGCAAACAAAGGCTCCTGCTCAAAGAAACACGCAAAAAAAGACAGCACAAGGTGCAAAAGAGAATCAAAAAAGTCAAAGCGGAGGAAACAGCTCGACTGGGAAGTCTGGAAACCAGTCAGGAAATGGTCAAGCAAATCAAACGCCGAAACAAACAGCAGCCAACATGCCAGGTGGTTTTTCAAGCAATGACATTCAGCTTCTTTCACAAGCTGTTTATAGTGAAGCGAGAGGTGAACCTTATGAAGGACAGGTAGCGATCGCAGCCGTCATCTTAAACCGTTTAAACAACCCGACCTTTCCAAACACGATCGCTGGTGTCATTTTTGAACCGCTTGCGTTTACTGCTGTAGCAGATGGACAATTTTATATGGCGCCAAACGAAACCGCTAAAAAGGCAGTATTTGATGCCATTAATGGCTGGGACCCATCTGAAAGCGCCGTTTATTACTTTAATCCTGATACAGCGACAAGCCCATGGATTTGGGGAAGGCCACAAATTAAACGAATCGGGAAACATATTTTCTGTGAATAAAAAGAGGTGTAAATAAATGATCAGAGGAATATTGATTGCTATTTTAGGAATTGCTGTCATCTCAACAGGATACTGGGGCTATAAGGAGCATCAAGAAAAAGATGCAGTGCTGCTTCATGCAGAGAACAACTATCAAAGAGCCTTCCATGATCTAACGTATCAAGTCGATCAGTTGCACGATAAACTTGGCGCAACACTTGCGATGAACAGCCAAACATCTATATCTCCAGCACTTGCAGATGTATGGAGAATGTCATCAGAAGCGCATAACAATGTCAGCCAGCTTCCGCTCACATTGATGCCTTTTAACAAAACAGAAGAGTTTCTAGCGAATGTCGGTGACTTTAGCTATAAATCGTCACTTAAATCTTTATCAGATGAACCATTAAACAAAGATACACACAAAACCATTACCACTTTATATGATCAAGCGGCAGATATTCAAAACGAACTTAGACAAGTGCAGCATCTCGTACTCAACAAAAATTTAAAATGGATGGATGTTGAAATGGCACTGGCTGATGGAGATCGAAAAAACGACAACACCATCATTGACGGATTAAAAACCGTTGAGAGAAATGCTGATGCGTTTGCAGATGTTGATCTTGGTCCTACAAATGTGTCAACTGAATCAGAAACGCAAGGCTACAATCACTTAAAAGGGCAAAAGATTTCAAAAAAAGAAGCGATCCGTATCGCCCAGCAATTTGCGCCTGACCATAACAAAGATTTCAAGGTGAGAAAAAGTGGGAGTAAAACGAACCGTGATGTCTACAGCCTGTCAATGTCAGACCCAGATAGCCGAGCAAACTTTTATTTAGACTTGACTGAAAAAGGCGGCCATCCTGTCTATCTTCTTCAGAACCGTGAAGTGAAAAAACAAAAAATCAGTTTAAATGATGCCTCAGAAAAAGCACTAAGTTTCTTAAAGAAGCATGGATTCGATACTGAATCATTTCATTTAGATGAGAGTGCGCAATTTGATAATATCGGCGTATTTACCTATGTCCCTTTACAGAATAACGTATTGCTTTATCCAGATAGCATTCGAATGAAAGTCGCTTTAGATGATGGAGAGGTTGTGGGATTCTCAGCGAAAGACTATTTAATGAATCACAGAAAACGTGACATAAAAGCACCAAAGATTTCTCAAAAAGAAGCTGAAAAGACCTTAAATAAACATGTGAAGATTGAGGATACACATGTAGCTCTTGTTCAAAATGATATGTCAGAGGAAGTTCTCTGCTATGAGTTTTTAGGAACCATTAAAAACGACACGTACCGAATGTTCATTAATGCAGATACTGGAAAAGAAGAAAGAGTAGATAAGCTAAAAAATGCAGAACCTATATATAAAGACCTATAGAAAAGGAAGCGAGGAAAAGGCGAATAAGCCTTTTCCTTTTGTTTTATACATGGTTTAATATAAGAGAGGATACGATTTCACAGATGAAAAGAGTGATGAGGAATGTTACAAATAGGGGATGCAATCACAATTGAGTATGTCAATGAGAACAAAGAAGTGAAAACTGCAAAATCGAAAGTTTTGGAAAATAATAACGATGATATTTGCATTAATTATCCAGCTGATAAAGAAACGGGGCGCACGATCTATTTAAATCAAGAAACAGAAATCACCGTCTTCTTTTTCGATGAAAATCAAATTCCATACAAATGTACAAGCAAAGTCATTGGGAAAAGAAAAGAAGATATCCCTATGATTGTCGTTTCGATTCCGCCAAAAGAAGAAATGATTCGGCTTCAGCGAAGAGAATATCTTCGAGTGGATACGATGGTGAAAGCGTCCATAACGCAAAATGGTGAAGAAACCTTCGACACATTTATTGTCAATATGAGTGCTGGCGGTGTAGCAATTGCTGTTCCAGAAGGTGTCTCACTAAAAGAATATGGCGAGGTCGTCACAGAGTTTGAACTTTCACTTAAAGAACCAGTAAAAATTAAAGCGATTGCAGAAATGAATCGTGTTTATCAAGATGAACAGACGGGGAAAACAAGAGCGATCATGGAATTTACTGAAATCACAAACGACCACCAGCAGCACATCATGAAGTATTGCTTCCAGCAGCAGCTTCTAACACGTGTGAAAAAAGTATAAGAATAAAGGTTGTCAAAAGCTTCCATACTAGAGAGAAAGAATCTAGCGTTGGAGGCTTTTTGTATGAAAACAATGGAAAGATGGCTATTCAAAGCAGTGCTCATTCAGCTCATTCTGCTTTTAGCGGTTCAGGTCACCCTTCACTTGACGAAAGGAGAACTATTTTTGTCAAAAGTCGTACAATACGAGGGTGTGAATAACATGAGCATTGAAGATTGGATTGAGACATTTAAGCAAAAGGATTGATAGAAAATTCCCCCGTTTGAGCGGTGATCGTGTTACAATTCATAAGGGAGATTCAATCAAGGAGAGGTATTATGAAAAAGAAATTATCTATCGCAATTGACGGTCCTGCTGCAGCAGGAAAAAGCACTGTGGCAAAAATTGTCGCAGCGAAAAAATCATATATTTATATCGATACAGGTGCGATGTACCGCGCAATTACACTTGCGGCACTCAATCAAGGCGTAGACCTTGAAGACGAACAGGCACTTGATGCTTTATTGAAAAAGACAGTCATTGAACTTGTGTCAACTGACGAAGGTCAAAAAGTACATTTAGACACGATTGATGTCACAGAAGACATCAGAACAGACCGTGTGAGCAATCAAGTCTCTGTTGTTGCAAAGCATCGAGCTGTTAGGGAAGAAATGGTCCGCAGGCAGCAAGAGCTGGGGAACCGAGGCGGTGTCGTCATGGATGGAAGAGACATTGGCACGCATGTTCTTCCAGATGCAGAAGTGAAAATTTTCTTGCTTGCGTCAGTAGAGGAAAGAGCAAAACGTCGTTTTGAAGAAAATCAGAAAAAAGGCTATGATGTCAATTACGATCAGCTGATCGAAGAGATTGCAAGACGTGACAAGCTTGATTCTGAGCGGGAGGTATCACCGCTGAAGAAAGCAGATGACGCCATTGAAATTGACACGACTTCTCTTTCTATTCAAGAGGTTGCAGGTAAAATTTTAGATGCAGCAGAGCGTGTAGAAAAACAGTAAGAAATTTTAGAAAACTTTTATAAGTTAGAGGTTTATCTCTTGACAAACAAGGTCTTTTATTAGAAGTTTATACTAATACTATTTTTATTGATCATTCAAGCAATTCTGTTGATTTGAATGTTTCTATAATACATATTCGGCTGGCAATCATCATGCTAAGGACACATATTCACCCAGTCGTTTTAACTAAGCTGTGTAGGTTTGGACCAAGGAGGTTATCGAAATGACAGAGGAAATGAATCAAATCGATGTTCAGGTACCAGAGGTTGGAGATGTAGTGAAAGGGATTGTTTCTAAAGTTGAGGACAAGCATGTCAATGTAGATATCGTCAATGTGAAACAACCTGGGATCATCCCAATCAGTGAATTATCAAGTCTTCACGTTGAAAAAGCATCAGATGTCGTGAAAGATGGCGACGAGTTAGAGCTTAAAGTAACAAAGGTCGAAGACGATGCTTTGATTTTATCGAAACGTGCTGTTGATGCAGACCGCGCTTGGGAAGACCTAGAGAAAAAGTTTGAAACAAAAGAAGTATTTGAAGCAGAAGTAAAAGACGTTGTCAAAGGTGGTCTAGTGGTCGACATTGGTGTTCGCGGATTTATTCCTGCGTCTCTTGTTGAGGCACACTATGTAGAAGACTTCACTGACTACAAAGGAAAAACACTCTCGCTTGTTGTGGTAGAGCTTGACCGCGAAAAAAACCGCGTGATTCTATCGCATCGTGCAGTCGTTGAGCAAGAACAATTAGACAAGAAGCAAGACTTCCTGCAAAAGCTTGCAGTAGGCAGTGTGATTGATGGAAAAGTGCAGCGCCTGACTGACTTTGGTGCATTTGTTGACATTGGCGGCATTGATGGATTAGTTCACATTTCTCAACTATCCCATGCGCATGTCGAAAAGCCATCTGACGTTGTTGAAGAAGGACAGGAAGTAAAAGTCAAAGTTCTTGCTGTTGACCGTGATAACGAACGTATCTCACTATCTATTAAAGAAACATTACCAGGACCTTGGAGCCAAATTGGTGAAAAGGTAAAACAAGGTGATGTTCTTGAAGGAACCGTTCAACGTCTTGTGAGCTTTGGAGCATTTGTTGAAATTCTGCCAGGTGTAGAAGGACTTGTGCATATTTCCCAAATTTCACACAAACATATCGGTACTCCTCAAGAAGTCCTTGAAGAAGGGCAGACTGTGAAAGTGAAAGTGCTTGATGTCAATGAAGATGAAGAGCGCATTTCACTTAGCATTCGTGAATTAGAAGAGAATCCTGAAAAACAAATCGAAGAGGATTACCGTCAATATCAGGCGAAAGAAGAAAATACAAGCGGATTCCAGCTTGGTGACCTGATTGGTGATAAACTCAATAAACTAAAATAATTTGGTGATCAAAATTGACGCGAGCAGAAAGAAAGAAACAGCATATTGAGCATGCTTTGTCGACTGGCCAGCATGCAGCAACAGGTTTACAAGATGTTTCCTTCGTTCACGCCAGTTTACCAGATCTTGCGACATCACAAATTGATACACATACGACAATTGGCGGACTGACTTTCGGTTCGCCAATTTTTATCAATGCAATGACTGGTGGAGGCGGAGAATCGACCTATGAGATTAATCGCTCTTTATCTATCGCAGCGAAGGAAACCAATATTCCAGTAGCAGTCGGATCACAAATGGCTGCACTGAAAGATGCAGACGAACGTCGTACGTATGAAGTGGTTCGAAAGGTGAATCCGGATGGACTCGTTTTTGCCAATTTAGGCAGTGAGGCGACAATTCAGCAAGCGCAGGATGCCGTTGACATGCTGGAGGCAAACATGCTCCAAATTCACTTAAACGTGATTCAAGAGATCGTCATGCCTGAAGGAGATCGTGATTTCAGAGGTGCTGTTGAGCGGATCGCAGCCATCACTGAATCAATTGAGGTACCTGTTGTCGTCAAAGAAGTTGGATTTGGGATGAATAAGGAAACAGCAAAGAAATTATTTGATGCTGGAGTTGCTGCTGTTGATGTAGGCGGATTTGGGGGAACGAATTTTTCTAAAATCGAGAACCTGCGCCGTCAAAAAGCACTTCGCTATTTTGACCAGTGGGGAATTCCAACTGCAGCGAGTCTGGCTGAAGTACATACAGCCTTTCCAGATCAAACCGTCCTAGCTTCTGGAGGCATTCAAGATGCACTTGATGTGACAAAATCAATTGCTCTTGGTGCGTCTGCCGCTGGATTAGCCGGCTTTTTCTTAAAATCCCTGACGAGTGGTGGAGAAAAGGGCCTCATTTCTGATATCATTGATCTACAAGATGATGTGAAGATGTTGATGACAGTACTTGGCATGAAGACAATTGAGGAGCTACGGCAAGCTCCAATTGTGCTTACAGGGAAAACAAGTCATTGGCTGAAAGAAAGAGGCGTGGATACTACGTACTATAGTTTAAGAAATAAGAAGACAAAGGACTAAATGAAATTTTAGCCCTTTGTTTTCTTTTCAGTGTGAAAGAAAACTTTTTTGTCTACGAAAGACAGCTGCTTTTTGCGGAGCGAATTTGACATTCATGAGCACCAATGCGCAGGCTGACATTGAATGCGAGGGTTTGTTTGCACGCTGAGACATGTGGTGATCACATGTCTTTTTTTATTGATTTCTTTTGCGAGCGTCTTCCGGGCCTTCTAAAGTTGTTGCCCCTTTGTGATGAATGGATTGATCGCGGTCAGATTCAACTCTTCTTGACGCCTTTAGGCGTTTTTCCTGTCTATCCTTACCCATTATACATCCCTCCTCAACTATTAGGGTGTCACCTCTTGTTTATTTCATGCAAATCTCGCACCTTCTCATACGTTTAAAAACTGGAGATTTTCCCATAATGTAATTGAGGTGATGAGGGTTGGAGGCATTGTACTATTATTGGTCAATATGGTTCGTTTGGATTATGGTGACATTTATCATGGAGAAAAGCACGTGGCGCAATGTGCTAGGCGTATGTGTTCTCATTCATATTATATGCAGTCATGTCATGGTTTCTATTTTAGACATGAGGATCAATGCAGGATTTTTGATGACCTTTTTATATGCTTGCATGTCATTCGTGATCTTTCGGCCTGCTCATCGAATCATGCGAATCATGCAATTAGGTTCCATGGTCAGTGCGTATGCCTTTTTTATGATTTTTGCATTATATGATCCAGTTTGGTTCACGATAATAAAGGTGGACTGGGTTGTATTTGCCTTGCTGATCTTGATGTGTTTAACATATGGGCATCAGTTAACGGAACGGATCACTTTATGGATGATGGCTATATGTCTGGGGGAAGCCCTTTATGCGCTTACGATTCATCGCCTCACATCTTCCATTGTCATAGGAGATCTCTCGTTTCTTTCCATGGCTGTTCAAGGAGCTGTCTTTCTATTAGGTGTAGGTCAGCTTGAAAAACTCTTGAACACCCGTTCATCTAGAAAACCAGTAAAAGGGGCTGCAAAATCAACATGACGGATTACACGTTTCCTGTGATTATTGGTGTCATCTTTGGGATGGCGGCTAGGCTTTATATGCTAAGAACTGATTATCGGCAATATCCCACATATATTCATGGACAAGTGATTCACATTGCGCTAGGTTTTATCGCATCAGGGCTTGGTGCTATTATTATGCCTGCGCTGATCCAGGAAGAATTCACTGCAATTACCTTTCTGACGCTTGCAGCCACGCAATTTCGTGATGTGCGTAATATGGAAAGAAATACATTGACCCAAATGGATTCGTATGAGCTTGTCTCACGAGGCAGTACATATATCGAAGGCATTGCGATTGCCTTTGAAAGTCGAAATTATATTGCTATTCTTACTGCCCTTATTACAACGACCGCCTGTATTTTCTTCTCGCTCGTCGTTGGGACCGTGGTCGGTATTCTTTGTTTTTTCATGGCAAAACTATTAATGTCAGGGAGCCAATTAAAGGATATCGTGAATATTCAAAAAGGGGAACTTCGCTTTGACGGCGCAGGACTTTACGTAAATGATATTTACATTATGAATATCGGGCTGCCTGAAAAGCAAAAATTGATTTTAGAGCATGGAATGGGGTTCATCTTGACTCCAAAGAATTTTAACTCGGCCACAACCATCGCAAACCTTGGGCAGCGGCAAGCCATCTTATTTGATTTATCCAACGTGCTTGGTGTATACCGAGATTCTGGTGAACCATCGCTTTGTCCGCTCGCAAAACGTGATCTGAATAATGGCACACTTGGCGTATTCATCTTACCGCAATGGCAGCGTGAAGATTTGGCTGTCCGTGTATTAGAAGAGGTGCCTATTTTAGAAAATGCCATTAGAATGCCGACAGATTTCATTAAAAAGAAAGTGAGGTAATAGGACATGGCGAACACCATTGAACAATTTATATTGGCTGTGGCGACAACAAATAAAGAGCGGGTCATTGGCGGAACAGCCGTTTTTTTCTGTGAAAATAAAGAAGAGCTCGACATGTATGCCATGAATTTAGAGGCCATTTTAGATGGAATTGCACACGGCATTGGAGAAGATCTTTACTTGATCGTCAAACATTTTTAAGTTATTCATTGTGGTCTGATTAAAAATTGATATAATATATAAGTTGAACCCTTCATGTTTGAAGGGTTTATTTCATAAAACTGAATGAAAATTATAAATCCCGGTTGAAACATGATGATGAACATATTGAATCGCGGCTGGATTGAAAGGAAGGGTACTATGGGTAAACCTGTCGTAGCCATTGTTGGAAGGCCCAACGTTGGAAAATCTACAATTTTTAATCGAATCGCAGGCGAAAGAATATCGATTGTAGAAGACACACCTGGTGTAACAAGAGATCGAATCTATAGCTCTGCTGAATGGTTAAATTATGACTTTAATTTAATAGATACTGGTGGAATTGATATTGGAGATGAGCCGTTTTTGGCGCAAATTCGCCATCAGGCTGAAATCGCAATGGATGAAGCGGATGTTATTATCTTTATGGTCAATGGAAGAGATGGCGTCACATCTGCGGATGAAGAAGTCGCAAAAATTTTATATCGCACGAAAAAACCTGTCGTACTTGCTGTCAATAAATTGGACAACCCTGAAATGAGAAGCGACGTGTATGACTTTTATGCACTTGGATTTGGCGAACCGTATCCGATTTCTGGAACGCACGGACTCGGTCTAGGTGATCTGCTTGATGCTGTCGCAGAGCATTTCAAAAACTTACCAGATACACAGTATGATGAAGAAGTGGTACAGTTCTGCTTAATTGGCCGCCCAAATGTAGGGAAATCCTCTTTGGTGAATGCGATGCTCGGTGAAGAACGTGTCATTGTCAGCAACATCGCTGGTACGACAAGAGATGCTGTAGATACAATGTTTACGTACAACCAACGTGACTTTGTCATTGTCGACACAGCAGGTATGAGAAAAAAAGGGAAAGTATATGAAACAACAGAGAAATATAGTGTACTTCGTGCGTTAAAAGCCATTGATCGATCGGATGTTGTCGCTGTTGTTCTTGATGGTGAAGAAGGCATTATTGAACAGGATAAACGTATTGCCGGCTACGCACACGAAGCGGGTAAAGCCGTTGTGATCATTGTGAACAAGTGGGATGCTGTTGAAAAAGACGAGCGTACAATGAAGGAATTTGAGCAAAATATTCGCGAGCATTTTCAATTCCTTGATTATGCACCTGTCTTATTCATGTCTGCTCTTACGAAAAAGAGAATTCACACGTTAATGCCAACAATTATTACCGCTAGTGAAAATCATGCGATGCGCGTTCAAACGAACATTCTAAACGATATTATCATGGATGCTGTAGCGATGAACCCAACGCCGACCCATAACGGACAGCGTCTGAAAATTTACTATGCAACACAAGTGGCGATCAAACCGCCGTCCTTTGTTGTGTTTGTAAATGATCCAGAACTTATGCACTTTTCTTATGAGCGTTTCCTAGAAAACCGAATTCGAGATGCATTTGGTTTTGAAGGAACACCAATTAAAATATTTGCGAGAGCGAGAAAATAAAAAGGGTGAGCAGGATGAAGAAAATTTCAGTACTTGGAGCAGGGAGCTGGGGAACAGCTCTTGCGCTTGTATTAGCTGATAATCATCATGATGTACACATGTGGGGACATAGACAAGAATTAATTGATCAAATCAATGAGAAACATGAAAATCATGATTACTTGCCTAATGTTGCATTGCCAGCGTCTATTCAAGCGACAACAGATATGAAACAGGCACTAGAAGGGACAGATGCGATTATTGTCGCTGTGCCAACAAAGGCTATTCGAGAGGTATTGAAACAGGCAAATGAGTTCATTACGTCAAAGGTGCCATTTGTTCATGTCAGTAAAGGAATTGAACCAGATACACTTCTTAGAATTTCTCAAATGATTGAACAAGAAGTCCCAGAAGCAAAAAGAGAAGCAGTGGTTGTCCTGTCAGGACCAAGCCACGCTGAAGAAGTGGGTCTGCGTCATCCGACAACTGTTACAGTTTCATCAGAACATATTGAAGCGGCTCAATTTGTTCAAGATTTGTTTATGAACAACAACTTCAGAGTGTACACAAACCCTGATGTGATTGGGGTGGAAATTGGCGGGGCGCTGAAAAACATCATCGCTCTTGCGGCAGGGATCACAGACGGACTCGGATATGGCGATAATGCGAAAGCAGCGCTCATCACAAGGGGTCTTGCTGAAATCGCCCGCCTCGGCACAAAAATGGGAGGAAACCCTCTTACGTTTGCCGGGTTAACAGGTGTTGGAGATTTAATTGTCACCTGTACAAGTGTTCATTCACGTAACTGGCGCTGCGGGAATTTACTTGGTAAAGGATATAAACTTGAAGAAGTACTTGAAAAAATGGGCATGGTGGTAGAAGGCGTCCGCACAACAAAAGGCGCTTATCAGCTCTCCAAAGAATACAAGGTCAGCATGCCGATTACAGAGGCTCTTTACGGCGTCCTATTTGAAGGGAAAAAGGTAGACGATGCTGTAGAATCCTTAATGGCACGTGTGAAAACACATGAGATGGAAGACCTTGTGAACATGTTCGAAAACCAAACAAAGTAATTGGAAGACTGAACTTAGGCGTGTAGAGGATGCAAGAAGGGGCAGACTTGCATAACATAACAATGAAGTTTGAATAGAGCTTTGCCTCTACAGAATGAGGAAAAATAGTCGACCTACTGACTGAAGCAGAGTCCCCCTCTTTGCTTCAGTTTTTTTATGCACTTTTTTCTGAATGATTGGAAAAACGATTGATATTTTAGTTAATTTTGGTTTAGAATGAAATATAAACGCTTACAATTCGTTTGTGTTAAAGGGGGACAGGCACGATGAGTTTTGCTTTAATCAAGATGTGGTTTGCGCTTGGTTCAATGGGGCTCATGTTTTTAGCCGTTGTAACCATTTATTTGAGTAGATTTAAGCTGAAGAGCCGGTTTCTGAAAATAACAGCCTCAACTGTCGCGTACAGCTTAATGCTCATATCAGGTGTCATTGTGTTTTTAGTTGTATTTAGCGGGCCGGTCAATGAATAAAGAAAAAGGAAGAATGTGATGATCAAAGCAAAAATCAGTGTCATGCTGTTAACACTTATTTTACTTACGGGGTGCCTCTATCCAGAGAATCGCAAAGCTGAAAACCGCGTGCCATATAAAGAGCAGCTGCAAAGTGTGCAGACAGCGATTGAAGATTTTCAAAAAGCGACAAATGGCCTTTTGCCCATTGAAACAAAAGAAGGCGACACACCGATTTATCAGAAGTATGTCATTGACTTTAAGCGTCTGTCACCAAGATATTTACACGATGTACCGTCGACATCTTTTGAAGGCGGGGGCGAATATATCTATGTCCTCACAGACGTCGAACAAAATCCAACGGTGAAACTGCTTGATGTCAAAATGACACAAACGATCAGTGAATTACGTCTAAGGATCAAAATATATCAAGATGAACATACATATCCGCCATATGGCAAAGTAGTATCCAAAGATTTATATACGTTAAATGAAAAAAAACTAGGGTTAAAAGCACCGCCTACAGTGACGAGCCCTGTTACGGGTGAATCACTTCCATTACTGATTTCCTCAAATGGCGAAATCTATGTTGACTATCGCAGTGATTTTGCCCAGATTTTGAAAAATACGAAACAAAAGCTGAAACCAGGTGAAAATATTCAAGATGTCTATTGGCAGGAAACCCCGTTTGTACCAGCGTTTTCTGTTCCATATACGATCAACAAAAAAGGTGAGCCGGCTTTTTTAGAAAAAAAGACGTCATAAACAAGAATGAACCTTTCTCCTCTGCATATAAATGAGGAGAAAGGTTTTTTTATGGCTAAACATACTCTCAAAACAAAAAAGGTGTCATATTCAAATAGGACAACGTCATACACATATATTGTCCTGACACCTTTCAAGCACCGTTTGATTGAAGTATAGAGTATTTTATTTGAAAACGAGGATAGCAAGTCCGGGAGGGGATCACTTGGAAAAAGTCGATATTTTCAAGGATATCGCTGAACGAACAGGAGGCGATATATATTTAGGAGTCGTTGGAGCTGTTCGTACAGGGAAATCTACGTTTATTAAAAAGTTTATGGAGCTCGTGGTGCTCCCGAATATCAATAATGAGGCAGATCGTGCAAGAGCACAGGATGAATTGCCGCAAAGTGCAGCAGGAAAAACCATTATGACCACAGAGCCAAAATTTGTGCCAAATCAAGCGGCATCCATTCACGTGAGCGACGGCCTGGATGTCAACATTAGACTTGTCGATTGTGTAGGCTACACCGTGCCTGGTGCACGCGGGTATGAAGATGAAAATGGTCCGAGAATGATTAATACACCGTGGTATGAAGAGCCAATCCCGTTTCATGAAGCAGCGGAAATTGGTACACGCAAGGTCATTCAAGAGCATTCAACCATTGGTGTTGTGATTACAACAGATGGATCAATTGGGGAAATCCCAAGACATGACTATATTGAATCAGAAGAACGTGTCATTGACGAACTCAAAGAAGTTGGAAAGCCGTTTATTATGGTGATCAACTCTGTGAGACCTTATCACCCTGAAACAGAAGCACTGCGGCAGGAACTTAGTCAAAAATATGATATTCCTGTACTCGCGATGAGTGTCGAAAGTATGAGAGAACAAGACGTTCTCAGTGTACTTCGTGAAGCATTATATGAATTTCCAGTGCTTGAGGTGAATGTGAACCTGCCAAGCTGGGTCATGGTACTAAAAGAAGATCATTGGCTAAGAGAGAGTTATCAGGATTCAGTGAAAGAAACCGTCAAGGATATTAAGAGATTAAGAGATGTTGACCGAGTGGTAGGTCAGTTCAGTGAATTCGATTTTATCGAAAGAGCGGGCTTAGCAGGCATTGAAATGGGTCAGGGGATCGCAGAAATTGATCTGTATGCGCCGGATGATCTATATGATCATATCCTAAAAGAAGTGGTTGGTGTGGAAATTAGGGGCAAAGATCACCTTCTTGAGCTCATGCAAGATTTTGCACATGCGAAAACGGAGTATGATCAAGTGTCTGACGCTTTGAAAATGGTGAAGCAGACTGGTTACGGAATTGCGGCACCAGCTTTGTCAGATATGAGTTTAGATGAGCCGGAAATCATTAGGCAAGGATCAAGATTCGGCGTCAGATTAAAAGCAGTCGCGCCATCTATTCATATGATTAAGGTAGATGTAGAAAGTGAGTTTGCGCCGATTATCGGAACAGAAAAACAAAGTGAAGAGCTCGTCCGATACTTAATGCAAGACTTTGAAGATGATCCGCTTTCTATCTGGAATTCCGATATATTTGGACGCTCACTCAGCTCGCTTGTCAGAGAAGGCATTCAAGCAAAACTCTCGCTAATGCCGGAAAATGCAAGGTATAAACTAAAGGAAACGCTTGAACGAATTATTAACGAAGGATCAGGCGGTCTGATCGCGATTATTCTATAGGATGTGAGACCTCTCATTGATGGGGGTCTTTTTTTGCGTGCGGGTGAAGTCATAAAAAGACAATTGTATAAAGATTAGTCAGATTCAGGCTGAAATTAGGAATATTCGTTCGCAAAAGTGCCCTTAATCCTTGACGAATAAGGATTCTTCCCTTTAAAATGCTTGATATGGTATTTCATATGTGTTAATCTACTTACAGAAAATCTTCACTTTGTTGGACAAACATTCCTTCAAAGAGAAGTTTTCTAATGAAAAGCCATGTATGACGCTTTCTAGACGCTCTTTTTTTCAAAAAAAGTGTATAGAAAGAAGATGAATTGTGAAGAAATGATAACAATCTATTGAATGCATATTTTTGGGAGGAGGTGAAAGGCATGAACAAGACAGAACTTATTAACGCGGTTGCTGAAGCAAGCGAGTTATCTAAAAAAGACGCGACAAAAGCAGTTGATTCTGTTTTTGATACAATTTTAGATGCACTTAAAAATGGTGACAAAATCCAACTTATTGGTTTTGGTAACTTTGAAGTACGTGAGCGTTCAGCTCGTAAAGGACGTAACCCACAAACTGGTGCAGAGATCGAAATCCCTGCAAGCAAAGTACCTGCTTTCAAACCAGGTAAAGCACTTAAAGACGCGGTGGCAGGTAAATAATCGTTATGTGTAATGATCCTATTGAAGGAGTTATACATATACAGTTTCACACTGGTCTAGAAAAGCCCCTTTGATAAGGGGCTTTTCCTTTTGAATCAAATGGTTTGTTTAGAACGCTCTCCTTTGCTTTTAGGATCTGAAGTGTGCTAGAATCTGAATGAAATGTAATCGCCTTTGGAGGATATAATACATGAGTGAAATAAATAAAGAATTAATCGAACACGCGGTACGCGATATATTAAAAGCAATCGGAGAAGATCCAGATCGTGAAGGACTTCTTGATACCCCAAAACGAGTAGCAAAAATGTATGAAGAAGTGTTCTCGGGATTAAATGAAGATCCAAAAGAACATTTTAAAACCATTTTTGGTGAAGATCATGAAGAACTCGTTCTTGTCAAAGATATTGCTTTTCATTCAATGTGTGAACACCACCTTGTGCCATTCTATGGCAAAGCCCATGTCGCTTATATTCCGCGCGGCGGAAAAGTAACGGGACTCAGCAAGCTGGCAAGAGCAGTAGAGGCCGTGGCAAAGCGCCCGCAGCTTCAGGAACGCATTACATCAACGATTGCAGACAGTATGGTAGAAACCTTAAATCCACATGGTGTGATGATTGTCGTTGAAGCAGAGCATATGTGTATGACGATGCGCGGAGTGAAGAAGCCCGGCGCTAAAACAGTCACTTCAGCCGTACGCGGTACATTTGCAAATGATGCGGCAGCAAGAGCAGAAGTGCTTTCATTTATTAAAAACGACTAATCCATAGATGGAAGGTGAACAGATTGAGTGAAAATAAAGCATCTGATTTTGTGGTGATTAAAGCCATTGATAATGGTGTCAATGTGATCGGCTTAACTAGAGGTTCCGATACAAGATTTCACCATTCCGAAAAGCTCGATAAAGGTGAAGTCATTATCGCACAATTTACTGAGCACACATCAGCCATCAAAGTGCGGGGCGATGCTGTCATTCAAACAAGCTTCGGTGAAATTCAAAGCGAAGCAAAGAAATAACGCACGACTATGCACTTGATAGCATGAAAGTCAGGCCTGATATGGTATAATAAATCTCTATACAATGTAGAGAGCTACATATGAAACTGTAATTTTTGGGACAAGGGTGATATCTTTGCAAGACATCTACGGAATTTTATCTAATCTGAATATAAAATTAAACAAAAAGCTTTCTCATCCTTATTTGGCGAAGCATTTGCGTGCGCCGCTCATCGATGAAGATAAGCTCCTTCTTTTTCATGCAATGTTTGATGAAGCTCAAATCGATGCTGAGAAAAAAGAAAATTATATTTTAACGGCGATGCTTGTGCAAATTGCCCTTGATACCCATGACGAAGTCACAACTGCTGCAGCCATCAAACAAGACGAGTTCAAAAATCGTCAGTTGACCATCCTAGCAGGAGACTATTTCAGCGGTCTCTATTACTCTCTTCTCTCTGACATGAAAGATATTTACATGATCCGCACTCTCGCCACGGCGATCAAAGAGATTAATGAACATAAAATTAGACTATATGATCGATCCATTCAAGATGCAGCCCACTTTTATAAAAGTGTTGCTACAGTGGAATCTGCGCTATTCCAAAGAATTTCTGAGCACTTTCAATTGACGCATTGGAATGAAATTGCAAGTCGCTTCCTTGTTTATAAACGTTTTATGAAACAAGCAGAAGACGACAAACATTTAAAACTTTTTTTGAACGATAGCTATACGGACGCCTATACATGTTTTGACAACTTTGAGAATGAAGGCTATGAAAAGGCCAAACGATCAATCAAGGTGCATCTAGTTTCATCTCCGATCGTTCAAAAAGAGCTATTAAATCGCTTGGATCATATGAAAAATGAACCTGCGTACCATCAGAAAGTGGAAGAAGGGTAAGTCATGCAGCAATCAAAAGAACAGCGAGTACACGGTGTATTTGAAAAAATTTATAAAAACTATGACCAAATGAACTCTGTCATTAGCTTTAAACAGCATAAAAAATGGCGCGATAAAACAATGAAGCTCATGAATGTTCAAAAAGGAGCCAAAGCACTAGATGTATGCTGCGGAACTGCCGATTGGACGATTGCGCTTGCAGACGCTGTTGGAGAAACAGGCGAGGTCAAAGGTCTTGACTTCAGTAAAAATATGCTGAGTGTTGGCGAAACGAAGGTGAAAACAGGCGGCTACAATCAAATTGAGCTGCTCCACGGCAATGCAATGGAGCTTCCTTTTGAGGACAACTCATTTGATTATGTCACAATCGGTTTTGGCCTTCGAAATGTCCCTGATTATTTAACAGTGCTAAAGGAAATGACACGAGTGGTAAAACCCGGTGGAATGGTTGTCTGCCTTGAAACATCACAGCCTGAGATGATTGGGTTTAAACAAGGGTATTATGTCTATTTCAAATACATCATGCCGCTCTTTGGCAAACTGTTTGCCAAAAGCTATCAGGAGTATTCATGGCTTCAAGAATCAGCCAAAACGTTCCCTGGCATGAAAGAACTGGCGTCTCTTTTTGAAGAGGCCGGTCTATCTGATGTCTCGTATCATCCATTTACAGGCGGTGTAGCAGCAACACATATCGGAAAGAAGCTTTGAATAAACGATATTTGGGTGAAAATAATGAAACTAAAAGCAATGATTTCTTTTCTAAATCATGATATCGATATAATTGAAAAAGAGCTTGAACAAACCGTTCGCTCTGATTATGCATTATTAAGTGAAGCCGGTCTTCATTTGCTGCAAGCGGGCGGAAAACGAATCCGCCCCGTTTTTGTTCTCCTATCAGGCATGTTTGGTGACTATGATATTAATAAAATTAAATATGTAGCCGTAGCGCTTGAATTAATTCATATGGCATCACTTGTCCATGACGATGTCATTGATGATGCAGAACTGAGAAGAGGAAAACCGACGATTAAAGCAAAATGGGACAACAGAATTGCGATGTACACGGGGGATTACTTATTTGCAAGGTCACTCGAGTACATGACGAAAATCAATCACCCAATGGCACATGAAATTTTGTCAAAAATGGTCGTCGAGCTCTGTCTTGGGGAAATAGAACAAGTCAAAGATAAATACAACATGGACCAAAACCTTCGTACATATTTAAGAAGAATTAAGCGAAAAACAGCCTTGCTTATTGCAGGCAGCTGCCAATTAGGTGCGATTGCAGCTGGAACAGATGAAAAAACACATAAAGCCCTTTACTGGTTTGGGTACTATGTTGGTATGTCGTACCAAATCATTGATGATGTCCTTGATTTTACATCAACTGAAGAAGAATTAGGCAAGCCTGTTGGTGGGGACCTTTTACAAGGAAATGTCACTCTTCCTGTTTTATATGCGCTTCAGAACCCGACGTTAGAAGGTCAGTTGAAGCTGATCAATAGTGAAACGACGGAAAAGCAGCTGAAACCTGTGATTGAACATCTCAAACAAACAGATGCGATCGACCGTTCCATTCGAGTGAGTGAAATGTACTTGAAAAAAGCATTTGAACAGCTCGATCAACTTCCGCGTGGGCGGGCTAAATCTTCATTAGCGTCGATTGCAAAATATATTGGTAAACGAAAATTCTGATCAACGTTTCGTTGATTGGTTTTTTTGTGAAATTTTTTGTCAAAAATTGATTATTATAAAAAAAAATGATACGATCACTTTGTAACAATGTAAGCCTATACATACATAACGACGGGGTGGAAAACGTATATGGACAAAACATTTCTTATGGTCAAACCTGATGGTGTGGAAAGACAATTAATCGGTGAAATTGTGTCAAGATTCGAAAAAAAGGGGCTTCAGCTTGTTGGAGCAAAGCTCATGAGCATTCCAAAAGAAGTAGCAGAAACACATTACGGAGAGCATAAAGAAAAACCATTTTTCGGTGAATTGGTTGACTTTATTACGTCAGGACCTGTATTTGCGATGGTATGGCAAGGTGAACAAGTCGTAGACGTAACAAGGCAGATAATTGGAAAGACAAATCCGAAGGAAGCGCTTCCGGGAACAATAAGAGGCGACTATGGATTAACTGTTGGCAAAAACATTATCCATGGCTCAGACTCACCAGAAAGTGCCGAAAGAGAAATCAACCTGTTCTTCAAACAAGAAGAACTGACAAACTGGGATCAAACGATCTCAAGCTGGATTTATTAATGTTCAAGCCAAAGTGTTCATCAAACGATCACTTTGGCTTTTTTATATTGAGATTTCTATACGAATTTTCGCATGAGATGATACAAATTTATGATAAAAACAGCTATACTAGGACAAAGATAGATGAGACAGGAGAGGACATTGATGGATCAGTATCAAGTATTTGTTGGAAAATGGAAAAAACTAACTGGGGTAGATCTGAATTTATATAAAGAAGCACAAATGAAACGAAGATTAACATCTCTTTATGATAAAAAAGGATATAAAGATTTTGAGGCATTTGCGTCTGCTCTTGAAAAGGACAAAGCACTATTAGATGAAACGATGGATCGAATGACGATCAATGTGTCAGAATTTTACCGAAACTATCAGCGCTGGGAAGTACTTGATCAAAAAATCCTGCCGCTGCTTTCAAAAAACAGCGGCACCCTAAAAATATGGAGTGCAGCTTGCTCAACTGGAGAAGAGCCGTATACACTCTCAATGCTGCTATCAAGCCATCCGCTTGTGAAAGACTTCCAAATTATTGCAACGGATATTGATGATAAAGTCCTGCAATCCGCGCAAAAAGGAAGATATCATGAACGATCTTTGCAAGAGGTGCCAGATCAAATCAAGCAAAAATATTTCACCAAAGAAGATTCTTCATTTTACACGGTGAAGGATGAGATTCGAAAGCACATTCAATTTAAGAAACACAACCTTTTAGCGGATCCATATGAAAAACAGCTGGATCTCATCGTGTGCCGAAATGTCCTCATCTACTTTACAGAAGAGGCGAAAGAAGAAATTTACTTAAAAATGAGCAGCAGTTTAAAGCAAAACGGCGTATTATTTGTTGGTTCTACAGAACAAATTTTTCACCCAGAAAAGTTTGGACTAACCTCTGCTGATACTTTCTTTTATCAAAAGAAGGGGTAGTAGCTGACTTTTTAGTAGGAAGTGTGTTATTATAGTTTTACTTAAAAGCGTTAATGCGATGAAGGGAGAATAAGTCATGAGGTACTTAACAGCAGGTGAATCACATGGTCCACAACTGACCACAATTATTGAAGGAGTTCCAGCGGGACTTTACATAGAGCAGGATGACATCAATTATGAACTGGCTAGAAGACAAAAAGGTCATGGCCGCGGAAGAAGAATGCAGATTGAAAAAGACCAAGCGAAAGTGTTAAGTGGAGTCCGCCACGGGAAAACATTAGGTTCTCCTATTGCACTTGTTGTTGAAAATAATGATTGGAAGCACTGGACAAAGGTCATGGGTGCAGAGCCAATTACTGAAGAAGAAGAGAGTGAAATGAAGCGTCAAATCTCTCGTCCAAGACCAGGGCATGCGGATTTAAATGGTGCGATTAAATATGGTCACCGTGATATGAGAAACGTATTAGAGCGCTCATCAGCACGCGAGACAACGGTTCGTGTAGCAGCAGGTGCAGTAGCGAAACAAATTTTGGCTCACCTTGGAATCAAAGTGGCTGGTCACGTCCTTGAAATTGGTGGAGTAAAAGCTTCCCATACCACTTATGAATCTATTGAAGATTTGCAAAAAGTAACAGAAGAATCACCTGTTCGCTGCTATGACAGTGAAGCTGGTCAAAAAATGATGGATGCCATTGACGAAGCGAAGAAAAACGGCGATTCAATTGGTGGTATTGTCGAAGTCATCGTTGAAGGGATGCCAGTTGGAGTCGGCAGCTATGTGCACTATGACCGCAAACTGGATAGCAAGCTTGCGGGCGCAGTACTGAGTATCAACGCTTTTAAAGGAGTTGAATTCGGTATTGGCTTTGAGGCGGCTTCTAAAAATGGCAGTGAAGTTCATGATGAAATTATCTGGGATGAAGAAAAAGGCTATACGAGAAAAACAAATCGCTTAGGTGGTCTTGAAGGCGGAATGTCAACTGGCATGCCAATCGTCGTAAGAGGGGTTATGAAACCAATCCCAACCTTATACAAACCATTGCAAAGCGTGGATATTGAAACAAAAGAACCTTTCTCTGCAAGTATTGAGCGTTCTGACAGCTGTGCTGTTCCAGCCGCAAGTGTTGTGGCAGAAGCAGTCGTTGCATGGGAAATCGCCAATGCTGTAGTTGAGCAGTTTGGTCTTGATCAAATTGACCGCATTAAAGAAAATGTCGACAAAATGCGACAGCTTCAGAGGGAGTTTTAATGAAAACACTGGAAGTGAAGACGTCTTCAGCTACTTATCCTGTATATATCGGTGATGGGATTAGACAAAATATCGTAGACTTGATTACTTCCACTGGGCGATCCTACACGAAGCTCTTTATCGTGACAGATTCAGCCGTCGATGCCCTTTATGGAGATGAAATGGTTCAATTACTGAAACAGAAATGGTCTGTACAAAAAATAGTGGTGCCAAACGGAGAACAATCAAAATCTTTTGCGCAGTTTGAGCAGATTCATACGAAAGCCATCCAATTTCAACTCGACCGCTCCTCATGCATCATTGCATTAGGAGGCGGGGTGATTGGAGACTTGGCTGGCTTTGCTGCTGCCACTTATATGAGAGGCATTGATTTTATTCAAGTACCGACCACGCTGCTTGCACATGATAGTGCAGTCGGCGGAAAAACCGGAATCAATCATCCGCTCGGCAAAAATTTAATTGGTGCGTTTCATCAACCGGCTGCTGTCATTTATGATACAAGTATGCTAGAGACACTCTCACCAATAGAGCTGAGATCAGGCTTTGCAGAAGTGATAAAACATGCACTGATTTCAAGTGAAGTCTTTTTATCAGAACTGATGTCCATTCGTTCGTTAGCAGAATTATCAAAGGATGAACTGGCACATATGCTTTATCAAGGGATTCAAGTGAAAGCATCCATTGTTCAAGAAGATGAAAAAGAACATGGTGTGCGGGCATACTTGAATTTAGGTCATACACTAGGGCATGCCATTGAAGCGGAGTATGGATACGGTGCGATCACGCATGGAGATGCCATTGCAATTGGCATGCAGTTTGCTTTATATGTCAGTGAAA
Source organism: Bacillus sp. S2(2019) (assembly GCF_005144805.1). Taxonomy (NCBI): domain Bacteria; kingdom Bacillati; phylum Bacillota; class Bacilli; order Caryophanales; family Bacillaceae; genus Bacillus; species Bacillus sp. S2(2019). The sequence goes on from NZ_SWFL01000003.1 coordinate 681,229, forward strand.
AAGAGCAAGGACTCAGCCTAGATCGCGAGAAACTTAAAGTGTGGATGAAAGAACTAGGGTTCCCAGTACAAGTCACACAAACGATTTCAACCAAAACATTTGTCGATCGCATGATTGGTGATAAGAAGGCAAGAGGCGGGAGTGTTCAGTTTGTTTTGCTAAAACAAGTTGGAGACGTCACCCTGCAATCTTTCACAAAAGATGAGCTGTATCACTGGCTCGAAGAATGGAAACGGGAGGAGGGCTGTCTATGATGTTTCGCGGCATACGCGGGGCTACAACTGTGACAGAAGATACTGAAACAGAAGTGTTAACCAAAACGAAGCAGCTGCTAGAAGCGATCATTTCAAAAAACCAAGTAGATCCAGAGCGTGTCGTGCAGATCTTGATTTCAGCTACACAAGATATTCACTCTGTTTTTCCAGCAAAAGCACTCAGGCAGTTTGAAGGATGGACCTATGTGCCTGTCACTTGTATGCAAGAGCTTGACATTGATGGAGGTCTAAAGAAGTGTATTCGCGTTTTAATGACCGTTCAGACAGATGTCAAGCAGGAAGACATACAGCACGTATACTTGGAAGAGGCTGTCACGCTTCGGCCTGATTTACAGTTGACAAAAAACAAGGAATTATAATACGATATGAACAGCCGAAGTTTACACACAGGTGTGAACGGCATTGCAAGCTTAGAGAAGATGAGAATGAGACTAGGGTAGTTGAGATGAGTAGAGTTGAGCAGAGATACGATACTTCTATTTAATCATACTGCCTAAAAGAGCGAAGCCTCTTTTAGGCTTATTTCGTATACTCAAACAAATCCTCAAGATGTCCCCTCATTCTCCTTAATTCCATTTAAGGAGTGTGCTTATGAAATCCCAATCAAACCTTACCCAATTTTTAAGAGACAGCCAGTTTTACAAAACCATCCCGATTGTTGAAACCATTACAGTTGATACGCTCTCACCCATTCAAATTGTTGAGAAACTGAAACAGGATATTGTGTATTTGCTAGAAAGCAAAGACGAATCTTCTAGCTGGTCGAGATATTCCTTTATCGGATTACATCCTTTTTTAACATTACATGACGAGCAAGACCATTATATTGCTCGTGACGCTGCAGGAAAGTCAGTGATGCAAAAAGCGGAGCTGAAAGAGTTGCTTGACTGGATGAAAGAGCAATATCAAATCAAGACACCTGAAATTGATATCCCATTTACTGGCGGAGCCGTAGGGTACTTAAGTTACGACCTCATTCCCAACATTGAGCCGTCTGTCAAGCCGCATCCGAATGCATCAACAACAGATAATTGCACATTATTTGTTTGCCAAACAATGATCGCATTTGATCATGAAACAAACCAAGTTCATTTTATTCAGTACACGCAGCTGAACGGTCATGAAACAGACGAAGAAAAAATTCTGGTTTATCGAGAAAATCAAAAGCAGCTTGAACTGATGGTACAGCAGCTTCATACAAAAATTGATATGAAAGAACTGATTATCTCAGGGAATATGAATGAACCCCCTTCGTTTGAACAGGTGACGTCTACCTATGAAAAAGCAAAATTTTTAAAGGATGTCGAAAAAATCAAGGAGTATATTCGAGCGGGTGATATCTTCCAGGGTGTACTTTCTCAACGTTTTGACATTCCAGTGACAGTGAGCTCATTTGAATTATATCGTGTGCTTCGGATCGTCAATCCATCACCGTATATGTATTTTATGAAATTAAAAGATCGAGACTTAGTGGGAAGCTCGCCAGAACGATTAATCCATGCGAAAAACGGTCACTTAGAAATCCATCCAATTGCTGGTACAAGAAAACGAGGAATGACAAAAGAAGAAGATGATGCACTAGCAAGAGAGTTGCTCGATGATGAAAAAGAAAAAGCAGAACATTACATGCTAGTGGATCTGGCTCGAAATGATGTGGGGCGTGTGGCAGAGTATGGCAGTGTGTCTGTCCCAACTTTTACAAAAGTCGTGAACTTTTCGCACGTCATGCACATTATTTCTATTGTGACAGGGAAGCTGAAGCAGGATACACATCCAGTAGATGCACTTATGTCCGCTTTTCCAGCAGGCACATTGACAGGCGCCCCAAAAATTAGGGCGATGCAATTATTAAACGAAATGGAGCCTGAGCCAAGAGAGACGTATGGCGGCTGTATTGCCTATATTGGTTTCGACGGCAATATCGATTCCTGTATTACCATTCGCACAATGAGCGTCAAACATCAGACTGCTTCAATACAAGCAGGTGCCGGCATTGTCGCTGATTCCGTTCCAGAAAACGAATGGGAAGAGACATGTAATAAGGCAGGAGCACTTCTAAAAGCCATTCAGCTTGCTGAACATATTTTCTCAGAAAAGGAGAGTGTGCCAAATGAATCAACGACTATCAGCTCTTGTTAATGGAGGAAAACTATCAGAAGAAGAAGCGAATGGCCTGATGCATGATATGATGAGCGGCTCGTTAACAGATGCTGAAGTCGCTGCTAGTCTATCTATTTTAGCGCATCGAGGAGAAACCGCCGAAGAAATGACAGGCTTCGTGAAAGCCATGAGGCAGCATGCAGCACCAGTGGAAAGGTCACTTGATGTCGTTGATACGTGCGGGACAGGAGGCGACGGTTTATCAACATTTAATATATCAACAGCCGCTGCCATCGTTGCTTCGGCTGCTGGGGCGAAAATCGCCAAGCACGGAAATCGTTCCGTCTCCTCTAAAAGCGGGAGTGCTGACGTGCTAGAATGTCTTGGTATTCAAATTCAATCCACACCTGAAGAAACAAGACGGCAAATACAGCAGAAAAACATGGGCTTTTTATTTGCACCGCTCTATCATTCTTCTATGAAACAAGTAGCCGCCGTACGCAAGCAGCTCGCATTTCGGACGGTATTTAACTTATTAGGACCGCTTTGCCATCCGATGCAGGCCAAAAAGCAAATCATTGGTGTGTATGCAAAGGAAAAGGCAAAGCTCATGGCGAAAGCTCTTGCTCCTTTAGAGCCAGAACATGTCCTGTTTGTTTGCGGAGATGATGGGCTGGATGAATTAACCATTACAGCAAATTCATACATCATTGAACTCAAAAAAGGTGTCATGACAGAATATACGTTAAACCCAGAAGACTTCGGACTTGAAAAAGGGCATTTATCAGACATTCAGGTCCAATCACCAGAAGAAAGCGCCAAATTGATTCAGAATATATTGAATTATCAAGCGGGTGGAGCACCGCTTCATATTACAGCGCTTAATGCTGGGGCCGCATTATATGTGGCAGGAAAAGCAGAGAGTCTGATGGCAGGGACAATGAAAGCATTAGAAACGATCAAAAACGGATCAGCTAAAGAACAATTAGCCCGTCTAAAACAAAAAACGAAAGAGGAAGAGATCTATGCTTAATCAAATTATCGCCCGTAAAAAAGAACATGTGCAAACCTTGCAATTACCTGAGGAAGGACATTATGAAAGACAATCATTTAAAGAAGCCCTTATGAATCCTCACCGGTCGATCGGACTGATTGCTGAGGTGAAAAAAGCGTCTCCTTCCAAAGGAATCATTCAGCCTCATTTTGATCCTTTACAGACAGCAAAAGCATACGAAGCATCAAATGCAGATTGTTTATCTGTCTTAACGGATGAACCGTTTTTCCAAGGGAAAAACGAATATTTGTCTCTTATTAAAGAACACATCACACGTCCTATTTTAAGAAAAGATTTCATTATTGACTCTATACAAGTAGAAGAATCGAAACGGATAGGGGCAGATGCCATTTTATTAATTGGAGAGGTGCTTGAGCCGCAAAAGCTGTATGAGCTCTATACAGAAGCGAAAGAAAAAGGACTGGATGTCCTCGTTGAAGTACATGCAGCACATACACTAGAAAAGATCTTACACCTATTCACTCCTGAGATTATCGGTGTGAACAACCGGAATCTCAATACGTTTACAACAACTGTTGAACAAACAAAAGAGATCGCGCCACTTGTTCCAAAAGACGTATTACTAGTAAGTGAAAGCGGCATAAAGACATTTGATGATCTGACCTTTGTGAAACAGCACGGAGCAAATGCCGTTCTTGTTGGTGAATCTTTAATGAGGGAACAATCACAGGAGAAAGCCGTTCAGGCATTGTTCGGAGAATGAAGGAAAGTAAGCCTTACTTAAAATATTGCGGGGCTGTCTCACAAGAGGATGTCGCATGCATCTCGCAATCTCAAGCGGATGCCATCGGTTTTATTTTTGCGCCGAGTAAAAGACAAGTTCATCCAGATCAAGTGAAACACTGGCTGTCAAAAGTAAAATGTAAAAAAGAGATAGTGGGCGTATTTGTGAATGAAAAAACACCAAAAGTGTGCGAGATCACAAACAACCTCCCCTTAGATATTGTGCAGCTTCATGGCGATGAGACGCCAGAAGTTGCAAATGACATTAAACAGCATACGAAGGCGCTCGTTTGGAAAGTGTTCCATCACGAGCCCGATGTAAACGACACACTTGAACATATGACGGCATTCGCTCCAAGTGTCGACGGTTTTCTCATTGATGCGAAAGTAAAAGGAATGAGAGGCGGTTCTGGAACAGCTTTTGCATGGGAGGCGGTGCCTTCATATGTTCAGCATGCAAAACAACTGGGAAAAACTTGCGCCATTGCTGGCGGGATCACGCCAGACACCATAATAGATCTGCTTGCTTTTGGTCCAGACGTCATAGACCTTTCAAGCGGTATAGAAGAAAACGGGAAGAAAAGCAGTACAAAGATGAAAGCGCTCGAAGAAAGGATGTTGAACCATGTACGCATATCCAAATGAGATTGGCAGATATGGAGAATTTGGAGGGAAATTCGTTCCTGAAACGCTCATGCAGCCACTAGAAGAGATCGAACAAGCTTTTCGTGAATTAAAAGAAGACCCTGCTTTTCAAAAGGAATATATATCGCTTTTGAAAAACTATTCAGGCAGACCAACCGCACTCACATACGCTGATCAATTATCGGCATATCTCGGCGGTGCTAAAATCTATTTAAAAAGAGAAGATTTAAACCATACAGGCGCTCATAAAATTAACAATGCGCTTGGGCAGGCACTGCTAGCGAAAAAAATGGGGAAATCAAATATTATCGCCGAAACAGGAGCAGGTCAGCACGGTGTAGCTGCTGCAACAGTGGCGGCAAAATTCGGTTTATCCTGCACTGTATTTATGGGAAAAGAAGATGTGGAAAGACAATCACTCAATGTGTTCCGAATGAAACTACTCGGCGCTGAAGTCATACCTGTCACAAGCGGGAACGGAACATTAAAGGATGCAACCAATGAAGCCATCCGCTATTGGGTCCAGCATTGCAGTGACCACTTTTATATGATCGGCTCAGTCGTTGGACCTCATCCGTATCCTCAAATCGTCAGTGAATTTCAGCGGATGATCGGAGATGAGGCAAAAGCACAGATACTTGAAAAGGAAGGGCAGCTTCCTCATAAAGTCGTTGCCTGTGTTGGCGGCGGAAGCAATGCGATAGGAATGTACCGGGCGTTCTTAGATGAAGAGGTCGATATCATTGGTGTAGAAGCTGCTGGGAAAGGAATCGACACTCCGCTTCATGCAGCAACCATCACGAAAGGGACAAAAGGTGTCATACATGGATCTTTGACATACTTGATCCAAGACGAATTTGGTCAAATTATTGAGCCCTATTCCATTTCAGCTGGATTAGACTATCCGGGGATCGGGCCAGAGCATGCGTACTTGCATGCGAGCGGCCGGGTTCAATATGTGAGTGCGACAGATCAAGAAGCACTAGATGCGTTAAAGCTGCTCACAGAAAAAGAAGGAATTCTGCCAGCGATCGAATCTGCACATGCTTTAGCAAAAGCGTTTGAGATGAGCCAGAACATGAGTGAAGACGACATTGTTCTTGTCTGCTTGTCAGGCAGAGGAGATAAGGACGTGCATACATTAATGAATGTGCTTGAAAGTGAGGGTGAAACAAAATGATCACATTTCAATTAGAGCAAGGTCAGAAATTATTTATTCCATTTATTACAGCGGGTGATCCATCAGAAGAGATCACCATTGATTTAGCCCTCGCGCTTCAAGCAGCAGGGGCACATGCGATTGAACTAGGTGTGCCGTATTCCGATCCGTTAGCGGACGGCCCTGTCATTCAAAGAGCTTCTAAAAGAGCACTTCATCATGGTATGAATATCGTAAAAGCGATAGAATTAGCAGGAAAGATGAAAAAAAACGGCGTAAAAATTCCTGTAATTCTATTTACGTATTATAATCCTGTGTTACAATTAGACACAGAATACTTTTTCGCTTTACTGCGCAAAAATCATATTTCGGGACTCTTAACACCCGACTTGCCTTTTGAAGAGAGCAGCGAGCTACAGAAGAACTGTCAAGCACACGACATTTCATATATATCACTCGTTGCACCAACAAGCAAGGAACGATTAGAAAAAATTGTAGAGCAGGCAAAAGGTTTTGTGTATTGTGTTTCATCTCTCGGCGTCACAGGTGTCAGACAATCTTTCGACGCATCGATTACAGATTTTATTCAACAAGTGAAACAGCTGAGTCAAATACCAGTTGCTGTAGGTTTTGGTATTTCAACGAGAGAACAAGTAGACTCAATGAATAAAATGAGTGATGGTGTCGTTGTCGGCAGTGCACTTGTCAAAAAAATTGAAGAGCTTCAAGAACAATTAGTAGCGAGTGATACACGCCAAGAGGCTTTAAGAGAATTTGAAACATATGCAAAAACATTTAGTCCCCTCTATTCATTCAAATGAGGTGAAACATTTTGCAAATCAAAGATCAATTAAAACAGCTAAAACCGTATCAACCTGGGAAACCAATTGAAGAGGTCAAAAAAGAATATCAATTAGACAAAATTGTGAAATTGGCTTCAAATGAAAACCCTTTTGGATGTTCCACACATGCAAGAGAGGCCATACAAGCTGAACTTGAACATTTAGCGATTTATCCAGACGGATACAGCGCAAGTTTAAGAACGGAACTGGCTGAGTTTCTTCAAGTAAATGAAAAACAATTAATATTCGGGAATGGCTCAGATGAACTTGTGCAAATTATTGCTAGGGCATTCCTTGATCAACATACAAATACGGTGATCCCATCTCCGTCATTCCCGCAATACCGTCACAATGCAGTAATTGAGCATGCAGAGATTAGAGAAGTACCACTTCTAAATGGTGGAGCTCATGATCTAAAGGGAATGCTGGATGCGATGGATGACAACACAAAAGTCGTTTGGGTGTGTAACCCGAACAATCCGACAGGAAATCATTTGTCAGAATCTGAGCTCGTATCGTTTTTAGATCAAGTGCCTGCTCACGTGCTTGTCGTTCTAGATGAAGCATATTTTGAATATGTTCGCGCGGAAGACTTTCCGAACAGTTTATCTCTATTAAAAGCCTATCAAAATGTCATTGTACTGCGCACATTCTCTAAAGCATATGGACTTGCGGCACTTCGAGTAGGTTATGGGGTTGCTTCAGAGGAATTGATTACCGCCATTGAACCTGCGAGAGAGCCATTTAATACAAGTCGTATCGCTCAAGCAGCTGCACGTGCAGCCATAAAAGATCAAGACTTCATTCAATCGTGCAGGGAAAAAAATGAAGCAGGTCTCAAGCAGTATCAAGAATTTGCAGACCGCTTTGGATTATTTATCTATCCGTCTCAAACAAACTTTGTGCTAATTGATTTTAAAAGAGATGCTGATGAGCTGTTCAACGCACTTTTGAAAAAGGGCTATATCGTTCGATCTGGTCAAGCTCTTGGATTCCCAACTTCTTTACGTATTACTGTTGGAACAAAGGAGCAAAATGAAGAAATCCTAACTACACTTGCCGATTTATTACAAGGCATTCGTGCGTAGCATAACAATGAAGTCATATCCTGTTTATGGGATATGGCTTTCGTTGTAACTCATCCAATATACATATAAGCTATTGAAACAGCTTGTTTAATTTTCGCGAAAAATCAGGTGATGAACATGAATGAAGCAAACGAAACCATATTAATCGCTGGGCTCGGTTTAATTGGTGGTTCTATTGCACTGTCGATTAAAAAAGAATTTCCACATAAAAAAATTGTAGGCTATGATGTCTCTAAAGAACAAATGATTGCTGCAATAAAACTAGGGATCATCGACGCGACTGCCGAGTCCTTTATGGAAGGCTTAAATGAAGCAGCAACGATTATTTTGGCAACGCCAGTACAACAAACCGTCAAAATGTTAAGTGATATTGCAGCATCTGGAATTGAAAGAGAGCTCACGATTACGGATGTAGGGAGCACAAAGCAAAAGGTCGTTCACTTTGCTGAAAAAACGTTGCCTGATCATTACCAATTTATTGGCGGGCATCCGATGGCAGGGTCTCATAAATCAGGTGTCATTGCAGCGAAAGACTTTTTATTTGAAAATGCATTCTACATTTTAACGCCAGCAAAGGTAACAAGTCGTCAGGCTGTTGACCGTTTGAAGGATCTGCTGAAGGGAACCAATGCTCATTTCATTGAAATGACACCCGAAGAACATGATGCTGTGACAAGTGTGATTAGTCACTTTCCACATATCGTCGCTGCCAGTCTTGTGCATCAAGCGCATCATTTTGAAGAAGAATTTCCTCTTGTAAAACGGTTTGCTGCTGGAGGCTTTCGAGATATTACCCGTATTGCATCAAGTAATCCTGCAATGTGGCGCGATATCCTTTTGCACAATAAAAACAAGATTTTAGACCGATTTCATGAATGGAAAAAAGAGATTGACCGCATTGAATCCTTTGTGCAACAAGAAGATGCTGAGGGGTTATTCTCTTATTTCCAAGAGGCCAAGGAATATCGCGACGGCCTGCCTCTGAGGAAAAAAGGAGCTATCCCTGCTTTTTATGATCTTTATGTCGATGTGCCGGATCATCCTGGTGTTATTTCGGAAATTACAGGATATCTAGCAAATGAAAACATCAGTATTACAAATATCCGTATTATTGAAACGCGAGAAGACATTAACGGGATTTTACGCATTAGTTTTCAAACAGATGACGATCGAAAGCGGGCAGAACTCTGTATAAAAAATAGAGCAAATTACGATACATTTTATGCTGATTGAGGTGAGGAACATGAAAATTCATAAAAGTGCTCCTATGAATGGAGAAATTCATATTCCAGGAGATAAATCCATTTCTCATAGATCTGTGATGTTTGGCGCTATTGCTGACGGTACTACAGTAGTAAAAAACTTTCTTCCTGGCGCTGATTGTTTAAGCACGATCGATTGTTTTAGAAAGATGGGTGTCGACATCGAACAAAAAGGTACAGATGTTGTCATTCATGGTAAGGGACTAAAAGGACTTAAAGAGCCGAGTGATATTCTCGATGTCGGTAACTCTGGCACGACCATTCGTTTAATGATGGGAATCTTGGCTGGCTGTGAGTTCCACAGTACGCTGATCGGAGACGAAAGTATTGCCAAAAGACCGATGAAACGGGTAACAGGTCCGCTAAGACAATTAGGAGCCAAGATAGATGGCAGAGCAAATGGCGAGTATACACCGCTTTCTATACGTGGGGGTAATTTAAAAGCTATCTCTTATGAGTCTCCGGTTGCAAGTGCGCAAATTAAATCGGCTGTCCTTTTAGCTGGACTGCAGGCAGAAGGAACAACGACGTTAACTGAACCGCATAAATCAAGAGACCATACCGAAAGAATGTTATCAATGTTTGGTGTCTCGCTACATGAAGATGCACAAAATGTTTCAATTGAAGGTGGACAAACGTTAAAAGCAACAGATGTATTTGTCCCTGGAGATATTTCTTCAGCTGCATTTTTCTTAGTGGCGGGATCTATCGTTCCAAACAGCCGGATTGTATTGAGAAATGTCGGTTTGAACAAAACGAGAACTGGTATAATAGATGTGCTAAAACAAATGGGTGCAGACCTCGACATTCAAGAAGTGGATGCTAAAGGCGGAGAACCGTACGGTGATTTAACGATCTCTAGCTCTTCATTAAAAGGGATCGACATTTCAGGTGATATGATCTCTAGACTCATCGACGAAATTCCTATTATTGCGCTCCTAGCTACTCAAGCAGAAGGAACAACGACCATTAAAGATGCTGCTGAATTAAAAGTGAAAGAAACCAATCGGATTGATACAGTCGTTTCAGAACTTAAAAAACTAGGTGCTCATATTGAAGCAACAGATGATGGAATGAAGATTCATGGTAAAACGAGCCTTAAAGGCGGCGCAGTCGTCTCAAGCTACGGAGATCATCGAATTGGTATGATGTTAGGAATTGCGGCATGTATAACAGAGCAAGCAATCGAGATTGAAGATACAGATGCAGTACGTGTATCTTACCCAAATTTCTTTGAACACATTGAATACTTAACGCAAACAGTCTGAGGATTTCCTCAGGCTTTTTCTTTCCTTTTGCATATTTGAAAGAACTATAGCATAGCTTGTCTCAAGGTGAAACCTTGAAAAAGAGCATTTTGCTGATTCAAAAACAATTTTTTAGTGTATTCGGTTTACAAATCGTCAGTTTAGTAAAGTATTGATTGAAAAAGAGTCTTCAAAACACAAAAATGGCTTCATGTTAAAAGAGCAACATATTTGCTGGATATGCAGCTGTCGATTATGATATGAAGTAACAACAGTTTAGGTTTTTGGAAACAGAAAGGAACGGTTTGATTTGAATAGTTCATTACAAGAAGCCATAAAATTAGTTGAGGCGGGTGAGACTGAAAAGGGACTCCAAACACTTGCTCAAGCAGAGAAGCATCTTCATGATGAAGAAAAAGCGCAGGCAGCTCAGTTATATTATGACTGGGGAGATATTGATAAAGCGCGGAATCTCATTAGTGATTTACATGATTTATATCCAGAAGAAACAGGATTAACCTGTTTTTATGCAGAGTTGTTAATAGACTCTGATGAAGAAGAGAAGGCAATAGCAGTTCTTGAAACGATTCCTGAAGATGACGATGCGTATCCAGAGAGTTTATTGTTAATGGCAGATTTGTATCAAATGCAAGGACTATTTGAAGTCAGTGAACAAAAGCTTTTAAAAGCGAAAGAGTTACTACCTCATGAAGCCGTCATTGATTTTGCTTTAGGGGAATTGTATTTTTCTCAAGGTCTTTCAAAGAAAGCAGCCGACTATTTCTACAAAGTGGCCGATCAACAAAATGAAATTGGCGGTGTCAATGTATATCAGCGGCTCGCTGAATCATTAAGCACAGCTGGAGAATTTGAAGATGCCCTTGAATGGTATGAAAAGGCTGTAAAGGATCAAGTGGATCCAAATACACTTTTTGGCTATGGATTTACAGCGATGAGGGCTGGCAGAACGAAAACGGCTATTCAGCAGCTTTCTGAACTAAAAGATATTGATCCTTCGTATTCGTCACTTTATATGCCTTTAGCCAAAAGCTATGAGGAAGAAGGACTATATCATGAAGCTTTAGAGATAGTAAAAGAAGGAATTAAAGTGGATGAGTATAACAAAGAGTTATATTTATATGGGGCAAAGATTGATTTGAAAAATGGCCATTCGGAAGATGCGAAAAAATTGCTTCAAGAAGCACTTGCTCTTGATCCAGGATATATTGAAGCAGTTCAAACGCTGCTTGCGATCTATTTAAATGAAGAGCTGTTTGATGAAATTCTGGATGTGATTAAAGAGGTTAAAAGTTTTGGGGAAGAAGATCCAAAATGGAATTGGTATGCTGCTTCTGCTTCTGTCGGACGAGAAGAATATGATGAAGCCGCTGAGTATTTCAAACTTGCTCTGCCTGATTTTGATGAGGAACGTGACTTTTTATATGAATATGCTTCGTTCCTTTTAGAAGAAGGCAGACAAAAAGAAGCCTTGCCGTTATTACGAAAAGTTCTTCAGAAAGATGGCACGAATGAAGAAATTGAAGAAACGATTTTAAGAATTGAAGACGAAATTTCCTTATAGTTTGCAGGAATGAAGAACTGGTTTGTTGAATAATTCATGTATAGCAATTTAATTTACGATAGAGGAGGGAATAACATGCAGACCCCTGTTTCTGTCAATGAAAAGAAGGAATTTATCCGGTGGTTCTTAAACCATTATCAGTTAAAGCGAAGAGAGTGTGTTTGGATATTAAATTATTTAATGAGTCACGACTCTTTGATGGAAAAGGTTCATTTTGTAGAGCAAGCAGAATTTTGCCCAAGGGGAATTATTATGTCAACACACTGTGTGGATGAAGTTCCCTTTAGATTTTATAAAGAAAATATCATGACGACAGATGCAGAAAAATCATTTCATGATATTCGTTTGAATAAACAGCAAGATTTGTTTATTCAATTGAATTTCCGATCTGCATATCGTTCGCCGGAATATGCCGCTGTACTTGAAACAAATCCTCATATTCCTAAAGATCTTTATGAAAATGAAAAAGATAAAGATCTTGCTGAGAAAGTGCTAGAGCATTCTATTGCTACTTTCCAAAAAGAACGGCTGATGAAAGAAATCGATGAAGCGCTTGACCGTCATGATCAAGAAACATTTAATAAGTTAGCAAAAGAATTAAGCCTATTATCATAAACCAAGCCAATAAGCCTTGCCCTATACAGGCAGGGCTTATGTGATGAAAGAGGGGAACTAGATGAAGTTTCAGGCGGAGGACGCGGATCTCTTTTTACAATCTAAAGATTACATTGATACCGCTATCATTCCATTAGTTGGGATAGATGGAAGCCATATCAAACAAACCGTGTCTTTAGGTGAGTTTACAATGCTTGTGGCAGAGGATCTTGAAAGGCAACTGAAAGGCAGAGTGTTTCTTTTTCCTCCACATACATATTTAGAAGTAAATCATCGTAAGCAAGAAGACATACTTGCAGTAAAACAATCATTGCAAGAACATTTTCAGCATGTTGTGTTTATCACATCTGATAACAAATGGAAAGAACAGCTAGAAGTGAGCGAATCGGCATTTATATTGCAGTCTGTTCCGCTTGAGCATTTAAAGGTCAATTTAAAGCAAAAAGTCATTCAAGACAGTGTAGAACAAATTTTGAACTTTTTGTTACAAAAATGGAACCCTTCATAAAAACCCTTACATTTGCATTGTACATAGCTTTTTAGGCTGTTGACCTTGTGAATAGATTGATATATTATGAGGGTGTCCTAGTTTTATGAAATTTTTTCTAATTCAGTTATAAAGTAGCTGACGACCTGAGGGGGGGAGAAAAAAATGAGCGAGAAGAGACATGGAGTGTCCAGGCGTCAATTTTTGAATTACACGTTGACCGGCGTGGGGGGATTTATGGCCGCTGGAATGCTCATGCCTATGGTTCGCTTTGCGCTTGACCCTGTGCTAAAAGGAACAGAGGATCAGGATATGGTTCAAGTTGTCAGTGTAGATGAACTGACAAAAGAACCGAAGCGCTTTGACTTTAAAATTGATCAAGTAGATGCATGGTATGAGTCAAAGGAATCTAGGTCTGCATGGGTGTACAAAGAAGGGGATGAAATTGTCGCTTTATCGCCAATCTGTAAACATTTGGGATGTACAGTGAACTGGAACAGTGATCCGAAAAATCCAAACAAATTTTTCTGCCCATGCCATTATGGGCTGTACGACAAGGATGGTACAAACGTACCCGGAACTCCACCGCTTGCACCGCTTGATCATTATAAGCAGCAAGTGAAGGACGGATACCTCTATCTTGGAAAAGCTGTGCCGAAAGGGGAAGGGTAACGATGCTTAACAAGATTTACGATTGGGTAGATGAGCGGCTGGACATTACACCGATATGGAGAGACATTGCGGATCATGAAGTGCCTGAGCACGTCAATCCAGCACATCATTTCTCTGCTTTTGTGTATTGTTTTGGCGGTTTAACGTTTTTTGTGACGGTCATTCAAGTCCTTTCGGGCATGTTTTTAACGATGTATTATGTACCGGATATTAAAAACGCATGGGAATCTGTCTATTATTTGCAAAATGAAGTGGCATTCGGACAGATTGTAAGAGGGATGCACCACTGGGGTGCGAGTCTAGTCATTGTTATGATGTTTTTACATACGCTGAGGGTCTTTTTCCAAGGGGCGTATAAAAAGCCTAGAGAGCTAAACTGGATTGTCGGTGTGCTCATTTTCTTTGTGATGCTTGGACTTGGTTTTACAGGATATCTTTTACCGTGGGATATGAAGGCGCTATTTGCGACGAAGGTTGGTCTTCAAATTGCAGAGGCGACACCTTTCATTGGGAAAGAGATTAAAACGCTGCTTGCAGGTCATCCTGACATTGTAGGTGCACAAACGCTGACGAGATTTTTCGCTATCCATGTCTTTTTCTTGCCAGCGGCATTATTTGGGCTGATGGCTGCCCACTTTATTATGATTCGTAAGCAAGGAATTTCTGGACCGCTGTAAAATTTTGCGTTTGATGAATGTTCAATGAGGAGGGGATGACTTTGCATAGGGGAAAAGGGATGAAGTTTGTCGGAGATTCCAGAATACCGGCAGAAAGAAAACCTAACATACCTAAAGACTATTCCGAATATCCGGGAAAAACCGAAGCCTTTTGGCCGAACTTTCTTTTAAAGGAATGGCTTGTAGGTGCTGTTTTTTTAATTGGATTTCTTGTCCTAACTGTTGTTCATGCACCTCCGCTTGAGCGGATGGCTGATCCGACAGATACGGGCTATATTCCGTTGCCAGACTGGTATTTCCTATTTTTGTACCAGTTGTTAAAATATGAGTTTGCTGCAGGGAGCTATACGGTAGTTGGCGCAATGATTATGCCTGGAATTGCGTTTGGTGCTCTTTTACTCGCACCATTTCTTGATTCTGGTCCTGAACGCAGGCCATATCGAAGACCAATTGCAGTTGGGATGATGATTCTTGCAGTTGGTGCAGCAACCTATTTAACATGGGAGTCTGTTGCTACTCATGACTGGGAAGCAGCTGCGAAGCAAGGTGAAATCAAGAAAGAAGCAGAGATTGATACCTCAGCTGAAGAGTATAAAATCTATCAAGAGCAGACATGTATCTCCTGTCACGGAGATAATATGCAAGGCGGGGCAGCTGGACCGTCACTTGTTGACAATGCTTTAGCACCAGAGGAAATTGCGAAAATCGCTGTAGAAGGAAAAGGCAACATGCCTAAGGGCATTTTTAAAGGCAGCGATGAAGAACTTGAAAAGCTCTCGAAATATTTATCTGAGGTCAAATCTAAATAATTCAGTTGTTTAAATGCAAGTACAAGGATATACTCAAAAGGAGAAAAAAGCTGGCGCTGTCAGCTTTTTTCTGATTTTAACAGATCGTGAGTGAAGAGAAATATGAGATGGATTCAATATCTGCTAGCCACACGCTACATGCTTGTGCTGGTGCTCATTGTCAACTTTCTTGGTACTGTGTATGGCTACTACTGGTATATCCCACAGCTCGTTGAGACGCCGGCTATCTTTTTACCTTTTGTTCCAGACAGTCCGACGGCAAGCTTTTTCTTTTTATTTGTATTACTAGCCTTTCTAATGAAACGCCATGCTCCTTATTTTGAAGCACTGGCCCTTGTCACCTTGATCAAATATGGATTATGGGCTGTAGGGATGAATCTTTTCGTGCTCGTTTCTGTTGATGATTTTCCGTGGGAAGGATATATGCTAATTGGTTCGCACTTTGCGATGGCGGTACAGGCTGTGTTATTTGCGCCGTATTATCGTTTTCACATGCGTCATTTGGTTGTAGCAGGCATATGGATTTTACATAATGATGTGATTGATTATGTATTTGGAATGATGCCGCGCTATTCTATGCTTTCTGCCTATTCAAATGAGATCGGCTACGTGACGTTTTGGTTAAGTATTGCCGTTCTTCTTGTTTCGTATTATCTTGTCATCTCGAAAAAATCGGTCAAGCTTGAACTCCCTTAACAATGTTGGTCTAACCTTGTCCTTTTCTTCATACGCTGTATGGAGAAAGGCTAGGAGGGACTTGCATGAAACGAAAGTCAATCGCGATGATTCTATTATTATTTCTCGTCTTGCATCCAGCAGCTGCAAAAGGTGAGGAAACAACAGCTGCTAAAGCGCTGCAAGAATTAACGGAACTATCAGATTCAATCTTTCAATTAACGAGACAAGCTAAATATGATGAGGCATTACAAGTTGCATTGTATGCTGAAAAGACATTTAAAGCTGAGAATTGGCGTGGAACTCTGACGAATACGCAGGTTCGGCAAATTACACTTGGCTATCAAGATATCATTAAAGGACTCCCGCAGGAAGACTTAAATGAGCGCGAAAAACTTCGGTATGCCTCTCAGTTTAGAATGCTTCTCGATGCGATACAATCAAATTCAGAACCTCTTTGGGGTTCGCTCGAGAAGCCGATTATGGGGTCTTTTCCGACATTAAAGAAAGAAGTAAAAGATCCAGAATCGACGACGTTCTATGAAACTTGGAATGAGCTGGTTTCATTGTATGATATGATTTATCCGAGTTTAACCATTGATATCTCGCCTGAAAAGCTGCAGACGATTAAGCAGCACATGGAAGTAATTGAACAAGGTGAATTTTTAAAAGCATCGAGTGGGACAAAGCTTGAGCGTCTCACGAAACTTGAAGAAGATTTATCAAGTGTGTTTGCGAACGTTGATCAAGATGAAGCGGATCCATCGCTTTTATGGGTCATCTTAACAACAGGAAGTATGATTTTACTCACTCTAACGTATGTTGGGTTTAGGAAATACCGTGCTGAAAAAGAAAAAAAGCAAAAGCGACAAGCCGATTATCCAAAATCATAAAAAAAGAAGCACCGTTATCGGGCTTCTTTTTTTTAGTGGGGATTGAGCGGCTTTTTATGTTCATCTAATGTGAAGCCTTCACCAAGTACGTCATGCACGTCACTCACTGATACAAAGGCATGAGGATCGACGGAAGTTACGACGCTCTTGAGGTGGACAAGCTCATTTTTTGGAACGACGCAGTAAAGGACGTTGCGTTCCTGTTTCGTATAGGAGCCGACACCCTTTAAAATGGTCACTCCGCGCTCCATTTCCTCTGTGATTTTCTTTTGAATGATGTCATCCTTTTCAGAAATAATCATCGCTCCTTTGGCAGCGTAAGCGCCTTCTTGCATGAAGTCGATGACTTTTGCAGCAACAAATACGGCAACAAGTGTATACATGGCTTCTTTGTAATTTAAATAGGTGAGAGAGATGGTAATGACGCATGCGTCGAAGATAAACATCGTTCTTCCCATTGCGACTTGATAATGTTTGTTGATCAGTCTTGCAATAATGTCCACGCCGCCTGTTGTCCCGCCGAATTTAAAGATGATTCCGAGGCCTGTTCCGATAAACACACCTGCAAAGAGTGCGGCTAAGGCTAAATCGTGCTGAAGAGGCATATGTATTTGAAAGCGCTGGAAGATGGCTAGAAAGACAGAAAGACTGACGGTTCCGACAATTGTATATGTAAACATGGTTCTGCCAAGCATTTTCCAGCCGATAAAAAAGATCGGAATGTTTAACACAAGGTTTGAAATAGATGGGTCAATGTGAAATAGAAAATATAAAAGCAGTGTGATACCTGTAAATCCGCCTTCCGCCAAGTTGTTCTGCATATTAAAATGAACAAGGCCGAAAGAAAAAATCGCAGATCCTATTAAAATAAATACGATATTTTTAAGACGAATTTCTTTTAGCAAAAGATCACTCCTTTTTTTGCTTAGACAGCGATAATATTATATGGTATGGAAGAGAAACAAGCAAACTGAGTTTTAAACATTTGTCAAATATTTATGATTTCGCTAACATGTAAGAGATGGATAGGAGGATGAGCTTCATGACGAATGAAAAAACGCTGCGTCACGTGCAGCAAGAAGTCGATGATTACATAGGACAATTTAAAGAAGGCTATTTCAGCCCGCTTGCCATGATGGCCCGTCTGACAGAAGAATTAGGTGAGCTGGCAAGAGAGGTCAACCATTACTATGGAGAAAAGCCGAAAAAAACATCAGAAACAGAAAAAAGCATGGAAGAAGAAATTGGCGATGTGCTGTTTGTGTTAACATGCCTTGCCAATTCACTCAATATATCACTTGAAGAAGCCCATGATCGTGTGATGCATAAATTCAATACAAGAGACAAAGACCGCTGGACGAAAAAAGAAGGGAAGTAGAGAAGATGACGAATCAAACCATCAAAGTAGTAATCGCTGGAGCAAGAGGAAGAATGGGGATAGAGGCTGTCAAGCTGGCAGAAGAAACAAGCCACTTCGAACTAGTAGCAGCACTTGATCACACACATGAGGGGAAAAAGCTATCACATGTGCTTCATACAACATCTGATGCGCCCATTTATACGGATATTGACGTGTGTCTTTCAGAAACAGCACCGGATGTATTAATTGATTTGACGACCCCAGAAATCGGGAAAGTACATACAAAAAAAGCCCTTGAACATGGCGTACGTCCAGTCGTAGGCACAACAGGTTTTTCAGAAGACGACCTAAAAGAACTTCAGCAATTAACAGAAGAAAAAGGGATAGGCTGTATTATTGCGCCTAACTTTGCTGTTGGTGCTGTTTTAATGATGAAGTTTGCCAAAATGGCAGCGAATTATTTTCCTGATGTTGAAATCATTGAGCTTCATCATGATAAAAAATTGGACGCTCCGAGCGGTACAGGACTAAAAACGGCTGAAATGATTGCTGAAGTAAGAGAAAGCAAAAAGCAGGGGCACCCTGAAGAAAAAGAACTAATCGAAGGTGCTCGAGGAGCAGATTATGATGGCATCCGTCTTCACAGCGTAAGGCTTCCAGGCATGATTGCTCATCAAGAAGTGCTGTTTGGAATGGACGGACAGACGCTCACGATCCGTCATGATTCTTATAACCGTGCATCCTTTATGTCAGGTGTG
The DNA here is from genome assembly GCF_005144805.1 of Bacillus sp. S2(2019). NCBI lineage: Bacteria > Bacillati > Bacillota > Bacilli > Caryophanales > Bacillaceae > Bacillus > Bacillus sp. S2(2019). The sequence continues at coordinate 700,173 of NZ_SWFL01000003.1, forward strand.
AAGCTTTCTGTTGAACAGGTGATGCATATTGATCAACTCGTCTATGGCTTAGAAAATATTATCGACTAATAAGGAGTGGATCCCTGATGAACATTGCTTTAATCGCTCACGATAAGAAAAAAAGTGACATGATTCAATTCGCCATTGCGTATCGAGATCTTTTGGCAGATCATACACTTTATGCAACAGGAACCACAGGTTTAAGAGTGAAAGAAGCGACTGGGCTTCCCGTTCATCGTTTCCAATCAGGACCACTTGGAGGAGATCAGCAGATCGGTGCTATGATTGCTGATAATGCAATGGATCTTGTGCTCTTTTTTAGAGACCCTCTCACTGCACAGCCGCATGAACCGGATGTATCTGCACTCATCCGGCTTTGCGATGTGTATGCCATCCCATTAGCAACCAATATGGGGACTGCCGAAATTTTAGTCAGGAATTTAAATAAAGGTACGTTTGATTTTCGAGATGTAGCAAAAAACGGAGGAACGCATGAAACCACTTGATATCCTTGCATTCGGTGCCCATAGCGATGATGTAGAGATCGGTATGGGTGGAACGATTGCAAAATACGTAAAAAAAGGGGCACGTGTTGGGATTTGTGACTTGACTCAGGCTGAATTATCTTCAAATGGAACGGTTGAAAGCCGAAAAGAAGAGGCCAGAGCAGCCGCTGCCATTTTAGGCGTCACGACTCGAATCCAGCTCACGCTGCCAGATAGAGGACTTTATCTGAATGACGAAGCGATGAAAGAAATTGCAGGTGTCATCCGAACATACAAACCGAGACTTATTTTTGCCCCGCACCACCAAGATCGACATCCTGATCATGGTCATGCGGGTTCACTTGTAGAAGAGGCCGCTTTTTCTGCAGGTATACATAAATTTGAAGATTCATACAAGCAGCCAGCGCATAAAATAAGCCAGATGTATTATTACATGATTAATGGCCACCATCGTCCAGATTTTGTGATCGATATTTCAGACGAGATGAAGCAAAAAATTGATAGCTTACATGCGTATAAAAGCCAATTTGTCAAAACAGAGAGTTCAGTGGAGACACCGCTTGTAAATGGTTATATCGATTTTGTCAAAATGAGAGAGTCGATGTATGGAAGGGAAGTCAATAAACCTTTTGCAGAAGGGTTTCTGACAAAGAAGCCACTTTTGATGGACGATGACTTACTTGGGGGGTAATTATGAAAAAATTGAAGATCGGAATCACTTGTTATCCGAGTGTTGGCGGTTCGGGCATTATTGCCACAGAGCTTGGAAAACGTTTAGCTGAAAAAGGGCACGATGTTCATTTCATTACCTCGAGTATTCCGTTTAGACTCAATAAAGTGTATCCGAATATTTATTTTCATGAGGTGGATGTCACTCAATATGCTGTGTTTCAATATCCGCCTTATGACCTTGCACTGGCAAGTAAACTCGCAGAAGTGGCAAAACGAGAGAAGCTTGATATTATTCATGCGCATTATGCGGTCCCTCACGCTGTCTGTGCGTTCTTAGCCAAACAAATGACTGGACAGTCTGTCAAAGTCGTCACCACCCTTCACGGGACGGATATTACGGTTTTAGGCTATGATCCATCTTTAAAGGAAGTTATCCGGTTTGCGATCGAATCATCTGACCGCGTAACGGCTGTATCACATTCATTAGCTGCGCAGACATACGATCTGATTAAACCGAATAAAAAAATTGATACGATCCATAATTTCGTCGATGAGCGCGTATATTTGCGTGAAGATCACGAAGTGCTGAAGACGCATTATGGTCTTCTGCAGGATGAGAAGGTCGTCATCCATGTATCAAATTTCCGTAAAGTGAAGCGGGTGCATGACGTAATCCATGTGTTTAAACAGATTTCTGAACAGGTGAATGCAAAACTGCTACTGATTGGGGACGGACCTGAAAAATCGGTTGTTTGCGAGCTTGTGAAAAAGCTTGGATTAACGGACCGCGTGTTATTTTTAGGAAAGCAAGAGAAGGTGGAGGAGCTCTATTCGATTAGTGATTTGAAGCTGCTGCTTTCTGAGAAAGAGAGTTTTGGTCTTGTACTACTTGAAGCAATGGCATGCGGAGTACCTTGTATAGGAACAGACGTTGGAGGAATCCCAGAGGTGATTGCACATGGAGAGACAGGATTCCTTGTTCCGCTTGGTGATGTAGATGGAGCAGCAAAACATGCCATCACTATTCTGAAAGACAATGCGCTCCATCAGCAAATATCGATGGCAGCCCAGTCTAGTGTGGAAGCCAATTTCTCTTCTGACAAAATTGTGAGAGAGTATGAAGAGCTTTACTTAGAAATGATCGAAGGTGATGTTGAAGATGAATGAACCATTCACACATGCGATCCCTATTTTACATACACTGCACGAACATGGGTATCAAGCTTATTTTGTCGGCGGTGCGGTGAGAGATGTCCTTTTAGGCAGGGAAATTGGGGATATCGATATTGCGACAGATGCCACACCTGATGTGGTGGAGTCTTTATTTGATAAAACAGTAGATGTCGGCAAAGAGCATGGCACTGTTATTGTGTTACTTGACGGGGTCAGCTATGAGGTCACTACGTTTCGGACTGAATCAGAATATGAAGACTTTCGCCGGCCTAAAGAAGTGGCGTTTATTTCATCACTAAAAGAAGATCTTTTAAGAAGAGATTTAACGATCAATGCAGTGGCCATGGATATTCATGGTGACATCATTGACCATGTAGGCGGCAAGCGGGATATTAAGCGAAGACGAATTCAAACGGTTGGAGATCCTGCATGCCGCTTTCAAGAAGATGCGCTTCGGATGATGAGAGCGGTGCGGTTTTTAAGCCAGCTCGGGTTTGAGCTTTCTAAAGAGACGGAAGAAGCAATGAAAAAAGATAAACATCTGCTTGCTAATATATCAGTTGAACGCAAAAAGATCGAAATGGAAAAACTTTTAAAAGGACGCTACTGTGAGCAAGCCATCAAGGTGCTCATCTCCACCAAATTGTATGAAGAATTGCCTGGCCTCAAAAAGGATCAGCTGAATGAAACGTTCCAAGCTTTCCCGTATTATTTATTGGATGGGTTAGATGAGGTGTGGGGAGCCTTTATCCATTTACTTGGTCTAGATGAGGCGGAGGCGGTGTCCTTTTTAAAAGAATGGAAGTTATCAACGAAACTTTTAAAAGAAGCCGTTGCCATTAGCAAATATGTTGATTGTGACTGGGATGCGGAAAAAATGTTTGAAGCTGGTGAACATGTCCTGCTTTCTAGTATGAAAATCACGCAGCTCAAACATGAGCGCCGCATTTTCTTTGATGAGCTGGAGGCGGCGAAACGTTCATATGATGCGCTGCCTATTAAACAGCTTCAAGACCTTGCAGTGTCAGGAAAAGATTTGATGGCCTTTCGGCAAAAGCCAGCTGGTAAATGGATTGCAGAAGAGCTTGCTTCTGTAAAAAAAGCCGTTTTGCAAAACCAGCTTGAAAACCGAAAAGAAGCCATAGAGGAGTGGCTCATAGCGTGCGATCAGCGATTAGAAAACGATTAATTGAACTATTTACAGCATCTGAGCAAGATTTTGTCTCAAGCCAGCAAATATGTGATGAGCTTGGCTGCTCCCGAACGGCGGTATGGAAGCATATAGAGGATTTGCGAAAAGAGGGATATGAGGTCGAAGCGGTCAGAAGAAAAGGATACCGGCTGCTTCGTAAACCGGACAAAATTAGTGAAGACGAAATTCTGTTTGGTTTGGAAACAGAGCTGTTTGGCAGGCATATTTACTTTCAAGAAGAAGTCGCCTCAACTCAGATCATTGCCCATGACCTCGTTAATAAAGGAGCCCCGCACGGCTCGCTTGTTGTCAGTGATCATCAGACAAACGGAAAAGGACGCCTTCAAAGAACGTGGCATTCACCAAATGGGACAGGCATATGGATGAGTTTGATTCTCCGGCCGGAAATACCGCTGCACAAAGCGCCGCAAATGACGCTTTTAGCATCTGTCGCCATCACTGAAGCCATAGCGCAGCAAACGGGTCTCAGTCCATCAATCAAATGGCCAAACGATATTTTGCTAAACGGAAAAAAGGTCGTTGGTATTTTGACTGAATTAAAAGCAGAAGCTGATCAGGTTCACGCAGTCATTATTGGTCCAGGCATTAACGTGAATCAGACGGCTAATGATTTTCCTGAAGAATTAAAGGATGTTGCGACGAGTTTGCAAATGGAACTGGGTGAAAAGGTAGACAGAGCGGCATTGATTCAAACCATCATGTCCACCTTTGAAAAAAGGTATGATGAATATATGACTTATGGTTTTGCTCCGATCAAACAATTATGGGAATCGTATGCGATGACCATTGGAAAGCGTATCATCGCACGCACCGTCAATGGACAATATGTTGGAACGGCGCTTGGGATTAATGATGAAGGCGTTCTCTTACTCGAAACGGAGGGCGGAATCCAAAACATCTACTCCGCTGACATTGAGATCAAGTCAACTTAAGTGGAACACCCGGCACATTTTTGATATACTTCGTGTGGGCAGTATCTGTAAAAGAACTGTACCTGTTAGGAAGAAAAATTCGATAAATTTCTGCCTTGATCCTAAGGGACTTGGACAGAGGGATGATTCGTCTGCACATGAGAGATAAAAACGTGTGAGATCAGACAAGCCATCTCCTCTCCAGAATGAGGAGGAACAAATGAAGACAAAGTTAGATTTTTTCAAAATGAAAGAACAAAACGAACCTATTGTGATGCTGACAGCATACGACTATCCAGCTGCAAAGCAAGCGGAAAAAGCGGAAGTCGACATGATCTTAGTTGGTGACTCACTTGGGATGGTTGTCCTTGGACTTGATTCCACAGTGCAAGTGACGATGGATGATATGATTCATCACACAAAAGCAGTCAAAAGAGGAGCAAAAGACACATTTGTTGTGACGGATATGCCATTTATGTCTTATCATTATTCATTAGAAGAAACGATGAAAAATGCAGCACGCATTATGCAAGAAAGCGGTGCTGATGCATTAAAGCTTGAAGGTGGAGACGGAGTATTTGAATCCATCCAAGCACTTACAAGAGGCGGTATTCCTGTTGTAAGCCATTTAGGGCTCACCCCTCAATCAGTCGGTGTCCTTGGCGGCTATAAAGTGCAAGGAAAAGACAAAGAGAGTGCACAGAAGTTGATTGAAGATAGTCTGAAATGTGAGGAAGCAGGTGCCATCGCTCTTGTGTTAGAGTGTGTACCTGGTGAACTGACAAAACGGATTACTGACATGCTAAAGATTCCTGTGATCGGAATTGGGGCAGGGGCTGAAGCAGATGGACAAGTTCTTGTTTACCATGATGTGGTAGGGTACGGTGTGTCTAGAACACCTAAATTTGTGAAACAATACGCGCAAATCGATGCTGTATTAGAAGAAGCGCTCATACAATATACAAAAGAAGTAAAAGCACGCACATTCCCAGAGGATGTTCATACCTTTCATATGAAAGAAGAAGTCCTTGATGGTTTATATGGGGGGATCAAGGAATGAAGGTTGTCTCCCATATTCATGAACTAAAAGACATGATCAAGCAGCATCAAAAGAAGCAGCATTCCATTGGATTTGTCCCTACAATGGGTTTCCTTCATGAAGGACATCTTACGCTTGCAAAAGAAGCAAGAGATCAAAATGACATCGTAGTGATGAGCATCTTTGTTAATCCATTGCAATTTGGACCGAATGAAGACTTTGAATCCTATCCAAGAGATATGGAAAGAGACCAGCGTCTTGCCAAAGAAACTGGAGTAGATATATTATTTACACCTGATGTGAAGGAAATGTACAAAGATGAGCCATCGATTACGATGACTGTTCAAAAGCGTACAGACGTCTTATGCGGGAAGAAACGCCCAGGACACTTCGACGGCGTTGTCACGGTGCTGACAAAGCTGTTTCACCTTGTCGCACCAACCAATGTATACTTTGGTCTAAAGGATGCACAGCAAGTCGCTGTTATCGATGCGATGATCAAGGATTTCTTTTTTGATCTTCACCTTGTGTCTGTTCCTACTGTTCGAGAAGAAGACGGTTTAGCGAAAAGTTCAAGAAACGTGTATTTGTCTGAAACAGAAAGGCAAGAAGCACCTGCTTTATACCGGGCATTAAAAAAAGGACAGACAGCTGTAGAAAAGGGTGAACATGATGTAAATCGTATTTATCAATTAGTGGAAGAGGAGATTCTTCAAACGAGTGGGGAAATCGATTATATTGACATTTACTCCTATCCAGAGCTTGAACCCCTTCAGCACTTAACGGGGCAAGTGATCATTGCCATTGCTGTGAAGTTCTCCCGGGCAAGATTGATTGATAATGTGATTTTCCATGTTCCTGAAAGCGGTGAAAAACATGTATAGAACTTTTATGACCTCGAAACTTCATAAAGCGACAGTGACTGAAGCAAACTTACACTATGTAGGTAGTATTACCATCGACGAAGATTTGCTTGATGCGGCAGGCATGATGGCAAATGAGAAAGTGCAAATTGTCAATAATCACAATGGTGCTAGACTTGAAACATATATTATCCCTGGAGAAAGAAAGAGCGGTGTCATTTGTTTAAATGGTGCGGCAGCAAGATTGGTTCAGCCAGGAGATGAAGTCATTATTATCGCTTATGGGATGTTGTCAGAGGAAGAAGCGAAATCGCACACACCTAAAGTGGTCGTGTTAAATAAACAAAATCAAATTGAACAAATGATTGGGCAAGAGCCTGCGAGAACGATTTTATAACGCACGCTCACATGGAAACAGAACAGTTTCATCATAAGGAAGCTGTTCTGTTTCAGCTATATTGCCCAGAGTGTGTTTCACTATGAGTGGAACGAGGAATTGAGGTGTCCATTTTATGACCGATCAAAGGTTTGTTGTCGTTGATATTGAAACCACCGGGAATTCACCAAAAAAAGGTGATAAAATCATTCAAATTGCTGCGGTGGTCATTGAAAATGGACAAATTGTCGAACGGTATTCAAAATATGTGAACCCAGGGAAAACGATTCCTGGATTTATTGAACAGCTGACAGGTATTAAACAGCACATGGTTGATGACGCGGTGTTTTTTGAGGACATTGCCCAAGAGGTGTATGATCTCATACAGGGCGCTTATTTTGTTGCGCACAATGTTCATTTTGATTTGAACTTTTTAAACGATGAACTAAAAGCATGCGGGAAAAATGAGCTGGATGTGCTAGTGATTGATACGGTTGAAATTTCTAGAATTCTTTATCCTGAGCTTGAAGGTTATAAGTTAACTGAATTAAGCGAAGAGCTCATGCTTCCACATGACCACCCGCACAGGGCGGATAGTGATGCGGAAGTTACTGCCATGTTATTTTTAACCTTATTACATCAATTAAGGAATACACCGCCAAATGTGTTAAAACAGCTGCGCAGATTATCCTCTTATCTTCTAAGTGATATAGGACTTTTAATTAAGCAGCTTGAAACCAATCACACGAGTCAAGATGATTCGCTTGTAGAAGTAGGATCTTTTGCTGTGAAAGATGTGACCAATCCGATCACTGAATCGACATATGCAGTAGGCGCTGACGACGAGCAGCTGTTTGAGGAGATAAAAGAGAAACTTCCTCAAACATTAGAAGGCTATGAAGTAAGAGAAGGCCAGCTCACGATGATGAACAAAGTAAGAGATGCGTTCCATGAAAGAGCTTATGCGTTAATTGAAGCGGCGCCAGGAATCGGGAAAACACTCGCTTATCTTATACCGGCTGCTTTAGAAGCAAAGAAATCAGGAAAACCTGTCATTATCAGTACATATTCTATTTTACTGCAGCAGCAAATGCTTCAGCGCGATGTTCCGCTACTCAAGCAATTGCTCCCATTTGAGCCAGCCGCCTGTGTGTTTAAAGGGCGGGCACATTATATTTGTTTAGATAAGTTTGAGCATGTCCTGCATGAGGAAGATGATAACTATGATGTTGTCTTAACAAAAGCGCAAATTTTAATGTGGCTCCTTGTCACTGAAACAGGTGATTTGTCTGAACTGAATTTACCGTCAGGAGCTGTAAATATAAAAGACCGTATCTCCTGTGTACACATGCCATTTACATCGAAAAAACGCCGTTTTAAAGAACATTGTTTTTATGAACGAGCTAAACGAAAGGCTCAAACCGCTGACTTAATTTTGACGAATCACCGTCTGCTTTTATCCCAAACGGAAGGAGCCTCTATCTTTCAGCATGCAGACGTCTATGTGATTGATGAGGCCCACCAATTTGAAAAAACAGCCAATGAAACGCTAGGTGACAGTGCGTCTTATATCCAGCTTCATGCGAAATTAACGCAACTTGGCTCTTTGCATGGCGGGCTGCTTAAGAAATTGAAAAAGAGATTTCATGAGGCAGGTTTATCAACTGACACCTTTATTGAAATGGACGAGTATCTTCAGCAGCTTCAGATGGAAAGTGACGCATTTTTTAGTACCGTACATTCTTTTGTCAAAAGGACAAAACCAAAAGCGGACATCAATCGTCTCATTCATAGAGTCCGTCATCATTCAAAACATGCTCAGTGGGTCCGAATTAAAGAATCAGCGAGTAAGCTTTGTTCATTATTGATTGCTTGTGAGAAACTGTATGAGCAGCAAAAAAATGAGCTGCTTCACAAAAGTGATCAGTTCATAGATCAGTTTGCATTTGAAGCAGAAGAATACGATCAAGTGATGTCGTTTATGCAGACATTCTGCAGTACGCTGTACCGGTTTATCTTTGAACCAAACAATGATGAAACCGTTTGGATTGAGATTGATGCAAAGGGTGCCAAGAATGCTGTCTTTATGCACGCGCAGCCGCTAGATACAGGGGAGCTGCTAGCTGATCGGTTCTTCATGAACAAAAAAAGCGTTGTCCTCACATCAGGGACGCTTACCATCAATCAACGCTTTGATTATTGCTTGGAACGTTTTGGCCTGCAAGATTTTTACCCACACCTTGTCCAAATTGATTCACCTTTTGAACTTGAAAAACAGCTTAAGGTCGTTGTACCGGCTGACATGCCGCCGATCACAAACCGTGATGAACGCGATTATGTGAAGCAAGCTGCAACATATATTAAGATCATGGAAAAGCAGGATCAAGCGAAAATATTGGTGTTATTTAATTCACATGAGATGTTAAAAGCAGTGTATGAAGAGCTGAAATCAGAAGGTATGCAATCGGCCTTGTTTGCTCAAGGTTTGACAGGCGGGAGCCCTGTAAAATTGACAAAAATGTTCAAATTGGCGAAGCAAGCCATCTTGCTAGGAACAGGGACTTTCTGGGAAGGTGTGGATTTTCCTGGCTCAGAGCTAACGACCGTCATTATGGCAAGGCTTCCTTTCCGACCGCCTGATTCTCCGCTCATTGAAGCAAAATGCGAAGCGGCAAAAAAACAGGGGAAGAATCCGTTTAAAGCCGTCGCTCTCCCGGAAGCTGTGTTAACTTTTAAGCAAGGAGCCGGCCGCTTGCTGCGCTCGGAAAAAGACATTGGAACATTGCTGATTTTAGACCGCCGAGTGAAAACCGCTTCGTATGGAAAACTATTTTTAGAATCACTTCATCATGCGCCAGTTCACGAGATGTCCAAAGAGTCGCTTGAGGCTTATATAGAAAAGCTTAACAACGAAAAGCCGCTGTCATAAGCGGCCTTTCACTGGTGTGGGTTTGGAGTTAATTTATCGTAACGGCTTTTTATGTTCCGTTGTAAAAATAGTATCGGTTCTCACATTGAAAAGTATGACTAACAATATTTACGTACCGAGGAGGAATTAGAAGTGGAAAGTAAAATAGAGGTACTTTCAACTGTTCAAATTAAGCATTCAGAAGACCTATACAAAATCGTCGATTTGCTGAACAGAACGCTTAAAAGGGAAGATCTTATGTTTGGATTAGCATTAGATCAAGAAGATCAAAATCAAGCGATATTTACCATATATCGCACATAGGGGAAGCTTGACATGAAAAAAATAGTTTGGATTATTTCATCCGTTGCTGCGCTCGTTTTACTCATTGGCATCATTAGCTTTTCGTGGATTTATCAAATGGCCATGGGTCAAAAAGAAGAAGGTCATGAGGCAGCAATTGAACGAGCAAAAAAGCAAGCATCATTAGCACAAGTAGAGCAAGTGGATACCTTTGTTGGGAAAGAAAAGCAATTTATTGTGGAAGGTAAAAACAAACAAAACGAAGCGATCTATGTGTGGGTACCTGCCAGCAAAAAAGAAAAAGTCATTGCTAAAAAAGCAAAAGAAGGCATTACTTCAAACCAAGCAGTACAAGCCGTTCAAAAGGAGAACACCATTTCTAAGCTGAAAAATGTTCAATTAGCAAGAGAAGGTGACGTCCTCCTTTGGGAAGTAACGTACTTAAATGAGAACAGCCAATATAGTTTCAGCTATGTTGATTTTACGACAGGACGAGTGGAAAAAAATTTAACACCGTAGTTTCTTCTGTCTTGCGTTGACCATGCTGATTTAGAACGGTTATAATAAAATGTATGAAAAAAGAATCACACCTATTTAACAAGGTGAGTTTCTTTCTGGCTTTGGAGGGAAATATGTTGAAAACAACTATTAATCAAGTGTTCAAACACGTCGATGAAGAAGTAACAATCGGCGCATGGATTGCCAATAAACGTTCAAGCGGGAAAATTGCATTCTTGCAGCTTCGCGACGGGACAGGCTTTATTCAAGGAGTCGTTGTAAAAGCAGAGGTGGAAGAGGAAGTCTTTAAGCTTGCGAAATCAGTGACACAAGAGACATCGGTCTATGTCACAGGACAAGTAACAAAAGATGAGCGTTCACCACTTGGTTTTGAATTACAAGTGAAATCCATTGAAGTGATTCACGAAGCAACAGATTACCCAATTACACCAAAAGAACATGGAACAGAATTCTTAATGGATCACCGTCATTTATGGCTGCGTTCTAAAAAACAGCATGCCATTATGAAAATCCGTAATGAAATTATTCGTGCTACATATGAGTTTTTCCATCAAGAAGGTTTCGTGAAAGTGGATCCGCCAATCTTAACAGGAAGTGCTCCAGAAGGAACAACAGAGCTGTTTGCTACTAAATATTTTGATGAAGATGCATACCTTTCTCAAAGTGGACAGCTTTACATGGAAGCTGCTGCGATGGCACTCGGAAAAGTATTCTCATTTGGTCCAACATTTAGAGCAGAAAAATCGAAAACAAAACGTCATTTAATCGAGTTCTGGATGATCGAGCCTGAGATGGCATTTGTTGAATTTAATGAGAACCTTGAGTACCAAGAAAATTATGTGTCTCACGTTGTTCAAAGTGTACTTGAAAACTGTAAAGTAGAACTGCACACACTTGGCCGTGATACAGCAAAATTAGAAAACATCAAAGCACCATTCCCGCGCATCACATATGATGAAGCGATTAAATTCTTGCAGGATAAAGGATTTGATGACATCGAATGGGGAGATGACTTCGGTGCGCCGCATGAAACAGCGATCGCCGAAAGCTATGATAAACCAGTCTTTATCACTCATTACCCAACCTCATTAAAACCATTTTATATGCAGCCTGCACCAGACCGTGATGATGTCGTCCTTTGTGCAGATTTAATTGCGCCAGAAGGCTATGGTGAGATTATCGGCGGTTCTGAACGTGTTCATGATTTAGATCTGCTTGAAGCAAGACTAAAAGAACATGGATTAGATCAAGAAACGTACAAATGGTACACAGAATTAAGACAATATGGTTCTGTACCACATTCAGGTTTTGGTCTTGGACTTGAACGAACAGTTGCTTGGATTAGCGGAGCGCCGCATGTGCGTGAAACAATTCCATTCCCAAGATTATTAAACCGTTTATATCCTTAAGACGTGAAAGCCTCCAATATATGGAGGCTTTCAGATTGTTGACAAAGGGCTAAAATGAACTTTATTTTAGCCCTTTGTCTTCTTTTCAGCGTGATAGAAAACCTTTGCAGTTTAGGAAGGACGAGTACTGGCGCGGAGCGAATTTGTCATTCGTGAGCACCAGCACGCAGGACTGACAAAGAATGCGAGGGTTTGTCTACACGCTGAAAGCCTCCAACATATGGAGGCTTTTTCAAACGTCTTAAGGACAGCACGTATGAGAAAACGTGATATACTGAAAGTGAAGAGGTGTATCCGATGAAAAGGCAGCAATTTATAGATATGCAGAAAATGGGTTCGACCAGTTTGCCTAATTTGCTGATTGCTCATTATGAGCAATTAGGACTGAATGAATCACAAATGATGGTCATGTTAAAGATTAAAATGAATGAAGAACAAGGTGTCTTTTTTCAGACATTTGAAGAGCTTTCACATGGTATGACCATTTCGGCCGAAGAATGTGCTTATATGGTGCAGTATCTGATTCAAAAAGGGTTTATTTCGATCCAGCCGTTTGAAGACAGGTCTGGTATTCAGCATGACCGATACTCGGTAGAACCCTTATGGGGTGTGCTGTATGACTTTTTAGAAGCAAAACAGGCGAAAGACCTGCAAAAGAATCATGTGCAGGCTGAAAAGTCTTTATATGCGCTATTTGAAGATGAGTTTGGCAGACCACTTTCTCCTCTTGAAGGGGAAACACTCTCAATCTGGATGGACCAAGACCATCATGATGCTGAGATGATTCGTCTTGCTCTAAGAGAAGCCGTTTTATCAGGAAAATTAAATTTCCGCTATATCGATCGAATTTTATTTGAGTGGAAAAAGAAAGGGCTGAAAACAGCGGAAGAAGCGAAAGAACATAGCCAGCATTTCCGTTCGCAGCAAAAAGCCCCACCTTCAAAAGAAGAAACATCTTCATATAAACGACAAGTTCCTTTTTATAATTGGCTGGAACAATAACCAATAAAGGAGAAGGCATGTTATCAAAAAAACAAATCAATGAATGTTTAGATATAATAGGAGATATGTTTCCAGAGGCTGAGTGTGAGCTCGTTCATTCCAATCCATTTGAACTAGTGATTGCTGTCGCACTTTCAGCGCAATGTACAGATGTTTTAGTGAACAAAGTGACCAAACATCTATTTCAAAAATATAAAACACCAGAAGACTATTTAAGTGTGCCGCTTGAAGAGTTGCAGCAGGATATTCGTTCGATCGGTCTTTATCGTAATAAGGCAAAAAACATTCAAAAATTAAGCCAAATGCTGATTGAAGATTATGGCGGTGAAGTGCCAAGAGATCGAGATGAGCTAATCAAGCTCCCAGGGGTTGGACGGAAAACAGCAAATGTCGTTGTGTCTGTCGCTTTTGGAATTCCCGCCATTGCAGTAGATACACATGTCGAGCGTGTCAGCAAACGACTTGGGATTTGCCGCTGGAAGGATTCTGTTCTTGAGGTAGAGCAAACCTTAATGAAGAAGGTGCCAAAAGAGGATTGGTCCGTAACCCATCATCGTCTCATCTTTTTCGGCAGATATCACTGTAAGGCGCAGCGGCCACAGTGTGAATCTTGTCCACTTCTTGATATGTGCAGAGAAGGGCAGAAGAGGCTGAAAAAAGGGCTGGTGAAGCTGGCATGAGCGGAGCAGCTGTTTTCACCTCATATGTCGAAAAGCTAAAAGAGAAAAAGGTAGAGATAAGCGGCGAAAAAAAAGATATATTAAGAAACAATCCACTCGCATTTGATCTATCTTCAGAACCTTTACTAGATGAGCAACCGTGGCAGAAAACGGAAGAATTTGTTCCTTTGATGTTTGAACTGTGGAATGAATTAAAAGACAACATGCTTCCTCGCTTTCAAACGAGAAAATCTCGGTGTGAAGAGGATGATATGCTGCAAGGCATTGTCAGTATGATTGCAATGTTTTACTGGATCAAAGGAGAGAAGCTTCAAACCTTTGATTGGGAGGAAATTAAACAACAGACGTTTCCAGTAGCCCCTATTAACTGGACAGAACGATTAGAGTTTATTTTGCTTAAACCTACTCAATATCATTGCTTTATTCAATTGGACGAGTTATACACAGAGCTCAAAAAGCAGTATGGAAAATACGAAGCACTCAGAAAGCTTAAACAAAATCGTTAAAAAAGCACTTGCCACATAGGGCAAGTGCTTTTTTGTTATTCGTCTTCTTTGCGAGAAGTAGAATTTGACTGAGTATTTGAGCTTTGAGAATTGGCTTTCTCGTCGTCTTTCTTTTTATCTTTATTGGCATCGCTCTGTGAGTTGCTGTTTCCATTTGTACTGTCTGAGCCATCACTTGAACCACCATTGCCGTTTTCTGTATTTCCGCCTTGATCTTTTTTATCATCAGGCTTCTGCTCATCAGTGCCACCTTGGTTTTGATTATCATCTGTTTGATCTGTCTGTTCATCATCAGGTTGCTGTGGCTCTTCTTCTTCTTTGTTCTCATCATCTGCTTTTTCTTCCTCTTCTTCGTCATCTTTAATGGTGAGGAAAGTAGAAGCAGCTTTACTTGTGACATCGTCTACAGTCGCTGTCACTTGGAATTTATAGGTGGAACCTGGCTTCACATCAGAGATGACGGCTTCTTTAGAAGAGCTGTTTTGAATATCTTTATAGCCGCCATCATCGACCGCTTGCTTCACATTAAATGTTGCATCTGCATCGTCATCATAACCCCAAGTGAGTGTAATCGATTTTTTCTCTTCATCATACACCGCTTTTAAGTCAGATGGTTTGTCAGCTTCTTTCTTTTCATATGTGTCAGAAACTTTTGTTGGGACAGTTCCTTTGACGAAGTATTCCGTTGTCTTCTTATCACTTGGTGTGTTTGGTCCAGCTAACTTCGCTGGATCTGATCCTTTTTCAACCGTTGCTTCAACGACACTGTCTGGCTTTTCAAATGAGCCGCTTCCATCATCAATTTGAGAAATTAATTTCTGGAAGACAACTTTGGCAACACGTTGTTCATAATCCGTAAGCCACATTTTGCCGTCTGCATCTTTTGAGTTGCCGATTCCAGTCCACACAGCTGCTGTGTATTGCGGCGTGTAACCGACAAACCATGAATCTTTCGCCCCGCCAGAAGGGATGTTGTATTTATTAATATCATCTTGTGTAAAGTTGGTTGTACCTGTTTTACCAGCTACTTGAACATTCGGTACTTGTGCGAGTGTACCTGTTCCAGATTGTACAGCAGTTTTCAGCATATCTGTGATCATAAATGCAGTGTAATCACTCATGGCTGCTTTAGAGTCTGGCGTTAAGTCAAGCTTCGTTCCGTCATTAAATTCAACAGACGTTACAGCATGCGGTTCATTATAGTATCCGTTGTTACCGAATGCACTAAATGCACCAGCCATTTTAAGAGAAGAGACACCTTCGTCAAATCCGCCGATTGAGTAAGACTCAGGAATGTCAGAAGGTAAGTCCAAACCTAAGTTATTGGCGAATTGAACAGCATTATCTGTACCAGCTTCTTGGAAAGCTTTTAAAGCAGGGATGTTTCGTGATTGTGCCAAAGCACTTCTCATCGACATTTTCCCTAAGTGTCTTCTGTCAAAGTTGTTAATTGGTGTACCGTTAGAGTACGTATAAGGCGCATCATCAATTTGCTGATATGTTGACCATTTTTTGTTTTCAATTACAGGGCCGTAATCTAAAATTGGTTTAATTGTAGATCCCGGCTGGCGTTTTGCATCAGTGGCATAGTTAAAGCCGCCGGCTGGTACATCACGTCCACCGCCAATGGCACGAATTTCACCATTTTGTGTATCTAGCAGGGTGACTCCAGCTTGCATACCTTTCGTAAATCCGGCTGAATCCCCATTGATGATGTCATCCAGATGATCCTGTGCTTTTCGATCAAGAGAAGTATAGATTTTTAATCCATCTGTTGATACATCTACTTTGGCTTTTTTCTGCACTTCTTCCATGACTTCTTCAATATAAGCAGAGTACTTACTTGAGTTTTGACTCTTATATTTATCAGCTGAAACAACGGTTTTGCTGACAGGTGTTGCTTTTGCTTCCTCATAATCTTTCTCTGAAATATAGCCTTGTTTTTTCATTAGGCCTAAAACGATATTACGGCGTTTTTCCGCTGCCTCTGGATGTTTCACAGGGTTATAGGCAGAAGGACTTTGCGGCATACCTGCAAGTGTGGCAGCCTGTGCAACAGTTAGTTTATTTAAATCTGTTACTCCGAAAAATTGTTCAGCCGCTTTCCCAACACCATAAGCATAAGGAGAGAAGAAAATACGGTTTAAATACATTTCTAAAATTTCATCTTTAGAGTATTTTTGCTCAAGCTGAATCGAGAGCCATACTTCCTGTACTTTACGTTTTAACGTCTTTTGATTGTTAAGCAGGGAGTTCTTCACAACCTGCTGTGTAATCGTACTTCCACCTTCTGCGCCAAAACCGTCCTCGACGTTTGCGACAAGAGCACCGCCAATACGGATAGGATCAATCCCGTGGTGTTTATAAAAACGTGCATCTTCAGTGGCAATAAACGCGTCTTTTACCACGTCGGGTATATCTTTAATTGAGACATACGTTCTTTTTTCCGCCCCGACTTCTGCAAAGACTTTTTTGTCTTTATCGTAAAGTTTTGAAGAATACGGCGTTTTTAGCTTGCTATCATCAATAGAAGGAGCGCTTGATGCAAAAACGGCAAAAGTTGTGATTCCGGCTACTAAACAAAGAAGACCGATCACGAGTAAAGATAAAAATATTTTTTTAAATAGACCTGCTTTCTTTTTGCCTTTTTTGTTCTTTTGCTTCTTATTGTTTTCTTGACTTGCTTTACGTCGCTGTTCACGACTTGTAAATTGATCAGACATCACATCTCAACCTTTCGTGTTAAACCTTTTTCGAACGTAAATGTTGCTTGCTGTCATCCGAAAAATGAAGTGTCTCCACTACTTTAATATAATCAATTCTTGGCGAATATCCAAGTGTCATGAGGTGACCTGCTTCCATTAATTCATCTTTGCTAATGGATTTTCGGCCGTTTTGCTGCTGCCGCTCCCAAAAGAAGAAGAGGTCAGTAGCGGACAAATAATAAACGGAACCAAATGCGGATATAATAACAAAACAAATACCGCCTTGCTTTTCAACCTGTTTCATATGCTCAATTTGATGGTCGTGGAAATTTTTGAGTGGAAACGAGGTGGTGCTTTTGGTTTCCTTTGCTTCAAAATCGATATAACGCCCTTTGTATACCCCGTTGTAGTCTGTTGTGGAGGATTGTTTAAAATAGGCTTCTTTAATGACAGCAGCGCTTCTTTTTGGATAATCCACATTGACAATTTGAACAGGGGTAGGCTTTTTATGAATGACTGCGATCCCGTTGACCAAATAGTACTGGTTCGTTTCATTTAAGTCAGCTTCAAGCGTCATCCCGCGGTTACTATAAGATGATTCGCCGCTGATTCTTTTTTTTGTCCCAATTTGTTGAATGGGCTGATACGATTTTCCGTTAGGATACCGAATCATCAAGTTTCAGCCTCCTTTTAATGCATTTTGTATTGGAGAGATCACCATGTTGTCACAACAAGAGCACATGATTACCCAGCATATTTTACATGAAACGAAAGCGAAAAATAAGGACAATCTGACAAGGACAAATGCGTACAAGCGCTTTTATGACCGTCATCCAGAGATGAAATGGTCTCTGCTTGCTTCTTTTGTCTCCAGAAATGCTGGATGGTCGATGACAGATTTAAAAGGCGAGCTCTTCCATCCGGGTTTAACGGATCAGCAAGGGCGTCTGTTCTTTACAGCGTATGAAAGAGCGAATTGGCTGATCTTTTCAGATGCTTACCCGCAGCTTCTCTTGTATGAATGGTCAAAAAGGTGCCGCAAACCTTTATTTCATCTGCTGCCCCATTTCGGTGTGTCACGTTTTATGAACGCTGAATGGGAACGATTTTGGCAAAAGCGTGACACAGAGCGATTGCTGCATGCACTCATCATAAATGAACAATATACTATACAATCTCCTATTATACAAAATCCTCTCCTGAAAAAGAATGTTTTTCACTCGATTCAATATCTTTTCAGCGAGTGGGCACATTTTCAAACCGTCGTTTTTCCGACAGTAGACGGGCATTTGTACGGCTTAACCATACGAAAGTTTTCCCAAGTAAAAGAGCGCATTACGTTAGGGAAAAAACTAGCAAAACTATTGTTTCGAGCCGATTTGTTTTCGGATTTTTATCATTTTTTGCATACCGTGCCGCATACGGGATCTCGATTTGATTTTGAACCGTTTTTAGGGATTGCGCGAAGGTCAAGCCCTTTCCTCAGAACGGTGTATCCAGTCATGACACATTCATTAGACGATCGAAGGGAAGATTGGTTTCAAAAGAAATTGAGTCCATCCTTGTTTGAAGCAGAGCGTTTACCAAAACAAATTGAGCTGACCGACTGGTATTTTCATAAAAAAAGGCAGCTTCGTTTTCTTTTCTCATTAGAACACTATTTTTTGCATAAATAAAAAGCAGGGGGTACCTGCTTTTTTTACGTGGATGGACGGTTAGGGCCGCCGAGCTTTTTATCAAGCTGATCTGTACTGTTTTCTTTCCCTTTTGTTTTTTGCTCTTTTGGTGCTTGCTGCTTTTTCATGACATCTACCTCCTTTGTCCTTAGAATTTACACAATCGGACGCGATCATACAAAGAAGGACAAGCACGTGTCGAAATGGAAGAAATTGCGCTTATCTTCACTTAGATTGGCGATTTAGTTCTAGTTTTGTCATGTATGAAGGAGGGAGCAAAAGAAAAGAGAATGTAACGAGAGATGATAAAGGAGGAATCTGATGATGAGCGAATTTGTATCAAAAGAATCCATTATGCAGTTGTTAGAGGAAATTGAGCGAAAGATTGATGCGGTGGAAGAAGAACTGTCTTTAGCTGTCAAAAAAACAAAAAACGCTGCCGTAGAGGAGCAAGAACAAATCATTGACCGTCTTGAATCTGAAGTGAAGGAATGTGAATTGAAAATTCATGCAGCAGAGTATAAGCTGCAGGCAAGACCCGCATATCACGCCGGATAGCTTTTCTATTTGAGCAATAAGTAAACGTTTGATAGGATGGTTCATAGAGGTGAACACTTTGGATAATCAAACATTACTTAAACATACACAAGAGTTGATCACGTGGATCGAAGAAGCATACGAGCAGTACCTAAAGGGAAAGGCAGAAGAGGAATACCCAGTTTATGATTTTTACAACGATATTCAACCGGCCGTTGTCAAATTTGATCAGCAAATGGAAAAGTGGCTTACTGCTGCTACCTCATTTATTCATCAGGCCAAACCTAGATACTTACATCAAGAACAGCTTGAAGCCGTCCAAGAAAATGGAAAAGAGGTTGTGCTGCAATCTTATTTTGGCAAACAGCATGCACCTCGTGTGAAAAATTTAGTTGAGTCAGTGATTTATACACTGAACCTTTTAATAGAAGAAATCAACAAACGCAGCTGATGAAACAGCCTGCGTTTTTCTTATGGCTGCTGTAGGCACATCTTCTGCTACCTGAACATAATATATCATTGACTTCAATATGTTTTCAGAGCGAGAGGAGCGAGATACGTGTTCCCTTATTCAAACCAGCCATCTTATGAAATGAATCAATTTCAGCAACGGCCTTTTCCGTATCCAGATATGCAGCAGCCTCCGCAGCCTCCAGAATATTTCATGCCCCCATATCAAGGTGAAATGAACCAGCCGCCGTCTGCAGGCTATCAGCCGCCTTTTGGATATCAGGAAAACTTCCAGCCTTATCAGTCGCAGCCTGAAGCAATGAATCAGCCGCAAATGCAGCCGCCGGGCATGATGCCTATGCAGCAGCCTATGAATCCTTATCCTTTGCCAAGGCCGCAAAAACAGCAATCATCTCAATTTAAAAGTGTGCTGTCACAATTTAAAAAAACGAATGGGCAATACGATTTTAATAAAATGTTTGATACTGCTGGACAAATGATGAGTACAATGAATCAAGTGGGCTCATTGGCGAAAGGATTTACTAGTATTTTTAAAGCGTAGCAAAACCCAATAGATATACATCTATTGGGTTGTTTGTTTTGGCGCAGTCACACGAAGTGATTGATCTTTCCAAACGCTCTTCATATTGGTTTCATCTATTTTTGCAGGCATTAAAATGGTTTTGGTAAAGCTCGAATAGGAGGAAGTCGTGTCTGTTTTGATTTTTTCCTGTACCGATAAGTGTAAATATTGCGCTTTCACTTCTAGTGCGATATCACCTTCGACAAAATGGTCTGGAAATCGAATCTCAATATATACATATTGATCATCTTCTGTCACATCGGTTGTAATGGATGCAAGTGAATGGCTCGTGGTCATCAGCGCCTCTGCACTATTTAAAATGTCGTGAAACGGCGATGATGCAAAAAATTGTTCAATCGCTTCATATTGCTAACAACTCGTGTTTCTTTTCACTTTCATGTTTCATTTGAATCACCTCTCATCTACAGCCTATGCAAAAGGGGCTCAGGCGGTTATTAATTGATGAGAGGAAAAAATTATGATTAAATAGTGTTGAATGAAGCAAGGTGTATGGGCGTGAAGGTTTATACGCTGAATAGATCTAGAAGCAAAGCTTGAAGGGAGCAAATGAACATTGCTGAAAAAATTATTCGGTTTCGGAAAAAACCAAGATGATGTAAAGGAAGAAGTCATTTATTCTCCAGTTGATGGAGAGTTAATGGATATGACCGATGTACCAGATCCCGTTTTTTCTCAAAAGATGATGGGAGACGGCGTAGCTGTAAAACCAAAAAACGGCACCATTGTGTCACCAGTAGATGGTGAAATTATTCAACTCTTCCATACAAAACATGCAATTGGGATTCGAACACTCTCAGGGCTTGAGCTTCTGATTCATATCGGACTTGAAACGGTTGGATTAAATGGTGAAGGCTTTGAAGCACACATAAAAGAAGGGGATAAAGTGAAAGCAGGTGATCCTCTCATTACGTGTGATTTAGCGCTGATTGAAGAAAAAGCCGCAAGCACAGTGACACCAATTGTCATCATGAATGGTGATTTAGTAGAACATCTTGACAAAGAACCTAAGGGCTCTGTAGAAAAGCAGACGTCCAAGCTTTTTACAGTGAAAATGAAATAATCCAAAAAAAACTACCCTGAGTTGATAGGGTAGTTTTTTGATTGAGGAGATTAATCCTCCATTGGAACCCAGCCTTTACTTGCTTCCATGACAGTCCATAAACCTTCTGGAATCAAGTACTTGTCTTTTTGACTGCGTTTAATGACGGTTTCAATCTCGTTTTCTCTGCCTTCTTTAATCTTTACTGCCCAATCGGGATCAACAATGACTTCTCTTGCAACAGCGATGAGTGGAATCCCTTGATTGTATGCATTCAGTGCATCTTCAGCTGTAATGACGCTGCCGACGCCGATGAGTGGAAGCGTGTCACCACAGCGCTCTTTTAATAGCTCCATCCGCGTCTTACTTGTATCAGCACCACGTCTTGCCTTAGCGTCAATCTCCATTAAAGAAATATGCAAGTAATCAAGGTTTTTTGTCTTAAGTACGTCCACTAAAGTAAATGTTTCTGTCATGGTTAAACCAGGTGTTTCTGGTTCTTCAGGTGATAATCGATACCCAAAGATAAATGGTTTTGTTACATGTTCTTTGATTGCTTCTTTCACTGCATCTACTACTGCAATTGGAAATGCGAGACGCTTTTCTTCGCTTCCGCCCCATTGATCTGTACGCTGATTACTATGCGGGGAGTAGAATTGCTGTAATAAATATCCATTCGCTCCATGGATTTCGATCCCATCAAATCCTGCTTGGATCGCGCGTCTTGCTGCTTCTTTAAATGAGTCGATGATGTGAGGAATTTCTTCTTCTGTCAAAGCTCTCGCAATTTGTTTTCCATCTTTAAATACATCACTTGGCGCAACGACATCACCGTTTGGGACTAAATGAGGGAGAGCCTGAGAGCCGCCATGATGAATTTGCATAATGGCTTTTGTTCCTTTCGCTTGAATCGCAGAAGCAAGCTTTTGAAGGCCAGGTATATCTTCATCTCTTGCAATAGAAGGCTGTCCTTCAAACGCCTTACCATCTGGCGTCACGTTTGCACATGCGGTGATGACCATGCCCATTTCGCTTGATCTAGCGGTAATAAAATCAATTTCTTCCTTTGAGATCGTGCCATCCTCATGAGAACCGAAGTGTGTCATTGGTGCAACGACTAAACGGCCATCAATAGAGGCACCCCCTGGGAATGTAAAAGGTTCAAATAAAGGCTTAAATTCGTTTTTCAATCTGATCATCTTCTTCCTTGATAAAATCATTTCACTATAGAAGTGTAATAGATATTGTTACAACACATCAAAATATTTGCTCACAAGCGGTGCATTAAAAAATTGCCGCCTAGTCATGCAAACAAATATTCGGTACACTAGAATGAGAGGTGGATACCAGATGAAGAAGAAAACAATGAACGAACTCATAGAAGATTTAAAAAAAGACGAACAGGTCGAGCATTGGCATGAAATTGAAGCGAAGCCTGCACTGACTTCTCCAATTCCTGAAAGAGTAAATGACAGGCTCAAAGTGGCGCTTGAAAAAAGAGGTGTGAGCGAACTGTACATTCATCAAAAGGAAGCCTTTGAACGTGTGATGGATGGTGAAAATGTGGTGACTGTGACACCTACAGCTTCAGGTAAAACGCTTTGCTACAATCTGCCAGTTCTTCAGTCGATCGCAGAAGATCAGACAAGCCGCTCCCTCTATTTATTTCCAACAAAAGCACTTGCGCAAGATCAAAAAAGTGAATTAAACGAAATCATTTATGAGATGGATGTTCCAATTCACAGTGAAACCTATGACGGGGACACCTCCCCAGCGATTCGCCAGCGCGTCAGACAGGCAGGACATATTGTCATCACAAATCCAGATATGCTGCATTCAGCGATTTTGCCTCACCATACGAAATGGGTCAGTTTATTTGAGAACTTAAAGTATATTGTCATTGATGAACTTCATACATACCGAGGTGTGTTTGGCAGTCATGTCGCCAATGTCATTCGTAGACTAAAGCGAATTTGTGCATTTTACGGAAGTGACCCGACCTTTATTTGTACATCAGCGACCATTGCGAATCCGAAAGAGCTTGCAGAGCAGCTGACCGGAAGCAAGGTGCATCTCATTGAACGAAACGGAGCACCTAGCGGTAAAAAGAATTTTGTCTTTTACAACCCGCCAGTCGTCAATAAGCCATTAAATATTAGACAAAGTGCGGCCAGTGTTGTGAATCAGCTCGCTAAAACATTTTTAAAAGAAAAAATTCAAACGATTGTTTTTGCTAGAAGTAGGGTAAGAGTTGAAGTTATCCTAAGTCATATTCAAGAACTAGTGAAAAAAGAAATTGGTCCTAAATCGATCCGTGGTTACCGCGGGGGCTATTTGCCGAAAGAGCGGCGCATGATTGAAAAAGGCTTAAGGGAAGGAGACATTCTCGGTGTAGTCAGCACAAACGCACTAGAATTAGGAGTAGATATTGGACAGCTAAAAGTCTGTATCATGACCGGATATCCTGGCAGTGTAGCGAGTACGTGGCAGCAGGCTGGACGAGCTGGAAGGCGTCATGAGGAAGCACTCATTATCATGGTCGCAAGCTCATCGCCACTTGACCAATATATTGTCAGACACCCTGAATACTTCTTTAACAGACCACCTGAATCGGCAAGAATCAATCCCGAGAACCTTATCATCCTAGTCGATCATCTAAAATGTGCGTCCTACGAGTTACCGTTTCGAGAAGATGAACAGTTTGGCGGTATGGAAGTAGAAGAAATTTTGCAATACTTACATGAAGAAGGGGTTCTTCATTTCAGCGGGAACCGTTATTATTGGTCAGATCAATCGTTCCCGGCTCATGGCATCAGTCTGAGATCTGCAAGTCAGGAAAATGTCGTCATTGTCGATCAATCCGATGTAGCGAACGTTCGAATTATTGGGGAGATGGATCGATTCAGTGCGATGACCTTACTTCATGATGAAGCGATTTATTTACATGAAGGGGTTCAGTATCAAGTGGAAAAGCTAGATTATGAGCATCTTAAGGCTTATGTGAAACAAGTCGATGTAGAATATTATACAGATGCGAATTTAGCGGTTCAGCTCAAGGTGCTTGAAATTGATCAGACAACAGAGAAGGAAGCGGTATCTGTTCACTACGGTGATGTGACCGTCAATGCAATGCCGACCATTTTCAAAAAAATTCGATTATCAACCGGTGAAAATATTGGTTCCGGCCCGATTCACTTACCTGAAGAAGAGATTCATACGAGTGCTGCTTGGTTTGAATTACATGAAGCAGAGCGGACATTTGAAGAAAAAACACTTGAACAGCTCTTGCTCGGTATTGCCAATGTTCTTCAGCATATTGTTCCGGCGTTTGTCATGTGTGACCGTTCAGACATTCATGTTATTTCTCAAATAAAGGCAGCCCATACGGGGAAACCGACCGTATTTTTATATGATCATTACCCAGGTGGAATCGGTTTAAGTAAAGAGGTCCAGGCTCGCTTTGATGAAATTGCTCGTGCAGCCACTCAGCTGATTGAGCGATGCAGCTGCGAGAACGGCTGTCCATCTTGTATTGGCATGGAAATGAAAGAGATCAATGGAAAAAGCAGTATCATTCAATTGATGACAGGATTTTAAGGGAAAGGAGGAATAGACCTACTCATGTCATTAAAAGGAAAATTAAACAGAATGAAAAAACACCTGTCGCACAATCAGTCAGATGAAAAGCGTGGGGCAGTAAAAAAGGGACAAACGCACACTGTGACGGCTGAAACCATTCCATTTCTAAAAGAGTGGGGGGAATTAGGTGCAGCTCCTTACTACTTTGAAGACTCTTTCTGCCTCATTCGGGAAGTGACCTATCCACTTGACCATCAGCATGGGCGATATTCATTTGCAGAACTGCCGGAGATGGTGAGTGCATGGAACAAAAGTGAGATTCAGCATTCTCTTTCTGCAAAAGGCTACAAGCCTCACGAGCTATTTTTCTTCGATACAGAAACAACAGGACTATCTGGCGGAACGGGAAATATGATTTTTTTGCTTGGGCATGCGAGAGTTTATTCAGATAAAGTGGTGGTAAAACAACATCTGCTCACGAATCCAGGAAATGAAGCGGCACTTTACAAAAGCTTTCTTAGTGAGGTGGATGTCGAATCACTTGTAACATATAATGGAAAATCATTTGACTGGCCTCAAGTCAAAACGAGGCATACATTATTACGCGATCAAATACCTGCTCTACCTGAATTTGGTCATTTTGACCTTCTTCATGGGTCAAGGAGATTGTGGAAACATAAATATGAGCGTATGGCTCTTTCGGTTGTAGAAAAAGAGGAACTGCACGTCAATCGAGAGGGAGATACACCGGGGTTCCTCGCACCAATGATCTATTTTCACTTTTTAAAGGAACAAAACCCGAAACTGATTGAAGGAATTTTGACTCACAATGAACTTGATGTCTTATCGTTAATCAGTCTCTACATTCATTTGTCTAAAAAAATCTTATCCAAAGATGCGGTGAAGGAAGACGATGAGAAATATGCATTAGCTAAGTGGCATCTTGCTCACCGTGATGTGCAGGAAGCAACAAAGCACCTGCAAGAATTAACGGGAGCAGCGTTTGAGCATGCGGATCAAGCAGCTTATGATCTATCATTACAGTACAAGCGATTAAAACAATGGGATGAAGCGGCATGCATATGGAGGCGTCTATTTGAATCAAGTGATGTTCATGTAAGATTAAAAGCGGGTGTAGAGCTTGCAAAGTATGAAGAACACCGTCAAAAAGATCCAAAAGCAGCCCTTTCCATTACCCAAACATTGTTATCACAATCGTCTTTAAGTGAACGAGACATTGTGGAACTTGACAAGCGAGAAAAGCGGCTCTTAAGAAAAGCTGGGCAATGAAATTATTGCCTGGGAAAGCGCAAAAAATGACAACGTTCGGCTCTCGGCCGAAAATAAAAATTGTTTAGCACTTTTATTGTAGAAAAGTCACGAATCCTGTAAAATAACGTTAGATATTGAATGAGGAGCGTAGAGCATGTATAAGGGTCTTTTCTACTTGTTTTTTCTTGTTGTCATATTGGTCGCTTTTGTTTTTTCAAACTATAAAGATGTTTTTCTTGCAAACTTTTAAAATAGGTTAATGCATTAGTACATGTACACCTCTTGATTCATACATTGTTAATGTAAGAAAATCAAGGAGAGGGGAATGCTACATGTACCATCATCATCATTGCAATCCAAATGTTACACAGCCAATTGTACATCCAACGAATCACTGCTGTACGCACAGTGAGTCAACTACAATTGTGCCGCACATCCACCCGCAGCATGTAACAAATGTTCATCACCAAAATTTCCAACATGTTCACTACTTCCCGCATACGTTTTCTCAGGTGGACCCGGCAACACATCAACACTTTAACTGCGGTGGACCTTGCTGTAACAGATAAAGTGAAATGGGACTTTTATAAGTCCCTTTTTTTAAAAGCAGGTGAAAAAATGAAAATTATCGCTGTCACAGGGTACAAGCCATTTGAGCTTGGGATCTTCAAACAAGACGAGCCTGCACTTCAATACATAAAAGCGGAACTTCGGAAAAGGCTGGCGGCACTCATTGAAGACGGGCTGGAATGGGTGCTCATTTCAGGTCAGTTAGGGGCAGAAATATGGACAGCTGAAGTGGTCTTTGAGCTTCAAGAGGAGTACCCAGATTTAAAACTTGCTGTCATTACACCATTTTATGAACAGGAAGAGCGCTGGAATGAACAAAATAAAGAGCTGTATGAAGGCGTTCTTGCACAAGCTGATTTTGTAGAAAGTGTCACGCATAGACCGTATGAAAGTCCGGCACAATTTAAACAAAAGAACCGCTTTTTTATTGAAAAAACGGACGGTCTTCTCGTCTTATATGATCCCGAGCATGAAGGCTCGCCAAAATATATGATCAAAGAAGCTGAAACCTATACCGACTACCCAATTATGTATATCACAATGGATGATTTAAGAGCACAGGTTGAGGCGGAAGATCCGTTTTTTGACTAAAAGCAAGAGAAAATTTGACAACGTCACGTATTTCTGAAAAAATATACTATGAATTCACGATATGAGGTGAAAAAGATGCTTGCTGATAAAGTAAAGCTTTCTGCGAAAGAAATTTTAGAAAAAGAATTTAAAACAGGTGTCCGAGGGTATAAACAAGAAGAAGTCGATAAATTTCTAGATATGGTCATTAAAGACTATGAGACATTCCATCAAGAAATTGAAAAACTGCAACAAGAAAACCTTCACTTGTCAAAACAGCTTGAAGAAGCGGTTGAGCAAGGGAAAAGACAGCCTGCACAGTCCAATACAACAAACTTTGATATTTTAAAAAGACTATCTAATCTTGAGAAACACGTTTTCGGCAGCAAACTTTATGATTGAGTAATACCAAAAAAGCTTGTGTCAGATGACATTGTCGTTTATAATAACGCATGTTGATTAACGTTCGGGTAATCGCTGTAATGCTTTGACATTGCAGAGGAAAGTCCATGCTCGCACGGTGCTGAGATGCCCGTAGTGTTCGTGCCTGGCGAAAAAATAAGCCAGGGCAGCCTGGGAAAGGCTGACGGCAGGAAAAATGCCTACGTCCTTTTAGGATATGGCAAAGTATCCTTGAAAGTGCCACAGTGACGAAGTCTTACTAGAAATGGTGAGAGTGGAACGCGGTAAACCCCTCGAGCGAGAAACCCAAACTTGGTAGGGGAACTTTCTCAAAGGAACCAAACGGAGAGAAGGACAGAGAATTCTGTAGATAGATGATTACCACCTGAGTACGAGGCTTTTGCCGTTTGTAGTACGATGGAACAAAACATGGCTTACAGAACGTTATATCCGTTATCATAAACATGATGAAATCAAAGCTCTCCTATTTCTACATATGGAGAGCTTTTATCTTGATTAAGAAAAGAACGAGAAAACAGGTGATAAACAAATGAAAACCTATACACTCATCGCAACAGCGCCAATGGGAATTGAAGCGATTGTTGCAAAAGAAGTAAGAGACCTCGGGTATGAGTGCACTGTAGATAACGGAAAAGTTATTTTTCAAGGAGATGCGCTTGCCATCTGCCGTGCGAATCTATGGCTGCGTACAGCAGACCGAATCAAGGTCCAAGTTGCTGAATTTTCGGCTAGAACATTTGACGAGCTTTTTGAGCAGACAAAAGCCATTGACTGGGCTGCTTTTTTACCGAAAAATAGCACATTCCCTGTCATTGGTAAATCTGTTAAATCTCAGCTTGCCAGTGTGCCGGATTGTCAGCGCATCGTCAAAAAGGCTATCGCGCAAAAACTTAGATCGTCTTACAACATACAGTCTGAATGGCTAGAAGAGACAGGCCCTGAATACAAAATCGAGGTAGCGCTTTTAAAAGATAAAGTATTGCTGACGCTTGATACGTCTGGTGTGGGTCTTCATAAACGC
Organism: Bacillus sp. S2(2019); assembly: GCF_005144805.1. Taxonomy (NCBI): domain Bacteria; kingdom Bacillati; phylum Bacillota; class Bacilli; order Caryophanales; family Bacillaceae; genus Bacillus; species Bacillus sp. S2(2019). Next base: position 728,699 of record NZ_SWFL01000003.1, read on the forward strand.
GGATACCGTGCAGATCAAGGGGGCGCGCCGATTAAAGAAACCCTTGCAGCGGCGCTTGTCTTATTAACGAACTGGACACCTGACCGTCCGTTTGTCGATCCTTTTTGCGGATCAGGAACAATTGCTATTGAAGCAGCGATGATTGGACAAAACATTGCCCCTGGATTTAACCGTGAGTTCGCATCTGAATCATGGGAATGGATCGGTGAGGACGTTTGGAACAAAGCACGCCTTGAAGTAGAAGAAAAGGCGAATTATGATCAGCCGCTTCACATTATCGCGAGCGATATCGATCATCGTATGGTAGAGATTGCGAAACTGAACGCAGAAGAAGCTGGACTTAGTGAACTGATTCAATTTAAGCAAATGCAAGTGAAGGACTTTCAAACAAAAGAAGAGTATGGTGTGATTGTCGGAAATCCGCCTTACGGTGAACGTCTCAGCGATAAGCCAGCTGTGGAAAAAATGTATCAAGGCATGGGCGAAGCATTGAAAAATCTAGATACGTGGTCCATTTACATTTTAACGTCACATGAAAAATTCGAAGAGTGTTTCGGAAGAAAAGCGACGAAAAAGAGAAAACTGTTTAATGGATTTATTAAAACAGACTATTATCAATACTGGGGAAAACGCCGACCTAGAAGAGAAACAACTGAATCGTAACAAATGTCCACACCACGAGAAGGTGTGGATTTTTTATGCTAAAAAGGTATAAGTCTTCTCGGGACGGAATAAACTGAACTTGATTTTAAAAAAAGAGGTGTCTTCATGATTCATTATGATCAATTTCAGTTAATTCAAAAAGCACTCGCTTCAACAGCCCGAGAAATAGAGGGGATTGAAACAGGACAATCTGCTAAACTTACGGCAGCCATCGAGAACTTAGCAATGGCTCAAAACTACATAGACCATTCAGAGCACGCATTTTTAATGAAGGAAAGCTACCAGCATCGCCTGCGCTCTTAAAAAAAGATTGTCATACCCCAGCATAAATGTTACTATTGAATGTCTGAATGATTCAAAAGTTGGGGGTTGGAGCAGGTGACAGCATCTCGTTTGCCTTTTTCATTAACAAAAGAACATAATTTTTACGAAGAACTGGGCAACTGGATTGGTGATGTGTTTTATGACATCTTGCCAGAAAAGGGCTTTGATCTTCGAGATGAACAAATATTCATGGCTTTTCAGTTAGAAAGAGCCTTTAAAGAAAAAAGTGTGATGTTTGCCGAAGCTGGGGTAGGCACAGGCAAAACAATCGTTTACCTTTTATTTGCGGTCACATATGCAAGATATACAGGGAAACCTGCGATCATTGCATGTGCAGACGAAACGTTAATTGAACAGCTGGTCAAACAAGAAGGTGATATCTATAAAATTGCCAATCACCTTGATATTCAAATAGATGCGAGATTAAGTAAATCGCATGATCAATATTTGTGCTTAAAGAAACTAGAGAAAACGATGCAACGTGAAGATGATGAGAAGTGGCTCGACATTTATGAATCGCTTCCTTCATTTGTTCATGAATCTCATGGGATGCAGACATTTTATCCGTATGGTGATCGAAAAGAGTATCCAGAATTAACAAATGATGAGTGGTCAAGAATTGGTTATGACTCTTTTCAGGACTGCTTAACGTGCGACATGCGGCACCGCTGTGGCTTGAATTTATCAAGAGACCATTACCGAAAAGCCACAGACCTCATCATTTGTTCTCATGACTTTTACATGGAGCATGTATGGACAAAGGAGTCACGTAAACGTGAAGGACAGCTGCCGCTCCTTCCTGAGCATAGCTCTGTTGTATTTGATGAAGGACATCTTCTTGAGTTTGCAGCACAAAAAGCGCTAACATACCGAGTGAAGCAATCAACACTTGAGACGTTTTTGGAGCGTCTTTTGCAAAATGATATTCGTGAAGAGTTTGCAGAACTTGTTGAAGATGCACTTGCAACAAACGATCAGTTCTTTTACCTCTTAAAAACGAATGCCAAAGAAATCAAAGGATCACACCGTCTTGAAATTGGTCGTGTAGATGAGGTGAAGCGTTCAGCAAGTGAATTATGTGATTTGCTTGAGAAGATTGGAGAAGCGCTCGTATTTGAATCAGAGATGTACACAATTGATCAATATGAATTGTCTGTTGTGGAAGAGTACATTGAACAGATGGCGTATTCTCTGTCGCTTTATCAGAAAAATGCCATTAGCTGGCTGGAGAAGCAGGAATTAGATACAACCTTTGTCGTCATGCCAAAAACGGTAGCAGAGGTGCTTGGTGAAAAGGTATTTTCACAAAAAATCCCTTATATTTTCTCATCTGCTACGTTGTCTGAAAATCAATCATTTGATTATTTAGCTGAAAGCCTTGGGATCAAAGATTATTTATCCATGAGTGTGGCTTCGCCGTATGATTATGAGGAGCAAATGCAAATGTATTTCCACGGAATTCAGCAGCCAATGACAGAGTCAGATGTAAAAGGTCAGCACGTGCTGGCTCAGGTAAAAGAAAATGGCGGTCGATCTCTTATTTTATTCCCTTCATTTGATGAACTGCATGTATTTAGAAAGCAGCTCGATGCATCAAATGAACCACTGCCTTTCCATGTGTATTTTGAAGGAGACGAGGAGATCAGTACCATTGTTCAAAAGTTCCAAGCAGATGAAACATCTGTGTTATGTTCCGTTCACCTGTGGGAAGGGCTGGATATTCCAGGACAGTCTCTAACAAATGTGGTCATTTGGGGACTTCCATATCCACCGCATGACCCAGTATTTGAAGCAAAACGGAATGAAGCGAAAGATGCATTTACTGAAGTGGACCTTCCGTACATGCTGCTTCGTCTAAGGCAGGGCATTGGGAGACTGATTCGGACAAGCCAAGATGCTGGCAGCATTCATATTTACTTTGGCAGTCAGAAAGATATTGAGCTACAAAGTAAAATTGAATCCGTTCTTCCAGTGAGGCCAGTGATCTCTTAATAATAGAAAATGATTCAACAAAAGGAGGATACGTGCAGCGTATCCTCCTTTTTCATTGACAAAAGAACATTTATTGAAGTAGCCTTGAAACGTACATACATATTTTATTGATTGGGGGAACGAACGCATGAGTCTTGAATCAAAAGAGAAAGCGTTTTATCAATTACTAGGAAAAATCGCCCATTATACAGAGGCGCTTCATTTACTTTATTGGGACTCTCGAACACAAGCGCCTAAAAAAAGCGCTGATTTCAGAGCAGAAACCATCGGTCAATTATCCAGCGATATCTTTAATATGAAGACTTCTGATGAAATGAAAGATCTTCTTGTTGCTTTAAATAAAGAAAAAAAAGAGCTGTCAAAAGACACACAGAAGGCACTCGAATTATCGCAAAAAGAATATGATGAAAACAGTAAAATTCCAAAAGAAGAATTTAAAGAATACTCCATTCTACAATCAAAAGCAGAACATGTTTGGGTAGAAGCAAGGGAGAAATCAGATTTTTCACTCTTTGCGCCCTATTTAAAACAGCTGATTGATTTTAACAAGCGTTTCATTCAATACTGGGGCGTGAAAAAAACGCCATATGATGTGCTGCTCAATAATTATGAGCCGGATATGACGGTTGAACAACTCGATCAAAAATTTGGCGCACTTCGAGACGCCATCGTTCCTCTCGTGAAAAAAATTGAAGCTTCGCCAAATAAACCAGATACATCATTTTTATCGAAAAGCTTCCCGATCGACAAACAAAAAGAGCTGAGTCTCTTTTTCTTAAAAGAGTTAGGGTATGACTTTGACGCAGGACGACTTGATACAACGGTTCATCCATTTGCTGTGACATTAAGCAGAGGGGATGTACGTGTGACAACGCGTTATGATGAGCACGATTTTCGCATGGCGATCTTTGGCACCATTCATGAATGCGGCCATGCCATTTATGAACAAAATATTGATGAGGCACTGAGCGGAACGCTCTTATGTGACGGCACATCAATGGGTATTCATGAATCACAGTCTCTTTTCTTTGAGAACTTTATCGGCAGACATGAAGATTTCTGGAAAACGTATTATCAAAAGCTACAAGAGGCATCTCCTGAACAATTTAAAGATGTCACTTTAGAAGAATTTGTGCATGCGGTGAACGAATCGAAGCCGACTTACATTCGAATTGAAGCAGATGAACTCACGTATCCACTTCACATTATTATTCGCTATGAAATTGAAAAAGCCATTTTCAATGAAGAAGTAGCCGTTGAAGATCTGCCAGCGTTATGGAATGAAAAATATAAAGCATATCTTGGCATTACGCCGCCTAACGATGCGCTTGGTATTTTGCAGGATGTTCACTGGTCTGATGGTAGTTTTGGTTATTTCCCTTCATATGCACTTGGTTATATGTATGCGGCGCAATTAAAGCAGCAAATGATCAAAGATTTACCGAATTTTGATGAACTGATTCAAAATGGGTCTTTTGCACCGATAAAAGAATGGCTAACTGAACATGTCCATCAGCATGGAAAACGGAAAAAGCCATCTGAAATCATTCAAGACGCAACTGGTGAAGAATTAAATGTTCAATACTTAATTGATTATTTAACAGATAAGTACACGAAACTATATTTATCATAAATGAAAGGCACCCTTTGATCAGAAGGGTGCTTCAGCGTGTAGACAAACCCTCGCATTCGTTGTCAGTCCTGCGTGCTGGTGCTCACGAATGTTAAATTCGCTCTGCTCCGGTGCTCGCCCTTCCTAGACTGCAAAGGTTTTCTATCACGCTGAAAAGAAGACAAAGGGCTAAAATAAAGTTCATTTTAGCCCTTTGTCAACAATCTGAGGCACCCTTTAATCAGAAGGGTGCTTTTTTGCTGGTTGAATATTCTAAAAACGAACGTTTAAAGCTTAATGATTATTTAAGTTCGGTATTTTTCTAGAAAAGTGCTTTCCAAGCGTCTGAAATCTTGTTATAATTTGAACACTATGAAACACTCATATAATCGCGTGATGAAGGCACGCAAGTTTCTACCGGACACCGATACCGTCCGACTATGAGTGAGCAAAATGAAACAGCTTTTGTATGAGCTGAAGATCCTGTGGATCGTTTTCGCATTGCTTGCTCCTTAATGGACAGCAATGCTTTTTTTATGCAAAAAAATGAAAGTTGCTAATATGCTGGGAGGAAGAATGATGGAATTGTTACGTCAAAAGATCGAGAACGAAGGAATCGTTCTGTCAAATCAAGTGCTAAAGGTAGATGCTTTTTTAAATCATCAAATTGATCCTGTGTTGATGCATGAGATCGGTCAAGAGTTTGCTAGATTATTTAAGCATGATGGGATTACTAAAATTATCACGATCGAATCTTCTGGTATTGCACCTGCTGTCATGGCTGGACTTGCCCTTCATGTGCCAGTTGTTTTTGCCCGAAAGCGGCAATCACTGACTTTAACGGATAACCTTTTGACAGCAAGTGTGTATTCTTTTACCAAAAAAGTAGAAAGTACGATCGCTGTCTCTAACACTCACCTTAGTGAGGATGATTGTGTGTTAATTATCGATGACTTTTTAGCAAATGGAGAAGCCGCTAAGGGACTAGCTGCAATCGCAAAGCAAGCGAAAGCAAAAGTAGCTGGTTTTGGAATTGTTATCGAGAAATCATTCCAGCCTGGAAGAAAAGAACTTGTGCAAATGGGCTATAGAGTCGAGTCACTCGCACGTATCGAATCGCTCGAGGAAGGAAAAGTCACGTTTGTACGCGAGGTACAATCATGAGTGCCGCTAAAAAAGCCAAAACCCTTTCGCTAGGGATACAGCATGTACTGGCGATGTATGCAGGTGCGGTTCTTGTCCCGCTCATTGTTGGAGATGCGCTTGGGCTCACGCCAGCCCAGCTGACGTACTTAATTTCGGCGGATATTTTCATGTGCGGTGCCGCCACACTGCTTCAAGTATGGAAAAACCGCTTTTTTGGCATCGGTTTGCCTGTTGTACTAGGCTGTACATTTACTGCGGTATCTCCTATGATTGCGATTGGCTCTAAATATGGAATTTCGTCTATATATGGGAGTATTATCGCCGCAGGGTGTATTGTCATTGCTCTTTCATTTTTCTTTGGGAAGCTTGTGAAATTCTTCCCGCCCGTTGTCACAGGTTCCGTCGTCACGATCATTGGAATTACCTTAATTCCGGTCGCCATGAACAATATGGCAGGTGGTGAAGGAAGTGCAGACTATGGTTCTTTTGAGAATCTTGGACTTGCTTTTCTTGTATTGTTTATCATTGTCCTTCTCTATCGATTTACAAAGGGATTCATGAAAGCCATTGCCATCTTAATCGGCATTCTACTCGGAACAGCAGTTGCTGCTTTCTTAGGGAAGGTGGAGACAGCAGAAGTGGCGAATGCACAAGTTTTCCGCATCATTGAGCCTTTTTACTTTGGGTTGCCTACTTTTGAATTTGCACCAATCATGACAATGACATTAGTTGCCATTGTGTCATTAGTCGAATCAACGGGTGTATACTTTGCGCTCGGAGATTTAACGAATCGTTCATTAAAAGAGAAGGATTTAGCAAAGGGATATCGTGCAGAGGGAATTGCCGTCTTATTAGGCGGTATCTTCAACGCTTTTCCATACACAGCCTACTCCCAAAACGTTGGATTGATCCAGTTAACAGGTGTGAAGAAAAATCAGGTCATTGTGGTGACAGGGGTATTATTAATGGTATTTGGCCTTTTTCCTAAAATCGCTGCATTTACAACGATTATTCCAAAGTCCGTTCTAGGCGGTGCAATGGTCGCCATGTTTGGGATGGTCATTGCGTACGGGATTAAAATGCTCTCACGCGTCGATTTTGCAAAACAAGAAAACTTGCTCATTGTCGCATGCTCAGTTGGCATCGGGCTAGGAGTAACGGTTGTACCGCAAATGTTTGAGCATTTGCCAGAATCGATTAAATTGTTAACAAGTAACGGAATTGTCGCCGGAAGCTTTACCGCTATTTTGCTTCATATTATTTATCACATGATTCCTTTTAAAAAAGAAACAGAGCAGGAGCTAATGGAAGAACCTAAGCAATCTGTTATGTAATCACTTCTCTTGGAGAGGTGTTCAGATTGTTGACAAAGGGCTAAAATGATCTTTATTTTAGCCCTTTGTCTTCTTTTCAGCTTGATAAAAAACATTTGAAGCTCTAGGAAGGGGCGTGTAAGGGTTTGTCTACACGCTGAAAGCCCGCATCTTTTGGATACGGGTTTATTGTGATTAGCGCTATTAATGTTGTACCGGCGGCATTGTTTCGTTAATGACTGCAAATGTATAGCCACTTGCTTTTAGTTGTGTAATCAGGCTATCTAAATAGTTCGTGGTAGAGGGTTGATCATGCATTAAAATAACTTTTGGTTCCCATGGTTTATTTTTCTCAAACATTTGCAGTTGATTCAATACCTCTTGAACATATTGTGAGTTTTTATATCTCCAGTCAAGGCTATCAATCGTCCAATCCCAGTAAATAAAGCCATATTGGTTTAAGCGTACTTTTTGATCATATGTTAAATTTGGAACACTGCCATAAGGTGTTCTCACAAGACGGGTGTAAACGCCTGTAACAGAAGCAAGAATGTGCTGAGCTTCTCTCATTTCATTTGCGGGAGACTCACTGTTTTGATAAAAGCGGTTTATATCATGCGTCATGCCATGAAGCCCTAATTGATGTCCTTCTTGATAAAGTCTTTTCACAGCTGCTTGGTGAGCTTGGATTTGCGGTCCAAGCATGAAGAATGTCGCCTTCACTTGATGTGCTTTTAAGACATTTAACAGCTGATTTGATGTAGCAGAAGGGCCATCATCAAATGTTAAAAAGACCGTTTTATTCGTTGTCTGTTGGTTTGGATTGGTCTTAAATTGTTGATCCAATGTTCTTGTAGAATGATCTTTTGCTTTCAGACTGATACTTGTGTCTCGGAAGTCACTGCTAGTAACAATTGTTGCTTGCCCATTTGTCGCCTGCAAATGGGGTTTAGACATATCCCAGATAAAAAAGAGAAACAGTGTAAGAAGCACTAAACCAATTATCTTCGAGAGAAATATCGTGTTGTAGGGTGTTTGTTTTTTGGACACCTTTTTCATGACAATCACTCCAGTCAATTAAATTTTGTGCCGAATCATGTAGTAGATTCTGTCTTTTTTCACTGTTTTTCATGGTGTTCATATTGATTAAGTATACAGGAAAAAAAACCTTTTCATATATAATCATCAAATAAATTTGCATTTTATGGTTATTTATTTGTGTTGATCAGAAAAAAAGGTGATCCATTCATGTTTAAATGAAATAATTCTGAATAATGATCGAAACGTTGATATTTATACGCTAAGATAGCAACAGATTTAACCATTAATGCGAAGTGAAAGGAGATTCCGTATGAAAGTGTTGTAAAATGACGATTTCATTGAAAAAAGGATGCTCATGTGGATATTGGAGATAGAGGCTATCAATCGCTAATCGCGAAATACATAGAGAAAAACTCTTACCCTACAAAATAAAGAAGAAACAAAAGAAAGCAAAGTCAGTACAACTGAATCAGTGATTGACTACTATGTAAAAGGTGAACGTGAAAAGTCATTTGCTTATTCCTTTCATACAGCACTTTTACTTGAAGTAAAGGTGGGGTTTGTCTACGGTCTGCACTTTTCATTTGAGAGGTGTTTTTTTGCATAAAGCTATGTTAACTAACTCTATTAATAATCATTTTTGTTCTTTAGATATAAAATAAGATGAGAGTGAATGGTTAAGAATCGTATTGAATGACATCAACCAAGAAATAGATCTAAACGAATAGGATGATTGTTGAAATCTGTCTGCTCTCTCCATATGGGACTTATGATAAAGTTGGTTTATTAACATTCTCCAAATGGGTGTTAATAAAAGGTGGGATAAGTAAATGTTAGGATTACCAAGAGGGGAAGTTTTTTTAGTGCCTTGGTCTATGGAGTGGAAAAACGAATATGAAAAAGAAAAGCGCCAGATAATAGCTGATATTGGTCCATACACAATCAATGTACACCATATTGGAAGTACAGCAGTAAAAGGTTTAAGCGCTAAGCCTTGCAATTGAAATAGAACATTTTTTTGATGGTGAAAAATGTGTAATAGCGTTGGAAGCACTCGGTTACTCATATAAAGGAACAGACGTATTACCTGAAAGACACTACTTTAATAAAGGAGAACCACGAACACATCAAATCCATATGTACCAAAGACATAATAAGTATTTACTTGAACAGTTAAATTTCAGAGATTACTTGAGAAATAATGAGCAAGCTAGAAGTGAGTACCAACAGCTTAAACTTAAATTATCAAGATTACATGGAAATGACAAACACAAATACGCACATGAAAAAACTGCTTTTATTAAGTCAATCCTCGAAAAGATTTAGGTGAGGGTTTGCTCTTTAGATGTTCATAAGAGAGGTCATTCACAGAGGAACTCCCAATTAACGGAGTTCTTTTTTTTTCATTAAATCACCATTATTTTTGAACATAAATTGCATAAAAAAAGCAGGTTCGCTTGGCTTGGAACGAACCTGTGAAGGAGGAAAACTACATCATGTTTTCATCTATATTATCCAATATTTATCAATTGTCGTCAAGACAAAAAGTTAGACGGAGGAAAATATTTTGACTGAATTGTGTCGTTTTGGCATGTATATCCTTTTTTTGATTGGGGATATTAACCGAAAAAAGAGGTGAAGCCGATGGCATACATTCTTTCAGTTGGAACAAGTCTGCCAAAACATCATGTGGATCAGCAAGCAGCTGCTCAATTTGCAAGGTCTCAATTTAAACGATCGTTTAAAGATATTGATCGGCTATTAAAAGCTTTTAATAATGGCGAAATAGAGAGCAGGCAGTTTGTACAGCCTATTGATTGGTATCAAGAACATCATTCTTTTGAAGAGAAAAACAACCTCTATATCGAAAAAGCATTGGCACATGCGAAAGAAGCCGTTTTTCACTGTCTGCATGAAACAGCGTTCCTTACAAAGCCAGTTCCTTTTGATGAGATTGATGCTTTGTTTTTCATCTCCAGTACAGGGTTATCAACGCCAAGTCTTGATGCAAAGCTGATGAATGTTCTTCCATTTTCTCCTTATACGAAACGAGTGCCGATTTGGGGGTTAGGCTGCGGGGGCGGGGCGGCAGGCTTATCCCGAGCTTATGAATACATCAGGGCGTATCCAGAAGCGAAAGTGCTAGTTGTTGCCTGCGAGCTTTGCAGCCTCACTTTTCAGCCGCAAGATCAATCAAAAAGCAATTTAATTGGAACCTCACTGTTCGGTGACGGGACTGCGGCCGTTCTTTTAACTGGAAAAAAGGCTGCCTCTAAGTATACGCGGTTAAAAACAGTACCTAAAGTGCTTGGTACGCAGTCAGTGACCATGAAAGATTCTGAGGATGTGATGGGATGGGATTTTACCGCCGACGGATTTCGGGTCATCTTCTCACGTGATATTCCGTCCCTCATTTCTGGGTGGTTAAAAGAGCAAGTGGATCAATTTTTACATCAGCTAGGGTTTTCAACAGAGGATGTATCCGTTTTTCTTGCTCACCCTGGAGGAAAAAAAGTGATTGATGCCTATCTTGAAAGCCTATCTTTACAAGATCATCAGCTATTTTCTTCAAAAGAGGTTCTGAAACAGCATGGAAACATGTCCTCTGCCACCGTTTTATATGTGATAAAGCATTTTCTTGAACATCAGTCACTAGATGCAGGACAGGTGGGGCTTTGCGGAGCACTTGGTCCAGGCTTTTCGTCAGAATTATTGCTCATGAAATGGGAGGGGCTCTCGTGATGATTTTCTGGATAGTGATTGGCATTTTCATTTGTCAGCGCCTCATTGAAATGCTTGTGGCGAAAAGAAATGAAAAGAAGGTGAAGGCGATCGGAGCGATCGAATTTGGTGCAAGCCATTATCCTTATATGGTCGCTATGCATGCAGCATTTTTCCTCTCGCTTATTGGAGAGACATGGCTGCTGCATCGTCAACCGTCTCGTTTTTTCCTATTGCTGCTTGTGTTCCTGCTTGCTACCCAGGTGATTCGGTACTGGGCACTATGTTCACTTGGGACGTATTGGAATACAAAAATCTTAGTCGTTCCCAATGCGATGATTGTGAAAAAGGGGCCGTATCGCTGGTTAAAACATCCTAACTATGTGGTGGTGGCGATTGAACTGATGTTCATTCCGCTGCTATTTAACGCATTTATTACTGCCATTTTGTTTACTTGTTTAAATGGATGGATGATGATGGTCAGAATACAAACAGAAGAAAAAGCGCTGAATCAATATTTACTAAATTAATATTGAAAATCATTATCAATTGTGCTACACTTTCATTAATGATAAACATTCTCAATCATGAAGGATGGACGGTGATCACATGACAATGATTTTCTTACTCGGTACGGTCTGTGTATACAGCTTATTGATTGGCTTCGTATTAAAAGGTGTTTCAAAAAAATCTGCTTCCTGATTGCAGTCCATTGTGACTGATCGGGCAGCAGATTTTTTTTATTTCCTCAGATCAGAAGAAAAATCTCTTTATTTTGTGTAAAATGGTACACATACATAACTGACTTTTCTAAAAACAAAGGGGTTTATCGTCATGAAAGACTTGTCTATTCGAGATTCGCTCGTTCAAATTACAGGTGCTTTATATCAAAGTCTTCTGAAAAGGGATGATCACGAGCGTGCAGCCAAACTTGCATCTATTATGAAAAAGGAAGCTGAAGAAGAAGTGTATATCGCATTTACCGGCCACTATTCTGCTGGTAAGTCATCACTAGTGAATCATCTTCTTCATGATCACATCCTGCCCACAAGCCCAATTCCAACGAGTGCAAACTTGGTTGTTGTCAGGAAAGGGGTCAGTGAAGTTCAGCTCCATACGTCTGATGGACGCTTTGCAAAAATGAGCGGTTCTTATGATAAAGAAGCGGTGCAGCGTTTTTGTAAAGATGGGGAACAAATTGAGATGGTGGAAATTAGCGGTGATTATAGTGGACTTGAAGAAAAAGTGGCACTCATTGATACGCCGGGAATTGATTCAACGGATCATGCGCACTTTTTATCCGCTGCTTCGATTCTTCATCAAGCGGATGCTCTTTTTTATGTCGTTCATTATAACCATGTCCATTCTGAAGAAAACATTCGCTTCATTCGCTCGATTAAAGAGAAAGTGCCTAATCTTTATTTCATCGTCAATCAAGTGGATCGGCATGATGAACAAGAGACAACTTTTGAAAACTACAAAAAACAAGTCGTTGAGATGCTTTTAAAAGAAGGCATTGAAGAAGAACATCTATATTTTACTTCTGTGACGGATGAGGCACACCCAAAAAACGAAATGATCCGTTTAGTGAAGAAGCTACAAGAATTACAAACCATGCCTAAAGCATCACTTCGAGCCTATACAGAGCAGAAAATCGAACATGTTTTAAAAGAACATATAGACTCGTTAAAAGAAGAACTGCATGAAGAGGACCTTGATAATCAGCTTCGAGAAAAAAGGAATGAAGTGAAAGAACTAGAAGAGAAACGCCGATTTATTGAAAATGGTGCAAAGCAGGTAGAAGATAAAGTGTCTTCTGAAGTAGAGAACATCTTAAAAAATGCAAACCTCACGCCATTTAAGATGCGAGAGCTTGCAAGTGACTATATCGAATCGAAAGCACCTGGCTTTAAAGTGGGTTTACTTTTTGCCAAAAATAAAACCGAGCAGGAAAAGGAAAAGCGGGCAAGTGATTTCTTAGCAGATGTAAAAAAGAGAATGAAAGCGGAAGTTGACTGGCACATTGCCGAGCTCCTTAAAAAAGAAATAAAACAGCATCAGCTTGGGGAAGCGTTATTAGACAAAGCCATGGCATTTGACACACCTGTTGAAGAATCCTTGCTTGAAAAGGTCATTCACCAAGGGGCAACTTTTTCTAACGAATATGTTCTTCAATATGCGAAAGATGCTGGTGAAGCATTGAAAAGACAGGCAAAACAGCAAGCGCTTCAATTGATTGAACAGATGATTGAGACCTTGAAAGACCAGCTCAAGAATGAACAAGAGAAGCAAGAGGAAAAATGGAAACAAGCGAAACAAGAGCTTCAGAGGCTTGAGGGGTACAACGAAAAAAATGAAAAAATAAGACTAGATATTCAGCATTTATGGGATATTTGGCAAAACGGAACGGATGATCATATCCCAGGCGACTGGTTTTATGCGAAAAAGCAATGGATGCAGCACGACCAGCTGGAGAAGAATCGCGCATCAATTCATGTTGAAGAGAGCGATCAAGCAACTGAACGGATAGAGCGCGATCAATACCGCCAATCACAGCATTTAACAACAGCACAATCAATTGCACAATTTAAAGAGCTTTCCCGCATTTTATCGCCTTTAGATATTCTAAAGTCTCAAAGAGATTCCTTTGAAAAACGAACAGAACGGCTGCAGGCAAAAGAATTTACACTCGCTTTATTTGGCGCTTTTAGTTCTGGAAAATCTTCTTTTGCCAATGCGCTTGTTGGACGGAAGGTGTTACCATCATCACCTACGCCAACAACTGCGACAATTAACAAACTGACACGACCTACGGAAGATCATCCTCATGAAAGTGTCAAAGTGGTGTTTAAAACCAAGCAGGACATTCTAGAGGAACTCGATCAGATTCTTGGATTTTCGATCGCAACAGAAAAAGGAGATTCGTTTAAGGCAAAGCTGGAAAGAGTACTGAAAAAACGGCAGCTCGAACAGGATCACCGAATCATTGTAGAACATTTCCTACAAGCCTATGCCAAGTTTCATGATGACATTGACAACCAAACCAATTTACATGTCACAATTCAAGAATTAAAGCCTTATGTAGCGAAAGAATCTGTTTCTTGTGTGGTGAAGGAAGTGACGGTGTATTTAAGCACACCTCTGACAGATAAAGGGCTGACGATTGTCGATACACCAGGTGCAAGCAGTATGAATAAGCGTCATACAGAGATCGCCTTCCAGTATATGAAAGATGCAGACGCCCTTCTTTATTTAACGTATTATCAGCACTCTTTCTCAAAAGCTGATCGCTCATTTTTACGGAAGCTTGGACTCGTAAAAGATTCCTTTAGCATGGATAAAATGTTCTTTATCATCAATGCAGCTGATTTGGCTAAGGATCAAGCAGAGCTTGAAACCGTATTTGACTATGTACGAAGCGAGCTCACAAAAGAAGGCATCCGCAATCCAAACCTGCATCATGTGTCTAGTAAGGAAGAGATCGAAGGGAAAGAGCCGACATCTTATAATCAATATGCAACACTGAGAAAACAGCTCGACTATTTTATTGAGGAAGAATTAACGAAAGATGCCATTGAACTTTTGCATTTTGAAGCTAATACATTATGTACAACGGTCGATAGACTACGTGCGACCTTGCATCAATCAGAAGATGAGAAAGAAGCTGAAAAGAAAAACATCAAGACATCCTATGAAGCCATTCTCGAAAAAATGCAAGATGTGAAACTGTCTAAGCTTGTGACTGAAAGCGTAAAAAAAGACGTGCATGAACAGCTCTATCATATTGTACAGCGGCTTTCATTATTTGCGAATGATCTGTTAAAGTCTGCCTTTTATCCTGGCATATCTCAAGGGAATTTTGGTCAGCAGTTAAAAAAGGCACTTGAGAAAGCGTTAAAGGAGTATGAATTTGAATTTGTGCAGGAGCTCAAGGCGCTTGATATCCGAATGGAATCGTTTATCCACCATTATTTCCAGGAGGAGTGGGAAAAAGGGATGCAGGCTGCATGTGCGGAAGATCCTTACTTTTCTCTCAGCCTGTCAGCCCCTGAGGAGAAAAATGCTGAGCTAAAACAAATTGAAGTCGAAGCAGAGATTGCACCATTTGAGCCGCTTTTAAAGAAACAAAAATCAGCGAAAGCCTTTTTTGAGCAAAATGAAAAGGCTACGTTTATTGAAGCCATTCGAGATGTTCTACATCAAATGACAACACGTTGGGCAGATAACGAAAAAGAAGAGTTGCTGAGCAGATATGAAAAGCTAGTGAAGACCTATACGGAAAGGTACGAACAAGATGCTCTCCAACAGCTCAATGAGCAAAAACAGACATTTATGACGAGCCTTACAACAGATGCTGAAAAACAGGCGATCATTGAACAAGTTTATGAACAAACAAATGAATGGAAGAACCAGTTGAAAACGATATGATTCATGATAGACTATATAAAAAAGAAAGCAGTTGATAGACGATGACGAGCGTACACGAAGAAATTTCTGCACATTCACAGAAACAACATGCCCACATCCAATCTTTTCTTGCACTTGAACAAAAAAGAGAGCAGGCGATTGAATCGGCTGTGAAAAAATGTGAACACAATGAACCATTTTCAACAGATGAGATCAACGCCATTACGTCTAAAATGAATGAGCTTGCCCGAGGCGGAATTGTTCCCCTTCGTAAACATGTCACGATTGAGATGGTGGAGGAATACACCCAGCGTAAACAGAAGTAAAGAGTAACTTTCTCATTTTTGGTCATCTTAACAAATGAACCAGAAAGGGGAATGATCATGGCAAAAAAGCAAAACGTAAAGCAGCAGGAGGAGCGCATGCCGAAGGAAAAAGGCATGCCATCCTACGCAGAAGCGGAAACGAAAAAAATGCAATATGGTAAAAAATAATCGGGCTGCCTCTTCTTTATCAAAAGAAGAAGGCGCCTTTTTTATGTTCGTTTCGATGTTCTATGATAGAATAGGAGTATTGTTTATAAAAAGGGAGTTTAGATGAATGAATAAACACGTCTTACTTGTAGATGGCATGGCACTTCTTTTTAGGTCGTTTTATGCGACGGCTGTCCATCGCAATTTTATGATAAATGATCGTGGTGTGCCGACAAATGGAGTGAATGGTTATTTGAAGCATTTGTTAACAGCTGTCCAAACATTTGAGCCGACTCATATCGTTTGCTGCTGGGATATGGGAAGCCAGACATACCGGAACGAATTGTTTCAAGATTATAAAGCCAATCGAGGCGAGGCGCCTGTTGAGCTTATCCCGCAGTTTGATTTAGCAAAAGAGGCGACAGCAGAACTGGGGATCATGAACATTGGTGTGACAGGTTTTGAAGCAGATGATTGTATTGGAACGCTTGCATCAATCTATCAAAACGAAGCACATGTGACCGTCTTAACAGGAGATAAAGATTTGCTGCAGATCTTGAATGAACAAGTGAACGTGGCTTTAATGCAAAAAGGCATCGGGAATTATAAACATTATACAAAAGCCCTTTTTGAAGAGGAAATGGGCATTTCTCCAAAGGCGCTGATTGATATGAAAGCGCTGATGGGTGATACTAGCGATAATTACCCTGGTGTAAAAGGAATCGGCGAAAAAACAGCATTGAAATTTATTCAAACGTATGAAACGATTGATCGACTGTTAGAAAATCTTCATGCATTAACGGCAGCTCAGCAAAAGAAAATGCAAGCAGGATTAGAAGATCTGAAGCTTTCTCGTATACTGGCAGAAATTAAATGTGATGTACCACTCAGCTGTCCGATTGACGAAACAAAAATAAAAATGGACCCAGAGCGGGCAGCGGCAATGCTTCGCTTGCATCAAATCAAAGGGATCGAACCAATGGTTAACCGCTTAAGTCAATTAGGAATCAGTTAAGGTTAGAAAAAAAGAAAGGACTAAAATCAAGTTCATTTTAGCCCTTTGTGTTGCTTTTTTTCGCCTTATTTTCTAATTGCGATATTGGCTGTTTATCCTTTGTTTGCGCATCACCTTGAGGAGTCGTTCCGTTTGTGACACGGCCTCTGTTCTCTTTATCCAATTCGTATCACCTCACACATTAGCATAACCAAAAGAAAAGCGATTCATCCTTTTGAAAGGTGAATCGCTTTTCTAGCGAGCTGATCAGCCACTTGATTTTCCTTGCTCGGAATCCACTTAATGAAAAATAAATCAAATTCGCTTTGAAGCTGCAGCATTTCTTCGATAAAATGACGAAAAGATGGATTTTTAGCAAATCCTGCATTGGCTGCACGATCCACTACTTGTGAATCAGTGCGGAATGAAACGGTCCGTAATCCTTTTTCTACGCAAATTTTCATGCCTTCAATGAGCGCGGAAAACTCTGCTTCATGATTGCTCATGATGCCAAGAGGAATGGAGAAAGACTCAGCTTTTCCGTCATATTTCAAGAATATGCCGATGCCAGATGGACCTGGGTTTCCGGCACTAGCACCGTCAATATATATTTCAGCTGGCAATTTATTTCCCCCTTTCATCAATCGGAACCATTTTTTTCGCCGCATAGGCATAAGGTGTGCCAATGGCAGCGACGATAAATTTAATCACATAAGTCGTGATGAAAATTTCGATCCATATATGGAATGGGTAGGTCCCAAGAAAGGCAATGGTTGTGAAAACGAGTGTATCAAGTAGCTGGCTAATCATTGTACTCCCCGCATTTCGCAGCCAGAGCGCACCATCTGAAGGAAATATCCGGCGAATAAACGAATATACATAAACATCTAACATTTGACTGATGATATAAGCAGCAAGACTACCAAGAGCGACCCTTGGCATAAAGCCAAATATCGTTTCTAATGATGATTGGGAAATGTCAGATGGAGCGGGATGGAAAAGCAAAGCCTCCTGCATGACAACAGTTAATGTTAAAAGGGTGGCAAAGCCAATCCAGACAGCTTTTTTCGCTTCGGTTTGTCCATATTTTTCATTGAGGACGTCCGTTGCAAAGAACACACTGCCATATAAAATGTTGCCAAGTGTTGCTGTTAAGCCAAATAATTCAACGGTTTTGACCACTTGTAAATTGGCAGCAACTGTTGCAAAACCAATCCAGACGAAAAGCCCCATCTTGCCAAATCCTTTATAAAATAGAAGAACAATGATAAAATTAATGATCGCAAATAAGATCCAAATACCTTCATTAAACAAGTGACATGAACTTCCTTTCTAAATGTAAAATGTAACTTTTTGATTATAGCATAACGAACGTTTACCTTAAAAGTATGGGAAGGCGATGTGATCAATGAAACTAAGAGCGCACTATACAATGAAAGTGAAAACGATTGGGTCCATTGCTTTTTTCCAAGAAGATTGGATGGAGCTCAAAGAGGCCTTGCTTTTAGCAAAACATATAGACAAAAAAGAACCGCAGTCACTTCTATCATTTGAAGATGAAAAGGGTGCGATGTGGTCGACGAAAGAACTTGAAAAGCTAAACGAAGAACTTAGGCTTGAACCCGATCAGCTTCAGGTCTATTTTGATGCGAGTTTTCGCAAAGAAACAGGTGATGCTGGGCTTGGAATTGTCGTGTATTATCAGCTCGGACAGGATGCATACCGATTAAGGAAGAATCAGCCTTTTCAGAGCACCACGAACAATGAGGCAGAGTATGCGGCTTTATTTGAAGCGGTAAAAGCTTTAAAAGAACTGGGAGCCAGCAGAAACTCTGTTACGATTAGAGGAGATTCTCTTGTTGTGATGAATCAGCTCAAAGGGGAATGGCCTTGTTATGATGATATACATAACAAATGGCTCGACCGAATTGAGGCTGCGATCAAAGAGCTGAAGCTCACGCCAACATATGAAGTCATCGATCGTAAACAAAATGCAGAAGCAGATCAGCTTGCCAGACAGATACTTGCAGACGTCCCCATCGAAAGTAAGTTGAAATTAGAAGCAGACGGAGCTGAATAAAGTGGATAAAAAAACAGCAGTAAAAGAATTAACAGATCTTCAAGACACGTATTGTTCAGATTGCTTGATTAAGAAGCACTTTCGCAAAGAATTTGGCAAAAAATACGCGCACTCCTTTTGTATACAGCAATGCACGGTAGGAGAGAAGATCAAACAATACGGGAATGAATTACTCAAAAAATAAGCGTACACTCCGGTTTTCCTCTAGATGTATCATACGCTCACGAAAAAAAACGAATAGAATGTGTAAAAAAAGAACATATTCTGAAAAATGAGCCGATATAACTATAGAAAGTTTTGGTTGAGTTACTTTTTGACTAAGTGACGGATAATAGAGGAAAAGGGGAAGGCCGGCATGGATAATAAGGATTTTGAAACGGTATTACATCGGACATTTCAAGAGGTGTACAGTGATCTAGAGCAACTGGTAGATGTAGCAAAGAAGGGAAGACCTTTTCTCGAAAAAGATATCTCTGAAATTGAACAAAGATTAAAGCAAAATATTTTAGCGATTGAAATTCAGCTGAAAATCAAATAAGAGAGGCATACGCCTCTCTTTATTTTGTCGTTTCATCATTGATTGAGTTGATTAGATTTTTGTTACGTTTGCAGCTTGAGGTCCACGATTACCTTCAACGATTTCAAAAGAAACTTCTTGTCCTTCTTCTAGAGATTTGTAACCGTCACCTTCGATAGCTGTGAAGTGAACGAATACGTCGTCTCCGCCTTCAACTTCAATGAAGCCGAAACCTTTTTCATTATTGAACCATTTTACTTTACCGTTTTGCATATTGCTTTTTCCTCCTAGTACTGTAGCACACCTTTTGGCATACTAAAAAAAATTTTTCATCACCTAACGACTTAAGCAGTTGTTAAATGATGGTTCCACTATACACCATCAAAAGTAAAGCGTCAAGCAGGCAAGCCAAATTTTGAGCAGAATGTTTGATTTTTTTGTTTTTTTAGTGAATGACATTTATCTATAAAACGTCCTAATCTCATGAAACCTAATGTATAACTTGTCCGTATATAGTAAAAATACAGAAAGAGGTGCGTCATGAATCGTTACACAATTGAGGAGTTTGTTCAGAATACGCAGCAAGAAGACAAAGGGGAAGGGGTCTTCGAACTTGAAACATCAAGATTGTTAGAAATTAATTTAACAGATACCATTTGGGCAAAGACAGGCTCCATGGTTTCGTATCGCGGGAAAATAAAGTTTGAACGTGAAGGTGTATTTGAACACGGTGTGTCAAAGATGTTCAAAAAAATGTTATCAGGAGAAGGAACCTCTTTGATGAAGGCCACAGGTGATGGGAAATTATATGTAGCAGACCAAGGGAAAAAAATCTCGATTCTTCGATTGGCTCAAGGGGAGTCTATTTTCGTTAATGGAAACGACCTGCTGGCATTTGAACCGTCAGTTCGGTGGGATATTAAATTAATGAAAAAGGTATCTGGCATGCTTGCAGGTGGATTATTTAATGTCAAACTTGAAGGACCAGGTCTTGTGGCAATCACAAGTCATTACGAACCGCTGACGCTGATTGTTCAGCCAGGTGATTCTGTTTATACAGATCCGAATGCGACGGTCGCATGGTCAGGAGATTTGCAGACTGAATTTGTGACAGATGTATCGTTCAAAACGTTTATTGGCAGGGGAAGCGGAGAGTCCATTCAAATGAAGTTTAGCGGAAGTGGCTTTGTTGTTGTTCAGCCGTTTGAAGAAGTATATACAACGAATGGAAATCAAGGTTAAAAGAAAAAAGGTGTCCGTCAATGACGGACACCTTTTTATGATAATGCTTGAGCATACGATTTGTTGCTCATGATCAGATCTGATTGTTCGACGATATCTTCTAAAATGGTTTGAGAAGACTGTTTTAAGTGTAATTTTTTGATGTTTTGTTTCATGGATTCTAATTTTTCTTCGTCTTGCAGCAAGTTGGTGACAGATTCTAAAATGTCTTCGTGTCTGTTGATGACAATGGCAGCGCCGTAATCTTCAAAGAAAAGAGCATTTTCTTTTTCTTGTCCTGGAACAGGTTTGTAAAGAATAACTGGGACACCAATTGCTGTTGCTTCTGTTAATGTAATTCCGCCCGGTTTTGTAATCATACAGTCCGTTACTCTGAACAATTCATCAATTTGTTCCACATATCCAAGCGCCTTCAATTGATTTGGGTGTGCTTGTTCAAGTTCGCTAAGCGATTGCTTCAGCGCTGCATTCTTACCGCACACAACAACAATTTGTACTTCACTGTCAAGAAGTAGTGCTTCACACAGTTCCTTCACATTTTTTAGTACACCATGGGCACCCGCCATAATGAGAAGGACTTTTTTGTCTGATGATAATCCATATTTTTTATAGATGATCGATTTAGGCACGTCTACTTCAAATTGTGGTCTAATCGGAATGCCTGTTACCTTGACATCGCTTGGATGTGTGCCGATTTCTACTAGCTTTTGTTTCACATACTCGGTTGCAACATAGTATCGGTCAATGTTTTCATGTACCCAAATTTTATGAAGACAAAAGTCTGTCATCACATTAAATGTTGGAATGACTTTACCTGTTTTGTTTCGGTATTCAGGTACAACAATCATCGGGAATGTAATGATGATGATATCCGGATTGTGTAATTGAATTAATTCATCAAGACGCTTATTTCCCATCTTTAAATAAATGTTAAATTTGCGTTTATTGTAAATTTTATCTACACCGTAATAAAACAAGCGATAAAATTGTTTCCCAATGGAGAAGCTCTTTAAATATAAATATTGAGTCACTTCAGACACAATGGGATTTGATTCTTGATACAAATTAGAAACTATCACATGTTCAAACCCTTGGGATTTGCATTCATCATACAGTGTTTTTGCAACCTGCATATGTCCATTTCCATAATTTGCGGTCAAGATTAATATTTTTTTATTGGTATTCAAGAATATTCACCTCAAATGTAATCAACAACAACAAAACTTCGTACGAAAACTATAAATCTCATAGGTCTACATATACATAAAGATAACATATAAACAGCGAGAGCATATCATTCGTTACGAAAGAATTAAACTAATTTTAAAAAACAAACAGACTAAATTGATAATGGAAGACAGAGCCATTTGTATTTTAACACATTTTAAGCATTTATCATCAGACTACAGTCTATTTTATTCCCACACATATGGTGTTTCTTGATAAACATAGTAATTAAGCCAATTCATAAACAGCAAAGTAGCATGGGCTTTCCAGCGGTTCACTGGAACTAATGTGTCTCCATCTTCTATGAAATAGTGGACGGGTTTTTTGACTGTATCATGTTTCAACAAATCTCTTTCATATTCCTGCTTCAATGTATCTGTATCGTATTCAGGATGTCCAGTTAAAAATACTTGTTTATCATCATCTGAAACAATTAAACAAACACCAGCTTCCTCAGACGTGCTCAATACTTTTAGATTCGGCGTGTTTTTTAATTGTTCTGTATTAATATCTGTATGCCTAGAATGTGGGACATAGTATACTTCATCGAAACCTCTTACTAATCTTTCTTTTTTCTCTTTGACAAGATGCTCAAAAACACCGAATTTTTTCTCTGGAAGCTTGATTTTTTCAATGCCATAATGATGATAAAGACCAGCCTGTGCCCCCCAGCATATATGGAGAGTAGACGTCACATTCGTTTTACTCCAGTCCAAAATGTCCTGCAGTTCTTTCCAATAGGAAACTTCTTCGAAAGCTAAATGCTCAATTGGTGCACCTGTAATGATCATGCCATCAAATTTTTTATGGCGAATCGAGTCAAAGGTCGTATAAAATTCATCTAGATGCTCTCTCGATGTATTCTTCGGTGTATGTGTACTTGGAATCAAAAATGTAAAATACACTTGCAAAGGAGAATTTCCGAGCATTCTCAACAGCTGCGTTTCAGTTTGTATTTTTTTTGGCATTAAGTTTAAGATCACGATATTCAAAGGACGGATATCTTGTTTGAATGCCCTTGTCTCATCCATGACGAAAATGTTTTCGCTCTCTAGTATTTGTTTTGCCGGCAGATGAACTGGTATGTTAATAGGCAACTCGCCACCCCCTGAACCAAAGCTAATTTCACTTCATTATAGGAACTTTCTGGCGATATTTCAATGTTTCAATTATGTTACAATGAAAAATAGAGCAAAAAAGAAAGCTGTTTCTGTCAAAAAAGGAGGCCATTAATCATGATCACAAAGCATTTATCAGATATTGACATTGCCCAAAAGGCAAAGCTGAGACCGATTCAAGACATCGCAGCAAAATTACAAATACATGACGAAGAATTAGAATGCTATGGTTTCACAAAAGCGAAAATATCTTTGACTATTTTTGACCGTTTAAAGGAACAAAAAGAAGGAAATGTGATTCTTGTGACTTCGATCAACCCAACGCCAGCAGGTGAGGGGAAGTCCACCGTAACAGTTGGCCTCGGTCAAGCCTTCGAGAAAATTGGGAAAAAAGCGATTATTGCCATGCGTGAACCTTCACTAGGTCCCACAATGGGTATTAAAGGCGGTGCAGCTGGCGGCGGATATTCACAGGTGTTGCCTATGGAAGAAATCAATCTTCATTTCACAGGGGATTTTCATGCGATTACATCTGCACATAACGCTTTAGCTGCTTTTATTGATAATCATATCCATCACGGAAATGAGCTTGGGATCGACGCACGCCGAATTGTATGGAAACGAGTGTTAGATTTAAACGATCGTGCTCTAAGACAAGTGGTCGTAGGACTTGGCGGTCAATTAAATGGGTACCCTAGAGAAGATGGATTTGATATTACGGTTGCATCCGAAATGATGGCCATCCTCTGTTTAGCAGACGACTTAAACGATCTAAAAAAACGTCTTTCTTCTATTGTTGTTGCCTACAATCAAGAAGGTGAACCGGTCACAGTTGGAAATCTAGGATATGAAGGCGTATTGACCTTGCTTTTAAAAGATGCGCTGAAACCAAACCTTGTTCAAACGATTGAAGGAACTCCAGCCCTTGTTCATGGTGGTCCTTTTGCCAATATTGCACATGGATGCAATAGTTTAATTGCCACAAAAATGGCGGCAAAACTAGCAGATTACGTCGTAACAGAAGCGGGATTTGGTGCAGACCTCGGCGCGGAAAAATTTCTTCACATCAAAACAAGAGCCGGTGATTTTAAACCAGGCGCTGTTGTCATTGTCGCAACTGTCAGGGCGCTAAAAATGCATGGCGGAATGCAGAAAACAGAGCTCAAGGAAGCAAATGCACAGGCTGTATTAGAAGGTATACATAATTTAGAGAAGCATATTGAAACAGTGCAAGCCTTCGGTCTACCATATATCGTTGCAGTGAACCGTTTTATTACCGATACAAAAGAAGAAATTCAAGCAATAGAAAACTGGTGCGAAACGAATGGACATCCAGTCAAAGCGGTCAATGTATGGGAAGAAGGGGGAGCTGGCGGCGTAGCACTTGCCGAAGAGCTCACGACACTCATTGAAAAGAATGAAAACAGCTTTTCTTATTTATATGAGGAGCAAGATTCCATTGAAGAAAAGTTGTCAAAAGTCGCCAAAGTGGTTTATGGTGCAGACGGCGTCAACCTTACATCAAAAGCAAGAAAGCAGCTAGCTGCAATTGAGAAAAATGGCTGGGCCCATTTGCCGGTTTGTATGGCAAAAACGCAATATTCACTATCGGATGATCCGGCTTTAATCGGCAGACCAAAAGGCTTCACCGTTACGATTCGAGAGTTAAAACCATCTGTAGGAGCAGGTTTTATCGTTGCACTAACAGGAAGCATTCTGACCATGCCAGGTCTCCCTAAAAAACCTGCGGCACTTGAGATGGATTTATTAGAAGACGGCAGTGTGACTGGACTCTTTTAGCAGAAAGCATAAAAAGCGATTTTCTAAAAGAAGCATGTTACGATAGGAAAAAGTGAATCCTAGGAGGCTATGAGATGTCAATTTATGATATTCAGGTCAAGACCATTAACGGTCAGGAAAAATCAATGGCAGATTACAAAGGGAAAGTACTGATCATCGTGAACACAGCGAGCAAATGTGGACTGACCCCTCAATTTAAACAATTACAAGAGTTATACGATCAATATCATGAAAAGGGCCTTGAAATTTTAGGATTTCCGTGCAATCAATTTATGAATCAAGAGCCAGAAGGGGAAGAAGCAATTCAAGAATTCTGTTCGTTAAACTATGGTGTGACCTTCCCGATGTTTGCAAAAGTAGATGTCAATGGTGACAATGCGCATCCGCTTTTCAAATACTTAACGAGTCATGCGAAAGGTGTGCTTGGTACAAAAACGGTGAAATGGAATTTTACAAAATTTATCGTTGACCAAAACGGAGAAGTGACTGAACGATTTTCTCCTAAAACACCACCAAAAGAATTAGAAAGCTCCATTATCGCTCTTTTGGAGAAATAAGCATGTATTCGAACAAGCAGCAAGAACAATTGGAGGCAGCTGCCTCCTTTGTTTCAAAACAGCTAAAGAATGAACCGACTGGACACGATGAAGCTCATATCAATCGTGTGCGCCAGCTTGCCGTCCATATTGCACAACAGGAGGGCGGGTCGCTTTTTGTCATTGAAATGGCAGCGATTGTCCATGATGTCATTGATGACAAGCTGTCTAGTGAATGGAAGCTTTCACCGCATGATCTCAAGCAGCAGCTCCTTTTGTGGGAAGTGGACACGCGAGATATTCGCTATATCATGGATATTATTACAACGATGTCTTTTCGTCACCGGCATATGCAGCATCAGCCAGTGACATTAGAAGGGGCCATTGTTCAAGATGCAGATCGGCTAGATGCGATAGGTGCAACTGGGATTGCAAGGGTGTTTACATATGCAGGTGCAAAAGGGGAGCCTCACTATACAGAGGGTGCTCACCAAGGCACAGTACTTGTGCATATGCAAGAAAAGCTGCTTCAATTAAAAGACTTGATGAACACACGTGCTGGAAAGCAGCTGGCTCATGAGCGGCATGAGTTTATGTGTCTATTTATCAAGACATGGAAAGAAGAATGCGGCCTTACAGATGAGTAGGGTCTTTATGTGTGTAAGGAGGATGTATAGATGAAAATAACTGCCATAGAACCAACGCCAAGCCCGAATACAATGAAAGTCATTTTGACAGAAGCGCTTGCAGGCGGTAAAAGCAATAACTACAAAAAAGATCAAAAAGACGAAGCGCCAGAGATGATCAAGCGAATTTTAACCATTGAAGGTGTAAAAGGTGTTTACCATGTAGCCGATTTCTTAGCGGTTGAGCGTAATGCGAAATTTGATTGGCAAGGTATTTTACAGCAAGTCAGAGAAGCCTTTGGACAAGAAACAGAAGGTCTTCAGGGAGAATCGCAGTCAGGTGATGACACATTTGGAGAAGTCAAAGTGCATGTTCAAATGTTTAATGGGATTCCGATGCAGGTCAAGCTGACAGACGGTGAAAGAGAAGAACGATTTGGAATGCCTGAACGTTTCCAGGCAGCGATTTTAAAGCTAAGAAGCAGTTCAGATAATGTTGTATTTGAACGTGTGTGGAAAGAACATGGCGTACGTTTTGGAGAATTTGCTGATATCGGTCAAGAAGTCACAGAAGAGCTGCAAGCTGCATATGACGACGAGCGTTTATCCCGTTTAACAGAGGCAGTGAAGGAAGGTCAAGAGGCTGTAGATAAACAAGTGAACCGAAAAGCATATGATGTGACAGAAGAGATGCTGCGCGATGAAGATTGGAAGAAACGTTTTGCTCATTTAGAGCAAATGCAGCCAGAGAAAAAAGATATACCTGTTTTAATGAAAGCGATGGAGGATCCAAAAACATCGATTCGCAGACAAGCTGTTGTGAATGCTGGCATGATTGAAGATCCAGCCATTTTGCCTATTTTATATAAAGGGCTTGAAGATAAAACAGTGACGGTTAGAAGAACTGCTGGAGATTGTATTTCAGATCTTGGTGATTCTAGTGCGATTGAAGCGATGATCGCAGCCTTAAAGGACCCAAGTAAGCTTGTCCGCTGGCGTGCGGCCATGTTCCTTTATGAAGAAGGTGACGAAACAGCACTCGAAGCTTTAAAAGAAGCGGAGCAGGACCCTGAATTTGAAGTCAGTCTTCAAGTGAAAATGGCCATCGAACGAATTGAGCACGGAGAAGAAGCAAAAGGCTCTGTGTGGAAGCAAATGACAGAAAGTAGAAAAAATGCATCAGAATCATAAGACGATGAGACAGCTGCCAATAAAAGGCAGCTTGTTTTCTGAAAAGGGCTTTTTTATTGGCAGAAAAATTTTTTCAGAAAAATTATTTTGAATATTGTTGAAATATGAGAAAAAACTCTATATAGTAGTACCAATATAGAATATTGGAGGTCAGATTTTATGACACAATCCTTGCTGAGCACTTGCTTCAGCAGAGAAATAAGTCACTATCTATTATAGGTGGCTAAATAAACAGAAAATTTGTAAAATAAAATCAACTCAAAATCATACAGTCAACAAGACTAGTAGTATAGGAGGCTTTTTAAACAGATGGCAGAACTTCGCAGTAATATGATTAAACAAGGAATTGACAGAGCACCTCACCGAAGCTTATTAAGAGCAGCTGGGGTAAAAGATGAGGATTTTGGCAAGCCGTTTATTGCCGTATGTAATTCCTATATTGATATTGTCCCAGGGCATGTCCATCTTCAGGAATTCGGAAAAATTGTGAAAGAAGCCATTCGTGAAGCTGGCGGTGTTCCATTTGAATTCAATACAATTGGGGTAGATGATGGAATTGCGATGGGGCATATTGGGATGAGATATTCATTGCCAAGCCGTGAAATCATTGCTGATTCAGTAGAGACCGTGGTGTCTGCACACTGGTTTGATGGCATGGTTTGTATTCCTAACTGTGATAAAATCACGCCAGGTATGATGATGGCTGCCATGCGTGTGAATATCCCAACTGTATTTGTCAGTGGTGGACCGATGGAAGCTGGGAGAACAAGTGATGGCAGGAAAATTTCTCTTTCTTCTGTCTTTGAAGGCGTAGGGGCATACCAATCAGGGAAAATTAATGAAGAGGAATTAAACGAATTAGAGCAGTTTGGCTGTCCAACATGCGGATCTTGCTCTGGTATGTTTACAGCAAATTCAATGAACTGTCTAGCAGAGGCGCTTGGGATTGCTCTTCCTGGAAATGGAACCATTTTGGCGACTTCACCAGAACGAAGAGAATTTGCGAAGAAGTCAGCAAAACAATTGATGGAGCTGATCAAAAAAGACATTAAACCACGTGATATTGTCACGGAAAAAGCGATCGATAACGCATTTGCTTTAGATATGGCACTTGGTGGTTCAACCAATACAGTTCTTCATACATTGGCGATTGCAAACGAAGCGGGCGTTGAATATTCACTTGAGCGTATTAATGAAGTAGCAGAACGAGTGCCGCATTTATCGAAACTCGCTCCAGCTTCAGATGTATATATTGAAGATTTACATGAAGCTGGCGGAGTGACCGCTGCACTAAATGAATTGTCCAAAAAAGAGGGGGCTCTTCATTTAGATACCATGACCGTCACAGCGAAAACGTTAGGCGAGAACATTGCAGGGCATGAGGTAAAAGATTATAACGTCATTTATCCAATTGACAAGCCATTTACTGAAAAGGGCGGCTTAGCCGTTTTATTTGGAAACCTTGCGCCAGATGGAGCGATCATTAAAACAGGCGGTGTACAAGACGGCATCACGCGCCATGAAGGACCTGCGATCGTATTTGAATCCCAAGAGGAAGCACTTGAAGGAATCATTAATCGAAAAGTAGAAGCAGGACATGTTGTCATTATTCGTTATGAAGGACCTAAAGGCGGTCCAGGCATGCCTGAAATGCTTGCACCAACTTCACAAATTGTCGGAATGGGACTTGGTCCAAAGGTTGCTTTAATTACAGACGGCCGATTCTCCGGTGCTTCTCGCGGATTGTCTATTGGACACGTCTCTCCAGAGGCAGCAGAAGGCGGCCCGCTTGCCTTTGTTGAAAATGGTGATCATGTCGTTGTCGATATCGAAAAACGCATTTTAAGCGTAGATGTCCCGGAAGAAGAATGGGAAAAAAGAAAAGCAAACTGGAAAGGCTTTGAGCCAAAAGTAAAAACAGGTTACCTTGCCAGATACTCAAAACTTGTGACATCAGCCAATACAGGCGGAATCATGAAAATTTAATCTGAAATTGAACATTTGAAAATTGGCTCTCTCTATAGTATCCTTTATTCACAACATAAGGATTATAGAGGGGGCTTTTATATGTCAATGGCATATGAAGAATATATGCGTCAGCTCGTCGTACCAATGCGCCAAGAACTGACAAGTGCAGGGTTTCAAGAATTGACGACTGAAGAAGAAGTAGAAAAAACGATGCAGGAAGCAGAAGGAACAACATTTGTTGTCGTCAATTCCGTATGCGGATGTGCTGCCGGTTTAGCACGCCCTGCTGCTACTCAAGCTGTCATGAAAGCAGAAAAAGCACCAGATCGAATTGTGACGGTCTTTGCTGGTCAGGACCGGGAAGCTACGGCTAAAATGAGAGAATACTTCACAGGTGAGGAGCCATCTTCTCCGTCTATGGCACTTTTAAAAGGAAATGAACTCGTTCATTTTATCCCGCGTGACGAAATTGAAGGTCATGAAATGGAAGATATTATGAAGAACGTCTTATCTGCATTTGAAAAACATTGCTAATACAAGTGTTGAAATGTCCTGTGATCCAATCAGGGCATTTTTTCTTGATTATGATGGAGGAACGACATGCTCATTACAACAAGCTTTAGAGCAAATGAACAAACAATTGAAACGGCAAAGGCCCTCGCAAAGGACTTGCATGGTGAGTATATCGAGCGGCGTAAACAATCTGTCAAACAGCTTGCGATTAAGCGGGGGGATGTACTCGTTGTTGGGAAAGAACGATTTGAATGGTATCAGCCAAATGGTGAAAAGTTCTTTTTCCATCCAAGCTCAGCGATGTTTAGGGTGAAGCGGGTCCTTCGTGGTGAAAAAGATCCATTAATAGAAGCAGCACAATTAAAGCCGGGCGATTCCTTTTTAGATTGTACGCTTGGCTTAGGATCAGATGCGATTACCGCAAGCTGCGCTACAGGCGCCAATGGAGAAGTGGCAGGCATTGAAAAAAATCCGATGACGGCATTGCTTGTTCGAGAAGGACTCAGCACATGGGAAACGGGTGTGAGAGAGGCAGACGAGGCGATGAAACGGATATCTGTCATCAGCGGGGATAGTATTGAGCAGTTAAAGAAGCTCCCTGATCGATCCTATGATATCGTCTATTTTGATCCAATGTTTGAAGAAACCATACAAGAGTCTGCTAGTATGATGCCGCTTCGTCATGCAGCTGAGCATCATTTTGACCATGAAACCGCTGTGAAAGAAGCAATGAGAGTGGCTAGAAAAAGAGTGGTTTTAAAAGATCATTGGAAAAGCACACGATTTACCACTGATTCCTATCAATTTCAGGTGATGAAACGTAAAACCGCCCAATTCCATTACGGATATATCTCAATAGAAGAAGACAAATCAACAAAACTTTAATCACTCTTAACAATAAAAAAAGCCCTATTTCAGGGCTTTTAATCGGTGATCTCCATATAGACAAAATAAAATAACGTCAGCAAGGAAGCTGTGATGAAAAACCCTTCAAGCATATCCATTCCTCCCAAATTTTAGTCGTCGTTACTGTCATTGTAAACGTTTTATCATGAAAAAGAAAGTCTCAACTCAATGACCAAATTGAATGACTGAAAATTCATTATATGCTAGAATAGCAGTATGATAACTTATGGAAGGAATTAGATATCATGAAAATGTGGATGAGAAAAACGCTTGTTGCACTCTTTACGATTGCGACTTTTGGTTTAATCTCTCCTCCATCGGCTTTGATGACAGACAAGCCATCTGAACTTTCTTCATCTGATAAATCACCTTATACAGCAGTTTATGATACATCAGATGATACGCGCAGCTGGGAATTATCGCAAGAAGACAACAAAGAGCGGGTAGACCCCTTTGAGCAATATAAGCAAGAGGTTCTATCAAGTGCAGAAAACCAATCCTTTCTCAAATTTGGTCGTAAAATCACACCTGTCATTGAGGACGAGTATAGAGAAGAGATTCAACCCAAAATTGAACAAGTGTTAACCGACTTTTTAACAAATTTCAAAGATGACGAAAAATTTCAAGATGTTGTTTTAACTGATCAGCCTTCAAGCGGAAATGGGGAAAAAATCTTCCACATTTATAATAGAAAGACTGGAGAAGATTTGCTTCGTTTTCATGTCAGGAGAGATCAGCCGCCTCACAGCGGATATTGGTTTAACTTTCACTACCATACAGCAGAAGATGGATTCCAGACGCATCATGAACTCGGTAATATTTACTGGGATAAAAACACCCCGCCGAGCTGGATGAGCCACTAGAAGGAGATGTCATGCCAATTGAAAAAGTATACAATGAACGAAATGGTTCGCATTACAAAACAGATGTTAAACGAGCGTGGAGTGAAAATAGAAGATATTGCACATATTGTGCTGAAACTCCAAGAGAAATACAACCCAAATCTTCCACTTAGTGTCTGCATTGAAAATGTTGAAAAAGTGCTGAATAAAAGGGAAATTGTCCACGCAGTTTTGACAGGACTTGCTCTTGATCAGCTGGCAGAAAAAAAGCTTTTGCCAGAACCTTTGCAGCATTTAGTTGAAACAGATGAACCGCTATATGGAATTGATGAGATTATTCCGCTTTCCATTGTCAATGTATATGGATCAATCGGTTTGACCAACTTCGGTTATCTAGACAAAGAGAAATTTGGTATTATTAGAGAATTAGATGAAGGTCGTCCTGGTGAAGTGCACACCTTCCTTGATGACCTTGTCGCTGCGCTTGCCGCAGCAGCAGCAAGCCGCATAGCTCACTCTCACCAAGATATTAAGGACGAAGAGCAGGATCGAGTGAATCAAGCATAAAAAGAAAAACATGTCTGCTCATCATGCAGACATGTTTTTTTGGTTTCAATTGGTTTCAACAAAAGCAGAAATAAGGTAAACTACAACAAGAACATAAATAAAGGATGAAAAAAATGAAACAATACAAAGAGTTATGCCGTCATGTATTACAGCACGGGGATGAAAAAGGTGACAGAACAGGAACAGGCACTATCAGCACGTTCGGTTACCAAATGAGATTTGATTTACAGGAAGGGTTTCCTTTATTAACAACAAAGAAATTACACCTGAAATCAATCATTCATGAGTTACTGTGGTTTTTAAAAGGTGATACAAATGTCAAATATCTTCAAGAAAATGGTGTCCGTATTTGGAATGAATGGGCAGATGAAAATGGAGAGCTAGGGCGTGTGTATGGTGCGCAGTGGAGATCATGGGCGAGCGGAGACGGAGAGACAGTAGATCAGATCAGCAGACTGATCCATGATATTGAGAATCATCCTAATTCGAGAAGATTGATTGTCAGTGCGTGGAATCCAGGAGAGATTGATCAGATGGCGCTGCCTCCTTGTCATTGCTTGTTTCAATTTTACGTATCAAACGGTAAATTATCGTGCCAGCTCTATCAACGTTCGGCAGATATCTTTTTAGGTGTGCCTTTTAATATTGCTTCGTATGCACTTCTAACGATGATGATTGCCAAAGTGACAAACCTTGAGCCAGGAGAGTTTATTCATACGCTAGGAGATGCTCATATTTATCAAAATCATCTTCCGCAGGTCAAAATGCAGTTAGAGCGTGAGGAGCGCACACTTCCGCAGCTTCGCATCACTAGAGATGTCAAAAGTATTTTTGATTTTACGTTTGATGATTTTGTGCTCGAGAACTATGATCCACATCCGCATATTAAAGGAGAAGTCAGTGTATGATTTCCATGATAGTGGCGACAGGAAAAGACAGAGT
Organism: Bacillus sp. S2(2019); assembly: GCF_005144805.1. Lineage (NCBI taxonomy): Bacteria > Bacillati > Bacillota > Bacilli > Caryophanales > Bacillaceae > Bacillus > Bacillus sp. S2(2019). The sequence goes on from NZ_SWFL01000003.1 coordinate 761,460, forward strand.
CATTGGCAAAGATAATCAAATGCCTTGGCATTTACCCGCTGATTTAGCGTATTTTAAAAAAGTCACAAGTGGTCATGCCATTGTCATGGGTAGAAAAACGTTTGAATCAATTGGACGAGCACTGCCTAACCGCCGGAATATCGTGTTGACCACAAGTTCTTCTTTTCAAGCTGAAGGATGCGAGGTAGTCCATTCAATCGATGATATTTTAACCATTGCGAAGAACGAGGAAGAATTATTGATCATTGGCGGGTCTAAGCTGTATGAGGAAATGATGCCATACGCAGATCGTCTATATATCACGCACATTCATCATTCATTTGAAGGCGACCGTTTCTTCCCTTATTACGATGAAGATCATTGGACGGTTGTATCACGTGAAAAAGGCCATCGTGACGAAAAGAACCCCTACAATTATGAATTTGTCGTCTATGACAGAAAAGAAGGATAAGTGAGTAGGAGGAGTACGGTTGTTTCGTTATTGGTTTTTAACGATTTATGTTGTTGTATCCTTTTTTAAAAGTATAAGGCATTTGTATGATCATGAATTAACGGATCCACGCATTTCCTATACGAAACGAATGCATCTCATCCATGAGCATGCAAAAAGGTTTGCCAGAGGGTGTATTGATCAATCAGGATCGGTCATGACCATTCATCAGCAAAAAAGGCTGCCAGATGGCCCTGTTATTTATGTCACAGAAGCACATCATCCAGTGACGACGACATTGCTGATTGGTCACTTAGAGAAGCCATTTGCTTTTATGGCAAAACCGCATCTGTTTCGCTATCCCATCTTAAAACAATGGTTGAAGAAGATGGCGGTGATCAAGCAGAATCAATCTGATGAGGCGTTATTAGAAGAAGCAAGAGAAAGAGTTCTATCTGGCCAGAGTCTGTTGCTTTCTGAACAGTATCGTGTCATGGCAGAAACGCTTGCTGAAGAATGTAACTGCTCACTTGTTCCGGTTGAAACAAGCGGCACAGACCGTCTTTTAACAGGGAAGATCGTCAAAAGACTTCGTCCAGTTAATGTCGATATCCATATAAAAGCACCGGTCAAGATGAGTGATTACGCACAAAAGCGCGCATAGAAAAAACCAGCATCCGAATGTGGATGCTGGTTTTTTAATCATGCTGGGATGTTGACGCAATAAAATAGAATGCAGAAGAACATGGATGCACTTCCACCGAGAACAAAGCTGTGCCAAATCGCATGATGATAGGGAATTTTCCGCCAAATATAAAAGATCGTTCCGACTGAATACAAAATACCGCCTAATAGTAAGAGGCTGAATCCAGCTCCTGTTAATTGAATGTACAGAGGTTTAATTGCGATGATAATCATCCAGCCCATTAATAAATAAACAAGGGTGGATACAATGATAAACCGTTTGACGAAAAAGATTTTAAAAACGATACCGCCTGCAGCAAGTGCCCATACGATTGCAAGAAGAGTATAGCCAAGTGCGCCTTTTAATGGGCCAAGCAAAAATGGCGTATATGTACCAGCAATCAATACATAAATCGCAGAGTGGTCAAGGATTTCAAATACATCTTTTGTTTTTTTGTGCCGAATGCTATGAAGCAAAGTAGAGCTTAAATAAAGCAGTAGCATCGACGCGCCAAATATCGAAAAGCTAATAATGTCAGTGACAGTGCCGTATTGAACAGCGAATAAAACAAGAAAAACAATGGCGGGAATGGATAAAATGACGCCAATGCCATGTGTAATCGCGTTGGCAATTTCTTCTTTTACAGTAAACAATGGATGTCCTCCTTTATTGAACCGGTATATAACCATCAAGCGACTTCAGAAATGAGAGACCTTCAAGTGTAATCTTCGTTCCAGCTCTGCCTTTCCCTTTTGTCACATAGGCTTTTTTCTCAAGATCATCTAATCGACTCCTGACTTGCTGAGGGGTCAGCGGGATGTCGCCTTGTTTGCTTAACTCAGACAAGATACGTCTGCTGGCTGCTTCTCCTTTTTCATTTAGAGACTTAATGGCTTCGAGTAAGAAAACAAATTCTTGTTTCTCCATAAGCGTGAGCTGGTGTTCTTCTTTTTTTCCTTTACCAGCTGTTTGTTGAGGTAATAATACAAAAGGTGGCAAGTGATGCAAGAAAACTGTTTGCCCTTCGAGAATCGCTGCTGCATAATGAACGATATTTTTGAGCTCCTGGACATTCCCTTCAAACGAATATTGCTGTAAGACTTCCCACACACTTGAGTCGATGTCAGGCGTCATGTTCAGTTCTTGAAAGAAAGCAGCGGTTAAAATAGGAATATCTGTTTTTCGATCTTCTAAGGGCGGGAGAGGGATATGAAGCACATTGAGCCGATAAAACAGCTCAGGTAAAAAACTGGATGAAACGCTCATCGCCTCTAATGATAAAGACGAAGAAGCAATGATTTTTGTTGCAGGAGAATCTTCGAGAAAACGAATGACCTGATGCTGCATAGGAATACTGAATGCGCTGACTTCGTCTAAATAAAGCACATGATTTGCCGCATGAGTAAATGCTTCCTGCAAAGTCGCTTCATCTACAATGGGGCAGTAGATATGTTTCATCGAAGCCTGCGCAGCAAATGAATGGGCCATTTCTTGTGCAAAGCGTGATTTGCCTGTTCCAATTTCACCTGTGATCAACACAGGCTGATCGTTTTTCGTGAATTGTTTTGCCAAATGAATGGCGTGTATTATATCTTGGTGTTCTCCATATATATTAGCAAACGGATGTGTGGTCATCGAGCGATTCCTTTCTTTTGGTTCTAATTGGTTTTATTATAACACCCAATTAGAACAAATGTATAGAAAAACGAAAAAGTTCATGAAATTTATCTCCGATCCATGATCTATTGGTTTATTTTTTGAATATTCATGTTATAATGACAAATTAAATAAGGTTAAAGAGAAAGGATCTTGTACATGAAACCGTTGCTCAAAGAAAACACGCTAATTCAAGTGAAAGACATCTTAAAAGCCCATCAAAATTTGAAGGATGTAGTGATTCATACTCCACTTCAAAAAAATGAGCGACTTTCTGAACGATATGAATGTAATGTCTACTTAAAAAGAGAGGACCTGCAGGTTGTTCGTTCTTTTAAATTAAGAGGCGCTTTTAATAAAATGAGCCAGTTGCCAAAAGAAAAACTAGAAAACGGCATTGTTTGTGCCAGTGCAGGAAATCACGCACAAGGCGTTGCCTATTCTTGCAAATATTTAGGTATCCACGGAAAAATTTTTATGCCTGCTACCACACCAAGGCAAAAAGTATCTCAAGTGGAGCTTTTCGGAAAAGAATATGTTGACATTATCTTAACCGGAGATACCTTTGATGATTCGTATCATGAAGCAGTCAAATGCGGAGATAAGGAAAAGCGGGAATTTATTCATCCATTTGATGATTTAGATGTCATGGCAGGACAAGGAACAACTGCTGTAGAAATATTAAATGATATCGAAGTGGAGCCTCACTTTTTATTTGCAAGTGTTGGGGGCGGAGGTTTGTTATCTGGCGTTGGCACGTATATGAAAAATATCGCACCAGAAACAGAAATTATTGCAGTCGAGCCGCTTGGTGCCGCCTCACTTCATGCTTCCCACGAGAAAGGGGAGGTTGTCACACTTGATTCAATAGATAAGTTTGTAGATGGAGCAGCGGTTCAGCGGATTGGCGAAAAGACGTTTACATCGCTTCAGTCTGTTGTCGATAAGATTAGTCTTGTACCAGAAGGAAAAGTATGTACAACCATTTTAGAGCTGTATAATCAATGTGCCATTGTAGCTGAGCCAGCGGGTGCGTTACCGATCGCGGCTTTAGATGCACATCGTGAGGAGATTAAAGGGAAAAATGTCGTTTGTATTGTCAGCGGAGGCAATAATGACATTGGCCGAATGCAAGAAATCAAGGAACGCTCCATGATTTATGAAGGACTCCAGCATTATTTCATCGTTAATTTTCCGCAAAGAGCAGGTGCTCTCAGGGAATTTTTGGATGAAGTGTTAGGGCCAAATGATGATATCTCACGCTTTGAATATACGAAAAAGAATAACCGAAGCAAAGGACCTGCGCTTGTTGGGATCGAATTGAAAGAAAGAGATGACTATGCAGCGCTGATTGACCGAATGAATAAAAAAGGCTTCCACTATGTTGAAGTGAATAAAGATCAAGATTTATTCCACCTATTTATTTAGGCTTAACAGATAATTGGAAAAGAGGATTGATCGTTTGTGCTGCTCAAAACAATATGTTTTAGACGGATGGATGGAGCTCAGATCAAGGTAACAGAAGTCCCTGTTTTAAAGGGAGATGAATCCTATGGTTTCATGCTCACCTTTAGACTTGAAGCTTTCTTGAAAAAAGTCTATGTATCTAAGGGAAAGAGGCATGTGTACTCTTTCAGGGAGGATGTGAAACGTAACGTCAAGTGGAGCACATATGAACAGATCTACCAAGAGCCTACACTAAAACACAATGCGTAAATTGGAATCTTTGCCAAAGAGAGTGAGCGGCCATTTTCAAATGGGGGCTACTCATCTTGGCAAGGATTTTTTACATGAAAAGAAGAAAATGTGACAATTTCAAAAACGTTCTGACAGTTGTTTTCAAGTATGCACGAAATAAGGTAATATCATATGTAAAGACTAAGACAGCAAGGATGAGACGATAGTGAAACAAATTAAAATTGTAACAGATTCAACTGTGGACCTTCCGCAAGAAAAAATCAGTGATCTTTCCATTCATGTCATTCCGCTCAATATCTCCATTTCTGGGGTTGATTATATTGACCGAGTGAACATACAGCCAGATGAATTTATTGAAAAAATGGAGGCCGCTGAGGAACTGCCGAAAACGTCTCAACCTGCGATCGGTCAATTCGTCGAATTATATGAAAAACTGACGGCAGATGGAAGCGAAGTCATTAGTATCCATTTAACTGGTGGGATGAGTGGTACGGTTCAAACTGCTGAAAGCGCTTCTAAAATGGTAGACGGGAATATCACTGTCATTGATTCGAATTTTATTTCCTATGGTTTAGGGTTTCAAGTCACCAAAGCAGCAGAGCTTGCAAAAAAAGGGGCAAGCCGTGATGACATCCTCAAAGAAATGGACAAAATTCGTCTTAAAACAAAGCTATTTGTCACAATCGATACATTAGAAAATCTCGTGAAAGGTGGACGAATTGGAAGAGGAAAGGCGCTGATCGGTTCACTTCTTCATATTAAACCAATTGCCAGCTTAACAGACGGCATATACACACCAGAAGCGAATGTGAGAAGTTACTCCGCTCTTGTCCGCTATTTGACAAAACAGTATGTACAGGCGGTGAAAGGGAAAACCGTTCAGGCCATTGGGATTGCACATGCAGACGCATTAGAACTTGCAGAAAAGCTTAAAGCAGCACTGCTTGATCACACACCTGATGCACTAGTTGACATCGCTTATACAACACCGATTATTTCCTGTCATACTGGTAAGGGCGCTATAGGCTTTACTTTTTATACCGATTGATTGAAAAGGGGATGTAATGGTCATGTATACAAAAAGGGGAGCCTTATTTGGTGCGCTTACGATTATAAGCGTGCTTCTTTTAGTCTCATGTTCAAATGGACAAATCAAGGATGCATTAAATTATCAAATCCAGCCGTTTGAGTATCAAAACCAGGATGGTCAAAAGGTGTCTCTCGACGATTTAAAGGGGAAAGTCTGGGTGGCAGATTTTATTTTCACAAGCTGTGAAACGATTTGCCCGCCGATGACCGCACATATGACAGAGCTACAAAAACGGTTAAAAGAAGAAAAATTGGATGCGCACATTATTTCATTTAGCGTCGATCCAGAGGTGGATTCACCGAAAAAGCTAAAGGAATTTGCAAAAGCATATCCATTATCCTTTAAAAATTGGGATTTTCTCACTGGTTACTCGCAGTCAGCGATTGAAAAATTTGCAATGAAAAGCTTTAAGACGATTGTGAAAAAACCTGAAGACGAAGACCAAGTGATACACCAATCTCTGTTTTTCCTCGTTGATCAAGAAGGAAAAGTGATGAAAAACTATGATGGTGTTCAAAATACGCCATATGATGAAATCATCAAGGACATCAAAACACTGAATCGAAGCTAGCATAAGGATGTTCAAATGAGCGAAAACATGATACACTTTTTTAATCAGAAAAAGGAGGGACATCATCGTTTGAAGGCTCGTTTGATTTTGATTGTGATGTCTCTAGCTTTTGTTCTTTCTGCATGTTCCGCACAAGAGGCTGGCATAAAGGATAAACTAGAAGACACACAAAACGTAAAAGAACATATTACGATCGCAGCGGTTGGAGATTCCTTAACAGAAGGAATCGGAGATCAAAATAAAAAAGGGTATGCCGGCATCACCCGTGACAAGATAGAAGCGGTGGACGGTGTACAGTCTGTTACATTAAAAAACTATGCCATTAAAGGCAGTAGAACGGTAGATTTATTAAAAAGATTAAAAGAAAAAAAAGTGCAGGATGGACTGAAAGACGCTGATTATATTTTCTTTACGATCGGCGGAAATGACTTAATGCATGTCGTCCGTCAAAATGTGCTCAACTTGACATTTGCTCCTTTTCAAAAAGAGCAAGGTCCTTTTGAAGAGCGTTTTAAGACCATTCTTGCTCAATTAAGAGAGCATAATGACCATGCAAAGATCATGTATGTCAGTATGTACAATCCTTTTAAGTTCAGCTTGTCTGAGCTGAGAGACATTGATGAGGTCGTCAAAGACTGGAATGCTGCTGCCGAAAAAGAACTAAAAAAAGACGGCAATGCTGATATGATCGATGTAGCAGATTTATTTGAAGATGATCAAGATGAAAAATTACTGGCAGATGATGATTTCCACCCAAACCAAAAGGGGTACTCTCTTATGGCAAATCGTTTATTCTCAGAAGTGAAAAAAGAAGGACTGCCGAAGGAATAGGGTGAAAAGATGAAAAAATGGAAGAGTTTATTTTTTATTTTACTGTCAATTAATCTATTGATTGTTCTTGTATGCGGTATTTTTATGCTGCTGCCGAGCGATCAATCCGCTTCGAAAAAAGAAGTGAACAGCGAGTATGCTTTTAACATTTCTAGTTCAAAAGAATCACTCACCAGCTTTGTCAATGATTATTTGAAAAACCAAGGATCAAGCGATATGCCCGACTTTCATGTTGCGATTGACCAAGATGTGAAAGTAACAGGTGCAATCAAAGCTTTTTCTTCAACGATTAATGCAAATGTATCATTTACACCATCTGTTGAAGATAATGGGGATGTTCTGCTGAAAGTAGATGACTTTTCAATTGGACAATTAAGCATCCCAATCAGTTTTGTTTTAAGTTACATGGGTCAATTCTATGAACTGCCTGATTTCGTTCATGTGAAACCAGACCAAAAAACGGTGGAAGTGCGCCTTTCAGAAATGCCGCTGACGAATGATATGTATGTCAAAGCGAACAAAATTGATCTTGAGAATGATGAAATTGAATTCTCATATTATCATCCAAAGCAATAGAACGTGTAAGTCAGGAGTGAAACGATGAAGCGAGTCTATCAATATTTTAGTTTACTGTCGCTCTTATTTGCTGCATACTTTGGCATGACAGCTGCCTCTCATTTAAAAGCAGAAAATATCGACCAGTTTTACTTAAATATCGCCTATTGTGCATTATTTTTAGGTACCATGATTCTTGCTTTTGATTTTCAAAAACAAGAAAAAGCTGAAGATGTCTCGTAAATAGCCTTTTCCATTTGGAAAGGCTATTTGTCTTCTTTTCAGCGTGATTGAAAACCTTTGCATTCTAGGAAGCACGAGTACCGGCGCGGAGTGAATGTGACATTCGTGAGCACCGGCACGCAGGACTGACACCGAATGAGAGGGTTTGTCTACACACTGAGAGCCTTTTCCATTTGGAAAGGCTCTTTTTACATTTGGTGAGACAAGACGACTTTTGCCATTAGCTCTGGCTCTCCGTTTGCAAATCCATGAAGTAAAATAAGATAGGCCCGCTTTGTTTGCAGGTGAACTTTCGGAATATCTAGCAGTACACTTTGAGTACCGGCAGCTTTTAATTCAAAGTGATACTTATTCGGAGAGAAGTGGTGGGTTTGGGTGCCGTTCACATATCCGAGCTCCTTTGATAACATGCCTTGATCTCGTTCATATATATCAATGAAAGGGAGGTCTGGTGACAGCTGGATAAACGTGAGTGCTGATAGCTCTTCTTGCTTAATCAGCGAGTCTTGCTTTTCTGTGAGCAGCGCAAAGCCGGTACGAGCTCCTGTGATACATAGCGTGTAAGTCTCGTTTCCATTAATCATCATACGAGAAGAAAGAATTCTTTCTTTTGTAGCCAGCTTGAATACTTCTATCTCATAAACACCCTCATCCCATTCCATATAAGCAGACAGCTGACCGTATGGCAGCTTTTTTTGGATTGGCTGCTGATTTACAAATACAGCAAGCTCACTTAAATCCGGTGCAGCGTGAAATAATCGAATAACAGCTTTGGAAATGGTGTGTCTCGGATGGTATGGGGGAAAGGTAGCTAATGGACGATATAGAAATTGATTCATCTCGTAGAGCTGCTGCACGTCTTTATCCCTTCTTTCTCTGCAATGTGTTTTTTGTAGCGTATGCAAGAAAGGGACGATCTGTATAGGCAAAAGAAACATAGAAAAAAGCCTGACAAAAAGTGTCAGGCTCTCGTATTAAGAAGGAGATGAATATTGATGATATTCAGCCAACTTAATGAACGTTTTTTCATCCTCAATTAATCCGCAAACGCCACACTGGACTTTGATTTTCGGTCCTTGATAGTTCATGTGAAAAGGAGAAAGCTGATCTCCTTCATATGTTTCGACAATCGCTCCAGTTGCTGGATCAAGTTTCACAGGTTCTGAATGCTGCTCGATGAGATTAAAACGCGTTCTGTTGGTTTTGCAGTTCGGACAAAGATATGGACTTGTCATGGTTCATTCCACCTTTTTATCCGTAGCATGTCCTCCACGCTAAAATCTATGCTTAATCCTTTTGACTTTTATCCAGCTTTTTAAATAATTTGATCATCGTTTTCAGTTCTTCATCATCAAATGATTCAAATCGTTCCATGAAGTATTCTGTTTTCTTTTTCTCAAAATGCTCAGTAATTTCCTTACCCTTATCGGTTAAGTGGATTTTGATGATGCGTCGATCCTCTTTTGAACGGATACGAGTGATCCAGCCTTTTTCTACAAGTGTGTCGGTTACAGCTGTAATATGGCTTGCTGATACACCGAGAATTGAGGCGAATTCCGTTACTTTTTTTGCGCCTTGTTCACGCAGCAGATTTAAAATGAGAAATTCATTCCGAGATAATTCGTTTTCAAGCAGGCTGTTAATTTCATAACGTATTTGCTTAAATACGGTTCTCAGTAAAGTATCCATTTCATACATCATTTGTTTTCTTTGTTCCAATCATTAAACCCCCATTATATTTTAAGATACGACAGAATGCTTTCTTTTGTTTTTAGGTATACAAGTCGTATCATTTTCATTATTTTTTATCATGTTATAATATGATGATACCATTTTTTAAATGAAGGGGGCACTAATATGTCTGAAAAACAAGAATTAGCCACATTTGCTGGAGGCTGTTTCTGGTGTATGGTTAAACCTTTTGATGAACAGCCAGGCATTATCAAAGTTGAATCAGGGTATACTGGCGGACATACAGTGAATCCAACCTATGAGGAAGTATGTACAAATACGACAGGCCATAGAGAAGCCGTTCAAATTACCTTTGATCCAGACGTTTTTCCGTATGAGAAGCTATTAGAACTATATTGGCAGCAAATAGACCCAACAGATGATGGAGGACAATTTGGTGATAGAGGAGAGTCCTACCGTACAGGGATTTATGTCCACAATGAAAAACAAAGGCAACTTGCAGAAACATCAAAAGAGCAGCTGAGCCAAAGTGGAATTTTCCAAAAGCCAGTCGTGACAGAAATTTTAGAGGCTAGTCCTTTTTATCCTGCTGAGGAATATCATCAGCATTATTATAAAAAGAACAAAATGCACTACGAACGATACCATGTCGGTTCGGGCAGAGCAGGTTTTATTCAATCTCATTGGAGTGATAAATAATGGCTAACGAAAAAGAGCAGCGCATCAAAGAATTAAACCGTATGCAGTACGAAGTGACGCAAAATAATGGCACTGAGCCGCCATTTCAAAATGAATTTTGGGACCATAAGGAAGAGGGCATTTATGTAGATATCATTTCAGGCAAACCATTGTTTTCTTCTTTAGATAAATTTGATGCCCATTGCGGCTGGCCAAGTTTTACAAAACCGATTGAAGATCAAGAGGTAGAAGAGAAAGTAGATACGAGCCATGGCATGGTGCGGACTGAAGTTCGCAGTAAGACGGCCGACTCTCACCTTGGTCATGTATTCCCAGACGGCCCAGGGCCAAACGGTCTTCGGTATTGTATTAATTCTGCCGCTTTAAAGTTTATCCCGAAGGATGATCTTGAAAAAGAAGGCTATGGTCATTTGAAACACATCTTTCAATAATTGATTTAAAAATCGTCACATGGAAGTCAGCTGCTTCCGTGTGACGATTTTTTTATTTTTTATGGTGGGTATGATGTAATTGTTCAATGATGTGAAACAGTTTCTCTTTTGTAATGAGCGGTGCTTCGTTTGATGTGTAATGGGTCAAATGGACTTTTTGAAAATGAGGGTGAAGATGTGGTCTTGGTAAAATGGCATAAAATTGTTCATGTTCAAACAGTGCATCTGCCTCGTGAGGGAATGTGAGTTCCTCGTGAAGTTTTTCTCCAGGTCTTTTTCCGACAACAAGAATATCAGGAGAAGGAACGTTGATCTGACCGGCATATTCATGAAATGCTTTCAATAGATCAGCCAGCTGTAATGACTCCATCTTGAGAATGAATGTTTCGCCGCCTTTCATCATGATAGCTGCTTCAAGCGTGAGGGATACAGCTTCTTCGATAGACATAAAAAAGCGTGTCATTTTAGGATCAGTTACAGTTAGAGGTTGTTCATTTAACAACTGTTGAAGCATGATGGGGATGACGGAACCCCTTGATCCAAGCACATTGCCAAACCGGACAGAGCAAAATCTCGTTTTCTGATTTGAAATACTTTCATTCGCTTGAAAAAACAATTTTTCTGAAATTAATTTTGTAGCTCCCATGGCATTTGTCGGAGAAACCGCTTTGTCGGTTGAAATGTTGACAACATGACTGACTTCATGTTCAAGTGCTGCTTCGATGACATGCTGTCCGCCGATGATGTTGGTTTGGACAGCTTCAAACGGATTATCTTCGCAGGTGGGTACTTGTTTGAGTGCAGCTGCATGGAAGATGATATCTACTCCTTTGACAAGCTGCCTGACGCGGCTTGCATCCCTCACATCTCCAAGTGCAAATACAACCTCTGGATTTGCCGCATATTCATTTTTCATCATGTATTGTTTACTGTCATCTTTACTGAAGACAATGACCTTTTTAGGAGAGCAGGCTGTTAATTTTTTCACAATCTGCCGGCCAATCGAACCCGTACCGCCTGTGACCAAGATGATTTTGTCACGAAAAAAGGTCTTCAAACTCGTTTCTATTTGTTTGGACATATCTAATCCCCCAACTCTCATTTCTCTACTTTGCATCATATGTGAAAGAGTGGAAGACGTTTGAGGAAAAGAACCACTTCATGCATAAATTAGGTGAACCAATTATAACCATCTGCTTGACGACTTAATAGAATATGTAGAGATAGAAGATTAAGTAGAATAGCGAGGCACCTGAAGACTTCAGTACGGCGATCAGTTCAGCTCTCAGAATATATTCACTGATACTGAGCTGCGCGAGGGGAGAAGATCATACATGTATAGGGGAAATCGTATTTTAGCCATGATACCAGCTTTTAGCAGCAAGCAGGGGCATCATGCTGAACACATTCGCGTATTGGCGGAGCGGCCGCTAATCTATTGGACCATTCAGCCATTATTACAAATGATTGAATTAGATGAAGTCATCGTATCTTCAGAGGATGTGAATACTCAAATCATTTCGTCCCACTATGGAGCAAATGTCATTGAACTGCCAAGCACACATGTGACGGAACAAACACCTTCTTTAGTAGCTGTGAAGCATGCGCTTGCTTATTTAGAACGAGAGGGAAAGACATTTGATATTGTTTTGTATTTGCATCCATCATCACCACTAAGGCAGACGGCAGATATTGAGAACTGCTTGCAGCTTCTAGTAGAGGGGGGATATGATTGTGCGGCTTCTTTTACAGAGGCATTAGAAAATCCAAATGAAACTTGGACACTTCATGACACCAATGAAGCCAGCCTGTATAAGGACAATCATTATTTTTTTGTACCAACTCAGGAGCACCCTTATACGTATGGGCGTTTAAATGGAGCTGTCTATGCGTTTCATGTTCCATATGCAAAAGAATGCATTCATTCCTTTTTAGAAGGTTCTGTTGGTGCATATATGATGGATCATGCGCAATCGCTTGTTGTGAAAAGTGAGGAGGATCGAAAAAAGGCAGAGAAGATTTTATTGGCTCGACAAGATGCAGAAGGAACGGCATAAGATGATGACAATTAGAAAAAGCGCCCGGTCATAGGGCGCTTTTGACTATTTCATAAAGTCTGTAAGGCAGCGTATCAAATGTGTTCCAGCGAACGACTTGCTCGTAATTGTTCTCTGCAACCGATTGTCTTTGTTGAGGATTTTTTACATAGTGCTCGACCTGCTTAATCAAATCGTTTTCGTGTGTGTAAAAAGCGAAGCTTGAAAATGCCTGTGACGGTTGTAGATCTGTCAACTGAAAGCCTCCGCTTGCAGCGATATCAAATGCTCTGTTGTTGAGACTCATATTTTGAACAATGGCTTTGTTTTGATTATAGGCAAATTGCGCGGGCCTGTGCGGATTCAGAACAATGGCTGATGTTTGATAGATGTCTGCCATCTGCTCGGGACTCAGCCAGTGGGTCATCAGTGAGAGATCACGATATCGTTTGCGTGATTTATTCAACACGCGATGCCACTCTTTTCCTGCTACGAGAATGCGCCATTTGTTTTGATGTAAGAGTGTATTGATGGCTTTGATGCGGTTTGGATAAGGGTAGCCAATGAGTGCAATGTCATAAATGCACGACTCATGTGGTGATTCTTTTTTCTGAAATACGTGTGTATTGGTTGGAATGGGAAAGTAGTGCGTGTGATCAGCCCCCATTTGTTTGTAAAATGACAAAGCACCTTCGTCAATCGTTAAGATCAGCTGTGCATCACTTACGCATGCAGCTGACACATCTATATAAAAAGGGTCTTCTGTCATCCACAGTACAACGGGGATCTTTTCTTGTTTGAATTGATGAAGCAGTTCTGTTGGAATATGATCACCGATCATCATGAAAACAAAATCCGGAGAAAATGTCCGGATTTTGTGCATATAAGCGGGTAGAGTTTCCCTTTCCACCTTGATGCATGAAAAGGGGGAATCAATGAAGCTATCTTCTATCCATTGATCAAACATCCGATAGATTCCACCGTAGCCAGAGCTGATATAAAGAAGCTTCATGATGGCCCTCTCACATTAAGATGTGAACGTAACACTTTCTACTTTATCTACATCTAATAGAGTCGTTGCAGAGCCCGTAGGTGTCACAGAGCTTTCTTGTGTGACGAAAACAACACCTGTTGAAGCATCGAATGATACGAATTGAACGGGTCCGATTAAGTCACCTGAGTCCATGACAATGCTAATGACTGTTCCAGGTGCAAGTCTTGCAAAAATCCATCTTGCTGGTTGAGATACGTCGAGTGTTGTAGCAGAATCTGAAGGTGATGCTTCAGCTGCTACCTCACTAAATAAATCGTTCAATTTTTCTTCCACTTGAACTCCTCCTTCTTCGAGATTAACTGTTAACGCATGACTAAGCGGTTTGAAAAACAGCTTTAACAGCTCTTTTTTTAATTCGGCACGCTTTTCGCTCATGTTTTCCCCATCCTTTCTTCATCCATTCAAACACACTACTATGTATATGCCGTTCTCTTTTTTTGGTATAAGCAGAATGCTCATTCCTTGTTCTTTTTTTCATTTAATGACTTCACACATTTTTGAAAAATGTTTTCAAATGCTGATGCTAAATGAAGTGATCCTCATACTCTAGTAAAGATCAAACGAGAAGAAAGAGGGAATCTGAATGGAATTTGAACAACTATTAAATGGCTGGAACGAAGAATTACTAGAAACAGAAGGAATACTTGAAGTTGTGTTGATTATACTTCTTCTTCATCTTTTAGAGGAAAGTGAGGAAGGGAGTGCGTCAGAGATTAAAGAATTGCTGCGCCCGTGGCTTGAGCTCGGTATTCCGCTGCCGCGTGTTCATTTAGTCAATGGAGATGTGTTGCAAAACGTGGTTGTCGTACAATTGTTTGACTCAGTAGCAGTCTTTAAAAATGCGACAAATCAGCTAAGAGTAAGTGTTCCTTATGTGAACATTGTCAGCTGGGGGGCTTTTTAATCTATTTAAAAAAGGATAATGGTCATGAAAGTATCAGTGATATTAACAAGCTACAACAAACCTGATTTCATTGAACGTGTGTTAAAGAGTGTGGTAGAACAAACGTATCAGCATTGGGAGCTTTTGATCATGGATGATGGCTCTGAACAAGAAACGATCCAAAAGATGCAGCCTTATTTAGTGGATAAGCGCATTCAATTGTATTCTCATCAAATTCATCCTGCAAACCGGCTGAAGACTGTACGTTATGCAACGCTAATTAATGAAGCATTAACACGTATAACAGGTGAGCTGGTTTGTTATGTAACTGATGATACAGTCTACAGAAAAGATCGTTTAGAGAAAATGGTCGAGGTTTTTCAATCGAAGCCTCACATAGATATCGTCTATTCCTCGCAACGTGTCGTGCATGTGAATCAGCATTTGGTGGAAACGGCGAGCTTCGTTCGAGAAGCAGATCAAGTGTTGGAGCATGCATCCTTTCAAGTCGACCATTGCTCTGTTATGCATAGAAGCCGGCTGCTTTCGCTTATTCATGAAAAATATGGACAATACTGGGCTGACGAACCAAAACATTGGCATCATGCTGACTCTGTGTTTTGGATGAGACTGAATCATTTTGCTGCGTTCTTTCCATTACAAGAAGTACTTGATACCACATATAAAACGCCACAATCATTCCATCATATGTTTGCGAGTATGCCCTACGATTTAATTGACGGAGCTGTGATTGAAAGAGAAGGCGCTTATTATCAAATCGCTCACGGATATCTTCATCGTATTGACAGGCGCTGGGTGAATGAAAAAAACAGGCGTGCGATTCGTGTTCCCTCGTTATGTGCGATGAAATATGAAATGAACGAGCCGCTGACAGTCCCAAATTATACAGTCGTCACCGCAGATAACGGCAGAACATTTTATTATATTGAACATCAGACAAAAAGACGGTTTGCTTCAAAACGTGATGTGCAATATTTTCAGTTTCACCAAAAGGAGATATACACGGTAACAAAAGAGCAGCTGGAGACGTTTGAGGAAGGCAGCATCATTCAAGTATCTCCAATATTCAGCCCGCCAAATAGACGGCTGTTCAAATGGAAACAAGATGTCTATTTATTTGTGCATGATACCTTTTGCCGCATTGTCCCTGAGGTAGTGAAAATATTTGCATTTTACCATCAGCCAATCAAACTACAGCCTTCTCAATTTGCATTTTTTCAAGAAGGAAAGCCAATTGTGCCGCTGTATATGGAGTCTCTTCAGGAATTTGACTTGTCTCTTTATCAAACGTCAGGGCGAAAGCACTCCTCCTAAGAGGGGTGCTTTTTTTAGAATAGATGAAAAAAGCAGGAGATCGACAGGAAAAAGCGAATCGTGAAAAGGATAGAGGAACACGTTGAACATCATCAAGCCGCTGAAAATTGGGCAATACAGTGCCGAATTTTCGGCATAGAAAGTGAGGGGGAAATAGTGGGGAAGGTTGTCGAAAGAGCGGATTGGTTTGAATTAATTTTAGAAGCCATCGATGAAGCGATTCACGTTGTAGACGATCAAGGGGTCACCATCTTTTATAATCATAATGCAGCGAAGTTCGACTGTTTAGCGAAAGAAGAGGTGATTGGCAAGTACATACTGGATGTGTATCCTTCATTAACTGAAAAGACAAGTACACTCATGCATGTACTTAGAACAGGAAAACCCATTTATCATTCGTTGCAAACCTATTTGAACAAAAATGGAGAAAAAATTGAGACCGTCAACACCACACTGCCCATTATGGAAGGCAGTAAGTTAATTGGGGCGGTAGAAGTAGCGAAGGATGTGTCGAAGCTGTCGGCGCTTTCGAATCGTTTAGATCAAAAAAAACGAACGGATGGTGCCGCGGAGACCACTCAAATGCTCGATTTTTCTTCATTTTTAACAAATGATCCACACTTAAAAGAGATGCTGGAGAAAGCGAAAAAAGCTGCTGCATATCCTTCGTCGGTTATGGTCTTCGGGGAAACTGGGACAGGAAAAGAGGTACTCGTACAAGCGATTGTTCATGCATCTGATCGGAAAGATCAAGTCTTTATCCCGCAAAACTGCGCTGCTCTTCCAGAATCGCTGCTTGAAAGTCTTTTATTCGGGTCTGTCAAAGGAAGTTATACGGGCGCAATAGATCGCAAGGGGCTGTTTGAATTAGCAGATGGCGGTACGCTTTTTCTTGATGAGCTGCAAGCGATGCCGCTTACGCTTCAAACAAAATTACTGCGTGTGTTAGAGGATGGTGTTGTCCGCCGGATAGGTGATGCAAAGGCGGTTCAAGTAAATGTCAGAGTGATTACTGCCCTCAATATCGACCCATTTGAAGCCGTTAAAAAACAAATGTTAAGAGAAGACTTATTTTATAGACTGCATGTGTCATCATTTCATATCCCGCCGCTTCGCACCAGGAAGCATGATATCCAGCTGTTATCCCGCCACTTTATTCAAATGTATCATCAGCAATTTTCAAAAAACGTCAACCGCCTTTCAGAAGAAACTGTCCAAGTATTTATGGCCCATCAGTGGCCAGGGAATGTCAGAGAATTAAAACATACGATCGAGCATGCCGTCTTGATGATGCCAAAGGAAGCAGAAGAAATCACCCCAGCATATCTCCCTGCCCATTTGCGGACGCATCAGATAGAAAGTCATCCACCAGAGTCCTCATTAAAAAGTCAAGTGACGTCATTTGAACAAACGCTGATTCAAGAAGCTTTAAGACAGCACGCAGGGAATATTAAGCAAACAGCAGCCGCTTTAAAGATTCCTCGACAAACATTGCAGTATAAACTAAAAAAATATACAGATGCCGAAAAGTAGGCACTTCAAACAGGTGAATGTGACGGAAAAGCTCCTTTTGTAAAGAATAGGGGCATTTTCCCATGTTGGCACATAACTTGCATAGTATAAAGTGAATGCTGATAGGGGGAATGGATATGAATCAAAAACTGTATCAACCTGCGCGACATTGGAAGGACATTGAACTTTGGAAGGACGTACCCGAGGAAAAGTGGAACGACTGGATTTGGCAGCTGACGCATACGGTCAAAACGCTTGAAGATTTAGAAAAAGTCGTGAACTTAACAGAAGAGGAAAAAGAAGGGGTGAAGATTTCCACGAAAACCATTCCACTCAACATAACACCCTACTATGCCTCACTGATGAATCCAGACGATCCAAGATGCCCAATCCGTATGCAGTCTGTACCGATTGCAGAAGAGCTTCATAAAACAAAATATGACCTCGAAGATCCGCTCCATGAAGATGAGGATTCACCTGTTCCGGGTTTAACGCACCGCTACCCAGATCGTGTGCTGTTTCTTGTCACAAATCAGTGCTCCATGTACTGCCGCTATTGTACGAGAAGGCGCTTTTCCGGTCAGATCGGGATGGGCGTGCCGAAAAAGCAATTAGATGCCGCCATTGGATATATTAGAGAAACCCCTGAAGTGCGGGATGTGTTAATTTCAGGCGGTGACGGGCTGTTAATTAATGATCAAGTGCTTGAATACATTTTGAAAAACTTACGAGACATTCCTCACGTTGAAATCATTCGAATTGGAACACGTGCACCGGTCGTGTTTCCGCAGCGAATTACAGATGAATTGTGTGAGATTTTAAAAAAATATCATCCTGTTTGGCTGAACACTCACTTTAATACAAGCATTGAAATCACAAAAGAAGCAAAAGAAGCGTGTGAGCGACTTGTCAATGCTGGCGTCCCTGTTGGTAATCAGGCGGTGATCCTAGCAGGAATTAACGACAGTGTTCCAATTATGAAGAAGCTGATGCATGATCTCGTCATGATTCGCGTCAGACCTTATTATATTTATCAATGTGATTTATCAGAGGGGATCGGCCACTTTAGAACACCAGTTTCAAAAGGCCTTGAAATCATTGAAGGCTTAAGAGGACATACGAGTGGTTATGCCGTGCCAAGCTTTGTTGTAGATGCGCCAGGCGGCGGAGGTAAGATCACCTTACAGCCAAATTATTTATTATCTCAAAGCCCTGAGAAAGTGGTCCTGCGTAACTTTGAAGGTGTGATCACCTCTTATCCGGAGCCAGAACATTACGTCGCAGGCCAAGCAGATGCGTATTTTAATGAAATCTATGAAGAAAAGAAAGAACCCGCCATTGGCATAACTGCTCTATTTGAAGATGAAGCAAGATCCTTTACGCCTGAAAATTTAAGCCGAATGAAACGAAGAGAGTCTTATGAAACGAATCCTGAACATGATACGCTCAAAAACAAACGTGAAAAACGAGATGAATTAAAAGAGAAGAAATATCAAGCCCAGCTCAAAAAAGAACAAACCGTAAAGGAGGAGAAATAACGTTGCTGACATGTGATTGGTGTGAGGAGAAGAAAGCGAACGCAGGACAGACCACAGTCTATTGGGAACTCATCACGGGCACACAATCGATTGAGATTTTGGAAACGCCTTCGATTTCTTGCACGCATTGCGGGATGACGTATCAGAAGGATGAGACAGTAAAAGAGATAGAAGATCAATTAATTTTAGTCGATCAAACAAAACTTCCAGAAAAAATCTCATATGCAGAATTAATGAGCATGGAGCGGTTATTAAAGCGTAATTACTTTGATTTTTCTTCATAAGTTGTACCTCCGCCTATACAAGTCATCAAATTCCTGTATAATATAACAACAAAATAGAGTGTCGCGGAGGGAAAAACAGGTGAAGTCGTTTTACCATTATTTAATGAAGTATAGACATCCAAAACCGAAGGATGAAATCAGTCATTTTGCAAATGCTGCTTATGAAGATCACAGCTTTCCTAAAGCATCCACTGATTATCATGAGCTATGTGCCTATTTAGAGTTAAATGGGGACTATTTAAGCTCCATGACGACATTTGACGAGGCTTTTGAGCAATACGAAGTAGAAGTCAAAAAAAAATAACACACACAACCGCTTGTTCCGTATGGAAGAAGCGGTTTTTTCATGAAGAAATAAAATGGCGTTTTGCATGGTGTGGTTGCCCATGCAGAATTCCTTGCGCCGGCATACGATACGTTAAGACCAAAAGTCGGGCAAGGGGGAGACAGAATGAAGGCGAAAGCACCAAAATATAAAGTAGGGGATATTGTCGTCGTTGTCATGTACGGCACAGTTGGAACGATAACAAAAGTCCATCAAATTGACCAGCATTATTTATATGAGGTCAATCATAATGAGGTGCTTTATTTTGAAACATCACTCCAGCTTTACGATGAGTACGACGGGGTGATAGTGGATACAGAAAAGCTGGACATTGAATATGAGTTCCTCATTGGCGATGTTGTATATGTAAAGGATTACGGGAAAGAGCTATTTAAAATCATTGGTCATCGGACTGAAATATGGCGTTACCTTGAAGATGGCTGGGAAGATGTCATTTATGAACTGACAAGGTTAAAAGACGGAGAATGGTTGGAAACAGAAGAAGAAGACTTGACGCTTGTTCTAAGGAAATATGAGATGGATCAGTTTGTTCATCAGCTTCTTTTTGTGCATTATGTTGGAGAAACCTCAAAAGAAATAGAGGAAGATATGGTGCAAACCGCTCTATTACAGTTAGAAGAGAAACAAGAAAGCGAAGCATCACTAGAATTTCTCGCTGTATCTATAGTGGATGAGCTTCTTGATATTTACAATGATTATAAAATTCTCTATGAATTTTTCAAAGACCCAGAATATAAGGATATGATGGACTTTATTTTGGAAAGTTTAAACGAGCATTTTGGTTAAAAGAAGACTTGTCCTAACACGAATAAAAAGTAAGGAACACAGAAAAAAGCAATCACATAAAACCATCCCCTCAAGATACGGCCCATCACCTGATCAAAAGTATGTCCATCTAAAATGCTTAACCATTTCATTGCCTCATGCCCCTTTTCTTTTCGTTTACTGCATTTATATGTATGGAATGAGCCATTATGACAAACTGTAATAAAAATAAGGCGACGTTCATACATCATAAAAAAGGAGGCGGAAAGCAATGAAAGAAGCAGATTTGGTGATTGATACAGAGGAAATTGCAGAATTCTTCTACACGGAGCTGGTCAAAAGAGGGTACATACCATCTGAGCTGGAAACGTTTGAGCTTGCCGATATTACATTTGAATATATGCTGAGGAAAGCAATGATAGTTGAAGAAGAGGCGTGGTAGGCACTATACTTTGAAGAGATTCTGAGTAGAAAGGGAGGGGAATTGTTTCGCGTGTATGTCATCATTTTTTTCCTTTTGTTTGGCGCCATCGCAGCGCTTATGGTGTCTGGCATGTTCCAGGAGTTGGACAACCAGATCATCTTATCGTTTGAAAACATCAGACTTCCTTTTTTAAATGATGTCATGCTGACTTTGACTGACTTTGGTATCAGTGCGCTGCTTGTCCCAATCATGCTCATCTTTAGCGTGGTGCTGTTTATGTATAAACGCTACCACTCTATTATGCTGCTTTTTCTACTATATATAGCAGAAAAAACGGTCAATCATGAACTGAAAGGACTGTTTGCTAGAGAGCGTCCAGCCTTTGATCATCTAGTGAATGAGACCTATTACAGCTTTCCGAGCGGACATTCTATGAATGCAGCAACGATCTATCCATTTATCGCCTATCTATTCATTGAAATGATTCCGTGGCTGAAAAAGAGACAAAAAGCAGTCTATATGGTGACAGGATGTTGTGTGCTGATGATCGGCATCAGCAGGATGTATATCGGTGTTCATTATGTCACTGATGTAGCAGGAGGCTTTGCGATAGGACTAGCTTTATTTCTCATATGTAAAAAGATTGACGAAAAATTGTCCGTCATTCGACAAAAATAGAAGAAGGAAATTCATAGATCCCAGCCAATTTTATATAAAAGGGGAGGGATTTGAATGCAATTGACGTTGAGATTTTTTCAAAAGAAACCTTCAGCTTATCACTTAACCATCTACCAAACACCTGAATATGGTGCTGCAAGCGGACATCAGCCTGTGTACCGGACAAAGATTGGCGGCAGGACACACCATGATGTACTGGAAAAAGCATTCTCGACATTTAATGTACAAGATACAGTCCCTAATGATTACAATGCACGGTTTATCACAACAGGGGATATCGTTGTGATCGATGACCAGAAAAAAGGGAAGTGCTACTACCAGCTCTTTCCGGCAGGATGGAAACGCAGTGAACGCCTAATGACGATGAGTTAAATATAAACGACGATGCCAGCTTTACTTTCAGCTGGTATTTTCTTTTTTGATCTCAATCGTTTATAATAAATGGGACTAAACACATGTTAAACGTAAGTGGAGGCTAAAAAATGAGTGTACATATTGGAGCAGAAAAAGGACAAATTGCAGAAACGGTATTGCTTCCAGGCGATCCGCTTCGTGCGAAATATATTGCAGATACATATTTAGAAGATGTAGTGTGCTATAACGAAGTGCGCGGCATGTATGGTTATACTGGGACATATAAAGGAAAACGCATTTCTGTACAAGGTACTGGAATGGGCGTACCGTCTATTTCGATCTATGTGAATGAGCTGATCCAAAGCTATGATGTTCAAAACTTAATCCGTGTCGGTTCTTGCGGAGCGATCAAAAAGGATGTCAATGTACGTGACGTCATCTTAGCTCAAACATCATCAACAGATTCTCAAATGAACCGTGTGGCATTTGGACCTATTGATTACGCACCATGTGCTGATTTTGGTTTACTGAAAAAAGCCTACGACACAGCAGAAGCGAAAAATGTAGCTGTGCGTGTTGGGAATGTATTTACAGCAGACCAATTTTATAATGAAAAACCACTTGAGCTGATGGACCAATATGGAATTCTAGCGATTGAAATGGAGACAACGGCTCTTTATACGCTTGCTGCAAAATTTGGCAGAAAAGCGTTGTCGATCCTGACAGTGAGTGATCATGTGCTAACAGGAGAAGAAACAACTGCTGAAGAGCGTCAAACGACATTTGACGAAATGATCTTAATTGCACTAGATTCTGTTTTATAATAGTATAAAGGGTGTGCTACGATGTAGCGCATCTTTATTTTTTTAGTAGAGCAAAAGGAAGGTATGTCATGAAGAAAAGCTATAAAATACTCTCAATCGCATCGATTCTTGGTTTGACGGCCGCATTATCAGGCTGCCAGTTGCTGGATCAGAAAAGCGGTACCACTGAATCTAACAAAACAAACGAACAAAAGAACGCAGCAAGTTCATCACCCCAGCAAAACTCAAACGATACGGCAGATTCATCTAATCAAGAGCTGACGTTAAAGAGTGAATATTTCAATGACATCAAGGTAGTGAGCGGACTGAAGACCATTCAAAACCCTGAAAATGTGCTTGCTTTAGTGAACAAAGAATATGCACTGCCAGGAACCTATAAACCTTCTGATCTCGTTGTACCAAAAGTGGAATTCTCTTTTTCAGAGGATATTGAAAAACGATATATTCGAAAAGAAGCAGCGGAGGCACTTGCGAAGTTATTCAAAGGTGCTAAAAAGGAAAACTTTGAGCTTGCTGCAGTATCGGGCTATCGTTCCTATGATCGTCAAAAAGTCATTTTTGATAGTGAAGTGAAACTAAAAGGGAAAGAAAAAGCCCAAGAAGCCGTAGCCTTACCAGGCGAAAGTGAACATCAAACAGGTTTAGCTATGGATATTTCCTCAAAAAGTGCCGGCTTTGAAATCTCTGAAAAATTTGGTGAAACACCTGATGGTAAATGGGTAGCCAAAAACGCTTATAAATATGGCTTTATCATCCGTTATCCAAAAGGGAAAGAAGACATCACGAAATATGAATATGAGCCGTGGCACTTGCGCTATGTAGGGAAAGAAGCTGCAAAAGCGATGCACGATCATGATTTAACATTCGAAGAGTATATGAACAAAGTGAAGAAAATATAAACAAATAAAAGGCCTCCCGAAGCTGGGAGGCCTTCTTTTATACGCCGTTTTAAAAAAAGAGCAAACCTGCTAATGCGAAGCCGGTAATAAAACCGAGACCGATGCCATAAGCTGGACCCCAGCCATAATAGCCTCCGTAATAACCTCCGTAATAGCCAAAGCCTAAGCCCCTGCGGGACCCGCCGACTGGTCGGATATAAACTTTGCGGTTTGACACCCGCTCAATACGTCCAACATGTACTCTGCCATTTCGATCAGTAATTCTAGCTACTTTCCCCATATGCTGCTGACAAAGTTTATAGTAGCGCTCCATGTTTTTCCTCCTTATGACAAACTCTTTTCACTCTTATCCTATGCGAAAGACTTCATAGAGTTTGGACAAAACATATAGGAGATTCGCTCATTTTATACTGTACATTCAAATACAAGGTGACTCAGGTGTTCTCGGTGTGTTTGAATCAGGTCATAGTGTGTCTGTAATGTATCATAAAGAGAAGGTGGTATTTGATCTGATAATTCCATTTCGGTCGGCTCTTCCTGCACCATGTGCTCATCGAATGAGAGAATCTGAATGTCACGGAATCCTGCGGACGCTAACTGCCTTTTCCATTCAGAAAATGAAAAGAGGGAGTGAAACCCATAAAACTCCCGAATGGTTGCCTGTTCTTTTGAGGGAAGCGGCACTTTTAACACAGCCTCATTTGCGATCAATTGTTTTCCAGGAGCAAGCACCCGTTTGACCTCAGCAAGCGCAGCAGGTAAATGGGTGAAACTTAAAACAGATTCACTGATCAGTAGAGAGAACGAGTCATCCGCAAATGGCAGGTGTTCGATCGATGCTTGCTGTGCACGGAAAGGTAGTTGTTCCCGCTCGAATCGCAGATTGGCTTTTTCAATCATCAAAGGGTGTGTATCAATCGCCTCTACTTCATAACCTAAATGTCCTAGATAGGCGGCTGTTTGTCCTGTGCCGCATCCGACATCCAGTATACGATCGTCAGACGCCAAGTGAAGATGCTCAATCATCGTTTTTGTTAGCTCAATTCCACCAGGATGGGCACCTGATACACCAAAATAGGCAAGCATTTCTACATAGTCACTCATGGAATCCCTTCTTTCTTTATCATGTTTCTCTCTAAAGATTATGCATTGCAAGGCGAAATGGCTTATCTTTTCAAATAGAAGTTTGATCCTTTGGTTGACGGATGAAGAATCGTCCTTGATAATAATGAAAGGAGATAAAGGTGGTGTTTTTTTGAAAAAACAATTCAAGTTCGTGATAGCCATTCTGGTAACAGCAGCGCTTTCCTCAGCGATTACATTTGTGATCACAAAACAAGGTGCTGTCAGCGTTTCAGGAGATGAGAAGTTTAGTAAACTCATGGCTGCATATACGAAGGTAAAAAACGAGTATTACGAAAAAACGGATGATCAAAAACTAGTAGACGGTGCGATTCAAGGAATGATTGCATCACTTGATGATCCATACTCTACATATATGGATCAGGAGGAAGCCGAAGGGTTTAACAACACCATTTCATCTTCATTTGAAGGAATTGGTGCACAAGTAGAAGAGAAGGATGGACAAATTTTAATTGTCGCACCGATTAAAGGCTCTCCTGCTGAAAAAGCTGGTTTGAAACCTCATGATCGTATTTTAAAAGTGGATAGTAAAAGTACAAAAGGCATGTCAGTAAATAAAGCCGTTTCTCTTATCAGAGGGAAAAAAGGAACGGATGTCAAACTGCATTTGAACCGACAAGGTGTTGGAAATGTGGATGTGACGATCACAAGAGATACGATTCCACTTGAAACGGTGTATGCAAAACTAACAAAAGATAAAATAGGTGAAATCCAAATCACTTCTTTTGCTGAAACCACGTCTAAAGAGTTAGATAAAGCGATTGATGACCTCGAGAAAAAAGGGGCAAAAGGTTTTGTCATTGATCTGAGAGATAATCCAGGCGGCATTATGACAGAAGCAATTGAAATGAGCAATGACTTTATCGATAAAGGAAAAGTCATTATGCAGGTTGAGGAAAAAGGAAAGAAACAAGTGTACAAAGCGGAAAAAGAACGCAAAGTTCATCAGCCGACAGTTGTTCTTGTAAACGGCGGTTCAGCGAGTGCTGCTGAAATTATGGCGGCAGCTCTGCACCAATCCTCTAGCATTCAACTGGTTGGAGAAAAGACATTTGGTAAAGGGACTGTTCAAAATGCGCAAAGCTACAATGATGGCTCTAGTGTGAAATTAACCATTGCCAAGTGGCTGACACCAGACGGGTCTTGGATTCACAAAAAAGGAATTGAGCCACAGGTGAAAGCATCTCTGCCGAGTTATGCGAAGCTGCCATACTTAAGTCCGAAAAAGACGTATCAACTGAATGATGATGGAGATGAAGTCAAAGCGGCTCAAAAAATGTTCCAAGCGCTTGGCTACAAAGCAAAAGCCAATGGAGAATATGATCAAGCATTCCAGTCGATCGTAAAAAGTTTCCAATCAGATCACGATCTAAAGGCTGATGGTATTCTGACAGGGGACACAACGACGGTACTGATGACAAACATCCAAGATAAGCTCAAGAAAAATGACACGCAAATGAAAAAAGCCATTGAAGTGTTGAAAAAAGAAATGAAATAGAAAAAGCAGTCCTCATCAGGGGACTGCTTCAAATTGTTGACAAAGGGCTAAAATGAACTTTATTTTAGCCCTTTGTCTTCTTTTCAGCTCAGCGTGATAGAAAACCTTTGAAGTCTAGGAAGGACGAGTACTGGAGCGGAGCGAATTTGACATTCGTGAGCACCAGCACGCAGGACTGACAAAGAATGCGAGGGTTTGTCTACACGCTGAAGCAGTCCTTATCAGGGGACTGCTTTTTTCTTGTGTTACGCTTTGTTAGCCACAGGTTCCGTTGTTTTCCCATTCTTTTCAAACAAATCACTTGTCACAGAATTAGATGCGACATTCTTCTGGAAGAATGGATTCAATATCAAGATGACCACAACGTTTGCTAGTAAGCCGAGAAAGCCTTCATAAAGGCCGAATGTCATTTGTGTCATATTCGCTGTAAAGGTAACGATAATTCCTACGATGAGCCCTGCGATCGTTGCTTCTCTCGATTGTTTTTTCCAGAATAAGCTGATGGCGATGGCTGGGAAAATTTGAACCATTCCAGAAACACCGATCAGCTGAAGCGTGACAAGCGCAGTCGGGAACAACATACCGAATAAAAGAGCAAGCCCGATCACGATAAATACCATCGAACGTGTAATGATCGTTAAACGTTTAGGTGACACATTTGGATGGATTAAATCACGGTACAAATTATTGGCAAATAAATTCGACGCCCCAATGGCCATGATCGAGCATGGAATGAGAGAAGCAAGTGCAATCGTTGAATACGCAAGCCCCTGCATCACGCCGCCATATGACGTCTGAATTAAATGAAGAAGAGCAAATCTTGGATTTGTATCTTCCGGTAAGACTAAAAAGGCAATGAAGCCAAGGAAGATGACCAAAATCAATACAATGTTGTA
This sequence comes from Bacillus sp. S2(2019), assembly GCF_005144805.1. Taxonomy (NCBI): domain Bacteria; kingdom Bacillati; phylum Bacillota; class Bacilli; order Caryophanales; family Bacillaceae; genus Bacillus; species Bacillus sp. S2(2019). The sequence goes on from NZ_SWFL01000003.1 coordinate 788,510, forward strand.
AAGAGGTAAAAACATACTGTTTTTACGGATGGCATCTGCGCTTTTGGCTGTGAAAACACCAGTTGCTGCATGAGCCCACATAAATAATGCGAGTGCAGAAACACCTGATGCGGTAATAAACCACAAAATGCCTTTAGGGCCTCCTTCAGGTATCGTCAGAAGCTGTGGGGCCTCCTTAGCTAACGTATTCATCATCGGCGTCCAGCCGTTAAAATGAATAATCGGGAGGGAAACCACCATAAAGAGCATGATCACCCAAACAAGAATATCTTTAATAATAGCTGTATATGTAGGACCTTTAATACCACTGAAAAATGTATAAAGTGCAACTAAAATAAATGAAATCATAACAACTGCATTCACATTAATATAACCCGTTCCAGCGACAGTTAACGTATCTTGAATCCCGCTGAGCTGAAGACAAATGTATGGAATGAGCATGAGTACACCGACAATGGCAATCAAACTGGATAACAGTTTACTGTCAAATCGCTCACGTGCATAATCAGCAAGTGTTGTCAGCTTGTGATTTTTTGCAACCGTCCAAAGTTTTGGTAAGAAGAAATACGCAATAAAATAAGCAAGAACTGAATAGGGGATAGCGAAAAAAGCAACACTTCCCGCTGTATAAGCTGTACTTGTGAGCCCTAAAAAGGTATAAGCAGTATATAAGTCTGCGCCAACAAGGAACCAGACGAGAAGCCCGCCAAATTTTCTCCCGCCAACAGACCATTCTTCTACTGATTGTCTTGATGATTTATCACGACCAGCGGCAAAACCGATGACCACGACGATGAAAATAATACTTGCAGTAATCAATAAAGCTGTTAAGTTTCCTTGCATTCGTCAGTTCCTCCATTTGAATGTTGCATCCTGTAAATGATAAATGTGCAAACGGGTGTGAGTACAATCCATAGTAAGAGCCAGAAGTGGAAAAAAGGCAGCCCGATGACAAATGGATGAATACGATTCACAAAGGGGAGCAGTGCAAGCTGCCCAATGAATGGAATCGCGATGAGTAGTGTCAGTATCAGTTTTTTGTTCATGTTTTCCTCCTCTAATATTTTGTAATTTCATAATAATAGCAGTTGTCAGATTAGATCACAAGACCATTTTCAGAAAAAACAATCATTTTTATGAATATCATACTAATATAACGCTTTCATTTTTAAAAAGAGGTAAATAGTGAATAGAGAGAAAGGAAGACTTGAAAATAAGTATGGAAAGATAATATTTAGAGCAAATAAAAAAGCCCCAGCATGAAGCTGAGACTGTGCCGTTTTTTATAGGAAATCAGATACTTCTTCGATGTCAAAACGATTGCTTTTATGAGCTTCTTTTGCTGCTTTGCCGACAGAAATCAACATCACTGGTTCGTATCGACCGCTCACATTGAATTCTTTCACGTACGCTTCTTTGCTGAAACCGCCCATTGCACATGTATCATATCCCATTGCTTTCGCCGCAATCATTAATTGCATAGCAGCTAACGAAGCGTTAGAATACGCAGCTTCACGTGCATATTGCTCGCTTTGGTAAGCACCATTGATTTGTGTCATCAGTGTTTCTTTAATATCTTCTGTGATGAAACCTTGTTCTGCTAGCTCACTGTAGATTTTTTCACCATTTAGATTGGCTTCAAGGTCACCAAGCACTGCAATCACAGCTGATGCTTGTGAGACTTGTTTTTGATTATAAGCAATTGGAAGAAGTTTTGCTTTTGATTCAGCACTATGGAAAACAGTGAAATGCCAATGCTGAAGGTTCCAAGCAGATGGTGCTTTTGTTGTGATATCAAGAAGCTCTGTTAACTCTTCTTTTGTCATTTCATGAGTTGTATCATACTCTTTTACTGAAGCTCTTTCTTTTAAAATGTCAATCGTTTTTTGATCGCTCGCCATATGGATATTTCCTCCCGTTTTTGCAAATAGTATGGTACAATAAATAAAAAAGTGAGAAACTTACTTATTGTAACTAGAGATATATTTTAAATTGTACACCGTTAGTTTGTCAAACGATTATGAAAAGAAAGGCTGAAATATATGGAATTTCAATTATGTCCAAACATTCAGCAAGCTTTTTTGCTTCTTGGCAAAAGATGGAATGGTCTCATCATTCATGTATTGCTTGATGGTCCGAAGCGGTTTAAAGACCTGACGGACATTATTCCATCCATCAGTCAAAAAATGCTCGCAGAACGCTTAAAAGAGCTTGAGCAAGAAGGAATCATAAAGCGCACTGTACTTCCTGAAACGCCAGTCAAAGTCATCTATTGTCTAACCGAAAAAGGAAGTGCATTACATGGTGTGTTCGGAGAAGTATCGCGCTGGGCAGGGGAGTATGCTGGATCTCATGTAAAAAAGGAGCAAGCCTAGTTTTAGGTTTGCCCAAACGTTTTGTCTCCTAATGAATATGCTGATGTTAGGCACATGACAAAGGAGGAGAAAAGCATGTACCCTCATACTCCGTATTTTCGAGGCGGTGCCCCTGGCATTCCGCCATATGAATCTAGAGTCCCTTTGTTTTTTGGTTTTGGCGCTCCTTTAGTCGGCGGACTGCTTGGCGGATTTCTAGGAAGTGCGATTTTTAATTATCCTCGTCCATATTACCCGCCACCACCACCGCCTGTTCCACCACCTTATGGCGGCGGATATCCACCATATTATTAAGAAAAAAGAGTAAGCCTGCTTCCATTTCAAAGCAGGCTTTTTATAATGGAATATCAATTTCAGAGATGCCTGGATCATCATGCTTTAAAAACATAATTTCTAAAATACCATCTTGATACGAAGCCTTCGTTCCTTTTCTTTTCACAGCAGCAGGCAGGACAACCTTCTTTTGTTTATTCTCTTCAGGAAAATGATCAATAAACAGCAGATTGGCTGTATGTTTGATTTTTACTTTTTCAGTGTTCGGACGATCGAGCTCTATTTTGACAAACACGTGATCTGTCGTCTCAAATACTTCAACATTCGGCTCTTTCTTTTTTTTATCGTCTGTCTCTCTTGCTTTCTGCTTCTGAGACAGCGGATCCTGAAAGGGGAATTGAGCAGAATAATTGGAGCCGAAAACACTTTCCATGACTTGATTGACATATTGCTCAACGTCTTTAGGGTCTGAATTTTTTAACGCTTCTTTTGAAAATTGCTTTTGAAAAGGGAATAATCGGTTCCAGTCAAACATGCAAATCATCCTTTCTAAATGCCCTGAATTAGTATATGCCCATAATGTGATGTGCGTGCTATAATATACGATAGGTTTAGAAAGGAATGGTTAGATTGAACGAACAACAATCAAAAGGTGTCTTATATACGGCTGCATCTTTTACATTATGGGGGTTGTTCCCATTATATTGGAAACTGATGGAGCATATTTCGTCAGGCGAAATTTTAGCGCACAGAATCGTATGGTCCTTTATTTTTATGTGCGGTATTCTTTTATATTTAAAGCAAGTCCGTCCAGCGATGCAGACTGTGAAAGGTCTGATGATAGATGGAAAAGCACTTTTTTCATTACTTTTATCGGCTATTTTAATTTCGGTCAACTGGTATGTATACATTTGGGCTGTAAATCACGATCTGATGCTGGAAGCGAGTTTAGGGTATTATATTAATCCGCTTGTATCAGTTTTACTAGGCATCATTTTCTTAAAAGAACGACTGAATAAAATGCAAACCACCGCCATTCTCATTGCTGCAGCTGGTGTCATCATCTCAACTGTTCAGTACGGCTCATTTCCTGTCGTGGCTTTCGTATTGGCTTTTAGTTTTGGGTTTTATGGACTGATTAAAAAAAGAATGAGTTTTACGAGTGCCATTGGATTAACCATTGAAACACTGCTTCTTGCACCAGCTGCGCTTGTTTACTTATTCTTCTTCTTAAAAGAACCTGTTGTCACGATGAATCCGAGCAGCTTCGGCTCTCTTGGGCTATTATTTTTTGCAGGTGTCTTTACAGCTGTACCGCTTCTTTTATTTTCTGAAGGGGCCAAAAGAATTCCTTTATACCAAGTTGGTATTTTGCAGTATATTGCACCGACCATTACACTCTTTTTGGGGCTGTTTGTGTATCACGAACACTTATCTGCAGCAAAAATCGTGACATTCCTCTGTATTTGGGTGGCGATTTTACTATTTACAACCTCTCAACTCCGAATGAAAAAAACAGCGAATTCTCATTAAAGAGACGAAGCAGTTTGCTTTTTTTTGCAGGCGGATCATGTCATAATAAGTTGTTACCAAAACTGTAGAGGTGATCACATGTCATCAGTCGATGAGCTTGCACACGCTTATCAATCTTTATGGAAAAATCGGCAGCTTGATGTAGTGGATATGACTTCAATACACGAGGCGATACGAGATGATTTGCTTGATGCACGCACCCATCCTCGCGCAAGAAAGTCATTACATCAAAAGTATGTACTCGCTGTGGAAAGAATTTTAGAAAGCACGATTGAACAGGGTCATCAACTACAGCTGATCAGCTTACATACGAAAAAGCTGCGAGAACTAATTCAAAATGAAGGAAGGAACCACTCATGAAACCAATTCAAACGGAAGATGTCACAGCACATCTTGAATCGTTTTTAAATCGGCCAGTCTTCGTTCATCTTGAAACGACAACTGGTTCTTATTCAGCTCATGTGAATGAGCAAAATATGACGGTCGTGGCGTATATCCGCAACGCAAAAGTTGTCTATTCACAGGCAAAAATAAAAGGACAAGGTCCATACCGTGTCGGAATGAAAACAGAAGATGGCTGGATTTACGCAGAAGGTTTAACCGATTACGTGTTTGATGAACAAGGTCGCCTGCTGTTAGCAGGACACCTGCCAGACGGAAAACTAGCGATCTCATTACAAATTAGTGAAACACCATTTCAGGTGTAGGAGAGAGGGGAACAGTGATGAACGAACATGTACTTGTGATGCTGCCTCACCCCGACGATGAATCCTTCGGGGTCGCAGGGCTCATCGCGCAAAGCAGAAAACGTGGAATTCCAGTGACGTATGCATGCGGGACACTTGGAGAAATGGGAAGAAATATGGGAAGTCCAACTTATGCTAACCGTGAGACACTTCCTGAATTAAGAAAACAGGAATTAATCAATGCATGTAAAGAAATGGATGTCACAGACTTGCGAATGCTTGGTCTTCGAGATAAAACGTTGGAATTTGAAGATGATGAGTATTTAGCGGATGTGATGGAACGCATAATTGATGAAGTGAAACCAACTCTTATTGTCACGTTTTATCCAGGTCATGGCGTACACCCTGATCATGATGCGACAGGTGAAGCGGTCATTCGTGCTCTATACCGCAAGAAAAAAGAAGACCGTCCTGTCACATACTGCATGGCCATTACGAAAAATCGAGAAGAAGTGCTAGGAAATGCCGATATTGTGATTGATATTACGGATGTAGCCGATATCAAATTAAATGCACTAAGAGCGCATAGAACACAAACAGAAGGCATGCTAAGAGAGCTTGAACAAAAGCTGAAAAACAAAGAACCAGTCGTTCAAAAATGGTTTGATGAAGAAATTTTCTGGACGTATCAATGGAATGACTAAATGAAAGGCAGCTGACTGAAGTCAGCTGCCTTTTCCTGTTGTATCAGAATGCATACGTCTTTCAATCAACCTGAGACGAACAAATAGGACGATGGCACCTGCGGCAAGCCCAGTAATCAGCCCAACCCAATAACCAAACGCTCCAAATGAGGTATACGTGCCAATCAAGTAGCCAGCTGGAAGGCCGATGACCCAGTAAGAGACAAACGCAGCAATCAGTGTGTAATTCACATCTTTATAGCCGCGCAGAGCCCCTTGAATGGGTGCAGCGATCGCATCAGACAGCTGGAAAAAGATCGCATACATCAAAAAGTGCTGTGTCATTTGTAAAACAGCTGATTCAGTTGTATATAAACCAGCGATCTCAGGTCTAAATAACAAGATGAGTGCTGCAGTACATAATGAGAACAAAACAGCTGTTGCAATGCCAATATAGCTGTAGCTTTTTGCGTCTTTATACCGCATGGCACCGGCTTCAAAACCTACAACAATCGTTAAAGCCATTGAGATACTAAGCGGCAGGATATATAAAATAGAAGCAAAGTTCATCGCTGCTTGGTGACTGGCGATTGTCACGGTATCAAAGTGACCCATTAAGAGCGTGACAGCTGCAAAAATACTTGTTTCAAAAAAGATCGCAAACCCAATAGGGATACCGATTTTCAGTATTTGACCCATTCGGGAGACGTTAAAACGAGGTAATGTCTGAAACAACCGAAAGGATGCAAACGGTTCGGCTTTGATGACAATACAAATACTCATGATGAAAATCGCCCAATACGTCAGCGCAGATGCAAGACCTGCCCCTGCACCGCCAAGCTTTGGAAACCCAAAGTTTCCAAAAATAAAGAGATAATTTAAAACAAAATTAATAGGAAGTGCGGTTAACGTAATGAACATCGTTACACGTGTTTTTCCTAATGCATCAATGAACGATCTCATGACTGAATAACCAAAAAGCGGGATGATTCCAATAGCAAGGAAGCTGAGAAAATGACGGGCAATGGTTTCTACGGATGGTTCAAGCCCAAGTCGCCCTAAAATAAAAGGAACACACATCGATCCAATGACAATCACCACGATACTTAAAAGAAAAGATAAATAAATGGCCTGGAAGACCGCACGAGGAACATCTTCCCTGCGGCCGCCGCCCATCAGCTGAGCCACAATAGGGGTAACAGCCATTAAAATGCCAGCGAGACCAGTATAAACAGGTGTCCAAATGCTCGAACCGATCGCTACACCTGCTAGGTCTTCTGCACTCACTTTTCCAGACATCACCGTGTCTAAAAATGTGATGAGCGAAAGACCTGCTTGTGTAATTAAAATCGGAATCAATATGGTTAAAAATTGTGCCAACTTTGCTCGAATACTATTCGTTTCTCTCATCATAAGTTCCTCTCTGAACAGAAATAACGAGAGGAATTATATCACGCTATGTAAAAAAATCAATTCTCCGTCGGATTATTTTTCTTTGAGGGCTTCGTTTTTTTGAACATTTGGGCATAAATAAAAGAAAGACTGACAACACCTAAAATGCTGCAAGCATATTGAATCACTTTTTGAATGGTCATATTGAATTCACCTCCATACAAATAGAATGTGCACAATTTGTTATTTTATGACACAAGCGAAAGAAGGAGGGACATGGTGAGATGATCAATCGCACAAATGAAGAAGCGATGTTTAAGTTAGAAATGAAATCTCATTTAACGCAAATTATGATGGATGCAAGGAAAATCGTCGATTCGCTTGACCAGACGGAACAATGCCTTCTTTGTGAACTCGAATCATTGCATGATCAGTTTAATGAAATGCATGCAGAGGCTTCCTCGTTTTATTTACAAGCATATATGGAAGAATTCACACCAGGTTTTGCTCAATTTTCTTTAGCCATTGAGAACTTATCAAAACAAAAGCATGGCGCACTGATTGTGATTCAAAGGAGAGATGAGGTGGAGGATTATATACAAAAAGGGACAAACCTCCATGCGAAAATTAGCGCATCATTAATAGAAAGCATTTTCTATCCTGGAAACCCACTCCATGATGGCGCCCTTTTAGTAAAAGAAAACACGCTTGTTTCCGCTGCAAATGTCCTGCCGCTCACCTCAAAAAAAGTCAGCCCTTCTCTAGGCACAAGACACCGGGCAGCCATTGGACTTTCTGGCATGACTGATGCCCTTGTTCTTGTTGTATCAGAAGAAACAGGGAAAATGTCGTTTGCGAAAGAAGGCGTCCTCTATCCGTTAACTGTAAAAGACCAAGAAATCAGAAAGTAAACATGAACACAGCATTCTTCATTGGGAAGGGTGCTTTTTTTATTGAGGAGAAAAAACAGGCAATTAAGTAAAAAGTCATTTGATACAGAAAAATTTGTCATGTAGAATAGAACTATGAAACTAGCAACGTGCTTGTTTTGACAAATTTCTAAACGTCAACTTAAAAATTCCTTAAAAATTGTTTATAAATACAGCAAACAGCCGATAGAAACGATATGGCTTTGTTTTAGCATTTTGAGTTTGTTGCTCTAACCTATTTAGTATTGCCCAACGTCTTCATGTCGAGTAATATAATAGAAATAAAGATAAAATAGTGCAAGAGAAGCAGAACCATTAAATGCTAAACTCAAAACTAGTACATAAGTCTTATGGAACGAAATCATGAAAGGCGGAGATTTATCTATGAAGAAAAAAGTAGTAACCGGCCTCACAGTTTCAGCGATCGCGGGCTCAGCTGTTATTGCTGCACCGGCAGAAGCACAGACGATCAAGGTGAAAAGCGGTGACTCACTTTGGAAGATTGCCGAACAGTACAACACAAGTATTTCGGAACTTCAATCTCTTAATCAATTAAAAACGACGATGATTTTTGCAGGACAAAGCTTAAAGATTCCTGGTGCAAAAAGTTCAAAATCCAGCTCATCAACAAGTTCAAAAGCAACGAAATCAAGTGCTTCAACAACATCTAGCTATACAGTCAAGCTTGGGGATTCATTATGGCTGATTGCGAAGAATCACAAAATGTCAGTTGCAAGTTTGAAAAGTTTGAACAGCTTAAACAGTGACCTTATTCGTCCTGGACAAAAGCTGAAAGTGTCTGGAACGACGAAAACGAGCGGCAGCCAGTCCTCAAATTCAAACTCAACATCTAATTCCAGCTCAAGTAACAAATCAACGAATTCTAATAGTTCGTCATCAGCATCTAGTACATATAAAGTAAAATTAGGCGATTCACTTTGGAAAATTGCCAATTCGTTAAACATGTCGATTGGTGAAATTAAAACATTGAACTCGCTAAAATCTGATATGATTTATCCAAATCAAGTATTGAAGGTAAAAGGAACGGTGACGTCAAAACCAAGTCAGCCGAAAGCACCTGCTCAATCTAGCACGCCTTCAAACAGCAATCAGTCTTCAAGTAGTAAAACCACATCTTATACGGTTAAATCAGGTGATTCATTATGGAAAATTGCGAATCAGTTTAAGGTGCAGGTTCAATCAATCCGCACAGCAAACAGCTTGAAAAGTGATGTGCTGAGAATTGGACAAGTATTAAAAATCAACCGAACAGCTTCCGGTTCAACTGGATCTAATGGTTCTACGTCAAACGGTTCAACAACACCGGTCAACAATAATAAAAATGACGTTCCAATGAATGCAAAAATCACGACAATGATTCAAGAAGGTAAAAAGCTCACAGGCATACCTTACAGATGGGGCGGCAATACACCAGCTGGATTTGATTGCAGCGGCTTTGTTTACTATCTCATTAATAAGGTTTCATCAGTATCTAGATTGAGTACAGCAGGATACTGGAATATGATGACGCCTGTCAGCACACCACAAGTTGGAGATTTTGTTTATTTCACAACGTACAAAGCAGGTCCTTCTCATATGGGACTATACCTAGGTGGAGGAGATTTCCTTCATGCAAGTGACAGCGGAGTAGGAATTTCAAACTTAAGCAATCCTTATTGGAAAAAAGCCTACCTAGGCGCAAAACGTTTCTTCTAAAAAAGCCGATTTTCGGCTTTTTTTGTTTGCCCGTTGCTGTGATTGTCCATACTGATATCAAAAGGGGGCAGTCATAAATGAAAAAGTCAGTGTGGATGATCATGATATGTTTGATCTTTACCGCATCAGCATGTCATGCACCGCCGAAAAAAGAAACGACAGAAGAAACAAGAGAAGTTGCCGCACCTAAACAAGCACCAGTCACAACGTCACTCATAAACGAAAGCGGGCAAAAAATAGGGAGCATTGAAATAAGAGAGTCCTCAGAAAATGGGCTGGATCTGCATGTGAAAGCGAAAGGACTGCCACCAGGTCCTCACGGCTTTCATATTCATGAAACAGGAATATGTGAAACGCCAGATTTTGAAACAGCAGGTGCACATTTTAATCCGACCCATAGAGAGCATGGCTTCGACAACCCAAAAGGGCATCATGCTGGAGATATGCCTAATTTAGAGGTAGGGGCAGATGGACAAATTGATGTTGTCGTGAATGTACCAGATGTGACGTTAAAGGGAGGCCCAAATCAATTAATCGATCAAAACGGGCGAAGTTTCATCATCCATGCAGAAGCAGATGATTACTTAAGCAACCCTTCTGGCAACTCAGGGAAACGCATTGCTTGCGGAGCCATCACAAAAGAAATGGTAAAATAACAGAAGACGAACCTTTATGTATTGAGTGCATAAAGGTTTTTTTAGTATACTTGGTGAGGAAAATGATCGAAGAGAGGAATTAATCATATATGTTTAACCAACCAGCACTCCCAGAAGAAATTCAAGCAAAGATCGAAGCAAAAGGAAAAGTTCTCGAAGAAGAATTTCGTCCGCTTATCGGAACAGGCGGCTATGAATCACAAGATACGTCTATTATTCAAGATGCCATGATTGCACTTGCCCTAGGAAAAAATGTTCTGTTAAAAGGACCGACGGGCTCAGGTAAAACCAAACTAGCAGAAACTTTATCTGCGTTCTTTCAACAGCCGATGCACAGTGTAAACTGCTCAGTTGACCTTGATGCAGAAAGTCTTATTGGCTATAAAACCATCCATAATGAAGGACAAGTTGCTTCTATAGAATTCATTGAAGGACCCGTTACAAAAGCAATGAAAAAAGGACACCTTTTATATATTGATGAAATCAACATGGCAAAACCAGAAACACTGCCTATTTTAAACGGTGTGCTTGATTACAGAAAAATGATGACAAACCCATTTACAGGTGAAGTCGTTAGAGCAGAAGAAGGTTTTGGCGTGATTGCAGCAATCAATGAGGGATATGTGGGGACAGTGCCGCTCAATGAAGCACTGAAAAACCGTTTTGTCGTCATTGAAGTTCCTTACATTGGCGGTGGCATTTTAAAAGAAGTACTGCACACTCAATCCGTATTAAAGGATGAGCGGTTAATCGATCAATTCGTACAGCTCTCATCAGATCTCATCGTCCAAGCACACAATGGACAGGTCAGTGAAGAAGCCGCATCCATTCGCGCACTGTTAGATACATGTGATCTTGCGCAATATATCCCGCCGCTTCGTGCAATTGAACGAGGAATTGTAGAGAAGCTAGAAGATGACCGGGAAAAAGCAGCGGTAAGAAATATCGCTCAAACATTATTCGAGTGAGGTTCTGACTTTTGAAATTCATCAAATTTAATGACAGCAGAATCGATTCATTTCTATTTATGGAATTAACGGATTTAGCCAAAACACTTGCCAAAAGTGATGATGTGGAGCTTGAATACGGTGTTCAATCGTACTATGAACCGTTTGAAAAGAAAATTTTCATCAGCCATTTTTGGGATGATCGTCATCAAGAGGATATGATGGCAGGCCTAAAAAGTGATGTGTTCCTGCGAGCAGTAGGGACAGTGTATAGCGATCTTACAGTATTTGAAGACATCATTTCCTATGCCCACACATTATCCATTCCTGATGTGTGCAAACAATTGTTTATGCTGTTTGAAGATATCCGCATTGAAGAGCGGATTAAACGTGACCGCCCAGGAACAAAAAAGGTATTTAAACGGAGAAGAGAGCTTTACAGACGTCACTTTAAAACACAATTAACGATTAACCAAGAGCGCAGTATTTTAACAGATGCACTCTTTTGTGCGATATACGTGAAGCTGACAGCCGAATCTCCGCTTGAAGAAATTCCACCCCTTCATGAGCGGATAGATCCAATGATTCCGTTTATTGAGTCAAGTCTTGAACGTGTATATGACGCACGCTCGACATCTGATATCGCCATCATTGTGAAGGAATTGACAGAAGGCTTCGATGAGCTCCTTGAAAAGGATATGCTGAATACATACTTCTTCTTCCCAGAATTGGACTATGAAAAAGCGGCAAAAGAACCGCTTTTCCATGACCTCAAAAGAAAGCCTAAATTAAGTGAGGATATAAAAGTCGATCGGGAAAAAGAGGGGGATGAAGACATCCATAATGAATATATGGAAGTATGGCATAGAGAAACAGAAGCACCATCTAAAAGTTTCCTTCAATTTGATTTAGAACACGGTGGTAAAAGCGATCTCGGTAAAGATGCGGCAAGAGAAGGTGACGATGGAGATCAGGCGCTTGGAACGGTTCAAGGTTCAGCCAAACAAACCCATCGAAAAGACTATTCAAAGCTTGAAGCACTAGAAGAGGCAGAAGGAGAAGAAAGCGGGGCAGATGCGCATGAGAATGGAAAAGAAAACAAATATGCATTTCCAGTCATGATTTCACCAGAACCTCCTTCACCAGAGCAAATAGATGTGTACAAGCAGCACGCAAAGGCAATCGAACCTTATCAGAAACGCTTAAAACAAATGATTCAAAAAACACTTGAGCATAAAAAAACATGGCCAAAAACAGATCTTCATGCAGGACGTCTCAGTAAAAAGCTCATTCGTTATTTTACAGAGTCTAACCCTCGACTATTTTATAAAAAACAAGCGCCATCTTCTCAAATTGATGCTGTGTTCACTTTATTAGTTGACTGTTCTGCAAGTATGTTTGACAAGATGGATGAGACAAAAAAAGGGATTGTTCTGTTTCATGAAGCTTTAAAATCAGTTCAGGTACCTCATCAAATTGTAGGGTTCTGGGAAGATACAAATGACGCAACTGAAACAAGTCAGCCGAACTACTTTAACACCGTCGTATCGTTCAAAGATTCCTTATTTGACGCAGGACCATCCATTATGTCACTTGAGCCAGAAGAGGATAACCGGGATGGATATGCGATTCGCCAAATGACAAAAATGATTTTAAAACGAAGAGAAGAGCAAAAGTTCCTCATTGTTTTCTCAGACGGAGAGCCGGCTGCATTCAGCTACGAACAAAATGGGATCGTGGATACACATGAAGCGGTTCTCGAAGCGAGAAAAAAGGGAATTGAAGTGATCAATGTGTTTTTATCCAATTCTCCGATTGAAGAGGCGCAGATGAAAACGATCCAAGATATGTATGGCAAGTTCAGCATTTTTGTACCGGATGTCGATACATTGCCAGATGTGCTATATCCATTACTCAAGAAATTGCTGCATAAAAGCATTGGGGCATAAGGTTTTGCCCCTTTCTTTAAAATATTTTTCGGAATGATTTAAATTTTTTGTTTTTCTTTGAATTTTTTATCTTTAATTGAACAAAGAATGTAGAAAGTAATCCGAAACAGTGGTAGAATATGATTGGAAGCGTTTTATTACATAAATTTGGTCATTGTGTTCTGGAAGTTATATCGAGATAGTGTTCAATCACTTGATGATCAAAGTTGGGGGTAGTGTTCAAAATGTTTCAAAATGATGTGAAACAACCGTTGAGTTGGGAAGAATTTCATGGTCCGAACCTCGGCTACGTGCTCGAGCTCTACGATCAATATGTCCAGGATCCTACTAGTGTTGATGAAGACATAAGAGGCATATTTGATGAACTTGGTGCACCACCGAGTGAAATGAAGGAGGAAATTGGGAAAAAAGAAAATAGCGTAGTTACTTCTGAACAAATCCAAAAGATAGCATCAGTCGTTAAACTGGCAGAAGACATCAGAACGTATGGCCATTTAAATGCTTCCGTCAATCCTCTTCGCAAAGAAAAGGAATTACAAGAGCTGTTTCCATTAAAGGAATACGGTTTAACTGAAGAAGACGTTAAGAATATTCCAATATCAATTATTAGTCCAGATGCACCTAAACACATTTCAAACGGCATAGAAGCCATTAACCATTTGAGAAATACGTATAAGCGTACCATTTCATTTGAGTTTGATCACGTACATGACTTCGAAGAGCGCAACTGGCTCTCTAAATCTATTGAGTCTGGCGAATTATTTAAGAAAAAACCAGCAGATAAACTAGTTTCTGTGCTCAAAAGATTAACAGAAGTCGAGCAATTTGAGCAGTTCCTTCATAAAACATTTGTTGGACAAAAGCGTTTTTCTATTGAAGGATTAGACGCACTTGTTCCAGTACTTGATGAAATTATATCCGAGTCTGTTACACAAGGGACTTCAAATATTAACATTGGAATGGCACATAGAGGCCGTTTAAATGTATTAGCACATGTGTTAGGAAAGCCATATGAGATCATTTTCTCAGAATTCCAGCATGCGCCTAATAAAGAGCTTGTACCATCAGAAGGCTCTATCGGCATCAGCTACGGATGGACAGGGGATGTAAAATATCATCTCGGTGCTGACCGCCAAATTAAAGATGAAGATACAAAGAGTGCAAGAGTCACACTTGCCAATAACCCAAGTCACTTGGAATTTATTGACCCGATTATTGAAGGAAGCACTCGTGCTGCTCAAGAATCGCGTACTCAAAAAGGCTATCCAGTTCAAGACGTTGAAAAAGCGTTAGCCATCTTAATTCATGGGGATGCTGCATTTCCTGGAGAGGGAATTGTCGCAGAAACATTAAATTTAAGTCAATTAGTCGGCTATCAAGTGGGGGGAACGATCCATATCATTGCCAACAATATGATTGGATTTACCACAGAAAGCAATGAATCTCGTTCAACGAAATACGCTAGTGACCTTGCAAAAGGTTTCGAGATTCCAATTGTTCACGTCAATGCAGACGATCCAGAAGCTTGTTTAGCAGCTGTTCAGCTGGCGGTAGAATACCGTAAACGGTTTAAAAAGGATTTCTTAATTGACTTGATTGGCTACCGCAGATATGGCCATAACGAAATGGATGAGCCTTCTACTACTCAGCCAATGCTGTACGATGCGGTCAGAAAGCACAAAACGGTCAAGAATATCTTTGCAGATAAGCTTGTCACTGAGGGCCTTCTGTCAAAAGAACAAAGAGAAGAAATTGAGCAGGCTGTCACGGCAAAAATTGAAGAAGCTTATAAAAAAGTGCCTTCAAAGAAAGAACATACGATTCAAGAAATCGAACTGCCAGAGCCTGTATCTAACGGCTTCCCTGCAGTTGATACATCTGTAGAGTTTGATGTATTAAGAAAGCTGAATGAAGAATTGATTAGCTGGCCGAAAGACTTCCAAGTATTCGGTAAGCTAAAGCGGATCCTTGAAAAACGTGCAAAAGTGTTTACAGATGATCGCAAAGTGGAATGGTCACTTGGTGAAGCACTTGCATTTGCATCTATATTAAAAGACGGTACGCCGATTCGAATGACCGGACAGGATTCTGAGCGAGGTACATTTGCTCAAAGAAACCTTGTTCTTCACGACAGTCAAACGGGAGATGAATTCATTGCTCTTCATGAACTGAGTGATGCAAATGCATCATTTACAGTCCATAATAGTCCACTGTCAGAAGGCTCTGTCATCGGGTTTGAATATGGTTATAATGTCTATTCTCCTGAAACATTAGTGATTTGGGAAGCTCAATTTGGAGACTTCGCAAATGCGGCTCAAGTGTATTTTGATCAATTTATTTCAGCAGGCCGCGCCAAGTGGGGACAAAAGTCAGGGCTTGTGATGCTCTTGCCACATGGATATGAAGGACAAGGTCCAGAACATTCTAGTGGAAGAACAGAACGCTTCTTGCAATCAGCTGCTGAGAATAACTGGACAGTTGCGAACCTGACAAGTGCAGCTCAATACTTCCATATTCTTAGAAGACAGGCGAAAATGCTGCTTCGTGAAGAGATTCGTCCTCTTGTCATCATGACACCGAAGAGTCTGCTTCGAAACCCGAACACATTATCCGAAGTCCAAGAACTAACAGATGGACAGTTCCGTCCAGTTCTTGAACAGCCGGGCCTTGTGCATGATCATGAAAAAGTAACACGCCTTGTGCTATCGAGCGGGAAGGTATCGATCGATATTAGTGATCGTTTTACTCAAATGGAAGACTCAAAAGATTGGCTTCATATTGCGAGAGTGGAACAATTATATCCATTCCCAGCCAAAGATATTAAAGCCATTTTATCAAAACTGACGAACTTAGAAGAAATCGTATGGGTGCAAGAAGAACCGCAAAATATGGGCGCTTGGGGATATATTGAGCCATATTTACGTGAAATTGCATCTGAAAAAGTAAAAGTACGTTACATCGGCCGCAGAAGACGTTCAAGTACGGCTGAGGGTGATCCAACTGTTCATAAAAAAGAACAAGAACGAATTGTATCTGATAGCTTGACTCGCAAAAACTAAGGGGGAAATGAAAAATGGCGGAAATTAAAGTACCTGAACTAGCGGAATCAATCTCGGAAGGAACAATTGCTCAGTGGCTAAAACAGCCGGGCGATTATGTTGAGCAGGGGGAATACCTGTTAGAACTTGAAACAGATAAAGTCAATGTCGAATTGACAGCTGAAGAATCTGGTGTTCTAAAAGAAGTACTGAAAGATTCTGGTGACACTGTCCAAGTTGGAGAAGTCATCGGAACGATTGCAGCAGGTGAAGCTGGCGGAAGCGAGTCCGCAGCTCCAGCACCTGAGCAAGATTCTGCACCAGCTTCGAAAGAAGAACCAGCAGCTGAACAAAAAGAAGAGGCAGCAAAAGAAGAGCCGAAATCTGGTAATGGCAGAACGATCGCTTCTCCAGCAGCTAGAAAACTAGCAAGAGAGAAGGGGTTAGACTTATCTGAGATTCCAACCGCAGATCCGCTGGGCAGGGTACGAAAGCAGGATGTAGCTTCTTACCAAAAGAATGAAGCTCCTGCAAGTGCACCGAAAGCCGCGCCAAAAGCAAATGCTGCGGTGCAAAATGATCAAGCAGGGAAACCAGTTGAGCGTGAAAAAATGTCACGCCGCAGACAAACCATTGCAAAACGTTTAGTTGAAGTTCAACAAACGGCAGCGATGCTGACAACATTTAATGAAGTCGATATGACAGCTGTCATGGATCTAAGAAAGCGTCGCAAAGATGCCTTCCTTGAACAAAACGATGTGAAACTGGGCTTCATGTCCTTCTTCACAAAAGCAGTGGTAGCAGCACTTAAAAAATATCCACTTCTCAACGCAGAAATTCAAGGTGATGAGCTTGTCATTAAAAAATTCTATGACATCGGTATTGCTGTAGCCGCCAATGAAGGGCTTGTGGTACCAGTTGTCCGTGATGCAGACAGACTATCATTTGCAGGAATTGAAAAAGAAATCGGTCATCTTGCGAAAAAAGCAAGAGATAACAAATTATCGCTCAATGAATTACAAGGTGGATCATTCACGATCACAAACGGAGGAACATTTGGTTCTCTGCTTTCAACACCAATTTTAAACAGTCCTCAAGTTGGAATTTTAGGTATGCATAAAATTCAGCTTCGTCCTGTTGCAATTGATGAAGAACGCTTTGAAAACCGTCCAATGATGTATTTAGCTCTTTCATACGACCACCGTATTGTCGATGGTAAAGAAGCTGTTGGGTTCCTTGTCACGATTAAAAATCTACTTGAAGATCCTGAACAGCTATTGCTTGAAGGATAATCGAAAGAAAAAGCTAGTACCGATGAGGGTACTAGCTTTTTTGGTCTTTATTTTCTGAGTAGCCTCTTTTTGACCAAAATGTTGCCAGCCAAGAGCCAGATAAATTATGCCATACGCTAAAAATGGCACTGGGAACGGCGGCAAGTGGAGAAAAATGTGCGGTTGCAAGGGCTGCGCCAAGTCCAGAATTTTGCATCCCTACTTCTATTGAAATTGCTCGTTGAGAAGGAATGTCCATTTTACACCATTTTGCAATGAGGTAACCCAATAATAGACCAAGAGCATTATGTAAAACAACAACGGCAAAAATAAGCAGTCCAGATTGCAGAATCTGTTCTTTATTTGCGCTGACAACAGCTGCAATGATGGCGACAATGCCAGTAACAGATACAAGTGGAAGTGCTTGTACAGCATACGTCACTTGTTTTTTAAAAAACAATTTGACGATGACACCTAAAATAATCGGAATTAAGACAACTTGGACAATCGACAAAAACAAAGCACCCGGTGATACAGATAACCAAGATTTTGCAAAAATATAAATAAAAACAGGGGTCAAAATGGGAGCAAGTAGTGTCGAGATCGTTGTCACGGCAAGGGATAAGGCCGTATTTCCTTTCGCCAAAAAGGTCATTACATTGGATGCAGTCCCGCCTGGACAGCAGCCGACGAGAATGACACCAACAGCGATTTCAGAAGGCAAATGTAACCCATAGGCCAATAAAAATGCTATGAGTGGCATCAGTGTATACTGCGCTAAAACCCCGATCAATACATAAAGAGGCTTTCTAAAAAGCTCTTTAAAATCTTCAGAAGACAGCGTGAGCCCCATGCCAAACATAATAATGCCCAGTAAAAAAGGGATATAAGGTCCAATCAAAGAAAATGCCGCAGGAAAAGTAAAACCTAGACAAGCAAAGACAATGACCCATATAGCGAATGTTCTTCCTGCAAAGTGACTAATGTGTAAAAGGGTGTTCATACTATCTTTCAACTCTCTTTCTTTTCATA
The DNA here is from genome assembly GCF_005144805.1 of Bacillus sp. S2(2019). Classification (NCBI taxonomy): domain Bacteria; kingdom Bacillati; phylum Bacillota; class Bacilli; order Caryophanales; family Bacillaceae; genus Bacillus; species Bacillus sp. S2(2019). The sequence continues at coordinate 806,990 of NZ_SWFL01000003.1, forward strand.
TCTTTTCTATTTTAAATGAATTTTCTGAAAAAACAACCTATGATTTTGTAATGGGTGTTCATAATATTATTATGTAAACTAATAAAAACCCACATAGTAAATGAACTATGTGGAGTATGCGATCAAAAAGGTGTCCATATCACTTGTTGAGCCTGTTTTAGTCTTGCTTCTGGCTCACGCCAGTCAACGACATGCCACCACCGGTCTACATATTGCGCCTTTTCATTTCGATATTGGAGGTAATAGGCATGCTCCCACACATCAAGAGCAAGAAGGGGGATGACGTCCCATTGCGAGAGGAACTGATGGCGCTCTGCTTGTAAAATGTCTAAACGTTGAGATCGCGGGGACCATACAAGGATCGCCCATCCGACACCTTCTACTTGTTTGGCAGCAGCTGAAAAATGTGACTTGAACGCCTCATAGCTGCCAAATGATTGATCAATGAGACGAAGCATTTGACCAGTAGGTTTTCTTTTCCCTGAAGGACTCATGGAAAACCAAAAGATACAATGTAAATAATGTCCTGCCCCATGAAAGGCAAGCTCACGTTCCCAATGCTTGATCATGGTAAAGTCATTGGTTCTTCTTGCTTTTTTTAGTGCAAGTTCAGCTTGATTTAGCCCATCAACATAAGTTTGATGATGCTTTTGATGGTGCAAGTACATAATTTCTTTTGAAATATAAGGTTCGAGCGCGTCATACCGATAAGGCAGTGGTGGTAACTGATGATTTCCAGCTGCTACATCGCGCACTTCTTCGTGTGGCTGCATGTCTTCTGCAATACTTTCGGCTAGTTCGTACCATTCTTGTTCACTCGAATGGTCATCCTCCATTTTGAGTCGTAAATGTTCCACTTTTCGATGAATTTTATCATCTTGCCACACATGTTGAATCGTGCTAAGCCACTCTTTGAGCTGTGAGCGATATTCTTCTTTATTCATGTATACGCCTCATTTCCTCTAAAAATGTAGAACAAGCCATCATCGGAAACACAAATGGGTAGCTATGATAGGTGATGTAAAATTGTTTTGGCAGTCCAATGCCGACTGGATAGTACATGGCTTCTTCAGTATGGTGATGGTTCACTAAAAAGGAGACAGCTTTCAAAATGCCTGCGTTATTTGCTTTCTCATATTGGAGGAGCGCCTCTGTCGCCCATGCGGTTTGAACCACTGTGCCAAAGGGAAGCGGGACATAGGTTTTCAGTTCTGCACTTTTACACGATTCTCCGAAACTGCCATCTTCAAGCTGAATCTGCTTTAGGAAACGGCACGCTTTTTGCACAGCAGGGTGTGAGGAGGGAATGCCAGCCGCTTTCAGTCCTGTTAACGCTGCCCAAGTTCCATAAATATAACAAACACCCCATCTGCCAAACCATGATCCGTTTTTCTCTTGGTGGTCAATGAGCCATTTTACACATCGATCTTTTTTCCTGAGAATCGAGGGTGAAGCAGTATCTTTTTCTTCTAAACCAATCAAATGGAGCACACGACCAGTAATATCAGGAGTTGATGGATCAATCGCCGCATCCTCCGCAGATTCAAGCGGAAGGTGACGAAGCAGAAAGTGATCTTGATTTTTTTCGAAAGCAGAAAAGCCGCCATCACGGTTTTGCATGGAGAGAAGCCAGTCATATCCTCGTTTCCACTGAAGTGGAGCGTATTCTTTTGGGATCGCTTTTAACACAATTTGCGTGTCATCACAATCAGGATTATTCGTATTGATATGTGAGAAACCAAAGCCACCAGGAGCAGCATGCCGGTTATGAACTGCCCAATCCGCTTTCTTCATTTGCTGGCGGTCCAGCAAATAGGTGAAGGAATTCATGATCATGGGATCTTCTCGTTTTCTTCCTGCTCTTTGAGAAGCGTAACTGACAAGCGCTGTATCCCACACAGTCGAGGTGGAATTCTCAGCATATATCTTGCCTTGACAGGAGGTGACGAGATTTTTCATACCCCTGACTGCTTTTTGAATGAGATGATGTCCAGGGGAGTACCCAAGGCTCATGAGGGCATAGACCATAAAGATGGTTGCACTTAAGTACAAGACGGTCAAACATGTATCGCTTTGCCGCTTCATATCCGAAAAAGTCGAGCCGGCTGTCGAGGGCTGTATATGACCGCATATACATGAGGAAGTGATCAGTCGAACGTTCTTCTCTTGCCATAAACCAGTCAAATGGATTTTTAGACATGTTTTCATCAAGATGGGCTAATGATGGAAACGCACCATGAGAGGTATACCGTTTGTTCAGTGCGATCATCATGGGGACAAAATGAATCCTTGCATAGGCACTAAGGTGGTAGAAGTGCAGCGGAAAAGACGTAGGGATGAGTAAAAGGGAAAGAGGTGCATAGAAGTAGGGCCAAGGGTGCATGCCATTTACGGCAAGCATCCACTTTGTCATAAAATGAACGCTCTTTAGTCCACCTTTTGAGCGAATATATTGTGCTGCTTTTTCCATATGGGGCTCGTCTTTTTGAAATCTGCCAGATGCGAGCATGCCGCAATAACCTTGTACTGTAGCTGTGAGATGTCCCGACTGGTCATGATACAAAGAAAAGGAACCATCTTCATTTTGTTTGGCATGTATTGCTTCGGCCAATTGATGGATCAATTGCTGATCGGGGTCACCAACGGCTTTTAACAGCATAATGAAAAAAGCATTTGTCATCATAGGTCCTTCAAAGCAGAAAATAAATGCGCCATCTTCTCTTTGTCTACGTTCTACCTGCATGTGCAGTTCATCGATATATTCGTTGACTCTCGTTTTTAAATCTTGCATTCGGCCATGCTCCTTTCCTTTATCACTATATTCAGGAGTCGGCCTGTCACATGACAGCTCAAAAAAAGCCGATGACATCGTCACCGGCTCAGCGTGTCGACAAACCCTCGCATTCTTTGTCAGTCCTGCGTTCCGGTGCTCACGAATGTCAAATTCGCTCCAGTACTCGTCCTTCCTAGACTGCAAAGGTTTTCTATCACGCTGAAAAAAAGACAAAAGGCTAAAATCAAGTTCATTTTAGCCCTTTGTCAACAATCTGAGCCGATGACATCGTCATCGGTTTTCTTAAATGATTAGTCTTGCAGATTAATCCACACGCTTTTGACTTCTGTATAGTTGTTAAGGGCATATGATCCCATTTCTCTGCCAAGGCCTGACTGTTTATATCCGCCAAACGGGGAGGCGGCATCAAAGACATTATAGCAGTTGACCCAAATGGTTCCTGCTTCTAGGCGTGCAGCGATATCGTGGGCATGCTTTAAGTTTTCTGTCCAAAGTCCTGCCGCTAACCCATAGTCAGATTGATTGGCCCGTTCGACCACTTCATCAATGGAATCGTAAGGAATCGCAGATAGAACTGGACCGAAGATCTCTTCTTTTGCGATTGTCATTTCATCTTCTACATCTCTAAAGACAGTAGGGGAGACGAAATAGCCTGCTTCATAAGGGCAGTCACCACCGACTACGGCTGTTGCACCTTCTGACTTCCCTTTTTCGATATAACCTAACACACGTTCATGCTGCTCTTTACTCACTAGAGGCCCAATCTGGGTATCATGATGAAGACCAGCTCCTTGTTTTAAGGATGTCGCATATTTAGCCATTTGATCGACAACTTCATCATATTGGCTCCGGTGCACAAAGACCCTTGATCCTGCACAGCACACTTGGCCTTGGTTAAACATCACGCCGTTTAATGCACCTGGAATGGCTTTCTTTAAATCGGCGTCTGGTAAAATAATATTCGGCGATTTTCCGCCAAGCTCTAAAGTAACACGCTTGATGGATTTGGCTGCTTTTTCCATGATCAATTTCCCAACACTTGTTGATCCAGTGAAAGCCAGCTTATTGACATCAGGGTGATCGGTTAATGCTTCACCGGCTGTTTCACCAAATCCAGGAACGATGTTAATCACGCCTTCTGGGAATCCGGCTTTATCCACTAATTCAGCTAAATATAAAGCAGATAGCGGTGTTTGTTCAGCTGGCTTTAAAACGATGGTGCAGCCTGTTGCTAGTGCAGCACCCATTTTCCACATGGCCATGAGGAGCGGGAAGTTCCAAGGAATGATTTGTCCCACAACGCCAACAGGCTCATGGCGGGTATAATTAAAATATCCCTGGCTGACAGGAAGGGTTTGTCCAGTCATTTTTGTGGTCCACCCTGCATAATAGCGCATGTGCTCAATGGCAAGAGGGATATCCGCATTGGTTGTTTCATTAATTGGTTTTCCATTGTCAAGTGTTTCCAGCTGGGCCAGTTCTTCTTGGTGTTCTTCCATTAAATCTGCCAGCTTAAACATCAAGCGGGCACGTTCGGCTGCAGACATAGAACGCCAAGGTCCATGGAACGCCTTTTTAGCAGCTTTTACTGCCTCATTAATGTCGGCTGCACCTGCTTCATATACATCAATAAGGGTTTCTCCTGTGGCAGGGTTAGGTGTAGAGAATGTTTTGTTATCATGACTTGTGATAAACTGACCGTTAATGTAGAGTTTTTTCGTCCCTTGGAGAAAAGATTCGAGTTTTGAACTGATTTGAAGTGTTGTAGAGCTCATAAATAAACAAACCTCCTTAAAGATATGGGTTTTGTTCTGCGAGTTCTAGGTGGAAAAAGTGGACATGAAGCATTTTGTATACGCACACATTTGTAAACGTATACATTTATCATATTACACGACATGTTTGAAAGCAATCGATAACACTCATTGCATTTCACGAAAAATTGGCTACAATAAATGTATAGATGAAAAAAGGAGTTTTTAAATCATGATCCATCAAAACTGGCAAACGGCTGAAACGGTAAAACAAGTAAAATGTGTACATACAAATGCGAAAAAATATATGGTTGACCGGGCATTAACGGTTGGACACACATATGATGTGAAAAATGAAACAGAGGAATTCCTCTTTGTCGTTGATAATACGGGTAAAGTAGGCGGGTACTACAAAGAGTATTTCGAAGACAATTCTGCTGAATGATTTTGATGGTCATCACTCATACTAAGAAAAACAGTAAAGGGTGATGAAGATGAAAAAGCAACAGCAAGAAGAGCAGAAACATCAAAATGCTTGGCATGACAATGAAGATGCTGATATGGCGATTACACTTGAGCAGATTTCTGATGTGTATGCCGAAGGAACGATTGATACCCCAAAAGATGAATAGTCATTTAAAACAGTGATTTTACATAATCACTGTTCAGATTGTTGACAAAGGGCTAAAATGAACTTTATTTTAGCCCTTTGTCTTCTTTTCAGCGTGATAGAAAACCTTTGAAGTCTAGGAAGGACAGCTACTTTTGCGGAGCGAATTTGCCATTCGTGAGCACCAGAGCGCAGGAATGACAAAGAATGCGAGGGTTTGTCTACACGCTGAACAGTGATTTTACATAATCACTGTTTTTTTATGGTCCCATAACGAATGATTTCTTGAAAAAAAATGAAACTTTTTTCCTGCTTTAACAGTCTAAATAAGTAGAGGAAAGAGCATCGGATCAAAAAGAAAAAGTTAAATGAAATTTAATCTATTCGTAATGGAATAACGACGATTTATAGCGTATTCTATAAGTGAGAATAAAACGTACCCACAGAGCCGTGTGGCCGTTTTGTCATAAAGGAATTTGATGCAGGAAGAGGGGGTTTACGTGGGTATTTTTTCTGTCAGTAAACAAAATGATCATAAAAAATTCGAATCCTTATTAATTGAAGGAGAAAGAATTGAGGCTGTTTACAGACTGCGTCACGACCAAATTTGTTTCACTAATAAACGACTGATCTTTGGCGATAACCGCGTATTTTCTAAAAAGAAAGTCAGGGTCTCCTTGCCGTATCGATCAATAGAAAGTTTTGCCATTCAAGAAGCTGGCGTGTTTGATCAGGACACTGGTATGCTGCTTGTTACAAGCTCAAAAGTATTTGAACTCGATTTTTCTAAAGATACAGATTTGAGTGACGTGCAGGCCATTTTAACAAAACATCTTTGCTGATCAACGATGCGATTACATAGATCACATGCACTTTTCTCATTCTTTGTTCTTATTTTTATCTATCGCACATCTCTTGAGCTTTTCCCATTACAGCGGGAAAGGCTTTTTTCTATTCGTGTGTTTGAATCACATCAAAAAAGGATAAAGATGAAACAGATACAGAAAGGAGAATGAACAATGAAAGTATTAGTTGCTGGAGCAAACGGACATACAGGGAGACTTGTCATTCGATATTTAAAAGAAAAAGGACATGAGCCACTTGCTCTCATTCGAGATGAAAAACAAGCAGATGCGCTAAAAGAACTTGGGGCAGCGCCTGTCATCGGTGATCTTGAAAAGGATGTGACAGATGCTGTGAAGCAAGCAGAAGCTGTCATCTTTGCAGCTGGTTCAGGCTCAAAAACAGGTGCAGATAAAACCATCGCTGTTGATCAAGAGGGGGCAAAACGCCTCGTAGATACAGCCAAAAAAGAAAATATTCAGCATTTTGTGATGCTGAGTTCTTATAATGCCGACGATCCTCATCAAGGAAAAGGACAAGGTAGTATGGAGATTTATTATGAAGCGAAAAGAAAAGCCGATGAACATTTAAAACAGTCTGGTCTTTCTTACACCATTGTGCGGCCAGGAGCACTGCTGCATGAGGAGAAGACAGGGAAAATAGAAGCAGCGGCTCATATTCCAGACGATCGTGACATTGAGATTTCAAGAGAAGATGTAGCCACTGTATTAGTGGAAAGCTTAACGGAATCCAATGTGAAAAATAAAGCTTTTGACTTAATCAAAGGTGATACACCAGTAGAAGAAGCACTTCGCAATCTTTAAATGAAGAAAGCTGCTGCCAAAGGCGGCGGCTTTTTTGATGTTTTCATTTCGCATGGAGCGGGAAGGTAAAGAGAAAGGAGTGATTGACCGTGAGCTTAACGAAAGAGCAAAAAGCTGATTTATATGAAAGACTTATTCAATTAAAAGAAGATGTGAAAGGATCAAAAAAGAAAGAAGAATCCATGCTGGCCGAATCGAATGAGATTTCAAATGGTGTTGGAAACCATATCGCAGATCACGGAAGCATCTATTTAGACCGCATGACCGAACAGACGCTGGATCAAGTCGATGATCAGCTCGAAGGTGAAATTGATGCGGCGCTTAAGCGGATGGAAGACGGAACATATGGAATTTGTGAAAAAACAGGAAAAGACATTCCATATGAACGTTTGAAAGCAGTACCCTATACTCGTTATTCAATTGATGCAAAGAAAAATGAAGAAACCAATCAAGATCCAAATGAATTTGACCGTTCGTTCTCTGAGCAAATGCGTGATTTAACAAATAGAGAAACAATGGATCAATTACATTCAGATACGTATGAAAGGCTAGAAGAAGAGCAAGATGTTGATGTAGATGAGGAAAAATAACATGATGAGAGGAATTTATGTTTTCTCAACATAATGTTTTTCCCCGTCTACATGGACAAAAATCTTGTATACATGAGTATTTTTTTAGAAAAAACATATCTTGAAATTTAATAAACTTTCGTGTAGTATAGTTTAAAGGCTGCGATGCGCGTAATGTTAATTAAGTTTTAACCTTTAAGCTGTAATAGGGAGTTTTATATTGAAGCCGGAATGTCACGCCTCCTTCGAGAGGAAGACAGGAACGTTTCTGCAAACACCCACTTTGAGGAGTGGTGGTTTAAAACTTTCTTACTTAGATTACGGCATCCGCAGCTTTTCCTAGGATGATTCAAGCCATTTTCCATTTTTGGAAAATGGCTTTTTATTTTGTCCAAAAGACGATTTTGAACAGACCGAATGTGGTTGTACAAATGTATGTTAAAATAGACAAAACAAACGACGGAGAGGGAATTGGATGTTACAACAAGCAGAAGCACTTCTTAAACAATATTATGGCTTTGATACTTTTAGACAAGGACAAAAACAAGCCATTGAATCGATTGTGAATAAACGGAAGGATACGGTCTGCATTATGCCGACAGGCGGAGGGAAATCGGTTTGCTACCAGATTCCTGCTCTTATGATGGAAGGAACGACAATCGTTGTATCTCCGCTTATTTCTTTAATGAAAGATCAGGTTGATGCGTTAAATGAGATGGGAATACGATCGTCCTTTTTAAATAGTACACTTTCAGCAGGTGAAATGAATACAAGGCTGAAAAAATGTGAACAGGGGGAGTATGATTTGCTTTATATCACCCCTGAACGCTTACAAAATGAACGTTTTTTTCAGCTGCTTGATCGATTGACGATTCCTTTAATGGCTATTGATGAAGCGCACTGTATATCTGAGTGGGGACATGATTTTAGACCGAGCTATCGCTTTATACAAGAATGTGTAAACAAGCTTTCAAAAAGGCCTGTTATTGTAGCATTAACAGCCACTGCTACAAAGAAAGTCCAACAGGATATATGTGAGCAGCTTGGCATGGACGAAGAAGAAACAATCTTTACTGGTTTTGCTAGAGAAAATTTGTCTTTTCAAGTGGTGAAAGGGCAAAACAGCGACCAATTCATCACACAATATATGAAGAAAAACAGTCTTGAGTCAGGCATTATTTATACAGCCACACGAAAAGAAGCAGATCAAATTTATCATCGTCTAAAAAAGCAAAAGATCAAAGCGGGTGTTTATCACGGAGGATTAGATGATGAAGTCAGAGAAGAACAGCAAAATCTTTTTTTAAATGATGATATTCAAGTAATGGTAGCTACATCTGCATTTGGTATGGGGATTAATAAGTCTAATGTACGTTTTGTCATTCATCATCAAATTCCAAGAGATATTGAAAGTTACTACCAAGAAGCAGGACGTGCCGGGAGAGACGGGCTTGAAAGTGAATGTATTTTGCTGTTTTCACCGCAAGGCGTACGCGTGCAGCGCTTTCTCATTGAACAATCAACAGAAGATGAATTGCGGTATCAGCATGAATTGCTCAAGTTGAGACAAATGGTAGACTACTGTCATACGGAACAGTGCCTTCAGCAATTTGTGATGGATTACTTTGACCAATCATCAAGTGCCCCTTGTCAAAAATGCAGCAACTGTCTAGACGAGAGAGAGCGTGAAGACGTCACGAGAGAAGCACAAATGGTTTTGTCATGTACCGTTAGAATGAACGAACGATTCGGAAAAATGATGATAGCTCAAGTATTAGCCGGCTCTAAAAACAAAAAAGTACTTGATTTTGGTTTCGACCGGCTTCCTACTTATGCTTTAATGAAACAGCATTCAGCCCAACATATTAGTGATTTCATTGAATTTTTAATTACAGAAGAGTATTTACACATGTCTGAAGGAGCTTTTCCAACACTAAAAGTGACACAAAAAGGAAAGAAAGTGCTAGTGGGGCAGGAGACCGTCTATAAAAAGCAGGCGATAAAGGCAGAGGCTATTCAAGAAAATGATGCATTATTTGAGCAGTTAAGAATGGTCAGAATGAAGTTGGCAAGAGAGCAGGGCGTTCCGCCATTTGTTGTCTTTTCTGATCAAACATTGAAGGAAATGTCAGCAGTAGAGCCTAAAACAGAAGAAGAACTTTTAAATATTAAAGGTGTCGGCGCACAAAAAAGAGAGAAATATGGAGATGTTTTTTTAGAAGAAATTCGTTTATTTATAGAAAAAGAGAAAAACTAAAGAGTTTGAAGAAGGAAAATAAATTTTTTTCGTTTCACTTGGACGCGTTTTCATCATGATGATTTCCATCCCTACAAAACCTTGATATGATGCGGAATTGAGCCATTTAGTGGGCTGATTTACCAATGGAGAGAGATGTTTCATGTAAAGGAACTGTAATCTAAAACATATCGTTTTGTTATTGAAATGACATTTACATATGTTACGATAGCACTCGTTAGCCGCCATAAAAAGCTAACAAGGGAGGATTTACTTTATGAAGAAGACTATTATGTCCTTGGTTGCTGTTGCAGCAATCTCAACAACAGCATTAGGAGCACAGCAAGCTTCTGCAAAGGAAATCACTGTACAGAAAGGTGATACACTTTGGGGAATCTCTCAAAAAAATGATGTGTCTCTAAAGGACCTAAAGGGTTGGAACAATTTATCTACAGACATGATCTATGTAGGAGATAAATTGACAATCTCTTCAAAAGAGAAAACTCAGGAGCAGTACAAAGTCCAGAAGGGGGACAGCCTCTGGAAAATCGCTCAAAAATTCAATGTGTCAATTAGCGATATTAAGTCTTGGAATAACTTAAACTCAGATATAATTATGATTGGTTCAACATTAAGTGTTGCTGGTCAAAGCTCAGCTCCGGTAAGCTCAGAACCTGTTCAAAAACAGGCACCTGTCCAAAAAGAGCAAACAACGAAAAAAGCTGCTCCTAAAAAGGAAACAGCTAAAGCAGAATCATCTTCTGCTAGTCAAAGTGTTCAAAAAGAAATGACTGTAACGGCTACGGCTTATACAGCAAATGATGGTGGCATCTCAGGTATCACTGCAACAGGGGTAAACTTAAACAAAAACCCAAATGCAAAAGTAATCGCAGTAGATCCTAATGTCATTCCATTAGGAAGTAAGGTTTATGTTGAAGGCTACGGTGAAGCCATCGCAGCAGATACTGGCGGCGCAATTAAAGGTAACAAAATTGATGTACACGTACCAAGCAAATCCCAAGCTAAAAATTGGGGCGTAAAATCAGTCAAAGTGAAAGTACTTAACTAGTAGTCTATTGTTTTTGGAAGAAAGCATCAGGTGGCGGCCTGATGCTTTTATTATACCTTTTTTTGGGCAAAAATACACATATTTTTCTGAAAAATTCGCATTTTCGACAAAAACCAGCGTATAAGCCCATCTCAACGCTGGTTTTTGTGTCGTTAGCTGTCCACCCAATAAATTTCTCCGCTTTGCTCTTTCCAATTAATTTGGACATCAAAATGGTGTTTTTCATAAAAATGAATCAGGCGGTCCACATGGTTCCAATCTCTTTTGACGAGATCCCCAGTAATGACTGGAATGTTTTGCTCTCTTGCGATTTCTTTTAAATGCTTCATACAAATTGATCCATAGCCATTATCAGGCGGGCCTTTAATATCGGCAATGTGAATCTTTCCTTCTTCAGGATATTCCGCGATCAAGGAAAAATCAGATTGTCCGCGAAAAGCTTTTTCACAATCGCTTAACATGATTTTGCACGTCTCTGCATTCTCAATTGCAGAGACGATCATCCATTCATCTTCCTTCGCTTGATCAATGCCAATAATCTTTGCTTTTTTTGAAATATCTTTTATATTTTCTTGCATTCGATACATTTGGAACTGCAACTGCTGTAATTCTTGCTCTAATGTCTTCACATCTTTTGTTGTTTCCTGTAAGATTGACAAGTCTATTGCTCCTTTCATAGAAGAGTTGATAAAAACCACACAAATTCCCATTCTAAAGGAAGTGTGTGGATCTTTCAAGCCGCTAGAAGGCAGGCAATCGGCAAGTTTGTCTAAAATTCGACGAAGACAGCGAATTCATTGACTTTAGAGAGAAAGTTAAATAACATACTCTTAGTCGGAACTAATAAAGAGAGGTTTTCAAACATGAACGAACAGAATCAAAAACCGAAAAATTTCACCGGCATTGTTGTCTTTTTAACAATTGCCATAAACGGCTTAATTGCTTTATTATTTTTCATGCCAAAAACAGATAAATTTAGTCATCTGGATATTACATTTCTGCCGTTACTGAATGCCGTGATGAACAGTTTTACGTTTATCTTTTTACTTTCAGCGCTCATTATGATTAAACAAAAGAACATTAAAGCCCATAGACGATTTATCTTTGCGGCTTTTTCAACAACACTTGTCTTTTTAATTTCGTATGTGACGTATCATTCAATGGCAGCTGATACACACTTCGGGGGAGAAGGAATCATTCGTCCGATTTACTTCTTTATTCTCATCACACATATCGTCTTATCTGCCGTCATTGTACCGCTTGCACTGATCACTCTCTTTAGAGGCGCACAAATGCAAGTCGAACGTCATCGTAAAATTGCCAGATGGACCATGCCTCTTTGGCTCTATGTCAGTCTAACAGGTGTCATCGTATATATTATGATTTCTCCATATTACAGCTAACGTATGTCCATCTGGACATACGTTCTTTTATTTACAAGATGAAGTGCTTTGGATAAAATGGGAATTGGGTATCCGACTTGCACGGTATCTTCCCACCTATAGAATCACATCATGTCTGGCCGTTTGCTCGTTTGGAGAACACAATTGAACGAAACGGGGGTTATATGATGACTGAACAATTGCAGTACAAACCGGGGCTTGAAGACATTGTGGCAAGCGAAACGTCAATTTCGTTCCTAGATGTCCAGCAAGAAGAAATTGTGATTCGCGGTTATGACCTCATCGAGCTGGCACAAAGCAAGACGTACTTAGAAACAGCCTATCTGCTCATTTATGGAAGATTACCAGATGCAATGGAATATCACCAATTTCAGCAAGATATTTCCTCACAAACAAGCTTACATCCAACCATTCAAACCATTTTGACAAAACTGCCAAAAACCACTCACCCAATGGATGCCATGAGAACGTGTTTATCTGCTCTTGCAGGGTACGATGAACAACTGAATGATCGATCAGAAGCATGCCAACAAGCGCGTGCCGTTCGATTACTTGGCCAGCTGCCAGCGATTGTTGCGGGAAGCTATCATATTCTCACACAAGACACCACACCTACTCCAGACCAGACCAAATCCTACACTGAAAACTTTCTAGCGATGTTAACAGGCCGCACTCCGGCACAAGACGAAATCAAAGCATTTGACCAAACGCTCACGCTTTATAGTGAGCATGAGCTGCCGAATTCAACATTTGCAGCAAGAGTCATTGCATCTACTCACTCTGACATGTATGGTGCTTTTACTGGAGCGATTTCTTCATTAAAAGGTGACTTACACGGAGGCGCAAACGAAGCAGTCATGCACATGCTGCTCGAAGGCAAAACAACAGAAGGTTTCCTTGCGCTCATCGAACGTAAATTAGCCGCAAAAGAAAAAATGATGGGCTTTGGACACCGGGTATACATGAGAAAAATGGACCCAAGAGCGGCACTTTTAAAACGATCGTTGAAAACGCTTACCGAATCAAAAGGAGACACGACGCTTTATGACATGTGCGTCGCAGGCGAGGCATACATGAAAGAAAAGAAAAACCTCTATCCAAACCTTGATTATTACGCAGCACCTATTTATTACGTGCTCGGCATTCCTATTTCACTTTATACACCGATTTTCTTTGCTGCGAGAGCAAGCGGATTAGCAGCGCATGTCATCGAGCAGCATTCACACAATCGGATTTTTAGACCGAGAGTACGGTATTTAGGACCAAGAGGATTAAAAGTCTCAAATGATGATGGAAAAACGGGGGAATGAAGATGAATAAAACAGCAGTAGCCAATCAAACAGATCAACTATTAGAAGACATCGCAGCTTATGCCGTGGATGGAGAAATTACGAGCAAAGAGGCCATTGAAACAGCTCGGTATGTACTCATGGATACACTCGGCTGCGGTATGCTGGCGCTCAACTTTCCAGAATGTACAAAGCATCTTGGACCAATCGTACCTGGAACTGTTGTCCCTAACGGAGCAAGAGTGCCCGGCACTTCATTTGTATTAGATCCTGTTCAAGCGGCGTTTAATATAGGATGTATGATCCGCTGGTTAGATTATAATGACACGTGGCTTGCACAGGAGTGGGGCCATCCATCAGATAACCTGGGCGGGATATTGGCTGTAAGCGATTATATCAGCAGAACGAGGCTTGCAAACGGAGAAGAACCGCTAACGATGAATGACGTACTGCATGCGATTGTAAAGGCACATGAAATACAAGGTGTGCTTGCTTTAGAAAATTGTTTGAATCGAAATGGCTTGGATCATGTTCTTTTTGTCAAGGTGGCATCAAGTGCAGTCGTTTGTGCAATGCTTGGCGGAACGAAAGAAGATGTGCAGCATGTGTTATCACAAGCATTTGTGGATAATTCACCGCTTAGAACGTACCGGCATGCCCCGAACACAGGATCAAGGAAATCGTGGGCAGCAGGGGATGCCACAAGCCGTGCAGTGAGACTAGCGATGATGACATTGAAAGGAGAAATGGGCTATCAAACGCCCCTCAGTGCAGAAAAGTGGGGGTTTGAAGATGTGTTAATGAAAGGAAAACCACTCACACTTGCCCAGCCGCTCGGGTCATATGTGATTGAAAATGTACTCTTTAAAATTGCCTATCCAGCAGAATTTCATGCGCAAACTGCCGCTGAGGCCGCTGTCATTCTACATGACGCGGTAAAAGACCGTTTAGATGAGATTGACAGGATTGAGATTACGACACATGAATCAGCCATTCGAATTATTGATAAAAAAGGACCGCTTTACAACCCGGCAGACCGTGACCATTGCTTGCAGTATATTACGGCCATTGGGTTAATCTATGGTGAGCTGACCGCTGATCATTATGAAGAAGAGACGGCGCAGAATCCGCTCATTGACCGTTTGCGTGATCAAATGATCGTGAAAGAAGATAAACGGTATACAGAAGACTATTTAGATCCGAAAAAGAGATCAATTGCAAACTGTGTTCAAATCTTCTTTAAAGACGGAACGATGACAGATCGAATCGAAATTGAATATCCGCTTGGTCATCGCAGAAGAAGGCAGGAAGGGATCCCGCTGCTTGAAAAGAAATGGGTGTATCATTTGAAAACGAGATTTCCACAAAAACAAGTCGATCAAATTGTTTCACTTTGTCAAAATCCAAATCAATTAAAAACAACGACAGTACCAGCATTTATGGACTTATTTGTCATATAAGGGGGAGCTAGTGTGTGGATCGTGAATGATGAAGTAAATCAAGCTGACTTAGCCGCAGCTTTTAAAGAGCAAATGCACAAATCCGCTTTATTTCAAATTCCAGGCGTTCACGATGGAATGTCTGCGCTCTATGCGAGGAAAATGGGATTTCAAGGGCTTTATTTATCGGGTGCCGCTTTTTGCGCAAGCAAAGGGCTTCCTGACCTCGGTATGATTCATTCCACTGAAATGGCGGAAAAGGCAAAGGAAATCATTCGAGCTTCTCAGCTGCCTCTTTTAGTAGATATGGATACTGGCTATGGCGGTGTATTAAATGCAGCCAGGGCAGCAAAAGAAATGGTGGAGAGCAAGGTAGCGGCTGTTCAAATTGAAGATCAGCAAATGCCGAAGAAATGCGGACATTTAAACGGAAAATCACTCGTTTCTGTAGAAGACATGATGGCGAAAATCAAAGCGATCAAACAAGCGGCACCTACACTTCTCGTCATCGCAAGAACGGATGCGAAGTCAGTAAACGGGATGGAGGATGTCATTCACCGGGCTAATCTCTATCTAGAAGCAGGAGCAGATGCCATTTTTCCCGAGGCGCTGATTACAGCAGAAGATTTCACGTATGCTTCAAACAATATAAAAGGGCCGCTTCTTGCAAACATGACGGAGTTTGGAAAAACACCTTATTATCATACAGACGAATTTTCTATGTTTGGCTTTCAAATGGTGATTTATCCAGTGTCATCCCTGAGAGTTGCTGCAAAAGCGTATGAGCGTTTATTTACAGAGATTAAGGAAAAAGGGACGCAGCAGGGAATGCTGGAGGACATGCAAACGAGAAAAGAGCTATATGAAACGATTCATTATGATGAATATGAAGAAATGGATCAGCATTTAGCCAAAACGATCCTGCCGGAAATCGGGAAAGAGCATTCATAAAATGAAAAGCACTTCCGTTTAGGAAGTGCTTTTTTTTACGATGATGGTGTGGATGATGAAGCCAATTTCATCTTTTCTTCAACTGTTTTCGTTTTTTCTTTTACTTTTTCAGCATAAGTGAAATCACCGTAGCAATACGGATAGCGGAAGTTATCTTTGTCGCCCCCGCATGTATAGACTTCAGGGTTTCGCTTCACTTGCTTTTTGGAGTATTGCTTTGCCAATTTTTCGGAATGTTTTCCCCCGTTTTTTGCAACAAAATCAATATAGCCGATTCCCATGTTATAGCTTTGAATAATGGTTTCCAAATCAACGCCTTTTTTCTTCCCATGCTTGTACATGGTCGAAAAATGATGGACTCCTTGTTTAATGCTTTTCTGAGGGTCATTGATTTCATTTCGTTTCAAACCAAGAGATTCAGAGGACTGCATTGGATCTCCGCCTCTGCCTTTTGATTCTTGATACATCATACCGAGAATTAACGCGGTATATTGATCTAAATCTTGATCTCTTAACTCTGTTTCTACAAGCGGTTTGTAATCATCCAATCTCGACAAAACAATTGATTCCGTATCAATCGGCAGCTTTTTTAACTCCTTTTGATTAAAGGAAATGACAATGGCCGCTAATACGCAAACAAACAGAAAAATCGTGAAACAGCCTGAAATGGCAAAACATCCTGTTTTTTTCTTTTTCAAGGTCAGTTCACCCCTGTTTTGCCCCGCTTTTAAAAGGGAAGTACAGCCTTTATATTATGCCATATCCTGCACAGGATACCAAGTGAAAACCTTATATTCAATCATAGCCAAACGTAAATTCTGTTCTTGTTTTCAGTCTATAGCAGAAATAAACAAAACCGATCATGAGCCACACCATGCCAATGATTAATGCATTTGTACTGATGCTTGTTAAGAGCCAAATACAAAAAGCCGTTCCGCAAAGAGGGATGATGGCATACCTCAGTGTGTTTAATACACCTCTTTGTTTTTGTTTGATGAAATAGTAAGCGAAAACAGACAAGTTAACAAACGTAAATCCAATTAATGCCCCGAAGCTGATAAACGAGTAAATGACCTCAAGCTCACCAACAACTGCGGTTAACGAAAAAACACCAATTAATAAAATATTAAATACAGGCGTTTTCAATGTTGGGTGAATATAACCGAAGAAACGCTTTGGTAATGATTGATCTCTTCCCATCGCATACAAGAGTCTTGCGGCACTTGCATGTGATGATAGGGAGGAAGAGATGACAGCGACCATGGTGCCGGCTAAAAAGAATGAGTGGAGAAACGCGCCGCCCACAAATTCCGCAATTTCAAGTGATGCCGCATCTGGATGCTTGAACTGTTGAAAATTTGGAAACACCTGCTGTAAAAAGTAAGAGGTAAGGGTAAACAGCACACCTCCAATAGCGACCGTTAAAAATATGGCGAGAGGAATCGTTCTTTTTGGCTTAATTGTTTCCTCAGACATGGTCGAAATCGCATCAAATCCTAGAAAAGAAAAACATAAAATCGTTGCGCCGGAAAAAATAAGGGCGGGATCTAAGCTCGCTGAATAAAACGGACGGGTTGACAGTAACTCTCCCGTGCCTGCATGCTGCGTGAGCCCATAAATAATAAACCCAACAAATGTAACAGCGACAATCACCTGAAAGGTCACAAATAGCGCTGTAATGTTGGCTGTAAGACGTATACCGATTACATTGACAGTCGTTATGGCGATAGCAAGTATGATGATCCAAATGTAATGAGGTACATCAGGAAAGGCTGCGGTTAAATATGCACTTCCGATTGCAAAATTCACCATAGGCAAAAATAAATAGTCTAGCAATAGTGTCCAGCCTACAAGAAAGCCAACGTGAGGATGAATACTTTTTTGCGCGTATGTATATGCAGATCCTGCTTTTGGAAAAGCCTTCACCATATTCCCATAGCTAAGCGCTGTCAATAGTAATGCCAGTAAAGTAAAGATATAAGCTGCAGCAACGTGTCCTTTCGTCAGCTGAGCAACAATGCCGTATGAATCAAATACGACAAGTGGGTCCATATAAGCAAGCCCGATCACAACAAGCGGAAAAACAGTCAGGCTGCGTTTTAGTCTTGGCTCTTCAGTCAATTTGCCTATCAGCTCCTCTAAAAAAATGTATAAATAATGCTCATTTTAAAAAGAATGCTACCACGTGTCAATGCTATTTGAATAAATCTTTTTTCAAAAGGTGTGGAAGCTTTGCATGCTACACGTTTTGGTATATGATGATACATAGAATAAGTCGTGAGTTGACTGACAAGAAAGGTGAAGCGAAATGAAGGAAGAACTGAATACAAATCAAGAACAGGAACGGATGGAGCTGGACGAAGAAAGTCTATTTCTTGTCTCCCAAACATTTAAAGCCTTATCTGATCCGACGCGTATTCGTATTCTGCATTTGCTGTCTCAAGGTGAACATTCAGTAAATGATATAGCAGAAACACTAAACCTTATGCAATCAACCGTATCTCATCAGCTGCGCTTTTTAAAAAATCTTCGTCTCGTGAAATCTAGACGAGCAGGGACCTCGATTTTTTACAGTCCTGAAGATCAGCATGTGATGGAAGTGCTTGAACAAATGATACACCATGCACAGCATGATTGAGAAAAAACCTTCCTACTTTTATATAGGAAGGTTTTTTATGCATGATGTACTTGGGTTGATCGTTTATTTGCTTTCATCATTTGATAAGAAAACACAATATAGTAAGCCGCTAGAAGGAAAAAGCTGAGTATTGTCAACGCATCATCGCTGACAATATGCTGATACAATTCAACGATATCCATTTTGGTGATCGCATGTGTTGTCAGATTGACCGATTTAAATGCAAGCCTAGATAAAAACAAACATAAAATAAAGCTTTCAATCCATTTACTTGTTTTCATATACAGCCGGCCATTTTCTAATTTCATCTGAATCGTCTGATAGGCGTGAACGGCGAGACTGCTCCCGAAGATCATGCCAATGACGGCATAGATAAAAATACTTTGATTTTGCCATCCTTCTGATAAGAGAATAAGGGCAGTGAGACTAAATACATACATTCTCATGAAAAGATTTACCGGGCGCACAAGCTGATAGCGTCTCATTCGATTCATTCGAATGATGATCCAGACGAGCATGACGATCCCGATCATGAACAACTGCCATACGTGATGTGTCATGATGCAACCTCCTCCTGCACAGGCAGGGATGTAAACGAATGCTGGCTGTTACTTATCATTACCATTCTTTCTTTTTTTATCAAATCAAAACCTATATTTATGAAAAAGAGGAAAAGTCATGAAAATCGATCGCATTTTGTCCATTGTGATGATACTAATTAGCAAACGGCAAGTACAGGCGAAAGACCTCGCTGAACTACATGAAGTGAGCGTAAGAACCATATACCGTGACATTGATACGATTAATCAAGCGGGGATTCCAGTTGTCACAAAACAAGGTGCAGGGGGTGGAATTTCACTCGTTGACGACTATCGTCTAGAGAAAAAATTATTCACCGATGATGATATTGAACTGATTTTAACAGCTCTTGAAAGCATTACGAGTGCATACACCTTTAAAGAAAGTGAACATGTTCTAAAGAAAATGAAATCCCTGATTCCGCCTCAAAATGAAAAACAGCAACATGTATTTATTGATTTAAGCTCTTGGGGGAAAGACAGCTATTTAGAAAAGAAGCTCCAGCTCATTCATACCGCTGCCACAGCGCATCAATATATCCAGTTCACCTATCGCAATGCAAAAGGCGAAACACTTCCTAGAAAAGTAGAGCCTTATACACTTGTCTTAAAAGGAAGACACTGGTATTTGTATGCGTATTGCTGCGTGAAAAAAGCGTTTCGCCTGTTTAAACTCAAAAGAATGTCAGACCTTATCACCCATTCATTATCTTTTCTTCCTAAACGAATAAAAAATGAAGAAAAGCCTTGGAATGATTCTTGGCACGAAGAACCTTCCGTCAGTACACTAACGCTCAGGTTGACTGAAGATTCTGTTGGTAAAGTGAAGGAATGGATAGATGAAAATGAATTCACCGTATGTGCAGATGGTACGTATCTTGCCACAATCACGTTGCCTCAGGATGATTGGTTATATAGCTTTCTTTTTTATTTAGGGCCAGATATCGAGATTGTCTCTCCGCTATCCGTTCGGGAAGCATTTGATCTCAAGTTGAAACAATTTCAAAAACCAAAAGGAACTTGACACAATGTTGTCAGGTTTCTTTTTATATGATGGAAAAAAAGGAGATGAGAATGTATGTACGATATCGTGATTTTACAGAAACAATGGATCAAGGGATTATCAGTTCGAACAACAAATGAAATGGAGCAAACAAACGAGCGGAAGATTGCACCGCTTTGGCAGCAATTTTTCACGCAGCAGCTTCGCGGAGGACATGCGCCAGTCATAGGGCTGTATTCAGATTATGAAAAGGATGAAAATGGCGCTTATTTGTTCACAGCGGGGCAATTGGTTGACCAGCAGCTAGCACAAGATGCAAAAGAGATTCCAGGCTCCACCTACGCAAGATTTCAAACGAGAAAGGGCCCGATTGAAGAGGTTGTGTTTGAAACATGGCAGCAGATTTGGAGTTGGGATCAGCGTTATTTGCGAACATATACTGGCGATTTTGAATGGTACGACGAACGATCGATTGATCCAAAAGAAGCGCAAATTGATATTTATATTACTGTCGATGAAAAAATAGTTGCTAAAACTAATACTATTAGTTAATATAAAACTAACGACATTAGTTTTAGGGGGAAAACAAGATGAGATTGACAACATTTGACCGTTTGCACCAGCTTACATTAATGCCGCGTATTTTTCCGGTAAATTGTTATGTATTTGAGGAAGAGAATGAACTCATCTTAATTGATGCAGCTTTGAAAATGGCAGCAAGCTCAATAATTGAATTTGCACATCAATTAAACAAACCCATTAAAAAAATTATTCTGACTCATAGTCATATGGATCATATTGGCGCACTAGATGAAGTGAAAAAGGCTTTTCCAGAGGCAATTGTTTATTTATCGAAACGAGATGCTCGCCTGTTTGCTGGCGATTTCTCTTTACTTCCTGGTGAGCCGAAGAAAAAAGTCAAAGGCAGTTTTTCAAAAGACATTCACACAAAACCAGACGTGCTTGTTGAAGAAGGGGGCGAGATTGGGTCACTGAAAGTCATTGCCACACCAGGACATACACCAGGAAGCATCTCTTTATACGATGAAAAGTCAGGGGTTGTCATTGCGGGTGATGCAGTTGTGACAAAAGGCGGTTTATTTGTAACGGGTGAGTTTCGCTTGACCTTCCCATTCCCGGCTTTTGCCACTTGGGATGCAGAAACAGCACTAAAAAGCGCTGAAAAATTACTGGCACTTCCCTTGTCTTGTCTCGCAGCAGGGCATGGTGATCTCATCATAGAGCCTGAGGCAAAGCTCAGAGCCGCTATCGAAAAAAGGAAGCAGCAGCTACAAAAGGGGGGACAGTAAGCCATGTCTCCAAGAATGGGTATCACACAAGAAAAAATTGTTGAATCTGCCATCGAATTTGTCGATGAAGAGGGCTTTTCCGCTTTGACTATTGCTACATTGTCCAAACGGCTTAACATCAGACCACCATCTCTTTACAACCATATATCTGGTCTTCATGAAATACAGGCAGCTCTTGCTGTCAAGGGGCTGACAATGCTTTGTGAGGCCGGCAAACAAGTAACAGCGGGGCTGGAAAAAGAAGACGCTGTTTTAGCATTTGCAAGACAATATGTTCAATTTGTTCGTCAGCATCCCGGTCTTTATGAGGCTGCTTTTTCACATATGAATGAAAAAGAAGTCAGTGTGGCTGCAGAGAATCTTGCTGATTTTGTCCAATCCATCATGTCTCGTTTTGGTGTAAAAGAAGAGGACATGACGCATGTCGTGAGAGGGCTCAGAAGCTTACTGCACGGTTTTGGAGATATTTCAAACAAAAAAGGATTTCAACGGAAAGAACAGCTTGAAGATAGTGTGAGCTATGCGGTCCGTCTTTATATTGCAGGCATCAAAGAGCAAGAAGATCTGTCTCATTGACAGGTCTTTTTTATGTATCGAACCGATATGATGAAGGAGATGTAAACAAATCAAAACATTTTTTGGGCAAAAAACCAATAAAGATTTGACAGTTTTGTGAAACATGGTATGCTTATTATGTGAAATAATTCACATAGAGGAGTAGAGGCAGATGAAAAGAAAGCCTGTTTATGTGGAAACAACCATTCAAGCACCTATTGAAAAAGTATGGGAGTATACGCAAAATCCAAAGCTTCATGAACAATGGGATTTGCGATTTTCGACCATTTCATTAAATGGACCTAGTGATGAACAGCCCCAATCCTTTTTGTATGAGAAACACCTTGGATTCGGCATTAGTGTAACTGGGACAGGAGCGTATCGAACGAGCGTGAAGGATGAACGTCATGAAAGAGCATCCTCACTTCAATTTAAATCATCACACCCTTTGTCTTTCATCAAAGAAGGCGGAGGGTATTGGAAATACATGAAAACGAATGATCACATTGTGTTTCAAACGCAATTTGATTATGAAACAAAGGAAGGAAATGGGTGGAAATGGGCAGACCGTTTGTTTTTTCGACCAATGATGGGGTTTATGACTGCCTTTAGCTTTGGCGCATTAAAGACGTGGCTTGAAAAGGGCACGCATCCCCGGTTGCTGCTAGAGAGAACACTTGCCCATTATGGCATTTGTTTGTTGTTTGCTATCGTCTGGTTATGTCAAGCGATCATTCCTTTTTCACCTTCTGCTTTTGAACATAGCACCGGATTTCGATTGTTTTATGCGCTATTAGGCGTATCATGGCTTATGCCTAAGCTTCCAAAGAAATATATATTCATCCTTCAAAGCATCTTTCTGCTGCTGATGCTTGGTAGCGGGATTTTATCGCCAGAAACGACTCTGCACGAGCCGCTGGTGCTGAGTGCATTTTTGATTTTATCTGTTGCAGGAATGATCAACTTAAAAGATTGTGTAGATGTGTTTTCGATCAAACGAAAAAGGGGAGGTAGACATGGTCGTTCATCATCATCAAGTAAAGGACTACGATAAGTTGCATCCAACATTAAAAGAACGTTATAACCGCGCGTTTACGGCTGAAGGCATCATGGAGGAAATAGGAGGCGGGACAAAGCTCATCCGATTGTTATTCAAAATCGGCCCATTGTTTCGCTGTTTTTTTCCTGAAAGAGGGCGAAATATTCCCTTCCAAATTGTGAACAAGCCTTTTACGACAAGTAAGGGAGAAGAAGGGATGCACTGGTTTCGAACGTTCTATTTTCCTGACAAGGAAAGACATTTTGATGCAGATATGATCATTGATCAGAAGAGCCATCAAGTACTAGACTACTTTGGAAAACCTAGGCTTCTTGTGTCAGAGCTTCATTTTACAGTCACGGAAAAAGGGTTCTTGCACATTCAATCAGGTAAGCAAAGGTTTTTGCTGTTTGGGCGGGAGTGGCCGCTCCCTTCTTGGCTTTATGGTGAATCTGATGTAACAGAAGGGTACGATGAGCGTGCAGGTGAGTATACGATTGATGTTCAAGTGAAAAATCGCCTTTTTGGCACTCTTTTTACTTATAAGGGCCGGTTTACGGAAAGGGTGTCACCTCATGAATAAATGGCATTTGATGTGTAGCATCGTGTTGATGTCCTGCTTTCTCGTTACACGTTTGACGACAGCTCCCATACCAGAATTTTTTGTTCTCATCGCGATTTTATTTTTTCTTCCCGCTTTCTTACACTTTTTTTATCAGGAAGAGAAGAAACGGCAGCAGAAGGGGCTGATCGGTTTCATAATGAAAGCCTTTCCAGTAGCAGCTCTATGTGCAACAGGCGCATTCATCTATCATTCTCTTTGGCTTGCATTGGGATGGCTTTTCTTTACAATGATTCTGGCTTTATTTGGTTTCACCCGTTTGCTGAAAAGAGGGGCCCATCCGCTTCATGAGCTGATGATCGATGGCGCATGTATGTATATCGCTCTAGGTGGGCTTTGGTTCTGGCTGTACATAGCAGATATACAAGTGATGACATTTTCACCGATGATTGTTCTTTTGACAGCTATTCATTTTCATTATTCGGCTTTTTTTATCCCTATCTTTTATGGATTATTGGGGAGGCAGCGCAAAAAAGAGACGACGCTATACAAAGTGGGCGGCTGGGTTATTTTACTGTCGCCAGTGATGATTGCTGTTGGAATCAACTATTCTCGCCTGTTTGATACGTTCAGCGTCATTTTGTATGTGATCGCACTTTATTTGTATGGAATTTTGTGTATGAAAACTTCTTTTCGTTCAACTGTCGCAAAAGGGTTCGTTGTGTTTTCTAGCATCATGTTAATGGGAACCATCGTCCTATCATTCCTTTATTCTGCCGGAATGCTTTTACATGTTACCTACATCAGCATGGATCAAATGATTTGGTTTCATGGCAGTATCAATGCAAGTTTGGTTATTTTACCAGGTCTCATTGGGTGGTTGATTGAAAGACCAGCTGATCGATTGAAACAGAAGGATTTTCCGGTATCGAGAGTTCACGGTCGTTTTCAGGTCATGTCTTTTCAACATGACCACATGCAGCATGATGAGAAGATTGGTTTAGTCGATTCTCTTGACCAATTAAATGGAAAGGCATTTTCAGCAGAGAGTGTGTCACCTGTTATTCGCAGATTTTATGAGGACCCGATGTCCTTTACGTTAAAAGCAGCCGTCTGTTTTCATTGGTGGGTAAGGCCGTTTGTCTTTTTGCTTCAACCTGTTTTTAGACAAATAGGACAGCTCTATTTAGGGTCATCACGAATGCCATATGAAATGCCGGGGAGTCTTTCAAGATTTCAACATCCTCTTGAAGAAAGGAAGAATGTACGTGTGTGGATCAGGCGCAATGAGAAAGGCGAGCAAGTCTTTTATGCGCTCTATGCCCAGCACCATGATGAAGAGACAGTCTATATGAATATTGCTTTGCCGCTTCCTTTTTCACAGCTTACGGCTATTTTAAAACCTTTGAATGAAAAGGAAGATTTTCTATTAAAAAGTAAAAGTCCAAATGGCAGTACGGGTGATGAAGGATTGTATTTGCATACGTCTTTCATCACCATGAAACTGCCAATGGAAGAAAGCTTTCATATGAAACCGGAGACGGAAAAAAGTCTCACAGCAATTCATCAAATGAAGCTATTCGGCATTCCTTTTTTAACGATTCAGTATCAAATCGACAGTGAAAGCCACTCATTTTAATCAATGATGTCACATGGTTCACCGTGCCGAATGATGTTCACAATCGCTTGCCCATCACTCGGATGATGATCTGCATACTGGACTGGCAGCAGTGCAAAAAATACATAGTAGACTGAGAAGTAAGCAAATTGATAGAAAAATTGATGTTCTGGCAGGAAATCGTTGGCGATCATTGTGTTCAATATGAGAACACTGAGCAGGTTGCATAATGATCCGCCTAAGTAGACAAGAATGTGTGAGAAACGGTTATTTCTCCTCATTTCTTCATAATGGCAAAAAGCATCTAGAAAATAGATTCTTCTAATTTCAACGACGCCTATTTTCAATACTTTTTTACCTCTGCCAAGCGCAAACGAAACCTTTGCTCCAAACAGCCATGCGACCACAATATGGCCCAGCTGATGCAAGATGGCAACGATAGGAAGAATGACGAAAAACGACCAGCAAAACGTCCACATATCTGATAATGTAAACAAGTGTTAACCCTCCCTGAAATATTCGAGAGGAAGCAGTAGGATTATTTGCCATTTTACCGAATTCATTTTCATGATGCAAATATTTAATAGACTACTATAAATTTATTATGTAAACAGTGAAAATTTTCAATCAATAGTCTTTTTAACCCTTTCTTTTAGAAGAGTAGGGTGTGCTACAATAAAGAAATTAGTGGAAGACAAGTGGTCATCCAGCAGAAGAAAAATGTGACCTTTTTTATGAAAGATTGAAAGGAGAGAGATTCTAATGGCAGATATTGAACAGTTTTTAGCATTAGACATTCGTGTTGGGACGATAGTAGAAGCAGAGTTCTTTGCAGAAGCGAGAGTGCCTGCTTTCAAGCTGAAGATTGACTTTGGGGATGAGATTGGCATAAAACAATCTAGTGCACAGCTGACAAAACGTTATCAGGCTGAGAATCTCACTGGGAAACAAATTATTGCAGTGGTCAATTTCCCGCCAAGAAGAATTGCCGGGTTTAAATCAGAGGTGCTTGTCTTAGGAGGCATGCCGTCAAAAGAAGACGTTGTCCTGCTTGCCACAGATGAGCCGGTTGAAAATGGCACCAAAATAGGGTAAGAAAAAAGACATCTTCATCAGAAGATGTCTTTTGCGTATTGAGGCGGAATAACCACACGCCACATTCGTGTGTGTCTCAAAGAGACGTGTTACCCGACTTACACAATTCAGCTCATCGCTTGATTAATATAGCATGGGATTGGTATGAATGCAACCATTATTTGAGTTCTCTTTGTTTTTGGAATATAAAAAGAAGGTTCATCTCCTCATATCTTAGAAAAAATGACAAGAAATCAATTATTTGGATTATTTTTTCGAAAAATATTGAAAAGTCAGATCATATTTTATAAAATGAATTCATCTTAGTTTGTTTAATCGATAAACTAAGATAGCGATCATCTATTGATCTATTGTTTAAAGCGAATGATTTGCTGCTGTGTGGGCTAAGCTGAAAGAAAGAGATGTTCAGCTTCATTTTTACAACAAATTGAAAGCGCTTTATTTTTCGACCTATTGATTGCTGCTGCCCTGCACCATCTGTCCGCTAGAAGAGGCTAAGTGAAGAAGGGAGAAAACTCATGGTGAGTGAGAATTTAAAGAAGATTCGTATGTCTGAAAAAGTGGGGTATGCTTCAGGAGATTTCGCATGTAATTTAATTTATGCAACTGTCTCTACGTATCTATTATTTTTTTATACGGATGTCTATGGATTATCAGCAGCAGCAGCAGGGACGATGTTTTTGGTGGTTCGGGCCATTGATGCGCTTGCAGATCCGTTTATTGGGGCGATGGTTGACCGAACGAACAGCCGTTTTGGCCGGTTTAGACCTTATTTGTTATTTGGTGCGTTACCTTTTGCCGTTCTTGCCATTCTTTGTTTTACGACACCGGATTTTTCCGAAATGGGAAAACTCATTTATGCGTACATCACGTATGTTGGTTTATCGCTTACATACACGTTCATCAATGTTCCTTATGGTGCTTTAACTTCCGCAATGACAAGAAATAACCAAGAGGTCGTCAGTATTACGTCTGTTCGTATGCTTTTTGCAAATCTTGGTGGTTTAGTGGTTGCTTTTTTTGTTCCGTTTCTTGCGACGTTTTTGAGTGATACGACAGGAAATACAGCACTTGGCTGGCAGATCACGATGGCATTTCTCGGCGTACTTGGGGGCGGATTACTGATTTTCTGTTTTAAAAGTACGAATGAGCGCGTCACGCTTCAAAAGCCAGAGGAAAAGATCAAGTTCAGTGATCTCTTTGTCCAGTTACGAGTGAATCGTCCGCTTGTTGTGTTAAGCATTTTCTTTATCATTATCTTTGGTGTGAACTCGATCAGTAACTCAGTCGGGATCTATTATGTGACGTATAACCTCGGCAGAGAAGATTTAGTGAAGTGGTACGGCCTGATTGGCAGTCTGCCAGCTTTAATGGTGTTGCCGTTTATTCCTAAGCTACACAAGTTGTTAGGAAAGAAAAAGCTGCTGAATTATTCATTATTGCTGAATATTGTAGGCCTTCTTGCCTTACTTGTGATCCCGCCGAGTCAAATCACTTTAATACTTATTTTCAGGCTCGTTGCGGCTGCAGGGAGTATTACAGCAGGTGCTTACATGTGGGCACTCATTCCTGAAACCGTTGAATATGGCGAATATAAAACAGGGAAAAGAATGGGTGGACTGATTTACGCAGTGATTGGCTTCTTCTTTAAATTTGGGATGGCCTTAGGCGGCATCGTTCCAGGGCTTGTCCTTGACCGATTTGGTTATATTGCAAATCAAGTGCAAACACCAGAAGCTTTACTGGGCATTTTAATCACGACAACGGTGATTCCTGTATGCTTACTCATTTTAGCGATGGTTGATATTAATTTTTATAACCTAGATGAAGAAAAACATAAAAAAGTCATACGAGAGCTTGAGAATAGAGACAAGGTGTATATCGATCATATGGACGATTTTAAAATGTAGTTCTCTGAAAGAGGAGGAAGTTCAATTGAAGATTACTAATCCAGTGCTCAAAGGATTTAACCCTGACCCAAGTATTTGCCGTGCGGGAGAGGACTATTACATGGCGGTTTCTACATTTGAATGGTTCCCGGGGGTGCAAATTTATCACTCGAAGGATCTCGTCCACTGGCGGCTCGCCGCGCGTCCCTTGCAAAAAACTTCTCAACTCGATATGAAAGGAAATCCTGATTCCGGCGGGGTATGGGCACCGTGTTTAAGTTATGCGGATGGTCAGTTTTGGCTCATCTATTCAGATATTAAAGTAGTAGATGGTCCGTTTAAGGATGGTCATAATTATTTGGTCACAGCTGATGCAGTAGATGGTGAGTGGAGCGATCCGGTTCGGCTCAATAGTTCTGGGTTTGATCCTTCCTTGTTCCATGATCCAAGCGGAAAGAAATACGTGTTGAATATGCTGTGGGACCATCGAGAAAAACATCACTCCTTTGCAGGTATAGCCTTGCAGGAATATAGTGTATCTGAAAAAAAACTGGTCGGTGAGCGGAAGGTCATTTTTAAAGGCACGCCAATCAAACTGACAGAAGCCCCGCATCTTTATTACATCAATGATGTCTATTATTTATTAACAGCTGAAGGGGGAACACGTTACGAACATGCAGCCACAATCGCCCGTTCCTCGCGTATTGATGGGCCGTACGAGGTTCATCCTGACAACCCAATTTTAACGGCTTTTCATGCGCCTAGCCATCCACTACAAAAATGCGGGCATGCTTCCATTGTACAAACGCATACAAATGAATGGTATTTGGCTCATCTGACTGGCCGCCCAATTCATTCAAGTAAGGAATCCATTTTTCAGCAAAGAGGCTGGTGTCCTTTAGGAAGAGAGACAGCCATACAAAAGCTTGAATGGAAAGATGGCTGGCCGTATGTGGTAGGCGGAAAAGAGGGGCTTCTAGAGGTTGAAGCGCCTGCGATGAGCGTAAAAGAGTTCTCTCCAACCTATCACATAGTCGATGAATTTAAAGATTCATCGTTAAATAGACATTTCCAAACATTAAGAATCCCATTTACGGATCAGATTGGTTCAGTGACGGAAAATGCTCATCATTTAAGGCTGTATGGGCAGGAATCTTTAACGTCTAAATTTACCCAAGCGTTTGTTGCGAGGCGCTGGCAAAGCTTTTATTTTGAAGCAGAGACAGCGGTTTCCTTCTTTCCGAAAAACTTTCAGCAAGCGGCAGGTCTTGTGAATTATTATAATACGGAAAATTGGACTGCACTTCAGGTGACTTATGACGAGGCGCTTGGCCGTATCCTTGAATTATCTGTGTGTGAAAATCTGGCCTTTTCTCAGCCGCTAATCAAAAAAATCATCATCCCAGACGAGATTCCGTATGTGTATTTAAAAGTGACCGTTAAGAGAGAGACGTACGCGTATTCTTATTCTTTTGATCAACAAGAGTGGGAAAAAATAGATGTACCGCTTGAATCGACTCATTTATCAGATGATTTTATTCGAGGAGGGGGGTTCTTTACAGGGGCTTTTGTCGGAATGCAGTGCCAAGACACAAGCGGCGAGCGTCTGCCTGCCGATTTTAAGTATTTTCGATACGAAGAAACAACTGAATAAAAAAAGACAACACTCTAAAGGCTGTCTCTCTTTAACATGTATTCCATTATGGTGAAGGCGTGACATCACGCAAAAAAGCTTCAGTGACAAGAGATGTCATCCCTAAGGCTGGTGCGTTTTGTCCTAATGACGAAGGGAGCAGCTCCACCCGTGAGCTGAATTGTGCATCCATTCTAGAGGATACTTCATCTTGAATGACACTTAGAACGGCCTGCTCAGATTCAATGACCTTGTTTCGTAAAATAACGGCTTGTGGGTTGAAGGTATGCAGAACGTTTGTGAGACCTACCCCAATGTAAAAGCCAAAGTTACGCAAGGCATTGAGTGTCTTCATATCATTTAACTTCGCCAGCCGCTCAATATCTTGATAGGTGAATGACTGACCATCTGTTTGGAGCGATTGGAACAGTGCTTTCTCAGATGCATACAGTTCCCAGCAACCACGATTTCCGCAGCTACATGTCGGTCCATTAAAGTCGATCGTCATATGTCCCATTTCACCAGAAAAACCGTTTGTGCCTCTATATAAATGATGATTGATAATGATGCCTATTCCAATACCAGTGCCTATACTTGCATAGATCAGATGGTCATAATGTTTAGCAGCACCGAAGATTTTTTCACCGTAAGCACCGGCATTTGCTTCATTCTCGATAAAAACCGGTACTTGGAATGTGTCTTGGAGACTTGTTTTTAGATCGACATTTTTCCATTTTGAATGAGGCGTAAACACAATTTGCTCATCTGCATCGACCAGACCTGGTATACAAATGCCTATACCAATCAGCCCGTATGGAGAAGAAGGAATGTGTGAACGTAACTGCTGAATCAATTCAATTAATATTCGGACGGTCACATCAGGTGTGCTGGATGGGAGCTTGAGCTGCTCATTATGGATAATTGACCCTTCAAGGTCTGTTAAAATGCCGTTGACATAATCAACACCGACATCAATGCCCATAGAGTAACCTGCACGTTTATTAAACATGAGGAGCACGGGTCTTCTTCCGCCGCTAGATTCGCCTTGACCGATTTCATAAACAAGATGTTCTTTCATTAAAGTACTCACTTGAGAAGAAACGGTCGATTTATTTAACCCAGTGCGTTCAGATAATTTTGCTCTGGAAATTGGTGCATGGTGAAGAATTTCGTTTAGCAATAGCTTTTGATTTATTTTTTTCACAAAGTTCTGATCCGCAATATCCATTGTATCCACTCCATTTGTTTCGTCTTTAGATTAAGTGAAGAAAAGCCATTTTTTGTCGTGTTTATTCTCTATAAAACATGCTTTTCACTTTATTATAACGAAAATATTTCTAAAAAACTAAAAAATATGGAAAATTCAAAGAGATTAGTTGGTCAACTTGTTCATTTGTTTGTTGAATCAACTTACTAAGTGAATATATAGGGGGAATCACTTATGGTCAAATCAAATATGACTTCGTTAAGTAGTTTACAAGGGATTGGCAACATTCAATATGAAGGAAAACATTCAAAGAACCCATTCGCATTTAAATATTATGATCCGAGCGAAATGATTGGCGGAAAATCAATGAAAGATCACCTGCGATTCTCCGTCGCTTATTGGCATACATTGACTGCTGATGGAACAGACATGTTTGGAACTGGCACGATGAAAAGGGCCTGGGATTCTTATAGTGGAATGGATTTGGCGAAAGCTAGATTGGAAGTGGCCTTTCAGCTCTTTGATCTATTGGATGTTCCGTATTTTTCATTCCATGACCGTGATATTGCACCAGAGGGCGACACGCTTCAAGAGACCAATCAGCAGTTAGACATCATCATAGAAAGAATGAAAGATTACATGCAGCAAAGCGGGGTTCGGCTTCTATGGAACACGGCTAATATGTTTAAGCATCCAAGATTTGTTCACGGTGCAGCGACATCCTGTCATGCAGATGTATTTGCCTATGCAGCAGCACAAGTGAAAAAGGGCATCGAAACAGCAAAGGAACTCGGCGCAGAAAATTATGTTTTCTGGGGAGGACGAGAAGGTTACGACACACTGCTGAATACAGATATGAAAAGAGAGCTTGACCATTTGGCGACCTTTTTGCATATGGCGGTCGATTATGCAAAAGAAATTGGATTTACAGGTCAATTTTTAATTGAGCCAAAGCCGAAGGAACCGACTACTCATCAATATGATACGGATGCAGCGACATCGATCGCCTTTTTAAAACAATATGGATTGGATTCACACTTTAAATTAAATATCGAGGCCAATCATGCGACATTAGCGGGTCATACGTTTGAGCATGAGCTGCGTGTAGCAAGAATTCATGGACTGCTCGGTTCCGTTGATGCCAACCAAGGAAACTCCCTTCTAGGATGGGACACAGATGAATTCCCAACGGATTTATATGCCACAACACTCGCCATGTATGAAATTTTGCAAAATGGCGGACTTGGAACAGGCGGTCTCAATTTTGATGCAAAAGTCAGAAGAGCCTCCTTTGAACTGGAAGATCTTCTGTATGCCCATATTGCGGGGATGGATGCATTCGCAAAAGGGCTGCGGGTGGCTCATAGACTCATAGAAGACCGTGTGTTTGAAGATGTGATCAAGCACCGGTACCGCAGTTTTTCTGAAGGAATTGGACGGGAGATTTCAGAAGGAAAGGCAAACTTTCATACATTAGAAGAATATGCACTGAAACATCCGCTCATCAGAAACGAATCTGGCAGAGAGGAACAGCTGAAAGCCAGATTAAATCAATATTTGTTAGAAGATTAATGGAGCAGGTGGATGTTTTGAAGGAGTGAACACATGAAGTATGTGATGGGAATTGATCTTGGAACGAGCGGAGTCAAAGCGATATTAGTAGATGAGAGCGGGAAGGTATGCTGCGAGACAACTAAATCTTACCGCCTCATTCAAAGCAAACCAGGTTATTGTGAGCAAAATCCTGAAGACTGGGTAGAGCAGACGATGGCCGCGATGACAGAACTTATGGAGAGAAAGCCTGTTCAGTCAAGGCAAGTAGAAGGCATCAGTTTTTCTGGACAAATGCACGGACTTGTTTTATTGGATGAATCCCTTCAAGTGCTCAGGCCTGCCATCTTGTGGAATGACACAAGAACAACACCGCAATGCGTGCGCATGACAGAAAAGCTAGGAGGCAGGCTGCAAGCGATCACAAAAAACCAGGCGTTAGAAGGATTTACACTGCCAAAGTTGTTATGGGTAAAGGAACACGAACCAGAAATTGATCAACGAATCCATTTGTTTTTACTTCCAAAAGATTATGTCAGATATCGATTAACCGGCGCTATTCATATGGACTATTCTGATGCGGCTGGTACGTTACTGTTGGATATTGGAGAACAAACATGGAGTGAGGAGATTTGCAAAACCTTTGATATTCCGCTTCGTATTTGCCCGCCGCTCGTTTCGTCGGAGGCGGAGGTTGGAACACTCTTGCCACAGATCGCAAAGGCAACCGGGATGACAGAAGATGTGAAGGTTTTTGCGGGTGGAGCGGATAATGCTTGCGGTGCCATTGGTGCCGGCATTTTATCATCAGGTCACACACTATGCAGCATTGGCACATCAGGTGTCATTCTTTCCTATGAAGAAAATCATAACAGAGAGCTGAATGGAAACTTGCATTTGTTCCATCATGCAAAAAAAGACGCTTTTTATACAATGGGAGTCACTTTGTCAGCAGGTTATAGCCTCGATTGGATTAAATCTTTACTTGCTCCAAATGATTCGTTTAAAGCCCTTTTAGCCGGAGCAAAGGATATAGCGCCTGGCGCAAATGGATTGCTATTTACGCCATATTTAGTTGGGGAAAGAACGCCTCATGCAGATTCAGTCATTCGTGGAAGCTTCATTGGATTAGACAGCCGGCATGAAAAAGCGCATATGGTTAGAGCTGTGCTTGAAGGAATCACTTTTTCATTAAATGAATCGATCGCTTTATTCAGGCAGGCCGGAAAAAGAATAGATGCTATTGTGTCCATTGGTGGAGGTGCGAGAAGTCATACATGGCTTCAAATGCAGGCAGACATTTTTCAAGCTGAAGTGATTCAGCTTGAAAATGAGCAAGGGCCCGCGTTAGGTGCAGCGATGCTTGCAGCAGTTGGATGCGGCTGGTACGAGTCACTTGAGGCGTGCGCGGATCAGTTTATTCATCAAGCGGCCGTATTTACACCAAATCAACAGCATGTCGATGTATATGATCATCTCTTTCGTTTGTATCAAAGCATTTATACATACACAAGAGACATTCATGCGGGTCTAGCAAAGTATCGATAATCTAGCAGTGAGTGGGGGCATGAAAGGAGGTGATGAATTCGTTTCATCTTAGAGATGACAGAATCAAAAGGATGAAAAAGGAGAGGAATGGACGATGAATTTGAGAAAATTAAGACTGTTGTTTGTGATGTGTATTGGACTGACGCTTATACTGACGGCTGTACCAGCCCATGCGAGAACCATTACGAATAATGAAATGGGTAACCATAGCGGGTACGATTATGAATTATGGAAGGATTATGGAAATACCTCGATGACACTCAATAACGGCGGGGCATTTAGTGCAGGCTGGAACAATATCGGAAATGCTTTATTTAGAAAAGGGAAAAAGTTTGATTCCACTAGAACTCACCATCAGCTTGGCAACATCTCCATCAATTACAACGCAAGTTTTAACCCAGGCGGGAATTCCTATCTATGTGTCTATGGCTGGACACAATCTCCATTAGCAGAATATTACATTGTTGATTCATGGGGCACGTATCGTCCAACAGGAGCGTATAAAGGATCATTTTATGCTGATGGAGGCACATATGACATTTATGAAACAACCCGTGTCAATCAGCCTTCCATTATCGGGATCGCAACCTTCAAGCAATATTGGAGTGTACGTCAAACGAAACGTACAAGCGGAACGGTCTCCGTCAGTGCGCATTTTAGAAAATGGGAAAGCTTAGGGATGCCAATGGGGAAAATGTATGAAACGGCATTTACTGTAGAAGGCTACCAAAGCAGCGGAAGTGCAAATGTGATGACCAATCAGCTGTTTATTGGCAACTAAAAAAGTCAAAGAAAAGAGCCGGGAGCAAAACTCCTGGCTCTTTCTATCATAATTTTTCAACTTCGACTCTGCCGGAAAAGAACGTCGCACCACCGCCCATATCTGCCAAACGATCAGGTGTGAGGCCATTCACCAAATGTTTTTTGCCTTTTTGGTCTGCCCATAATCCCTGACTGACAACAACACCAGATAACACATTTTGTCCGACTGACACGATCAGCTCGCATTCTCCTCGATCATTCAGCACACGAACCATGTCCCCATCTTCAATCTGTCTTTCTTTTGCATCTTGTTCATTCATATGAAGCTTCGGAAATTTCTCAAGCTTTTGATGCTTCTCATGAAGAGAGAAGGTGGAATTAAGAAAATTATGGTTTGGTCCCGGTATAAACGTTAGTGGATAATCACTTTCCTTGAATAAAGGTACATAGGTTGGAAGGGCTGGATATCCATCTTTTTTCATTTGTTCAGAGTAAAGTTCAATTTTCCCGCTTGGGGTAGGGAGCTTTAAATCTTCGAAAGGCCCTCGTTTTGCTTTGATCCACTTTTTCTCTTTTAACGCTTGATATGAAATGTTTTCATAGTGCGGGTTTTCAGGATGATGAAGAGCTTGTTCCATTAGTTCCGCATCTGTCTCTTTAAAGGCTTCATCTTCAAAGCCCATCGCATGAGCCAAAAGACGAAACACTTCAGTGTTTGATTTGCTTTCTCCATAACGTTCTATAACAGGTTCTTGAATTTGAATGTAATGATGCCAGTAAGAAGTATAAAAATCCTCGTTTTCAAAGGCAGATGTCGCTGGCAGAACAATATCCGCATAAGTGGCTGTCTCTGTCATGAACAAGTCATGGACAACCGTAAATAAGTCTTCCCGCATCAAACCGTCTCTTACTTTATTTGCTTCAGGTGTCACAACAGCCGGGTTGCAAGAGTAGACAAAAAGAGAATCAATTGAAGGTTCTGCGTTCGTTAACACGCTGCCAAGCTGATTCATATTAAATGTTCTAGGTTCGCGTTCCTTTAATAATTCCGGTCGCTGAAGAGCGGTTTCATTATAACTAAGAAAAGAAGAGTTCGATTTCATCGCACCGCCGCCTTTGTGCAGCCATTGACCGGTGAGGGCAGGGAGGCAGGAGATGGTTCGAATACTCATGCCGCCATTATCGTGATGCTGTAGCCCATTGCCAATACGAATGAGAGACGGCGTTGTCTCTGCGTACATTCTCGCAAGTGTGATGATGTCTTCTTTCGGGACACCCGTGATTTGTTCAACCGTTTCTGGATCATACTGCTTCACATGCTCGCGAAGTTCATTGTGACCGACCGTGTAAGTCTCTAAAAATGACGCATCTGTGCGGTCTTCTTTAAAAAGGACATGCATGATCCCAAGAGTTAGCGCACTGTCAGTGCCAGGGCGAAGCGGAATGAACCAATCTGCCATCCGGCCCGTTTGGTTTTTGTGCACATCAATGACGACAATTTTAGCCCCTTGCTTTCGAGCTTTTTGTGCCAACGTGATTTGATGCATATTGGTTGAAACCGCATTGATGCCCCAAAAGATAAATAGTTTCGTATGAATGGTCTCTTCTGGGTCTGTCCCGATGCTTGCGCCCATTGTATATTTATACCCAGTTGTTCCGGCTGACTGACAAATGGTTCGGTCTAGCTGACTTGAGCCAAGTCGATAGAAAAAGCGGCGGTCCATTCCTTCTGCATTAAGATTCCCCATATTCCCATAGAAGCTGTAAGGCAAAATGCTTTCTGGTCCTTTTTCTTCGATCAGCTTTGTCCATTTTTGACGAATGGTTTCAATCGCTTCTTCCCACGTAATTGGTGCAAATTGCCGGTCACCTTTTTGACCTACACGTTTTAATGGCGTTGTCAGACGTTTTTCATCATATAAACGAGCTGTGACATTCCGCACTTTATTGCAAATGTTTCCTTGAGTGACTGGATGATCTGGGTCTCCTTGAACTTTAACGATCTTTCCGTTCTCTTTATGGATTAAAAGACCGCACTGGTCAGGGCAATCTAACGAACAAACTGATTTGAATATTCCGTCTTTCATTGCTGTGTAATCGGTCATACGTTTAGCTTCCTTTCCGAATTCCGTGATCACTGTACATATGGACTTTATTTTAGCATGTTCAGACGAGGAAGGTAAGGATAAGCATATGAAAAAAAGCCCCTAATGAAAGGGACTTTTAAAAGCGGGTGACCTGCACAGGGAATTCTTTGACCCCAAACACAAACGTGCTTTGAATTGGTTTCAGCTGATCTGCCGTACAGGTGATTTCTCGAAACGTACGGAGTAAAATCTCAAGTGCTAGATGAGCCTCAAGCCGGGCGAGAGGGGCACCAAGACAAAAATGGATGCCGAAGCCAAAGCTCAAATGTGGATTTGATTTTCTGTCAAGACGAAACGTATCTGGATCGTCAAACTTCCGTTCATCACGATTCGCAGATGCCACCCAGCTGATGAGATAGTCTCCTTTTTCAATGTGAGAACCGGCAATCTGAACATCCTCTGCTGCAACTCGCCCAATCGCTTGAACAGGCGGATAATAGCGTAGCGTTTCTTCTGTCAATTGAGGAATGAGAGACAGGTCTTTCCTCACTGATTCGGCGATATGCGGCTGTTCTGTTAAAAGTCGTACTGCATTTGTGATTAAATTCGTTGTTGTTTCATTACCAGCAACGAGTAAGAGTATACAAAAGCCAAGTAGTTCATTTTCTGATAAACGCTCACCGTCAATTTCCGCTTGGATGAGAAGGGAGATTAAATCATCGGCTGGCGTTTCTTTTCGTTTTTGGATCAAATGAGCAAAGTACGCTGACAGCTCTTTTTCTGCTTGTTTTTGCATGTCGACAACGGCTTGAATAGCTTCTTTTGAATCATCTTTGGCTCCTGCAACTAGAGCATCTGAATGTTTTTTGATCAGCTCTCTGTCTTTCACTTCTGCACCGAGAAGCTCGGCGATGATCATGACAGGTAGGGGAGCGGCCAGATCTTGCACAATATCGAAGGTTCGTTGATCCTTTACTTGATGTAATAGATCATGGGTCAAGTCTTTGATCTTTTCTTCTATTTGTTTGATCGCTTTTGGCGTGAAGGCTTTATTGACGAGTGCTCTCATTTTGGTATGTTTTGGAGGGTCCATTGTTAAAATACTCGTTTTAGATGTACTTCTTCCTCGCTGTGATGAAAACACTTTTGGCTGCTTCAGAACGGACTGAATATCAGCATATCGAAAGAGATCCCAGCACTTTCTCGTTTCATCGTATCGAATATCACCCTGCGATCTTAATTCATTGTAGATAGGGAATGGGAAAAGAAGGTCATCTGTAGATCGGATTTCTTTCATTGGGATGACATTGACGTAATTTTCTTTTACTTTCATTATGAACGCTCCTTTTTCTCTTGATTCCCTTTCACGGTATCACCACGAAAAACGCATTTCAACGGACATGTTTTCTAAAATATGTCAATAGTCTAATCGAAAGATTCAAACACATTCATCCTATAGGAAAATAGAAAGTCATCAAAATGATAGCGCTTTCTAAAAACTAGAATTGAAGTCACCGAAACCAAAAATAAAATGGTGAATTCAGTCGAACGAAAGGGTACTATGATTCAAATCTGTATAGTTCCTTTGATCTAAATTGATGATTTTAAAAAACACGGCTAACATACATACCGCAAGCTGTTCAGCGTGTATTCGGGACTTTTGAAAAGCGCTGGCTCTTTCTTGACACGATTTCTCATCATGTTACGATAACTAACGTGCGAAAAACACGAACAAAAAGCGAACAAGGGAGAGGATCAATATCATTGATCAAAAGAAAGTTGCTTTCATTGGAGCAGGTTCTATGGCGGAAGGAATGATTGCAGGTATTGTGCGATCAGGTCAGATGCCTCTCAGCCAAATTTACGCAACAAACAAGCAAAATAAGCAGCGATTAAACGAACTAACGAAACGCTACGGAATCCAAACAGCCACAATGGATTCATTTCCTTTTGAAGAAATGGATATGTTGATCCTGGCAATGAAGCCAAAGGATGCTGAAACAGCACTTGAATCATTAAAACCTCATATTCAGAAAGATCAGCTCATCCTGTCTGTACTTGCAGGTGTGAAATCATCGTATATTGAAGACATGCTGCATGAAGGGCAGCCTGTTATGCGAGTAATGCCAAATACGTCAAGTACGATTGGGGCGTCGGCGACCGCTTTATCTGCTGGACGTGATGTGAAAAATGAACATGTAAGCATGAGTCGGGCTCTTTTATCTGAAATGGGAGAAGTGTATACCATTCAGGAAGAGCAAATGGATATTTTCACAGGAATTGCCGGAAGCGGTCCAGCTTATTTTTATTTCTTAATGGAAAGAATCGAAGAGGCTGGAGAAGAAGCTGGCTTATCAAAAGAAATGTCCCGTCAAATCGGTACACAGACACTTCTCGGTGCAGCGAAGATGCTGCAAGAAACAGCTGAAAATCCTTCTGTCCTCAGAGAAAAAATTACGTCACCTAATGGAACAACGGCTGCAGGACTAGATGCATTAGATGATTTTGGCGGAGGAGAAGCCATCAAGCAGGCCGTCAAACATGCCGCCAATCGATCAAAAGAAATAAGTGAACAGCAAAAACAAAAAGTAACGATATAAATAGAGCCTCAATACAGGAGTGATAAGGTGTACGCAGATAAAGAGAGAAAACGAATTGTTGTGAAAATCGGAAGCAGCTCTCTTACTAGCTTTCAAGGTGAGATTAGTTTAAAAAAACTAGAAAACCTCGTCAATCAAATTGTAAAACTCAAAGATGAAGGACACGAAGTCATTTTGGTCTCATCTGGTGCGGTTGCAGCTGGTTACCGAAAATTAGGATTTATTGATAGACCGAAAACACTGCCAGAAAAACAGGCGTCTGCCTCAATAGGGCAAGGGCTTTTAATGGAGTCATATTCTACTTTATTTTTATCGCACGGTTATATTGCTTCACAGCTATTAATTACAAGAAGCGATTTTTCAGATGAAACGCGCTATCAAAATGTGCGAAATACAATGAATGTGTTATTAGATCGAGGGATCATCCCGATTATTAATGAAAATGATACAGTGACGATCAATCGTTTGAAGTTTGGAGATAATGATACATTGTCTGCAAAAGTAGCTGGACTGATTGATGCGGATTTCCTCGCTATTTTATCTGATATTGACGGCTTGTATGAAGATAACCCTCATACAAACCCGAATGCGAAGAGAATTCTAGAAGTCACAGAAATTACAGAAGACATCGAAGCAGCCGCTGGAGATGCGGGAAGCAGCGTTGGCACAGGCGGAATGAAATCAAAACTCGATGCTTTTAAAATTTCAATGGCCGCAGGCATCAATGGCTTTTTGGGAAAAGCCGATACGCCTCACATTTTAGACAAAGCCATTAATGGGACAGAGGACGGCACTTATTTTACAGCTGACGAAAATTTAGCGCCGCTGAATTATAAAAAACAGTGGATTGCTTTTCATTCTGGCCCAAAAGGCGAAATCGTTGTTCAAGAGAAAACACAGGAGCTTCTCATGCATCGTGAGAAAAGTCTGGATTCTGACGGCATAGTCGATGTAAAGGGTTCGTTTAAAAAAGGCGATGTTGTCCGTATTTTAGATCAAGATGAAAGAGAAATAGGGCTTGGCATTGTCAATTATGCGTCCGACGAACTCGCACTGAACGGTGACTTGCTACAGGATGAAGTGGTGCATGTCGTAGATCTTGAAGCATTTGTTTGTCATTTAGATTTATCAATACCAGTTTGCTAATTATAAGGGAGGAATTTCATGACACTGACAGCTGAAGTTGTCACAACGGTCAAAGAAAAAGCGAAAAAAGCAAAGCACGTATCAAAAAAACTAGGTTTACTTCAAACAGAGGAAAAAAATGAGGCGCTGCTGAAAATAGCAGAAACACTCGAACAGCAAAGTGATTTTATTTTACAGGAAAATCAAAAGGATTTAGAGGCAGGAAAAGAAAAGGGCTTCTCTGAAGCATTAATGGATCGATTAATGTTAAATGAAGAGAGAATTCATGAGTTTGCGGAAAGTTTGCGGCTTGTGACGAGATTAACAGATCCTGTTGGAGAAATATTGGATGAATGGACTCTTGAGAACGGCTTACATGTGAAAAGCCGAAGAGTACCGCTCGGCGTGATCGGGATGATCTATGAAGCGAGACCGAATGTCACTGTCGATGCAGCAGGGCTTGCCCTTAAGGCAGGCAACTCAGTGATTTTAAAAGGCGGTTCCTCCGCTATTTCTTCCAACAAAGCCATCGTCCGCGTCATTCATGAAGCATTGGATCAAACAAAGATCCCTCGTGATGCGGTACAGTTTATTGAACAAACAGACCGTTCATCGGTTCAAGCGATGTTTCATCTAAAAGAGTGGATTGATGTTTTAATTCCGAGAGGCGGGGCTTCTTTAATCAAAACAGTTGTAGAAGAATCGACCATTCCAGTTCTTGAAACAGGGACAGGGAACTGCCATATCTTTATTGATCAAACAGCGAATGTAGAAAAAGCCATTCAGATTGTCATCAATGCGAAAACAAATCGTCCGGCCGTTTGTAATGCGCTTGAGACTCTGATCGTTCATCGCGATTGGCTGAAAGAAAATGGTGCAGCATTGAATGAAGCACTGCTTCAGCACCAAGTCACTGTGCATGGAGATCAAGACGCTCAATCCTTCTTTTCCGAAGCGGTTCCTGCGGAGGAAGTGGATTGGACAGATGAGTATTTAAGTCTTGATCTTGCGGTGAAAGTCGTTGACTCAATTGAGGACGCCATTCACCACATTGATCAGTACGGAACGAAACATTCAGAAGCCATCGTAACAGAGGATGAAAAAAACGCACAAATCTTTCTAAACGAAGTCGATGCGGCCGCTGTTTATCATAACGCATCTACACGTTTTACAGATGGCGGTGCACTAGGATATGGCGCTGAAATTGGCATTTCTACTCAAAAACTGCACGCAAGAGGGCCAATGGGACTTCCTGCACTGACAACAACAAAGCTGCTTCTATCTGGTGATGGTCAGATTAGAAGCTAGAATGAATGTAACGAACACTACCTTTCTAACTTGGGGTAGTGTTTTTTTAGTGTATGAGAAAAGAAGAGAGAAAAAAGGGGAACGACATGGAAACGATGCTGAAGCACTGACAACTCTTGAAAAAGAAGACAAAGGGCTAAAATGAAGTCCATTTTAGCCCTTTGTCAACAATCTAGTTTTTTTATGAACTTGAACGGTCTTTTTTCATGACTTTCTCAAATTTGAAAAATTCAAATGTCTCAGGCGCTAAAGGGTCATTTTCTTGATCGTTCTCATGAGGCAAGCTCGGATCTGGATGGTGCAAGTGATAAAACTCAACAATCTGAAACCCGCATTTGTTCACATAAAAATGAATGTTGCGCTTTTCAAAATAAGGAGTGACAACTTCCCACACCTTCGTTTCTGGATATTGCGCCTCAATGGCTTTCCATGCTGCCTGACCAATGCCTCGGCTGTGAGATGATGAAGAGATATATAACAGGTCCACCGAATTGCGGTGTGTGAGAGGGTTGATTTTTAAAACAACCCCTCCTGCCTTTTGACCGTTTAGTAAAATATGATAGACAAGGTTCTCAGTCGAATAAAAAGATTCATCAATCGACTCATCAGGAGGAATTGGTCTACCTTCTGCATCGCCAAATGCATCAATGATGCCAGCTGTGAAAGCATCTTGCAGTTCTTTTTTCATCAAAGGGAAGTCTTCTTGATTTGCAAGTGATAATGTGACTTGATCTTGTGCGATTTTGTTCATGTGTAAATCCTTTCTCCACATATGTG
Organism: Bacillus sp. S2(2019); assembly: GCF_005144805.1. NCBI lineage: Bacteria > Bacillati > Bacillota > Bacilli > Caryophanales > Bacillaceae > Bacillus > Bacillus sp. S2(2019). Next base: position 849,656 of record NZ_SWFL01000003.1, read on the forward strand.
GTGTTTCTGCATGTTATCATAAAGGATGGAGTAACTCCATAGTCAAGAAAGGAGCCCTAAAAATGATGAGCGATGTTCAAAAAACATTTTTAACTGGAGAATTTGCGGCATTATTTGAAGTGAAAAAAGATACACTGCTCTATTATGATAAGATCGATTTGTTTAAGCCGGCAGGTGTTCAGGAAAATGGGTACCGTTATTATACATTTGAACAGTTTGATCATTTCATGGCCATTCAATCTCTTCGTGCTGTTCAATTTCCGATCAAACAATTAAAACAATACTTTACTGAGCCTTCTCAGGATAAATTGCAAAGTCTTGCGGTTGAGCAAGCAGAAAAGGTCGGGGAGGAGATCCAAAAACTACAGGATATTCAATCTTTTCTTTTTCGTGTGATCGAGACAACGAATGAATTATCATCAGTGAAAACAGGGGAGGTCTTGTTTCAAGAACTGCCAGAAGAACCGATCGTCCTTAGTACATCAAACCCGATTGATTCAAACACACCTATAGAAGAAATTTCTCGAATTGTAGGAGAATTTCTGAAAGGGATTGGTATTAAAGGTGCCGCGGCAAATGGTTCTGTTTTAAACAAGGAGCAGTTTTTGCAGCGTCATTATCATCAATCTGATAGGCTGTTTTGCCGAATGGAAGGGCCGGATGCAGTCAAAAAGCCTGCGGGTCTATATGCAGTCATGTATCAACAAGGAACATATGAAGAGATGGAGACTGCCTATTCACGTTTATTAGATCGAATCGAAGCAGAGGATATGATACTGGATGGTGATGTCTTTGAGGAGTATTTACTTCATTCTCTGATGTCTAAAAATGAAGCGGATTACATGACGAAACTTAGTGTGAAAGTCAGAAAACGGGAAGCTTAAGGCATCACAAAAAGGATAGACAGGCATTTTCACATGCTGTCTATCCTTTTTGGTGCTGTTTAACCGACTTGGTTTTCGGCAAATTGACTCATATAGAGGTCGGCATAAAAGCCTTTTTCTTTCAAAAGCTCACGATGAGTTCCTTTTTCAATGATCGTGCCATCTTTCATGACTAAAATGAGATCGGCATCTTTAATCGTTGAAAGTCGATGTGCAATGACGAAGCTTGTTCTGCCGTTCATTAGTTGATTCATCGCTTTTTGAATATGCATCTCTGTCCGTGTATCGACACTGCTTGTTGCTTCATCTAAGATTAATATCTTCGGATCAGATAAGATGGCACGGGCGATGGTTAACAGTTGACGCTGACCTTGTGAGAGGTTGCCGGCATCTTCTGTTAAGAGTGTGTCATATCCATCTGGAAGGGTGCGGATGAAATCGTCTGCATAGGCATGTTTAGCGGCCTTCAACACATCCTCTTTTGAAACATTTGGTCTGCCATATGCGATGTTGTCATAAATTGTGCCTTCAAAGAGCCATGTATCCTGAAGAACCATCGCAAATAAGTCACGCACTTGCTCTCGGCTGAGGTCGGTTGTTTTTACGCCGCCAATGCGAATGGAGCCTTGATCTAGCTCGTAAAAGCGCATTAACAGATTAATAATCGTTGTTTTTCCAGCGCCTGTTGGCCCAACAATGGCCACCGTTTGTCCTTCTCGGACTTGTAAATTCAAATCTTTAATAATGGGTTGATCTTTCTCATAACCGAAGTGAACGTGCTCAAAGGCCACATCTCCGGAAAGGGATTTAAGATCAATCGCTGCATCTTCTTGCGCATGTTCTTCTTCCTCATCTAGAATTTCAAACACCCGTTCAGCAGAAGCGATAGCAGATTGAACTAAGTTTGCAACACTGGATGCTTGCACAAGTGGCTGCGACATTTGTTGTGTGTATTGGATAAATGCTTGCACATCCCCAACACGAATATTCCCATTAATGACAAGAATTCCGCCAGCAACACTTACCGCCACATAGCCAAGATTCCCAATAAAGGTCATCATCGGCATCATTAAGCCGGAGATAAATTGTGCTTTTCTTGAAGATTCATATAGTTGTTCGTTTAATTGATCAAATGTATCAATGGCTTTCTTTTCATAGCCATACGCACGAACCGTCTGATGTCCTGTGAACATTTCATTAATATGTCCATTGATCATCCCTAGTTCTTTTTGCTGTGCTTTAAAATGCTTTTGCGAAAATGATGTAATGCCTCGAATCGCAAACAAACTAAGAGGCAGCGTCAAACAAACAAGCAGCGTCAGCAGCGGACTGATGAAAAGCATCATGACGACAATTCCAATGACTGTAATGACAGATGTGATCACTTGCGTGAGTGCCTGCTGTAAAGAAGTATTAATATTATCAATGTCGTTCATCACCCGGCTCAGCGTGTCTCCATGTGTTGTTTTATCAAAATAACGAAGGGGGAGACGTGTGAGCTTGTCATTTGCTTCTTGCCTTAATTCAGCAATAGTCTGCTGCGAGACACCCGCCATTACATATTGCTGCACGAATGAGAAGAGAGATGCTACGACATATAATAGAACAAGCAGCAATAAAATGCGTGAAATGACATCGAATTGAACGCCAGTTCCTTGTGTAAAACTTTCAAATAGGGAAGAGGTGGCATCCCCAAGTAATTTTGGACTGACAACATTAAAAACGGTTGAACCGATCGCTGCAATCAGGACAATGATCAGCTGAAATTTCCTCGGTTTTAAATAGCCCGTTAAACGAAGAAGTGTTTTTTTAAATTCTTTCGGTTTTTGTACTGGGCCCCTTGGGTGACCGCCTTTATGTCCCATTCCAGAAGACATTTTTTTACTCATCCTTGCTCCACCTCCTGACCTTCCTGTGATGCGACTATTTCTTGATAGACAAGGTTATCTTTCAGTAACTGTTCATGTGTACCGATACCTGCTATTTTTCCATCATCTAACACAATGATTTTATCGCTATGCTTCACTGTGCTGATTCTTTGAGCCACAATAATCAAAGCAGCATGCTCTTTTTCAGCTTCTAGCGCTGACCGAAGTTTTGCATCCGTTTTGTAATCAAGGGCAGAGAAGCTATCGTCAAACAGGTAGAATGCAGGTTTTCTTACGAGTGCTCTTGCGATCGAAAGACGTTGTTTTTGACCGCCAGAGAGATTCGAACCCCCTTGGTCTATCTCTGCGTGAATTCCGCCATCTTTTTGCAAAACAAATCCTTCGGCCTGTGCCGTCCGCAGTGCCTGCCAAATCTCGTCATCTGTTGCATCTCGTTTGCCAAAGCGCACATTATCAGCAATGGTTCCGCTAAATAAAATGGCTTTTTGAGAAACATAACCCATCTGACTTCTCAGTTTCTCTTGAGGCAATTCTCTAATATCGACACCATCTAATGTAATTTTTCCTTCTGTGGCTTCATAAAAACGTGTCATCAGCTGAAGAAGGGTCGTTTTCCCGGAACCTGTACTGCCGATGATCGACGTCGTTTCACCCTTTTTGGCTTCAAACGTCATGTCTTGAACGGCTGGTTTTTCAGCATTTGAATAATAAAATGACACATTCTCAAAGCGAATGGACTGGGCTGGCTGATCAAGTTTAGTGACAGCCTCTTTTTTGTCTTTAATTCTTGGTTCTAGATTTAACACTTCATTCATCCGTTTAGCTGATGCCTGAGCTCTAGGCACCATAATAAAACTCATAGACAGCATAATGAGTGCCATTAAAATCATCATCGCATATTGAATGAAGGCGATCAGATTCCCGACTTCCATCTGTCCGGCATCAATCCGATTAGCGCCAATCCAGACAATGCCGATATTCGTGAAGTTCATGATAATGAGCATAAAAGGGAACAAGTACGCCATTAATCGATTGACCTTAAGGCCAGTATCCTTATACGATGTATTGGCTTCTTGAAAACGTTCCTTTTCGTCATCTACTCGGTTAAACGCACGAATGACCCGAATGCCTGAAAGCGACTCTCTCATAATCAAGTTCAGACGGTCCGTTTTTTTCTGAAGCTGTCCAAAGAGGGGGATCGCTTTTCTTGACACCAAATAAATGAACCCGCCAAGAAGGGGGAGAGCTGCTAAAAAGATGAGAGATAACACAGCATCTCTAGATATAGCCAAAATAATTCCACCAACGAGCATAAGAGGCGCCCGTGTCATCATTTGTAAGATCATGATCGTGACATCTTGAACTTGTTTCACATCATTTGTGGATCTTGTAATAAAGGAAGATGTCCCGATTTTTTGAAATTCTTCTAATGAAAATTGTTCGACATGCACAAATAGCTGTCTTCTCATATCACGCCCGAAGCCTAGAGCCGTCTTAGATGACAAGTAGGACTTCCAAATTGTGAGTAAGATGGCAAGTAAAGAACAAGCCACCATCCAGCCCCCAACCTTCCATATATAAGCGACATCTCCTTGGACGATCCCGACATCAACGATATCTGCTGTCAAAGTTGGTAAATACAGCTGGAGCATACTGCTTAAAAAGGTGAGAATCACAATGGACACAACGGATAGCCGATAGGGCTTTAAAAACGATAAAATTGATTTCATACGATTACCTTTCTTCCATATAGTCTGTTGTTCTGTAACTCATCATATACAAAGAGGGATTATTTCTACAAATGAAATGTCTTGTTTTAATGAATTATTTATATTGTTCAATTTTTGAAAAGAAGTCCTTTACAAACATATAAAAATCATGGGCAGAAGGAGACATCTCTCTCGATTTAGAAGCAATAATTCCGACCGTTCTTCTCACTTGAGGGAAATCAATGGGAATTTTCACTGTAAATCGCGGTGTTGTTTCATAAAAGGCACTTTCGGGTAATAAGGTAACACCCATTCCTGCCGATACGAGACCTTTTATGGCATCCAAATCTTCTCCTTCAGATGAAATGGTAGGCTCATAGCCTGCCTGCTTGCAAGCATCAACCGCAATTTGTCTCAGCACATACCCTTCAGGAAATAACACGAAATGATCCTTTCTTAAATCACTTAAATGAATGCTCCTTTGTCCGCTAAAGGGGTGGCTAACCGGTAAAAGGGCATAAATGCTTTCGGAAAACAAGATATTTCCTTCTATTTGAGGATCGTTTGTCGGGACGGGTCCTAAAAAGGCAAGATCAATGTCTCGATTTTTGACAGCTTCAATCAGAAACTTATAGGAACCTTGCCGAAGTAAAAAATCGACCTCTGGATATTCCAGCTTAAATGCGGAAATGACAGAAGGGAGCACTTGGCTTGCTAGACTTGTAGGAAATCCAATGTTCACTGTCCCTTTGTGAGGGTCTAAGTATTCATCAATTTGTTCTTTGGCGTAATCTATCGCTTTTAGGGCGGTTCTGACATGGTCCAAAAATTGTCTGCCGATTTTCGTTAATTTGATATTTCGTCCTTCTCGTTCGAATAAAGCCACTCCAAGTTCTTCTTCTAAATTGGCAATCTGCCGGCTGATGGCAGATTGGGCAACGTGTAAGTTTTCAGCCGCTTCTGACACGTGTTCACGGTCAGCAACTTCTACAAAATAACGTAATTGACGAAGCTCCATTTTTGCACTTCACACCCATCTATCTCAAAAAGAGATTGTTTTGATCTAAATTATATATTGTTTATATTAATTTGAAAACTTAAAATAAGTTACAGAGTTTGTGAGATTTTATTACTGTGAAAAAACGGATCTTTTAAACGGGGGAGAGAAACGATGACTTATAATCAACTACCACAACCACAAGGTCTCTACCGTCCTGAATTTGAACATGATGCATGTGGAATCGGACTGTACGCCCATTTAAAAGGGGAGGCGACACATAGTATCGTCAAAAAGGGATTGCAAATGCTGTGCCAGCTTGATCACCGCGGCGGGCAAGGCAGTGATCCGTATACAGGTGATGGTGCCGGTTTAATGGTACAACTGCCAGACGCTTTTTTTAGAAAGAACTGTCAAGACCTTGCACTTCCTGAAAAGGGCCGTTACGGGGTAGGAATGGTGTTCTTTTCAAAAGATGATGATGCCAAAACGCGTCAAGCGATCGAACAAAAGATCAACGGCTTCATTAAACAAGAAGGGCAAACATTAATTGGCTGGAGAACGGTTCCTGTTGATGCTGGGAAAATTGGAACGGTTGCAGCGAAGAGCTGTCCGGTTGTCCGGCAAGTGTTCATCGGAGCAAACGACAACATAACAGACCGTTTGTCATTTGAACGAAAATTATACGTCATCCGTAAGCAGGCTGAAAACTGGGGAACAGCAGAGGAAAAACAATTTTACTTTGTCAGCCTGTCGAGTCAAACCATCGTATATAAGGGGCTTTTAACATCAGATCAAGTTGATGCTTTTTATCTTGATCTACAGGATGAAACATTTGTTTCTGCATTTTCACTCGTTCATTCAAGATTTAGTACAAATACATTCCCGACATGGGAACGAGCGCATCCAAACCGTTACTTAATTCATAACGGAGAAATTAACACATTAAGAGGAAACATCAATTGGATGAGAGCAAGAGAACAACAATTCGTGTCTGAAGCCTTCGGAGAAGATCTAGACAAGATTTTGCCAGTGCTGAATGCAGACGGAAGTGATTCATCCATTTTAGACAATGCCTTTGAATTTTTCGTGCTTGCAGGGCGTACTCCTGCTCATACAGCGATGATGCTGATTCCTGAGCCGTGGACGGAGAATACGCACATGTCAAAAGAGAAACGGGCATTTTATGAATACCATAGTTCGTTAATGGAGCCATGGGATGGCCCAACAGCGATTTCGTTTACGGATGGTAAACAAATCGGCGCCATCTTAGATCGTAACGGATTAAGACCCGCGAGATACTACGTGACAAATGACGATCATATCATTTTCTCATCTGAAGTTGGCGTCATCGACACGAATGAAGAAGATGTGAAGTATAAAGACCGTCTTGAACCAGGTAAAATGCTGTTAATCGATTTAGAAGAAGGACGCATTATTTCTGATGAAGAAGTGAAATCTTCGATTGCGAATGAACTTCCTTATCAAAAATGGCTCGATGAAGAAATGGTTCACGTCAATCGCTCGGAAGAAAATTCAGAAAATTCTAGTATAATGAGTGATTTGTTAACGCGTCAGCGTGCTTTCCATTATACGTACGAAGACATTCAAAAGTATTTAATTCCTTTACTAGAAGAAGGCAAGGACCCAATAGGCTCGATGGGAAGTGATACACCGCTTGCTGTGTTATCAGATCGTGCGCAGTCGCTGTTTTCTTATTTCAAACAGCTGTTTGCTCAAGTGACGAACCCGCCAATTGATGCCATTCGTGAGCAGCTTGTCACATCGACCATGACTTGGTTAGGTGCTGAGGGAGATATTTTACATCCAAATGAATATTCATGCCGAAGAATTAAACTTTATACACCCGTTTTAACAAGCGGGCAGTTCAACGGCTTGAAAACGATTGTTCATAACGCCTTTAAAAGCAAAACGATTCATACACTTTTCACTGATGACCTAAAACGCGGTCTTGATGCGATGTTTGAAGAGGCAGAAAAAGCCATTCGTGAAGGGGTATCTTTACTAATTCTTTCTGATCGTGACATGACAGAAGAAAAAGTGCCGATTCCACCACTTCTTGCATTGAGTGCACTTCATCAGCATCTTGTGCGTCAAGGCTTACGAACAAAGGTGAGCTTAATCGTCGAATCTGGAGAAGTAAGAGAGGTTCATCATTTTGCCGCACTGATTGGCTACGGCGCAGATGCGATCCATCCGTACCTCGTTTACGAAACATACAAACAGCTTATTGCTGAAGAAGCGATTGCGATTAGCTTTGATGAAGCTGTCACAAAGTTTGGGAAAAGTGTGACTGAGGGCGTAGTTAAAGTAATGTCTAAAGTGGGAATTTCCACTGTCCAAAGCTATCGAGGCGCACAAATTTTTGAAGCAGTCGGTATTAGTGAAGATGTCATCCAGGCGTATTTCACAGGAACAGCTTCGCAGTTAGGCGGTATTGATCTTGACACCATTGCAAGTGAAGCAAAGCTTCGTCATGAGGCTGGGTATCAGGCATCAACTGATCAAACGCTAGAATCAGGCAGTGAATTCCAGTGGAGAAAAAATGGAGAGCATCATGCCTTTAACCCAAAAACCATTCATACCCTTCAGTGGGCATGCCGCAACGAAGATTATGATTTATTTAAGCAATATACGAAGGCAGCGGATGAAGAACGAATTGGTTTCCTTAGAAATCTATTTGCTTTTCGTTCAAAACAAAAGCCAGTTCGTCTGGAAGAAGTTGAATCTGCTGAATCCATTGTACGCCGCTTTAAGACAGGTGCGATGTCATTTGGTTCATTAAGTAAAGAAGCGCATGAAGCACTAGCGATTGCGATGAACCGAATTGGCGGCAAAAGCAACAGCGGAGAAGGCGGGGAAGACCCTGCACGCTTCACAGTAGATGAGCACGGGGATGATCGCAGAAGTGCAATTAAACAGATTGCTTCTGGCCGCTTTGGTGTGAAAAGTCATTATTTAGTCAATGCAGATGAACTGCAAATTAAAATGGCGCAAGGTGCAAAGCCTGGAGAAGGCGGACAACTGCCAGGGAATAAAGTATATCCTTGGGTCGCAGACGTACGTGGTTCTACGCCAGGTGTTGGCCTAATCTCACCACCGCCTCACCATGATATTTATTCAATCGAGGATTTGGCTCAATTGATCCATGATTTGAAAAACGCAAACCGTGACGCACGCATCAGTGTCAAGCTAGTTTCTAAAGCTGGCGTTGGAACGATTGCAGCAGGTGTTGCAAAAGGGACAGCGGATGTCATCGTAATTAGTGGATATGATGGCGGTACTGGAGCTTCTCCGAAAACAAGTATTAAACATACAGGACTTCCTTGGGAGCTTGGATTGGCAGAAGCGCATCAAACCCTTGTCTTAAACGGCCTTCGAGAGCGAGTCGTTCTTGAAACGGATGGCAAATTAATGACAGGACGCGACGTTGTCATGGCTGCGATTTTAGGAGCAGAAGAATACGGCTTTGCGACAGCTCCACTTGTCGTATTAGGATGCGTCATGATGAGAGCATGTCATTTAGATACTTGCCCAGTCGGAGTCGCTACTCAAAACCCAGAACTTCGCAAAAAATTCATGGGTGACCCTGATCACATTGTCAACTTCATGATGTTTATTGCAGAGGAAGTAAGAGAAATTTTAGCTGAACTTGGCTTTACATCAATGGATGAATTGATTGGGCGTACGGATGTCTTATCAGTAAGTGAAAGAGCAAAAGCACACTGGAAAGCAGGACAGCTGAACCTTGAAACCCTGCTATATCAGCCAGAGGGACCACGCACATTCAGAACGCCGCAAAATCATAAAATTGATGAATCACTGGATATGAATGAGATTCTCCCTTATGTACAGGAAGCGCTCGATCATCAAACACCGGTTGATCTGTCACTAAACATTCGCAACATTCACCGTGTAGCTGGAACGATTACGGGCAGTGAAGTGTCTAAGCGCTACGGAGAAGAAGGTCTGCCAGAGGATACGATCACACTTCGGTTCACTGGTTCAGCTGGACAAAGCTTCGGCGCATTTGTTCCAAAGGGGATGTCTTTATATTTAACAGGTGACTCAAATGACTATATCGGCAAAGGACTCTCTGGAGGCAAAATTGCTGTCAAAACATCTGATCACTTTGTACAAAATGGACATGAGAACGTGATTGTCGGTAACGTTGCATTTTACGGCGCGACAAGCGGAAAAGCGTATATTAACGGTCGTGCAGGTGAACGATTTGCCGTTCGTAATTCAGGTGTCAATGTGGTCGTTGAAGGAATCGGTGATCACGGCTGTGAATACATGACTGGCGGACGTGTTGTCATTTTAGGTGACGTTGGGAAGAACTTTGGCGCAGGGATGTCTGGCGGTATCGCTTATGTGCATACATCCGATGCAAAACAGTTCAAAAGAATGTGTAACATGGAAATGATCATGTTTGAAAAACTCACAGATCACGAAGAAGAACAAGAAGTGAAGCAAATGATTCAGGAACACCTTGATTATACAAACAGCTCAAAAGCAGCAGCGCTTCTAGAGAACTGGGCACAAGAAAAGAATCAATTCATTAAGATCATTCCGAGAAATTACAAAATGATGCTTCAAAGCATTGAGGAACAAAAACAAGCAGGCCTCAGCCACGAGGAAGCTGTTATGTTCGCATTTGAAGCAAACACAAAACCGAAAAATAAAGAAACGGCAAACGGGCAAAAAGCAGCCGTCGCTCATTAAGAAAGGGGAGAGGACAATGGGCAAAGCAACAGGTTTTATGGATTATAAAAGAGAAAAGCCAAATGAACGTGACCCTCTCACTCGTCAAAATGACTGGAAAGAATATTCAGCTCCTTATACAGATGAGGTATTGAAACAGCAGGGTGCTAGATGTATGGATTGCGGAACACCGTTTTGTCAAATTGGGATGGAGATCAGGGGCGGCGTTTCTGGCTGCCCGATCTACAATTTAATTCCAGAATGGAATGACCTTGTCTACCGGGGCAGATGGAAAGAAGCGCTTGAAAGACTACAAAAAACGAACAATTTCCCTGAATTTACTGGAAGAGTATGTCCAGCACCTTGTGAAGGCTCATGTACCGTCGCGATCAATGATCCAGCAGTATCGATTAAAAATATCGAACGGACGATCATTGATAAAGGTTTTGAAAATGGCTGGATTACACCAAGAATTCCTTCAAGCCGTACAGGGAAAAAGGTTGCCATTGTCGGATCAGGACCAGCAGGACTGGCAAGTGCAGACCAACTAAACCAAGCAGGGCACGCTGTAACCGTGTTTGAACGATCTGATCGTCTTGGTGGACTGCTCACTTATGGTATTCCGAATATGAAGCTCGACAAAGAAGTCGTTGAGCGCAGAGTTAAACTGCTAAGACAAGAAGGCATTGACTTTGTGACCAATACAGAAATTGGTGTGGATATCACGGCTGATGAACTGAAAGAGCAATTTGATGCGGTCATCCTTTGTACAGGTGCACAAAAGCAGCGTGACCTGTTAATTGAAGGCAGGGAAGCAAAAGGGATTCACCTGGCAATGGATTATTTAACACTCGCAACAAAAAGCATGCTTGATTCAGGATTCAAAGATAAAAACTTTATTGACGCAAAAGGGAAAGACGTCATTGTGATTGGCGGAGGAGATACAGGCGCTGACTGCGTCGCAACTGCACTTCGCCAAAAAGCAAAAAGTGTTGTTCAATTCGGAAAGCATCCAAAGCTTCCAGATACACGTGTAGGGGATAACATGTGGCCAGAACAGCCTTATGTCTTCTCTCTAGATTATGCTTACGAAGAAGCACAAGCAAAATTTGGAGAAGATCCGCGGCAATATTCGATTCAAACCACAAAGATTGTGGCTGATAAAAATGGGAAGTTAAAAGAGCTTCATACCATTCAAATGGAAAAGGTGAAAAACGAACAAGGGAAGTTTGAATTTCATGAGATTCCAGGAACAGAGAAGGTATGGCCAGCTCAGCTAGTCTTTATTGCGATTGGTTTTGAGGGAACTGAACAGCCGCTAGTGAAACACTTTGGCGTGGACAGCAAAAACAATCGGATTGACGCAAAATATGGGGAATATACGACGAATGTAGAAGGCGTATTTGCAGCGGGAGATGCAAGACGCGGTCAAAGCTTGATTGTCTGGGCAATTAACGAAGGCAGACAAGTGGCGCATGAGGTAGACCGTTATTTAATGGGGAGTTCGGTTCTGCCAAAATAGGTCAAACAAAGGGTGTTTACCATATATAGAGAAAAGCCATGACCAAAGAGTGGTCATGGCTTTTTATGATTCAGACATGGTTGGCTGGATAATGACTTTTTTACGTTTGAACTGGGAGACAACCAAACAGAGGAAGACAGCAAGAACAAAAAGAGAAATGGTCAAAAAGCCAAATGTATAGGAGCCCGTCATTTCTTTTAAACTGCCAAGAACGTTTGGTAAAAAGAATCCCCCAATGCCTCCTGCAGCCCCTACAATTCCAGTCACAATCCCAATTTCCTTATGAAACACTTGCGGCACAAGCTGGAACACCGCCCCATTCCCCATACCAAGACACATCATTCCGACAAATAAAAGCGCAATGACCACTGGTAAAGCAGGTAGACTACTCACTGCCCCTAAACAGATACCAATCAAAGCAAATAAACCGAGCAGTACTTTCATCCCGCCAATTTTATCGGCAATCAAACCGCCAACTGGCCGAAAGAAGCTGCCTGCCGCCACGCAAAGCGTCACAAAATCACCGGCATGAATTTTTGAAATCGCATATTGGTCCACAAAGAAAATACTCAAGAAACTTGAAAGGCCGACAAAACCACCGAATGTAATCGCATAAAGCAGGCAGAAAAACCACGTTGTTTTCACTTGAAAGACTGAAAAATAGGACCGAAGCGGCTGAGGGGCGGGCTGGTTTGGTGCATCTTTTGCTGTGAAAATAAAAAACAAAAAGACGAAACTTAAAGGAATAAGAGCGAGCCCCATCACTGTATGCCAGCCATACATCTCCGCAAGCCTTGGTCCAAAGAGTGTCGAGATCAGTGTTCCGCTGTTTCCGGCGCCGGCAATTCCCATCGCTACCCCTTGTAAATGAGGAGGGTACCAGCGGCTTGCCATCGGTAAAGCGACCGCAAAACTCGCACCTGCAACCCCTAATAAAATCCCGATCAGTACTAGCTCTGAAAGGGTTGTACCACCGAAAAACCCCCATATAAGCGGAATGGTGGTCAAAATCATGCCCATCATCGCTGTTTTTTTAGGTCCCATTCGGTCTGTTAATAGGCCTAGCACAATTCGAAAAAAAGATCCGGATAAAATCGGAATGGCTACAATCATGCCTTTTTCTATTGTCGATAAGGCAAAATCTTGTGCAATAAAAGCACCGAGTGCCCCCAGCAAAACCCAAATCATGAAACTCACGTCAAAATATAAAAATGAACCAAACAATGTCTTAGGATGACCACTAGAAGTCAATTCTGAGAGTTTCACAAAACCACTCCTTTATTTTGAATTTTCTGACTTAAAGATAGCGAGTTGATAGAAGGAATGGAAGTATTGTGTTAGAAAAAATGACATGGATAAACACTTTTTTACAAATGTGTGCCATAATCTAGGCAAACATTGCTTTGGCGCAAAAAGCTAGAAAGGTTGATCTCACATGGCAAAACGTAAACTCGTGTTTATCGGAAACGGCATGGCGAGTATGAAATGTATCGAGCATATCGTAAAGAATCAGCCAGAACGCTATTCCATCACGATCATTGGAAAAGAGAAGCACCCGGCCTACAACCGAATAAAACTTTCATCGGTTTTACAAAAAAGTGAATCATTGTCTCAAATTGAACTAAAGCCAAAAGAATGGTACACCAAACATGACATCACCATCCAAACAGGCGAAGCAGTTGTCCACATCGATACAAAGCGTCAATTGCTCATGACAGAAGCACGCCGGAATATCCCGTATGACAAACTGGTTATCGCCACAGGCTCATCGCCTCATTTTCTACCTATACAAGGCGTATCCAAAAAAGGGGTCTATGCTTTTCGTACGATTGACGATTATGAGGCCATTTACGCTGATTCTTTACGCTATGAGCGTGCAGCAGTCATTGGAGGTGGTGTACTTGGTGTGGAAGTGGCCGCTGGTTTACAGATCGCTGGACTGAAGACAACCTTGATTCATCACACGGATTGGCTTATGCAACGCCAATTAGATGAAACCGCTGCAGGGCTTTTGTCTCAACAATTAAGTCGCAAGGGGATTCAGGTAAAAACAAATGCTCATACGATTGCATGTTTAGGAAACGAGAGAGTAGAAGGCGTTCTGTTAAAAAGTGGAGACATCGTGGATGCTGATCTCGTGGTTTTCACAACAGGGGTCCGTCCGAATATAGAGCTTGCAAAACAGCACGGCATTCATACAAGAAAAGCCATTGTTGTAAATGATGTCATGCAGACAAACGTTGAGAATATTTATGCTATTGGAGAATGTGCAGAGCATAAGGGAATGGTGCACGGTCTTGTGCAGCCTATTTATGAACAAGCAAACGTGCTTGCGAATCATTTATTAGATGAACTGGTCACGAATTTACCTCCTGCCATTTATTCAACAAAATTGAAAGCAAATGACATATCTATTTATTCTGCTGGCAGTATTGTAAACCGATCCCCCTCCGCTTCAGTGGTGACTTACTTAGATGAAGAACAAGAAGTATATAAAAAACTAGTGTTTGAACATGATGTGCTCACAGGCGTTGTATTAGTTGGTCAACTTGAGAGAGCTGAGCAGCTTTTGCAGGATGTAAAAGTGGGGCGTGATAAAAGCGTAGTCATGAAATCACTGAATGAAGAGCAGATATCCCCTTTAGATTCATTAAAAATAGAGGATCTCATCTGCCAATGCCACACGGTGACGAAGGGAGCGATATTCAAAAGCATATCGGTCCATCAGCTGACAAATTTAGAAGAGATAAAAAAACAGACAGGGGCCGCAACGGGCTGCGGAGGCTGTCAAGAGCTTGTTCGTGCCTGCTGCCATGTCTCATCAAATCAGCTAACGGAAGCACTGGACACGTTTTGCTCGTGCACAAATGTAGAGGAAGAGACCATTTTTTCGTATGTAAAAAAGCAGCAGCCGCTGAATGAAGAGCAAGTAAGAAGACAATTTGATTGGATGACAGATAACGGCTGTGACAAGTGCCGAGCAGCCATTCCATACTATCTTGAGCAGTTTCAAGATCTTTTCGTAAAAGACAGCCCATCAGATCATGAGCACATACTAATGCCTCAGTTATATGGTGGCCGTCTTGATCTGACATTTTTACAGATGATAACCGGATTATTAGAGCAAAAGCAAATTCAGCACGTAGAACTAACGGAGAATAAACGAATTCGGCTGATCGGTATTTCACAAGAGGCCGACCATATTGTAAAAGAACATGGACACATCATGCCACAAGAAAGCAAGAGACTTTCTCATGTTCTATCATGTGATTGTCGTCACGATCCATCTGTCACAACACTTGTCATGGAGATCGAAAGACAACTAGAAAACACGCTTTTACCTGCAGTCACATCGATTCATATCGCTGGTCCTTCCTGCGTATGTCATTTCAGCCCCATCTATGACATCTGCATCAAGAAGCAGCTGGATGAATGGGACATTTATATAGGAGGCAGCATACGTCAACCTAAGGCAGGTCAGCTTTTTTATTCTGTGAGCCGAACGGATGAGCTGATTCCTTTTTTAAAAGCACTGCTTGAAGACTATAGAAAACGTGCATATTTTCAAGAATCTATTGGAGACTGGATCCAAAAAAACGGCATCATTTCCATCCGAGAAAAATTGCTCGATGAGGAAATGAGAGAAGAGCTCTGCGAGCAATTTGAGCAAAGTAGACAAAAGGGTGTGAATGTATGAATCAATCTTTTTTACAATATGTGCAGCAAACATCAGAGCAGCAAGAGCGAAAAAGGGTGTTCCCATCTCAATGTCCGTTTTGCAGTATGCAGTGCAAAATGCAATTAGTCGAGCAGCACGCAGAAGGGCGAACACGCTACCAGACGATAGGTATTCATAATCCAACCACGTTCGGCAGGATCTGTATGAAAGGGCAGCATGCCCACCAGCACGCACTGCACAAGGAACGATTGAATCACCCCCTCATCAAAAGAAACGGTCAATTTGTCAAAGTGACTTGGCAAGAGGCACTTGACGAAATCAAAGCACGCACTCAAACCCTTCAGACGGAACATGGGAACGATGCTATCAGTGTGTATGGTAGTGCATCGATTACAAATGAAGAAGCTTATTTACTCGGAAAATTTGCAAGGGTCGCCCTTAAAACGAAATACATTGATTACAATGGAAGACTGTGTATGTCTTCAGCAGCAACAGCAGCTAACCAAACATTTGGACTTGATCGGGGTCTAACCTTTCCGCTTCGTGACATCAAGCATGCCCGGGTTTTACTATTGGTTGGAACCAATATAGCGGAATGTCAGCCGACCCTCATACCGTATTTGGAAGAAGCTAAAAAGAACGGGGCATTTCTCATCGTGATCGATCCGCGAAAAACAGCAACAGCCAAACTAGCTGACTTACATGTCAGCTTAAGGCCTGGGTCAGATGCTGCACTCGCAAATGGAATCTTACACGTCATGCTTCATGAACAGTTACTAGACGAAGAATTTATTAAAAAACGAACATCAGGTTTTCAAGAAATGAAACAGCATATTTCACACATGTCCCTGCAAGACATTACGCAGCAAACCGGTGTATCGATGAAAGTCATTCAAAAAATAGCGAGAAAATTCGCCCGCGAAAAAACAGGCATGATTCTGACTGCAAGAGGCATTGAGCAGCAAATAGACGGGACAGCATCCGTTCGTAATTTCCTGAATATTCTGCTTGTTACTGGGAAGATTGGCCGGATTGGGTGTGGCTATGGTGCCATTACTGGGCAAGGAAATGGACAGGGTGCAAGAGAGCATGGACAAAAAGCAGATCAGCTTCCTGGTTACCGTGATATCACAAACCCAGTACATAGAAAAGAAATGGCCGAAATATGGAAGATCGATGAAAAAGAACTGCCTGGAAAAGGTGTATCTGCTTTTGAAATGTTTGAAAAAATGCAGAAAGGAGAGATAAAAGCGCTCTTTTTAATGTGTTCTAATCCTGTTCAATCAGGTCCGCATGCAAGCTTTATCAAAAAAGCCATCGAGCAGCTGTCCTTTTTTGTCGCAATTGATTTATTTATCTCTGAGACGGCTGCACTCGCAGATGTTATTTTACCAGCTTCGTCATATTTAGAGGACGAAGGGACCATGACGAACATAGAAGGACGCGTTACGCTGAGAGAAGCAACCTATCCACTCAAACACCAAAGAAAGCACGATTGGCAAATCATTTGTGAAATAGCAGCAGTATTAGGCAAAGGCGGCTCTTTTTCTTTTTCATCTGCAGAAGACATCTTTGAGGAATTGAGAACAGCAACGAAAGGAGCCAAAGCCGATTATTCCGGTATGACCTATGACAGGTTAAGGAAGACGCAAGGCATATTATGGCCCTGCTCTCATTTGGAAGACCGAGGAACAGAAAGACTATTTGAGCATCAATTCTCACATCCTGATAAATTAGCAAAATTTGCAGTCGTTGCACATGGACAACAGGGTGCAAAAGAACCAGTCAGTCCAGAATATCCACTCTATTTAACGACCGGCAGGGTGATGGCTCATTACCAAACGGGCGTTCAAACAAGAAAAAGCACCTCTCTTGTTGCCCGGCAGTTTGAAGCTTATGTAGGGCTTCATCCTGACACAGCCGAAGCTTATGGACTTCAGCACGGGGAGCTCGTCACCATCCAGTCAAAACGAGGTAGTGTCATCATGAGGTGCCACATAACAGATAGCATCCGAAAAGATACTGTGTTTGTTCCGTTTCACTGGAATAAACATCAATCAATTAACCTATTAATTGGTAAACAGTTAGATCCACACAGTAAAATGCCAGGTTTTAAATATTGTCCTGTACAGCTGTCAGCCTACAAGAATTGAAAACTATGTGAGAAATTTTAACATGTATTTTCCATCTTTGTTTAGATTATGGTACTTTCTAAAAAACGATCACATGAGGGGTGTTTTTCATGAAAGAAAAACTCGTATTAGTAGGGAATGGTATGGCTGGTATCCGAACGCTCGAAAACATTTTAAAAACAGACAATGAACGATTCGACATGACTGTATTTGGAACTGAGCCGTATCCTAACTATAATCGGATTCTTTTATCGAAAGTTCTCCAAGGGGATACAAAGACAGAGGATATTACGTTAAACGATTGGAATTGGTACAAAGAACATCATATTCAGCTGTTTACAAATGAGACCATTGTGAAGATCGATCCAGACAATCAAACCGTTATGAGTGATCAAGGACGGACCGTGCATTATGACCGTTTAATTTTAGCGACAGGGTCCCTCCCGTTCATCCCGCCCATTCCAGGGAGCGATAAAAAAGGGGTAACAGCTTTTCGTACATTACAAGACACAGAGGAAATGGTCAAAGCATCTATGATGTACAAAAAAGCAGCCGTCATTGGAGGCGGGCTCCTTGGACTTGAAGCCGCGCGTGGTCTACTAAACTTAGGAATGGAAGTGACCGTCATTCATCTTGGCTCTCATCTAATGGACCGGCAGCTCGATCCGGTGGCAGGTCAGCTTCTGCAAGCAGCTTTAGAAAAACAAGGCATGAGCTTTCTATTAGGAAAACAGACAAATGAGATTTTAGGAGATACAAGGGTAGAAGGGCTAACATTTTCAGATGGTTCTACATTAGAGACAGATATGGTGGTCATGGCAGCAGGAATTAAACCGAATCACAAGCTTGCCGAAACGAGCGGCATTGAAGTGAACCGGGGGATTATCGTCAATGATTTCATGGAAACAAGTGTCCCGCGGATTTACGCAGTCGGAGAATGTGTTGAACATAGAGGACAAACGTACGGTCTTGTTGCGCCATTATACGATCAAGCAAACGTGCTTGCGAAGCATGTTTGTGATATGGCCCCGACGCCTTATGAAGGATCTGTACTATCGACACAGCTAAAAGTATCAGGGGTTGATGTATTTTCAGCTGGAGATTTTATCGAAAACGATGAGAAAAAAGCGATTAAAATTTTTGATGAACAGCAAGGTATTTATCAAAAACTAGTCTTCCAGCAAAACCGATTAGTCGGCGCCGTCATGTTTGGAGAAACAAGCGATGGACCACGTTTATTCTCGTACATTAGAGAAGGTGTTGATATGTCAGATATGGAAAAAGTATCTGTCTTAACATCAAATGAGCTGGCGCAAGAAAACACGATTGAACAAATGGCAAACGACCATATCGTTTGTGGCTGTAATGGTGTCTCAAAAGGTCAAATAGTGGCAGCTATTCAAAAAGAAGGCCTAACGACTATACAAGAGGTCAAGCAATGTACAAGTGCTTCTCGGTCATGCGGAGGCTGCCAACCTGTTGTGGAAGAGATTTTATGGCACACTTTAGGCGATGATGCAAACCGCACTGCGCAAAAAGAAACCATCTGCGCCTGCACCACCTTATCAAGAGATGAAGTGATTCATGAAATAAAAGAGAAAGGTTTGCAGCATGTCAAAGAAGTGATGAATGTACTTGACTGGGAAACAGAAGAAGGCTGTTCAAAGTGCCGGCCTGCACTGAATTACTATTTAGGGATGATGTATCCGCTTGACTACAAAGATGAAAAAAGCTCGCGATTTGTGAATGAACGAATGCATGCCAACATCCAAAACGATGGTACCTATTCGGTCGTTCCACGTATGTACGGAGGCGTGACAAATGCTAATGACCTGAGAAAAATAGCGGATGTCGTTGACAAATATGAGATACCGCTTGTGAAAATGACTGGAGGGCAGCGAATCGACCTTTTAGGTGTCAAAAAAGAAGATTTACCAAAAGTATGGGCTGATTTAGATATGCCGTCTGGTTATGCTTACGGAAAATCATTAAGAACCGTCAAAACTTGTGTTGGAGAACAATTTTGCAGATTCGGAACGCAGGATTCCATTTCTCTTGGGATCGCACTTGAAAAGAAATTTGAAGGACTTGCCACACCGCACAAAGTCAAAATGGCCGTATCAGCCTGTCCAAGAAACTGTGCTGAATCTGGGATTAAAGATCTTGGCATCGTAGGTATCGATGGGGGATTTGAATTGTATGCTGGCGGGAATGGAGGGACACATTTACGAGCTGGAGACTTATTAATGAAAGTAAGTACAGCAGAAGAAGTAGAACAAATGGCCGCAGCCTACCTTCAATATTACAGAGAAACCGCAAATTATTTAGAGAGAACATCCGCTTGGGTTGAACGGCTTGGATTGAATCATATCCAAACGGTACTGCTAGATGACAAGAAACGTGCAGCATTAATCGAAAGAATGGACATCGCACTTTCAACTTATGAAGAACCGTGGCAAGAGATTCGAGAGAACGAAACAGAAACAAGACAATTATTTCAAAAGGCAACTGCTTCCGTCTAAATCAATTGAAGGGATGAGATCAGATGACAGTTTCAATTGTAAAAGTTCATATTGGTACAATATCAGATTTCCCGTTGCAGCTAGGGAAAACAGTCGCAGCCGGTCCACTTGAATTAGCTGTTTTTCAAACCTCTAACAAGCAGTTCAAAGCCATTGAAAATCGCTGTCCTCATAAAGGCGGTGTACTAGCTGAAGGAATGGTGAGCGGAGATCATGTCTTCTGTCCAATGCATGATTGGAAAATCAATCTTTCATCAGGAAATGTTCAAGAACCAGATCATGGATGCGTGAAAACATATGAAGCATTGGTTGAGGGAGACGACGTCTTTATTTTACTGCCTTCATAAATGGTTTAGAACCTTCCTTTCCTGTACATGCTTGTAAGTACATGCAGTGAGAAAGGAAGGTATATGTGTGCCATTTTTTAATATTTTGATTGAACTCTTTATCGGATTTTTCGCTTTATTTTCCATTACAAAGCTATTAGGGAAAACACAATTTGCACAAATCACGCCGTTTGATTTTATTTCTGCACTGATTTTAGGGGAGATGGTCGGTAACGCCATTTTTGATCCAGAAGTCAGCGTGCTACATATCCTTTTTGCAGTTGCAGTCTGGGGCGTTTTAATCTACACAGTTGAATGGCTTTCACAAAAATTCAAATCCATTCGCGCTTTTTTAGAGGGAAGACCCACTCTTGTGATTGATAAAGGAAAGATTCACTACAATCGATTAAAGAAAAATATGCTCGATTTAAATCAGTTGCAGACGCTGATTCGAGCGAAAGGGCATTTTGCTCTTAATGAAATTGAATTTGCCATTTTGGAAACGGATGGGTCTGTGAGTGTGCTTCCGAAAATGAAATATGCACCAGCTACAGCCGAAGATGT
Source organism: Bacillus sp. S2(2019) (assembly GCF_005144805.1). NCBI lineage: Bacteria > Bacillati > Bacillota > Bacilli > Caryophanales > Bacillaceae > Bacillus > Bacillus sp. S2(2019). The sequence goes on from NZ_SWFL01000003.1 coordinate 870,605, forward strand.
GAACGTGAAAGGAAAAGAAGTCACATTGCCTAGAACGTTTATTATCGACGGAGAGATTTTAAAAAAAGATTTAAAGGAAGCTGGATTTGATGAAGCGTGGCTGAGAGAGCAATTGAAAAAGCAGCACATATCCTCCTATAAAGACGTCCTATTTTGTGAATGGATTGAAAATGAAGGAATTTATGCGATGAAATATGAAAAAACATCCACAACCTAACACAGTGGATGTTTTTTTGTGTTTTTTTGTTTTATCACTGAATAGGATCAAAAAGAATACGTCAATGAAAACGTTCACAATATAAGGGGGAGATGTGTGATGAAGTATGGAAAACGACTGCTGATGATGGTATTGGCCTTACTGCTTTTTGACTCAGCTTATGCGCAAGCAGCTGGACACAACCATCAAACAAACCGCGTGCTTATTGTCGATCAAAAAGGAAATGGGACATTTCGAACGGTTCAATCTGCCATTGATGCGATACCAGTGAACAATCAACAGCAAACGACGATATATATTAAAAATGGTGTGTATAAAGAAAAGATTCTCCTTCCGCAAAATAAGCCGTATGTGTCCTTTATTGGAGAAAATCAGTATCAGACGATTCTGACGTATGATGATACAAATGCAAGCAGCGGGAGCACAACCAATAGCTCTAGTACAATGATTCGGGCAAATCATTTTTATGCAGAAAATATCACGTTTCAAAATACAGCTGGCCGAAACGCAGGGCAGGCGGTTGCCCTTTATGTATCCGGGGACCGGGCTGTGTTTAAACACGTACGTGTTCTCGGGTATCAAGATACACTTTATGCCACTGGCACAGGGAGACAATATTATGAAGATTGTTATATCGAGGGCACGGTTGACTTCATCTTTGGTTCAGCAACGGCTGTATTTAAAAGAGCTGAAATAAAAAGTCTTGGAAATGGGTATATTACAGCGGCATCCACAACAGAAGCGCAAAAGTATGGCTACGTTTTTATTGATTCCACATTAAATAAAGGAACGGCTTCGTCTCAATCTGTGTACTTAGGCCGTCCATGGAGACCACATTCGGCTGTCACGTTCCTCCAAACAAAAATGGATGAACATATTAAAGCTGAGGGATGGCATAACTGGGATAACAAAGACAACGAAAGAACGGCTAGATATCAAGAATATGGATCAACGGGCGCAGGGAGTCATGTGGCAAACCGAGTGAAGTGGTCAACGATATTAACAAAAAACGAAGCAAGTCAAATCACCGTTCAATCCGTGCTTAGCGGAAGCGATGGCTGGAATCCTGAAAAAAGGTAAAAGAGGCTTGTCAGTTTTCGTCAAAGAAAGCTGACTTTTCTGTTTAAAAAACCTTTGAGAACAAACGTTCTTTTGTGTATAATGAACATAATCTGCTAAATTTGGCTGCTTTTCTAAAAAGGAGGGATTGCGTGAAACGTTTCTCACAGGTCATGTTTTTACAACTATGTATTTTGTCGATGTTATTTCTCCCTTTTTCAGTGAAAGATGAACAACTAACAGCTCATGATGATCAATCAAAATGGATCACTTCTTTAGACGAATTCATTCGAACAGCACCTGATTTAGAGGGCGCAATTGCTGGCATCAGCGTACGCGATACTTCTGACACTTCTCTTCTTTATGAACATCAAGCGGACATCCGTCTGACTCCTGCTTCTAATATGAAATTACTCACATCTGCTATCGCACTCGATCTACTGGGTGAAACACACACTTTTCCAACAGACGTTTGGATAGATGGTTCAATTCACAAAAAAACATTGCACGGCAATCTTTATCTCCGAGGCTCTGGAGACCCGACATTGTTAGAAAGCGATTTTGCCGCATTAGCCAAACAAGTCAAAAAGGCCGGAATACATACGATTCGTGGACAGCTTGCAGCTGATGATACTTGGTTTGATGACACAAGGTATTCCATCGATCTGCCGTGGAGTGATGAAGATCAATATTACGGCGCTCAAATATCTGCTCTTACTGCTTCACCGAATGAGGATTATGATGCAGGAACGATCATTCTCGAAGTCAAGCCGGGAAAGAAAGCAGGGCAGAAGGCCAGCTATGAGATGATCCCGAAGACTGACGTCGCTCAAGTTGTCAATCAAGTGAAAACTGTGCCAGAAGGTGGAAAGAAGAAAATATCTTTTAAACGCTCTCACGGTACAAACAAAATTACACTGACTGGGACGATTCCGCTAAAAGCATCCTCGTCTAAACAATGGGTCGCATTATGGGAACCGACAACGTATGCTTTAGACTTAATGAAACGAGCATTAAAGGCTGAGGGGATTCAGCTGAAAGGACCACTCAAAACAAAACAAGTTCCTAAAAAAGCGAAAAAAATCGCTTCCCATACATCAATGCCTTTATCCGATCTTCTTGTTCCGATGATGAAATTAAGCAACAATACACATGCAGAAATTCTGTTAAAAGAACTTGGGAAGCGGGTAAAGAACAAAGGGAGTTTTGACAAAGGGCTTGACGTGCTGAATGAACGTCTTCCTGCCTATGGCATAGATGCATCTATGACTGTGTTGAGAGACGGATCAGGCATATCACCCATTAACCTTGTTTCTGCAAATCAATTCACGTTATTTTTGACAAACATTCAAAAGGAAAAATGGTTTAACACCTATGTCCATGCACTTCCGTTAGCTGGGGCAAGTGAGCGTATGGTGGGAGGTACATTAAGAAACAGATTGAAAGAACCAGCTACACTAGAAAAAGTGCGTGCAAAAACAGGTACGCTATCAACGGTCAGCACACTATCTGGATATATTGAAACACAGAGTGGAAAAACGCTTGCTTTTTCCATCTTATTGAATCATCTCGTTGATGACGAAAAAGGAAAAGAGATAGAAGACCGCATTGTCAGCATGTTAGCTGAGGATCTTTAGACAGAGAAGGAGAACCATCATGACGTTAGATAATAATCAATCTTTAGTAAAAACCATGTCGATCTTTCTAATTCCACTTTTATTAAGCAATATTTTGCAATCAATTGGACAGCTTGTTTCCATTGTGCTTGTCGGTAGATGGATTGGAGAGGATGCAGTAGCTGCGATTTCGGCATTCTTTCCACTTTTCTTTTTACTTGTTTCTTTTTCCATTGGGATTGGATCAGGGAGCTCGATCCTTATTGGACAAGCATACGGAGCAAAAAATGAGCAGAGGTTAAAGGAAATTATCGGTACAACGCTTTCGTTCACCTTTTTAATCGGACTTTCTTTAGCTATCATTGGAGGTTTTTTTGCCACAGATATTTTACATCTGATGGGGACACCTGCAAATATTGTGGAGGAAAGTGCGGCATATGCCAGAATCCTATTCATCTCCATGCCCATCTTATTTCTTTATTTTGTCTATACAACTTTTTTACGAGGAACAGGAGATTCAAAAACACCATTTTATTTCTTAATGATTAGTACAGGAACCAATATTTTATTGCTGCCAATTTTATTATTCGGCTGGCTTGGTTTACCGGCATTTGGTTTATATGGTGCTGCGTATTCTTCTGTGATTTCTACAATCGTTACGTTTATCATTCTTCATATCTATCTTTATAAAACAAAGCACCCGCTGCGCATTGATGCGTCGGTTAGAAAGCATTTATTGATGAAAGGGGATTTATTAAAAACGCTATTAAAGTTAAGTATCCCTTCTAGTATTAATATGATTCTCATTTCTTTATCAGAAATTGCTGTCATTTCTTTTGTCAACGATTATGGATCACAGGCGACCGCAGCTTATGGCGTTGTCAATCAAGTCGTAAGTTATGTACAGATGCCCGCAGTGAGCCTTGGTATTGCGGTTTCTATCTTCGCCGCACAGTTCATTGGCGCAGGAAACATGAATCGTTTGAAAGATGTCATTAAAATTGGGCTGGGGCTAAACTTTGCGTTAGGCGGATTGATTATTATTTTCGTCTATATTTTCGCACCACAAATTTTATCTATCTTTTTAACAGATCCTGCAACGATTGATATTGCATATAGTTTGGTCGTGATTACACTATGGAGCTATCTCATTTTCGGAACAGCACAAATCGTTGCTGCCACGATGAGAGCAAGTGGAACAGTTCTATGGCCGACCATCTTTAGTATTTGTTCCATTTGGCTTGTTGAAGTACCAGTGGCTTATGTGCTATCACACCATACATCGCTTGGGATCAAAGGAATCTGGATAGGATATCCTGCAGCCTTTTTTGTAAACTTATTGCTCCAATACGGCTATTATCGACTGGTATGGAAGAAAAAGCAGATCGTTGCACTTGTCCAATCATAATGTGAGCCTATCATCTGGCATATATATACGAAGATCGATTACTTTGTAGGGGGTCTGATCTTCTATGTTTTTAAACCAAAGAAGTGAGCTCAGTTCGTATGATATCGGTGACTTCACTTATGCTGGACCAGATTTTCAAGTCTTGACGTGGGGAGAAGGAACAACGCTGAATGTAGGAAAGTTTTGTTCCATCGCAAACGAAGTAAAAGTTTTTCTTGGTGGTGAACACCGAACAGATTGGGTCACAACGTATCCATTTAATCAAATTTTCAAAGAAGCTGCCCATATCAAGGGACATCCCAAATCCAAAGGAGATGTGCACATAGGGCACGACGTATGGATTGGAAATGGAGCGACGATTATGTCAGGAGTATGTATAGGGAACGGAGCAGTAATTGGAGCAAATAGTGTGATCACAAAAGATGTACCGCCATATGCAATCGCCGCAGGAAATCCGCAGCAGCTCATGAAATACCGATTTTCATCTAAAACAATTGAAAAACTTCAGTTGTTAGAATGGTGGAATTTAGAGTTTACCGTCATCCAATCTATTTTTCACCTCTTACAATCTAATGATATCGAACATTGTATAAAAGTCATAGAAGACATAAAAAAGAAAGGCTGAAAAAGCCTTTCTTTTTTCTTTTTTTGCTTAACTGAGCCGTATGATGGTCAAGGTTGCTCCGGCCGCACCACCACCGCCAACTAATATAGCTGTGACAACCACTCCAAAAAACTGCAGTGAAATAGTATTACCAGCTGTTAAATTAACAATGACAGTATTGTTAATAAATGAAGTAGAGATAGTAGGTGATTGAACAGAACCAGAAATAGTATTTGTTCCATTTAACAGTAAACGCGTATTAATCAAAAGTGCTGTAGTGGTGTTGACTTGATACGTAATATAATATTTACCTGTTTGCAGAACGGTAAAAACCGTACTTGTGCCGTTTGCTGTAAAACCGGTAATGTTTTGAAAGTTCGGCAATGGAATATTCGTTCCCGAGGCTACAGTAACAATGGTAGGACCAGAACTATTAGCAGCATATAGTGCTGTATCCGTAAAACCACCTGTTCCAGTAGGTCCGGTAGCACCCGTGATACCTGTAGCGCCAGTCGGACCAGTTGGTCCAGTGCTGCCCGTCACACCAGTGGCCCCAGTAGGTCCGGTTGAACCTGTGATTCCCGTGGCCCCAGTAGATCCAGTAGCACCCGTGATGCCAGTGGTCCCAGTAGGTCCGGTTGAACCTGTAATTCCTGTAGCACCAGTAGCTCCAGTTGAACCTGTGATACCCGTGGCACCAGTTTCTCCAGTTGAACCTGTGATTCCCGTGGCACCAGTAGATCCAGTAGCACCCGTGATACCCGTTGCCCCAGTAGGTCCGGTTGAACCTGTGATACCAGTAGCACCAGTCGGACCGGTTGCACCTGTGATACCCGTGGCACCAGTCGGACCGGTAGCACCCGTGATACCTGTGGCCCCAGTAGCTCCAGTTGAACCTGTAATTCCTGTAGCACCAGTAGATCCAGTAGCACCCGTGATACCCGTTGCCCCAGTAGGTCCGGTTGAACCTGTGATACCAGTAGCACCAGTCGGACCGGTTGCACCTGTGATACCCGTGGCACCAGTCGGACCGGTAG